>NZ_BAAAKZ010000003.1:0-642888 GCF_039528015.1 Leucobacter albus | reverse complement strand
GACGGATGATCTGCCCGGCCCCAAGCAGCGTGAACCGGGTGCGCTCCCAAGCCACCGCGGTTGGGCGCAGCGGCACCCCGAGGCAGCGGACCGGTTGACGGAGTTGCGCGCGGTGGTCACCGCCGAGGCCGAGCGGCAGCACATGCCGCCGGAGAACCTCATTGCCCCCGCGCTTGTGCGCGAGCTCGCCTGGCAGCCCCCCGCCGACACGTCACCAGAGGGCATCGCCATTCGGCTCGCAGAGCTCGGCGCGCGACCCTGGCAGCTTGGACTAGTCGCACCAATACTGGCTACGGTTTTTGTAGACTAGCGATAAGTTTCCTCGGTGGTTGGCCGCCGATATCTCGTGAACTCCGCACTCGGGCTGCGCGCATCAGGGCGAGTTCGTAGGATGAGAGCATCCAACACACCACATGATGGAGGCGAAGTGGCCACAATGAGAGAAGTCGTGTTCGTAGACGGGGTTCGCACCCCCTTCGGGCGCGCCGGAGAAAAAGGCATGTACGCTGCAACGCGTGCCGATGACCTCGCCGTGAAGGCGCTCCAGGGACTCGTCGAGCGAAACCCCGAGGTTCCGCTCGACCGGATCGATGATGTTGGCATCGCCGCAACGACCCAGCAGGGCGACCAGGGCCTCACCCTTGGCCGTACCGTCGCGATTCTCGCGGGCCTGCCCACGACCGTTCCGGGCTTCGCGCTCGACCGGATGTGCGCCGGAGCGATGACTACGGCGTCGTTCATGGGCGCGGCCATCGGCGCGGGGCAGTACGACCTCGCAGTCGCCGGCGGCGTCGAGCACATGGGCCGCCACCCGATCGGCGAGGGCTCCGACCCCAACCCTCGGTTCGTCGCAGAGAAGCTCGTGAGCCCCGACGCGCTGAACATGGGCATGACCGCGGAGCGTCTCCACGACCGCTTCCCGCAGCTCACGAAGGAGCGCTCCGACCGCTTCGGCATGCTCAGCCAGCAGAAGGTGCAGGCAGCGTACGACCGTGGCGACATTCAGGCAGACCTCGTACCCGTCGCATTCCAGTCGGCAGCCGGCTGGGGCGTCGCGACCGAAGACGAGGGCCGCCGCCCCGAGACGACGATGGAGGGCCTCGCTCAGCTCAAGACCCCCTTCCGCCCGCACGGGCGCGTCACCGCCGGCACCTCGTCGCCGCTCACCGACGGGGCGACGATGTCGCTGCTCGCCGGGGGCGACACCGCCAAGGAGCTCGGCCTCAAGCCAAAGATGCGCCTGGTGTCGTTCGCGTTCGCCGGCGTCGAGCCCGAGGTCATGGGCCTCGGCCCCGTGCCCTCGACCGAGAAGGCGCTGAAGAAGGCCGGGCTGTCGATCACCGACATCGGCCTGTTCGAGCTCAACGAGGCGTTTGCGGTGCAGGTGCTCTCGCTGCTCGACCACTTCGACATCGCCGACGATGACCCGCGGGTCAACATGTGGGGCGGAGCCATCGCGCTCGGCCACCCGCTGGCCGCGACCGGCGTTCGACTCATGATTCAGCTCGCGCGTCAGTTCGAACAGCGCCCCGATGTTCGCTACGGCATCACCGCGATGTGCGTCGGGCTCGGGCAGGGTGGCACCCAGATCTGGGAGAACCCGCACTACAACGGCAAGAAGGGCAAGTAATCACGATGACTGACTACACCACAATCGATTTCTCGCCGATCATCGACGCGTCGGCCGACGAGGTCGTCACCGAGACCTACGTGCGCGACGTCGCGCTGCCCTCCGGCGGCACGCTCGCCCTCATCACGCTCGACAACGGGCGCGACTACACGCGCCCGAATACGCTCGGCCCGCGCACCCTGCAGGGGCTCGAGCGCGTGCTCGACGAGCTCACCGCGCGCGCGGCCGCCGGCGAGATCAAGGCCGTCGCCGTGACCGGCAAGCAGTTCATCTTCGCCGCAGGCGCCGACCTCTCAAAGGTCTCGACGCTCGCGACCCGCGAGAATGCGCTGCTGATGGGCCAGTACGGCCACCGCGTGCTCGGCAAGTTCGGCACGCTCGGGGTCCCCTCGTTCGCGTTCGTCAACGGCCTCGCGCTCGGCGGTGCGGTCGAGATCGCGCTGAACTGCACCTACCGCACCGTTGACTCCTCGGCCGCTGCGATCGCCTTCCCTGAGGTCTTCCTCGGCATCATTCCCGGCTGGGGCGGGGCGACGCTGCTGCCGAACCTCATCGGCATCGAGAACGCGCTCAAGGTGATCGTGTCGAACCCGCTGCAGAACAACCGCATGCTCAAGCCCGCGCAGGCGCTCGAGCTCGGCATCTTCGACGAGATGTTCGGCGCCGCGAGCTTCCTCGAGCGGTCGATCGCCTGGGCAGATGGCGTCGTCGCCGGCACGACCAAGGTCGAGCGGCCCAACGAGCCGGGCAAGATCGAGCGCATGACCAAGTGGCCCATCGCGATCAAGATCGCGCGCGACACGGTGAAGTCGCGTCTCGGCACGGCCGCGAAGGCCCCCTATGCCGCACTCGATCTGCTCGCTGCTGCGAAAGACAACGACGTTGCGGCCGGGTTCGAGCGCGAAGATGACGCGCTCGCCGAGCTGATCTCGGGCGACCAGTTCGCCGCTTCGATCTATGCGTTCGATCTCGTGCAGAAGCGCGCGAAGCGGCCTGCCGGCACTCCCGACAAGGAGCTCGCGAAGAAGGTGCAGAAGGTCGGCATCATCGGCGCCGGCCTCATGGCAAGCCAGTTCGCGCTGCTGTTCGCGCGCAAGCTGCGCGTTCCCGTGGTCATCACCGACCTCGACCAGGGGCGCGTCGACAAGGGCGTTTCGTACATTCACGGCGAGATCGACAAGATGCTGGCCAAGGGCAGGCTCTCTGGCGACGATGCGAACCAGGTCAAGGCGCTCGTCACCGGCACCACAGACAAATCGCAGTTCGCAGACTGCGACTGGGTGATCGAGGCTGTGTTCGAGGAGCTCTCGGTGAAGCAGCAGGTCTTCGCAGAGATCGAGCCCATCATTGCGCCAGATGCGATTCTCGCGACCAACACCTCGTCGCTGTCGGTCGAGCAGATTGGCGCGAACCTCGCGCACCCCGAGCGCCTCGTCGGCTTCCACTTCTTCAACCCTGTCGCCGTCATGCCGCTCGTCGAGGTTGTCAACAGCCCCGCGACGGGCGAGGCCGCGCTGTCGACCGCGATGGTGATCGCAAAGAAGCTCGGTAAGAGCGCGATCATCACTGCAGACCGCCCCGGCTTCGTCGTCAACCGTCTGCTCGCCAAGGTGATGGGCGAGGCCGCCAGGGCGCTCGACGAGGGAACGCCGCTACCGGTGGTCGAGCAGTCGCTCGCCCCCATCGGGCTGCCAATGGGGCCGTTCGAGCTCATTGATCTCGTCGGATGGAAGGTCGCAGCCCACGTGCAAGACACGATGGTGAATGCGTTCCCCGAGCGGTTCTACGCCTCGCCGAACATGCACGCGATCGCAGAGCTCGACGAGCCGCTCGTGAAGAACAAGATCGGCAAGGTCGAGGATCTCTCCAAGTCGGCGAAGAAGGCGCTCACCTTCGGGAAGACCCCGGTCTCGCCCGAGGAGATTCTGCGCCGTGTCGAGGACGAGCTCGCGAACGAGATCAAGATCATGCTCGACGAGGGCGTGGTGCACGCGGCAGAAGACATCGACCTTGGCCTCATTCTCGGTGCCGGCTGGCCGTTCCAGGCTGGCGGGGCGACGCCGTACCTCGACCGGGTCGGCGCGTCTGAGCGGGCCTTCGGTGGCGCCTTCCACGACCCGCGCATCGCCGCAAAGTCGTAGACGCCGTTTCGCAGGGCCCCGGGACCACGTTCTCGGGGCCCTTACCCGTGTCTCAGAGCCTTTTCGCCGCGTCACCACGCAAATGATAGGCATTTCGATGGTGACGCGCGCAAAACACTCTGACGCGCGAGTGAGGGGCGGCGCCAGGGGCCAGGGGCCAGGGGCCAGGGGGGCAGCTACTCCGGGCGAGCCGCAGGGAGCCTCGTGCCGCGCATCTGTTCCGCCACCTCGGTGGCGATCTGGGCCGCCGTGAGGCCAGCGTCTTCGAGCAGCTCATCGCGCGTGGCGTGTTCGAGGAACTCGTAGGGGGTGCCGAGCTCGCTCACGCCGGTGTCGACGCCCGCCTCGCGCAGCTCCTGGCGAATGGTCGTGCCGACACCGCCCACCCGAAGCCCATCTTCGATGCTCACGACCAGGCGATGGGTGTCTGCGAGCTGCACAACCGATGGCGGTACCGGAATCACCCACCTCGGGTCGACGACGGTCGACGAGATTCCCTGCTCGGCGAGCAGCGCGGCGGCGTCGAGTGCGACCCGGGTCATCGGGCCAACGCCGACGAACAGCACGTCTGCGCTCACAGCGAGCGGCCCCTCGGCTGGTGTCTGGCGGTGATCCCCCGCCAAGAGCACATCTACGCCGTCTGCCGTACGCCAGAGTGCGGGCAGCGGGGCGCCGACCGAGCCCTTCGGGTAGCGAATCACCGTCGGGGCATCTTCAACCACGACGGCCTCTCCGAGCGCCTCGCGCAGCGTAGCCTCATCGCGCGGGGCTGCGATCTGAATGCCCGGAACGATCTGCAGCATGGCGAGATCCCACACGCCGTTGTGGCTCGCGCCGTCTGGGCCTGTGATGCCGGCGCGGTCGAGCACGAACGTCACGCCGGCGCGGTGCAGCCCGACGTCCATCAGCACCTGGTCGAACGCGCGGTTCATGAAGGTCGCGTAGATGGCGACGACGGGGTGCAGGCCGCCGTAGGCGAGCCCAGCGGCGGTCGTCACGGCGTGCTGCTCGGCAATGCCGACGTCGTACACGCGCTGCGGGAAGGCTTTCGCGAACGCGTCGAGGCCCGTGGGGCGGAGCATCGCGCCGGTGATACCGACGAGCTTCGGGTGGCTATGCGCGAGCGCCACGATCTCTTCGCGGAAGACCGATGTCCACCCCCGCTCAGACGATGACGACAGCGGCGCCCCGTTGTCTGGGTTAATCTGCCCGATGGCGTGGAACTGGTCAGCCTCGTCGTTGACCGCGGGGGCATACCCGCGACCCTTCTCGGTGATCACGTGAACGAGCGCCGGCCGGCCGTAGGCCTTCGCTTGGTTCAGCGCGACCTCGACGGCAGCGAGATCGTGCCCGTCGACGGGGCCGACGTACTTGATGTCGAGGTTCGCATAGAGGTCTTGATTGCCAGACGCCCGCGACACGAAACCGCGCAGCGCCCCGCGTGCGGCGCGGTAGACAGTGCGGCCGGCTGCCCCGAAGCTGTTGAAGAGCCGCTCGCTCCCCTCTTGCAGGTCTCGATAGCTGCCGGTGACGCGCACGCCGTTGAGAAAGCGCGCCATACCGCCGATGGTGGGCGCATACGAGCGGCCGTTGTCGTTCATCACGATGATGAGGTTGCGGTCGTTGTCATCGGTGATGTTGTTGAGCGCCTCCCACGTCATGCCTCCGGTGAGGGCGCCGTCGCCGACGACAGCGACAACGTGGCGGTCTTGCTTACCGGTGCTCACGAAGGCGCGCGAGATGCCGTCTGCCCAGCTCAGCGAGCTCGAGGCGTGCGAGCTTTCGACGACGTCGTGCACGCTCTCGGAGCGCTGCGGGTAACCCGCGAGGCCGCCGCGCTTGCGTAGGTCAGAAAAGTCCTTGCGCCCGGTCAGCAGCTTGTGCACATAGCTCTGGTGGCCCGTGTCCCAGACAATGGGGTCGTTCGGCGAGTCGAACACGCGGTGCAGCGCGATCGTCAGCTCGACCACGCCAAGGTTCGGCCCAAGATGCCCACCTGTTTTCGACACCTCGTTGATGAGGAACTCACGGATATCGGCCGCGAGCTCAACGCACTCCTCGAGGGTCAGCGCGTCAAGATCACGGGGTCCAGTAATTCGCTCAAGCACCCACCCAGTCTACTGAAGAAAGCCGAGCACACTCCGACCGGGTCACGGGCCTCACCCCGCGAGGCCGTCGAGCCGTTTGACAAGTTGCTCGAGGTACTCGTCGACGTCGTCGCGTCGGTATCCGGCGTGAAGCAGCCCTCGAGCTTCGCCGAGCGAGGAGCTCACCACCGTTCGAGCGATCTCGCCCCCACTCTCACCCGCCGCCACACGGCGTGCCACTTCGTCGAGTAGTGTGTCGACCGCGTCGAGGTCGTATCTGCTCGCTAGCTTCGAGATTTGAAAGCGGTGCGCGATGATTGCCCCCGCGAGTTCAACCCTGGCGTTCATGCTCGTCTCCTTCGGGTAGCGCTCACCAGCGTAGCGCAGCGACTCCCCGTGTGGCACCCGGTGCTCCGCGGCTGGAGCGCTCACCGACTGCACACGACACCGGCCACGCACGCAGAGAACCCCCACACCAGCAGGTGCGGGGGTTCTCGCTGAGCGACCGAGGGCGGTCGCTGGTGTGCTTAGACGAGCGAGCGCAGCACGTACTGCAGAATGCCGCCGTTGCGGTAGTAGTCAGCCTCACCCGGGGTGTCGATGCGAACGACAGCGTCGAACTCGACGACCGAGCCGTCTTCCTTAGTCGCCTTGACGCTCACGGTCTTCGGGGTGACGCCCTCGTTGAGCTGCGTGACACCGGTAATGTCGAACGCCTCGGTGCCGTCGAGGCCGAGCGAATCTGCGCTCTTACCGACCGGGAACTGCAGCGGCAGCACGCCCATGCCGATGAGGTTCGAGCGGTGGATGCGCTCGAAGCTCTCGGTGATGACGGCCTTCACGCCGAGCAGGCTTGTGCCCTTCGCCGCCCAGTCGCGCGACGAGCCCGAGCCGTACTCCTTGCCGCCGAGCACGACGAGCGGGGTGCCAGCCGCCTGGTAGTTCTGCGACGCGTCGTAGATGTACGACTGCGGGCCGCCCTCCTGCGTGAAGTCACGCGTGAAGCCACCCTCGACGCCCGCACCGTCGTTCTCGCTCGCGAGGAGCTGGTTGCGCAGGCGAATGTTCGCGAACGTGCCGCGAATCATAACCTCGTGGTTGCCACGGCGCGAGCCGTAGGTGTTGAAGTCACGAACCGCGATGCCGTTCTCGACGAGGTACTTGCCCGCAGGGGTCTCGGCGCGGAAGCTACCGGCCGGGCTGATGTGGTCGGTCGTGACCGAGTCGCCGAGCTTGGCGAGTACGCGGGCACCCGTGATGTCGTCAACCGGAGCCGGGGTGAGCTCCATGCCATCGAAGTAGGGAGCCTTGCGAACGTACGTCGACTTGTCGTCCCACGCGAAGGTGTTGCCCTCGGGGGTCGGCAGCGCGGTCCAGTGCTCGTCGCCGTCGAAGACGGTTGCGTACTTTTCGCGGAACATGTCGGAGTCGATCGATGCGTCAGCGATCTTCTGCACCTCGGTCGGGTCGGGCCAGATGTCGCGGAGGAACACGTCGTTGCCCTCGGAATCCTGACCGAGCGACTCGTTGTCGAAGTCGAAGTCCATCGTGCCGGCAAGCGAGTACGCGACAACGAGCGGGGGGCTCGCGAGGTAGTTCATCTTGATGTCGGGGTTGATGCGACCCTCGAAGTTACGGTTACCCGAGAGCACCGCGGTGACGGCAAGGTCGTTGTCGTTGACTGCCTGCGAGATCTCGTCGTTCAGCGGGCCTGAGTTGCCGATGCAGGTCATGCAGCCGTAGCCGACGAGGTAGAAGCCGAGCGCCTCGAGATCCGAGCGCAGGCCCGACTTCTCGTAGTAATCGGTGACAACCTTCGAGCCCGGAGCGAGCGTGGTCTTCACCCACGGCTTCGCCTGGAGGCCCTTCGCGACGGCGTTGCGCGCGAGCACGCCGGCGGCGAGCATCACCGACGGGTTCGAGGTGTTCGTGCACGAGGTGATCGACGCGAGGGTCACGGCGCCGTGGTCGAGCTCGAACTCGCGGCCCTTGTCGTCCTTCACCTTGGCGGGGTTCGATGCCTCGGTGTAGTTCTTCAGGTCGGTCTCGAACTGAGTCTTCGCGCTGGTGAGCTCGATGCGATCTTGCGGGCGCTTCGGGCCGGCGATCGACGAGACCACGGTGCTGAGATCGAGCTCGAGGTACTCCGAGAACTCTGGCTCGTTCGTCGGGTCGTGCCACAGGCCCTGCGCCTGCGAGTACGCCTTGACGAGCTCGACCTGCTCGTCGGTGCGGCCGGTGAGGCGCATGTAGTCGAGCGTGACGTCGTCGACCGGGAACATCGCTGCGGTCGAGCCGAACTCCGGGCTCATGTTACCGATGGTCGCGCGGTTGGCGAGCGGCACGGAGCCGACGCCCTCGCCGTAGAACTCGACGAACTTGCCAACGACGCCGTGCTGGCGCAGCAGCTGCGTGATCGTGAGCACCACGTCGGTTGCGGTCACGCCTGCGGGGATCTTGCCAGAGAGCTTGAAGCCAACCACGCGCGGGATGAGCATCGAGATGGGCTGGCCGAGCATCGCGGCCTCGGCCTCGATGCCGCCGACGCCCCAGCCCAGCACGCCCAGGCCGTTCTGCATGGTGGTGTGCGAGTCGGTGCCGACAGCGGTGTCAGGGTAAGCCTGGGTCACGCCGTCGACGTCGCGAGTGAAGGTGACGCGCGCGAGGTGCTCGATGTTCACCTGGTGCACAATGCCGGTCCCCGGGGGAACGACCTTGAAGTCAGCGAAGGCGCCCTGGCCCCAGCGCAGGAACTGGTAGCGCTCACCGTTGCGCTGATACTCCATCTCAACGTTCTTCGCGAACGCATCTTTGTTGCCGTAGGAGTCAGAGATAACCGAGTGGTCGATGACGAGCTCGGCGGGGGCGAGCGGGTTGATCTTGTCGGGGTTGCCGCCGAGGTCGGTCACCGCCTCGCGCATGGTGGCGAGGTCAACGATGCAGGGCACACCCGTGAAATCTTGCATAATGACGCGTGCGGGGGTGAACTGGATCTCGGTGTCGGGCTCCGCCGACGGATCCCAGCTACCGAGCGCCTCGATGTGCTTCTTCGTGACGTTTGCGCCGTCTTCGGTGCGGAGCAGGTTCTCGAGGAGCACCTTCAAGCTGTACGGGAGTCGCGCGCTGCCCGCGACCTCAGAAATCTTAAAGATTTCGTAGTTCTTGTCTCCGACCGCAAGCGTGTCGCGTGCGCCGAAGCTGTTGATCGATGCCATGAGGTTCCTCCAAAGTCTCTCGATGTCAAGATAAATCCTACACCCTCACGGCGGCTTCCGCAGTCACGCTGACGGGGTGTTCTCCCCCGAGATTACGCCCTTTTCACCCAGAGAATCATCTGATGAACCCTGCAGCCTGCGCACCGCGAACCACGTCACGATAATGATGACCGCGAAGAACGGCACGCCCATCACGATTCTGGCAACCCCGAGCACCTCGACACGCTCGGCGAGGTACAGCGGCAACTGCACCGCGAGCCGCAGCACGAACAGCGCAAGCCACATCACCGTGAGCCAGAGCGCCGTGCGACGAATCTTCGGCCGCTTTCGCCACCCGCGCATGTCGCCCTCGAGCAGCCCGATCAGCAGCCCGATCGCGGGCCACCCGACGAGAATCGAAATAAGGAGCCCGGCACCCCAGGCGACGTTCACAACAAACCCAGAGAGGAAGTAGTCGACTCCCCTGCCGGTGATGAGCGTGATGATTACCGCGACGCCGACTCCGAGCATGCCCGAGAGCGCAGAAACAATGGTCTCGCGGCGCACGAGCCGCGCCGCGACGAGCGCGAGCGCAAGCCCGCCAGGCACGAGCGCCGAAACCCGCGCGTCGTTCGTCACCACAAACAGCACCACGAACATCAGGCTCGGAATGATCGCCTCAAGGGCGCCCCTCACGCCGCCGATGGCGGCAAACACGCCAGCGGCCGTAAGGTCTTCGCCCTCGGCGCCGGCGCGAACGGCGCGCGCGAGCCCGCCGCTCAGTTGCGGCAGCCGCGACCCGACGCCCTCGGGCTGCTCCGCGGCGGCTTCGCCGCGGGCGCCCTCGGCGCTACGAGCACCCTCGGCACCCTGGGCACCGCCGGCGCCCTCAGCGCCGCCAGTCTCCTCGCCGCGGCTGTCGCTCACGCCTCGGTCACCCCGGGCTGCTGAACGCTCCCGCTTGCTCCCGCCGGGTTCTGCGCGCCTGGCTGCACGCCAGCCGGCACCTTCAACGGCAGCAAATCGCCTGGGGGCATCGGAAGGTCACCGCGCACCACGACGATCTCGCGGAAGAGCTCGATGAGTTGCGCGTGCGTCGCGGCATCGACCGCGGCCTTACCCATGAGAATGCCGCGCAGAATCCAGCGCGGGCCATCGACGCCGATGAACCTCGCGGCGCGCGTGCCGCCGCCCTGCTCGGCCGGAACCGCCGTTGCGGTGACGACCTCGGTTCCGAGCGGGCCGGCCTCCTCGCCCACCTTCGCACCCTGAGCCTCGAGCTGCGCGCGCAGATCGTGCCGAATCTGGTGCCACATGCCGCTCGACTTCGGGGCTGAGAACGCCTGCACCTGCAGCAGTGACTCCGCGTACTCGAGCGACACCGCGACGACGCGCTGCGCGCGCTCGTCGACCTCGAGCCGCATCTGCAGCCCCTCGCGCGGGGCAATCTTGATGCCGCCGAGGTCGACGTAGGGGCGCATGGTCGGCACCTCGGAGAAGTCGAAAGGGCCAGCGGTTTCGCGGTCGGCAGGCGCCGACTTCGCGGTATCGATCGCCGGGGTCGCCTCGGCCTCGTCACCGTTGGTGGTCGCCCCGGAGGGTGTTTCGTTCACGTCTTGCTCGCTCATACTCTTCAGTCTCCTAGATTCTTGCTCCAGCGGCGAGTCAGGCCGCGCCGCCTGCCTGGCCAGCTGCTGTCGCCTCGGCGGCGACCCCGGTCGAGCCGAAGCCGTTCGCGCCGCGCACGGTGCCTCCCGGTAGCTCGTCGACCGGCACAAACACTGCACGGCTCACCGGCATGACGATCAGTTGCGCGATCCGATCACCCGGCGCAACCTCGAAGGCCTGGTCGAGAGAGGTGTTCAGCAGCGTCACCTTGATCTCGCCGCGGTACCCCGCGTCGACGGTTCCCGGGGAGTTCACAACGGTGATGCCGTGCTTTGCGGCGAGACCGCTGCGCGGCACGACGAACGCCGCATACCCCTCGGGGAGCGCGATCGCGACTCCGGTGCCGATGAGCGCACGGTGACCGGGCAGCAGGGTTGCAGCCTCGGCAGCGTGCAGGTCGGCTCCCGCGTCGTCATCGTGGGCGTAGCGTGGCGGGTTGCTGGCTGTTATGGGAACACGTACTACATCAGTCACCCGCACAGGCTATCTGATTCGGCGAGCGCCACGCTCGAAGACACTGCAACGCCGCGAAAGGCCTGGGCCGCGCGAGCACTCAGCATTGCCAACGCAGACGGGAGATAATGGGGGCATGACCGCACAGACTACGGCAGTACGCTTTCGCGAGCGGCTGCTCCCAGGGCCCGCATTCTTCGGCGCCTGGTTACTCCTGATTCCCGCAACAGCCCTCATCATGATGCCGATCGAGAAGAGCCTGGCCATTCCGGTGGCGGTCGGCCTGTACATCGTCGTCGCGCTCATCTTCGTGGCGCTCAGCCCGGTAATTGAGGTGCGCGACCGCACGCTGACCGCTGGCAGAGCCCGCATTTCTGTCGACTTGATTGGCGAGGTCGAACCCCTCGGATCCGACGCGCTCCGGCACGCGATTGGCCCCGGAGCTGACGCCAGAAACTTCATGGTCGTGCGCGGTTGGATCCATCGCGGGCTCAAACTCGAGATCACCGATGCCGAGGATCCAACCCCGTACTGGATTGTGACGAGCCGCAAACCCGTGGCGCTAGCTGAGGCGCTTCAGGCAGCGGCGAAGTGACCTACGCGTCGCACTCCACGCAGATCGGGCCGAGATCCGTTTCGCGCGAGCGCTGCGAACGGTGACGCACCAGGAAGCAGCTCACGCACGTGAACTCGTCTGCCTGCTGCGGCAGCACGACGACGTCGAGTTCGACATCAGACAGGTCTGAGCCGCCGAGATCGAAACTCGGGTTGTCAGCGTCCTCCGAGTCGAGCGAGGAGCTTCCCTTCGACGGGCCCCGCTCTTTCAGGGCTTCAATCGACTCGGCAGTTTCGTCGTCGTTCTTCCGAGGGGCATCGTAATCGGTTGCCATAATTCTCCTGCATTTCGTTGCGGCTGGCTTTGGGAGCGGCCATAGTCTGCCCGATAGATCGTTCGAACGCAAACCAAAATTGCTCTGAGCGTATTCCGGAGCCCCGGTTCGGCCCACTCGCCCGCGTCAATACCGGCTTCACACGCCAAGCTATGGCACGCTTGAGCGAATACCGAAGGGATCTTGCAATGGATGAACTGCGCGTACTGCGGCGCGAGGACGGTTCCCTCGTGCTCGCGAACGAGCTGGGCGAGGAGTTTCGCCTCGTGATCGATGAGGAGGTCGCCCAAGAGGTGCGACTTGCCACGCGACGTTCGCCGAGCACCAACCGGGTTCGACCGCGCGAGATCCAGGCCCTCTTGCGGGCCGGAAAGACGCGCGCAGAAGTCGCCGCGCAGACCGGCCTCGACGAGGCCGATGTGCTGCGGTTCGAGGAGCCCGTTCGCGCCGAGCAGCGCTACATGCTCGACCTCGCACACGCGGTGAGCGTGCGCACCGAGCCCGGCTACCCGGGCGACACACAGTCGGCGAACGACGACGAGCAGCGCTTCGGTCAGGTCATCTCCGAGCGCCTGATCGGCCTCGGCAACACGGTCAATATTTGGCGCTCCTGGCGAGACGAAGAGGCGGGGTGGCTCATCGGCCTCGAGTTTGACTCCCGCGACGGCGATCACGACGCTGTGTGGAGCTTCGACCACAAGAAGCGCGTGCTCAGCCCGCTCACGCCAGACGCAACGAACCTCTCAAAGCTCGGCGACGTCGGTGATCGGCTCATTCCGAAGCTGCGCGCCGTCGACGCAGAGTCACCGGCGCGCAGCGAGCCAGAACCGTTCGATCCCGACGCACTGCTCGCGCCAACCGCCGAGGTGCAGCCGCTGACACCCGAGCAGGCCCCCGCGGGTGCCGGCGACGATCTGCTGCTGAACCCCGACGCCGAATACGAACGCCGGCGCGACATCGACCACCTCGCTGTCAACACGCCAGACGAGGGCGAAACTGACCTCAGCCAAACCGCTGACCTGCTCGACGCACTGCGCCGCCGCCGTGGCGAGCGCTCGCTCGCGGCCGAGGCGCTCGGCGGCGAGGCACCAGAGCCAGGCGAGGGCGGTGCTGAGCACAGCAGTGGCGGATCCGAGGGCGACGACGCGACCGAGCTGCTGCACGACCTCGTCGACCCTGGCCCGCGCACTCAGCCGGTCAAGCGCTCCGGCGCTGCCGCGAATATCTGGGGCACAGCCGGCGTGTCGGGGGCGAACCCCGCTGCGGGGGGTGCACCGCTCGAATCACCCGCCCCTGCGGATGCCGCAGAGCGCGCGACTGACGGCAGCGCTGGCGCGGAAGCGTCATCACAGCGCCCCGAGGCCGCCCGCGGCGCAGCAGCGCGCGGCTCGCGGTTGCGGGCAGTGCTCGGCGACCTGGGGGCAGGTGGCGCGCAGCCGTCAGAGGAGGCTGGCGGAGGGCAGTCGGGTCAAGATGCCCATACGACCCAGGCACAGGACACGCCGAAGCGCCCGGAAACGAAGCGCGAAGCAAAGCGTGGTCGCTCCTCGATTCCGAGCTGGGACGACATCCTGTTTGGCACGCGCAGCGACGACGACCCGGCCTAGCTCGCGGTCGCAGCTGCGGCCACGAGCTCCACTGCCTTCGCAAAGCCCGTGCCCGCCAGCGCGCCGCCGAGCAGCAGCGGAATTCCCCGCTCCTCGTCTGTCCATGAGCCGTGCTGCCCCACGAGTTCGAAGGAGCTCTGCTCATCGCTCGTCGCGTAGTAGGCACACTGGGAGCGCGCGGCGAGCAGCACGTCTCCGACCCGCTCCCGCACGCCCGGGCTCACCCGCGTGCCGAAGAGCCCAGCCGCGAAGACTTCGTCTCGGGTTGCGACCCAGGCGCGCCTCCCTTCCAGTGCGCGCAGCCGTTCGGCGAAAGCCCTCGGATCCGCCTCGGGCGTGAGATAGAAGCTGCGAAAGCGCGGTTCGCCCCCGAACGCGCGCACCTCGGCAAACTCGGGCGCCCCGAGATCGAACACGATGTGCTGGTGCGCGGCGACGTCGACCATGCCGTGGTCAGCGGTCACCACGAGACCCGTTTCGCTCGGCAGCCCCGTCATGAAATCAGCGAGCGCCAAATCGAGCTGTTCGAGCCGAGACGACCAGGCCTCGCTCTGCCAACCGTGCTGGTGCCCGGCGCGATCGAGCTCGTCGACGTAGAGGTACGCGAGGGTCGGTTCGCCTCCCGCGAGGTCGCGCCGCGCCGCGGCGAAGCGCTCAGCGATTCGGTCGCCGCCGGAGTAGTCTGCCCCGCGGAGAATTGCCCGCGTGAGGCCGCTCTCGGCGTGCGCGGGCCTGCCGTACGCGCGGGCGCGCAGCCCGAGCGCCTCGGCGTGCTCGAACAGCGGCGCGGCCCGCTGCCACTCCCGCGTGTCGCTGATGCCCTCCCAGTCTCGCAGGGGCGAAAGCAGGCCGAGCTCAGGGTGCATGATGCGATAGCCGATGAGCCCGTGCTCCGCAGGCAGGCGCCCCGTCGTGAGTGTCGTCAGCGCCGCGGCGGTTGTCGAGGGGGTGACCGTCGTGATGCGCCGCTGCTGCAGCGACGAGACGGTCGGCGCGTGCCCGGCGCGTGCCTTCAGGTTCGCGCTGCCCAGGCCGTCGACAACGACCACGACGAGGGAGTGCAGCGCTGGAATGAGTGGGAGAGCCGCTGCCACTTCGTTTGGCCCGGCTGGCAACCCGGGAGCCAGCCCGGCTGCAGCGATGAGCGCGTCGTGCGCGGCCTGTGGTGAGCGGGCGTTTCCCAGCGCGAGCGCGGCGATGCCAGTCGGCAAAATCGCGGCAAGCCTCCCGCCGTTGTCGGTGGCAGTCGGTAGCATGATTCCATTATGGCCGACGTAACCGACATGGATACCTCCGGAGCAGCCCACGAGGCAGCCGGGGAACGCATCGAAGACATCGACATCTCGCACGAGATGGAGGGTTCGTTTCTTGAGTATGCGTATTCAGTGATCTATTCGCGCGCACTGCCCGACGCCCGCGACGGGCTGAAGCCGGTGCAGCGCCGCATTCTCTACATGATGACCGACATGGGCCTGCGCCCCGACCGCGGTCACGTGAAGTCGGCGCGCGTCGTTGGCGAGGTCATGGGCAAGCTACACCCGCACGGCGACTCGTCGATTTACGACGCCCTCGTGCGGCTCTCGCAAGATTTCGCGATGCGACTCCCCCTCGTCGACGGGCACGGCAACTTCGGTTCGCTCGACGACGGGCCCGCCGCTTCGCGGTACACCGAAGCGCGGTTGGCCGGTGCGGCTCTCGCCATGACCGAGTCGCTCGACGAAGACGTCGTTGACTTCATTCCCAACTACGACAACCAGTTGCTGCAGCCCGAGGTCTTGCCATCTGCGGTTCCAAACCTGCTCGTCAACGGCGCAAGCGGCATCGCTGTCGGCATGGCAACGAACCTCGCCCCGCACAACCTCATCGAGGTCGTCGAGGGCGCCAAGCACCTCCTATTTCACCCGAACGCCACGGTCGAAGAGCTCATGGAGTTCATTCCCGGCCCAGACCTGCCCGGCGGCGGCACGATCGTGGGGCTCGACGGCATCACCGACGCCTACCGCACTGGGCGCGGCGCATTCCGCACGCGCGCACGGGTCGCAGTGGAACAGCTCGGGCCGCGGCGCACCGGCCTCGTGATCACCGAGTTGCCCTACCTCGTGGGGCCCGAGCGCGTCATCGACAAGATCAAACAGGGCGTCGAAGCCAAGAAGATCACTGGCATCACCGATGTCGTCGACCTCACCGACCGCAAGAACGGGCTGAAGCTCGTCGTTACCCTAAAGACGGGCTTCTCGCCCGAGGCCGTGCTCGAGCTGCTCTACCGCTACACCCCGCTTGAAGACTCCTTCAGCATCAACTCCGTTGCGCTCGTCGACGGGCAGCCGCAGACGCTCAGTCTGCGAGAGATGCTCGCCGTCTTCTTGAAGCACCGTGTCGCCGTCGTGACTCGCCGCAGCGAGTTCAGGCTGCGCAAACGGCGCGAGCGACTGCACCTCGTCGAGGGCCTGCTCATCGCGATCCTCGACATCGACGAGGTCATTCAGGTGGTGCGCACGAGCGACGACGCCGACGAGGCGCGAACGCGACTGCAGCAGGTGTTCGATCTCTCTGAGCTGCAGGCCGAGTACATTCTCGAGCTGCGGCTGCGCAGGCTCACGAAGTTCTCGCGCGTCGAGCTCGAGGGCGAACGCGATGCGCTACAGGCAGAGATCGCTGCGCTCCTCGAGATTCTTGGCAGCAAAGAAAAGCTGCGCGGCGTCGTTGCGAGCGAGCTCGACGAAGCCGCAACCGCCTACGGCACCCCGCGCCGCACCATTCTTACCGGCGCCGTTGCGCGGCCCTCCCGGGCTGCCGTCTCCCCCGACGCGATGCAGGTCGCAGACACGCCCTGCACGCTCATGCTCTCGGCAACCGGGCGCGCGCTGCGCATCGACCGAGACCCCGAGGCTCCAGACGCACCCCGCGCCGCCCCGCGGGCGACCAAGCACGGCGCGGTTGTCGCCCGCGTCGAGACGAGCGTGCGTGCAGAGCTCGGAGCGTTGCTGTCTGACGGCACGCTGCACCGTTTCACCCCGGTCGACCTGCCGCTCGTGCCTGCCGCATCAATCGCGTTTTCCGCGGGCGTCAAGCTCGCCGAGTACATCGGCCTCACCGACAAGAAGCTGAAGATCGTCGGCGTCGTTCCGCTTGACACCGAAACCCCGATCGGTCTGTTCACCGCGCAGGGCATTGTCAAGCGCGTCGTGCTCACCGATCTGCCCGCCCGCCCGTCGTTCGAGGTTATTTCGCTGAAGGCGGGCGACTCCCTCGTCGCGGCGTTTGAGGCACAAGACGACACCGAGATTGCCGCTGTTTCGAGCGACGCGCAGCTGCTGCGGTTCTCGGCCGCGCTCGTGCGGCCGCAGGGCCGGCCAGCCGGCGGCATGGCCGGTATGAAGCTCGGCAGCGATGCCCGCATTATCTTTGCCGGCGCGGTCTCAGCTGGGGCCGAGGCCCGGGTCGCCACGGTCGCTGAGGGCTCCGACGAAAATGCGCTGCTCGCGCAGAGCGTGAGCTCGGCCAAGGTCTCTGACTGGGCTGACTTCCCCGCGAAGGGCCGCGCGACCGGCGGTGTTCGTGCCCAGCGCTTCCTCAAGGGCGAGAGCCAGCTGGTGGCGGCCTGGGTTGGCACGGGCGAGCCCCGCGCGCTCGGTGGCGACGGCGCCGCACGGAAGCTCCCTGACGAACTCGGCAAGCGAGACGGCTCGGGCGCACTGCTCGAACAGCCGATCGCGTATATCGGGGAGGCGCCCTAGCCGCTGAGGGTGGTACCGGCGGGCCAGGCGAGGCTCGGCTCGGCTTTGCTGGGCTCGGCTTTGCTGGGCTCGGCTTTGCTGGGCTCGGCTTTGCTGGGCTCGGCGCGGCCGGCCCAGGGTCTACCCTCCGAGGGCTCGGATAACCTGGGCGGCAGCCGCAGCGCCCGCGTGCTCTGCGAGCTCGCGGGCTGTGGCGCCTGAACTGTGTTTCGTCGCGGGGTCGGCTCCGGCTCTGAGGGCGATTGCAACGGCGTCGGGGTCGCCCGACTCTGCGGCGGCGAGCAGGGCTGCAGCAGGGTCTGCTGGGAGCGGCGTGCTCGTGAGCGTTCGCAGCACTGCCGCCGACCCCGCGAATCCGCGCTGCTCGGCCATTTGCAACGGGGTGAGCCACTGCACCGTCGACGGCGTGTCGAAGGCGGCTCCGCCGGCTACGAGCACGCGAAGTGTCGCGTGGTAGGTCGGGTCGTCGCGCCCGAGCCACACCGCCTCATGGATCGCTTGAAAGCCCAGGTTGTTGACGTGATCGACCGAGACTCCCGCGCGAAGGAGCGCCCCCGACACGTCCCAGTGGCCGCGCTCGGCCGCGCGAATCAGGCCGGTTCCGTGCCAGCTATCGAGCGCGTTGACGTCGGCCCCGTGGTCGAGGGTGAGCTGCAACAGCTCCGTTCTACCCTCGCTGGTCGCGATGAGGTAGGCCGACTGAACCGTCTCGTCTGTCGCGTTGACGTCTGCGCCCCAGGCGATGAGCTGCTCGGCACCCGCAACGTCGTTCGCCCACGCGGCGTCGCGCAGTCGCCGATCGAGTTCGGCCTGGTCAATGTCGGGCTTCGCCGCTGTCGCCGGGTCTGGCCGTGCGGGGTCGGTCACCGTTGATTCAGGGGCTGAGGGGTCGAGGCCTGGCGCTGACGTGCGGGGCGAGCCACCGGGCTCGCTGCGCCCGGGCTGCGCACTCGGGCCTCCCGGCTCGGGCGCGCAACCGGAGAGCCCGATCGCTAGCGCAGCGATGCACGCCGTCGTTGTCAACGCGGTTCTGGTTCGCCTCATGCTTGTGCTCCTCGAATGCTGCTGGTGTGTGCGTGACGCCCGTGCTGTGCCCGCTTAGGCCCCAACTTGCCGGATTGCCCCGCCCGGCTTGGGGTAGCCCGCCTGGCTTGGGGTAGCCCGCCTGGCTTGGGGTAGCCCGCCTGGCTTGGGGTAGCCCGCCCGGCTTGGGGTAGCCGACCCGGCTTGGGGTACCCGACCCGTTTCGAGGCCGGTTCGGCCCTTGACTCTCGGGTGGCTGCGTCTCTTGCAGCTGAAACCTATCAGCATGAGCCTCAGGCATGCTGCGAGGCAGGGGCAGCGGGGCTCGGGGCTCCCGGCTCCGGGCTCGCGGCTCCGGGCTCGCGGCTCCGGGCTCGCGGCTCCGGGCTCGCGGCTCCGGGCTCCCGGCCCGGGGGTCAGGGGTTGGGGCCCGTCTGAAGGCACGATCGTGCGCCGCCACTAGGGCGCCGTTCTGCAGAAGATAGGCGATCGACCTCACCAGGGTCGCGCGCGCCGGTATTTGCCCTGTGACGTGCAGATCTCGCCCGCGGCTGCAGCGCGCAAACCTGTCGAACTGGCTGCCCGCGCGCCTCAGTATCTGCGCTCGATATGCGATCTGCACTCACAGGGCTCCCCCGGGCGGTGCACGACCTACGCACCGCAGTTTTGCCCCTCGGGCGCAGCGGGCGCACCAGGCGCAGCGGGCGCACCAGGCGCAGCGGGCGCACCAGGCGCAGCGGGCGCAGCGGGCGCAGCAGACCCCGCGGGCGCAGCGGGCGCATCGGGCGCAGCAGCCCGAGCGGCTCGAGCCCCGCTACAGGCCGATGAGCGTGACACCCGCGACAACGATCACCGCGGCCGTGAGCCGCAGCGCAGGGTTGCTCTCGCGGTAGCGAATCACGCCATACAAGCCGACGAGCACAACGCTCGTCTCGCGCATGGGTGCCACGAGCGAGAGCGGTGCGATCGTGGCAGCGGTGAGCACGAGAATGTATGACAGCGGTGACATTACGCCGAAGGCAAGGAGGCTGCGCCAGTTCGTGCGAAGCTCGCCCCGCAGCCGCCGCGCCGGCGACCCGCCACGCAGCCCATCTGCCCCGAGCATGCCGCCGAAGATCACCGCCTCGGCGGCGCTAGTGCCGACCATAAAGGCCACCGGCGCGAGCCCGAGCGAGTTCACCATCGATACATCCCACACCGTGTAGGTGGCGATCGCAACACCGGTCAGTAGGCCGAAGACGATCGACGGATCCCAGCGCCGCCGGGCCTCACCGCCCGAGCGCACTGCGGGCCTGCCGCGTCGGCCGATGAGCCCGAACGCGGTCACCCCCACCACCACGAGGGCGACGCCTGCGAGCGAGAGCGGTGTGGGCCGCTCCCCCAGCAACAGAATCGAAACGATCACGGTGAGCACCGGGCCGCTGCCTCTGGCCGTGGCATACACGGTGCTGAGATCGCCGGCGCGGTAGCCGCGCTGCAGCACGAGCATGTACAGCACGTGCAACAGCCCCGACACGACCACCGCGAGCACGAACAGCCCGAGACCCGCATCGCCGAAGCCCCCTGTGAACGGAATCGCGATCGCCCAGACAGCAACGCTGACCACGGCTCCCCAAAAGAGAAATGGGATGCCGGATCGGCTCGACTTTGCCGCGAGGATGTTCCAAGCGGCGTGAGCGACGGCGGCCGCGAGTACGAGGCCGAGTGCGGTTGCTGACACGTGAACTCCGGTTAGGCGTCGATGCGCTCTCGATCAAGGTCATCGGCGTTTTCGATGATGAACTCCTTGCGAGGCGCAACATCGTTGCCCATGAGCAGCTCGAACATCTGCGCAGCGGCGTGCGCATCCTCGAGGCGCACGCGCCTAAGCGTGCGATGTTCACGATCCATCGTCGTCTCGGCCAGCTGATCGGCATCCATCTCGCCGAGGCCCTTGTACCGCTGAATAGGCTCCTGGTACTTCTTACCGCGACGGCGCAGATCGCTGAGCAGAGTCTGCAGCTCTTTCTCGCTGTAGGTGTAGATCACGTCGTTGGGCTTGCGCCCCGAGTTTTGCACGATCACGCGGTGCAGCGGCGGCACCGCGGCGTAGACGCGCCCTGCCTCGAGCATCGGCCGCATGTACCTGAAAAACAGCGTCAGCAGCAGCGTGCGAATATGCGCCCCGTCAACGTCGGCGTCACTCATCAGAATGACCTTGCCGTAGCGGGCAGACTCCAGGTCGAAGTCGCGACCAGAGCCGGCGCCAATCACCTTGATGATCGCGCCGCACTCCGCGTTCGAGAGCATCTCGGCGAGCGACGCCTTCTGCACGTTCAGAATCTTGCCTCGAATCGGCAACAGGGCCTGGTACTCGCTGTCGCGCGCTGGCTTCGCGGTGCCGAGCGCGCTGTCGCCCTCGACGATAAACAGCTCCGAGTTCGCAACGTCTTTCGAACGGCAATCGATGAGCTTCGACGGGAGAGAGGAGCTCTCGAGTGAGCTCTTGCGCCTCGCGGTGTCGCGCTGCGTGCGCATCGCGATGCGAGACTTCATCTCGGAAACCATCTTCTCGAGCAGCGTGCTTGTCTGCGCCCGGTCGTGTTTCTTCGTCGACTCGTAGCGCTCGGTGAGCGCCTTCGTCACCGACTTCGAAACGATCTGGCGCACCGCCGCCGTGCCCAGCACCTCTTTCGTCTGACCCTCGAACTGGGGCTCGGGCACCCGCACAGTCACGACCGCGGTGAGCCCGGTGAGAATATCGTCTTTGTCGGGCTTGTCTGAGCCGGCCTTCAGCTTTCGCGCGTTGGTCTCGATCTGTTTGCGGAAGAACTTCGTGAGGCCCTGCTCAAAGCCCGCAAGGTGGGTACCGCCCTTCGGCGTAGCGATGATGTTTACGAAGCTCTGGATCTCGGTGTCGTACCCCGTGCCCCAGCGCAGGGCTACATCGACCTCGCACTCCCGTTCAACCTCACGCGAGACAAGGTGCCCCGTTGCCTCGTCCATCACCGGGACGGTCTCGGTGAACTTCCCTGAGTCAGTGACACGCCAGGTGTCGGTGACCGGGGAGTCGACGGCGAGGAAGTTCACAAACTCCGCGATACCCCCGTCATAGCTGAAACGGTGAATCTGTGGCGCCCCTGCCTCATCGAGAGACTCGGGTCGCTGGTCTTCGATCTCAATCGCGAGACCGGTGACGAGGAACGCCGTCTGACGCGCCCGGGCGACGAGCGCATCGACCTCGAACCGGGCAGTGGCGAGAAAGATCTGCGGGTCGGCCCAGTAGCGAACGCGGGTGCCTGTCACCCCCTTCTTCACTTTGCCGATCGCCTGAATACCGGTCGCGCGATCGAACGGTGTGAACTCGCTGTCTGGCCCGTCACCGGAGAACACGCCGGGCTCACCGTGGCGAAATGACATCGCCCAGGTCTTGCCGTCGCGATCGACCTCGACGTCGAGCCGCGACGACAGCGCGTTGACGACCGAGGCGCCGACGCCGTGGAGGCCTCCCGAAGACGCGTAGCCGCCGCCGCCGAACTTACCTCCGGCGTGAAGCTTCGTGAACACCAGCTCCACGCCACTCAACCCGCTGCGGGGCTCGATATCTACGGGAACACCGCGGCCATCGTCTGCGACCGTCACGCTCCCGTCGGCGTGGAGCGTGATGCGAATACTGCCGCCGTAGCCCGCGAGCGCTTCATCGACCGAGTTGTCGATAATTTCCCACAGACAGTGCATGAGCCCACGCGAGTCGGTGGTGCCAATGTACATGCCCGGGCGCTTGCGCACGGCTTCGAGACCCTCGAGTACGGTGAGGTGCCTGGCGGAGTAACTGGATTCGGCCACGTGAAAGAACCTGCTTTCTTGGAGACTCCACCACCTTAGGGCACACCGCCGACACGGAGGGTGAGCGCGCCCGGCGATTGGCGACGGAGCGAACGAAAAACGCGCCACGGTACGCGGTCAGCGAAACGGGGCGGCGTAACAGCGCATCTCGGGCCAAGGGGTGATTGGATAGTGGTAATTGAACTACCGGGAGGTGGCCATGAGCACACTCGAACACACCGCTGAAGCGGATGTCACTGCAGCGGACCGTCCGCTCAGTGGCTTGGATCGCTGCGATAGCTGCGGCGCACAGGCATACGTGCGCGCAGTGCTGAACGGCAGCGAGCTCCTGTTCTGCGCGCATCACGCAACCAAGCACGAGGCAAAGCTTCGCCCGCTTGCAGAGGCGTGGCACGACGAGAGCCACAAGCTCAACGCATAGCCAGCACACGGTATGTAGAGCGGGCCCCGGGAGTGATCCCGGGGCCCGCTTGTTGCGTTGCGCGAGCCAGACGAACACGACAGCGCGCCAGGCGAACACGACAGCGGGGCGCGGAGGAAAACCTCCGCGCCCCGCTGTCGCACAACCGATCGAGCCCTAGTCGAGGTAGTCGCGCAGCTGCTGGCTGCGCGAGGGGTGGCGCAGCTTCGCCATGGTCTTCGACTCGATCTGGCGAATCCGCTCGCGGGTCACTCCGAAGGTGTCACCGATCTGGTCGAGGGTCTTCGGCATGCCGTCACCGAGGCCAAACCGCATCTTGATGACCCCGGCCTCACGCTCCGACAGAGAGTCGAGCAGCTGCTCGAGCTGCTGCTGCAGCATGGTGAAGCCGACAGCGTCGGCCGGAACGATCGCCTCGGTGTCCTCGATAAGGTCACCGAACTCGCTGTCGCCGTCTTCGCCGAGTGGCGTGTGCAGCGAGATCGGCTCGCGGCCGTACTTCTGCACCTCGATGACCTTCTCTGTGGTCATGTCGAGCTCGCGGCTCAGCTCTTCGGGCGTGGGTTCGCGCCCGAGATCCTGCAGCATCTGGCGCTGCACGCGCGCAAGCTTATTAATGACCTCGACCATGTGCACAGGAATGCGAATCGTGCGCGCCTGGTCAGCCATCGCACGGGTGATCGCCTGGCGAATCCACCACGTCGCGTATGTCGAGAACTTGAAGCCCTTGGTGTAGTCAAACTTCTCGACGGCGCGAATCAGGCCGAGGTTGCCCTCCTGAATGAGGTCGAGGAATTGCATGCCGCGCCCGGTGTAGCGCTTAGCGAGAGACACCACAAGGCGCAGGTTCGCGCCGAGCAGGTGGCTCTTCGCACGCTGGCCGTCACGCGCCACCCATTTCAGCTCGCGCTCGAGCTTCTTCGGCAGGCCCTTCTCGGTGCCGAGCTTCTCTTCAGCGAAAAGCCCAGCCTCGATGCGCATCGCAAGCTCAACTTCTTCGGCGGCGTTGAGCAGCGCGACCTTACCGATCTGCTTCAGGTAATCCTTCACGGGGTCGGCGGTCGCACCGGGGATGGCCGTCGTCACCGTCGGCACATCTTCTTCGTCGCCGGCCTTGAGCACGATGGCGCCCGTAGGCAGGGGCTCGCGGTGCTCGACGACGGGCTGATCTTCGTCAGGCTGCTCGTCACCCTCTGGGGTGTCTACGTCTTCCGCCGAATCGAGAACCTCGTCCTCGACCTTCTTGGCACGTGTGGTCTTCTTGGCCGGCGCTTTCTTCGCCGGAGCCTTGGCGGCTGCGGCGGTCTTCTTCGCCGGAGCCTTCTTCGCGGGAGTTTTGGCCGCGTTGGGCTCTTCGCCCTCGGCTGCTTCCGCCGCGCGAGTCGTGGTCGTTGTCGCTGCTGCCACGCAACTTCCTCTCAGATCTCTCGGTGCGCGTCCGAAAAACTGCGCACACCATGAAAACCCATGTCAAGCCCGCAGTATTCCCGCGACGATTGAAATGGGTTCGTAGGGACTATTATTGCATGCCCGAGCCGTCGCTCGGTTCAGGCCCCTGGTTACGCTCGGCAAGAAAGCGCTCGAGCTCGCTGGCGAGCTGATCGGCGGTCGGCATAGCGCCGTCTTCGCCGAGCAGGGAAACGCGCTCACCCTGGGCCTCGACGTACTTATCAAACCTGCGTTCGAGGTTGACGAGCATCTCGCGAGATTCTTCATTCTCCGAGATTTGCCGGTCGACCTGCGCCCTGAACTCGCGTGCACGCTCACGCGGCTCGTCAGTCGCAAACAGCAAACCGGTTGCGGCCATGATGTTGTCGAGTGCGGCGCTCAAAAGCTCCGGGTACTCGTTGTTTGCGAGATAGTGCGGCACCATGTGCGCGAATCCGACGACCTCCTCGCCGACGCCGTGGAGTCGGTACTCGAGCAGGTGCACGATACTCGCAGGCAGCCTTGTCGTCGGTTTCCACGCTGAGCGCTCGATGAGGTCTTCGCGCGTGCCGCTCACCGTACCAACGATGGGTCGCGTATGGGGCACCGGCATGGGGATGGCCTGCACCCAGGTGGTAACTGCAACCTCAAACTCATGCACGAGCAGCAGCACCGCGTCTACGAACGCCTCCCACTTGAAGTCGGGCTCGAACCCAGAGAGCAGCAGAAATGGTGCGCCGAGGTCATCTTGCGCCAGGCTCAGGGTGAGCTCCTCAGGGCTGTAATCGGTGAAGTGGTCTTCATCGAATGTGATGAGCGGCCGACGGGAGCGATAGTCGAGCAGCTGGTCGGTGTCGAAGCGAACAATTTCTTCGGGTTTGCACCGCTCCCAGAGGTACTGTTCGAGCTGCGACACGGCGTTACCGGCGTCGCTCGAGCCAGAGAGCGCGACGACGAGCGGAAGGCCCTTGGCGACACTCGCACGGCGTTCCGCGTACACGGCTGAGAAGAGAGAATCGGTCACAATTTCATTGTACGAAATTCCCTGAGGATCGGGCCGAAATGCGCGACTAGCGAACACCGAAGGTAACGCTCCGGGAGATTCCCAGAAGTAGTAGGCTAAACGATGCGCACCGCAAACCTGCGCGGATCAAGGCGTACGCAGACATATAACCGAGGGAGACCCCACTTGGCCGAGCACCAGTTTGACATCGTAGTTCTTGGTGGCGGGAGCGCCGGATACGCGACCGCAGTCCGAGCGACACAACTCGGAATGACCGCAGCGATCATCGAGAAAGACAAGCTCGGTGGTACTTGCTTGCACCGTGGGTGCGTGCCAACGAAGGCGCTGCTCCACTCAGCCGAGGTTGCCGACGTCGCCCGCGAAGGCGCGACCTACGGCATCAACTCCAGCGTTGAATCGATCGACATCACCGCCGTGAACGGCTTCCGCGAGAAGCTCGTGGCGAGCAAGTTCAAGGGCCTGCAGGGCCTGATTAAGGCGAACGGCATCACCGTCTTCGCCGGCGAGGGCCGCCTGGCCGCGGCAAACACCGTGCAGGTCGGCGACGACACCGTCGTCGGCAAGAACGTCGTGCTGGCCTCGGGCTCGTACTCGCGCTCCCTTCCCGGCCTCGAGATCGGTGGCCGCGTCATCACGAGCGAGCACGCCCTTGAGCTCCAGGAGATCCCGGCCAAGGTCATCGTGCTCGGCGGCGGCGTGATCGGCGTTGAGTTCGCGAGCGTTTGGCGCTCGTTTGGCGCCGAGGTCACCATCGTAGAGGGCCTTCCCCACCTCGTTCCCAACGAGGAGGAGTCGGTCTCGAAGCAGCTCGAGCGCGCATTCCGCAAGCGCGGCATCGACTACAAGCTCGGCGTTCGCTTCCAGGGCGTCACGCAAGATGCCTCGAGCGTCACGGTCACCCTCGAGGACGGCACTGAGCTGTCTGCCGACTACCTGCTCGTCGCTGTGGGCCGCGGCCCCGCGACCCAGGGGCTCGGTTACGAAGAGGCCGGCATCGAGATGGATCGCGGTTTCGTGCTCACCAACGAGCGCCTCGCAACGAACGTTGCTGGCGTCTACGCTGTCGGCGACATCGTTCCGGGTCTGCAGCTCGCGCATCGCGGCTACCAGCAGGGCATCTTCGTCGCCGAGGAAATTGCGGGCCTCAACCCCGTGGTCGTCGCAGACGTCAACATTCCGAAGGTCACCTACTGCGACCCCGAGATCGCATCGGTCGGCCTCACCGAGGCCAAGGCAGCCGAGAAGTACGGCGCAGAGAACATCACCGCGTACGAGTACAACCTCGCTGGCAACGCCAAGAGCTCGATTCTTGGCACCGCTGGCACGGTGAAGGCGGTTCGCCTGAACGATGGCCCCGTGCTTGGCGTGCACATGATCGGCGCTCGCGTTGGCGAGCTCGTCGGCGAGGCCCAGCTCATTGTGAACTGGGAGGCCTACCCAGAAGATGTAGCGCCGTTCATTCACGGTCACCCGACGCAGAACGAGACCATCGGCGAGGCCATGCTCAAGCTCGCCGGCAAGCCGCTGCACGCCATCTGAGCCGGCGTCACAAGCTAACTACGTAGAGAATTCTAGAAGGAGAATCACGATGAGTGAATCGGTAGTCCTCCCCGCGCTGGGCGAGAGCGTCACCGAGGGGACGGTGACCCGCTGGCTGAAGCAGGTGGGCGAGACCGTGGCGGTCGACGAGCCGCTACTCGAGGTCTCGACCGACAAGGTAGACACCGAGGTGCCGTCACCGATCGCCGGTGTCGTCGAGCAGATCCTTGTGCAGGAAGACGAGACCGCCGAGGTCGGTGCGGTGCTCGCGATTATTGGCGATGGCAGCGGATCCGCGGCGGCTCCCGCAGCACCGGCTGCAGCACCCGCTGAGCCCGAGGCTGTACCCGCAGCCGAGCCCCAGCCCGCTGCCGAGCCCGAGGCTGCACCCGCAGCCGCTGCTCCGGCGGCAGCCGCTCCAGCGGCGGGCGGCGACAGCCAGGACATCGTGCTGCCATCGCTCGGCGAGTCCATCACCGAGGGTACGGTGACGCGCTGGCTCAAGCAGATCGGCGAGACCGTCGAGGTTGATGAGCCACTGCTCGAGGTATCGACTGACAAGGTCGACACCGAGGTTCCCTCCCCCGTCGCTGGCGTGCTGCAGGAGATGCTCGTTGGCGAGGACGAGACCGTCGAGGTTGGCGGCGTACTCGCGCGCATCGGCAGTGGCGCGGCGCCCGCCGCCGAGGCACCGGCCGCCGCAGCACCGGCTGCACCCGCAGCACCAGCTGCACCGGCTGCACCGGCCGCACCCGCCACCCCTGCGCAGCAGGCTCCCGCTGCACCCGCAGCCCCAGCGCAGCCCGCACCCGCTGCCCCCGCTCAGCCGGCCCCGGCAGCCCCTGCAGCCCCTGCCGGCGAGGCTGGCGGATACGTCACCCCGATCGTGCGCAAGCTTGCGAACGAGCGCGGCGTCGATCTCGCCACCGTCACCGGCACCGGTGTTGGCGGCCGCATCCGCAAGGAAGACGTGCTCGCTGCTGCGACAGCAGCGCCGGCGGCTCCCGCGGCAGCCGCGACCCCGGCGAAGGCCGAGCGCGTTGTTTCCGAGCTGCGCGGCACCACCCAGAAGATGAGCCGCCTGCGCAAGGTCGTCTCGGAGCGCGCCGTCGCCTCGATGCAGCAGACCGCACAGCTCACCACCTTCGTGAAGGTTGACGTGACTCGGGTCGCGCAGTTCCGCCAGGCGAAGAAGGATGAGTTCTTCGCGAAGACGGGCTCGAAACTCTCGTTCCTCCCGTTCTTCGCGGTCGCCGCAGCCGAGGCGCTGCAGTCGTTCCCGATCATCAACGCGACGGTTGAGGGCGATTCGATCGTCTACCCGGCCACCGAGAACATCAGCATCGCGGTCGACACCGATCGCGGCCTGCTCGCGCCCGTGCTGCGCGATGCCGGCGCGAAGAACATCGCGCAGATCTCGGCCGAGGTCGCAGACCTCGCTGCCCGCACCCGAGACAACAAGCTCACCCCCGATGAGCTTGGCGGCGGCACCTTCACGCTGACGAACACGGGCTCGCGCGGCGCGCTGTTCGACACGCCGCTCGTGTTCCTGCCGCAGTCTGCCATTCTCGGCACGGGAGTGGTCTTCAAGGAGGCCGGCGTCGTCTCGACTCCCGAGGGCGATTCGATTGGCATCCGCTCGGCGGTGTACCTGGCGATCTCGTACGATCACCGCATCATCGACGGCGCCGACGCGGCCCGCTTCCTCGGGCAGATCAAGCAGCGCCTCGAGGAGGGCGACTTCTCGGCAGATCTGGGCATTTAGCCCATCACGGGCGCTCACCATGTGACGCTCGCGTATCGCCTGCGGGTCTGCGGCCACTTGGCCGCAGACCCGCTTTGCGTATCACCGAGAGCGGGGTGATGCGCCCACGAAGCGAATGCTCCACTGCTTCCCGTGCGAGCTCGGCAGCCCACGCGTCTGCGCGAACCACGCGCGGCGCTGCCTCGCGGAAGCCGTCGTGCACATACGCCGCGACCCCCGGGGAGAGCGCCCACGCCTCACCGACGCGCGCGAGCTCACTCAGAGCGATGCCGAAACCGTAACACCCCTCATCGTGGCCACCGCGGGCGTGCTCGACGGCGAACGCGCGCTGTCGGTGCCGCAGCCTGCCCGCTGCCGGGGGCTCCTCAACGACCGCGAACTCCAGTGACGCCGCGTTCGTGCGCGCGTAGTGGCCGGCAGCCGGCAACACAATGCGAAGCCGGCGCGCGAGGTCAGTGCCGAGGCACAGCCCCCTGGCGCGCACCGCGAACCCGAGTTCACTGACCCGGAGCATCGCGCCCGCGAGCTCGCCTGCTCCCAGAGCATAGCGCCGCGGGCGCGCGCCCTGCAGAGGTGTGTTGCCGGTTGAGCCGCTGACATGTTTCATCCTCTCAGGATCCGGCTCGCGACGGCGTGGCACCCCGGCGCCGAGGCAAATGTGCCGCGCGGGCCACGGCCCCCGCGCGGGGTGGGCCTGTGGAGGGCGATTGGAGGCGCCGAGCACCGCGCTCCGCTTCCCGCGAACGCGGCCGAGTGTGTCACTCGGGGCGGCAAGACGCGGTACGATGGGGGTATGGCAGAGGCGAAGCAGAAGTCACCGGGTCGAATCAAGCAGATGGTGCAGGTGTACAAGAACACCCGCACCCATGATCGTTTGCTCACCCCGCTCATGCTGCTTTCGTTCCTCGGCCCGATCATCGTCGCGATATTGCTCGCGTGGCTGCTCCCCGGCAACTGGTTCAGCTGGATCCTCTGGCCGCTCACCGGCATTCTCGCCGGCCTGCTCATTGCTATGATCGTGCTCGGCCGCCGCGCCGAGGCCGTCGCCTACAGCCAGATTGAGGGGCGCCCCGGCGCCGTGGGCGCCATCGTGCAGAGCGCGCTCAAGCGCAGCTGGCGCGGTTCAGAGGTGCCCGTTGCGATGACGCGCCAGCAAGACGCCGTGTACCGGGTCATCGGGCGCGGCGGCGTGGTGCTCATCTCTGAGGGGTCGCGACAGCGCACCCAGCGCATCGCGCTTGACGAGGAGCGCAAGCTCAAGCGCGCCATCTCCAACGTTCCGATCACTCACCTCTACGTCGGCCCCGACGAGGGCGCCGTCGCGCTCCCCCAGCTCTCGAAAGAGCTGCAGAAGCTCAAGCGCGAGCTCAACCGTAACGAGATCGCTGCGGTGTACAACCGCCTCTCGTCGCTGCAGGCGAGCCCCGTTGGCATTCCCAAGGGCATCGACCCCAACCGTGTTCGCGCCCAGCGACCGCGCTAGACGCCTGCCCCATGACGCAAAAGTTTGGTGACCTCGCCCCGAGTCTGTACCCGGGAGAGCGCCTCGGCCTGCCCGAAGAGGGCCCGCGGTCGGTCGCGCGCGTCGGCAGGCGCCTGCTCGCCATCTGCATCGACTGGGCGCTCGCGTGGCTCCCGGCCTACCTTCTCATCGGCGGCCCGCACGCGATGTGGTGGCACTCGCTCTCGTTCTGCGTGCTGCAGATTATCTTTATTCCGACGATTGGCGGCTCGCTTGGCCACCGCATCGTCGGCCTCCACGTCGTGCCCATCGCCGGCGGCTGGGTCGGCGTCTGGCGCCCCATCGTACGCAGCGTGCTCGTCACCCTGGTTATCCCCGCTCTCGTCTGGGATTCCGATCAGCGCGGGTTCCATGACAAGATCGCCGGGACGGTGCTTATTCGCGCCTAGCGCGTCGCCGCCATGCTTCGAACACGCTCCGTCACCGCCGACACGTGTGTTTGCTGCGCCGCAACACGTAACACGCCTGAAACAGTGCTTCCATGCCCCCGAAATGCTGGAAGCATAGGCTAGACCTACGAAGCGGCAGCCAGCCGCACCGAAAAGTGAGGATCCCGATGTTCAAGAGTCCCCAGGAAGTCATCGACTACATCCGCGAAACCGACGTCAAGTTTCTCGACATTCGGTTCACCGATCTCCCCGGCGTGCAGCAGCACTTCAACATTCCGGCGTCGACGGTTGATCTCGAGTTCTTCGAGGTCGGGCAGATGTTCGATGCGTCCTCGATTCGCGGGTTCGCCACGATCGCCGAATCAGACATGCAGCTCATCCCCGACGTGACGACCGCCTATATCGATCAGTTCCGCGCGGAGCGCACGCTCATCATGGTGTTCGACATCTACAACCCCCGCACGGGCGAGATCTATTCGAAAGATCCGCGCCAGGTTGCGAAGAAGGCCGAGCGCTTTCTCGCCTCGACGGGCATCGCTGACACGGCGTTTTTCGCCCCTGAGGCCGAGTTCTACATTCTCGACTCGGTGCGCTACGAAACCACGCCGCGCCGCACGTTCTACGAGATCGACTCCGAAGAGGCCCACTGGAACTCGGCGACGGAGTACGAGGGCGGCAACCTCGGCAACACGACGCCACTCAAGGGCGGCTACTTCCCCGTCTCCCCGGTCGACAAGCAAGCAGACCTGCGCGACGACATCTCGCTGCGCCTCATCGAGGCCGGCCTGCACCTCGAGCGCGCCCACCACGAGGTCGGCGCCCCTGGCCAGGCCGAGATCAACTACCGCTTCGACACGATGGTCGCCGCCGCCGACGACGTGCTGAAGTTCAAGTACATCGTGAAGAACACCGCCGAGCTCTGGGGCAAGACGGCGACCTTTATGCCGAAGCCCGTCTTCGGCGACAACGGCTCCGGCATGCACACCCACATGTCGCTCTGGCAGGGCGGCGAGCCGCTGTTCTACGACGAGAACGGCTACGCCGGGTTGTCTGACACGGCACGCTGGTTCATCGGCGGCATTCTCAAGCACGCTCCGTCGCTGCTCGCGTTCACGAACCCGACGATCAACAGCTACCGCCGTCTCGTCAAGGGCTACGAGGCACCGGTGAATCTCGCGTACTCGGCGGGCAACCGCTCCGCGGCGATTCGCATTCCGCTCACCGGCTCGAACCCGAAGGCCAAGCGCATCGAGTTTCGCGCCCCAGACGCTTCGGGCAACCCCTACCTCGCGTTCGCAGCGCAGCTGATGGCGGGCATCGACGGCATCCGCAACCGAATCGAGCCCGGTGAACCGATCGATAAAGATCTGTACGAGCTGCCGCCCGAGGAGGCCGCGAGCATTGCGCAGGTGCCCGGTTCGCTCGCGGAGGCCCTGAGCGCGCTTGAGGCAGACCACGCCTACCTGCTTGAGGGCGGAGTGTTCACCGAGGAGCTGATTCAGACGTGGATCTCGCTGAAGCACGACACCGAGATCATGCCGATGGCGATTCGCCCTCACCCGTTCGAGTTCGAGCTCTACTACGGCGTGTAGCTCCCGAAGGGTGACACCCCGCTGAGCGAACCCCAGCGCAGTGGGGGTGTCACCCGGGGAGCGCACGAGAGGGGCCCCGACCTTGCTGTTGCCTGGTCGGGGCCCCTCTCGTGTATGGTCGCGGCTACTTGCGCTTGCCGATTCCCAAATCGCGCGCCGTGCTCTTATCTCCCGTGAATGAGTTCCGAAGCGCGAGCGAGCGAACGATGCCGTCGGCAATCTGCCTCGCGCGGTCTGCCGCGGTCGGGCCCTCAACTGGGGCTTCTTCGGTTTTCTGGAATCCGACTCGGATCTCCTCATCCAAACCATCAAGAACTGACTGCTGAATGTGGGCCGGGAGACGGGTAAAGCTTTCGCTGGACATAGATTCAATAGTAGAGCACTCGAGCGGCGTTGCCGTGCTCGCGCGCGGGTCGGCCTAAGAGTCGATGTCGTCTTCGAAGTCGAGATCTTCTCCTGTGAAGATCGCTTCGAGTACCAATGCAAGATAATTCATGCTGTCAGGCTACGCCGCCCGTGGGGCAAAAACTAGACCCTATAACGAAATGGTCACGAAGAATTCACCTTCGGCCAACGGGCTACGCCTGCACCTCTGGGAACAGCGCATCCTCCCGGTAACCGAAGAACTCGCGCTCGAAAACCGCGCGAGCACGCCTGCTCACGCTGTGCCAGCGCTCGATAAGATCGCTCGTGCGGTCGCGCGGCTCCCCGAGCACCCCGGCAATGCCAGCCAGGTCGCGCCAGTCCCGCGGCAGCGCGTCAGTAGCGCGCCCGTTCCAGAGCCGCAGGGCCGAACGCAGTGTGCTTGCGAGCCGCCAGGCCTCCTCGAGCGTCTCGGCGTCTTCCGCGGCGATCAGGCCGAGCTGCGCGGCTGCCTCGAGAGCGGCGAGCGTCGACACGGTGCGCAGCTGCGGGTGCTCAGCAGCGTGCTGCAGCTGCAGCAACTGAATCAGCCATTCTACGTCGCTGATGCCGCCCGGCCCGAGCTTGAGGTGCATGCTGGGGTCTTGACCCTGGGGCAGCCGCTCGTTCTCGACGCGCGCTTTGATGCGCCGCACCTCGCGCAACTGTGACTCGCCGAACTCCGCCGGAAACCGGATGGGGTCGGCCATGGCGAAGAACTCCTCGCTAAGCGCGGTGTCACCCGCCGCGTGGCGCGCGCGCAGCAGCGCCTGCGCCTCCCACGTCACCGACCACCGCTCGTAGTAGCTGCGGTACGATTCAAGGCTCCGCACGAGCGGCCCGTTTTTACCCTCCGGGCGCAGGTCAAAGTCGAGGTCTACCGGAAATCGCGGATCCGACACGAGCGAGCGAAGCTCGGTGACCATCCGCACCGCCGGCGACACCGCCGCGGAGGCGGCCGCTCCCCCGCGCGTCACCGCAATGAGATCGATGTCGGAGGCGAAGCCGAGCTCTCCGCCGCCGAACCGCCCCATTCCAATAAGCGCGAGCTCGGGCGGCTCCGCCTCTCCGGCGTGGTGGGAGCGAATCGCGATGAGCATCGCGTCGAGCATCGCCGTGTGCGCTCCGTCGAGGCCGCGGGCGACGTCGGTGTCGTCGAGCACACCGACGACGCGCCCCATCGCGAGCCGCAGAATCTCCCTCCGGTGCACGCCGCGCAGCCGCTCGGCGGCAGATTCGAGCGAGCTGCGCCGCGAACCGAGCGATCGCATCTCGCTGAGTAGCGCCTTCGGGTCGCGGGGCGCGAGATCGTCGTCGCGCTCGAGCCAGGCGACCCCCTCGGGGTGGCTCTCGAGCAACCCGGCAGCGAACCTCGAGTTCGCGAGCAGCTTCGTGAGCCGCTCGGCGGCAAGCGAGCCGTCGCGCAGCAGCCTGAGATACCACGACGAGTTTCGGTTGGCCTCGCTGACCTTTCTAAACGCGAGCAGCCCGAAATCAGGGTCGGTTCCCTCCGCGAGCCACTGCAGCAGCACCGGGCTGAGGTTGCGCTGAATCTTCGCGCTGCGCGACGACCCGCTCGTGAGCGCCGCCAGGTGCCGCGTGGCGCCCTCGGGGTCGACGAAGCCGATGCTCGCCAGCCTCGCCTTCGCGGCCTCCGTGCCGAGCACGAACTCTTCGTCTGGCAGCGCAGCGACCGCGCTCAGGAGCGGCGCGTAGAAGATCTTCAGGTGCAGCTCGCGCACCTCCCGGCGCACCGTGTCCCACAGCGTGGTGAGCTCGGCGGCGTTTCTGGCGAGGCCCGAGGCTCTGGCAAGCACGCGCAGCCCCTCCTCGTCGCGGGGCATGAGGGCCGTTCGACGCAGCTCGCGCAGCTGCATGCGGTGCTCGAGCACCCGCAGGGTGCGGTAGTGCTCGCCGAGCCGTTCACCGTCTGTCCTCGCGATGTACCCGTCTTCGACGAGGGCGCGCAGCGCTGGCAGCGTGCCCCGCAGCTGCAGGTGTTCATCGTGCTGGCCGTGCACGAGCTGCAACAACTGCACGCTGAACTCGATATCTCGCAGCCCGCCGGGGCCCAGCTTGATTTGGTACGGCACGTCGTCTTGCGCGATGTGCTCCGTGACGCGCTCGCGCATGCGTTGCACCGACCCGACGAAGTCTTCTCGGTTCGACGACGCCCAGACCAGCGGCCGGGTCGCCGCGACGAACTCCTCCCCGAGTTGCAGGTCGCCCGCGCTCGCCCGCGCTTTGATCAGGGCCTGAAACTCCCAGGCCTTCGCCCAGCGCTCGTAGTAGTGCAGCATGGACCCCAGCGTGCGCACGAGGGGCCCCTGGCGGCCCTCCGGGCGCAGGTTCGCGTCGACCTGCCAGAGCGGCAGCTCGAGCGACGGGTCGTGGATCGCTCGCATGACCTCGCGCGCGAGCGCCGTCGCCGCTCGTTCGTCGCCGTCGGCGATGAACATCACGTCGACGTCAGAAACGACGTTCAGCTCTTCAGCACCGCACTTGCCCATCGCGATCACCGCGAACCGCAGGTCCGCAAGCTTGTCGGGCGCGACGCGCGGGGCGGATCCCTCGGCAAGCAGAGTCGCCCGCCCCACGGCAATTGCGGCCTCCAACGCTGCATCGGCGAGCGCAGACAGGGCCGCGGCGACGGCTTCGAATGCCGGGCGCGCGTCGGGCATTTCCTCGTGCGAACCCGCGCTCACGAGGTCGAACAGCGCCACGCCGGCGAGCAGTTCGCGATACTTCACGCGCAGCGCATTCCACCCGGCCTCACCCGCGAGCGCCTCCCCCCGCGGTGCGACCGCGGCGAGCAGCTCAGCGCGAGCCTCTTCGCCGCTGGGGAGGCGACCGTCGCGCGCGACCAGGCCGGCGATCAGCCCGGGGTGGCGCAGCAGAAACACCCCGAGCGCCGGCGAGGCGCCCAGCAGCAGGCACAGGCGCCGCCAACCGAACGCGTCGAGCAAGACGAGGCGATCAGCATCGGTCTCAGCGAAGCGCAGGAGCAGCATCAGCACAGCGTCGGGGTCGGCGGCAACCGCGAGCCCCTCGAGCAGCGCAGCCGGCTCGCAGTCGCCGAGTCGCTCAGCGAGGGCCCCGATCCCGTCGCGCGCCGCCGTGAGATGCTGGAAACCGGCGCGCGCGTAGGCGCTGAGTTCGCCCCGCCGCCCACCCGGCGCTGTTCCGGTTGCCGCCATCGTCGCGCGCTAGATCGTGTCGAGCATCGAGTTGAGCTCGAAGGGGGTCACCTGGCTGCGGTATTCGTCGACCTCGCGCCTGCTATCGCGAATGAGGTAGGCAAACACCTGCTCGCCAAGCGTTTCGGCGACGAGTTCGGAGCGCTCCATGACCGCGAGCGCGTGCTCGAGGCTCTGCGGGAGCGGGTCGAAGCCCATGGCCCGCCGCTCGCCGTCGCTGAGCGCCCACACGTTGTTCTCTGCCTCGGGTGGTAGCTCGTATTCCTCTTGAATGCCCTTCAGGCCGGCTGCGAGCAAGACCGAGAAACCGAGGTACGGGTTCACTGCGCTGTCCATGCCGCGGTATTCGACCCGCGCCGCTCCGCCCTTGCCTGGCTTGTACATCGGCACGCGCACGAGCGCTGAGCGATTGTTGTGGCCCCAGCTCACGAACGAGGGCGCCTCGTCGCCGCCCCACAGCCGCTTATATGAGTTTACGTACTGGTTCGTGACCGCGGTGAGTTCGGGAGCGTGGCGCAGCACCCCCGCTACGAAGCGGCGAGCGGTCACCGACATGTGGTACTTCGCGCTCGGGTCGTAAAACGCGTTCTCCTCACCCTCGAAGAGCGACACGTGCGTGTGCATACCGGAGCCCGGGTGCCCCGCGAGCGGTTTTGGCATGAACGTCGCGTGCACGCCCTGCGCAATCGCGACCTCTTTCACGACCGAGCGGAACGTCATGATGTTGTCGGCCGTCGCGAGGGCGTCGGCGTACCGCAGGTCGATCTCGTTTTGGCCTGGGCCAGCCTCGTGGTGGCTGAACTCGACCGAGATGCCGAGCTCCTCGAGCATGTTCACGCTCTCCCGGCGGAAATCGTGGGCGGTGCCGCCCGGCACGTTGTCAAAATACCCCGCGCGATCCACCGGAATCGGCCCCTCGGGGCCGAGCTCCTTCGATTTGAGAAGGTAGAACTCGATTTCGGGGTGCGTGTAGAACGAGAAGCCCATATCGGCTGCCTGCGCGAGGGTGCGCTTCAGCACGTTTCGCGGGTCAGAGACGGCTGGCTCACCGTTGGGCGTGCGAATGTCGCAGAACATGCGGCCAGTCGGCTCGCTTTCGCCGCGCCAGGGCAAGATCTGGAAGGTCGACGGATCGGGCACGGCGAGCAGGTCGGACTCGTACGCCCGGGTGAGGCCCTCGATCGCGGAGCCGTCGAAGCCGATGCCCTCGCTGAAGGCTCCCTCAACCTCGGCCGGGGCAAGCGCGACCGATTTCAGCGCTCCAGCGACGTCGGTGAACCACAGTCGCACGAATTTTACTCCGCGCTCCTCGATCGTTCGAAGCACGAAATCTCTCTGCTTGCTCACGCGGCAACTCCTCTCGGGGCGCTGTAATACGCCGGGCCCGGCGCAGGTTTCAGCCTACCGGCTCTGGGTTTGCATCGGCCGCCGGCAGACTGACAGACCTCGCGGCCTAGTATTCTTCTTCGTCATCTTCGTTCCACTGCCTAGCGCGCTCTGCGAGCAGCCCGGGGGCGTGAAGCGCCTCCTCGCGCGTCTTGAACGGGCCGACCCGGTAGACGGCAAGCGACTGCGGCCCCTCCTCGACCTCGCCGGTCTTGGTGTTGAACCAGTAGGTCTCCTCGGGGTCGTTGATTCCCCAGTCTCGTTTGCTCATGGGCTTCCCTTTCCGTCGCTTGGTGACCGGGCGAAGCGTCGCGATCCGGTCTCGGGTGAGCGCGCCAACCTCGCCTTGCTCCTAGACTAGACCCATGCCTTTCGATGATCACGGCAATCTTGTCCCAGGTGTTTTGCCCGCCCAGCGCACAGTTCCGCGCAGCATCGCGCGGCCGCCCTACGTCGGGCTGCAGGAGCCGCCAGCGTACACGGGCGACAACACTTACACCGAGGCCGAGATCGCGAAGATTCGCGCAGCTGGTCGCATTGCCTCGCGCGCGCTCGACGCCGTCGGCGCCGCGGTCGCGCCCGGTGTCACAACCGCCGAGCTTGATCGCATCGGCCACGAGTTCGTCGTCGGCGCCGGCGCTTACCCCTCGACACTCGGGTACCGCGGCTACCCTGCGTCGACCTGCACATCGGTGAACGAGGTGATCTGCCACGGCATACCCGACGACACCGTGCTGCGCGATGGCGATATCGTGAACGTCGATATCACCGCGTACCTCGACGGGTTCCACGGTGACACGAACCGCACCTTCAGGGTCGGCGAGGTCGCTGAAGAGGTTGATCTACTCGTCGAGCGCACCCACGAGGCGATGATGCGCGGCATCAGGGCCGCGAAGCCCGGGCGCGAGGTCAACGTCATCGGGCGTGTGATCGAAACCTACGCGAAGCGATTCGGCTACGGCGTGGTGCGCGATTTCACCGGTCACGGCGTCGGCTCGTCGTTTCACACGGGCCTCATCGTGCCCCATTACGACTCCGCCCCACGCTTCAACGACGTGATCGTGCCTGGCATGGTGTTCACCGTCGAGCCGATGCTCACGCTCGGTACCCACGAGTGGGATATGTGGGCAGACGATTGGACTGTCACGACCCGCGACAAGTCGATCACAGCGCAGTTCGAGCACACGCTCGTGGTGCGCGAGAGCGGGTTCGAGCTGCTCACGCTGTCGGAGTAGCGCTCAGCGCAGCGGGCGGAATGGGCCGGCTGTACGCCGGGTTCTGTCCCACCGGCCGAGGCCGGCTTAGACGGTCATCTCTCTCGGGGCACTGTTGCCAGTACCCTCTAGCGGCCTACCCGCAGACTCGGCGGGGCGCGTCATCGTCTGCTGTCTGGCCTTGCTCCGAACGAGGTTTACCTGGCCGCTCGTGTTACCACGAACGCCGGTGGGCTCTTACCCCACCCTTTCAGCCTTACCCGCCGTGGCGAACCACGGCTGGCGGTCTACTCTCTGTTGCACTTTCTCGCGGGTTACCCCGGGTGGGTGTTACCCACCGTTCTCCCCTGCGGAGCCCGGACGTTCCTCGGCACGTCGCCACCGAGGTGACGCGTGACGCAACCGTCCACCGGCCCATTCCGCTCTCAAGTCTAGCGGAGCGGCAGCAGCGCTGCCGCGAAGCGCGGCCTATTCGTCGATCACCCGCACGAGAATCGCGCCGGTTTCGGGGCAGAACACGATCTCGTCCTCGGGAGCCGCCTTGATCGTCGACAGATCGGCAGGGCTCAGCGCCATGCCGCTTGCCTCAGACACCCCAGCTCGCAGACGTGCGGCCCCGATGCCCACCTGGGCGCGGGTCTTCTCGTAGAGCGCCAGCAGGTCGCCCCGCACCTCTGCGGCAAGGCCCGCGCGCTCGGTCTCTGCCGCGCCGCGGTCGCTTTCGGTTTGCGCCTCGGCTGCCGCGATGCGCTCGTTGATGCCTGCCCGCCGCTCGTCGACTCCGGCGAGCACCCGCTCGGCTTCGGAGAACACACCCTCGGCCGCCTCGGCGACCTCCATCGCCTCAAGCTGACGTTCTTCGAGCTCGCCCTTGCGGCGCCCGAGCGTGTCGAGCTCAGACTGCAGCGCGACGGCCTCTTTACTCGACGTGCTCGCGGCGAGCATCTCGTTGTCGCGCGCAACGCGCTGCTCAACAACCTCGACATCCGATTCGATGCGCGTGAGCTCGAGCCTGCGCGCGTCGAGCTCCCGCTGCGCGTCCATGTACGTGTTGCGCACCTGCTCGCGCTCAGTCTCGAGCGCGGTGAGTTCAGCCCGCTCCGGGAGCTGCTCGTTGCGCTTGCGCAGCCGGGCGAGCGTGTGGTCGAGCCGCTGGAGGTCGAGCAGCATGAGCTGCTGGCGAGGGGTAGCCTTCATACAACCAGCTTACTCTGCGCCGACCGCGCTTCCCGGGCGAGCCCCGACAGAAAAGCTCCACGGGTCGGTACAGAGCTCGCTCACGCGGAACTCGACCCCGGGAAGCCGCGAACTCAGCTCGTCGGCAGCGCCGCGCAACCACAGCGACTCGCTCGCCCAGTGGGCCACATCGATGAGGGCTGGGCCGCCAGCGACGGCGGCGAGCTCGAGCGCCTCCTGCGCCGGGTGGTGCCGCAGATCAGACGTTAGGTAGACATCTGCCGCGCGAACGGCCGGGTGGTCAAGCAGGCTGTCGCCCGCACCGCCGAGCAGGGCGATCGACCGCACCTGCCGATCCGCCTCCCCCGCCACGCGCACGCCGCTGACGGTCGCGGGCAGCATGGCCGCCACGAGCTCGGCGAACTCGCGCAGCGACATCGGGCGCGGCAGCGTGCCGACCCGGCCAATTCCGATCGCGGCGTCGCTCGCGTGCGGCACGATCGGGGTTGCGCCCTCGAGCCCGAGCCTGTTTGCGATCACGTCAGAGACGCCGCCCGCGGGCTGATCGGCGTTGGTGTGTGCGGCGAGGAGCGCGCAATTCGCGCGAATGAGCGACGCGAGCAGCGCACCCTTTCCCGTGTCCTCGGCGACCGTGTGGATCCCCCGAAGCAGCAGCGGGTGGTGCGTGATGAGCGCGTCGGCCTGCCACGCAACGGCCTCACCCACCGTCGCCTCGACCGCGTCGACGGCGAGCAGCACGCGCCTGAGCGGCGCGTCGTTGCGGCCCGTCACCAGCCCGACGCGATCCCACGACTCTGCGGTGTCTACGGGCCACATGGCCTCGGTTTCGCGGCGAAGATCGGCGAGGGTGTGTGGCGTCAATGGCGTCGATGGCGTCATGCGACCAGCGTATCGCCTGCTTCGGCGCTACCGCCGCAGCAGCCGGCGCGACACCAGGTTGCCGACGAGCTGCGCGAGCTGCACCAGAATGATGATGAGCAGCACAGCCGACCAGGTCACCCACGGATTGAACTGCCTGAAGCCATACTTCAGCGCGAAGTCGCCGAGGCCTCCTGCGCCGACCGCTCCCGCCATCGCCGACATGTCGACGACCGCGATAAAGGCGAAGGTGTAACCGAGCACGAGCGGGCCAAGCCCCTCGGGAATGAGCACCGTTGTAATGATGCGGAACGGGCCAGCCCCCATGGCTCGCGCGGCCTCGATCTGCCCGGGCGGCACAGTGAGCAGGTTTTGCTCGACGAGGCGAGCGATGCCGAACGAGGCCGCGAAGATCAGGGTGAAAATGAGTGCCGGATCGCCGATGCCCGTGCCCGTAATGAGTCGCGCGAGCGGCATCAGGCCGACGACCAGAATAATGAACGGGATCGGCCGGAAGAAGTTCACGAGCACGTTGAGCACCCAGTAAGTCGGCTTGTTCTCGAGCAGCCCACCCGTTCGCGTCGTGGTGAGCAGCACCCCGATGACCAACCCGACAACCCCGCCGATGAGCATCGCCAGGCCGACATACAGCAGCGTTTCGAGCGCGGCCTGGCCGAGCGCCGGCAGAAGTTCGATGAGACGATCCATTATGCGAGTACCTCCAACTCGGCGTGCTGCGCGAGCGCGGCGATCGCGTGCTCGACCTGCAGCCCCTCGCCAATCAGCTCGAGCGTAAGTTTGCCGAACGAACGCCCGCCGACATCGGTGATGCCGCCGTGCACGATACTCACGCCAACGCCACGGTCTGCGAGCGTCTGGAACACGACCGGCTGGTCTGCGCTGCCGTCGCGGAACGTGAGCGTCACGAGCTTGCCGCGGTGCTTTTCGCGCAGCTCGCGCAGGTGCGTCGCGCTCGGCTCCGTTGGCAGGGCTGTCGAGACGAACCGGCGGGTGGTGTCGGTCTGCGGGTTCGAGAACACTTCGAAGACCTCGCCCTGTTCGACGGCCCTGCCGCCCTCCATAACGGTGACCCGCTGCGCGATCTCGCGCACGACGTCCATCTCGTGGGTGATGAGGAGAATCGTGATGCCGAGCTCGGAGTTCACCCGGCTGAGCAGCTGCAGCACCTCGCGCGAGGTGTCGGGGTCGAGCGCGCTCGTCGCCTCGTCGGCGAGCAGCAGCCCGGGGTTCGTCGCGAGCGCGCGGGCGATGCCGACGCGCTGCTTCTGGCCACCCGAGAGCTGTTCGATGTGAAAGTCGGCGTGGTCGGCAAGCCCGACAAACTCAAGCAGCTCGCGCACCCGCCCGGCCCGCTCGGCCCGCGGCGTGCCGGAAACCGCGAGCGGGTATTCGACATTTTTCGCGACCGTCTTTGAGTGGAACAGGTTGAACTGCTGAAAGATCATGCCGATGCGCGAACGCACGGCGCGAAGCTGCCCCTCGGAGTAACCGGTGATGTCTTCGCCGTCGATGATCACGCGACCGCTCGTGGCGCGCTCGAGGCCATTCACGAGCCGCAGCAGGGTGCTCTTGCCCGCCCCCGAGTAGCCGATAACCGCGTGAATCTCGCCCGAGGCTACCTCGAGGGTCACGCCATCGACGGCGGTAGTTTCAGATCCGGAGCGGCCGCGCGCGGGGTATCGCTTGCCGACCGAATGGAGTTCAACGCGGGTCATGAGATTCGAGCTTACTTGTTAGTTGGTATGAGCTATGACGGGAGGGGCGCGAGCGGGGCGGGGCGAACACACCCCGGGCATACACCACAGGCCGGGTCGCGCCGCTGCGGCTGCAGCGTCACGACCCGGCCCTGGGTCTTATGCTCGTGAGTGCCCGCCCCGACTACTTGGTTGCGCGGTAGCTCTCTTCGGCCTCGGCGAGGGTGTCGGCGAGCTCTGCCTGGGTAAGCTTTGCGAGCACCGCGCCGTCGCCGACGTAGTCCTTGAGCGCGGCCTGCACCTTCTCGTTCGTCTGGTAGATCTCGACGAGCTTGAGGTAGGTCTTGTTGTCTTTGTCTTCGGCGCGGGCGGCGAAGATGTTCGTGTACGGCAGCACCGCGGGGTCGTCTGCGCTGTCGGAGCCGAGCGAGTCTGCGAAGTCGAGGCCCGCTGGCTCGACGTAGTCGTTGTTGATGACGCCGGCGTCGACGTCGGGCAGCGACGCTGGAATGAGCTCGGCGCCGAGTTCGGTCACCTTCACGCGGGAGTTCTCGGCGACGATGTCGCTCGCGTCAGAGGTTGCGCTGCCGCCGTCTTTCAGCTCAATGAGGCCGAGCGACTGCAGTACAAGCAGCGCACGAGCGCGGTTCGACTCGTCGTTCGGAATCGCGACGGTGCCGCCCTCGGGGATGTCTTTGATGTCGTCGTACTTCTCGGAGAACACGTTGAGCGGGTACACGACCGTCGAGCCGAGCGCGACGAGATCATCGTTTGCCTCGACGTTGTGGTTCGCCAGGTAGATGATGTGCTGGAACTGGTTGAGATCGAGGTCTCCGGCCGACAGAGCGGGGTTCGGCTGCGGGTAGTCGTTGAAGTCGACGATCTCGACCTCGATGCCCTCGGCAGCGGCCTCCTCAACGAATACCTCCCAGTAGGGCTGCCCGCCGGGAACGACGCCGATGCGCACGGGGCCCTCGGAGGTGCCGCCGTCGCCGCTCGAGGCCGGCTCCGAGGCGCAGCCGGTGAGTGCGGTGGCGGCGATAGCGAGGGCCGCAATCGAAGCGGCGATAACGCCGCGCTTCTTCAGAGACATGATGTTCCTTTGGGGTTGTTGCTCGGAGACTGGGAGGGATGTGGCAGGAATCTTGCGCCGTGGCAAGAATCACTATGTGCCATCCGTTACTAGACAATCCTCACCGGAACTCGCCAAATCCCCCAATCGGAGCGTCACATAGCGTCATGCGCATGGGATACTGAGGGCGAATCACTCAGCAAGTCGGGGGCAAAACACATCGGCGCCCGATTGACGTCGGAAGGAACCGTCGGTTCACATGAATCAGCCCACCACTGACCACCTCGAAGCCTGGAACACAAAGCAGGCGCTGGCGGAGCGAATGATTCCGCTCATCGGTCAGTTGTACCGCGAACACGACATCGTCATGTCGGTGCACGGCCGCAGCCTCATCGGCCGTTCGGCAATCGACATCATTCGCGCCCACAGCTACGCGCGCAAGATCGACGACGCCGAACTGTCGATCGCTGAGACCTCGGCGATCGTCGAGGCACTCACCGCGATCCAGCCCGGCCCGGTCTCGCTCGACCTTGCACTGCTCGCGAATGGCTTCCGCGCTTCCTCCTCAAGCGACCTCGAGGGCTACCTGCGCACCGAGCTGGCGCCCGCACTCGACGCAAAGCCGGCCTCGGGCCGCGATGTCGTGCTCTACGGCTTTGGTCGCATCGGCCGCCTGCTGGCCCGCATCATGATCGAGCACGCCGGCAGCCACAACGGCCTGAACCTGCGCGCCATCGTTGTGCGCAAGAACGGCGAACACGATCTCGTCAAGCGCGCCAACCTGCTGCGCCGCGACTCCGTGCACGGCCCCTTCAACGGCACCATCAAGGTACTCGAAGACGAGAACGTCATTCTCGCCAACGGCGTGCGCATTCAGGTGATCTACTCGAGCGACCCCGCCGACGTCGATTACACGAGCTACGGCATCGAAGACGCCATTCTCGTCGACAACACCGGCCGCTGGCGCGATGCCGAGGGGCTCGGCCAGCACCTGAAGAACTCGGGCGTCTCGCGCGTCGTACTCACCGCACCGGGCAAGGGCGACCTGCTCAACGTCGTCTACGGCGTGAACAACGACAAGATCACCGACGCCGACACGATTCTCTCGGCCGCGTCGTGCACCACGAACGCGATCACCCCCGTGCTCAAGGTCATGAACGACACCTTTGGCGTCACGCAGGGTCACGTCGAGACCGTGCACTCGTACACGAACGACCAGAACCTCATCGACAACTTCCACTCGGGTGACCGCCGCGGGCGTTCGGCAGCGTTGAACATGGTGCTCACCGAGACCGGGGCGGCGAAGGCCGTGGCGAAGGCCCTGCCAGAGTTCGAGGGCAAGCTCACGGGCAACGCGATTCGCGTGCCTACGCCCAACGTGTCGATGGCCGTGCTGAACCTGCAGCTCGAGCGCGAGACCACCACCGAGGAGCTGAACGCGCTGCTCGAGCAGGTGTCGCTCACCGGGAGCCTGCGCACCCAGATCGATTACGTCGAGTCACCCGAGATCGTCTCGACCGACTTCGTCGGCTCGAACCGCGCCGGCATCGTCGACGGCCTCGCAACGATCGTCACGGGCAAGACCGCAGTGCTCTACGTCTGGTACGACAACGAGTACGGCTACAGCTGCCAGGTCGTTCGCGTCATCGAGCAGCTTGCGGGTGGCCACCCGCTCCAGCTTCCGGTACTTTCCAAGTAGGCGGAACACAGAACATCCACCCGAAACAGGAAGGAACTCGCCATGTCCGAGAAATACCTCATTGGCGTTGATGGATCAGACCACAGCCGGGCCGCACTGAAGTGGGGTCTGGCCCGCGCGACAGAGCGCGGGGCGACGGTCGAGCTCATTCACGTTGCAGACGACTCCTTCCTCTCAGAGAGCGTTGCGTTTCTCTCTGAGGCGCAGGCCGCCTCGGAGCAGATGCTCGCTCACGAGATCGAGCGCGCCCGCACCGAGCTCGGGTTTTCGGGCGAGATCTCGGGGTCGGCCGTCGTCGGGCACCCGATCGCCGAGGTCGAGGCCGCCTCGAAGCACGCCGATCTGCTCGTGCTCGGGGCGCACACCGGCGGCAAGTTTGCCGGCTCGGTGTTCGGCACCCGCGCGGTGAAGATCGCCGCGGTCGCGCACTGCCCCGTCGCGGTTATTCCCGCCGAGCAAGGGGCGGCTGGCTCAGGCGTCGTCGTGGGCGTCGACGGGTCTGAGGCCTCGAAGCGTGCCATCGCGTTCGCCGCCGAAGAAGCGTCGTTCCGTGGCGTGCCGCTCGTGGCCGTCTACGCGTGGATGCCGCCGCTCACCCCGGGCCTCGAGTACCTCTGGAGCGAGGAGCTCGTCACCGCGCAGCAGTCGGCCGCCGAGGAGTCGATCGCGATCGGCACCGCGGGTCTCGCGGAGCGCTACCCCGACCTCGAGGTGCGACGCGAGATCGTGCAGGCTCCCCCGGTGACCGCGCTGCTCCAGGTCGCTGAGAACGCGGAGATGGTCGTCGTCGGCAGCCGCGGGCGCGGTGGCTTCTCGCGTCTGCTCCTTGGCTCGGTCAGCCACGGGGTGCTCAACGCGCTGCCGTGCACCACCGTGGTCACCCGCGCGGAGTAGTCGCGGGTATGACCGACGAGCTGCAGATTCACCGGGTCGTCACGTCTGGGGTACTCGGGGCAGGCCGCCCCGAGTACCCGCCGGGCGGGGTGCCGATCGAGAACAACGTGTTCGTCGTCGGCGACGACAGCTCGGCGCTCATCATCGATGCAGCGCACGACGCCGAGGCCGTCGCTGCCGCCGTTGGAGCGCGCGATCCGCTCGGCATCCTGCTCACCCACGGCCACGAAGATCACGTGAACGCGGCAATCGCGCTCGCCGATCGGCTCGACACACACCTCTACCTGCACCCCGCAGACCTGTTTCTCTGGGAAGAGACGCACGGCGTCGATCGCCTGCCTGATTTTGAACTCGCCGATGGCGCCGTCTTTTCGGTCGGTGGCCACGAGCTCGCGACACTCCACACCCCGGGGCACACCCCGGGGTCGGTGTCGTTCTATGCCGGCTCGATCGCGACGCTCTTTTCGGGTGACACCCTGTTTGAGGGCGGGCCAGGCGCGACCAGGTGGGAATACTCCGATTTTGCGCAGATCATCGAGTCGATCAACACCCGGTTGCTGACGCTGCCCGCCGTGACGACCGTGCACCCCGGCCACGGCGCAGCGACAACCGTAGGCGCCGAGTCGCCGCAGATCGCCGCCTGGCTCGAGCGCGGCTGGTAGCAGGGCCCGCCCGCGCCCCGCTAGATCGTTTCGCCGAGCCCGCGGAACGTGCGGTCGATGTAGCTCATCGGCTCGGCGGTTTCGCCGAAGTGCGCGTCGAGCACGCCCGCGACGACGATAACCGAGGAGCCGACCTCGAGCTGGTGCAGCGACCGGCACCTGAGCGCGACGCGCACGCCTCGCAGCAGCGGCTCCCCCGTCGGCAGCGTCTCCCACCCCTGCTCCTCGGTAAACCGCTCCGTGCCCGACACCGCGAACGTTTGCGCGATCTCGGCGTGGCGCGCATCGAGCAGGTGCACCACAAAGGAGTCGGCGTGGAGCACACCACCGGCGCTTCCGGTCGCCCGCGTGACAGAGAACGACAGCGCTGGCGGATCCACCGCGACCGATGCGACGCTCGACACGGTGAGCCCCACCGGCCCGTCGGGCGTCTGCGCCGTGATCAGGCCGACGCCCGCGGGGTGATCTCGAAAGGCCCGCTTCAGGGCATCGCCCGCTTCAAACTCGTTCATACAGGGTCGCCGCCGTTCTCGCGTTAGTTGTCGCGCGACCGCACTCGGCCCGCCTCACTCCCCAACCGGGCCACGCGCCCGGCTATTCCCGCGGGCGGCGTTCGGCCCCGCGAGCGCCCCGCCAGCAGCCCCGCCAGCAGCCCCGCCAGCCGCCTCGTGTGGCGCGATCGCGTACGCCCCAATCGTGCGCACGAACACCATCAGCCAGGCGAACAGCAGCGCGGCGGCCATGAACTCCGTGCCGGTGAGATTGTAGTAGCCGAACGGCACCCACAGCAGCACGGCGATGACGATGCTAACGACGACAATGAGCGAGAACACGACGAGCTCGCGCGGCACGTCTTCGATGCGCGCGAGCGATACCCACACGAACGCGCCGAACAGCACGAGCATGCCGCTCGCGGATCCCACGTGCACGACGATGTTCTCGGCATCCGGCACCGACCCAGCGATCGCCATGCAGAGACCAATGCCGGCGAACAGCCAGCAGAGCGCCCGCACGAGCCGCGGCTGCTCGACGCCGCGCGCGCGGAGCCCGCGGTGAACGTCGTTGCCGATGTAGTTTGCGAGCACCGTCAGCGCGAGGCCTGTGATGATCAGCGACACGTTGAAGCGATAGCCCGCGGCGCCGCCCTCGTTGCCGAGCTGCGAGAAGTGCAACTGCCACCACGAGGTGTCGGGAGAGGTGACCATGCTCGCCATGGTGCCGAAGAAGAGCTGCATTGTCGCGAGCAGCGCGACCGATTCAGCGGTGACGCGCGACCCGGCGAGCGCACCAAAATAGGTCATGGCAGCAGCAGCAGCCCCCGCGAGCACGCCGCCGCCGAGCGGGTCGACCGTGAGGCCGGTGAACCCGAGCGCAAACAACTCGGCGATTGCCATAATCGCAAGGTACGAGAGCATGCCGAAGGCGACCGTGAGTACCACGACGTCGAACGCCTGTTTCGCTCGCGGCAACCGTCTGCGCCATGCGGCTCGCCCACGGTGGGCCTCAAGAAGGAACGACACCGCAAATGCGCTCCCCGCGGCCGCGCCCGCGCACCAGGCGCCGATGCTCCCGAGCGAGCCCTCGCCCGCGAGGGGCACCCTGCCGCCCGAGATGAGGGCAGCCGTGAGCAGCCCTGCGATCGCGAAGGCAGCGACCGCGAACCGGGTAGCGCGCGATTCGATCGTTGCGGATCCGCTGCCGGCCCACGCGCCCGCGCCACCACGGCTGGCGGCCTGTCCCGTGCCGAGCGATGCCGCGCCACGCCCGCGCGCGCCCCGAGCCTCAGCAGCAATTTGCGGCGCGGACTCTGAGCGATCTCCGGTGGCGGCGCCCGCCGATCGCAACGGTGGCATAGGGTCTTGCGGGAACGCTGGCACGTCGACTCCGTTCGTTTGTGGCAACACGCGCGCTCCCGAATTCGTTTGCTGCGCGATTCCACACTAGACTGGTGGAGTTCGCTTACGCGAGCGGAGGGCCTGTAGCTCAGCTGGTAGAGCGCCACGTTTACACCGTGGATGTCGTCGGTTCGATCCCGGCCGGGCCCACCAAAATTTTCACTCACGCAGTCGCGCAGGGCTTTGCGACCCGCTAAGACTGTGCAAAGATAGTGCACTGCCTCGCCTTAGCGAGCAGCAATTTACCTCATCACAGTTGCGCATCAGGGGAAACTTCTTGAGGGAACTGCCCCGGTGTGTCACCCGACCCACCTTGACGGAGCTGATTCCGTGAGCTCAACAGAGCACACCATCCCAGACAATCTCGATCCGACAGCCTCGGGCCCGCATCTTGGCGACGGCCACCTCCCCACCGACGGCCAACCGCCACCGGCAGACGGGGCTGGGATCGAGCCACCGACCGCGACCGGCTCGCTCCTGCTTGAGCCGGGAGATCTCGAGCTCCCCGACACGGTGCACCTCCACGAGGCCGTGCAGATCAACGACGACGACAGTGACGAGCGAATCACTGCCAAGCTGCGCACTCACGGCGTGCGCATCGGTAGGGGAATGATCTCACCCAGGGTCTTCTGGCCCGCGCTGCTCATCATCCTCGCACTCGTCGCATACGCGGTGGTCTGGCCGAACTCCGCCGAATCGACATTCAGCGCGGTGCAGGGGTGGATCGTCAGCAATCTCGGCTGGTACTACATGCTCATCGTCGCAGCGTTTATTGCGATCGCAGCGACGCTCGGATTCTCACGGCTTGGCCGTATCAGGCTCGGCCGCGATGACGACGAGCCCGAGTTCGGCCTGCTGTCGTGGTTCTCGATGCTGTTCGCGGCCGGGATGGGCATCGGCCTGGTGTTCTACGGCGTCGGCGAGCCGCTCACCTACGCGACCGTCGACCCGAAGCCGGGCTGGGAGGGCAACCAGGCGCAGATTGCCGGCCTGGCGATGGCTCAGACATTCGTGCACTGGGGCATTCACCCCTGGGCTATCTACGCCATCATCGGCCTCTCAATCGCCTACGCGATTCATCGCAGGGGCCGGCCCGTCTCGATTCGCTGGGCGCTCGAACCGCTGTTCGGCGAGCGGGTCAAGGGGTGGACCGGCGATGTCATCGACATCCTCGCCATCCTCGGAACGGTGTTCGGCGTCGCGACGTCGCTCGGGCTCGGCGTGCAGCAGATCTCGGCCGGCATGCTCGAGATCGGCATCGTCGATCGCGTCGACAACACCACCCTCGTTGTGCTCATCATCGCCGTGACCCTCATCGCCATGATCTCCGTGATCAGCGGAATCGGCGCCGGCATGAAGTGGCTGTCGAACATCAACCTATCGCTCGCGGGCGCGCTGCTCATCTCCCTGCTGCTGCTCGGGCCAACGCTCTTCCTGTTCCAAAACCTCACCGAGTCCATCGGCTTCTACCTCGCAAACTTCATGCAGATGACGTTCGACGTCGGCGCGTTCCAGCGGGGCGAGGGAACGAGCTGGTTCGCGAACTGGACGATCTTCTACTGGGGGTGGTGGATCTCGTGGTCGCCGTTCGTCGGCATCTTCATCGCGCGCATCTCGCGCGGGCGCACGATCCGTGAGTTTGTCGCCGGGGTGATGCTCGTTCCGACGTTCGTCGGCATTCTCTGGTTCTCCGTGTTGGGCGGCAGCGGCCTGTTTCGGCAGTTCTTTGGCGCGGGCGACCTCGTCGAAGACGGGGAGCTCAACGTCGACAGCGTGCTGTTCAAGATACTCGGCGACCTGCCGCTCGGCACCGTGTTTTCGGTCGTCGGCATCCTGCTCGTCGCGATCTTCTTCATTACTTCGTCAGACTCGGGCTCGCTTGTCGTCGACATGCTCGCCTCAGGGGGCCACCCGAACCCGCCGACCTGGTCGCGCGTGCTCTGGTCGGTGATCGAGGGGCTCGTCGCGATCGCGCTGCTCCTCGCGGGCGGGCTGAAGTCGCTCCAGGCTGCGGCGCTGGCCACCGCGCTGCCGTTCAGCGTCATCCTGCTCCTCATGGCGTTCGCAACGATCCGCGCGCTGCGCATCGACGATCGCGTGCTCGAGCGCGCGGAGCGAACTGAGCGAATCGAGCGCCTCACCGAGCACATGACCACTCAGCTCGCCGAAAACATCGGCGAGCACCCCGCCATCGAAACCTACGTCGACGACAGAATCGACTACCGCATCTCGCGCACCCGCGCGGTGTTCCCGCCGCGCCGCTCGGCCCAGGGCCACCAGGGCAGGCAACAGAAGCAGTAGGCGCACGCCCGAACGCAGGCGCGGCCCACACCGAACTCGTGTCGGTGTGGGCCGCGCTGTGTATTGCGGGCGCCGCGTGTTGCTGGCGCCGTGGGCGTTCGCTCCGCCGCCGGCGCTACGCGATCGCCGCGATCGCCTCGCGGTAGGCGCCGAAGTCGCGCGCCTGGCCTGGGGCGGTCTCGAAGGACGCGAGCACCTTACGGCCCTCACCGATCACGAGGGTCGCGCGGGTGGCGATGCCAGCCTCTTCGACGAACACGCCGTACTCCTTCGCGACGGCGCCGTGCGGCCAGAAGTCGGAGAGAATCGAGAACTCGTAGCCCTCGGCCTCGGCCCACGCCTTCAGCGCGTACACGGAGTCGACCGAGACACCGACGAGGCGCACCTTGCTGTCTTCGAAGATCTGCAGGTTGTCGCGGAGCTCGCAAAGCTCGCCCGTGCAGATGCCCGAGAACGCGAGCGGGAAGAAGACGAGCGCCACTGGCCCCTCCGCAACGAGTTCGCTGAGCGTAAGCTCCTCACCGTGCTGGTCGGAAAGCGTGAAGTCGGGCGCGACCGCGCCAACTGCTAGAGCCATGTTCCATCAACCTTTCGAGCGCGCTGGCGCCCCTTCGCGAAAATCGTTCGCCCCCAGACTAGCGCCGCGCCGACCTGAAGATTGTTCGAGAATGACGAAGACACCCAATAGATTCGTCGATTGGTCGTGGATATTCGCTAGTCTGGGAGGTGCCCGCTAACCTGCGGGGCGTTTTATGAGTTGCGTGCTCAACAGGGGCTGAACCCACATGCCCATGCTTTGTGCGCGTGGTGGCGAATGGAGCACTTTCCGTGGCTGTGAACACACAAGATCCTTACTCCCAGGATCACGAAGACATGGATCCCGCCGAGACCGCCGAATGGCGCGAGTCACTTGACGGCGTTGTAGAGACGCACGGCCCAGGCCGAGGTCGCGAGATCATGACGAGCCTGCTCGAGCGTTCGCGCGAGCTGCACCTGAGCGTGCCGATGGTTCCGACAACCGACTACGTGAACACGATTGCGTCGGAGAACGAACCGGAGTTCCCCGGTGACCACGAGACCGAGCGGCAGTACCGCTCGTGGATTCGCTGGAACGCGGCAATGACCGTGCACCGTGCGCAGCGCCCGGGCATTGGCGTCGGCGGCCATATCTCGACGTACGGCTCAGCAGCATCGCTCTACGAGGTTGGCTTCAACCACTTCTTCCGCGGCCAAGACCACCCCGGCGGCGGCGACCAGATCTTCGTGCAGGGCCACGCCTCCCCCGGCATGTACTCGCGCGCCTTCCTCGAGGGGCGGCTCACCGCCGATCAGCTCGACGGCTTCCGGCAAGAGAAGTCGCACGCCCCCAACGCACTCCCGAGCTACCCGCACCCGCGGCTCGCGCCCGAGTTCTGGCAGTTCCCGACGGTGTCGATGGGCCTCGGCCCGATCAACGCTATTTACCAGGCTCAGGTGAACAAGTACCTCACGAACCGGGGCATCAAAGACACCAGCGACCAGCATGTCTGGGCGTTCCTCGGCGACGGCGAAATGGACGAGGTCGAGAGCCGTGGCCAGCTGCAGGTCGCGGCGAACGAGGGCCTCGACAACCTCACCTTCGTGGTCAACTGCAACCTGCAGCGCCTCGACGGCCCGGTGCGCGGTAACGGCAAGATCATCCAGGAGCTCGAGAGCTACTTCCGCGGCGCCGGCTGGAACGTCATCAAGGTCGTCTGGGGCCGCGAATGGGACGACCTGCTCGCACGCGATTCGAGCGGCGCGCTGCTGAACCTCATGAACACCACTCCCGACGGAGACTTTCAGACCTACAAGGCCGAGAGCGGCCTCTTCGTGCGCGAACACTTCTTCGGCCGCGACGAGCGCGCGCTCGACCTTGTCAAGGATTACACCGATGACCAGATCTGGGGCCTGCGCCGCGGCGGGCACGATTACCGCAAGGTCTACGCCGCGTACAAGGCAGCCATGGAGCACAAGGGTCGCCCGACCGTCATTCTCGCGAAGACGATCAAGGGCTACGGCCTCGGCCCGCACTTCGAGGGCCGCAACGCGACCCACCAGATGAAGAAGATGACGCTTGACGACCTCAAGCTGTTCCGCGACACCATGCACATCCCGATCACCGATGCGCAGCTCGAGGAGAACCCGTACCTCCCGCCGTACTACCACCCGGGCGAGAACGACCCGACGATCCAGTACATGCACGAGCGTCGCCGCGAGCTCGGCGGTTACCTGCCCGAGCGCCGCACGAAGCACGTCGACCTCGCCGTACCCGAGGCCAAGAGCTACGCGATCGCCGCGAAGGGCTCGGGTACGCAGGAGGCCGCGACCACCATGGTGTTCGTGCGCCTGCTCAAGGACCTCATGCGCGACAAGAACATGGGCGGCCGCTTCGTGCCGATCATCCCCGATGAGGCACGCACCTTCGGCATGGACTCCTACTTCCCGACGTCGAAGATCTACAACCCGCACGGCCAGAACTACACCTCGGTCGACCGCGAGCTGCTCCTCGCCTACAAGGAGAGCCCGCAGGGCGTGCTGCTGCACGTCGGCATCAACGAGGCGGGAGCGGCGGCCGCGTTCACGAACGTCGGTACGAGCTACTCGACCCACGGCGAGCCGCTCATTCCGATCTACATCTTCTACTCGATGTTCGGCTTCCAGCGCACCGGCGACGCGATCTGGGCGGCGGGCGATCAGATGGCGCGCGGCTTCATGATCGGCGCGACGGCCGGCCGCACGACGCTCACGGGCGAGGGCCTGCAGCACGCAGACGGCCACTCGCTGCTGCTCGCCTCGACGAACCCTGCTGTCGTCTCCTACGACCCGGCCTACGGCTATGAGATCGGGCACATCATGCGCTCGGGCATCGAGCGCATGTACGGCGGCGAGCACGAAGACCCGAACGTCATGTACTACCTCACGGTGTACAACGAGCCGATGATTCACCCCGCCGAGCCCGAGAACGTTGACGTCGACGGCATCGTACGCGGCCTGCACCGCGTGAGCGAGGCGAAGGCAGGCACGCACCGCGCGCAGATCCTCGCCTCCGGCGTCGCTGTGCCGTGGGCAATCGAGGCGCAGGAGCTCCTCGCGAAAGACTGGGACGTTGCCGCTGACGTCTGGAGCGTCACGAGCTGGGGCGAGCTCCAGCGCGACGGCCTCGCCGCCGAGCAGCACAACTTCGACAACTTCGGTGGCGAGCAGCGCACAGCGTACCTCACGGAGAAGCTCGCGAACGCTGAGGGCCCGAAGGTCGCTGTCAGCGACTGGACGCCCGAGGTGCCCGAGCAGATTCGCCCGTACGTTCCCGGTGACTACTCGGTGCTCGGCGCGAGCGGTTTCGGTTTCTCCGACACGCGCGCTGCCGCCCGTCGCTTCTTCAAGATCGATCGCGAGTCGCTCGTCGTGAAGGTGCTGCAGCGCCTCGCCGTCGAGGGGAAGATCGACAAGAGCGTCGCGGTCGAGGCCGCAGCGCGCTACCGCCTCGACGACGTGAACGCCGGCTCGACCGGCGGCGCGGGCGGAGACGCGTAACCAAGCGCTCGAATGAGTACACATAAAGATCAGGAACTCGCCTGGCTGCGCACGATTTCGGGCGAGCTGGCAACGCTGACGGTGACGCGGCTCGAGGACACGCTCCCCTGGTACGGGAGCATGCCCCCGAGCCGCCGCTCGGCCGTCGGTCTCGTCGCCCAGACCGGAATCAGCTCGTTCATTCAGTGGTACGAGAACCCCGGGTCGACGCCGTGGATCGCCTCCGACGTCTTCAGTTCTGCGCCGCGAGAGCTGCTGCGATCGATCAGCCTGCAGGAGACGCTGCAGCTCATCAGGGTCGTTGTCACGGTCGTCGAGGAGCGCGTCGCGCCGCGCAGTGACTCACTGCGCGAGGCAATTCTGCACTACTCGCGCGACGTGGCGTTCGCCGCGGCAGATGTGTACGCCAGGCAGGCTGAGGCCAGAGGCCTGTGGGATGCGCGGCTCGAGGCGCTCGTTGTCGATTCGATTCTCACGGGCGAATCCGACGACGAGCTGCCGAGCCGCATCGCCGCCCTCGGCTGGCACGGCGAGGGCGAGGCCGCCGTGCTGGTCGGCAGCGCCGAGCGCTCCGTCGATGTGGATCAGCTGCGTCGCACGGCCAGACACGCCGGCGCCGACGTGCTCATCGGCCTGCAGGGCACGCGGCTCGTGCTCGTGCTCGGCCGAATGGCGCCCCAGGCGAAAGACGCCGCGGCGGCAACGCCCGCTGTTCCCGAGGAGCCGCACAGGAGCTTCTTGCAGATCGCTGCAAAGCTCGCTGACGGTTTCGCAGACGGCCCGCTCGTGCTCGGGCCGACGGTCGACAACCTCATCGAGGCCTCCCGCAGCGCCCGCGCGGCGCTCGCCGGCGTGGCCGTCGCGCGTGCCTGGCGGCACGCCCCTCGCCCAGTGCTCGCCGACGATCTGCTGCCCGAGCGTGCACTCGCGGGCGATGGCCTCGCGCGGCGCACCCTCATCGAGCAGATCTACGAGCCCCTGCTGTCGCACTCGGCAGAACTCATGGAAACGCTCTGGTGCTACCTCGACAACGGCCGGTCGCTCGAGGCGACGGCCCGAGAGCTATTCGTTCACCCCAATACCGTGCGGTACCGCCTCAAGAAGGTGTCGGAGGTCATCGGCTGGAACGCAACTGGCGCGCGCGAATCGCTCATTCTGCAGTCTGCGCTCATCGCCGGTTCGATCGCCCAGCAGGGCGGCCGGCGCCCACCAAAACGAGGTTCATAGCAAGTTTCTACAATGGATCTTCGAATTTATCGTGGACTATATGCAGACACTTCGCGCCCCATCTGAGAAACTAAATGACGTGATTGTTATCGCCTGCCCGGGCCAGGGCTCCCAAACACCAGGTTTCCTCTCCGAGTGGATCGAGGATGCCGCGTCGCGCAGCTTCCTCGAGGCCGCGTCAGAGGCCTCCGGCGTCGATCTGCTGCTCCACGGCACCCAGAGCGATGCCGACACGATTCGCGCGACCGAGATTGCGCAGCCGCTCATCGTGGCCGCCTCGATACTGTCGTGGCGCGCGCTCGCTGCGCGAGCAGATCTGTCGACCGCTGGCGTCGCGGGCCACTCCGTCGGCGAGTTCGCCGCCGCCGCGATCGCCGGCGTGCTCACCGAGACTGACGCAATGCGCCTCGTCGGTGTGCGCGGTCGCGCGATGGCCGAGGCAGCGGCCGCGGAAGAGACCGGCATGTCGGCCGTCGTCGGAGGCATCGAGAGCGACGTACTCGTGGCTATCGAAGCCGCAGGCCTCACCCCGGCGAACCGCAACGGCGGCGGCCAGATAGTCGCCGCCGGCTCCCCCGCCGGGCTCGCCGCGCTCGCCGAGAACGCTCCGCGCGGAGCGCGGGTTATTCCGCTGCAGGTCGCGGGCGCATTCCATACGCCGTTCATGGCATCGGCGGTGCCCGTGCTTGCTGAGGCAGCTGCTGCAGTCGAGCTGAATGACCCGACGCGCAGGCTCTGGAGCAATGCAGACGGCGCGCTCGTGAGCTCCGGTGCCGCGTTTCGCGACTCGCTCGTCTCTCAGATCGCGAACCCGGTGCGCTGGGACGCCTGCATGGAATCGTTCACGTCAGCGGGCATCACCGGGCTCATCGAGCTCACCCCGGCCGGCGCACTTTCGGGCATCGCCAAGCGCGGCCTGAAGGGCGTGCCAACCGTCGCTGTTAAGACTCCGGCCGATCTCGAGGCTGCCGTGCAGCTCCTCGCAGACGCGGCCTGATCGAAAGGATTTATCGTGGCAACCCTCGTACAGCCCACCGGGCCGGCGCACACGCGCGTGCTCTCTGTCGGAGCCGCCCGCGGCGATCTCGATGTACCCAATGACGACCTCGTCGGCCCGATCGACTCGTCTGACGAGTGGATTCGTCAGCGCACCGGCATCGTGCAGCGGCGCAGGGCAAGCAAGGGCCTGAACGCCGTCGATCTCGCAGTCACTGCTGGCCGCGAGGCGATTGAGCGCTCTGGTCTCGCCCTCGAAGATATCGACGGCGTGATTATCTCGACGATCTCGAACGTCGCGGTGACCCCGTCGATGGCGGCACTCGCCGCGCACCAGCTGGGCCTCACGCCAGCGGCGGCCTTCGACATCTCTGCGGCATGCGCCGGCTACGTCTACGGCGTCGGCCAGGCCGATGCGCTCGTGCGCTCCGGTGTCTGCAAGAACGTCTTGGTCATTGGCGCCGAGAAGCTCTCCGACGTCGTCGACCCGACCGACAGGTCGATCTCGTTCCTGCTGGGCGACGGCGCAGGCGCTGTCGTCATCGGCCCGAGCGACCACACCGGCATCGGCCCGACAGTGTGGGGCTCGGACGGCGAGAAGTGGGACACGATCAGCATGACCTCGACGTTCGAGGAGTACCGCGAGGCTCCCGGCGTTGTCGCGTGGCCGACGCTGCGCCAAGACGGCCAGACGGTGTTCCGCTGGGCCGTGTGGGAGATGGCGAAGGTCGCCCGCAAGACCCTCGAGACTTCTGGCATCGAGCCGGGCGATCTCGCGGCGTTCATTCCGCACCAGGCCAACATGCGCATCATCGACGAGCTGGCGAAGCAGCTGAAGCTCCCCGAGACGGTCGCCATCGCGCGCGACATTGAGCTCCAGGGCAACACCTCGGCTGCCTCGATTCCGCTCGCGATGCACGCCCTGCTCGCCGAGCGCCCCGAGCTCTCTGGCGGGCTCGCCCTCACCATCGGTTTCGGCGCCGGGCTCGTCTATGGCGCGCAGATCATCGAGCTTCCGTAGCAGTCCGCTCTCGGCTCGCCCCGCGCGCCCTGTCGACTTCCCCGGTGAAGTTGCGAGAAACTACTGCACGAGGTTTACTACAAACCCCCATCAAATAAGGAGAATCCAATGGCATTCAGCAACGAAGAGGTCCTCGCTGGTCTCGCCGAGCTCGTCAACGATGAGACTGGGATCGCGGCCGACGTTGTCGCCCTCGACAAGTCGTTCACCGACGACCTCGACATCGATTCGATCTCGATGATGACCATCGTCGTCAACGCAGAAGAGAAGTTCGACGTAAAGATCCCCGACGAAGAGGTCAAGAACCTCAAGACCGTCGGCGACGCAGTCGACTTCATCGTCAAGGCCCAGGCCTAAGCGAAGCTTCCGCGGCGGGGTGGGGCGAGCTGCAGACGCAGCGCCCACCCCAGCCGCACGCTTCATCACACAGACTTTTTGGGACGCAGGCCCCACAAGGGCGGGTCCCCAGAGCCACGCGGAGAGCGCAACACATGAGCAAGAAGATCGTCGTCACCGGTATCGGTGCTAGTTCGCCACTTGGCGGAACCGCGAGCGAGAGCTGGGAGGCCCTGCTCGCAGGCGAATCTGGCGTGCGCACGATCGAGGCCGACTGGATCGAAAAGTACGATCTTCCCGTCTCGTTCGCCGGCCAGGCCCGCGTGCACCCAACCGAGGTACTCGAGCGCCCAGTCGCCAAGCGGCTCGACCCGTCGAGCCAGTTCGCCCTCGTCGCCGCGAAGGAGGCGTTTGCCGACGCTGGCTCGCCCGATGTGCACGCTGAGCGCCTAGGCGTCGATTGGGCGACCGGCATCGGCGGCATCTGGTCACTCCTCGATGCCTGGGACACCCTGCGCGAGAAGGGCCCACGCCGCGTTATGCCGCTCACGGTGCCCATGCTCATGCCCAACGCGCCGTCAGCCGCGATCTCGATGCACTTCGAAGCACGGGCGTTCGCCCGCACCGTCGCATCGGCGTGCGCGTCGAGCACGGAGTCGATTGCGAACGCCTACGAGCATCTTCAGCTTGGGCTCGCCGACGTCGTGATCGCGGGCGGATCCGAGGCCGCGATCCACCCCGTGACGCTCGCGTCGTTCTCGTCGATGCAGGCGCTCTCCCGGCGCAACGACTCCCCCGAGACCGCCTCGCGCCCATACAACACCGACCGTGACGGCTTTGTGATGGGCGAGGGTGCGGCAGCACTCGTGCTCGAGACCGAAGAGCACGCGCTCGCGCGCGGCGCGAAGATCTACGCCGAGATCGCTGGCGGCGGCGTCACCGCAGATTCCTACCACATCACCGCGAACGACCCCGAGGGCCACGGCGCGATTCGCGCGATGAAGCTTGCGCTGTCGCAGGCCGGGGCCCACCCCGAAGACGTCACTCACGTCAACGCCCACGCGACCTCGACGCCCGTCGGTGACATCAACGAGTACACCGCCCTGCTCGGCGTGTTCGGGGATCGCGCGCGCGAGATTCCCGTGTCGGCTACGAAGGCCGCGACCGGGCACCTGCTCGGCGGCACCGGTGCGCTCGAGGCGCTGTTCTCGGTGCTCGCGGTGCACCACCGCGTCGCTCCCCCGACGATCAACCTCGTCGACCAAGACCCCGAGATTCCGCTCATGGTCTCAGGCGGGCCGCAGCCGCTCCCCGAGGGCCCGCAGCTGGCAATCTCGAACTCGTTCGGGTTCGGTGGGCACAACGCGGTCGTAGCGATTCGCTCGTACGACTCCTAGCCTTCAAGCGAACGGCGTGTGGCCCGGTACCTTCGAGGTATCGGGCCACACGCCGTTCAGGGTTGGGCTGCGTGCACAACGAGAGCGCAGCTGCGACGAAAGAAGTAGGGCGTGCGGGGCTTGAACCCGCGACCGACGGATTATGAGTCCGGTGCTCTAACCAACTGAGCTAACGCCCCTCGGCAACCGCTCTAGTCTACTGGGTCTCAGGCGCCATCGCGTAGCGCGCCACCCCGTGGCCGGGCGCAGAGCTCCGTCGGGCCGGGCCCGCATCACAGAACGATTACGTTCCCGGCACGCGGTCGGCGCAGGCGATAGGGTTTCGGGCAGGGCTGCTGACAACGGCGTCGCCAGTCCGCCCTCTCCTGCAGTGCACGCCTGCCGCCCTCCGCGAGCAGCGGCGCGCTATTCTCGGTCGTCGATGGGAGTGACAACGGGCATCTTGCCCGTGTGCTCGAGCACCGACTTGCCGGTCTGCGGGTGAAACCGAGAGATGCCAATTACCCCGACCATCGCGGTGACGCCGGTGACGACGAACACCGCCGAAACCCAGAGCGGCGCGTGCGCGGCCTCGCCGAGGATCAGGATGCCGATGAACACGGCGACCATCGGGTCGATCACCGTCAACCCAGCGACGACGAGATCGGGCGGGCCAGAGGAGTACGCGTTTTGCACGAAGAGCATGCCGAGCAGCGCTCCTGCCGCGAGGGCGGCAACGCACAGCCAGGTCAGCCACTCGAAGTCGCCCTGCTGCAGGCGGCTGATCACGACCTTCGCAAACGTCGCGACAAAGCCGTACAGCACGCCGGCGCCGACAATGTAGATAAGCGCGATGCCGCGGTGCCGGTAGAGCACGAAGAGCGCGACCGCGAGCAGCAGCACCACGGCGAACGTGATGAGAATCGCGATGAGCTTCGCGTCAGTAACGACCTGGTCAGACACGTTGGTCGCGGCCACAAACACGAACACCGCAATGCTCACAACCGCGAGCGCGATCGAAGCCGTGACGCGCTTGCCGAGGCGCACCCCCGAGACGCGCGAGTTGAGCACCGAGGTGATGATGAGCCCGACTACGCCGATCGGCTGCACGATCGTAATCGGCGACAGTGCGAGCGATCCGAGCTGAAACACGACGGCAAGGCCGAGCAGCACAGTGCCGACAACCCACGATGGCCTGCGCAGCAGGCTGAGCATGTGTCGGAACGACAGTCCCGCGTGGGCGCTCGCCCCGACGATGCGCTCGACCTTGTTCAGCCCCCGCGACTGATACTGGGCGCCAAAGGCGAGCAGGGCAGCGCCGACGAGCGCGAGCGGAATGCCCCAGAATTGCCGCGGGTCGAGCGCACTGGCCGCAGCGATCTCCTGGAAGAAGCCGCCGGCCCCGAATACATCAGTCACCCTGTAACGGTACCCGACGCGCGGGCAGCGCGGGGCGCGCCGCGCGTGAATACTGGGGGCGAGTCGCTACTCCGCGCCCCGCATGAGCTGCACCAGCCGCTCAGCCGCGAGCTCGACCTCGTCGTTGACGATGATCTCATCGAACTCGTCTGCCGCGGCGAGTTCGATCTTCGCGGTTGCGAGGCGCCGAGCACGCTCCTCCTCGCCCTCGGTGCCGCGCCCAACGAGGCGCCGCACGAGCTCGTCCCAGCTCGGCGGTGCGAGGAAGACGAGCCGCGCATCAGGCATGCTCTGGCGCACCTGGCGGGCACCCTGTAGGTCGATCTCGAGGAGCACAACCTCGCCGCGCGCGCTGGCGTCAACGACCGGGCCGCGGGGCGTGCCGTAGCGGAACTTATTGTGCACGGTCGCCCACTCGAGCAGCTCGTCGGCGGCAAGCATGCGGTCGAAGTCTTCATCTGAAACGAAGAAGTAGTGCACGCCGTCAATCTCGCCCGGTCGCGGAGGGCGCGTCGTCGCAGAAACTGACAGCCGCACATCGGGGTGAGTATCGCGCACGTGCGTCGCAACGGTCCCCTTGCCGACGGCGGTCGGGCCAGCGAGCACCGTCAGCGGTGGTCGCTCCCCGCGTGGCAGCGCGCCGGAGCGCTCGCGCACGAACGATTCGAGCCGCTCGCGCTGGAGCGCCCCCAGACCCCCGAGACGCTTGCGCTCAGAGATCTGCAGGTCGTCGCGAATGCGCTCGGCCTTTACCTGCCCGATCGAGGGGAACGACAGCAGGTAGTCAGTGATGCGCAGGCTTGCAGCCGCGTGGCCCGGCACCTTCGAGTACTCGAGCACCTTCAGCGGCGAGATCTCGCCGCTGCGGAGCTTCCGCTTGAGCTCCGCGCGCGCCTGCCTCGCGGCGACCGCAGCGCGGTTGGCTGCGACCCTGTCTACCTCCGGCATTGCTGCCTGCTGATTCGTCATGATCTCCCGTATCGCACTCGTCGTGATGCGCCGTCAGTGTGTGAGCCCTGCTCGAGCGCGCCCCGACTCATGGGGCCCGCTCTGAGAGCACGCGCCGCTAGGCCCGCAGCGCCTCGGCAATTAGCGTAGCCCGTTCGCGAATGCGACCGGCGAGAAGCTCGCTGCCTCCCCCAAGGATACTGCGCGATTCATTGGCAAGCACTGCGTGCCCGATTCCGCCGAAGATCTCGGCGGCGTCTTCGATGCGTGCCCCCTGGTGCCCGAAGCCCGGAGCGAGCACCGGCAGTGCGGGCGACACGCGTGCTGCGGTGTCGATCCCGAACTCGTCGAGCGCGAGGGTCGCGCCGAGCACGACGCCGACGGAGCCCACCGGATCCGCTGCGTGTTCGCGCGCGTTCCACTCGTTCGCGGCCGCGACCATCGATGCAGCGAGCGTCTGCCCGTCGCCGCGCACCGCGGTCTGCACCGCGCGCGCCTCGGGGTTCGACGTTGCCGCGAGCACGAACAGACCCTTGCCGTGCTCGCGCACGTACGGGAACGCCCCGGAGAGCGTCTCGAAGCCCATGTAGGGCGCGACGGTCATCGCGTCGACTTCGAGCGGTGACCCCGAAGCGAGCCAGGCGTCGGCGTAGGCGGCAAAGGTCGACCCGATATCGCCGCGCTTCACATCGCCGACCACGAGCACGCCGGCAGCGCGCGCGTCTGCGAGCACCCGCTCGAGGGCCGCGAACCCGGCGGAGCCGAAACGCTCGTAGAACGAGATCTGCGGCTTCAGCGCTGCCGCGACGCCGGCGGAGGCCGCGACGACGTCGCGCCCCATCCGCTCGGCGCCCTCGGCCGAATCTGGCAGGCCCCACTCGGCGAGTAGCCCCGGGTGCGGATCGATCCCGACGCACAGGTGCCGGCCCGCGGCGAACTCCGCCGCGAGCCGGGCCCCAAAGCTTGGGGCGGGTACCTGGTCAGCGTTCACGGTGCCTACTTCGCCGCCGCGAGTGCGGCCTGGCGGTCTGCCTCGTACTCCTGCAGCGACTTCACATCGAAGCTCTGCTGGAGGGCCGACAGCGCACCGACGGCCGCCGAGAGCTCAGACACGGTCGTGAAGATCGGCTTGTCGGCAGCGACTGCCGCCGCGCGGATCTCGTAGCCGTCGGCGCGAGCCGAGCTGCCCGAGGGCGTGTTCACGATCATGTCGATCTCGCCGCGGTTGATGAGGTCGACGATGGTGTCGCCCTCGGCCTGCAGCGAGTGCTTGCGCGCGGTCTCAGACGCGATGCCGTTGCGGGCGAGCACCACCTGCGTGCCCTGCGTCGCGAGAATGCGGTAGCCGAGCTCCTGGAGGCGCAGCGCGGGCTGCACGACGGAGCGCTTGTCGCGATCCGCCACCGAGAGGAACACGGTGCCCGATTTCGGCAGCGAGCTACCCGCGCCGGCCTGGCTCTTCGCGAACGCGGTCGGGAAGTCGCGGTCCATGCCCATGACCTCGCCGGTCGAGCGCATCTCGGGGCCGAGCAGCGAGTCGACGACGAGGCCCTCGTTCGTGCGGAAGCGCTTGAACGGCAGCACGGCCTCCTTCACCGCGATCGGGGCGTCGATCGGCGCGCGCGAGCCGTCGCGCTCGGGCAGGAAGCCCTCCGCGATCAGCTCGGCGATGGTCTCCCCCGCCATCACCCGCGAGGCGGCCTTCGCGAGGGGAATACCGAGCGCCTTCGACACGAACGGCACCGTGCGCGACGCGCGCGGGTTGGCCTCGAGCACGTAGAGCACGCCCTGGCCGATCGCGAACTGCACGTTGAGCAGGCCGCGCACGCCGATACCCTCGGCGATGCCAAGCGTCGCCTCGCGCACCTGAGCGATCTGGTCGTGGCCGAGCGTCACGGGCGGCAGGGTGCAGCTCGAGTCACCCGAGTGCACGCCAGCCTCTTCGATGTGCTCCATCACGCCGCCGACGTAGAGCTGCTCGCCGTCAAAGAGCGCGTCGACGTCGATCTCGATCGCGTCGTCGAGGAAGCGATCGACGAGCAGCGGGTGGCCGGGGCCGACGAGGGCGTGGCCCTCGATGCGCTCGAAGTAGCCGTGCAGCGACTCGGTGTCGTACACGATCTCCATGCCGCGGCCGCCGAGCACGAATGAGGGGCGCACGAGCACGGGGTAGCCGATCTCCTCGGCGACGCGGATCGCGCCCTCCTTGTCGATCGCGGTGCCGTTGCGCGGGGCGGTGAGGCCCGCGCGCTCGAGGATCTGGGCGAAGGCGCCGCGCTCCTCGGCGAGGTCGATCGCCTCGGGCGTGGTGCCGAGGATCGGGATCCCCGCATCCTTCAGCGGCTGCGCGAGCCCGAGGGCGGTCTGGCCGCCGAGCTGCACGACGACGCCGAGGAGCTCGCCCGACGCCTGCTCGGCGTGGATGACCTCGAGCACGTCCTCGAGCGTGAGCGGCTCGAAGTACAGGCGGTCAGACGTGTCGTAGTCGGTCGACACGGTCTCGGGGTTGCAGTTGATCATGATCGTCTCGTAGCCCGCGTCGCTCAGCGCGAACGAGGCGTGCACGCACGAGTAGTCGAACTCGACGCCCTGGCCGATGCGGTTCGGGCCCGAACCGAGGATGACGACCTTCTTTCGGTCGCTCGGCGTGACCTCGGTCTCGAGATCGTACGACGAGTAGTGGTACGGCGTGAGCGCGGGGAACTCGCCCGCGCAGGTGTCGACGGTCTTGAAGACGGGGCGGAGGCCGAGGCCGTGGCGCAGGCCGCGTACCTCGGACTCCGAGATGCCGCGGATGGCCGCGATCTGGGCGTCGCTGAAGCCGTGATCCTTCGCCTCGCGGAGCACGTCGAGCGAGAGCTGCGACGCGGCCTTCACGGTCTCCGCGACCTCGTTGATAAGCACGATCTGGTCGAGGAACCACGGGTCGATCGAGGTCGACTCGAAGACCTGCTCGATCGACGCGCCGAGGCGCAGCGCCTGCTGCACGTCGACGATACGTCCGTCGGTGGGGCGCTTGATCGATTCGAGCAGCTCGGCGACGCGCGCGTCAGCGGCCACGTCTGCAGGCAGCGCGTTCCAGTGGAACGAGGTGCCGCGTTTCTCGAGCGAGCGGAGCGACTTCTGCAGCGCGGTCGTGAAGTTGCGGCCGATGGCCATCGCCTCGCCGACCGACTTCATGGTGGTGGTGAGCGTGTCGTCGGCTGCGGGGAACTTCTCGAACGCGAAGCGCGGGGTCTTCACGACGATGTAGTCGATCGCGGGCTCGAACGAGGCCGGCGTCTTCTGCGTGATGTCGTTCGGGATCTCGTCGAGCGTGTAGCCGATCGCGAGCTTCGCGGCGATCTTCGCGATCGGGAAGCCGGTTGCCTTCGACGCGAGCGCCGAGGAGCGCGAGACGCGCGGGTTCATCTCGATGACGACGACGCGGCCGTCGGCCGGGTCGATCGCGAACTGGATGTTGCAGCCGCCCGTGTCGACGCCAACGCGGCGGATGATGTCGATCGAGATGTCGCGCAGGTTCTGGTACTCGCGGTCGGTGAGGGTGAGCGCGGGAGCGACGGTGATCGAGTCGCCGGTGTGCACGCCGACGGCGTCGACGTTCTCGATCGAGCAGACGACGACCGCGTTGTCCTTGGTGTCGCGCATGAGCTCGAGCTCATACTCCTTCCACCCGAGGATCGACTCCTCGAGCAGCACCTCGGTGGTCGGGCTGTAGTGCAGGCCATCGGTGACGATGCGCACGAGCTCTTCCTCGGTGTAGGCGAAGCCCGAACCGAGGCCACCCATGGTGAACGACGGGCGCACGACGAGCGGGTACCCGAGATCGTTGGCGTACTCCTTCGCCTGCTCGAGCGTGTGCGCGACGTACGACTTCGCGACGCCAGCACCCGCGGCGATCGCGATGTCCTTGAAGAGCTGGCGATCCTCGCCCTTCTGAATCGCGTCGACCTTCGCGCCGATGAGCTCGACGTTGTACTTCTCAAGGATCCCCTGCTCGTGCAGCTCCATGGCCGCATTCAGCGCGGTCTGGCCGCCGAGCGTCGGGAGAATCGCGTCGGGCTTCTCCTTCTGGATGATCGTCTCGATGACCTCGGCGGTGATCGGCTCGACGTAGGTCGCGTCGGCGAAGTCGGGGTCGGTCATAATCGTTGCCGGGTTCGAGTTCACGAGGATGACGCGCACGCCCTCCTCGCGCAGCACGCGGCACGCCTGGGTTCCCGAGTAGTCGAACTCGCAGGCCTGGCCGATGACGATCGGGCCTGAGCCAATGACGAGGACAGAGTTAATGTCTGAACGCTTGGGCATGTCTGGTTAAGCTCCCTGAGTGGTGGTGTCGGCGGCTGCGGCGCGGTTTTGGACCAGAGCGCGGAAGCGGTCGAACAGGTAGAAGGCGTCGTGCGGGCCGGCGGCCGCCTCGGGGTGGTACTGCACGGAGAACGCTGGAATGTCGAGGCACTCGAGGCCCTCAACAACCTGATCGTTCAGGCTGACGTGGCTGACCTGTACGCGGCCGAAGCCGGCGGGCGACTCGAACTCGCCGTCGATCGGGGCGTCGACCGCGAATCCGTGGTTCTGCGCGGTGATCTCGACGCGGCCGGTGCGCTTGTCGAGCACGGGCTGGTTGATGCCGCGGTGGCCAAACGGCAGCTTGTAGGTATCAAGGCCGAGGGCGCGGCCGAGCAGCTGGTTGCCGAAGCAGATGCCGAAGTAGGGCAGGCCGTCGCGGAGCAGCTGCGCGAGCAGCTCGACCTGGGCCTCGCTTGCTGCGGGGTCTCCCGGGCCGTTTGAGTAGAAGACGGAGTCGGGCGCGAGTTCGCGGATCTCCTCGAGCGTCGTCGAGGCAGGCAGCACCGTCACATCGAAGCCGTGCTCCGAGAGGTACTGCACGGTCGCGCGCTTGATGCCGAGATCGAGCACAGCGATCGACCCGACGCGCTCGACGCCCTCAGCTACGGGAACGTCGTAGCGCTCGGGCGTGGTCACGGCCTCCGAGAGATTCTTGCCGGCCATGCCGGCCTGCTCGCGAACGAGGGCGAGCTGCTCGTCGTCCGAGAGTTCGAGGTCGGAGCCCGAGAAGACGCCCGAGCGCATCGCGCCTGCCGAGCGAATCTTGCGGGTCACCGCGCGCGTGTCGATGCCGGAGATGCCAACAACACCATCGCGCACGAGATCCTCATCGAGGGAGCGCTCGGCGCGGAAGTTCGAGACGCGGCGCGCTGGGTCGCGCACAACGAAGCCCTCGACCCAGATCTTGCGAGATTCCATGTCGGTGTCGTTCACGCCCGTGTTGCCGATGTGCGGCGCGGTCATGAGCACGATCTGGCCTGCGTAGGAGGGGTCGGTGAGGGTCTCCTGGTAGCCGGTCATGCCGGTCGAGAACACGATCTCGCCGAGCGAGCGACCGGTGGCGCCGTAGGCGCGGCCGGCGTACCGGGTGCCGTCTTCGAGTACGAGCACAGCAGCTCCTGTGGGGAGTGCCGATGCTGGTGGCACCGTCACTTCGTTCGTCGTGGTGGTCACGCGTCCTCCTGGCTCGTGTGGGTGTTCTGTGAAACGTTGTTGGAAGTCGATGTCGCGACCCGGCTTGCGACATCGACGAATCGTCGATGCTCGGCCGGGGTGGCGAATCGGAAACTGGATTCGAGGTCGCGGCTGCCCGCGGCAACGCTCTCCCACTGCAGCAGCGCGAGCCCGTCGCGCTCGACGACCTTGCCGATGCGGCGGCCCGCGGCGTCGGTTCCGCGCAGCTGCGCGGCCGGAATCTCGACGGGGCGTTCGCCCTGCACGGCGATCTCGACGCCGTCGCGGCGCACGGTCACGTCTGCCCAGCCCTTGAAGGTGAGGCCCGGGATCGCGACGCGTTCGAGCGGGGACCCGATCGGCGTGGTCGAGACGTAGCCGACGTGGGTAAACGCTGCGAGCACGTCACCCGCAAGGTTCGCGTCAGGCAGCGCGAGCCCCGCGTCGCGTCGCTTACGCGCGCGCCAGGCGATCGCCATGAAGGTGAGAATGCCTGCGGCGATGATGAGCCAGATGATGAGGAACATCGTGCGGGTCATGCGGATACTCCGTTCTGTGTTGCGTTCGCTGCGGCCGCGGCGGCCACCGTCTCGGCAGCGACGAGCTCGCCGCCGTCGAGGGTGAGGTACCCGCGGCGGATCGTGTGGGTGACGCGACCGGGCAGCTCCATGCCAAGGAACGGCGAGTTCGAGCTCTGGCCGTGGAGACGGTCAAGGTCGAACACGCTCGCGCCCTGCGGGTCGACGAGCACGATGTCTGCTGGCTGCCCCTCGGCGAGCTCGCTCGGGTGCACGCCCGATTCGCCGACTGCGAGGCGGCCGATCTCGGCGGGCTTCTGCGAGAGCAGCGTCTCGAGCTCGGCCCAGCTCGCGTGGCCCGGCTCGATGAGCGAGATCAGCGCGATCGGGAGGGCGGACTCGAGCCCGACCATGCCGAACGCCGCCGAGTCCCACTCGCACTCCTTCGACTCAACGGGGTGCGGGGCGTGGTCGGTCGCGACAATGTCGATGAGCCCGTCTGCGACGGCCTGGCGCAGCGCGTTCACGTCTTCGTCGCGGCGCAGCGGCGGGTTGACCTTGTAGCGCGCGTCGTAGCTGCGGGCGAGCTCCTCGGTGAGGATGAGGTGGTGCGGGGTGACCTCGGCGGTGACCTGGATGCCGCGGGCCTTCGCCCAGCGAATCACCTCGACGGAGCCCGCGGTCGACAGGTGGCAGATGTGAAGCCGTGCACCAACGTGTTCGGCGAGCAGCACATCGCGAGCAATGATCGACTCCTCGGCGACCGCCGGCCAACCCTTCAGCCCGAGCTCGCTCGACAGCGCGCCCTCGTTCATCTGGGCGCCCTCGGTGAGGCGCGGATCCTGCGCGTGCTGTGCGATCACCCCGTCAAACGTCTTCACGTACTCGAGCGCGCGACGCATGAGCAGCGGGTCGTGCACGCACTTGCCGTCGTCGGAAAAAACCCGCACCTCGGCGCGCGACTGCGCCATCGCGCCGATCTCGCTGAGCTTCAGCCCCTCGAGGTCTTCGGTGACGGCGCCGATTGGGCGGACGGTGGCGTAGCCCGCGGCGTCACCGAGGGCCTGCACCTGTTCGACGACCCCAGCAGTGTCCTGCACCGGGAGGGTGTTGGCCATCGCGAACACGGTCGTGAAGCCGCCGGCCGCCGCCGCGCGGGAGCCCGTGAGCACGGTCTCCGACTGTTCGAAGCCCGGCTCGCGCAGGTGCGTGTGGAGGTCAACGAAGCCCGTGAGCGCGACGAGCCCGTCGGCTTCGATGACGCGCTCTCCGTCGCGCGGCTCGAGACGGGGCGCCCCTGCGACTCCCCCACGCTCGACGATGCGGCCCGCGGCGACGCGGAGATCAACCTGCGGTGCGCCGGCGATGTCTGCGCCGCGCTCGGTCAGGCTGGCAGCGAGCCGAGCCCCGCGAATGAGAATTCCTTCAGACATTACTTCTCCTTCAGCCTTCGGTTCGTTCACTCTGTTGGCGCTCGCCAGACAGCAGCAGGAACAGGCACGCCATGCGCACGGACACGCCGTTCGCGACCTGTTCGAGCACGGTCGAGCGCGGCGAGTCCGCAGCCCCCGACGAGATTTCGAGGCCACGGTTCATCGGGCCGGGGTGCATCACGATCGCACGCTCAGTCAGCGTCTGCAGCCTGGTGTCGTCAAACCCCCAGTTGCGCGCGTATTCGCGCTCGTTCGGGAAGAACGCGGCGTGCATCCGCTCGGTCTGAATCCGCAGCATCATCACGACGTCGGGGCGTTCCTCGCGCAGCGCGTCGTCGAGCGAGTGGTGGATCGTGACGGGCCAGTCGCGCACGCCAAACGGCAGCAGCGTCTCGGGGGCGACGAGCGTCACCTTCGCGCCGAGCGCGTTCAGCAGCCACAGGTTTGACCTGGCGACCCGGGAGTGCGCGATGTCGCCGACGATGACGACCGAGACCCCTTCGAGATCCCTCCCGCGGCTCCCCTCGCCGTGCAGCCTGCGCCGCATCGTGAACGCGTCGAGCAGCGCCTGGGTCGGGTGCTCGTGCATGCCGTCGCCGGCGTTCAAGACGCCGGCATCGATCCACCCGCTCGACGCGAGCCTCGCGGCCGCACCGCTCGCCGGGTGGCGAATGATGACGCCGTCGGCGCCGATCGCCTGCAGCGTCTGCGCGGTGTCCTTGAGCGACTCGCCCTTCGACACCGAGCTGCCCTTCGCGCTGAAGTTGATGACGTCGGCCGACAACCGCTTCGCGGCCGCCTCGAACGAGATGCGCGTGCGCGTCGAATCCTCGAAGAAGAGGTTCACCACGGATTTGCCGCGAAGCGTCGGGAGCTTCTTCATCTCCCGCTGCTGCGTGGCCGCCATATCTTCGGCGGTGTCAAGGATGAGGACCGCGTCGTCGCGGCTGAGCGTTCGCGTATCGAGCAGGTGCCTCATGAGATCGTCACCGAGTCCTCCCCGTCGTGCTCCGTGAGCCGCACCGAGATGCGCTCCTCGCGCGAACTCGGCAGGTTCTTGCCGATGTAGTCGGCGCGAATCGGAAGCTCCCGGTGCCCGCGGTCGATGAGCGCTGCGAGCCGCACCGCCTTCGGGCGGCCGTGGTCGCCGAGCGCGTCGAGCGCTGCCCGCACCGTGCGACCGGAGTAGAGCACGTCGTCGACGAGCACGACCGTGACACCGTCGACGCTCGCTGGCATGTCGGTCGGGTGCGGCGTGCGCGTCGGGTGCTGCGCGAGGTCGTCGCGGTACATCGTGACGTCGAGGCTGCCGACGGGAACGTCGACGCCTTCGATGCGCGAGATGTTGTCCGCGATCCTGCGTGCGAGCATCGACCCACGCGTGGGGATGCCAACAAGCACGAGGTCGCGAACGCCCTTATTCGCCTCGATTATTTCATGCGAGATTCGGGTCAAGGCCCGCGAAATCTCGGCTCCATCGAGAACCGTTCGCGTGGTCATTCACCGCCCCCCTTCTGCGCCTCACTGGACGCCATTAAAGAAAAGCTGTAGCTGCGCCAGTCTAGCGCACCTCGAGCGCGTGCACCGACACGCGGTGCCGCGCTACGCCTGCGCGTGCTCCGCGATTCTGCCGAGCACCCCGTTGACGAAGCGGCTCGAATCATCGGTTGAGTACTCCTTGGCGAGACCGACTGCCTCGTTGATGGCGACAGGGGCCGGCACCTCGGGGTTGTGCAGCATCTCCCAGGAGGCGATGCGCAGAATCGCGCGATCCACATTCGGCATGCGCTCGATCGTCCATCCCTGCGCGTAGCTCGCGATGAGCTCGTCGATCTCCTCCCGGTGATCGGTGACGCCGTCAACGATCTCGCGGGCGTACAGCCAGGAGGCTACGCGGTCGGGCTCGCCGACCGCGCGTTTTGCCTCCGTGGCCACGATATCCATGACCGGCACGTCAAGCACGTCGGCCTGGAACAGCATGTCCAGTGCGCGCTTTCGGGCCTTCGTTCGAGCCGACACGCTTAGTCGTTTACGCGGCCGAGGTAGTCACCCGTGCGGGTGTCAATCTTTACCTTCGTGCCCGATTCGAGGAACAGCGGAACCTGGATCTCTGCGCCGGTCTCGACCGTCGCTGGCTTCGTGCCGCCGGTCGAGCGATCGCCCTGCAGGCCTGGCTCGGTGTAGGTCACCTCGAGCACAACAGAGGCAGGGAGCTCGAGGTAGAGCGGGTCACCCTCGTGGAGGCCGATCTGCACCTGCTGATTCTCAAGCATGTACTTGTGGGCGTCGCCGACGACTGTCGCCGAAACGGTGATCTGATCGTAGTCGGTCATGTCCATGAAGACGAAGTCGGCGCCATCCTGGTACAGGTACTGGAAGTCGCGGCGATCGACGGTTGCGGTCTCGATCTTCGTGCCGGCGTTGTAGGTCTTGTCGATGATCTTGCCCGAAACGACGTTCTTCTGCTTGGTGCGAACGAACGCACCGCCCTTACCGGGCTTCACGTGCTGGAACTCGAGGACGGTCCAGAGCTGCCCAGCCTCCTTGATAACCGTGCCGTTTTTGATGTCGTTCGAGGTTGCCATGCGGTGATCTCCAAAGCCCGTGTAGAAAGTGCATGCGCCGTGCGCGCCGATCCATCCTACACCGCCGCCCCGTACCCTTTCCCCGAAATGCCGCCCCGCCTTCGCCGCGACCGTTGCAGGTCTCCGACAATTGAGAGCACGCTTTCTTGGAGAGCTTCTAAGATCGCATCATGCACATGCTTCCCCGCACCCTCTGGCACCGGTGGTTCGTCGGCTCTCGCGGGCCGCGCCTCGATTTCAGCGCGGTCTCGCGCTCCCACTTCAGGGTCTGGCCAACCGACCTCGACATTCTCCGCCACATGAACAACGGCAAGTACCTGTCGCTGATGGACATCGGGCGGTTCGACCTCATGCAGCGCAACGGCGTGCTCGAGCTGCTGGCCCGCGAATCGTGGTACCCGGTGGTTGTCGGCCAGACGATTTCGTACCGGAAGTCGCTGAACCCGTGGATGAAGTTCACGATCGAGTCGCGCGTGCTCGGCTTCGACGCCCAAGCCGTCTACATGGAGCAGCGCTTCGTGCGCCCGGCCCCAGCCGGCAGCGGCATTGCTGGCTCCCCAGAGGTCTACGCCCGCGCCATCGTGCGCGCGCGCATCCTCCGGCGCGCCGGCGGCGTCGTGCCGGTCGAGGAGATCATCGCGAAGTCTGGTGCGGATCCTCAGGCACTGCAGGTGCCTGCCGAGTACCTCGAGTGGGGCGAAACGACAAAGCTTCCCTCGACGCGCGCCGACGCACCGAGCGTTTGGGCGGAGGCACTGCGGTAGCGCTGCGGTCGCGTTGCGGTCGCGTTGCGGTAGCGTTGCGGTAGCGTTGCTGCATGGAATCGCGGATCTGGCCCGGGCTCATCGCCATACTCTTCGGCAGCCTCTTTCTGTTCGTGATCATCGTGCCGCTGATCGCTGCGAACTATCGCCGGTTCGGCCGGCTCTCCCCCGGCCGAATCTTCACTTGGGCGGCATTCACCGTCTACGGCTTCGCGCTGATGAGCTACACGATGCTGCCGCTGCCCACACCGGGGAGCTACGAGTGCGTCGCACCGCGGCTCGCCCCCGGGGCCTCGGTCGCCGACATCGCGGAGTTCGACACCTCTTCGGCCAGAGCGCTGCTCACGAACCCGGCCGTGCTGCAGATTGCGTTCAACGTGCTATTGTTTCTGCCCCTCGGGTTCTTCACCAGGCTGCTCTGGGGCCGCGGGGTGCTCGCCACGACCCTCATCGGTCTCGGCATCTCGCTGGCCATCGAGACCTCGCAGCTCACCGGGCTCTGGGGCATCTACCCGTGCGCCTACCGCCTGTTCGACGTCGACGACATCATCGTGAACACGGGCGGCGCGCTCGTCGGCGCGGTGCTCGCTTCGCTGCTGCGGCTGCGCACTGTTGCCCCGCGAGGCGATCTCGGCCCGCGCCCGGTCACCTTCGGTCGCAGACTGCTCGGAATGCTCGCCGACCTCGTCGTTGTCGGTTTTGTGGCGGCGGTCGCCGAGGTCTGCCGCAACCTCGTGCTCGCGGCTGCCCCCGGCTACGACCCGGCGGTCGGAGCTCCGGCGGCGTCGCCCTACCTCGGGTGGGGCGCGGCGATCGCCGTGCAGCTGCTGCTCGTCGTGTGCATCGGCCGCACCGCCGGCGATCTCATCGTGAATGTGAAGTATGAGCCAGGCTCCGTGCCCGCACCCATCGCCCGCCCGCTGCGATTTCTCGGCGGCATCGGTGGCTACCTTGCACTCACCGCGCCCCCGCTCGTCGCGGCGGGCCTCAGCTGGGTGTCGGCACTGTTCGCGCTCGCGCTGCTGGTCTGGGTCATCGCGACCCCCGATCGCTCGGGGCTTGCCGGGCGACTCTCGGGCCAGCGTGTCATCGACGCTTTCCGTGGCGAGACGGGCCAGCCGACTACCCGATAGGCGGCCGCGCCCCGAGGTGAGGGCCCTGATTGCCGATCTCGCGGGTGTTCACCCGCACGCTGCGGTCGGTCGTGTCGTAGAGTTCTCGCGCCGCGAACTTGCCGCCACCGAGCGTCCCGTCAAGCCACGTGAGGCTGCCCGAGTCGAGCAGCGGCTTGCCCGCCACGAGGTGCATGAGTTGCAGCATCAGCATCTCGGGCAGCGTCGGGTGCGGCCCGTGTGCATGGCTCAGCCCGACGAGCGGCGGCTTCGGGCTGCCCGGCACGAGCCGCAGGGCCCAGCTGAGGTCGCCTGAGCCCACGGCAGGCACGCCCCGCGGCGGCACGTCGAGCAGGTCAAACTCCGCGGCAACCTCTGGCGCGAGCGTCAGCGGAGCCGCAAGCGAGAGCGGGCTCGCGGCCTGGCGCGCTGCGGTCCGGTACAGCGCCGTCCATCCGGCCGCGCCGAGGCCGTAGACCGCCGGCACCGCAACGAGGCTCGCATCGGCCATGAGTGCGCGGGCGAGCGCGCCGTGGTCGGCCCCTGCGCCCCAGAACTCCTCCGGCGCGGGCAGCGCGAGGCCAGACCAGGCCGCGACCTCGGCAGCCAGCTCGAACGCCCGTGCGAACCTGCTGGCCTCCAGGCCGTCGATACCCGCGAACGCTGCACGGGCAAGGTCCCCCTCGCGGGCAGCGAGCGCTGCTGCCTCGACAATCTGCTCAGCGCGCGATGTGGCTGCGCGGCCACCCGCAGCCCGTTGGGAGTCTGCGAGCGCGCGGTCCACCTCTTCGGCAACATCGGCAAACAGCAGCCGCGCGAGCCGCGCGGCTTCCCCGGAATGTGCTGGCATGTTCGTTCCTCCAGCTTTGAGCCTATCGCCCCGGTCGCTGTGGTAGCTCCGCCGGCCCGCCACGCACGCCGCGGCCCGCGCGCACCCGGCTACCGGCCGAGGCCCGCAGCGGTAACGAGGCGTTGCAGCACCGCTGGCAGCTCGTCGGCTGCGTCGAGCCGCATGCCGTCGGGTGCGAAGCGCGCCGCGAGGTCGTCCGTGCGAATGCCGATGCCAAACACCGTCACGCCGTGGGCCCGCAGCCGCGCAAGCTCACTCGCAGCCCGTACCGCGTCATTGGTGCCACCATCGCTCACCAGAATCACGACGCGCCGCCTGGTCACCGAACCGGAGGCCGGGCCCGCTCCCTGGCGAGCGTTCAGCCCGAGCTCGTCGGCCGCAGCTCGCAGCGCAGCAGCGTCGTTCGTCGACCCCTGAGGCGAGTGAATGGCCTCGTCAAGCGCGAGGCGAGCCCTATCGTCGAGGGCGCCCGCGAGGGGCTTCACGGTGTGCGGGGTCGAGTCGAAGACGATGAGCGCGGTACGCAGGCTCAGCTCAAGGTCAATGCCGAGGGCACGCTCCTCGGCAGCAATATCGCGATCGACAGCGGCAAGCGCCTCGAGCATAATGAGCGCCGCGGTCGCTGCCCCAGCGGAAGGCGGCCCCTGCATCGAGGCAGACCGATCAATCAGCAGCACGTAGTCGGTGCTGCCCTCGCGCTGAGTCGGCCTGACTCGGCGCTCACGCCGCAGAAATGCGCGCGGCCGCTCGACTCCCGCGGCGACGTCTGACACCACGCGCACAAGCGCGCCGCGGTCGAGCAGGTCGCCCTCCGCCTGCGGAGTCCGTGAGAAGCCGCGAGTGACATGCACCCGCTCAGAGACAATGTGACGCCAGACCTCGCGGACGCCGTCAATGCTCCTCGCGTTGAGCGCGACTCGGTCTCGGTAGCTGCTGAGCGCTGCGTGGCCGCCCGCGCCGCCGGGCGTACCGGGGTCGGCCCGTCGCGGTTTCTGCTCTTCTGTGTCTCGCTGCGGGTCGGTCACCGCCTGCACATCCGGCAGCTCGGCGCCGGCTGCCCAGGCCCCTGAGGCGGGAAGCGGGGTCGCGAGCACCGTCTCGACAAACCCGGCGTGCTCTGCCTCGAACAGGTCGGAACCCTCGGCCCCCTCGCGGGTGTCACCAGCACGGGCCTGGTCGGCGTCTCCCCCGCGCGCGGAATCACCGCCCGCCGCCGACTCCGCTGGCTGCTCGGGGCCCTGTTCTCCCTCGCCCGCACCGCCGGTGTCACCAAGGCCGAGGTCAGCGTCGGAGCCTGGCGGCTCCTCGCCCGCTTTCGATTCGCCCGCCGCAGGCCCGCCCGATTGCGGCCCTCGGCCAGCCAGGTCGGCCGCGAGGAGGCGCTGATAGCCGGGGGCGAACACCCCGTATGCCCGTTCGAAGCGCTCGATCGGGGTGCGCCGCGGATCCGGAGCGAATGCGAGACCGATCACCTCGGCGGTCTCCCCACCCAAGCCGTCGAGCAACTCAAACTCGTGGCGCACCTCTGGGGCGAGCGTCTCGGCGAACTCGGGGGTGCCCCCGCCGCCCGTCGCCCAACGGTGCGCGCACACTCCGAGGGCGAGCACCACCCACTGCAGGTGCCGCGGCAGCTCCATCGGGGCGCGGTCGCCCAACGCCGACTCGTCTGCGAGCGCCTGCGCCACCGGAAGCCGCAGGCTCGGCATCGCCGCGAGCAACTCAGCCGCGGCGAGCAACCGATCAAGCATCGCGAGCAACGGCTCCAGCTCGGGCCGCTCTGCCGACAGCGCGAGCCGACGCCGCCTCCGCGCGGGCGCGACGCGCACCTCGCGCACTGATTCCCAGAGCAGCAGGGCAACGCGGGCGACCGTGTCGGCGGTCGGGCCGGGGTCGCGGGCTGGGGCGCCGGGGTCGTGGGCGGGGCCGCCGGGGTCGTGGGCGGGGGCGCCGGGGTCGTGGGCGGGAGCGCGGCCGGGGCCCCGGCGCGCAGCCCACCCGAGCCCGATATGAACGACGCCGTCGCGCATCCACCAGTCACGCCCGTCATGCACCGCCACGCGCACCCCCAGGATCGCTGCCGCGGCGGTAATGCCGCCGCGCACGGCGTCGTCGAGCGGATCGGGGGTCATGGTCTTACCCTACCGATGGCGCCGGTGTCTCCGCGGGCTCGGGCTCGGGCTCGGGCGCGGGCGCGGGTGCCGGCTCCGAGCCGCCTCAGTGGTAGCGTGGCACCATGCTTCCCTTTGCCGATAACCCCGTGCTGGCCGAGGCCGCTGAGGTGGGCAGGGAGCTCGCACGCACCCGCCGGGTCGCGGCAACTATCGGCTCCCCGCGAGCTGCGCTCGCCGCCGACGCGCAGCGCTCGCTCGAGGCGCGCCTCGAAGCGCTCTACGAGGACCCTGAGACCCGCGGGCTGCTCGACGGCGCTCTCACCGCGCGTGCGGGCGTGCTGCGCGCAGCCGTCGAATCGTGGCGATCGACCCTCGCCGCCCGCGAACTGCGCGAGCAGGCTACCGCGGTGGCAACCGACGCGGCGAGCGAGCGCCGATCGCTCATTCAGTCGGAGGCGCTGCTCGTTGCGACCCTCCGCGGGCAGGCAGACCGCCTCGAGCGGGATCGCTCGGCGCGGCTGGCAGAGCGCATCGACGGTGAAGCGTTCAGGGATGGCGTGCTCGAAACGCTCGCGGCGATCCGCATCCGCGAGGCTCGTGCGCAACTGGAGCGCGGGCTGCTGCTCACCGGGCAGATGCGAGCCATCATCACCGAGGCGCTGCCTGCGCTCACGCGCGGCGAACCGCTCCTCTTGCTCGGCGAAACCGGCGGGGCGAAGACTGCGCTCGCCGAGTATCTCGCGAGGGTCGAGCTCGGTCGCGAGCCGGAGTTGGTGTCGGGCTACGGCGACATCACGAGCGCGCAGCTCATCGGCAGCCACGAGCTACGCTCCGTCGGCGGGGCGACCGTGAGCGTGTTTGTTGCGGGCCCGCTGCTTCGCGCCATGACCGAGGGGCGCCCCGTCATTCTCGACGAGGTCAACGCAATGCCCGCAGAGTTTCTCAAGCGGCTCAATCGCATTCTGCAGCTGCGGCCCGGGCAGCAGTTTGGGGTGCAGGAGAACAACGGAGCCCCGGTCACGATCGCCGCTGGGTTCGCAGTTCTCGCGACGGCGAACGAGCAGACGCCGCACCGCTACCGCGGCATCGATCGCATGAGCGCAGAGCTTGTGAATCGCTTCGGCGCGAACAGCTACCGGGTGCACTACCCCGACTCCGGGCTCGAGTACACGGCCACCCCTCGCGAGAACGCGCTGCTCGCCGCGGCCTCGATTGCCGACGCTTCGGGCGAGGTTGCGCTCAGCGTCGATGAGCTTGAACGCGTGGCCCGCGCCGCGTTCGTGAGCCAGCAGGTCTTCGCTGGGTCCCACGGCGAGGGCTTCAGCCGGTTCGTGTCTACCGAACGCGAGATCGACGGGCGCCCCGGCCTCGAGGAGTCGGTTCTGGCCCCCCGCACGCTCGTCGCGATCGTACAGAAGGTCGCAGGCAGCGGCGGGCAGGTCTCGCTCGACCAGGCGTTGCGCCGCTTCGTCGACGGCGTGATGCACGCTGAAGACCGCCAGGTACTCACGGTGATTCTGCAGTCGCAGGGGTTTCTGAGCGGGCGTGGCGACGAAACGCCGAGATCCCAGTGAGGTCTCGCCCGATCAGCAGCGTCTGAATCGATTCCGTACCCTCGTAGGTATGGTTGATCTCACTGTCGGTGAGATGCCGCGCCACGTGATTTTCGAGCAAGAGCCCGTTCCCCGCAAGAAGGTCTCGAGCCTCCCGGCACACTTCCCGCGAGGCTGCAGCGGTGTGGAGCTTCAGCATGGAGGTCATCGTTCCCGTCAGGTCACCAATCTCACCGAGCTCTGTCGTTCGAAAGCACATGCCGTACATCGTTGAGATTTTCGTGAGCATTCCCACGAGCCGTTCCTGAACCAGCTGATACCCGGCCAGCGCAGACCCGAATTGATAGCGTTCGTTCGCGTATTCGAGGGCGATGTCGAATGCCGCGACGGCGTGCCCGAGCGCCGCCCACCCGACGTTCAGCCGTGTCCGGTCGAGGGCAGCCACCACATCGCGAAAGTCGTGCGACTTGGCGAGCAGGTTGGCCGAGGGGATCTCAAGGCCAACGATATCTATCTCTGCCTGTTGAATGGCTCGCTTGCCGATCTTGCCGGCGATATCGGTTGCATCATACCCGGCCGGGTAGTCCTCCCCCGGCGCGCGGTCCAGCACAAACGCCTTCACATTTCCATCCGAGGTGTCGCGCGCCCAGATCAATACGATGTCGGCCGATGCCCCGTTCCCTATCCAGCGCTTTCGGCCGTTGAGAACGTAGCGACCTCCGCGTCGCTCAGCTGTTGTCTCGAGCGCTACCGCGTCGGATCCGTGGTCGGGTTCGGTAAGCGCAAACGCGCCGATGCGCTCAAGCTGCATCATGCTCGGCAACCAACGCTGGCGCTGCTCGGGCGACCCAAGCGCGTGTATCGTGCCCATGGCCAGCCCCGAGTGCACGGCCATGAACGTATTGACCGACCCGTCTCCCCGCGACAGCTCAAATGCGGTGAGTCCCTGCTCACGCAGCGTCATGCCAGGGCCACCGTAGTCAGCGATAGTCGTGCCGGCGATGTCGAGGTCGCGCAGTTCGGGCAACAATCCCCTGGGAAACTCTGCGCGCTCCCACGCATCATTGATCACCGGGAGCACTGAGCCCTCCACAAACGCACGAAGCTTGGCGCTCAGGGCGAGCTCGCTGGGCGTGAGGGTCTCCCTGTGGAGAAACAGGTCACTGGGTTCATCAATTGGAAGCATCTTTGCTCACTCTCTCGGCGCACCGCACCGCACAATCGGCTCAATCAGCCCAGTCTGAGCCACCGGCACGCCGCCACCAAGGGTGCAATTGACATCACTCTATGCAACACTCGCATAGCAAGCACAGAATATTTGAGACGCAAGTTTCAGACTCCAGCGACAGAAAGGAGCAGCCTCATGGAGCACCACCACGTGATCGCATTCCTCGCGCTCGCCAAAGAGCTTCACTTCGGTCGCGCTGCAGAACAGATCTTCGTCACCCAGCCCACGCTCAGCCGAACAATTCGCAGCCTCGAAGAGGAGCTTGGCGTTCGCCTATTCGATCGTTCCTACCGCCAAGTTACGCTCACTGAAGCCGGAACGGCATTCATTGAGCCCGCACGCGCAGTGAACGACTCGCACGAGCAAGCACTCGAGAGCGTGAGCCGGTCGGCCCGGGGGCTCAGCGGCACCGTACGCATGAGTTTCACCGGGCCTTCGTCGTATCGCCTCGTGAGCGCGATAGCATCGGCAGTCTCCGTCACCCACCCTGGCATCAGACTCGAACTCAGCGCGGGTGGCTTCGCCGGCGAGGGGCTCCACAAACTCCTGAACCACTCGGTAGATACCGCGCTGGGGCGGTGGAGCGATCTTCCAGAGGGAATCCAAGCAACCAAGCTGAGTAAGGAGGGGTTCGTTCTAGCGGTTCCAAGCACACACCCGCTCGCTGAGCAAGGCAGCACACCGTTTCAAGCCGTCTCAAACGAGCCGTTCATACGTCTGCAGGAGCGCTTGCCCTCCGTCATCACCGATCGACTGAACACGCTCAGCATGGGGCACCGAACTACGCTCACGACCGCACAGTTCGCCCCAGACACCTGGACGGCGCTCGCGCTCGTATCCTCCGGTCTCGGCGTCACACTGACGCTGACGTCAGTGAGAGAAAACACAAGCATTTCTGGGGTCAAATTTCTAGATATTGAAGATGCGATAGCTCCCACTTGGCTCAGCCTCGCCTGGCACAGCTCGAACTCGAACCCTGCGTTGGCGGCAGTGCTGCGCGCGGCGGCAGATGTCACTCGCTCACGGAATTGACCTGAGGACGGGAGACGGATCACGCATCGAGGCATGTCATTTCTCGATCGTTTGAGGGGCAATTACCGGACATGATGATGGCACGGCACCTCGCCGCACCGCGAAAGGATGCACTATGCCAGGGTTTGTTACCCACACCATTGAAGACGCCGTGATGTCGGGCTCCCCCGAGAGCACAATGCCAGACACGGAGGGTATCAACGCCTTCGAGATTGACACCGACTTGCAAACGACACTCAGCTCAGCGCTCTCCCCCGAGCTCTACTCAATTGCAGCGCCGCACCTTAGGGAGCTCGGGAGACTCGTCGGAACGGAGCTCGATACGCTCTCGCGTACCGCCGACGCGAACCCACCACGGCTTCGAACCTTTGACTCGCGCGGCAGGCTCGTGAATGCCATTGACTACCACCCTGCCTACACTCGGATGGAGCATCTCGGAGTTGAGCAGTTCGGCCTGGTTGCTATGTCGCACAAGCCCGTGCTGGGTTTCGACGCTCCGGTTCCACACGTGCTCAAGTATGCGTTTTGGTATCTCTTCGTGCAGGCGGAGTTCGCGCTGGCATGCCCGATGAGCATGACCGACGCGGCGATCCGAGTGCTCAAGCGCTACGGCGACACAGCGCTCAGTGAACGCTTTGTTGAGCCAATGCTGCGCACCGAGCCGGGGCATTTCTCGGGCGCCCAGTTCATGACGGAAAAGCAGGGCGGCTCCGATGTGGGGGCCAACGTCGTCGAGGCTCGGCAAGATGGGGGCGAGTGGCGGCTCTGGGGAGACAAGTGGTTCTGCTCCAACGTATCAGCTGATCTCGCACTTGTCCTCGCGCGCCCCCACGGCGCCGCGCCGGGCACCAGTGGGCTCGCGATGTTCCTCATGCCGCGACTGCTTCCAGATGGCTCCATGAATAGCTTCCGAATCAATCGCCTCAAAGACAAGCTCGGCACCCGCGCGATGGCCTCGGGCGAAGTACAGTTTGCTGGGGCGCTCTGTTACCCAGTCGGCGAACTCGGAACCGGCTTCAAACAAATGATGTCGATGGTCAACGCTTCTCGACTCTCAAACGCGATGCGCTCCGCAGCGCTCATGCGACGCAGCTACATCGAAGCGCTCACCTCGGCGCAGGGGCGCCCCGCGTTCGGACAGATGCTTGTCGATAAGCCACTCATGCGCGCTGCTTTGTTTGGCATGCTTGTCGAGAGCGAGGCTGCCGCGGCAACACTGTTCCACACCGCGGTGAGCTATGACCGAGCGGACGCCGCAGTCGCGAGCCTCAGCCCCGAGGAGCGCCACGCCAGCGTTCCCGATGAGCCACACTCACGATATGTGCGGCTGCTCACACCGCTGCTCAAAGGGGTCATCTGCAAGCGCGGGCGACACGTCGTCTCCGAGGGCATGGAGGCCCGAGGTGGTAACGGCTATATCGATGATTGGGTCGACGGCAAGCTGCTACGCGACGCCCAACTCGGATCGATCTGGGAGGGCACGACGAACATCGTCGCGCTCGACGTTCAGCGCGCCATGCTTCGCAACGGCTCCGATGTGCCGTTCTTCGCTGAGATCCGTGGCAAGCTCACCCCCTATGCCGTTGACACTACCGTCGGCCGCATCGCCGAGTACCTACTTGCGGCTGCGACCGAGGCAGAACAGGAGTGCGATCAACTGTCGCTCCTCGGTTCCGAGCATCGGGAGCTCGGGGCCGTTCGGCTGATGCACCGCCTGTACGACCTACTGGCATCGAGTCTGCTGCTCGAGCAGGCGATGACCGAGGCACGAGATGCGAACAGCTTCAGAAAGCTCGCGGTGCTACTTGGCTATCTTGACGAGCATTTCCTCCGGCAAGAGAACACCGCAGGGTCAGCCGAACACGTGATGCTCACCCACGCAGCCGAGCAGGTACTCAGTGCGGGCCACGTTCCCCTTTCCGCGGTAGAGCCGATGCTGCTTCGCACCATCGCACGCGCCGGTTCCAGGCACCCCATGCACCGCGCAAGGGAGCGGCAGGGAGGGGCCGCTACTGCAGCTCGAATCTCGGCGTCAGGGGACATCAAGTGACTAGTCAATCGCCCGGCGCTCTGACAGGAGTGCGTGTTCTCGATCTCAGTCGCGTGGTCGCGGGGCCGCTGTGCGCGAGCCTGCTTGGCGACCTCGGGGCCGACGTTATCAAGGTCGAGGGCCCCCTGAATCCCGATGAAACCAGGAGCTGGCACCCGCCAGAGGTGAGCGGGATCGGCGTGTACTTTGCGACGGTGAACCGGAGCAAACGCGCGATCTCGGTCGACCTGAAGACTGAGTCTGGCCGGGAGATCATTCGGAATCTCGTTCGCACGAGCGACGTAGTGATCGAGAACTTCACCACCGGCACACTTGAACGCCTTGGGCTTGATTACCCCGAATTGCGAAGGATTAATCCGAGGGTGATTCTCTGCTCCATCACCGGGTTTGGCCAGACCGGGCCAGCACGCGCCGAGCCAGGCTACGACTTCATCGCCCAAGCGATGACAGGCTTCGTGGCCATGAATGGGGCCCCTGGCGACGAGGGAACTAAAGCGCCGATCGCGTTAGCCGACCTTCAGACCGGTTTGCACGCCTTGATCAGCGTGCTTGCGGCGCTGCAGGCACGCAACCAGACCGGCGAGGGGCAGCACTGCGATATCTCGCTACTAGATTCGATGACGTTTTCGCTACTGAATCTTGCCACGACGTTCCTCAATACCGGCGACGTCCCTCCGAGGTACGGCAACCAGCACCAGACCCTCGTGCCCTACCAGAACTTCGCCACGCATGACGGAGAGATTGTCATCGCCGTTGGCAATGACGCCCAGTTTGCGCGGCTCTGCGAAGTGCTCGAACGCCCGGAACTCGCCGTCAACGACAGGTTTCGCACCGCAAGCGCGCGCATTCGCAACCGCGAAGACCTCATCTCACTGCTGCAGGCAGAATTGCGAGTCTGGCACACCGCGAAGTTACTGGAACAGTTGCGCCAGGCACGGGTTCCGAGTGGGCCGCTCAACTCCATCGAGGATCTCTTTGCCGAGCCGCAGGTCGCCGCTCGCGACCTTGTTCGCACCGTCGAGCAGCCGTCTGCTCCGCCATTGAAGTTGATCGCCGCCCCGTTCGGGCTCAGCGGCACTCCGACGAGGATCTCGCTGGCACCGCCAATGTTCTCCGAGCACACCGACGCCGTTCTCGAAGAACTGGGCTACGACCCAGGGCGGCGGGCCAGGCTCAGGGCCGAGGGGGCGATCGGACCTCTCTAACACAACGGGCCATCGGGCCGCTGTCACCGCTCGAGCTAGCGCCCCGGCGCGGAAAATCACCCTGCCCGCTCTTTCATTCAACGATGCATGAAGAGGAGAATCTCGTGCGCAAAAAACTAACGAACCCACGTACCATCTGGGTCAGCGTGTTTGTGTCTTGCTTTCTAGGACTGTACGTCGACGGCTTCGACTTGCAGGCTTTATCACTCACCCTGCCAAGCCTCCGAGAAGAATGGGGCCTCAGCAATACCCAAGCCGGGCTCCTGGGAACTGCGTCGCTTGCGGGCATGGGCGTCGGCGGAATCTTTGGCGGCTGGTTTGCGGATCGATACGGCCGGGTCCGCATGGCGGCGTTGATGATCGTATTGTTTTCAATCGGGTCGTTTCTCCTCGGGTTTACCGAGGCACCCTGGCAGTTCATGATCATTAGGTTTGTGACCGGACTTGGCCTCGGTGCGGAGTACACCATCTGCATGATGCTCATGGCAGAGTACACAAGCGCGAAACGCCGGGGGTTGACTATGGGCGTGCTGATGGCGTCGTACTCCCTCGGCTACCTCACGGCCGCTCTCGCCGCCGGCGCGATCATCCCAACCCACGGCTGGCGTTGGATGTACTGGATCGCGATAGCGCCCGTCATCCTGGCCGTCTACATTCGCCGCGCAATACCGGAGCCAGTCGGATGGCGAGAGCGCCCAGACCTCGCCCCTCAGGAGCACTCGTCCCGGAGCCGAGGCAATCAGTGGCGGCTGCTACTAAGTAACCCGGTTGCTCGAAGGCTCTTGCTGTTGTGGACCGCAGTGTCTGTGTGTCTGCAATTTGGGTACTACGGTGTCAACACCTGGCTGCCCTCCTATGTGTCAGGCGATCTCGGCGTCGAATTTACTTCGATGACCGCCTACGTCGCAGGCACCTATGCTGCCGGTTTTGTGAGCCGTCTCCTTGGCGGGTGGCTCGCCGACCGCATTGGGCGACGCTTGGTCTTCTCGATCGGCTCGTTCATCACCGCGTGCTTGCTCCCCGTGATCTACCTGTTCCAAAACCCGCAGAACATCGTCGTGTTTCTGCTGATCCTTGGGTTCATGTACGGGTGGCCATACGCTGTTAACGGGGCCTACATGAATGAGAGTTTCCCGACAGCCCTGCGTGGAACCGCGACCGGCACCGCCTACAACCTCGGCAGGGTCGGCGCTCTGCTCGCCCCTCTCACCATCGGAATCATCGCCGATGCCTTTAGTGTTGGGCTAGGTCTGGCCGCCCTAGGTATCGGGTACGTGCTTGCGGCACTCATTACGTTCTTCGCCATTCGGGACAAGATTTACGACCCATCGCGCGCAGAGACCGACGACGAGCGACAGCGAGCTGCCGTTCAGTCAGGCACTGGCCCCCTGCGAGTGCCGCGCAGGTTGCCGTAGCAAAAGTGCGCGACGGAATGCGCATGAGCCCGGGGCCCGCGAAGCTGCGTTCGCGCAGTCAAGCGCGAGCCCCAAGCACCCCTCCGGCTGCCCGAAACCGCACCCTGCTCGCCGGCCGGTCGCGATGGCTTCGACCGGTCGGGCTGACCCAGTTCATGTCTCCATTGGGTTGCTGCGACACCTGCCAGTCAGTGTGGTGTTTCAGCACGTGATGCCCGCGGCACAGGTGAGCCAGGTTGGTCGTCGAGGTTTCTCCCCCAAGTGCCGCATCGCGCGTGTGGTCGATGTCACAACGGTGGGCGGGAACGCGGCACCCGGGAGCCCTGCAGTGCAGGTCTCTCGCGCCAAGCAGCCGCCGCATCTGCGGGGTGGGTCGGTAGCGGTTGACCGAGAGCACCGTGCCCCCGACGTCAATCGACACCAGCTCCCAGCCCGACGCGGTCGCGGCAAGCTCGCGCGCCGTGCCCGCGTCAATCGGGCCGTGGCCGATGAGCTCGGCAACGGGCCGCTCGTGCTGCCACTGCCCTCGGAGGGGCCGCTCGGGCCCACCAGCGGCCAGTGCGAGACTCCTCACGACGCCACCAACGACGCCACCAACGAAGCCGCTTTCGGTACCACTCTCACGAGCTCCGTTAAGCACGGTGCCGTGTTCGAGAAGCTCGCTGGGAACAACCAGCTGAATGTGCCCGTCGATTCCGCTCGCGGCACTCGCTGTTGCCCCTTCCCCTCCGAGCAAGAGGTCGCAAAATACATCGGCACGCACCGCAGCCACGCCTCGAGACGCGCCGGCTATCGCCGCGTCGGCTGCTTCAGCGCCCCGTGCTTGCGCGCCCCCTGCTTGCGCGCCCCCGTCTTCGCTACCCGCGGGCAGCTCCGCAACGGTAGCCAGCTTCTTTGCCACTCGGGCAACTCGGTCGAAGATGGCGTGGGCTTCGGGTGCTGGCAGGTGCGCGATCAGGTCAGACATGCCATCGCCAGCATCGACCACTCGAATGCACCGCTTCTGGGCAGCCCGTTCGTGTTGCTGCTCGACCGTCTCTTGCGAGTGCGCGGCAGCGAGTCGACGCGCAACTGGCCGCAGCCGGTTGGGGCTCTCGACCCGGGCGATGTCAAGCACCGCCCGCTCGTAAGCGGCGAGGCGCTCCGCCTGCTCGACCGAGCCTGGCGCCGTCAGCACGCACCCCTCGTTCGCGATCGTCTTGAGATGGTTCAAAGAAATCTCGCCCTCGCTCAGCGCACCGAGCGTTTCGCGGAAGTGATGCTTCGCGTCGTAGGCGGTTTGAAGCAGCCGCTCAGCGACTGCCTCGCTCTCGTGGAGCAGGGCAGCCACCTCGAGCCGCAGTGAGCGGTAGGCCAGCTCGCGCTCCGGCGCACGCCCGGCGGCGCGGTCGCGAGCGGGAGCGCGAGGGCCAACCTCGCCCCCTGGAGCCCCAGCGCCATCCTGGCGAACACGCGAGCCGTCGGCGCCGAGTGCGATGTCGAGCGCGTCGGCGAGTTGCGTGAGCTGCGCGGCCTCAAGGCCTCGCTTGGCCCGCTCTCCACACTCAAACTCGGTCAGCGCCAAGTCAATACCCCGAATCTGATTCGGGTCGAATCGTCCACTTGCTGTCATGTGTAAATCAAAACACAGACCACCGACACTTAGCGAAAGCGAAAGCGAAAGTGAGAGCGCCGCTGGCGACTACCCGACCTCGCGATACAGCACGGTAGCCGCCTCGATAACCGCGGGGTGCTCAACCCCAAGCGACTGAATCCCGACGAGCTCGAGACCCGAAGGAGGCGCGGCGTCAGCCCCCCAGAGCATCACGGAGGTCGCCGACGGCAACTGTGACGACCACCACGAGAGGCCACCGTGCTCCGACGCATGCGACGCAAACACCCGCCTCGCGATGCCCTGAGTAACGCCGAGGTTGTGCACCACCACCTCGCTGGGCCGCACGCGAAGTGCGCTCAGCGCCGCAGCGTCGTCAAGGTCAACGAGCGGCAGCCCGGTGAAACGAAACTCCGCGATCGCGCGCGGCTCCCCCGAAGGGGCGAGAAACACCTCGGGAATCCACCGGCGCTTATTGTAGAAACTCTCGGCAATGGCGCCAACCGCCGATCGTGAAAAATACCACGAGTCGTAGAGGTCGGCATTGTCCCAGCGCCCGTGAAACTGCGGCCGCGGCACGAACGACCAGTGCCCAGGCTTACCCGGCCGCGCACCGGCCACCCGCGGGTAGCACCGAAACAGGCGCAACTGCTCGGTCACAGCTCAGCGCCCCACTGGCCACGGTCGCCCCGGCGAGCCCCCTGGCCCCAGCGACCCCGGCGAGCACACTGGCCGCGGTCGCCACAGCGACCCCGCACGCACGCACGCGTCACGCGTACGCGCCCTCATCTTCGGCGTCGATCGCCCCGATCACCTCGGCGACGCGACCGAGTTTGATGCACTCGCGCGGGGTCGCGCCGCGCAGAAACTGGTTGGGCGAGTCGAGCCAAATCGGCACGACCTTCGTGTGCATCGTCGACTCCGCCCTCGCGATGATGTACGCGAAATCCATAATCGACCGGGCCGACTCGGCCGACGGCAGCTGCGCGCCCTGCTTCCACCGCGTTACCTGCGAGGGCTTCACGCCGAGCAACTCGGCGAGTAGCGCCCCGTTGCCCGCCGCTCCGAGCAGCATTCGGAAGCCGTCGGCGAAGCCGGGCTGCTGCGGGACTGAAATGCTCATGCCACCAGTGTACGCGCAATTCTAGAATTGCGCGATGGCTAGCTGGCGATCTCCTGGTAGGCAAACTGCAGCATCGAGTCATCAACGCCAGCGAGCACGCGCGGCTTTGCGACATCGTCGAGCACGATAAACCGCAGCATCCCAGCGCGCGCCTTCTTGTCACGCTGCATCGCGGCGAGCAGCCCTGGCCAACGGCCCCCGGGGTATGACAGGGGCAACCCCAGCAGCGTGAGCACGCGCCGATGGCGCTCAACGACCTCGTCTGAGAGCGCGCCGGCCATACGCCCGAGCTCGGCGGCGTACATCATGCCGATCGAGATCGCGACGCCGTGTCGCCACTGGTAGCGCTCGGCGTGTTCGATGGCGTGCCCGAGTGTGTGGCCATAGTTGAGAATCTCGCGGATCCCGCCCTCCTTGAAATCCTCCGACACCACCCGCGCCTTCACTCCGACGGCAAGCTCAACGACGCGCTGGAACTCCGGGGTCGTCGGGTCGGTCGCGCGCTCAACGTCGGCCTCGATGATGTCGAGAATCTCGGGCTCGGCAATGAAGCCACACTTCGCGACCTCGGCGAAGCCCGCGAGGATCTCGTTCTTCGGCAGGGTATCGAGCACGGCGAGGTCACAGATCACCGCGGCCGGAGGGTAGAAAGCCCCAACGAGGTTTTTGCCCTCGGCGGTGTTGATGCCGGTCTTACCTCCGACGGCCGCATCGACCATGCCGAGCACCGTCGTCGGCAGCTGCACGAGCTTCACCCCACGCAGCCAGGTCGCAGCAACGAACCCCGCGAGGTCGGTCACCGCTCCCCCGCCCAGGCCAATAATCGCGTCGCTCCGCGTGAAGTCTGCCTGCCCGAGAATCTGCCAGCAGAACGCGGCGACCTCGACCCGTTTGGCTGACTCAGCATCGGGCACCTCGGCGAGGATCACCTCCCCGTAGTGTTGCTGCAGCGAGGTGCGCAGCTCGTCGGCGAGGCGGCCCACCGTCGACGTGTGCACGATCAGCACCTTCGCGACGCGGCTTCCCAGCGCGGCGGGCACCCGGTCGAACAGGTCTCGGCCGACGGTGATCGTATAGTTCGTCTCCCCGGTGACGGCAATTTCGCTGACGGTCGCTGGCATGCTCACGACTGATCCTCTCCTAGGGTATTTTCCGATCGCGTGCGCTCGGCACGCGCGTTCTCTGGGCCCGGGCGCGCTTGCCGCTCCGGGTGCTGCTCGCGCTCCTGGCGCCGCTCGCGCCCCTGGCGCGCTTGCCGCTCTGGGCGCGACTGCGACTGCTGCTGGCGCTCGGGGTGCGCCGCGAGATACTCCCGCCTCGCATATGATCGCACCCACTGCACCACGCGCCTCGCGAGCTGATCTTTGCCCGCCCGGTCAGTGCGAAACGTGATATCGGCGACCTCGAGGTAGAGCGGCTTGCGCTCCTGCAGAATGCGGCCCCACGCCGATGGGTCGTCTCGCAGCAGCGGGCGGCGCGCCAGGTTCGCCGTGCGCAGCACGGCCTCCTGCGTGGTCATGAGCAGCACGGTCGGGTGCTCCTTGAGTAGCTCTCGGGTGCGCTCTGAGAGCACGGCGCCGCCGCCAAGCGCGAGTACCCGGCTGCCGGGCTGCGCCAGCTCCTCGGCGATAATCTCTTCCTCGATGCGCCGAAACTCCTGCTCGCCGTTCGCCGCAAAAAAGTCGGTAATTGCGCCGTGCTTGCGCACGAACACAACGTCGCTATCGACAAACTGCACGCCGAGATCTTTCGCGACGCGGCGCCCGAGGCTCGTCTTACCCGCGGCCATCGGGCCGACAAACACTATCGTGCGCGTCGGCAGCCTATTGCCGCCGCCGCGGCGACGGCGACGGCGCTTGGCGCTGCGGGCCGGCTGGGCGCCCCGTGCCCCCGCTGGCCGGGACGGCTTCGGCACAGCGCCGCTAGCAGCCGCGCTCTCAGCACCGGCACCGGCACCGGCGCCGCCACCGCCACTGCCGCCGGTACTGGCACCGCCGGCAGGCTTAGGCGCGGGCCGCGGGCCGCCGCCGGGCTCGGGAACGATCGGAGCGGGAGCCCCCGCTCGCCTCCCCGCCCGGCGCGATCCGCTCACGACTCTCGGGCGGTTGCGAGCTGCTCGGGAATCGCGGCGAGGAAGCCCTCGAGGTTTCGGCGGGTCTCTGCGACGCTGTCGCCGCCAAACTTCTCGACAACGGCCTCGGCGAGCACGAGCGCAACCATTGCCTCGGCCACGACACCGGCGGCGGGCACCGCCGAGACGTCAGAACGCTGGTGGTGGGCCTTCGCCTCCTCGCCCGTCGCGACGTCGATCGTCGGCAGGGCGTGGGGCACCGTTGCGATGGGCTTCATCCCAGCGCGCACGCGGAGCACCTGCCCGGTCGTCATGCCACCCTCGATGCCGCCGGCGCGACCCGTGTCGCGCACGATCTCGCCGTCGCGCAGGTGAAGTTCGTCGTGAGCGGCGGATCCGCGGCGTTTCGTCGTTTCGAACCCGTCGCCGACCTCGACGCCCTTGATCGCCTGAATTCCCATGAGCGCGCCGGCGAGGCGCGAGTCGAGCCGCCTGTCCCAGTGCACGTACGACCCGAGCCCAGGGGGCAGGCCGTAGGCGAGCACCTCAACGATGCCGCCGATGGTGTCGCCTGACTTCTTCGTGTCGTCGACCTCGGCGACCATCCGGGCGCTCGTCTCTCGGTCGAAGCAGCGCAGCGGGTCGGCGTCGAGCGCCGCGACGTCTTCCGGGCGCGGTAGCGTGGCGGTCGCCGGCGCGACGACGTCGCCGATCGAGACGGTGTGGCTCACGAGGCGGATCCCGAGCTCAGAAAGAAACGCGCGCGCGACGGCGCCGAGCGCAACACGCGCGGCCGTTTCCCTCGCGCTTGCGCGCTCGAGCACGGGGCGCGCCTCGTCAAAGCCGTACTTCTGCATGCCGACGAGGTCGGCGTGGCCGGGGCGCGGCCGAGTGAGCGCCGCTCCGCGACCGCGCGACTTTTCAGACAGCTCGGTCTTCTCGGCGCTCATCACCTCTGACCACTTTGGCCACTCGGTGTTGCCGATGCGAATCGCGACGGGGCCGCCGATGGTGACGCCCTGCACGACGCCGCCCGAGAGGTTGAGCTCGTCTTGCTCAAACTTCATGCGGGAGCCGCGGCCATAGCCGAGCTTTCGGCGCGCGAGGTCTTCTCGGATCGCATCGAGAGTGATCGGCACGCCAGCGGGCATACCCTCGATGACAGCAATAAGTTCAGGGCCGTGGGATTCCCCGGCGGTAAGCCAACGAAGCATAGGTTCTATCTTTCCACACTCGCGGCGCGCATTTCGGCGAGCACGTCTTCCTCATGGCTCAGCGGCGTGTCGGGGTCGCCGTTCAAGAACACGCGCACCTGCACCAGCGCCTGCTCCACGAGCATGTCGAGCCCGGCGTGGGCAACGCCGCCGGCGGCCCTCCAGCGCGCAGCGAGCGGCGACGGCCAGGGGTCGTAGGCGACGTCGAACAGCGGAACTGCGAGCAGCGAGCCTGGCAGCTGCACCGCCTCACCGCCGGGCCCGGGGAGCGTCGAGATCACGAGCGTCGGCGCGAACTCCGGCGCCTCACCAAGCGAGATCGCCGACATCCCGTCGCCGAAGCGCTCTGCTAGGGCGGCTGCGGCCTCGGGCCGGCGCGCCGCAACGGCGATGCGCTCGGCACCGAGGGAGCGCGCGGCGAGAATCGCCGACACGGCGGTTGCGCCGGCCCCGAGCACAACCGTGTCGCGCGCGTCGAGCCCTGCGCGGCGCATCGCGCGCGCGAGCCCGGCTACGTCGGTGTTAAATCCCGCCCAGCGCGGCGAGCCCGAGGGGTCGTCGGCGAGTCGCAGTAGCGTGTTCACGACGCCGCTTTCCGCGGCAATCGGATCCACCACGGCCGCGAGCCGCGCCGCCTCCTCCTTCAACGGCATCGTGAGCGACAGCCCCCGCCACTCGGGGCCAAGCCCGGCGAGAAACTCGCCGAGCCCTGGCCAATCGAGATCGAACGCGTCGTAGCGCCACGGCAGCCCGAGCGCACGATACGCTGCGCCGTGGATCGCCGGCGATTTTGAGTGCGAAATGGGTGTGCCGAGCACCGCGAGGCGTGACGGCGCGGGCGAGCGCAGCTCCGCGTCGCTCGGGTGGGAGTCAGTCATCGCCTAGTCACAGTACTTTCCACCCTCGGCGCGGTGCGTCGTGCACCAGTCCGCGAGCTTCTGCACGTTCCGGTCGTGCTCCTCGATTGTCTCGGCGAACTCGGTCTCGCCGCTCGACAGGTCGATTGGCATGAAGTACAGCCACGGGCCGTCTGCCGGGTTCGTCGCCGCCTCAATTGCGGTGTCGCCGGGGAGCCCGATCGGGCCAGCTGGCAGCCCCGGGTTCGCGTAGGTGTTATAGATATTCGACTTGTCGGCGCGCTCCTCGGGCGTTGTCCACACGGTGTGGGTGTTGCCCGTGCCGTACGACACCGTGGCGTCTGACTGCAGCAGCATGCCGCTGTCTATGCGGTTCAAGAAGACGCGCGCGACCTTCGGGAAATCCTCGAGCCGCGAGCCCGCCTCGCGCTGCACCATCGCGGCGAGCGTCAGCACCTGCCAGGCGTCCTCGTCGGCGACGCCGTGTTCTGCGAGCGCCTGCCACATGCGATCAACCATCGTCTGAATGATCGACTCAGCGGTTGCGCCAGGCTCGAACGTGTAGGTCGCAGGGAACAGGAAGCCCTCGATCGACGGGAACTGCTCGGGGATGCCGAAGGCGGCCGGGTTCGCCGCCGCCGCCTGGAACTCCTCGAAGGGAATATCGACAACGCCGGCGGTCAGCTCGAGGGCGTCGAGAGCAGCCGTGCCCTCGGGAATTGTCACCGTGAGCTCCATGCGGTTGGCTTCGTCGGTGAGCGCCGCGAGCGCGGCCTTGGCGCTCATCTGCTGCTTCAGACGGTAGGTGCCGACCTGAAAGTGCACCTCTTCGTCTTGCTGCAGCAGCAGATCATAAAACGCCTCAGACGTTTTCACGACATCGGCGGCGGCGAGCGATGCGGCGACGTCTGAGCCGATCTGGCCATCGGTGATGGTGAGCAGCACCTCGCCGTGCCCCTCGCCCTCGTAGTCGTTCGTCGTCCAGCCGAGCGCGACCGAGATGCGGTCTCCGAACACGTTCCACATGTAGACGGCGCCGCCGCCGACGAGCAGCAGCATCACGATCAAGACGGAGGAAATAACGATGCGCCCCCGCTTGCGCGAGCGGCGATCTTCTTCGCTCAGCGCGTGTTCGCGGCGCCCCCGGCGCGTTTCAAGATCGGTCACGGCGCTTCCTCGTTCCTTCGAAGTGCTTCGGCCGGGGTCACGAGCTCGCCCGGCGGTTCGTTTCTGTTGCGCTCGACGTCGAGCGCGTGCTGCAAGATGACCACGGCTGCCGCCTGGTCGATCACGCCACGGCTGTTCTTCGTGTTTCGCCCGGCCTGGCGAAGCTGTCCCTGCGCCGAGACGGTCGACAGCCGCTCGTCGACGAGCCGCACCGCCGCGAAGCCAGCGAGCAGCGTCGCGAGCCGCTCGGCAAATGCTACGGCATCGTCGGTCGACGGCGTACGCTCGCCCCGCAGGTTCAGCGGCAGCCCGACGATCACCTCGACTGCTCCGAGCTCGCCCGCGATCTCGGCAATCCGCGCGAGATCAGCGCCGGCACTGTCGGCGCTGGCAGTCTCCCGTTTCACGGTCTCGACCGGGGTCGCGAGCATGCCGTGGAGGTCGCTGCGAGCGACCCCCACCCGTGCCTTGCCGACGTCGACGCCGAGCCGCACACCTGCGCGCACGGCTACGCCTCGATCGTGCGGCGCATCTCGGCGAGAGCCGCGGGAATCTGCGCAGGGTCAGTGCCGCCGCCCTGGGCCAGATCGGGCTTGCCGCCTCCGCCACCGCCCAGCACCTGAGCGCCGCGCTTAACAAGATCGCCGGCCTTCACGCCAAGCTCGCGGGCAGCCGCGGTCGTCGCCGCGATCACCACGGGCTTGCCGTCGCCATCGCCTGCGACGGTGCCGGCGAGCATCACGACGCCAGCCTCACCGCCAAGCTTCTCACGCAATTGCGTAACGAGCCCGCGCACGTCGTCTGGGGAGCCGACCGTGCCGAGATCCGCCGAGACCAGTTGCACCGCGCCGGCCCGCTCAGCGCTCGCAAGCAACGCGGGTACGCGCTCTGCGAGCTTTGCAGCCTCGAGCGCGGCGATCTTCTTCTCTGCGGCGCGCAGCTGCGCACCGAGGTCTTCGACCCGTGAGACAAGCTCGGTGCGCGGCACGCGCAGGCCAGAGGCAAGCTGCTGCACGATCATGCGCTCGGCAGCGAAGCTCTGGAACGCCTCGAGGCCGACGAGCGACTCAACGCGCCGATTCGTCGACCCGACCGAGCTCTCGGAGACGAGGTTGATCATGCCAACCTCAGCTGCCGTCGCGACGTGCGTGCCTGCGCACAGCTCGCGCGACCAGTCGCCGCCAATATCGACGACGCGCACGCGCTCGCCGTACTTCTCGCCGAACAGCGCCATCGCGCCCATCGCCTTCGCGTCGTCAAGCGCCATCTCCCGGGTCACGACCTGGTAGTTCGAGCGGATCGCGAGATTCGAGATCTCCTCGATCTCGCTCTTCGTCTCGCCGCTCAGCGCCTCGGAGTGCGTGAAATCGAGCCGCATGTACCCGGCCTTATTGTACGACCCTGCCTGGTGCGCATTCGGGCCAAGCACGTCGCGCAGCGCCGCGTGCACAATGTGCGTTGCGGAGTGCGCCTGGGTGGCCCCGCGGCGGTAGTCGGCGTCGACGCGGGTTTCGGCGCGCGCGTCAAGGCCGATCACGCCGAGCGACACCTTGACGGTGTGCACGATGAGACCGGGAACGGGCTTCTGCACGTCGAGCACCTCGGCTTCGAAGCCGTCGCCGACGATCACGCCGTTATCGGAGTCTTGACCGCCAGACTCTGCGAATAGGGAGGTCTCGGCGAGCACGAGCTCGGCGAGCTGCCCCTCGCGCGCCTCGGTCGCGGGGAGCCCGTCGACGACGATGCCGAGCACACGACTCTCGTGCGTGAGCTGGTCGTATCCAACGAACGCGGTCTCGCCGAGGCCACGCAGCTCCTTGTACACGGCGAGGTCAGCGCGCTGGCCCTTCTTGGCCTTCGCGTCGGCCTTCGCGCGGTCGCGCTGCTCCTGCATGAGCGTCGCGAACACATCGCGATCCACGCTGACACCGGCCTCCTCGGCGATCTCGAGCGTCAGCTCGACCGGGAAGCCGTGAGTGTCGTGCAGCAGGAAGGCAGTGTCGCCGTCAACGCTTGCAGCTCCCCCGGCCGATTTCGCGCCGGCGACGGCAGATTCGATTGCGGTGTCGAGAATCTGAATGCCGCTCGCGAGGGTGCGCAAGAAGGTCTTCTCCTCGGCGTACGCGACTCGCGAGATAAAGTCGAAGTTCTCGGCGACATCGGGGTACGCCGCCTGCATCGCATCGCGCGACACAGGGAACAGCTCGGAGAAGCTCGGCCCCTCAACGCCGAGCAGCCGCATCGACAGCGTGACGCGGCGCAGCAGCCGCCGCAGAATGTAGCCGCGGCCCTCGTTCGACGGGGTCACGCCGTCGCTGATGAGCATGAGGCCGCTGCGCACGTGGTCGGCGATAACGCGCAGCCGCACGTCGTCGTCAATGTTCGCGCCATAGGTCTTGCCGGCGAGAGCGGCCGCACGGTCGAGCACAGGCCGCACCTGGTCGATCTCATACATGTTTTGCACGCCCTGCTTAATGAAGGCGACGCGTTCGAGGCCCATGCCCGTGTCGATGTTTTGCTTGGGCAGGTCGCCGACGATCGTGAAGTCGAGCTTCGACTTCACATCGGCGATCTGGTACTGCATGAACACGAGGTTCCAGATCTCAACGTAGCGATCGTCGTCGGTGGCCGGGCCGCCATCGATGCCGTACTCGGGGCCGAGATCAAAGAAGATCTCTGAACAGGGGCCCGCCGGCCCCGGCTGGCCCGTCGACCAGTAGTTCGTGTCTTTGCCGAGCTTTTGAATGCGCTCGAGCGGCAGCGAGGAGTGCTCGAGCCAGAGCTTCAGCGCCTCCTCGTCTTCTTCGTAGACCGTGACCCAGAGATCGTCTGGCGAGAAGCCGAGGCCACCGTCTGCCTCGGGAGTGGTGAGCAGCTCCCAAGCGAACTTGATCGCGCCCTCCTTGAAATAGTCGCCAAACGAGAAGTTGCCGCACATCTGAAAGAAGGTGCCGTGACGGGGGGTCTTACCGACCTCCTCGATGTCATTCGTGCGAATGCACTTCTGCACGCTCGTCGCCCGGTCGTACGGCGCCGGGACGAGCCCCGAGAGGTACGGCACGAACGGCACCATGCCGGCGACCGTGAACATCAGGCTGGGGTCGTCACTCACGAGCGAGGCTGAGGGCACAACCGTGTGCCCTCGCTGCTCGAAGAAGTTGAGCCAGCGGCGTTGAATCTCGGCGGTCTGCATGTGAGGTGCTTCATTCCTTCATGGTGCGTGGGCCCCGGCACGAATCTGCCGAGCGCCTGTGAAATATAGATCTGTGCGGGGGGGCAAAGGCTAGACGTCGCCACCCGCCGCACGGCTACGAGTCTTTCGCGTCGAGGCCCTTGAGCGTGCGCTCGAGCTCCTCGTCAAACTGCTCGCGCTCGGCGGCTTCGTACCCGCTCGTAAACGCGTTGGTCAGCTCGGCGAGCCCACGGTTCAGCCGCTCGAAGAAGCGGCGCCCACCCGGGCTCTGATTAACGAAGTGGGCGGCAACAAAGCCCGTCGCCACTCCAAATACGAACAACACAAACTTCCGCACGTGTTCCACCCTCCTGCGGTTTCGCGGCGACGCCCTGCGCGCCGCGCAACAATACGGGTCAAGCTTAACCGGTAACGCATGCTGGAAACGCCTGAGGGCGCTGGATTCCGTGTGGATTCCAGCGCCCTCAAGACTTTCAGACTTAGCGGCCCGAGTAGTACTCGACCACGAGCTGCACTTCACAGGTCACTGGGACCTCTGCGCGCTTCGGGCGGCGCAGCAGGCGCGCCTCGAGCTTGTCGAGTGCGACCTCGAGGTAACCGGGAACTGCGGGCAGTACCTCAGCGTGGCCACCTGCGGCAGCGACCTGGAACGGCTCGAGAGCCTCCGAGCGCTCCTTGACGTGGATGAGCTGGCCCGGCTTCACGCGGAACGACGGGCGGTCAACGAGCTTGCCGTCGACGAGGATGTGGCGGTGCACGACGAGCTGGCGAGCCTGTGCGGTGGTGCGGGCGAAGCCTGCGCGCAGCACGAGGGCGTCGAGACGCATCTCGAGGAGCTCGACCAGGTTCTCACCGGTCAGGCCGTCCTGACGACGAGCCTCGTTGAAGGTGATAACGAGCTGCTTCTCGCGGATGCCGTACTGAGCGCGCAGACGCTGCTTCTCGCGGAGGCGAACTGCGTAGTCGCTGTCGCTCTTACGCTTGGTGCGGCCGTGCTGGCCGGGGCCGTAGGGGCGCTTCTCGAGGTAGCGAGCTGCCTTCGGGGTGAGCGCGAGGCCCAGCTGACGCGACAGACGCGTCTGCGAGCGGGTACGTGACGTAGTCGACACGGGTATCCTTTCGGGTTTCTGAGACGGCAGGCGCGAGTGCGCCGCCGCTATGTTCTCTCGGCCAGGCTGCGCCCGCATTCACAAGCTTTCACTCGCAATGCACGCGACACAGCAAACCGTTTTCGGTGAGGGAACGACCGGTGCAGAAACCCGGCTACAGGGTGACTGCCAATTGCGTCTCGCGTGCAGCCAGCAGCGAGGGCAATGTTGGCCAGGGATCAGCTTAGCAGACTTCTTCGGCCCGGGCGCTACAGGCCACGGGTGATGCGCCGAATCTTCTCGAGCCGCTCTGACACCTCTCGCTCGTTCCCGTGCATCGTCGGCGCGTAATAGGCCGCGTCAGCAATCTCGTCGGGCAGGTACTGCTGCGCCACGACCCCACGCGGGTCTGCGTGGGGGTAACGGTAGCCCTTGCCGTGGCCGAGCTTCTTTGCGCCCGGATAGTGCGCGTCGCGCAACGGCTTCGGCACCGGGCCAAACCGACCGGCTTTGACGTCTGCAATGGCCGCGTCGATCGCCGAGATCACGGCATTCGATTTCGGGGCGGTCGCGATATAGATCGTTGCCTCGGCGAGCGGGATGCGCGCTTCTGGCAGGCCGATGAGCTGGGTGGCCTGCGCCGCCGCGACGGCGACGGACAGCGCGTGCGGATCAGCGAGCCCGACGTCTTCGGCCGCGTGCACCATGAGCCGCCGTGCGATGAACCGCGGATCTTCCCCCGCCTCAATCATGCGCGCGAGGTAGTGGATCGCCGCGTCGGGGTCGGAACCCCGCATCGACTTGATGAACGCGCTCACCACGTCGTAGTGCTGGTCGCCGTCTTTGTCGTAGCGCAGCAGCGCCCGGTCTACCGAGATCGAGACGAGCTCCGCCGTGATCTCGGGCGGGGCTGCCTGCACCTGCGCGGCGCCGTCGGAATCGGTACCGTCGGAATCGGCACCGTCGGAATCGGCACCGGCGGAATCGGTACCGGCGGAATCGGTACCGGCGGAATCGGTACCGGCGCCGCGCTCATCGCCGCCCGGCGAGCTCGCGCCGAGCGCGAGCGCTGAGCCAGCCGCGGCCTCGAGCCCGGTGAGGGCGCGCCTGGCGTCGCCGGAAGAGAGCTGCACGAGCGCGTCGCGGCCCTCGTCTGAGAGCGTCACCGAACCACCGAGGCCCCGCGGGTCAGCGACAGCTCGATCGAGCAGCTCCGCGATGTCGGCGTCGCTCAACGCTTCGAGCGTGAGCAGCAGCGAGCGCGAGAGCAGCGGGCTGATCACCGAGAACGACGGGTTCTCGGTGGTCGCCGCGATGAGCGTAACCCACCCGTTTTCAACGCCGGGCAGCAGCGCGTCTTGCTGGGCCTTGGTGAAACGGTGAATCTCGTCGAGAAACAGCACCGTTGCGATGTCGTAGAGGTCGCGGTCGTTCAGCGCGCGCTCCATCACCGTGCGCACGTCTTTAATGCCGGCGGTGACCGCCGAGAGCTCAACAAAACGGCGGCCGCTCGTGTGCGCGATCGCCTGCGCCATCGTCGTCTTGCCGGTGCCAGGAGGCCCCCAGAGAATCACCGAGACAGCCGAACCATCTTGGTCGCTCGCGATGACCCTGAGCGGAGAACCCTGGCGCAGCAGGTGCTTCTGCCCGACAACTTCGTCGAGCGAGCGGGGCCGCATGCGCACGGCCAACGGGGCCGTCGACCCGGTCGCACCTGTTATCTGAGTCACACCCCAATGCTACAGACCACCGCCGACAATCGTGCTCTGAGGGGCTCGCTGTGGCATAGTGGAGGGGTCTATCTAGTAACGCGGTCGGCGCAGCCGATCCCACACGACAGGTGAGCAACACGGTGAGTGAAGCGACGAACGAGATGCCCTGGGGCAGGGTCGACGAGGATCGTACGGTTTACGTACGCGAGGGCGACGGCGAACGTGCCGTCGGTGCCTTCCCCGACGGCACGCCCGAAGAGGCGCTCGCCTACTTTGAACGCAAGTTTGCGGATCTCGCGGGGGCTGTCACGCTCCTTGAGGCCCGCATTGCCCGCGGCACAGCTGACGGCTCCGTCGCCGCGACCGTGACGAAGCTGCAGGAGCAGCTTGTCGAGCCCGCTGCGGTCGGCAACATCGCCGCACTGCGCGAGCGCGTCGCAAAGCTCGCAGACAAGGCAGCAGCGTTCGGCGAGCAGCAACAGCAGGAGCGAGAGGCTGCCCGCGAAGAGGCCGTTGCCAAGCGCGAGGCCATCGCCGTCGCCGCCGAGCAGCTCGCTGCGCAGCCCGAGGCCTCGATCAGGTGGAAAGACACGAGCACCGCGTTCGAGCAGCTCTTCACTGATTGGCAGAACGCACAGCGCTCGGGCCCCCACGTGCCCAAGCCGCAGGCAGACGCGCTCTGGAAGCGCTTCCGCGCCGCCCGCCAGAGCTTCGACACCGCTCGCCGCGCCCATTTCTCGCAGATGGACGCGAACAACAAAGACGTCAAGGCCCGCAAGGAGCGCCTGATCGCCTCGGCCGAGGCCCTGGCCGACCGTGGGCTCGACGGCATTCCCGCGTACCGCAACCTGCTCGATGACTGGAAGCAGGCCGGCCGCGCCAGCCGCAAGCTCGACGATCAGCTGTGGGCTCGGTTCAAGGCTGCCGGCGACGTGCTGTACCAGGCGAAGGCCGAAGAGGTCGCCCAGACCAACGAGGAGTACCAGGAAAACCTCGCACAGAAGCAGGCGATTCTCGCCGACGCCGCTCCGATTCTTGAGCTCAGCGAGCACACCGCGGCGCGCAAGCAGCTCACTGCAATTCAGCTGCGCTGGGACGAGGTCGGCCGCGTGCCGCGCGAAGCCCTGCGCGATATCGAGGGCCAGTTGCGCCGCATCGAAGACCACGTGAAGGGTCTCGAAGACGATCACTGGAAGAAGACAAACCCAGAGACCAAGGCTCGCAGCGAGGGCCTGCGCGGCCAGCTCGAGGCATCGATCGCGGAGCTAGAGGCCGAGATCGCGGCAGCGAAAGATGCGAAGTCGAAGGCCGCAGCCGAAGAGAAGCTCGCGACACAGCGCTCCTGGCTGGCAGCGCTCGGAGACGCCTAGCGCACCGCGCCGATCCGCTCGGCCACATCGCTCGGCCGACTCGTTCGGTCGCGTACTCGGCCGAACCCCTCGGCCGCAGTTATCCACACTTCGCCGCTTGACCTGGCGCTCGCCGGGTCAAGCGGCGAAGCTGTCTGCATGCGCCCACACCCCGAGGTACCCAGAGTCGACCACTGGCCGCAAGCTCTTCGCTCGGCTGCGACACTCACCGGCACGCTGGTGAAGTGCGGCCCGGGCCTGAGGCCAGTAGCGTGGCCAGAGACCCCTGCAGCGCGCTGCGCGGCGATCGGCGGGCAGCTCAGCGACCGCTACGCCGCCATCGAAGACACCGCAGCCTGGGTCTGGGGAGCAAGGCGCTCCCCCGGCTCCCCGCTGCGACTTGCGACGCTCGGCGGGCGCGCCCCCGCGAGCTTCGAGCGGCGGGCTAGCGAAGACGTGCTCGTGAGCACGTTTCGGCTGCTCCCGGAAGACCTCGTCGCGATCGCCGCATTCGCTGTCACGAGCCGCGCGCGCACCGCGTTCGACCTGCTCAGAGCGCCGACCCAGTTCGGCGCGGCTCGCAGGGTCGCCTGCAGGCTGCTGTTCGTTGCCGAACCCGGGTCGAGCAGCGAGGTGCGGCGGCGGGCCCGGGGCGCGAGCCGCACCGATCGCGCTCGCATTCAGCGCCGGCTCAGCGAGCTCCACGGCGCCGCGCCGCTCCCCGCCTAGTTGGTGAGGCGGTAGACGTCGTACACCCCGTCGATGCGCCGCACAGCATTCAGCACGTGATCGAGGTGCGTGGCGTTGGCCATCTCGAAGAGAAACCTGCTGATTGCGAGCCGCGAGGTCGAGGTATTCACCGAGGCAGAGAGGATATTGACGTGATGGTCAGACAGGGTGCGCGTGACGTCAGACAGCAGCCCCGAACGGTCGAGGGCCTCGACCTGAATCTGCACAAGGAAGACGCTCTTTGAGGTCGGCGCCCACTCCACCTCGACAATGCGCTCCTGCTGCGACTGCAGGTTCTGAAAGTTGTGGCAGTCTGTGCGGTGCACGGACACGCCCTGCCCCTTCGTCACAAAGCCGCGAATCTCGTCGCCCGGAACCGGCGTGCAGCACTTCGCGAGCTTGGCGAGCACATCGCTCGCGCCCTTCACGATGACTCCGCTCGAGGTCGCCCGAGACGATTGCGCTCGCGGAGTATCGACGAGCGGAATTCCGAGTGCGGCCGGTTCAGTCGACGCCTGATCATCGAACAGGAGCGCTGCGACCTTCTCGACGACCGATTGCGCAGACACGTTGCCCTCGCCGATCGCCGCGTACAGGGTCGTGACATCTGCGTGATTGAGCTGGAGCGCGACCTGCTGGAGCGCCTCGGAGTTCATGATCTGATGCAGCGGCAGGCTCTGGCGTCTGAGGGCCTTGGTGAGCTCCTGCTTGCCGGTCTCTGCGGCCTCCTCGCGCCGCTCCTTCGTGAACCACTGACGAATCTTGTTCTGAGCGCGCTTGCTCTTCACAAAGTTCAGCCACGCCTGATTGGGCCCGGCATTGGGGTCTTTCGAGGTGAACACCTCGACGACGTCGCCGTTCTGCAGTGCCGTCTCGAGCGGCACCAGGCGCCCGTTGACGCGGGCCCCCATCGTGCGGTGCCCGACCTCGGTGTGCACCGCGTAGGCGAAGTCGACCGTCGTGCCTCCGGCCGGGAGCCCGATCACGCGCCCCTTCGGGGTGAACACGTAGACCTCTTTCGCCCCGATCTCGAAGCGCAGGGCGTCGAGAAACTCGCTCGGGTCTTCGGTCTCTGCCTGCCAGTCCGAGATGTGGGCGAGCCAGGCCATGTCGTTCGAGCTACTCTGTTTGTCGCTGCCCTGCTGACGTTGCTTGTACTTCCAGTGTGCAGCGACACCGTACTCGGCGCGCTGGTGCATTTCGACGGTGCGAATTTGAATCTCGACGGCCCGGCCGTCTGGCCCGATGACCGTGGTGTGCAGCGACTGGTAGAGGTTAAACTTTGGCGTTGCGATGTAGTCTTTGAAGCGGCCCGGAATGGGTGTCCACCGCGCGTGCACCGCCCCGAGCACCGCGTAGCAATCGCGAATCGAGTTCACGAGCACGCGAATGCCGACGAGATCGTAGATGTCATCGAAGTCGCGGCCGCGCACGATCATCTTTTGATAGATCGAATAGAGCTCCTTCGGCCGCCCGGTGACCTCGCCCTTAATTCGCGAATCGCGCAGATCAGTCTCAATCGACCCGATCACCTTACCGACGAGCTCGTCGCGCTGCGGGTTGCGCTGCTTCACGAGGTTCTCAATCTCGGCGTACAGCTTCGGTTTGAGCACCGCGAACGACAGGTCTTCAAGCTCCGTCTTCATCGACTGAATGCCGAGCCTGTGCGCGAGCGGCGCGTAAATCTCAAGCGTCTCTTGCGCCTTGCGCTTTGCCGAGTCGCCCGAGACAAACCCCCAGGTGCGCGCGTTGTGCAACCGGTCGGCGAGTTTGATGACGAGCACCCGAATGTCTTTCGACATCGCCACAACCATCTTGCGCACGGTCTCGGCCTGGGCCGAGTCGCCGTACTTCACCTTGTCGAGCTTCGTCACGCCGTCGACGAGCATCGCGATCTCTTCACCGAAGTCTTGGGTGAGCTCCTCGAGCGAGTAGTCTGTGTCTTCGACAGTGTCGTGCAGCAGCGCCGCTGCAATGGCGACGGGCGCTACGCCGAGCTCGGCGAGAATTTTGGACACGGCAATCGGATGGGTGATGTAGGGCTCACCGCTCTTGCGTTTCTGCCCGCGATGCGCTCGCTCCGCGACGTCATAGGCGCGCGAAATGACCGAGAGATCGGCGCGCGGGTAGTTCGCACGCACCGTTCGCATCACTTCTTCGATCGCGCCGTGCGTGGCCCCGCGTGAGAATATTCGCGGCACCAACCGGCGCAGCGAAGTCGTACTCGCCTGTGTTGCGTCTGAACTCACCACCGCAGCCTCCTCACCTGTTAGAACGCTACACCAGGGAGTGCGATTTCCAGGAATCGAGGGGCGGCACCACGCCGCGCAACCCACCGCCCTGCGCCCGCGAACCACGCAGCAGGGCCCCGCACGCAGCAGGGCCCCGCACGCAGTGTACGGGGCCCTGGCACGCGAAGCGCGCAGTACTAGCGCGACGCAGTGCTCTCAGCAGTGGCAGCGCTCGCATCGTCGGCCTCGCCCTGACGCTCACGCAGCCTGAGGATGCGCTCGTCGCGCTCCCGCACAGCCTTGTCACCGGCCCGCATGTGCGCGTAAGCCGGGGCCGCGACAAAGATCGTCGAGTAGGCGCCGGCGATAATGCCGATGAAGAGCGCAAGCGAGATATCGCGCAGCGTGCCTGCTCCGAGGAAGCCGGCCCCAACGAACAGAATCGAGGCAACGGGCAGCAGCGCGACGACCGACGTGTTGATCGAACGCACGAGGGTCTGGTTCACCGCAAGGTTCACCGCCTCGCCAAAGGTGCGGGCGTCGCTCAGCTCGCCCGGGCTCGTGTTTTCGCGAATCTTATCGAACACCACGACCGTGTCGTACAGCGAGTACCCGAGAATCGTGAGGAACCCGATCATCGCAGCCGGCGTCACCTCGAAGCCGGCTAGGCCATAGATTCCCGCGGTGATGATGAGGTCGTGGAAGAGCGCGAGCATCGCGGCAAGCGACATCTTCCAGGTGCGGAAGTAGAGGGCCATCACCAGCGCCGCGAGCAAGATGAACACGACGAGCGCGATGATCGCCTGCTTCGTGATGTCTTGGCCCCAGACAGGCCCGATGAACGAGTAGGTAACCTCGTCGGTGTCGACGCCGTAGCCCTTCGCGAGCGCCTCGGTCACCGCGCGGTTCTGCGCATCATCCAGCGCCTCGGTCTGCACGCGAACTTCGTTCTGGCCGAGCACCGAGATGCGCGGCGCGCTGCCTGGCAGGCTCTCGGCGACGGCGCGGGCTGCGACCTCGGGGTCGCGCTCCTGACTGTTCGCGACGTGCACCTGGAACTGGCTGCCGCCGGTGAACTCGATTCCGAGCTGGAAGCCACCGCGCAAAAACGGGCCGACGATGGCGATGATCAACAGCACAGCCGAGACCGTGTACCAGAGCTTGCGCCGACCGACGAAGTCGATCGACTTCTCGCCGGTGTAGAGGGCGTTGCCGAATTCAGCGAATGAGCGAGCCATCTCAGCTCTCCTTTCCTGCGCCGGCAACCTCGGCTGCCTTGCGCTCGGCGATGGTCTGGCGTCGCTCTGCCTCGCCACGACTCTTTGCGACCTTCTTCGCGCTGCCCTTCGTTGCCACGACGGGCTCACGGAAGGCCATGCGGCCCTGGTAGACCGCGCCAAGCTGGCGTGGGTCGAGCCCCGAGAACTTGTAGCCGCCCGAGTACACCTTGGTGCGCGCAAGCAGCGTCATCATCGGGTGCGTGAACAGCGCGACAACGAGCACGTCGACGATTGTCGTGAGGCCGAGCGTAAACGCGAAGCCCTTCACGTTGCCGACCGCGAGCACGAACAGCACGACCGCCGCGAGCAGGTTCACACCGTCAGAGGCCAGCACGGTTCGGAATGCCCGTTTCCAGCCGCCCTCGACTGCCGCCGTGATTCCGAAACCGTCGCGAAGCTGGTCGCGAATGCGCTCAAAGTAGACGATGAACGAGTCGGCCGTGAAGCCGATGGCCACAATAATGCCGGCGACGCCAGCAAGCGACAATCGGTAGCCCTGGCGCCACGAGAAGAACGTGAGCAGCAGATACGTCAGAATCGCGGCGATGCCGAGCGACGCGATCGTCAGCGTGCCGAGCAGGCGGTACTGGAACAGCGAGTAGACGACGACGAGCCCGAGCCCGATGAGGCCTGCGATGAGCCCGCCAAGGAGCTGGTTCGAGCCGAGCGTCGAGGAGATGTCTTCCTGGCTCTGCACGGTGAAGCTCATGGGGAGCGCGCCGAACTTGAGCTGGTCTGCGAGCACCTTCGACGAATCCTTGGTGAAGTTGCCCGAGATCGCTGGGCGCCCGTCGAGAATCTGCGCGTTCATCGTCGGCGCCGAGATCACCTTGCCGTCGAGCACGAAGGCAAACTGGTTGAGCGGAGGCTGCTGGCCGAAGAGCCTGGTGCTCACCTTGCCAAACGACTTCGCGCCCTCCTTGTTCATGGTGATCGCGACCTCCCACAACCCGGTGGTGCCGCCACCATTCGGCATGGCCTGCTGCTGCGAGACGGCGTCAGTGATGACATCGCCCGTCAGCTCGACCGGGCCGAGGATGTACTTGAGGAGCCCGGTCTCGTCGCAGGTAATCAGCGGTTTGTCGGCCGGAGCATTCGCGACCTCGAGCGCGCTGTCTGCGGTGCAGGTGAACTCCGCGAACTCCTGCAGCAGCGCCGGCGTCAGCCAGGCCTGATCTGCCGGGTCTTTCGGCAGCGGGTCGGGGTAGAGATCGCCGGCCGGCTCTTGCGTCGCAGCGTCGTCTGCGGCAGCATCCTCCGCGGCCGCCTCCTCCGACGCTGCATCCTCCGCGGCCGCATTCTCTGCAGCTGCATCCTCCGCGGCCGCATCGTCTGCGCTCGCATCCGCTGCCGGGGTATCACCCTCGACGGCAGCGCCGTCTTCGGGAGTTGCGGCGCCGGCCTCGGCCGGTGCCTCAACGAACACGCCACGGAAGTCGAGCGCGGCCGAGGCCTGAATGCGCTGGAGGGTCTCGTCATCGACCTTGCCGGGAATCGCAACCGAAATGTGGTTACTGCCCTGCGTCGTAATCTCTGCCTCGGAGACGCCCGAAGCGTTCACGCGCTGGCGAAGAATCGACACTGCCTGGTCGAGCTGCTCACCGGTGACGGCCTTGCCGTCATTTTGGTTTGCCGCCAGCAGAATCTGCGTGCCGCCCTGCAGGTCGAGCGCGAGTTTCGGGGTCCACGTCGCATCGCTGCGATACACCCCAAGGGTAATAAGGCCCGTCAGGCCGACGATGATCGCCAGCAAGAAGATGAGCGAGCGACGGGCGCTCTTCACCGCAGGCGCGACTGATGGTTTCGCCAAGACAGCTGTCTCGCTTTCAGTGTAGCGGCGCGGGAAACCGCGCCAGCGGGTAATTACTCCTTGTCGGAGTTCTTGTCTTCGCTCTTCTCGGAGGTCGCCGCGCCGTCAACGTCGACGGCGGCGTCGGTGGCCTCTGCAGCAAGCTCGTCTGCGGCTGCCGGCTTCTCTTCTGCCGAGGTGAAGCGCTCACCGAACTCGGGGTCATCGTCTGGTGCGAGCGCGCCAGGCTCGTCGTCGACGACGGGAGCATCTGCCGGGGTCACGACCTGACCGATAGCGTTGCGGTGCACCACGAGGGTGCTGGTGCCGCTCTGGACGGTCACTCGGTTCTCTTCGTCATCGACGGCAAGAATGGTGCCGAAGATGCCCGACTGCAACATCACCTCTGCACCAGGCTGCATGTTGTTCTGCATCTCTGCCATCTGCGCCTGGCGCTTCTTGCTGTTGCGGAACATGAAGAAGATAAGCACGGCAACGAGGCCGAGCATAATGAGTGTCATCGGATCCATGAGGCGGTGACCCTTTCAAAGTAGTGGAGCGCGCCCTTGAACACGCGCGGACCGCACAAGTCTAGCGGTGTTTGCTGCACGCGTCGCTACGAGTCAGAAGATGGTGGGGCAATACCCAGATGCGACCAACCAAGCGTCGTCGCGATCCGCCCGCGAGGCGACCTGGCGATGAGCCCGGCGCGCATCAAGAACGGCTCGACAACCGACTCGATCGTCTCGGCCTCCTCACCAACCGAGGCAGCGAGCGTCGAGAGCCCGACTGGCCCGCCGGCAAACCGCTCCACAATAATGCGCAGCACCTCGCGATCGAGCCGATCGAGGCCGTGCTCATCAACGTCGTAGAGCGACAGCGCGGCTCGCACTGACCGCTCGTCGGGCTGCGTGCCGTGCACTAGCGTGTAGTCGCGCACGCGCCTGAGCAGCCGGTTGGCGATGCGCGGAGTGCCGCGCGATCGCCCGGCTATCTCGACAACACCCGCGTCGTGCAGCGGAAAGTCGAGCAGCCCGGCCGCGCGGCTCAGCACGCCCTCGAGCTCCGAGTTCGCGTAGTACTCGAGGTGGGCCGTAAAGCCGAAGCGATCACGCAGCGGGTTCGGCAGCAGACCAGCCCTGGTGGTCGCGCCGACGAGGGTAAACGGCGACAGCTCGAGCGGCACCGACGTCGCGCCTGCGCCCTTGCCGACCATGATGTCGATCTTGAAGTCTTCCATCGCGAGGTACAGCATCTCCTCTGCGCTGCGCGCCATGCGATGAATCTCGTCGATAAAGAGCACCTCACCTGGCGTGAGCCCCGAGAGCACAGCGGCGAGATCGCCGGCGTGCTGAATCGCGGGGCCAGAGGTCTGCTGCAGCGGCACGCCAAGCTCGGTCGCGACGATCATCGACAGCGTCGTCTTGCCGAGCCCAGGGGGGCCTGCAAGCAGAATGTGATCTGGCGTTCTCCCCTCGATCTGCGCCGCGCCGAGCAGCAGGCCAAGCTGTTCGCGCACCTTTTCCTGGCCGACAAACTCTGCGAGCGAGCCAGGCCTCAGGGCCCCCTCGTAGCCCACCTCGGTGGGCAGCGCCTGCGGCGACAGCTCCCCCGCCTGCTGCGGGCCAGCCGCGGGGCTCATCTGCGCCCTCGCTGCAGCAGCGTGAGCGCGGCGCGCAGCAGCTGAGCGTTCGTCATCTCTGCGCCGGCGTCTCGCGCGTCGATCACGGCCTGCCGAGCCTCACCCTCACCCCAGCCGAGGCCCTGCAGCCCCTCGGTTACCGCGTCTGTGAGCGCATCGTGCGGCGCGACCGCGCCGGGGTCTGCAGCCGCGTCGTCGGCGAGCTCGAGCGAGCTCAGCTTGCCGGCAAGTGACACCGTGATGAGCTTCGCCGTTTTCGGCCCGATGCCAGAGACCTTGCGAAACGGCTTGTCATCTTCGGCGGCAACAGCGCGCGCGATCTCTGCGGGCGAGAGCTCGGAGAGCACGCCGAGCCCCGACCGCGGCCCCACCCCGGAGACGCCGATCAGCACGCCGAACACCCAGAGCTCGGCCTCGGTCTCGAAGCCGTAGAGCGTGAGCGAGTCTTCGCGAACGATGAGCGAGGTGTGCAGAAACAGCTGTTCACCGACCGCCGGCCGTGGCATTCGGCCGCCCGGCACCTCGACCCGCATGCCGACACCGCCGACGCCGAGCACAACCCAACCGACCCCGGAGGCCAACACCTCACCGCGCAACGAAGCAATCACACGCTAAGCCTAGGGCGCAACACCCCAAAACACCGCCGCGCCACACCACAAATTCGAACATATGTGCGAACTTGTGATGTGGCGCGGCGCTTGCATACCGTCTCGACGGGCGCCCGTGACGCTACGCAGAGACCTGCTCGCGCTCGACAACCGCGTTGCGCACCGACCGGTTCACCGCCGACACGATCGCCTTGAGCGTCGCGCGGCTCGTGTCTGGGTCGATGCCGACGCCCCACAGTCGCTGGCCGTCGACCTCGAGGTCGACGTAGGCAGCTGCCACCGCGTCGCCGCCGCCACTCATGGCGTGCTCGACGTAGTCGAAGAGCGTCACCTGGTGCCCCGAGGCGTTCAGGTTATTGATGAACGCGTCGACCGGGCCGTTGCCCTTCGACGTCTCCTCGCGCTGTTCGTCGCCGTCGCGGAACTCAACGGTGAGGTTGGTCACTCCGTCGCCAGCGCTCACCGACGAGGTGCGGAACAGCTCGTAGCGACCCCAGCGCTCGGCGCCGTCAGCGCCGACGGAGGGAAGGTATTCGTCTTGGAAGATCGACCAGATCGCGTCGCTCGACACTTCGCCACCCTCGGAATCGGTGACGCCCTGCACGACCGCACTGAACTCGATCTGCAGCCTGCGGGGCAAATCAAGCGAGTGGTCGGTCTTCAAGAGGTATGCGACACCGCCCTTGCCCGACTGCGAATTCACGCGAATAACGGCCTCGTACGAGCGACCGAGATCTTTCGGGTCGACGGGCAGGTACGGCACCGCCCACTCGACCTCGTCGATCGAGACTCCAGCCTCGTCTGCGTCGGCCTGCATGCGCTCGAAGCCCTTCTTGATCGCGTCTTGGTGCGACCCTGAGAAGGCGGTGTAGACGAGATCGCCGGCCCACGGGCTGCGCTCGGGCACACGCAGCTGATTGCAGTACTCCGCGGTGCGGCGCACCTCATCTAGGCGCGAGAAATCGATCTGCGGGTCGATGCCCTGCGTGAACATGTTGATGCCGAGGGTCACGAGGTCGACGTTGCCCGTGCGCTCGCCGTTACCGAACAGGCACCCCTCAATGCGGTCGGCGCCGGCCATGTAGCCGAGCTCGGCGGCCGCGACCCCCGTGCCGCGGTCGTTGTGGGGGTGCAGCGACAAGATCACGTTCTCGCGGTGGTTGAGGTGACGGCCCATCCACTCGATCGAGTCGGCGTAGACGTTCGGTGTCGCCATCTCGACGGTCGCGGGCAGATTGATGATGACCTTGCGCTCGGGAGTCGGCACGAACACCTCGAGCACGGCATTGCAGACCTCGACCGCATACTCGAGCTCGGTGCCCGTGTACGACTCGGGCGAGTACTCGTAGTAGATCTCGGTGCCCGCGGCGATCGGCTCGGCCGCCTTGCACAGCTTCGCACCCTCGACGGCGATCTGCTTGATGCCCTCGCGATCGGAGCGGAACACGACGTCGCGCTGCAGAATCGACGTCGAGTTGTACAGGTGCACGATCGCCTGCTTCGCGCCGATGAGCGATTCATACGTGCGCGTGATGAGGTGCTCGCGGGCCTGCGTGAGCACCTGAATCGTGACGTCGTCGGGAATGGCGTTCTCTTCGATGAGCTGGCGCACGAAGTCAAAGTCGGTCTGGCTGGCCGAGGGGAAGCCCACCTCGATCTCTTTGTAGCCCATCTGCACGAGCAGGTCGAACATCACGCGCTTGCGCTCCGGGCTCATCGGGTCGATGAGTGCCTGATTGCCGTCGCGCAGGTCAACGGCGCACCACCGCGGCGCCTGGGTGATCTGCTTCGTCGGCCAGGTGCGGTCTGGCAGGTCGACGGGAATGATCTCGGTGTACGGGCGGTAGCGGTGAGTCGGCATACCGGAGGGCTGCTGCATGTTCTTCATAACGTGTTCCTTCTTCGTAACGTTCGCTCAGCCAAACACAAACACCGCGACGAGGAAGGCCTGAGACTGAATTAGTTCGAAGTCGAGGACTCGTCGCGGCAGCTAAGAAGAAGCGAGCCGAACAGCATGCGGCAAGTTTAGCGTAATCTCGAAGATATGCGAAAACTCCCCAGAATCGCTTCGCTCGCGCTCGCCTCTTGTGCCCTGATTGCTGCGACGCTCGGCGTGCACGGGGCAAGCGCCCCTGCGGCCCACGCCGACACCGAAGACTTCAGCTACGAAACGTGGCACGTCGCCTACGAGATCGACGTCGATGCGGCCGGCACCGCCGTCGCCAACGTCACCGAAACCGTGGCACCCCGATTCCCGGAGTCAGACCAAAACCGCGGCATTGTGCGGGGCATTCCCATCGATTACCAGGGCGCTAGCACCAACCCGCGCGACTTCACCGTGACCGACGCAGCGGGGGTGCCCGTACCGTTCGAGGTCGAAGACGAAGACGGCTTTCGCATCGTGCTCGTCGGCGACGACAGTTTCGTGCACGGCCTGCAGACCTACGTGATCAGCTACACCATGTCGAACGTGGTGCTCTCGCGCGACGACGGCGCGGCCGACGAGTTCTACTGGGACATCATGGACTTCGAGCACCTACAGCCGGTGGGAGACTTCAGCGCAGAGGTCTCGTTCTCACCGGAGCTCGCTCCAGCGCTGACGGGCGATGCCCGATGCTACTGGGGAGCGCCGCAGAGCACCGCAGAGTGCTCGCTCGAGGGCGCGGGCAGCGAGGCCGACCCCCTCGTGCTCCGCGGCCTCGGCCTGGAGCGGCAGCAGGGCGTAACCGTTGCGGTCGGCCTCGCGCCCGGCACGATCGCGCAGCCCGCTCAGCGACTGCCAAACTTCGCGCTCGACTTCGCGCCCATGTTCATTGGCGCAGCTGGCCTCGCCACCGGAGTGACGAGCAGCGTGCTCGTCGGGCGCTTCAAACGCGCCAAGCGCACCGCGCGCGGGGTCGTCGTGCCGCAGTACGACGTGCCAAGGGAGCTCCCACCGCTGCTCGCTGCGTCGCTCGCGGGCGGCGCGCTCGAGTCGCCGGCCCCGGCCCAGATCGTGCACCTCGCGGTGAACGGCGTGACCAGGCTCGAAGACGGCGAGAAGATCGGCAAGCTCAGCGGCCGCTCGAAGCCGACGCAGGTGGTTCGCGTCGTCGACCCGAGCCGGGCCGTCGATGCGCTTGACCGCCGCGCGCTCGAGACCCTGGTGCCCGGGGGCGTCGCTGGCGACGCCCGCACACTACCGCAGAAGAGCACCGAGTTCGCCGAGGCGATGACCGCGCTCACGGCGGCGGGCGCGCAGGCAGCGAAGGATCGCGGCTACCTCGAGCGGGCCTCAGCTCCCAGCGCGCGGCCGCTCGGCATCGCCACGCTCGCGCTCGGCATCGTGCTCATTGGCTTCGGGATCGTCGGGTTCGTGTTTCGCGGCCCAGCCCTCCCGTTCCTCTTCGTGAGCGTCGGCTTTCTCCTCGGCGCGGCCGGCGCGTTCGCTCTGGCCCGGCACACCGTGCACACTCAGGCGGGCGCCGATGCCAGGGAGTACCTCGCTGGGGTGCGCATGTTCATCGAGGTTGCCGAGGCCGACCGAATTCGGGTGCTGCAGTCGGCATCGGGCGCCGAGCGGCGCGAGGTCGACGGCCTAGCCGTGATTCACCTGTATGAGAGGCTGCTGCCCTACGCGATGCTGTTCAAGCTCGAGTCGGAGTGGACGCGGGCGCTCGAAACGCGCTACAGCATGGAGCCCGGGTACGTACCGTACTGGTACCCGGGCCTTGCAGCCCACGGCATCGCCGCTCTGCCAAGCACGCTCTCCCGCTACACCGAGTCGCTGTCGAGCGCGGTGAGCTACACCTCCTCGAGCGCGGGCGGTTCGACCGGAGGGGGCTTCGCTGGTGGTGGCGGCGGCGGCGGTTTCTCGGGTGGGCGGTGACGTGGGCGGCCTGAACCCGGTTGGTGCCGCGCGTTCGCTCCGACGCCGCGCCGCGCGTGCGCTCGGTCTCGGCCTCATCGCCGGTGTGGTGGCGTTTGGGGCGCTGTTTGCCCCTCCTGGCACGGTGCCGCTTCGAGCCGCGGATCCGCCACCCGCGGCGGCGAGCGTTGACGACTACTACTACTCCGCCTGGCACGTCGAGCTGAGCGTGAGCGCCGACGCGGCGGGCCGATCGGTCGCCCGGGTCACCGAGACGATCACGGCGCAGTTTCCCGACTCCGACGTCAACCGCGGCATCGTGCGCGGCATTCCCATCGATTACGCGGGGTGGAGCACCGACCCCCGCGACTTTTCAGTCACCGACGAGGCCGGCCGCGCGGTGCCGTTCAGGGTGAGCGACGCACAGGGTGCGAGACTCGTCGGCATCGGCGATGCGAACTACGTGCACGGCGAGCAAACGTATGTGCTGGGGTACACGCTCTCAGACGTCATACTTCCCGTCGACGACGGCCCCGGCGACGAACTGTACTGGGATCTCATGGGCACCGACCACGGCCCACGCATCGACAGCTTCACGGCGGAGGTCACGTTCTCCCCAGAAACCGCGACCGCGCTCGACGGCAACATCGCCTGCTATTCGGGCCTGTTTCTTGGCGGGGCGCGATGCTCGTTCACGGGCACAGGCACCCCCGATGCGCCAATCACCATCGCTCCGATGGAGCTCTCGCGCGATCACGGCGTGACGCTCGCGGTCGGGCTCACCCCCGGAGCCTTTGCGCAGCCGCCGAACCGCCGCCCCAGCTTCACCCTCCAAGCGCTCCCCCTGATTGTCTCGGGGCTCGCCGCTGCCGGGGGCATCGCAATTCCGTTCGTCGTGCGCTCCGAGCGGCAGCGGCGGCGCGTCGCTCGCGGCACCATCGTTCCCCAGTACGACGTTCCAGCACACCTTCCACCGCTCATCGCCGCTCCGCTCATCGGGCGAAGCGCTGCGCCGGCTGGCCCGGCCCAGATCGTGCACCTCGCGGTGAACGGCGTCACGCGGCTCGAAGACGGCCCCTCCGCGCTGCAGGGCGGCGCGCCGCAGCCCGTGATTCGGGTGCTTGACCCGAACCGAGTGCGCGACCCGCTCGACCACCAGGCGCTGCAGACATTCGTGCCAGGCGCAGCCCCCGGGTCGGCGATTGTCGTGCCGCAGCGCAGCACGCCGTTCGCGTCGGGCGTTGCGGCGCTCGAGCGCGCGGGCGGCGCCGAGGCCGTGCACCGCGGGTATCTCACGAAGGATCGCCTGCGTGGCTCCGCCTGGTTGGGATTCTCGGTGCTCGTGCTCGCGGTGCTCGGCTTCGTGCTCGGGTGGGTCACGTTTGGGGTGCGCGGGCCCGGCGCGCCCGCCCTTGCGGTTCTGATCAGCGCCGTCGCGATCACTCCCACGTTTTATGCGATGAAGCGCCACCTCGTGTGCACCCCGAGCGGCGCCGAGGTTGCCGAGTGGCTCGCGGGGGTGGAGCTTTTTATTCGCGTGGCAGAGGCCGATCGGCTGCGCGTGCTGCAGTCTTACTCTGGGGCCGAGCGGCGCCAGGTCGGCGAGCTCAATGTCATCGAGCTCTACGAGAAGCTGCTGCCATACGCGATGCTGTTCAAGCTCGAGCGCGAGTGGTCAGAGGTGCTGCGTGTGCGCTACGAGGCGAACCCCCAGTATTCGGCCCCCTGGTACCCGGAGCTCAACCACTCACGGTTCGGCTCGCTGTCGAGTTCGATGACCCGCTACACGGGAGCGCTCGCCAGCGCGTCTCGGTTCAGCACGTATTCTGGCGGCGCGTCGTTTGGCTCCTACAGCGGTAGCAGCGGCAGCAGCGGCGGCGGCTACGTCGGTGGCGGGGGTGGCGGCGGGTTCACCCACGGCCGCTAGCGCCTCGCCCCAGGCCGCCCCCGCACCCCTAGTGCTGCCGGGGCACGTAGCGGGCGTCACCGAGCCCAATGATGAAGTACCCGATCATTGGGAACAGCCACAGCCAGAAGACGGAGAACGCGCCGCCCTTGCCGAAGTTTGCGCCGAGCCGCACAGCCACGAAGATGGCGAAGATGAAGCCAACGACGGGAATAAGGTAGAGCAACGACATCCACCCCGAGTAGCCGGCGATCTTCACGATGAGAATGAGGTTCACGATCGGAATGAAGGCGAGGATGCCAGGGTAGCCGGCCTTCGTGAACATCTTCCAGGCTGCGATGGCGACCACCACGTACAGCGCCAGCATAAACAGCGAGGTTGTGCCGGAGAAAACGGCTGCGAGGGCTTCGTCCATCGGGGTATTTGCAGTAGTCATGCCAGCAATACTAGAAGCAAACGCATAGCGATGTGAAAGATTCGTGCCGCGACACCCGGCCCGTTCAGCGCGATTTCACCCGGCGCTGGGCTAGAACCCCAGGCGCCCGAGCGCCTTCGGGTCGCGCTGCCACTCCTTCATCACCTTCACGCGCAGCGACAGGTACACCCTGCGCCCGAGCAGCGCCTCGATCTCGCGCCGCGCATCCTCGCCAATCTGACGTAACCGCGAGCCACCCTTGCCGATCACGATGCCCTTCTGACTGTCGCGCTCGACGTACAGCGACGCATAGAGCTCGAGCAGACCGAGCTCGCCCTCTTCCTCTGCCTCCCGCTCCTCACGATCGTCGACGGTGACGGCGAGCGAGTGCGGCAACTCCTCGCGCGCCTCACGCAGCGCGGCCTCGCGAATCAGCTCGGCGATGCGGTCGTCTTCGGTCTCATCTGTCGAGGCCTCGTCGTCGTAGAGCGGCGGCGAGACCGGCATGAGCGCGAGCAATTCGTCGCTGAGAATGTCGAGTTGCTCGCGGGTCACCGACGAGATCGGCACGACCGCATCCCACTCGCGCAGCTCGCCGAGCAGCAGCAGTTGGTCGAAGATCTCGCTCTTGGAGGCCTCATCGACCTTCGTGAGAATCGCGACCTTCTTCGCGCGAGGGAAATCGTTCAGGCGGTCGTTGATGAAGCGGTCGCCCGGGCCGAGCTTCTCGTTCGCTGGAACGCAGAAACCGATCACGTCGACGTCGCCGAGCATCGATTCGACGAGCGCATTGAGGCGCTCACCCAGCAGCGTTCGCGGGCGGTGGATCCCCGGGGTGTCGACGATGATCAGCTGGCCATCTGGCCTGTGCGCAATGCCGCGAATCGCGCGGCGGGTGGTCTGCGGCTTCGGGCTGGTGATGGCGATCTTCTCGCCAACGAGCGCGTTCGTGAGCGTCGACTTGCCCACGTTGGGTCGGCCAACGAACGAGACAAACCCCGCGCGAAAGTCGCCGGCTGCGCCGGCCTGGGGTTCGGTGCTGGAGCCGTTCATGCTGTGTCCTCATTCGTTGTGCGGTCGGGGGCCTCGCCTGGGGCTCCCTCGTCAGTGATCGCGCGTGCCCGCGCGGTAATTAGTCGCTTGCGTCGACGTTCGGTGTCGATTGCCTCGAGCTCGATGCCCTCTCCCGTCACGCGGTCGCCCACCTCGGGGAGCCTGCCGAGCCACTTCGCGAACAGCCCGCCGACGGTGTCGACCTCCTCGTCGTCGAGCTCGATCTCGAAGAGCTCGCCGAGGTCGTCGATCGGCAGCATTGCGCTCACGAGGAAGAGGCCGGGGGCCTCCTCGATGACCTCCGGGGCCTCGCGGTCGTGCTCATCGGCGATGTCACCGATGACCTCCTCGATGAGATCTTCGAGCGTCACGAGCCCCGAGATGCCGCCGTACTCGTCGACGACGAGCGCGAGGTGGTTCGACTCCTGCTGCATTCGGCGCAGCAGCTTGTCTGCGCGCTGCACCTCGGGCACAAACATCGCTGGCTTCATGATGCGCGTGGCCGGGGACTCCTCCGCCTCCTCTGGCCGGCGCAGCACGAAGCTCGAGGCATCTCGCAGGTACACGACCCCGAGCACCTCGTCGACGTCGTCGCCGATCACCGGCACGCGAGAGTGGCGCGAGTTAAGCAGTTGCTCGAGCGCATCGCGAATCGAGACGTCGGAGTCGACCGTGACCATGTCGGTGCGCGGCACCATGACCTCGCGCACGAGCGTGTCGCCGAACTCTACAATCGAGTGAATGTAGTCGCGGTCGCCCTCCTCGAGCAGGTCGAGCTCGGTCGCCTGGTCGACCATCGAGAGCAGCTGCTGCTCGTCGCGCACGCGGCCGCGCCCGAGCGCCACTCGCTCGGCGATGCGCCGCACAGCGGTGCTCGCCCGCTCGAAGAGCGGAGGCAGGTCTTCGTCGCTCATAGAGCTCACCGTTCTCGGGTGCTGAACGAGAGCACAAGATCCCGCTGCAGGCCGAACATCTCGGCCTCCTCGTCGGGGGTACCGTGGTCGAACCCGAGCAGGTGCAGCATGCCGTGGGTGACGAGCACGGTGAGCTCCTGTTCGAGCGAGTGCCCCGCGTTGTCTGCCTGAATCATCGCGATCTGCGGGCAGACCACGATGTCGCCGAGCAGACCTGCGGGCGCCGGGGCGTCGGGCCGGCCCGGGCGCAGCTCGTCCATCGGAAAGCTCAGCACATCGGTAGCTCCCGGCTCGTCCATCCACTGCACGTGCAGCTGTTCGATGGCGGCCTCGTCGACAAACATCAGGCTGAGCTCGGTGTCGGGGTGCACGTACATCGACTCGAGCACGAAGCTCACGAGTCGCTGCAGCCGATCCTCGCCGACGGCGACCCCTGATTCGTTGTTGATCTCGACGCTCATCGGTCGCGCTTCCCTTCAGTGCTGTGAGTGCTGTGTGTGGTGCCGGCGCCCCGCGTGGTGCCGGCGCTCGGCGTGGTGCCGGCGCTCCGCGTACCGCCGGCGCTGCGCGCCTCTGCGGTGAGGGTCGCGCCGCGCTCATCGTACGCCGCGTAGGCATCGACTATGCGGCCGACGAGGCTGTGCCGCACGATGTCGTCGGCGCTGAGCTCGGAGAAATGAATGTCGTCGACACCCCGCAAAATACCGCTCACGACGCGCAGGCCGCTCTGCTTCACCGGCAGGTCGACCTGAGTCATGTCGCCCGTCACCACCATCTTCGAGCCGTAGCCGAGCCTGGTGAGAAACATCTTCATCTGTTCGGGCGTCGTGTTCTGCGCCTCGTCGAGAATCACGAACGCCTCGTTGAGCGTTCGGCCTCGCATATAGGCGAGCGGGGCAACCTCGATCGTGCCGTTTGCGAGGAGCTTCGGCACGAGGTCTTGATCCATCATCGAGCCGACGGCGTCGAACAGCGGCCTGAGGTAGGGGTCGATCTTGTCTTCGAGGCTGCCTGGCAGATACCCGAGCCGCTCCCCTGCCTCGACCGCGGGCCGCGTGAGCACGATCTTCGACACCTCGCGGCGCTGCAACGCCTGCACCGCCTTGGCCATCGCCAGGTAGGTTTTACCGGTGCCGGCGGGGCCGAGCCCGAACACGATGGTGTTGCGCTCGATCGCGTCGACGTACTCGCGCTGGCCCTGCGTCTGCGGCCGAACCGAGTTGCCGCGCACGGTGACGATCGGTTCGCTCAGTGTGATCGCCGCTCGCGGGCCGTTGCCGTCGCGCACCATCTTCGCGATCGACCGCACGTCGGTGCTCGACACGGTGCCGCTGCGCCTGGCGAGTTCGAGAATCTCGCGCACGAGCTCCTCGGCGGCGCGCACCGCGCTCGTCTCGCCGCGAATCGAGAGCACGTCGTTGCGGGCGTTGAAGGCGACACCGGGGTGCTGCGACTCCAGGTCGGCAAGCAGCTGGTCGCGAAAGCCGAGAAACGACGACAGCTCGACACCGGTGAGCGTCACCGTGCGCTCGAGCTGCGGCTCGGGTCTGGCGGAGGGGCCAGCGTCAGCAAGCTGCGCCGCGTCGCCCGCCGCTGCCGCGTCGACAGGTGAGTCTGGTTCAGAACCCAAGGAGGGAACGCTCCTCAAGGTTTGCGATCACGTGAGCGTGCACATGGAACACCGTCTGCCCTGCCGACGCACCGTTGTTGAAGATGAGCCGGTACTCGCCGTTGGCGTGCTCGGCCGCGAGCTGCTTGGCAACGGCCACCATCTCGGCGAGCAGCTCGGGGTCGCCCGCGGCGAGCTCGGTCACATCGGCGTACTCGGTAGACTTCGGAATCACGAGGATGTGCACCGGGGCCTGCGGGTTGATGTCGGGGAACGCGATGACGCGCTCGGTCTCTGCGAGCAGCTTCGCGGGAATCTCGCCGGAAACGATCTTGCCAAATACGGTCTCTTCAGCCATGGTGCCAGTCTACCGAAGCCGCCGCGATCGCAGCGCGGCAATCTCTCCGCGCGAACGCACGGCCCTCACCAGCGCCCCAGCGTGGCGTTGAGCACGGCAAGCGCGGCGGGCCCGGCAGACGAGGTGCGCAGCACGTCATCGCCGAGCAGCGCGATCACGCGATCGCCGGCACTGGGAGCCGCGGCAGCACCTGTGTCACCCGAACTTGCCGCGCCCGCCCCAGCAAGCGCGGCGAGCTCTGCGTCGCTCAGCCCGCCCTCGGGGCCGACCACCAGAAACACATCGCGGTCGTCGCTTGGGCGCCAGGCGCTCAGCCGCTGCTCGCCGCGCGGGTGCAGCACGATCAGGTGCCCGTCGAGCCCGGCGAGCTGCGCGGTCGTCGCGGGCGGCAGCACCTCGGGGATCCACCCCCGCATCGACTGCTTTGCCGCCTCGCGCGCGATGCGCGCCCACTTCTGCACGCCTTTCTCGGCCTTCTCGCCGGCCCAGCGCGAGACGGAGCGCTCCGCCTGCCAGGGAATGATCGCGTCGACGCCGAACTCGGTCGCCTGCTCAACCGCCCGCTCGTCGCGGTCGCCCTTCGCGAGCGCCTGCACGAGCACGGTGCGCCGTGCGGGTCGCGGCAGCTCTTCGACGCTTTCTACGCGGATCCCGAAGCTGTCTTTGCCGAGTGCTTCTACGGCCCCGTAGGCGAGCAGGCCGCGGCCGTTGCCAACGATCGTCTGCTCGCCAAGGCGCAGCCGGCTCACGCGCACCGCGTGCCTGCCCTCGTCACCGGAGACGGTGACGAGTTCGCCGACCGAGGTGCCCGCGAGCGACTCGTCGAAGTAAAGGTTCGCCACGATTACCCGAAGAAGCGGTCGCGCAGCTTGCCGAAGAAGCTCTGCTTGAACTCGCCGAAGTGCGGCGCCTCGTCTTTGCGCAGCTTCGCGAGCTGCTCGACGAGCGACTTCTCCTTGTGCGAGAGCTTCGTCGGCGTCGCCACCTGCATCGCGATCTTGAGGTCGCCGCGCGACGTCGAGCGCAGGCCCTGAATGCCGCGGCCCCGCACCGAGACGAGATCGCCCGACTGCGTGCCGGCGGGAATCTCGACCTTCACCGAGCCGTCGAGCGACTCGACCTCAACCTCGGTGCCGAGAATCGCGTCGGTCATCGACACCTGCATCGTGCTGAGCAGGTCGTTGCCGTCGCGGCTGAACGTGTCGTCGTGCTCGACGCGAAATTCGATGAATAGGTCACCGTTTGGCCCACCAAACGGCCCCACCTCGCCGCCGCCGCGCATCTGCATGCGGGTGCCGGTGTCGATGCCAGAGGGAATGTCGACCTGCAGCGTGCGACGCTCGCGCAGCCTGCCCTTGCCCGCGCACTCGACGCACGCGTTCTCGATAATCGTGCCGTAGCCCTGGCAGCTGCCGCACGGGTGCATCGTCACGACGTTGCCGAACAGCGAGCGCACCTCGCGCTGCACCTGGCCCTGGCCGCGGCAGACGTCGCAGGTCACGGGGTGGGTGCCGGGCTGGCACCCGTTGCCGCCGCAGGTGTTGCAGAGCACGGCGGTGTTCACGGTGACATCGCGCTGCACGCCAAACACCACCTCCTCGAGCTTCACGTCGACGCGAATGAGCGCGTCTTCGCCGCGCTCCTCGCGCGTGCGCGGGCCGCGCGAGCCGCCGCCGAAACCGCCGCCGAAGAAGGTCTCGAAGATGTCTCCAAAGCCACCTGCGCCGCCCTGGCCGCCACCCATGTCGTAGCGCTGGCGCTGCTCGGTGTCGCTGAGCACGTCGTAGGCGTGCGTGACGCTCTTGAAGCGCTCAGCGGCCTCCTCGCTCGGGTTCACGTCGGGGTGCAGCTGGCGGGCCAGCTTGCGATACGCCTTCTTGATCTCTTCGAGGCTCGCTTCGCGAGAAACGCCGAGCGTCTCGTAGTGATCCGCCACAGTTGAACTCCTAGGTGTCGTTGGTGAGTATGAAACGTTGTGCTGGAGGGGCTCAGCGGTCTTCGCTGAGCAGCCGGTTCAGGTATCTCGCAACGGCGCGCACTGCCTGGATATTCCCGGCGTAATCCATGCGCAGCGGGCCAAGCACGCCGAGCCTAGACGCGCCGAGCTGCTCGTAGCTCGTCGCGATGATCGACGCATCCGAGAGGCCGTAGGCCTCGTTTTCGCGCCCGATCGACGCGGCGATCTCGCGCTCGTCTTGTACGAGCTCGCCGAACAGTCTGAGCAGGGTCACCTGCTCCTCGATCGCCTCGAGCACGGTGGGAAGGGAGCCGGCGAACTCGCCAGGCCGCGTGAGGTTCGCCGCGCCCGCAACCGCGATCCGATCGCTGCGATTGGCCTGCAATTGCTGCGACACCGCCGAAAGCACGCTGAGCGCGAGCTCGGTGTCTGCGGGCCCGATCCACTCGCTCACCGAGCTGACGAGCTCGGCGACCCCTCGATCCGCCGCGTCGATATCTTGCCCGACAACCGCGGTCGCAATGCGCTCGCGCGCGGTGTTCAGCCACTGCTCGCTCGCTCGATTGGCAGGCAGCGTCGCGGTGTGCTGCTCGACAACGCCGTTGCCCAGAATGAGCACGCACAGCACCCGATTCTCGCCGAGCGCGACGAGGTCGATGTGGCGCACCGCGACCGAGCGCAGCGACGGGTACTGTACCACCGCGACCTGGTTGGTGAGCTGCGAGAGCAGCCGCACTGTGCGGGCCATCACATCGTCGAGGTCGCTCGACTCCCCAAGAAATCGCTCGATCGCCGTGCGCTGCGCCTGGGTCATTGGCCGCAGTTTTGCGAGCGTGTCGACGTAGAGCCGGTAGCCCTTGTCGGTCGGCACCCTGCCCGACGACGTATGTGTCTGGGCGATGAGCTCATCGTCTTCGAGCAGCGCCATGTCGTTGCGTATCGTCGCCGCCGAGACGCCGAAAGCGTGCCGCTCGACGATTGACTTCGACCCGACTGGCTCGTTCAGGGCGACGTAGTCGCCCACGATCGCGTGTAGCACGGCGAGGCTGCGCTCCGAGATCATCGCGCACCCCCTCTCGCACTCGAACTGGCACTCGAACAATCTGAGTGCCAGTCTACTACTCGAGCAGTTTCGCGACGACCGTGTCCGCTAGCAGCCGACCGCGAAGCGTCGGAACGACGCGCGGCTCGGCCCCCGCGACGCCAAGCGCCGCGCGGCCATCGATCAGCCCGTCGCCGATGAGGCCAGCGATGGCGGCCCGGCCGTGTTCGCTGAGAGCGGCGATCGGGAAGCCGTCTTTGATGCGCGTCTCGAGCAGCACGCGCTCACTGTGGCGGGCCTCGTCGGTGAGCGTCTCGCGGGCGTGCGCAGGCGACAGCCCCTGCGACATGCGCTCAGCGTAGGCGCGCGGGTGCTTCACGTTCCACCAGCGCAGCCCACCCATGTGGCTGTGCGCGCCCGGGCCCGCGCCCCACCAATCCTCGCCAGTCCAGTACGACAGGTTATGCCGCGAGCGCGTGTCGGCGGTGCGCGACCAGTTGCTGATCTCGTACCAGTCGTAGCCGGCCGCTGCGAGGCGCGCGTCGAGCAGCTCGTACATCTCAGCGTGCAGGTCGTCGTCTGGCTCGGCGACCTGGCCGCGGCGAATCTGCCCGGCGAGCTTCGTGCCAGCCTCGACGATCAGGGCGTAGGCCGACAGGTGGTCTGGGGCATTTTCGAGCGCGGCGTCGAGCGAGCGCTCCCAATCGGCGAGCGACTCCCCCGGCGTGCCGTAGATCAGGTCGAGGCTCACCTGCAGGCCGACGGCACGCGCGGCTGCAACGACGACCGGCACGCGCTCAGGCGTGTGGGTGCGGTCGAGCGTGTGGAGCACGTGCGGCACGGCAGACTGCATGCCAAAGCTGACGCGCGTGAACCCCGCCTCAGCGAGGGTCTCGAGGTAGGCCTCATCGACCGAATCGGGGTTCGCCTCGGTGGTGATCTCGGCGCCTGGCGCTAAGCCCCACTCGTCGCGCACCCGGGCAAGCATGAGGGCAAGATCGCTTGCGGGCAGCAGGGTGGGCGTGCCCCCGCCAAAGAACACCGTAGACACCGGCCGCTCGGGCAGCCCGGCAGCGCGCATCACGCCCGCCCCGAAACTCAGCTCAGTCGCGGCCTCAGAGGCGTAGCCAGCCTGGCTCGCACCCCCGCCGAGCTCGCTCGCAGTGTACGTGTTGAAGTCGCAATACCCGCAGCGCACGCGGCAGTAAGGCACGTGCACGTACACGCCGAAGGCGCGATCTACCGCGCCTTCGAGCACGCTCGCGGGCAACGCCCCGTCTGCCGGCGCGGGCTCGCCGTCGGGGAGCACGCTCGGCATGGTCAGGCCCCCTGGGGCTTGTCGCCTGCGTCGGAGGCGGAGTCGGAGGCGGGGTCGGAGGCGGAGTCGGAGTCGGGGGCCGGCGCTGCCAGCGCCGTCGGTACCGGGTCGCCGGCCCCGTCGCCCGCGTCGCCGCCCGCCGCGTCGCTCGCCGCCGGCACAACGCCGGTGCGGATCGCGGCGCCAGGGGTCAGCGCGGCCACGAAGGCCTGTGCGAGCTCGACGACATCGCGAAGCTCCGAACGCTGCTTGCGGCCGGCGAGCAGGCCAGAGCTTGTCAGAAATGTGAACCCGCGCGCGACGGCCCAAACGGTGCCGTCTGCACGCTGCTCAACGGTAATGAGCTGCTCGCCGAACCCGGGAACCTCCTCGCGGTCGCCCCAGGCGAAGCCAAGCCGCTGCGGCTCCTCGACGGTCGAGATCACCAGAATGGGCCGGCGCTGCCCCCCCGCAATCGTGAGCGTCGCGGTCGTTCCCGGGAGAATGTAGGCCTCGCCCTCGGGGCTGAAGAGCTGCTCGGGTGCCTCGCCGAGTTCGGGGGTGCCCCCCTCGGAGAACTGCACGCCGAGGTATTCTTCGGCCTCGCCGCGCTCGATCTCGTCGACCACAACACCCGCTGCGCGATGGGCCCCCCAGGTCATGAGGAGATTCGCAGCGGTGAGAAAGCGCTCTTGGCCGCTGCCGAGCTGCACGGCCTCCTCGTACGGGGTGCTCCCGGCCGGCGGAAATCGCATGAGATCTGGCGCGCCAGACGCTCCGATCGCCGCGTAGGCGACGGGCATGCGTGTATAGCTTGATCTGCGGGGTGCGTTCACTTCTTCGACGATTCCTTACCCTCAACGTCGCCAGAGAGCGCGGCAATAAACGCTTCCTGTGGCACCTCAACGCGGCCCACCATCTTCATGCGCTTCTTGCCCTCCTTCTGCTTTTCAAGCAGCTTGCGCTTGCGGCTGATGTCGCCGCCGTAGCACTTCGCGAGCACGTCTTTGCGAATCGCGCGAATGTTCTCGCGCGCGATCACGCGGGCGCCGATCGCGGCCTGAATGGGCACCTCGAACTGCTGGCGCGGAATGAGCTTGCGCAGGCGCTCGGTCATCATCGTGCCGTAGGCGTAGGCGTTGTCTCGGTGCACGATCGCGCTGAACGCGTCGACAGCCTCGCCCTGCAGCAGAATGTCGACCTTCACCAGGTCGGCCTCTTGCTGGCCGCTCGGCTCGTAGTCGAGGCTCGCGTAGCCCTGGGTGCGGCTCTTCAGGTGGTCGAAGAAGTCGAAGACGATCTCGCCCATCGGAATGTTGTAGCGCAGCTCGACGCGCTCACCGAGGTACTCCATGCCGAGCAGGCTCCCGCGGCGCGACTGGCACAGCTCCATAATGGCGCCGACGTAGTCCTTTGGCGCAAGGATCGCCGCGCGCACCATGGGCTCGCTCACGCTCGCGATCTTGCCGTCGGGGTACTCAGACGGGTTCGTCACGGTAACCTCGGTGCCGTCTTCCTTCGTGACCTCGTAGATCACACTGGGGGCGGTAGTAATGAGGTCAAGGTCGAACTCGCGCCGCAGTCGCTCGGTGATGATCTCGAGGTGCAGCAGGCCCAGGAAGCCGCAGCGGAAGCCGAAGCCGAGAGCGACCGACGTCTCCGGCTCGTACTGGAGCGCCGCGTCAGAGAGCTTGAGCTTGTCGAGCGCCTCGCGCAGCACCGGGTAGTCGGAGCCGTCGAGCGGGTAGAGCCCCGAGAACACCATCGGCTTCGGGTCGGTGTAGCCGGGGAGGGCTTCTTCGGCGCCGCGAAGCTTCGTCGTGACCGTGTCGCCAACCTTTGACTGGCGCACGTCTTTCACGCCCGTGATGAGGTAGCCGACCTCACCGACAGCGAGCCCCTTCGTCGGGGTCGGGCCGGGCGATGAGACGCCGATCTCGAGCGCCTCGTACTCGGCGCCCGTCGACATCATCTGCACCTTCTCGCGCGGCGACAGCTTGCCGTCGACCATTCGCACGTAGGTCACCACGCCGCGGTACGGGTCGTAGACGGAGTCGAAGATCATCGCGCGTGCCGGGGCCTCGGTCTGGCCGACAGGCGCCGGAATGCGCGCGACGACTACGTCGAGCAGCTCCTCAACACCCGCGCCGGTCTTGCCCGAGACCTTGAGAATGTCGTCGGGGATGCCGCCGATGAGGTCGGTGATCTCGCGCGCCACCCGCTCGGGGTCGGCAGCTGGCAGGTCGATCTTGTTGAGCACGGGAATGATCTCGAGATCATTCTCCATCGCGAGGTAGAGGTTCGCGAGGGTCTGCGCCTCAATGCCCTGCGCCGCGTCGACGAGCAAGATCGCGCCCTCGCACGCCGCGAGCGAGCGCGAGACCTCGTACGAGAAATCGACGTGGCCCGGCGTGTCAATCATGTTCAGGGCGTACTCGCCGCCCTCAGACTGCCAGTGCATGCGCACTGCCTGGGACTTAATGGTGATACCGCGCTCGCGCTCGATATCCATGTTGTCAAGATACTGGGCACGCATGTCGCGATCGGACACCGTGCCGGTGACCTGGAGCATGCGGTCGGCAAGCGTCGACTTGCCGTGGTCGATGTGCGCGATGATGCAGAAGTTGCGAATCATCGAGGGGTCGGTCGACGCCGGCACCGGTGGTTTCAGACTGCGAGGAGACATTGCCAGCCATTATCTCACGCGTGAGCACCTGCTGGGGCCACACGGGCAGCCGAGCGCTGAGCACGCCCCCATCGAAGCGCCGTAGGATGACAATGTGTCTGCTTCACAGTTCTTTCGGCGCCTGTTCGCGCCTGGGCAGCCCGCACGGGCTGTGGTGATTTCAACCGCGCTCGGCGCTGCGGCCCTCATCGACCCGGCGAAGCTCACGCGCGGCAAGCGCGCGCTGTACCGTTCGGGCCTCGCAGGTGTCACGGCGGCAATGGTCGCGAGCGACGCCGCGACCGGGCTTGATCGGCGCGGCCGGGGCGCTGCGGCTGTCGCAGCGGGTGGCGCGGTGCTCGGGCTCTCGGAGGTCGGCGAAACGGTTGACGCGCGCCTGCAACGAGCGCTCGTTCGCCGCGGCGTGAGTAAGCCGCGGCTCGTCTTCGCGACGGCGACGTTCGCACTGTCGCTCATGGCCGAGCTGCCTTCGGTCGTTGCCGCACGCAGGGCTCGCTCCGCTGCGGCGCCCGGCTCGCGCCGCGGGTTCGACGGCGCCGGTGGGAGTTCTGGCACGCCGGCGGAGCTGCCGGCCGGGGCGCGGTCGCTCATCGCTGGCATGCTCGATTTCAGTGCGGATCCCAGCGCGACGGCGCTGCGCACTCAGCTCGATTCTGCGCAGGAGCTCGTGTGGGGCGGCGTGTCTGGCTCCTATGACGTCATCACGATCGCGGTGGGTGACGCTGCTGCGCTGTCGCGCGCGGTGCCGCACGAACAGCAGTTCCCTGTGACGGCAAGCTTTGTCGACAGCGCGACCGGCCAGCGGCGACTGGTGCGGATGCGTGTGGCGGGTGGCATGCTGGCAGAACTCACTATCGAGAACCCGGAAGACTCCGAGGCTCCCGGCGACCCGTTCCCCCAGACCGCCGGAAATTGGCCGAGTCGTTGGCCTGCGCTTGCCGAAGTCACCTTCCTGCTCGACAGCGACGCGCCAACAGATCCGCGCGCAGCGAAGCGTTCCCGGGCGCAGCTCCGCGGGTAGTCGACATGACAACTGTCACCTCGAGCACGTGACAGCACTGCCTCGCGGCAGCCGAGCTGGCGCGAGAGGCTGGGAGCATGGACCCAAACGAACGCCCCTCGCGGCCGCCAGCTCCCCCAGCACCCGCCCTCGAAATCACCGGCGTCACCCGCCAGTTCGGCACCGGAGATAGCCTCGTGCGCGCGGTGTCGGGCGTCGACATCGTGATCGAACGCGGCGAGGTCGTCGCTCTTCTCGGCCCCAATGGCGCCGGCAAGACCACGCTGCTCGACATGGTGCTCGGGCTGAGCGACCCCGACGAGGGCAGCATTCGCGTGCTTGGCGAGAGCCCGCGCCGCGCCGTCGCGGCCGGCGCGCTCTCGGCCGTGCTGCAGACGGGCGGGCTGCTCGCCGATCTCACGGTGTTGGAGACCGTTCAGGTCATCGCGAGCTTTCATAGCGCGCTCGGCCGCGTACCCGAGGTGATCGAGCGGGCGGATCTCACGGGCGTCGAGCGACGCAAGGTCAGCAAGTGCTCGGGCGGCGAGCAGCAGCGAGTGAAGTTCGCCCTCGCCCTACTGCCCGACCCCGACGTGCTCGTTCTCGACGAGCCGACCGCCGGGATGGATGTCACCGCGAGGCGCCGGTTCTGGGACGCGATGCGGCAAGACGCGAGCGCCGGGCGCACGATTGTGTTTGCGACGCACTATCTCGAGGAGGCCGAGCAGTTCGCGCGCCGCACCGTCGTGATGAACCACGGACGCGTCGTGGCCGACGGCGACACCGCAACGCTGCGCGCTTCCCTCGGCGGGCGCACGCTCTCGGCACGACTGCCAGGGGCTCCCACCGCGCCGAACACGGCGGCGCTGCTCGACGGTCTCCGCGCCGACGTCGCGACGGCCGAGCTCGAGGTCGACGGTCAGCGGGTGCGGATCCGCTCGGCGAATTCTGACGCGGTCGCGTCTCAGCTCCTCGCCGCCGGCGCCACAGAGCTAGAAATCGCCGCACCCACGCTCGAAACCGCGTTCACCGCACTCACGGAGGCCTAAGCCATGCTGTTCACCCCCACGTTCTTCCGCGTCGAGGTCACGCGGCAGTTTCGCAACCCGTACACGCTCGTGTTCACGCTCGGCATGCCGATTGCGATGTACCTGCTCTTCGGCGCGAACGCGGCGTATGCGACCGCGAGCGCCGGCAACGGCAACGTCGCGTTCTACGTCATGGCCTCGATGGCCACCTTCGGCACAGCAACCGCGATGACTTCGCTGTGCGCGCTCGCGGCCTCCGAGGTCGGGCAGGGCTGGGGCAGGCAGATCGCGCTCACCCCGCTCTCCATCGCCGGCTACACGGTCGTGAAGCTCGCCGTCGCGCTCGCGTTTTCCGCGATCTCGACCGCCTGCGTCTTCCTCGTCGGGGCGGTCACCGGGGCGCGCGCCGACTCGCCGTGGCACTGGCTGAGCGTCGCAGGCATCGTGCTCGCCGGCGGCCTGGTGTTCGGGCTGTTCGGGCTCGGGGCCGGCCTCGCGCTCAACTCAGACAGCGCTTCGGCGTTCGCCTCAATCGCGATCACGCTGTTCGGGTTCGTCGGGAACGTGTTCATGCCGCTGAGCGGCACGATGCTCACGATCGCACACTTCACCCCGATGTACGGCTACGCTGCGCTCGCGCGCTGGCCGATCACCGAGGGCGCACTCGTCACGGCGGGCACCGGCCCAGGCGGCGACGATGCTCTCTGGCTGGTGCTGCTCAACGTGCTCGCCTGGGCGCTGCTGTTTGGCGCGCTCGTGAGGTACGGCGTGCTGCGCTCTCGACGTCGCCGCTAGGCTGAGACGCATGAATTCCGCGCGCGAGGCAGGCGCGTCCAACGCTTGGGCACGCTACGGCTGGCTCATGGGCGCCATTTGGTTGGTGTTTCTCTACTACCCGGCCGTCGCACTGCTGCAGTCGGCCGCCCCCGCCGCGATCGTCGCACTCGGGTGGCTCGGGCTCGCCCTGTTCGGCGCTGCCTACCTGGTCGGCTTTATCGTCGGCATGCGCACCGCGCACGGGAACGAGGGCGGGCCAACGCTCGCCCTCTACCTCACGTCGATCGCGTGCGCTTTGCTCACGGTGCCCGCGATCGGGTGGGGCGCGACGAGCTTCGCCCCGTTCATCATGGCGTACGCGTCGTACCTACTTTCGCGCCCGATCCACTGGGTGGCAAACACACTCGGGCCCGCGCTCGTCGCCGTGCAGTGCATCACCGCAGAGGCCCGCGGCGCCTCCCCTGCATGGCCACTGCTCGGCATTGTGCTCATGGCGGCGACCGTGAACACGATCAACTCTTGGCTCGTCAGGCGATCCGCCGCCGCCGACGGCCTGCGCCTCGAGCTCGCGACGAGCGAGGGCCGCGAGGCCGTGGCTCGCGACGTGCACGACCTGCTTGGCCACTCGCTCACCGTGGTAAAACTGAAGGCCGAGCTCGCGGCCAAGCTCATCGACGACGATCCGGCCGCCGCGCGGGCCGAGCTCGACGAGATTGTGCGGTTGACGAGCGAGGCGCTCGCGGGCGTGCGGGGCACTGTCACGGGGGTGCGCGCCGAGCGGCTCGCGGATGGGCTTGCAGAAGGGCCCCGGGACCCGGGCGGCGCGGGGCTCGGCGTTGGGACGGTCGACGGGCTCGGCGTTGGGACGGTCGACGGGCTCGGCGTTGGGACGGTCGACGGGCTCGGCGTTGGGACGGTCGACGGGCTCTCGAGGCAGCTCGCAGCGTCGGCGAACGCGTTCGCGAGCGCGGGCATTGCGCTCGCGGTGCGGGGGGATGCGACCGCGCTGTCGCCTGCTCAGGCGATTCCGGCAGCGTGGATCCTGCGCGAGGCAACCACCAACATACTCCGCCACTCCGAGGCGAGCGCGGTCACCGTCGAGTTCGCGCCTGGCACGCTCGCCGTCGTCGATGATGGGCGCGGGTGCGCAGCAGCATCGGGGGTCGCGACGGGCGATCTGGCGGGCGGTGCCGGCAGCCGGGCGGGCGGGGCCGGCAACCGGGCGGGCGGGGCCGGCAACCGGGCGGGCGGTGCCGGCAACCGGGCGGGTAGCGCTGGCGTCGCCTCTGGGAACGGAATTCGCGGGATGCGCGAGCGCGCGGCCGCCGCAGGCGCCGAGTTGCGCGTCGAAGCCGCGGCGCCAAGTGGAACGAAAGTGAGCGTGACGTGGTGACCACGACCAGCACCAACGAATCATCGAAGATTCGACTCCTACTCGTTGACGATCAGGCGCTCGTGCGCGGTGCGCTCGGGGCGCTACTCGGTCTCGAGCCAGATCTCGAGGTCGTCGGGTTTGCCGCGTCCGGGGGCGAAGCCGCGGCCGTGGCCGCCGACCTTCGCCCCGATGTCTGCCTCATGGACATTCAGATGCCAGGCACCGACGGCATCGTCGCCACGCGGGCCGTGCTCGGGGCCGCGCCTTCCGCTCGCGTGCTCATCGTCACGACGTTCGCGAAGCCTGGCTACCTGCGCGCCGCCCTTGAGGCAGGCGCAAGCGGGTTCGTGGTGAAAGACACGCCAGCCGACAAGCTTGCCGATGCCGTCAGGCGGGTGCACGCGGGTCACCGCGTTGTCGACCCCGAGCTCGCCGAGGCCTCGCTGTTCGAGGGCGCCAACCCGCTGACCGAGCGCGAGCGGCAGGTGCTGCGACGCGCGGGCGAGGGACTCAGCGCGCCTGCGATCGCCGCCGAGGTGTTTCTGTCGGCCGGCACAGTGCGCAACGTGCTGTCGGCGGCGATCGGCAAGATCGGGGCGAAGAACCGCACCGCCGCCGCGCGGATTGCTCACGACAAGGGATGGCTGTGACGCGGGTTGCCCGGCGCTCGGTGAGTGCCGCTCGGTTGCTCCTCGGGGTCTTAGCGATCCGCATTCTCGCCTACGCCTATGTGCTGGGGGTGCCCGCGCAGGGCGCGAACCCCTTCAACTATTTCGGCTTCTTTACGAACCTCACGAACCTGCTCGCGGGCCTCACCCTTGTGGTGTGCGGTGTTCTCGGGTTGCAGCAGCACCCACCCCCTGGCCCGTTGCAATTCGCCCGAGGCGTTGCCGTGTCTTGCATGCTGGTGGTTGCGGTGATCTACAACACTCTGATTCCCGGGACGGGGTCGGCGCCTGCCTGGGTGTCGCTGGTGCTGCACGCTCTGCTACCCGCCGCGGTGCTGCTCGATTGGGCACTCGTCGGCGATCGTCAACCCCTGCCGTGGCGATCGCTGTGGGTTGTGCTCCCCTACCCCCTCACATGGCTCGCCGTGGTGCTCCTGCGCGGCGTGACCGACGGCTGGGTTCCATATGGATTCTTGCTGCCGAGCCACGGCTTCGCCTATGTGCTCGGGCATGTCCTGCTGTTGCTCGTCTCGCTGCTTATCGCGGCCGCCCTGGTCTGGCTGCTCTCGCGACTGCCCGGAGCCCCCGCCCTCACGCGACACGGCCGGCCCCGAGTATCGTGATGACCCAGAATCTGCTAAAGTTGGTTCTTGGCTTGCGTGTGGATCACACCACACCCCCGTTAGGTGCCCTCTCTCACCGCGCGGATCAACCCGATTGACCTCTACTGAAGGAACCAACCCAACGTGGCAAATATTAAGTCGCAGATCAAGCGCATCAAGACCAACGCCAAGGCTACCGAGCGTAACCGCGCGTACAAGAGCGAGCTCCGCACCGTCATCCGCAAGACCCGCGAGGCCATCGCATCGGGCGACAAGGCAGCAGCAGAGTCGACGCTGAAGGTCGCAACCCGCAAGCTCGACAAGGCCGTCTCGAAGGGCGTGATTCACAAGAATCAGGCTGCGAACCGCAAGTCGAAGCTCGCAGCTCAGGTCGCAAAGATCTAAGCATCACAGCTTTCTAACTCGGGCTCCGCTTCGGCGGGGCCCGAGTTTTTTGTGAGCTCGGCTCCCCGCAGCGCGCCTGGCCCGGCCTCAGCCCTGCACTTGCCTCCGAGATCACCTACTTACCTCCGCTAACAAGGGGGTGCCCTCGGAGGCAAGTGTAGGGCTCACAGGCGGCGGCACGGCAGCACGGCCCGGCAGCACGGCCCGACGGCGCGGCCTGGCGAGGCTCAGCCCCCGCGACCGCGCATCGCCACAAACGACACGAAGCGCTCGATCGCGTACTCCGGGTCGCGGCTGCCACCCTTGAGGTTCCACTCAGTTTCGGCGGCAAGGTCTATGGCTCGGGCAAGATCTTCCTCGCGCCAGCCGCGAATGTCTTTGAGTGCCCTGTCGACCATCCACGGGGCCATGCCGAACTGCTTCGCAAGCTGCCCAGATGAGCCCCTGGCCCCGAAGACCCGCGCCATGCCCCGCAGCTTCATGTTGATCACCGCGAGAATGGGAATCGGCGAGGTGCCGCCGAGCAAGGCCTGCCGAAGCAGCACGAGCGCGTCGGCCCGCTTGCCCGCAATCGCCGCGTCGGCAACCTTGAAACCGCTCGCCTCGACGCGGCCCTCGGTCGCCCGGTTGACCTGCTCTTCAGTGATCTCGGCCCCCACATCAGCGACGAGCTGCGCGCACGCCCCTGCGAGCTCGGTGACGCTGCCAGACGAATACGCCGCGGCGAGCATGCGCACGGCGCCCGGTGTCGCTCGAGCCCCGAGCCTGCGAAACTCGGCCTGCGCGAACGCGAGGCGCTCCTGGTCTTTCTTGAGCTCGGGGCATGCCACCTCGATCGCGCCGGGCACCTTGCGCACCGCGTCAAGCAGCGCCTTGCCTCGCTGCCCGCTCGAATGGCGCAGCACGAGCGTCGTGTCTTCTGCGGGAGCCGCGACGTAGCGCTTCGCGTCTTCAATAAAGGCATCGGAGCACTTGTCGACGCCGGCCACGCGGATCAGCCGCGGTTCGGCGAACAGCGACGGGCTCGCAATCGTGAAGAGCTCGCCCGCCCCGTAACTCGCTGCGTCGATGTCGTGCACCTCGAGCTCGGCATTCGCATCGCGAAGCAGCTCGCGAATGCGCTGCGAGGCGCGGTCGGCGAAGAACTCCTCCGGGCCGCTCACGAGCACGATCGGCGCGGGGACAACGTCACTCCACTCGACTTTAGAGATCTTTGGTGCTGCCACCCGTTCAGCCTACCGGCTCGCTCTGACACCGACCGCGGCGCGACCTCGCCCCCACTGGCACAGGCTCATCAGACTAATGTAAGGTGAACCTAACCAACCCCACGACCGCGAGGTGTCCATGACTCTGCTTGATAGCCGGCCAGCCCCAGCTCCCACCGCGGGCACCGGCGACCCCGGCGCTTCCGGCGGCTCCGGCGGCTCGGGCGGCTCGGGCCTGCGCAACCCGGCTATCGCGCCACCGGAGCACTTTGCGGCAGAGCACTTTGCGGCAGAGCACTTTGTGGCTGAGCCATACCTGCTGCGCACGAAGATTCACGTGCCGTCGAACGCAACAATCTGGCCAACGCACAGCCACCCCGAGCACGAGCTGCTGTGGACTGACCGCGGCGTCGTCACAATGCACGCCGACGGCAAGCAGTGGACGGTCGCCCCCGGCATGGGGCTGTGGATACCGGCGGGCGTCTCGCACGAGGGCTCGTCGCGCGAGAGCACCGAGGTGCGGGCCACGTACTTCGCTCCGGCTGCCTGGCCCAAGTCGTGGGATCGGCCGGTCGCAGTGCGGGTGCGGCCGGCGGTACGCGAGCTCCTGCTGCACCTCTGGAGCTCGGAGATGACCGTAGACGAGCGGCTGCGTGCCCAGCAGGTCTGCGTCGACATGCTCGAGCTCACCGACAGCGTGCGGCTCGACATTCCGCTGCCAGAAGATCGCAGGCTCGCCCTGCTCGTTGAGATGATTCTTAGCGACCCCTCAGACGACCGGTCGCTCGAGCAGTGGGCGGCGATGCTCAATATGACCTCGCGCACGCTCACTCGCGTGTTCACCGCAGAGGTTGCGATGAGCTTCGCCCAGTGGCGCAGGCTGGTGCGCATGCGCGCCGCACTCGGCCAGCTCACCGACGGGCGCAGCGTCAAATCGGTTGCGCGCCGGGTCGGCTACAGCACGACGAGCGCGTTCGTGTCGGCCTTTCGCAAGACCGTCGGCTGCACCCCGGGCGAGCTCGCCGGGCGCCTCTAGCCGGGCCCCAGCCGGCAGAGCCTCGCAGCCCTCGCGCTCGTGAGGAGCGCGCTGTCTCGAACGCAACACGCACTGTCCCCCGGCGGCATCGCCCGCGACGTAGCGTAGATAGCGGTGCGCCGAGCATCGCGCAACCTCCGCGCTTCCGCTCCGGCCGGCCTCGCCCGGCCCGGCGGCCACGGCAGCACCATCATCCCCATAGCAACCCGACCACGGAGCCGCACCGCACGATGTTCCCCCACCGCCCAACGCCCAGGCCAAACGCCACGGCGCACCGGAACGAAACGGCGGGGCCGCAAGCGGTCGCGGATCCGCCGCGCACCGCCCGCCGCTCCCCGACCTCCAACGGGCTCGCAACCACACAGCTCAGCCGGGCGCTCGTGCTGTTCGCGATTCTCGGCGTGCTCGCCCTCGTGGCGCTCACGAGCGTCGTCGTCGGATCGCGCGAGATACCGCTCTCGGTGGTGTGGGATGCGGTGTTTAATCGGAGCGATATCGAAGACCACTTCGTGATCTGGGATCTGCGTATTCCGCGCACCGTCGTCGCAATCGCCGTCGCAGCGGCCCTCGGCGTCGCGGGGGCGCTCATTCAGGCGCTCACCAGAAACCCGCTCGCAGACCCCGGCATTCTCGGCGTCAACTCCGGCGCGTCGTTCGCGGTTGCGATCGGCGTTGGAGTATTCGGGGTGACCTCGATTACGCAGTACATCTGGTTCGCGTTTGCGGGTGCGCTCGTTGTAACGCTCGCTGTGTACGCGATCGGATCGGCGGGCCGGGGCGGGGCGGATCCGCTGCGGCTCGTGCTCGCCGGCGTCGCACTTGGCGCGGCCCTCAGCGGCCTGACGAGCGCGCTCACGCTGCTCGACCCGCAGGCCTTCGACAAGATGCGCAACTGGGGCGCTGGCACGGTGGTTGGGCGAGGCCTCGACCTGGTGTGGCCCGTGCTGCCCTTTCTCGCTGCGGGGCTCGTGATCGCCTTTCTCATGGCGCGGCCGCTCAACGCGATCGCGCTCGGCGAAGACCTCGCTCGCGCGCTCGGCGCGAACGTGTTGCGCACGCGAATCTTCGTCATCATCGCCGTCACGCTGCTCGCTGGCGGGGCGACGGCGATCGCTGGCCCGATCGGGTTCATCGGCCTCATGGTGCCGCACGTCGCGCGGTGGATCGTGGGGCCAGATCAGCGGTGGATCCTCGCCTACACGATTGCCCTGGCCCCGATCCTGCTGCTCGTCGCCGACATCGCCGGGCGACTGATCATGCGCCCTGCAGAGGTACCCGTTGGCATCGTCACCGCCTTCGTCGGCGCGCCAGTGTTGATTGTGCTCATTCGTCGCCGAAAGTTGAGCGGGCTGTGAAGGGCTCACGCGTGGCACAGGCGCCAATTCACAACAAGATCGATTTCGGCCGCAAGGTGCGTAGGTTTCGCATTGGCGGTGCGTGGATTCGAGTTGATGTGCGCACCGTGGCGGTGTGCCTCATTCTCGCCGTCCTCGCTCTCGCCCTCGGCGCGTGGGCGCTCGCCAGCGGCGACTACCCGCTGACGCTCCCCCAGGTGTGGCAAGCGCTCACATCGGGCACTCACGACTTCACGCGCACGGTCGTGGTCGAGTGGCGCATGCCCCGCGCGCTCGCGGCGCTCACCTTCGGCGCGGCCCTCGGGGCGAGCGGGGCGGTGTTCCAGTCGATCACGCGCAACCCGCTCGCAAGCCCAGATATTCTTGGCTTCTCGGCGGGGGCCTACACCGGCGCGATCGTCGTCATGATCGTGTTCAAGGGAACATACCTCGATGTCGCGCTCGGAGCGTTCGTCGGGGGCCTCGCGAGCGCGGCGGTCGTCTACCTGCTCGCGTTCAAGGGCGGCGTGCAGGGCTTCAGGCTGATCATCGCCGGCATCGCCGTGTCGGCGATGCTGAGCTCGCTCAACACCTGGCTCACGCTCACCGCAGACCTCGACACCGCGCTTGTGGCGGCCGTGTGGGGTGCCGGTTCGCTCAACGGCATGACCTGGGCCCAGACCGGGGTCGGCAGCGTGCTCGTCGTCGTGCTGCTCATCGCAACGATCGCCCTGTCTCGGCCGCTGAAACAGCTCGAGCTGGGAGACGATGCCGCACAGGCACTCGGGGTGCGCGTCGAGCCGACTCGGCTCGCGCTGATGCTGCTGTCCGTTGGGCTCATCGCTGTGGTGACGGCCGCGGCCGGCCCGATCTCATTCATCGCGCTGGCAGCCCCACAAATCGCCAGGCGCCTCACCCGCAGTGCTGGTGTGTCTGTCGTCGCCTCGGCGTTCATGGGCGCGGTGCTGCTCTCGGCCTCCGACTACGTTGCGCTGCACGCGCTCCCGGCCATGCTCCCCGTCGGCACGGTCACTGTGGTGATCGGTGGGGGCTACCTTATCTGGCTGCTCATTCACGAGGCGCGGCGCCGACTGTAGCCAGGCGCAGGCGACGAACTTCTTTTCCATACGAAAGCGACACGATGACATCTTCAGCAGACTCCGGCAACGCACCGACAGTTGGGCCAGACGCGACCTCGGCAGTTGGCCCGAGCTTGGCGCCCGGCACAACCTCGGCGCTTCGCGTCGAGGGCGCGACGATCGGCTACGACCACAAGACGATCTCCGAGGGGCTCTCCGTGGCGATTCCAGACGGGTCCTTCACCGTCATCGTCGGCCCCAACGCCTGCGGCAAGTCGACCCTGTTGCGCGCCCTGTCGCGACTCATCAAGCCCACGGCCGGGAGCGTGCTGCTCGACGGCAAGAGCATCTCTGCGTACCGGGCAAAGGAGGTCGCCAAGCGCCTTGGCTTGCTCCCCCAAACCTCGCTGGCCCCAGACGGCATCACCGTCGCCGACCTGATCGCGCGCGGCCGCTACCCGCACCAGGGCATCATCAGGCAGTGGAGCGATGCCGACGAGCAAGCCGTGCTCACTGCGATGGAGGCGACGGGGGTAACCGAGCTCTCTGCTCGCCTCGTCGACGAACTCTCGGGCGGCCAACGCCAGCGCGTGTGGGTGGCAATGGTGCTCGCGCAGGAGACGTCGCTCTTGCTGCTCGACGAGCCGACAACGTTTCTCGACATCGCTCACCAGATCGAGTTGCTTGAGCTGTTCACAGACCTGCATCTCGCGGGCAACACCCTCGTGGCGGTCTTGCACGATCTCAACCAGGCAGCGCGCTACGGCACGCATCTCATCGCGATGAAAGACGGGCGGATCGTGGCCGAGGGCCCGCCAGAGGAGGTCGTCACGGAAGAGATCGTTTCCGAGGTATTCGGGCTCGCGTGCCGCGTGGTGCCCGACCCGGTTGTCGGCACACCGACGGTCGTGCCACTCGGGCGCGATCGGGGGCAGCGCGCGACCGTGAGCGATGAGCCCGGCGGCGTCGCCCGTCTTGAACGCGACACCCTTCGTCTCCCTCGCGCCTCCGCTGCTTCGTAACGTAGTTCTTGGGGCCGTTTCAGCCCCGTTCGCATCACGGCTCGCTAGCTCGGGCCATCGCACTTCAGCAAGGAAACACATGCCTGTTGTAACAACTCCATCACCACGCGGCGGGCTGCGCCGCGCGGGCCGGCGGCGCGCATTCGCGCTCGTCTCGGCAGCCCTCACTGTCGGGCTCCTCGCAGGCTGCGCGGGCAGCGACGTCACGACGAACGAGGGCGCGGGCTCAGACTCGAACTCGGGCTCGAGCGAGACCATCAAGTTCGAGTACGAGGGCTACGCCGCAGAGATTCCGGCTGACCCGCAGCGCGTCGTCGTGCTCGACAGCCGCAGCGGGCTTGAGATGGCGCTGCTCGCCGACTACCCGCTCGTCGCCACGGCCTACGGCACCGACAGCCCACTGTCGCCGCTCATCGATAGCGACGTTGCCCACCTGAAGAACACCGCCTTCGACCTGAACCGCGAAGAGATCGCCTCGTACAACCCCGACCTCATTGTCGTCGGAGTTGGCTGGTGGAACTTCTACGAGGGCGAAGACTTCAAGCTCGACGAGATCGCTCCGGTGCTCGCCGTGAACGACGGGCTCGACGTCGAGGGGGCCTCGATCGACAACCCGTTCGAGGCAATGACCGCCCAGTTGTCGCTGTTGGGGCGCGAAGACAAGGCGGAAGAGGCGATCGAGGGCTACGAGAAGGCGGTCGAAGACGCCAAGGCCCGCATCGGCGCCTACGCCGACGGTAAGGTCGCCTCTGTGATTCACTCCCCCGTCGATAACTTCACCGTGATCTCCGACGAATCGATCTACCAGCTCGTGTTGCCAGCGCTCGGCTTCACCATTCTCGAGAGCGATGAGATCACCTCGGCACCGCCGAACCCGAACGGCATCGGCCACATGCTGAGCTACGAGAATGCCGTCAGCGTATTCGCCGACACCGACATGTTGCTTGTATACAAAGACAATGTTGCAGCAGATCTCGACCCGCTGCTCAAGCGCGTGCCAGCTGTCGAGAAGGGCAACTGGATCGACGGCAACCTCGCCGAGCGCTTTGGCTTCGCGCTCACCTACACGAGCTTCGTCAACGGCATAGCCGATGCCGTCGAGGGCTTCAACGACTTCTCGTCGTAGTCACTCTCACCGGCTCAGCGCCAGCCCCAACTCCATGTCACTTTCCCTCTGAGATCACCGGTATTTACCGGGTTTCGCTGGGCAAAGTGACATGGAGTTTTTGCGTGTGCCGGTGCCCGACCGCAGAACGGCGGAGCTTCGCCGCCCGGCGTTCCAGTAGCCGAGCTCTCCCTGCCGCACCGTGATCGCGACAGAACCGAGCTCATCGGTGCGCAGCACCACGTTGCCCGCGGCAGTGATGGTGTCGACGAGTTGCGGGTTCGGGTGCCCGTAGCGATTCTCTGCGCCGACCGAGATAAGGGCGACGCGCGAGCCGAGCACGTCGTAAAACCCCGCGGCTTGATTCTTCGAGCCGTGATGCGCGACCTTCACCACGTCTGCAGTAGGCCGGCCGCCCTCGCGCATGAGGGGAACCTGCTCGGGCCCGCCCGTATCGCCGAGCAGCAGCAGCGACACCCCCGCAACAGTGACGCGAAGCACCAGGCTCGTCGAATTCTCGTCGGGGTAACTCTCGAGCGGCTGCGGGCCGAGAACCTCCCACCCCAGCCCCGCCGCAGCGGGTGCGCTGCCTCCCGTCATGCCGATCTCTCCGGTGACTGCTGTCACACCGGCGCGCCGCACACGTTCGGCGAGGGGCATGCCGGTGTTCTCGGCACTCTCTGGCGGCACAAGCGCCGCCTCCGAGATGCTCAGCACCGCGCCGAGGGCGCCGACGTGGTCACGGTGGTCGTGCGAGAGCACCAGTAGCGCGACGCGCGTCACGCCGAACAGCGCAAGGCAGGTCTCTAGTGCCGCCTCGTCATCACCGGTGTCGACGAGCATCACCTGCTCCGGTCGCTCCGGGTCGCGCACCAGCACGGCATCTCCCTGGCCAACGTCACACGCCGCGACGGCCCAGTCGCCTGGCACGCCAAACCGCACGGTAGCCGGAACGGCGATGGAGACACCAACCGTCACACCGGCCGCCACCCCAGCGACCGCGCGTATCGCGAGCCGGCGCCCAGGGGGCACCGACGCCTGCTTCGGCCACCCTCGGTGGCGCGCGCCGCCGCTGCGGCCCAGCGTCAGCGCGACGGCGCCGAGCACGTACACCGCGGTGAGCGCGAGGGCGCCGCCCCAGCCGGCTGGCCAGTACAACCGCGCTCCCGGAGGGGAAACACCAACCACCCCGGCAGCCTCGATCCACCGAGCCGGCCACACAGCGAGCCAGAGGGCCCCACCCCCGAGCGTTGCACTCGCCGGCAGGAGCAACAGCGCAATCATGCCGGCGGCCGTGCCGAGCGGCGCGGCGGGCGCGGCGAGCAGGTTGGCGAGCACCCCTCCCGTCGACAGGCCAGTTTGGAGCAAGAGGAGCAGCGGCGCGCAGCTGAACTGGGCGACCGCAGCGACCGCCAGCGGCAGCGCGACGGCGCGCGGAAGCCGGGTGCGCACTCGAAGCCAAGCCTCGACAGGTGTCGCCCACACAAGTATGCCAGCGGTGGCCACGACCGACAGCGCGAAGCCGGGTTGGGTCGACTGCCACGGGTCGGCGAGCAGGAGCACGAGCGTCGCCAGCCCCAGCGCTGGGAGCGCCTGGCCGCGCTTGCCGCCGAAGCGTGAGGCCAGCAACACGCCAGCCATCACCGCGGCGCGCTGCACGCTCGCATCGGGCCCAACGAGCACGACGAAACCGCCGAGCGCCACCGCGGCGACGACGATACGAAGTCTTCTCCCCCCCGCCGAGCCGCGAGGTCACTGCAGCCATCGCCGCGACGATCAGCGCGCAGTTTGAGCCGGAAACTGCTGTGAGGTGCGTGAGGTTCGAGTCGAGCATGAGCTCTCCGAGCTCGTCGCCCACAAGGCTCGTGTCGCCGACAGCGAGACCCGGTACGAGCTGCGCACCGGGCATTTCAGCTGCACGCTCCCGCAGGCCAGCGCGTAGCTGCGCGGCTGCCCCGCCAACAGCCAGTCGGCCAAGCGTCGAGCCAGCGTCATCGACCCCCGCGCCATCGGCCCCCGCGCCGATGGTTCCAGTGCAGCCAATGCCATCGGGTCGCCTCGGCTCCGCCACCGCGAATTCAAGGGTCTCCGTGGGCATTGCCTTCACGTCGAGCTCGTAGGCCGAGAGCGCCTCCGGGGGGCCGCGCCGCAGCGCGCCGACGACGCACAGTCGTGTACCGGGGTGCCAGGCGCTTGGCGCAGTTTCTGGCAGCCACAGCATCACCGACACCTCCGATACGGGATCCGGCCCCGCGAAGGCACCTGGCTCACCGACGGGCTCTCGCCCGGTTGCTGGCTCTCGCCCGGTTGCTGGCACTGGCGCGGGCCCCAGGGCGAGTATCCGCGCTCGCACCCACCCACGCTCTTCGCCCGCAAAACCAGCGGTCGCAGCAGGGAAGCCGACAAGCCGCACCTGCGCTTCGACAGTATTGCCCCGCTGCTCCGCAAGCCAATTTGCGGGCACATCACGACCCCGTTCAAGCGCGTCAATCCGCGCGGTGATGAGTAGCAGTGCCGCGACCGAAACCAACAGCGGCCCAGTCCCCGCACGCAGCAGCCCTCGCCACCGCTGCCCTCGAGCTGCCCGTTGCCGGGTTGTGCGGGGCGGGGCTGCCACGAAGAGCGCGACGAGTGACAGGCCAAGGAGCGCGGCGCCGCCGGCGATCCACCTCGCGACTCCCGGCGCGTGGACGAGCGCGGCCGCCGCACCCCAGCTCAGCAGGGCCGGGCCGAGCAGCCGCCATTGCCCGTGGGGCAGGCCACCGCTCGACGTCGCCGCCCCGCCCTGGCCCCGGAGTGTCACAACCCGACCCGGTCGCGGAACTTCTCAAGCGTCTTCTGGCCTATTCCGCTCACCTCGAGGAGTTGATCAACAGAGCCGAACGCGCCGTTGCTCTCGCGCCAATCGATGATGCGCTGCGCGAGCGCCGGGCCGATACCTGGCAGCTGTGTGAGCTGATCGACGCCCCCGGTGTTCACATTCACGAGCCCGCCAGCACCGCCAGCGGCGCTCGAACCGGCGCCCGTTCCACCGTTCGACGCAGCGTCGCCACCGCCCGGGCCGCTCGGCCCGTCACCCGCAGTGCCAGCGGCGCGCCAGTCGGCAGCGATGTCGGCGTTGGGTATGAGAATCTGCCCGCCGTCGCTGACCTGTCGGGCAAGGTTCACGGCCCCCAACTCGGCCTCCGCGGTCGGCCCACCGGCCTCGGTGATCGCGTCAAGCACTCGAGAGCCGGCTGGTAGCTCGACGACACCGGGGCGCTCGACCTCGCCGACGATATGCACGAGGAGGGCGCCCTGCTCCCCGGCCGCGATCACTCCGCCCGCGGGGCCAGAGGTTGCCCCGGTGACGCCGTCGGCTGCGATCTCGGCGGCGCCTGCCTCGGCTGGCGGGGCGATTGCGCCGACGCTGCTCAGCTCTGCGCCACCCCCGCCGAGGCTCCGCAGCATCACAATAGCGGTGACCGCAATCGCGAGCACGAAGACGCCGACGCCGAGCGCGGCCGGGAGATTCACTCCGCGCACGAAACGCCGCCACGGCGGTAACTCGGGTGCCCAGGTGTGCGGATCGGGCCCGCCGCCGACGGCCGGGGCCCGCTTCCAGCGCCCACCGGGCCCGTCGGCGGCGGAGACGGCAGGGTGCCGGGTGGCAGGTTGCTGGTGCGGGGTCACATGGTCACCCGAGGGATATTCGTCGTCAAGGGCCGCTTCGCGCAGCAGCCGTACTGGTTCGCGAGGTGAGAGAGTCATGCCGCCAGTCTCAGGGGCCGGGCGGGGCCGGCCCCGGCGTTCAGCGGAATGGTGGTGCGTGCGCGGCCCGATGCACTCATCGCGCGCCTGTGGAGTGCGCTTGCGCAGGGGGGGGACGAGCCGAAATGGACGAACCGTAATGCACGAACCACGACGGACGCGCGCTGACTCGCCGCACCACACAGCGGCGCCCCCGGTCGAAACCGGGGGCGCCGCTAGCTACAGAAAGCCACCCGCTACGCGGCGGGCTTGGTAGCGATCGAGACGATCTTCGGGGCGCGCGCGATGACCTTGACGATCTCGCGGTCGCCGATCGCGCGCTGCGCGTTCTCCGAGGCGCGGGCCGCCGCCTCTGCGTCTTCGGCGCTGATCGACGCCGACACGGTGATCTTGTCGCGCACCTTACCGTCGACCTGCACGATCATGAGCACCTCGTCGACGACGAGCAGCGAGGCGTCGGCCTTGGGCCACTCGACGAGCGCGACGGTCGGCTCGTGCCCGAGCATCGCCCACATGTCTTCAGCCGCGTACGGAGCAAACATCGACAAAATCACGGAGATCGCCTCAGCCGACTCGCGAACCGCGGGGTCGGCGACACCGCAGCCGGAGTCGATCGCCTTGCGGGTCACGTTGACCTGCTCCATGAGCCGCGCGATGAGCACGTTGAACTTGTACGACTCTGCGAGCTGCGGGCCGTCGGTGAGCAACTGGTGGGTTGCGCGGCGCAGCGCCTTGTCCCCGCCATCGAACGAGGCCCCGACCGGCGCGCCGCCGAGCTCAACGTCGTGCGCGACGCGCCAGGCGCGGGCGAGGAACTTCGCCGAGCCCTGCACCGACACGTCGGCCCAGTCAATGTCGTCCTCGGGCGGGCCCGCGAACGCGAGCGTCACGCGCAGCGCGTCGGCACCGTGCTCCTTGAGCTCCGACGCGAACTCGACAAGGTTGCCCTTCGACTTCGACATCTTTGCACCGTCGAGCAGCACCATGCCCTGATTGAGCATGTCGAGGAAGGGCTCCTCGAAGTCGATGTAACCGAGGTCGAACATCACCTTCGTGATGAAGCGAGAGTAGAGCAGGTGCAGAATCGCGTGCTCGACGCCGCCGACATACTGGTCGACGGGCGCCCACTTCTTCGCCTCCGCCGGGTCGAAGGGCTGAGTCGGGTCGTTCGCCGAGAGGAAGCGGAAGTAGTACCACGAGCTGTCAACGAACGTGTCCATCGTGTCGGGGTCGCGGGTGAGCGTTTCACCCGTCTCGGGGTCGACGACGGTCGCCCACTCGGTGGCGGCGCCGAGCGGCGACGACCCCTTGGGCTTCAGGTCAAGGCCCGCGGCGTCGGGCAGCTGCACCGGCAGCGCCGTTTCGGCGACCGGCTGCATCGAGCCGTCTTCGGCGTAGAGGATCGGGATCGGGGTGCCCCAGTAGCGCTGCCGCGAGATGAGCCAATCGCGCAGGCGGTACGTGGTCGTCGCGCGGCCAGTGCCACGCTCCTCGAGCACCTCGATGGCGCGCGCGATCGCGGCTTCCTTCTCGAGGCCGTCGAGCTCGGCGGAGTTCACCGAGACACCGGCACCGCTCGTCGCCACGCCCGAGACTGCGGGGTCGGCAAGCGGCTCGCCGTCTTCGTCGCGCACGTCGACGACGACGCGCACTGGCAGGTCGAACTTGAGCGCGAAGTCGAGGTCGCGCTGGTCGTGGGCCGGCACGGCCATGATGGCGCCGTGGCCGTAATCCGCGAGCACGTAGTCGGATGCCCAGACGGGAATGCGCTCGCCGTTGACCGGGTTGACCGCGAAGTGATCGAGGAAGACGCCGGTCTTCTCGCGCTCGGTGCTCTGGCGCTCGATCTCCGTCTGCTTCTGCGTCGCCTCGAGATATGCCTGAAACTGCATCCGCACGGGGGCCGACGCGCCGGCCGCGAGCTCTGCCGCCAGATCGGAGTCGGGGGCGACAACCATAAAGGTCGCGCCGTGGAGGGTATCGGGCCGCGTCGTAAACACTGGCACCTTCTCAGACCGGCCCTCGATCTCGAACTCGACCTCTGCACCGCGCGAGCGCCCGATCCAGTTGCGCTGCATGCTCAGCACCTTCGCTGGCCAGCGCCCCTCAAGCGAATCGAGGTCGTCGAGCAGCCGATCTGCGTAATCGGTAATGCGGAAGTACCACTGCGTGAGCTTCTTCTTCACGACCATCGCGCCCGAGCGCTCGGAGGTGCCGTCGGCGAGCACCTGCTCGTTCGCGAGCACCGTCTGGTCTACCGGGTCCCAGTTCACCCAGCTGGCCTTGCGGTAGGCAAGACCCTTCTCGTACATCTTCAGGAAGATCCACTGGTTCCACTTGTAGTACTCGGGGTCGCTCGTGTGCAGCACGCGGCTCCAGTCGAACGAGGGCGCGTACACGCGAAACGACGCCTTCTGCTGCGCGATGTTCGCGTAGGTCCACTCGCGCGGGTCGATGCCGCGCTGAATCGCAGCGTTCTCGGCAGGCAGCCCGAAGGAGTCCCAGCCGATCGGGTGCAGCACGTCATGCCCCTGGCCGCGCCAGTAGCGTGCGAGGATGTCGCCGAAGCAGAACGCCTCGGCGTGCCCCATGTGGAGGTCGCCCGAGGGGTAGGGGAACATGTCGAGCACGTACTTTCGCGGCTTGTCTGACTCGAGCCCAACGGGCACCTCGAACGGCTTCAGCTCTTCCCAGACGGGAAGCCAACGGTCCTGAATCGTCTGGAAGTCATAGCCCTGCTCAGCATCCTGCTGGCCGGTTCCCTGCTCGCTCACACGCACCTCAACACTTATCGATCGTTACCGGCCCCTCGGGCCGCACATATCTCCCCAGTTTATCCCGCCAAGCGTCAAAGATTTGCCAGCATCGCGGCGGCCTTCAAATCGCGCTCGGCGAGCTCGTCCGCGGCAACGGAATCGATCGTGATCCCGCCGCCTGCGCCAACGAGCGCGCGCCAGCGCGCTCCCGTCCACGCCTCGCCACCAGGCTCGCCGCCGCCGGGCTCTCCCCGGCGCAGCTCGACACCGCGGATCGTCATCGCGAGTTCCGCGGCACCGCCGTCACTGACCCACCCGAAGCACCCCGAATACAGCCCGCGCGGCCCCGGCTCGAGCTCGCCGAGCAGCTCAACCGCGCGTCGCTTCGGCGCGCCTGTCATGGAGCCACCGGGAAAGCAGCTCGCAATCGCGTCAAAGCTGTCGGATCCGCCCGCGAGAACCCCCGAAACCGAGCTCACGAGCTGATGCACGCGCGGGTGGGTTTCCACGGCAAGGAAGCGGTCGACGCGCACGCTCCCGGGCACGCACACGCGGGCGAGGTCGTTGCGCATGAGGTCGACAATCATGAGGTTCTCGGCGCGCTCCTTCGGGTCTTTCGCGAGCTCCTCGGCGAGCTCGGTGTCGCGCTCGGGGGTATCGCCGCGCGGGCGCGTGCCCTTGATGGGATGCGTCGAGACCGCGAGACCGCCCTCGCCGGGCAGCGCGCGCACGCTCAAGAAGCGCTCGGGGCTCGCGCTCACGAGGGCGCGATCGGCCAGCGCGATCACGCCGCCGCGCACAGCCCCGCCCCGCAGCCCCTCGTACAGCTCGAGCGGGCTCTTCGCGCTCTCAGATTCGACGGTGTCGGTGAGGCACAGCACATAGGCGTCGCCGCGGCGGATCGCCGAGCGGCACTGCTCAACGGCGCCAATATAGTCGGCGTTGCGCCAGCCGCGCCCCAGCCCCTCGGGCCGTGGCGTCGGGGCCGTGCGCGATGCGTTGGCCGGCGGGCGCGGGGCGCCGTCGGGCGCCTCGAGCAGCTGTCGGAGCGGCGCCGCTGCCAGCGGATCCCCAACAATCTCACACGTGCCTGCCTCGTGATCCACAACGATGACCGCGTCGGCGCGCAGCGCGAAGCCTGGCGAGGCGTCGTCGGGGTGCGGATCGACCCCAAGCAGACCCACCCCAAACTCGTAGCCGAGGGCGAGGATCCACCCGCCAGAAAAACCAGGCGCAGCGGCACCCTCGCCGCAACCGCGCCGGAGCCCACGGAGAAATTCGGCCTCGCTCCCGCGCCGCGCCTCGCGCACCTCGCTCGCAATACCGAGGTAACTCGCGCGCGGCTCGCCCGCCGCCGCCCCCTCGCCATCGAGCCAAAACCACGGTCGGCCGCTCGCGGCGAGCCGCCTGGCGACGGTGAGGGCATCGCTCCGCTCGGCTCCCAACAGGCCGCGACGTGCGCCGACCCGGACTCCCCCAATACTCACGATTCAAGCGTAATGCTACGCTCGCGATATGACCGCACCTGACGCAGCCCGCCTGCTCGTGGCCGACTCGTTTCGCGTTCGGGTGCGAGACGGCGAGGCAGAGGCTCGCGGCATCTGGCAGCACGTGGCGCGATTCTCGTGGTCGGTGATGCGGGCGACCGGCGGAACGCTTCCCGCCGTCGGCAACTTTATCGACACTGCGCGCGATCAGATTGCGAGCTTCGGTGCAGGCAACCCGCGCCTCGAACTGTGGTCTGTGCCGGGCGGCCGGCACGAGTTGCGGCTCAGCCTGCGGCCGCTCCCGGAGCTGCGCCGCACGATCGAGCTGCGGAGCGTCTCGCCCGTTCCGCTCGAACACCCCGAGCGCAAGGGCATGAACATCGAACGCTTTGCTGCGCTCAACCGCGCCGCGGGCGCCGAGGCCGTGCTGACCGACCCTCATGGCAGCGCGATTGAGGGCACCACCACCGCGCTGCTCTGGTGGGAAGGCGATGCGCTCTGCAGCGTCGCAGCGACGGCCAGGGTTGCGAGCGTCACCGAGGCGCTTCTGCTGGCGTTGGCGGAGGGGCTCGGGGTTGAGACGCGCACTGGCACGGCGTCACCGAGGGAGCTCGCGGGGCGCGAGGTGTGGGCTGTGAACGCGCTGCACGGCCTGCGGCCCGTCACGAGCGTCGACGGGGTGCCCGCGCCGACACCGGACGGGGCCAGGCTCGAACGCTTTCTGCGCGCGCTCGACACGACGTGGGAGCCCGTGCGGGTGCCCGAGGCCTAGCGCGGCCTGGGCTGCGGCCGGGGCTGCGGCCGGGGCTGCGGCCGGGGCTGCGGCCGGGGCTGCGGCCGGGGCAGCATAATCCGGGGCGATCTGCGCAGGATAGGCCCCGGGCGGGCCCGCGGGAGCTGGGTTCTGCAGATCTGCCGGTTTGTGCAGCCGGGAGGCCGGGCCACCGGGCCGCGGGTCAGCTGGTTTCGGGGGCCTGGGTTGAGAGCAGCGCGCCGAGCTTTGCCGCTGTCTCGAGCACCACCCCGACGTGATCGCGAATGTCGCCGCGCTCCTCGCGCTTGTGCTCGCCGAGGCCGATCGAACCGACAGCCCGGCCCAGCACGAACACCGGCGCCGCTACCGCCCGCGTATTGCTGTCGTACTCGCCCTCGGAGTAGGCCCAGCCGGTGTCAGCGACCGCGAGCATCTCGGCCTCAATCGCGTGCGCGTCTTGTGCCGTGAGGTCGCTGAACTTTGCCAGGGGCCGGTGGTACATCAGCGACTGGCGCTGCGAGGGAGACAGATAGGCAAAATAGGCTCGCGACGTTGCCCCCGCGTGAGCGGGGTACAGCTCGCCAACGAGCGGGTGGTCTCGCATGGGCGCGTTTCCACCGTCGACCGCGGCGACGCAGCGAACATACGAACCGTCTGCGAGGTTAAACGACGCGGTGCGACTCGTAGCGTCGGCGAGCTCGGCGAGCAGCGGCTCAACGAGCAGCGCCATGCCGCCGCGCCGCTCCCAGGTGCTCGAGATGCGCCACATCGCCGGCCCCATTCGGTAGCGCCGGGTGACTGGGTCGGCGTAGAGAAAGCCGCGGTGGGTGAGGGTGCTGAGCAGCCGCTGAGCGGCCGACTTGTCGAGGTCGAACTCCTCGGCGAGCTCCATTACGCCCCACTCTGTGCGCCTCGAAGAGAACGAGAGCAACACAGCGAGTGCACGGTCAACGGTTTGCAGCGCGGGGCGGCGGTGGGGCGCGCCCGAGGGGTGAGTGTCGATGGTGACGCTCCTTTCTGGTTCGAATCCTAGTAAGTTCGCGCACCACGCGCACCACCGTCTCATATAGTGAGATTGAGTTGCGCCACCGTCAGGCCGCGTTTCATAATCGTTCACGTTCCACTCAGAACAGTGCCGCAGCCCCGCGCAGCAGCGCCACGAGCACCAGCCCCACTCAAAGAGGAGAGAAGTGCAGACAGCAGTTCGACGCATCCTCGCGATGATCCCCACGCTGTTGGGCGTCATCGTGAGCATCTTCGTGATCACTCGTGTCTTGCCCGGCGACCCCGCGCGCACGCTCGCTGGCGAAAACGCCGCAGACAGCGTGGTCGAGAAGCTGCGGGTTCAGATGGGGCTCGACCAGTCGATCTGGCAGCAGTTCTTCGACTACTTCACCGGCCTCTTCCGCGGCGACCTCGGCTTCGCCTGGCACACCGGGCGCCCCGTCGCAGAAGACTTCGCCGCCCGCTTCCCGGCAACGGTCGAGCTCGCCCTGATGGCGCTGTTCATCGGCATCATCATTGGCATCCCGCTCGGCATCCTCGGTGCCACGCAGCGCGGCAGGGTGGCCGATCACGCAACGCGCATCATCTCTCTGCTCGGCGCATCGATGCCGCTGTTCTGGCTCGGGCTGCTCGTCATCTCGATCTTCTACGGCACGCTCGGCTGGGAGCCCGCCCCCGTCGGGCGCATTGACGACGCGATCAACCCGCCGACGCACATCACCGGGCTGTACCTGCTCGACAGTTTGCTCACGGGAGACACGATCGCTTTCAAGAGCGCGTTCTCGCACCTCATCTGGCCCGCGATGGTGCTCTCGGTCGGCGCACTCGCAATCATCTCTCGAATGACTCGCTCGGCGATGCTCGAGGTGCTCGGGCAAGACTACATTCGCACGGCACAGGCAAAGGGCATGAGCCAGACGAGGGTGATCGGCGCCCACGCCCTCAAGAACGCGTCGCCGTCGATCGTGACCGTCGTCGGCCTCGAGCTCGGGCAGCTGCTCGGCGGCGCAGTGATCACCGAAACGATCTTCAACTGGCCGGGCATCGGCGGGTACGTCGTCGAGTCAATCGAGGCGACCGACTACGCCCCCGTGCAGGCGATGACCCTCGTCGCCGCCGTGATCTTCCTGTTCGTGAACCTCATCGTCGACCTCTCACAGGGAATTCTTGATCCGAAGGTGCGCAATGCCTAAGACATCAACCGTCGCAATCCACACCCAGGCGCTGCGGGCAAAGCCCGAGCACAAGGCAGTCAGTGCGTTCTCATTGCTGCTCAGAAACCCCTCGGCAATGGTCGGGGCCGCAGTGATCTTGTTCTGGACGCTCGGCGGCATCGCAACGCTGCTGTGGAGCCCCTACCCGCCGAACATGACGGGAGCGGGCCCGCTGCTGCAGCCACCGAGCCTTGAGCACCTCTTCGGCACCGACAACTTCGGCCGCGACATCTTCTCGCGGGTGCTCGCCGGCGCACGGGTGTCGCTGTGGACTGGCCTGCTCGCCGTCGCACTGTCGCTTGTCATCGGGGTGCCCATCGGCGCGATCGCAGGCTACTTCCGCGGCAGCGTCGGCATGGTGCTCATGCGGCTCATGGACATGCTGCTGGCGTTCCCCTCGTTGCTGCTCGCCATGACGCTCGCCGTCGCGCTCGGCCCCGGGCTTTCGTCGGCGATGATCGCCGTCGGCATCGTCGGCATCCCAGAGTTTGCGCGCATCATGTATGGGCAGACGGTCTCGCTGCGCGAGAAGGACTACGTCGAGGCCTCGCACGCGATCGGTTTGAAGGACGGGGCTATCCTCTTTCGCCACATCCTCCCGAACGGGATCGTGCCGATCATCGTGCGCTGCGCGCTCGGCATGGGGTACGCCATTCTCACCGCCGCGGCGCTGAGCTTCATCGGCCTAGGTGCGCAGCCGCCGCTTGCCGAGTGGGGCGTCATGATCTCCGACGGCCGCGGCTACATCATCTCAGGCGAGTGGTGGATGACGTTCTTCCCCGGCTTCGCCATCGCGACCTCGATACTCGGGTTCAACCTCTTCGGCGACGGCCTGCGCGATGTGCTCGACCCTCGGCTGCGCACCTCGGCACGGTAGCCGGGCAGCCCCTTGGCCATCGTTTCTTCACTCACTCACACGCATCACCAGTTCCTCCCACGAAAGGGCATCATGAGAACACCAAAACTCCTCACCACGGTTGCCATCGCAGCCGCGGCAGCGCTCGCCTTCACCGGCTGCGCACAGAGCGCAAACAACGCAAACTCCGGCGCCGGCGAAGACACCGGCTCGGCCATGACAATCGCCTACTCGGAGGGCGGCACCACGCTCGACCCCGCTGAGGCCAACGACGGCACCAGCGACACGCTCGTGCTCGCCGCCTACGACCAGCTCGTCACCTACGGCACGAAGGAGGAGAACGGCAAGCGCGTGTCTGACACCGCGACGATCGAGCCGATGATCGCCTCGGAGTGGTCGGTCGACGAGTCGAACACCGAGTACACCTTCACCCTGCGCGACGACATAACGTTCCAATCGGGCAAGGCTCTCACCGCCGACGACGTCGTGAAGTCGTTCGAGCACATCGCTGACTCCGCCTCCGCGAGCTTCCTCTACGGCATGGCCGGCATCAAGAGCGCCGAGAAGACGGGCGAGCACGAGGTGAAGATCACGCTAAACGCGCCAAACCATCTCTTCCTGCAGATCATTCCGATGTACTCGTTCTCGATCATCGACATGGATCTCGTTGAGGAGAACGGTGGGGCCGAGTGGCTGAAGCAGAACACCGCGGGCACCGGCCCGTACGTTCTCGACAGCTGGGACCCGGCGAGCGAGGCGAAGCTGCACCGCAACGAAAAGTACTGGGGCGAGTCCCCCGCAATCGACAAGGTAAACCTCAAGTTCATCGGCGACGCGTCGAACCGCCTGCAGCTGCTCACCAAGGGCTCGGTCGACATGGCGCTCGAGGTCGCGCCGAAAGACCTCGAGGGCCTCGACGGCACGAACGGCGTCGTCGTCGACTCACGCCCCAGCAACAAGATTCTCTACTTCGCTATGAACAGCAACGTTGCACCGTTCGACAACGAGAAGGTGCGCCAGGCCGTCACCATGGCTATCCCCTACGACAAGCTCCTCGAAGACGTCATGAAGGGCCAGGCAAGCGCGATGCGCTCGTCGGTAGCAAGCTCGACCCCAGGCTGGACTGACAAGGGCAACGAGGCGGAGTACAACCTCGACCGCGCGAAGGAGCTGCTCGCAGAGGCGGGCTACCCCGAAGGCTTCGAGTTCACCTTCACCCTCGGCTCAGGCTTCCCCGATTGGAACGACGACGCCGTGCTCATTCAGGCAGAGCTCGCGAAGATCGGCGTCACTATGAACATTCAGAACATGGCCCGCGCGCAGTTCCTCGACGCCCTCGCCGAGAAGAACGTACAGGCATATATTTCGCGCTGGACCTCGTTCGTCAACGACCCCGGCTACCACCTCGGGCTGCTGCTCGTCGACTCGGGCTCGAGCAACTACAGCAACTACAACAACCCGCGCGTGAACGAGCTCTGGGCCGAGGCCGCGTCGGAGCCCGACGCCGAGGTGCGCAACGGCCTCTACGGCGAAATGCAGCAGATCATCAACGCAGAGTCACCGTGGGGTTACCTCTACGAGTACAACATCGCGGTCGCGCACCGCGACGGGCTCGAGGGCTACACCTCGTACCCAGACGGCCTCGTTCGATTCGCCCAGCTGAGCAAGACCAGCTGAGCAAGACCAGCTGAGCAAGACCAGCTCGCACCACCACCCGCCCATCGCGCCCCCTCAACCGCAGAAAAGAGTGTGTCATGTCAACCGCTTCGTCTTGGGAAACCCAGGTACTCCAGGCCATCGATGAGTCGTCAGAGGAGCTCCTGAAGCTCGCCGGGCTCCTCATCCAGACGCCAAGCGAGAACCCAGAGGGCGACTGCACCGAGATCGCAAGAGTAATCTCGGAGTACCTAGGCTCCGCGGGCATCGACACCGAGCTCCACGATGCGGGTGAGGGGCGCGTGAGCGTCGTCTCGCACCGCGGCGAGAAGGGCGAGGGTGACAGGCACCTCGTGTTCGCCGGCCACCACGATGTGGTTCCGGTCGGCGACACGGCGCGCTGGGATTTCCCGCCGTTCGCCGGCGACGTCGTTGACGGCTGGCTGCGAGGTCGCGGCGCGAGCGACATGAAGGCGGGCCTCGCTGGGCTCATGCACACGCTGGTCGTGTTCGACCGCCTCGGCGTGCCGCTCAAGGGCAAGCTGTCGTTTGCGTCGGTGCCCGACGAGGAGACGGGCGGCCCGCTCGGGGCACACTGGCTGCTCGACCAGGGCGTGCTCGACGGCGCGACCGGCGGCATCATCGCCGAGCCAGCCGAGCGCGACCACCCGACAATTGGCCAGAAGGGCAGCAACTGGTTTCGCCTGACGATTCAGGGCACCCCAGGTCACGGCAGCCTGCAGCCGCTGCACGGCGTGAGCGCCAACCTGCTCGGCGCGCGTGCAATCATCGCCCTCCAGAAGCTCTGGGACATGGTGCCCGAGCAGTCTGACGACCTCAAGCAGCTCATCGCAGACTCGAAGGCGTACGCCGAGGAGCGCGAGGGCTACGGCCCCGGAATCGGCGACGTCTTCGAGCACGTCACGATCAACGTCGGCAAGATCACCGGCGGCACGTCGACGAACGTCGTCGCCGACACCTGCGTCATCGAGTTCGACACGAGGGTGCCGCTCGGGCTCACCCGCGCGCAGGTCAACGAGCGCGTGCTCGAGATTCTCGCGGAAGAGGGCATCGAGGCCGAGATTGAGTTCCTCGGCTTCATGAGCGAGCCGAACTGGACGCCCCCGACCGACCCCATCGTCGAGACCCTGGTCGACGCGCTGCGCGACCTGTCAGACCCCGCAGCGCAGGGCGTGCTGCAGTGGGCCTCGTCAGATGCCCGCACGTTCCGCAGCCACGGCATTCCCGTGCTGCAGTACGGGCCGGCTGACCTCAAGACGATCCACAGCTTCAACGAGCGCGCGCTTGCCGCTGACGTCGTGCTGGCGGCGAAGGTTTACGCGCTCACCGCGCTGCGCTACCTCGGCCTCGCAGACTAATCGAACACCAGACCAAGAACAGAAAGAACCACGCATGCTCCGCTATGTACTCGACGTCGTCGAGCTCCTCGACACCCCGAAGACCTCGGGGGAATCCCTCGCAAGCTTCTTGCGCAGCCAGGGCGCTGACAACGCCGAGATCACCGTCAAGACCATCGAGGGAGACTCAGGCCTGTCGACCGATTTCGTGCGCGTGTTCATTCCGGGCTCCGCGGGCAAATCGGTGGGCGGATCGGCGCCGACCCTCGGCATCGTCGGTCGCCTCGGCGGCGTCGGTGCGCGCCCCGAACGCATCGGCTTCGTCTCTGACGGTGACGGCTGCGCGGCCGCGCTCGCTGCTGCGGCGAAGCTGCTGAACATGTCGGCGCAGGGAGACGTGCTCCCGGGCGACGTCGTCGTCACGACGCACGTCACCGGGTGGGCCCCGACCGAGCCACACGACCCCGTACCGTTCATGGGCTCCCCAGTCGACATGGGCACCATGAACGACCACGAGGTAGAGGCCGACATGGACGCGATCGTGTCGATCGACACGACCAAGGGCAACCGCACGATCAACCACCGCGGCATCGCCATCTCGCCGACGGTGAAGTCGGGCTACATCTTGCGCCCGAGCGAGGATCTCGTGAGCATCGTGGAGACCGTGACTGGCCAGAGCGCCGTCGTCTTCCCGCTCGCGACGCAAGACATCACCCCCTACGGCAACGACCTGCACCACGTGAACTCGATCCTCCAGCCGGCCGTCGCAACAGATGCGCCAGTCGTCGGCGTCGCGATCACCACCGCAGTGCCCGTCGCCGGCTGCGCGACCGGCGCGAGCCACGCGACCGACATCGAGCTCGCCTCGCGCTTCGCAATCGAGACTGCAAAGTACTTCGGCGCGGGCCAGGTCGCATTCCACGATGCCGAGCAGTTCGCCCACCTCACGAGCCTGTACGGTGAGGCAACCCACCTGCAGACCCTCGGCCGCACCCAGTAAACAAATAGGCAAGTAAGCGAGTACGCCATGTCAGCACTGCTGCAAGTTGAAGATCTCGTCGTCGAGGTGCAGGCCCGACGGGGCACGAGCACGCCCGTGGACGGCATCAGCTTCGAGATCAATCGCGGCGAGACCCTCGGCCTCGTCGGGGAGTCGGGCTCGGGCAAGAGCCTGACCGCGATGTCGATCATCAAGTTGCTGCCCACCAGGGCTGTGCAGATGACCGGGGGGCGCATCGTGCTCGACGGTGTTGACATGGCCTCCTACTCCAACCGCCAGATGCGCGACATCCGCGGCCTGCGCATCGGCACGATCTTTCAGGAGCCGATGACGGCGCTGAACCCATCGTTCACGATCGGGTTCCAGATCGCCGAGCCGCTCAGGCGCCACCTGAAGCTCGGGCGCAAAGCGGCGCGCGCCCGTGTGATCGAGCTGCTTGAAATGGTCGGGATCCCGCGACCACAAGAGATCGCAAGCTCGTACCCGCACCACCTCTCTGGCGGCATGCGGCAGCGCGCGATGATCGCGATGGCGATGTCGTGCGAGCCAGACCTGCTCATCGCCGACGAGCCGACCACCGCCCTCGATGTCACGACGCAAGCGCAGATTCTCGACCTTATTCTCGACCTGCAGGAGCAGCACGGCACCGCGGTGCTGCTCGTCACCCACGACCTCGGCGTCGTCGCGCAGGCCTGCCAGAACGTGACGGTCATGCGCCGCGGGCTGATCGTGGAGCAGGCGAGCGTGTTCGACATCTTCGAGCGGCCAGCCCACCCCTACACCGAGGCGCTGCTCGACTCGATGCCAGCCAGAAACGCCGGCAAGGCCCGGCTCCCCCACATCGCCGAAGGAGTGTTTGAGGCATGAGTGTTCTCGTCAGTGCGCAGCACGTCGTCAAGGAGTTTGACCGCCGGGGCGCGAAGCGCGGCGCAGGCAAGTTTCGCGCGGTCGACGATGTGAGCTTCGACCTGCGCAAAGGGTCGACCCTCGCAATCGTTGGCGAGTCGGGCTCGGGCAAATCGACCGCCGGGCGATGCGTGCTACGGCTCATCGAGCCGACGTCGGGTGACGTATTCTTCGACGGCGTGAACCTCGTTGGGCTCCCCGACGACGAAATGCGCCGCCGCCGCAGGCAGATGCAGATCGTATTCCAAGACACCTACGCGTCGCTCGACCCGCGGTGGAACATTGGCCGGCTGCTCGCCGAGCCGTTGCGGCTGCACGAGAACCTGACCAAGGGCGAAGAAAGGCGCCGGGTGGCCGACATGCTCGTGCGCGTTGGCCTCGAGGCGCAGCACGCCGACCGCTACCCGCACGAGTTTTCCGGCGGGCAGCGCCAGCGCGTCGGCATCGCCCGCGCGCTCATGCTGAACCCGCAGCTCGTCGTGTGCGACGAACCGGTGTCGGCGCTCGACGTGTCGGTGCAGGCGCAGGTGCTCAACCTCATGAAGGACCTGCAGGAGGAGCTCGGGCTGAGCTATCTCTTCATTTCGCACGATATCTCGGTCGTCGAGTTCATCGGTGATGACATCATAGTGATGAACAAGGGCAAAGTCGTCGAGCAGGGGGTGTGCAGCGAGGTGTTGGCGAACCCGCAGGATGCGTACACGAGGGCGCTGCTCGCCGCCGTTCCGGTGCCCGACCCGCGCCAGGTCATCAGCCGCGAGGAGCGGCGCCGCATCATCGCGGCCGGCCTCAAGGGGCGAGATGCCGCCTGAGGCCGCCACCATCAAAACGCTCGCGCCCAAAACGCTCGCGCTCATCACGATCGGCCAGGCTCCGCGGGTCGATCTCACCCCCGACATCATGCCCCTGTTCGAGGGGATCAACGTCATCGAGGCCGGGGCACTCGACGAGCTCTCACCGGCCGAGATCGCCAAGCTACGGCCCCGTGCGGGCGAGGGAGTGCTCGTGTCGCGGCTGCGCAGCGGGGGCCACGCGGTGCTCTCGGAGGAGCGAATCCACCCGCTCATTCAGCAGGCGGTCGATCGCGCGGTCTCGCTCGGCGCCACGGCGATCCTCGTCGTGTGCACTGGCGACATTCCCGGCCTGAGCGCCCCCGTGCCGCTGTACCTCGCCGAGGCGCTCGCGCACGGCGCGGTCGCGGCGCTCATCGGGGAGGCGCCCCTCACCGTCGTGGTGCCCGAGCCCGAGCAGGCCGGCGCGATCGCTGCGCGCTGGGCCAGGCGTCTCGGCCGCGAGGTCACGACGATTGCGTGCGACCCGTACACCGAGCCACTCGCCCGCTTCGCCGAGCTCGGCGCGGGGCTCGACGCGGGGCTCGGCGCGGGGGCTGCTGGCTCGGCCGGCTGGGTGTTTCTCGACTGCATCGGCTACTCCGAAGCGATGGCCGCCGAGATTCGGGCCAACACGGGTGCGCGCGTGCTCACCGCCCGCACGCTCGCCGCGCGCCTCGTGACCGCCGCGCTGTAGTCGCGCCGGGGAATAAGCGCGGACCGGTTCGCGCCAGCCTGCGCTGCTCACTCGCGCAGGCGCGCGGGCCGCGCGCCTGCGCGCCTGCGCGCCTGCGGAACCGGGGTGGATCGGCACAAACCCTGCTCAGCCCGGCCCCATCGAGCCGATCCACCGCAGATCACCTATGCTGCGCAGGCCCCTCGGGGGCGCTGCTCGAGCGGCGCCCGCGGGCCGCGCCCGCCGTGTTCCTGCACAACCGGGGTGGATCGGCACAAACCCGGCTCAGCCCGGCCCCATCGAGCCGATCCACCGCAGATCACCTATGCTGCGCAGGACCCTCGGGCAAGCCCCGCGCGCGGGGCTCGGCTACGGGCGGCTCGGCTACGGGGGCTCGGCGACGGGCCGCTCACCTGCGTTTAGAGTGCGAGGCGCGCGGAGACCGGGATCTCGGTGGGGAGATCGGTGTGCGTGATGAGGATCACCGCGCGATCCGCGGGAATCGCCCCGAGCAGGTCTCGGAGCAGCCTGTCGGCCACGAGCTGGTCGACCCCGGCGGTCGGCTCGTCGAGGATCACCACGGGGAAGTCGGCGAGGATCACGCGGGCGAGCGAAATGCGCTGCATCTGCCCGCCAGACACGAGCGCCCCGCGCTCACCGACCTGCGCGTCGAGGCCTCCGCGAGCACGCACCCACTCCCCGAGCCCCACTCGCTCGAGCACCTCGAGCAGCTCTTCGTCGGTCGCGTCTTCACGAGCGAACTTCAGGTTTTGCCGAATGTCAGTGTTGAACAGGTGCGGTTGCTGCTCGCACAGCCCGACGAAGCCGCGCACCGCAGCGCCCGTGAACTCCCGCGCCTCGACGCCGCCAAGTCGGTAGCTGCCGCCGTACTCGAGAAACCTGCTGAGCCCGAGCGCGAGGGTCGACTTGCCGCTCCCGCTGTCTCCCGTGAGCACGAGCAGTTCGCCGGCTTGCAGCGCGAACGACAGCCCGGTGATCACGGCATCCCCACCCGGGTGCGCAACGCTCAGGTCGCGCACCTCGAGCAGGGGCGAACCCGGAGCGGCAACGGGAGCGGCAACGGGAGCAGCAACGGGAACCCCGGCGGGCGCAGCGGCGGGCACAGCGCCAGGCGCAGCACCTGATGTTGCAGCGGCAGGCCCAGCGGCGACATGGGCGGCCGATGCGGGCGTCGAAGCAATCGGATCCACCGGGATCTCGCTCGGTAGCTCCCCGGCAGTGAGCCGCGCCACTCGCTCGGCGCTCGAGCGCACCGTGCGGCGCGCCGTGAGCGCCGCGAACACCTGCGCGAACACGTCGAACACGGCGGCCGGCACGACGACGATCGCCGCGAACACCGGCACAGAGAACGCCTCGCCCGCCTGCGGCGCAACAGCGAGCAGTGTCGCGACCGACGCGACTCCAGCGCCGAGCGCGACGAGCGCCCCCGTCAGCCCGGCCGCCCGCGTGCGGGTGAGCAGCACGCGGGCGAGGCGCTGCTCCGCCGCCTCGATGCGCGCGCGCTGCGCCCCGAGCGCACCGAAAGCGGCGAGCACACCGGCCGACGCGAAGCGATCGAGCAGCGCGTCGGTGAGACCCGAACGGGCATCGGCCAGTTCACGGTCGCTCTGCCCCGCGATGCGCCGAGCGAGCCAGGCCCCAACGAGCGCCGCGAGCGCGAGCACGGAGGCGAGAATGAGCGCCGCGACGGGCGACGCGATCGCAACAACGATGACCGTGAGCGCGGTCACCGTCAGGCTCACGATGAGCGGCTGGCGCACGCGCAGCGGGTGGTCTTGCAGCTGGTCGACGTCGTCGACGAAGGTCGCGAGGATCTCGCCGCGACGCGACGACTCGATCGCGCCGGGCACCCGCGGAACGAGCGCGGTGAAGGTATCGGCTCGCAGCTTCGCCAGTTGGAAGAGCGCCGCGTCGTGACTCGACAGCCGCTCGGCGTAGCGGAAGGCGGCGCGGCCGATCGCGAGGGCGCGCACGCCCACGATGGCGAACGTGAGGTGCAGAATAGGCGGCTGCGCGCCGGAGCGCGTGATGAGCCACATGCTCAGCGCCAGCAGGCCGACGGCCGCACCGTCGGAGAGAATGCCGAGGAGCTGGCCTGGCAGCGCCCGGCGGCGCGACGGGGTGGCACGCTGCAGCACGGTGTCGACGCTCACGAGCGGGCCTCCTGGGGGTCGGGGGTCTGGGCTTGGACCCGGGGCTGGCGTTGGGGTTGGGGCTGTGCCTCGGGTTGGGGCTGTGCCTCGGGTTGGGGCTGTGCCTCGGGTTGGGGCTGTGCCTCGGGTTGGGCCTGTGCCTCGGGCTGGGCCTGTGCCTCGGGTTGGGCCTGTGCCTCGGGCTGGGACTGGGCCTCAGCCGGGGCCTCGGCCCGGGCCTGGGTGGGGGCCTCGGCGTGCATAAGGGCCGCAGTCGGCTCCGCCGGGGCGATCTCGACGATGCGGTTGGCCGCGGCGAGCAAAGCTGGCCGGTGGCTCACAACGAGCACGGCGCGCCCGCGCCCTGCCTCTGCGCGCGCGGCGTCGATGACGAGGGCCTCGCTGGCGGCATCGAGCGCGGAGCTCGGCTCGTCGAGCAGCACGACGTCGGCCCCCACGGCTTCGGCGCGATACAGCGCCCTGGCGATGCCGACGCGCTGGGCCTGGCCGCCCGAGAGCCCCGAGCCCTGCGCTCCAAGCTGCCTGTCGAGCTCGAGCCCGTGCAGGCCGAGCCTGTCGAGCATCTCGCGCGCGAGGGCGGGGTCGGGGGTGTTGCTGCCGAGCGCGACGTTCTCGAGCAGGGTGCCCTGAATCAGCCCCGGCTGCTGGCCGGCCCAGGCGATCGGGCCGCTCGCGCCGACCCGCCCGCCAGCGGGGGCGAGGAAGCCGAGGGCGGCAGCAAGCAGCGACGACTTGCCAGCGCCAGAGGGGCCAGCGAGGGCGACGAACTCCCCCGGTTCGACGGCGAAGCGTACCGGGCCGGCGACGGGCCGGCCGCCGCGGCTCAGCCGCACGTCGGAGAACGTGAGCCCGGGCGGCGCAGAGGCGGGTGTCGGGCGGGCGAGCCCGCGATCCGCCACCGACGTCGCCTCGCGGCCCGCCAGCTCAGCGCTCGGCTCGTCGGCCGAGGCCGCGCTGGACCCTTCGCGTGCCTCTTCGCGTGCCTCCTCGGGCATATCTTTGCCCTCGATGAGCGCGAACACATCTTCGGAGGCGGCGAGGCCCTCCGTCGAATCGTGAAAGGCCGCGCCGACCTGGCGAATTGGCACGAACACCTCGGGCAGCACGAGCAGCACGAACAGCCCGAGCGCGAGCGGAAACTCCCCCGCGACCAGCCGCGTGCCGACAGTTACCGCGACGAGGGCGATCGAGAAGGTGCCGGCGAGGTCGAGCACGAACCCGGAGAGGAATGTCACCCGCAGCACCCTCATGGTGCGCGAGCGATACTCCTCGGTCTCGCGCTCGATGCGCGCGGCCTGGCGCTGTTCGCGCCGGAAGATTTTGAGTGTCGGCAGCCCCTCGACAACGTCAAGGAATGAGGCCGACAGCCGCTGCAGCTGATCCCACTGCTTGCCCTGCACCGATTGTGTCGCCAGGCCGATAAGAATCATGAAGAGCGGAATGACGGGGAACACGAGCAGCACCGTGACTCCGCTGAGCAGGTCTGAGAAGAGCACGGTGGCGACAAGGATCGGGGTCGCGACGACCGCCAGTATGAACTGTGGAACGTAACCCGAGAAGTACCCGTCGAGGGCGTCGAGGCCGCGCCCAAGCACGGTCGCGAGCTTGGCGTCGGGGGTGCCGGCGGTCGCCTCGGGGCTCCTCGCGTCGAGGGCGTCGAGCGCGGCGGCCCGGAGCTGCGCCTTGACGCGCACTGCCCCGCGGGCCGCGACGACATCCATGCCCCAGCCAGCAAGGGCCCGCACGATCGCCGCGGCGAGGGCACCGGCCGCGAGCCAGGGCAGGCTGCCTGGGGCGTACACGCCCTCGGCAACCCGCCCGGCCCCAGCCGAGTCCCAGAGCCCCTCGTACACCGGAATCGCGACCGCGGCTATCGCCTGCGCGAGGAACCAACTCCAGGCGATGATCGCGAAGGTGCGCACTACTCCGAGGAGCGCACCGAGCGCGAACACCGAGCGGGCAGCTCCCGCAAAACGCAACAGGCGTGGGTCGAGGGGCTTCATGGGTGTCGGGGCCGCCTACGCGGTGGCCTCGGCGGGCGCACCCTGCGGCTCCTCCGCAGGGATCATGTCGTGGGTGAGCCGCTTGCGGAACACCCAGTACGTCCACGCCTGGTAGGCGAGCACGAGGGGCAGCGTAAACACGGCGACCCAGGTCATCAGCTCGAGCGTCTTCTGCGAGCTCGCTGCGCCAACGATGTCCATCGAGTGCTCGGGGCCGAGACTCGAGTGCATAAGGTTGGGCATGAGCGCGACGAAGATCGTGAGCAGCGCAAAGGCGATCGTGACGGTGTTGCCGACGAACGCCCAGCCCTCGCGGCCCGCGAGGTTCGCGACCCACCCGCCGATGAGCGCGACCGCGGCGACGGCGGCGCACGCGATGATGAGACCGATGTTCGGGCTCGACAGGTGCATGACGATCGTCCAGACGAGGAACGCGGCTGCGAGCACGATCGTGACGATGCCGACGTTCTTCGCCATCTTTCGTGCGCCATCGCGCATCTCGCCAACGGTCTTCAGCGCGACGAACACGAGGCCGTGCGTGAAGCACAGCAGCATCACGACAACCCCGCCGAGCAGGCCGTACGGGTTCAGCAGCGTGAGCAGCGTGCCCTCGTAGAGCCAGCCCCCGGTCTCGACTGTGCGAATCGGCACGCCCTGCACGAGGTTCGCAAAAGCCACGCCCCAGAGCAGCGGCGGGAGCACGGAGCCCCAGAAGATGAACTGGTCAAACCAGCGAGTCCACTTCACGCCCTTGCGCTGATGCCTGAACTCAAACGAGACGCCGCGCAAGATGAGCGCGACGAGAATGAGCAGCAGCGCGAGGTAGAAGCCGGAGAACATCGTCGCGTACCACTCGGGGAACGCGGCGAACAGCGACGCACCGGCCACGATGAGCCAGGTCTCGTTGAGATCCCAGACCGGGCCAATCGTGTTGATGAGCAGGCGCCTGTCGTTGTTCGTCTTCCCCAGGAAGGGCAGGGACATGCCCACACCGAAGTCGAAGCCGTCGAGCACGAAGTACCCGATGAGCATGACGCCAACGATGAGGAACCATACGGTTGTCAATTCCATGATCTGACTCCCTTCCTAGTAGACCGTCGCGAGTTGGTTCTTGTCGACAGAGCCCGAGCCGTCGGCCCCGCCCCCGTCGCCCGTGCGGGCGATCTCTGGTGGGCCGGCCTTCACCGTCTTCACGATGAGCCCGAACTCGACAACCGCAAGCCCGCCGTACACGATCGTGAACACCACGAGCGAGACGAGCACCATCCACCCCGGCACGCCCGGGGATATGCCTTGCTCTGTTGTCATCACCCCAAACACAATCCAGGGCTGGCGGCCCATCTCGGTGAAGATCCAGCCGACGAGCGATGCGAGCATCGGCAGCGGCGCTGTCCAGATGGCAACGGTCCAGACCCACTTGGGCAGGTCGACGGTCTTGCGAGTGATCCACAGGCCGACGAGCGAGACGAGCGCGGCGAGGGCACCGAGCCCGATCATCCAGCGGAACGACCAGTAGGTGACCCACACGATTGGCATGAACGCGCCATCGGTCGGGCAGGTGAGCAGCGAGTCGGCTGCGCCGCAGTACATCTCGGTGTACTCGGCCTGGAGATCGTTGATGCCCTCAACAGTTCCATCGAGGGAATTCGTTGCGAGGAAGGATGCCAGGTAGGGAATACGCACGGAGAAGATCTCGTGCGCGCCGTCTGGCGTGCCCAGGCTGAACAGCGAGAACGAGGCGTCGCGGCCCGTTGCGGTGTTGTACATCGCCTCGGCCGCAGCCATTTTCATCGGCTGGGTTTCGGTCATCACGAGGCCGAGCGAGTGCCCGCTCAGCCCGACGCCAGCGAACGCGATGAGGTTTGTCCATGCACCGAAGCGGAGCGTGGTGCGCATCTCGTCAACGAACTGGCCGCGCTTGAGGTGCCACGCCGCGACCGACACGAGCACGACGCCGGCGAACATGATCGAGGCGAAGATTGTGTGCGGGAACTGGGTGAGCGCCACCGGGTTCAGCAGCACATCGCCGATGCTCTCGAGCTCGGCGCGCCCGCGCTCCTCGTTGATGTTGAAGCCAACGGGGTTCTGCATGAAGGCGTTCGCGGCGAGAATGAAGTACGCCGAGAGCACGGTGCCGATCCACACGAACCAGATCGTCATCAGGTGAATCTTCTTGGGGAGCTTCTCCCAGCCGAAGATCCACAGGCCAATAAACGTGGCCTCGAAGAAGAAGGCGATGAGGCCCTCCATTGCGAGCGGTGCGCCGAAGATATCGCCGACGAACCGCGAGTAGTTCGACCAGTTCATGCCGAACTGGAACTCCTGCACGATGCCGGTGACGACACCCATGGCGAAGTTGATCAGGAAGACCTTCCCGAACAACCGAGTCAGACGGAGGTACTTCTCCTTGCCGGTACGTACCCACACCGTTTGCAGAATCGCTACGAGGAGCGCCATGCCGATCGTGAGGGGCACAAAAATGAAGTGATACAGGGTGGTCAATCCGAATTGCCAGCGCGCAAGCGCTACCGGATCGAGGAACTCATTCATTTATTCTCCTAAAACCAGGAGATGGGCGCTCGCCGCGCGGGAACGCATTACTCCCGTAGGAATTCCCTACGGGCGGGTGTACCCGCGGGGCGCCGGCATAATTGCCAACTGTTGTCAGTATATGCAAGCTGAGAGTTACCTGCGAATCAATTTTGACGTCGAGATTCTTTTGCCGTTGTGCCTCACAATGACCCAGGCGATTCGTCATACACTGGCTAGGTGACTTCGCCAGACGACCTGCCTGACAGCCGCCCGCGCTTCGCGGCACGGTTCGAAGACCGAATGCACCGCAGTCGCGCGAAGCAGGCGGTGAAGCGAGGCAAGACGCCGTCGGTGATCCCGTACATCGGCTACGGCACCACCGAATGGGTGCGCGTGCTCGGCCGCGTGCTCTACCTCAGGCCAGACACGACCGAGCACTCGCGGGTTCGCCCCGACGTGCAAGAGGTCTCGCGCGTGCGTGGGTGGCGCACGTTCACGAGCGTGTACGTGCCGTACCAGCGCATCACGGTGCTCGTCGACGATGTGCCTACAGCCGAGGTCGTCGCCGATCGTGGCGGCGTGATCGACTCGATCGTGCGGGTCGCGCTCTCCCCCGGCTGGCACACGGTCACGCTGCGGGTGAGCGACGAGGAAGAGGCGCACGCCCCGGTGAAGATCGTCGACCCTGCCGCCGAACTCGGGGTTCTCTCCGACGTCGATGACACCGTGCTCATCACCGCGCTCCCCAAGCCCTTCGTCGCGGCATGGAACAGTTTCGTGCTCGACGAGACTGCACGCCGGGCGACGCCCGGCATGCCCGTGCTCTATGACAGGCTCGCAAAGCGCCACGTCGGCTCGCCGTTTATCTACCTCTCGACAGGCGCATGGAACGCGGCGCCGGCCCTCAGCCGATTCCTCGCACGAAACCTCTACCCAATGGGCCCACTGCTGCTCACCGACTGGGGCCCAACGCACGACCGCTGGTTCCGCAGCGGCCGGGAGCACAAGCAGCGCGAGCTCAAGCGTCTCGCGCGAGAGTTCCCCGGGGTGCGGTGGATCATGTTCGGCGATGACGGGCAGCACGACGAGGCGCTCTACGCCGAGTTCGCGCGAGAGCACCCCGAGAACGTTGCCGCGGTCGCGATCAGGCAGCTGTCTGTCGGGCAGGCCGTGCTCGCGGGCGGGCGCTCGAAAGCGGAGCAGCAGAAAGACGCCAGCGGCATTCCGTGGGTGTACGGCCCCGACGGCGCGACGCTCAGCGAGGAGCTCATCAAACTCGGGTTGCTATGAGCGACCTCGCGGCCCCGTGGTGGCGTCGGGCTGAGCAGCGCGTCACCGGGCGGTTCACGGTCGCGGCGAGGCCGCCGGCGCTGCAGCTCGCGAAGGCTGGCGGCGCCGCGGTGCTCAGCTGGTTTGTCTGCCTGCTGGTGTTCCCTGGGTCGCTGCCGATGTTCGGGGCGATCGCCGCGCTGATCGTCGTGCAAGAGAGCGTGGATCAGTCGCTCACCAAGGGCATCGAGCGCGTGGTCGGCGTGCTCTTTGGAGTCTCGGTCGCACTCGGCGCCGGTGCGCTGTTCGGCACAAACTCGTGGCTCTTTATCGCGGCCATCCTCGTGTCGATGGCGGTGGGCTGGCTGCTGCGCATGAGCGCGACGTCGACCAACCAGATCGCCATCACCGCAATGCTCATGATTGCGCTCGGCGGGTCTGAGATTGGGTACGGCGTGGAGCGGCTCGTCGAGACCGCGATTGGTGCGGCGATCGGGGTTGCGGTCAACGCGGCGATCGCCGCACCGGTGCGAACCAATGTCACGCACACCCAGATCACCTCGCTCACGGTGAATGCTGCGCGGGCGCTCGACCGCCTCGCCGACACCCTCGACGAGCCGCGCGACGACGCGTGGCTCGAGGGCATGCTCGACGAGGCGCGCGAGCTGCACGCTGAGCGCGCGCAGGTGCACGCCTCGCTTCGCAGCGCGCGCGAGAGCCTGCGGCTCAACCCGCGCGGGCGGCGCCACATGCGCCAGCTACTCGAAGACGATGCTCTGTTTCAACGCGTCCAACCGATCGTGACCCAGGTCATCGGCATGTCGCGGGCGCTCTACGATCTCTACGACCCCGAGCTCGTTGACGACCCCTCGGTGATCGGCATGCGCCGCGAGATTCGACGGGCTGCGCACGACCTGCTGCTCCTTGGCGAGGCTCCCGCGGAGCCGAGCGCGGCCGCCGAACCGCCCGCGCTCACGGCGCCCTATACGATTCAACGACCGCCGCCCAGGCACTGGGTGTTGATTGGCTCACTCATGGAGGATCTGCGCCGCGTTCGCGGCCGCATTACCGGCGAGCTCGACTAGTGCCGCGGTGCTTCCCCGCGCGCGGCACGAGTCGGTTTCGGCGAGGTTCGCAGCGGATCCGCGACTGCTGACGCGCCCCACGCGTCGAGCTCGCGGATCCGCCTGGAGACCTCGCCGAGCGGGCAGTTACGCGACGAGCGCGGCCTGCACGTCGATCGTGATCGTGACGTCGTCGCCGAGCAGGAAGCCGCCCTTCTCGAGCGGGGCGTTCCAGGTGAGGCCGAAGTCTTCGCGCTTCACGACCGACTTCGCGGTGAAACCGGCCTTGTAGTTGCCGTAGGGGTCTTCGCCGAAGCCACCGAACTCGAAGTCGAAGGTGACGGGCTTCGTCACACCGCGCATCGTGAGCTCGCCGTCGACCTTGAAGTCGCCGTCGACAACACGCACGCCGTTCGAGGCGAAGGTGAGCTGCGGGAACTGCTCGGCCTCGAAGAAGTCGCCTGTGCGCAGGTGGCCATCGCGGTTCTTCTCGTTCGTGTTCACCGAGGCGACCTCGGCGGTCGCGGTGACGCTCGAGTCGAGCGGGTTCTCGCCCGTCACGAAGGTCGCGTCGAAGTCTTCGAACTTGCCCTTGACCTTGCTGATCGCGAGGTGACGGATCGCAAAGCCCACCTCGGAGTGCGTGGCGTCAATCTTCCAGGTGCCTGCGCGGTAGCCGGGGATCTGGTCTGCGGTGATCGTCATGAGTGAATACCTTTCAAAACTTGTCCAGCGCCAAGTGTCTGCCACTGAATTGGCTGTCCGGGATCTTGCGGACACTAAGCACAACTTACATGCGCATGCATCTATTCCCGGAAACGCGAAAAAGTTTTGCGCGGTGCTGCCTACGATCGGTTGTTGCCCGGCTTAGCGCGCTCGAAACCTACACTTCCCTCCGGGGCCGATGGTTGTTTCGCGCAGCAAGGGGGTGGTTTCGGAGGCAACTACAGGGGTGGATGGCCCCGCGGGCCGTGAGGGGGTGAGGGACGTGAGGGGCGGGGGTAGCGCGCTAGCAGGGGTAGCGGCTTGGCGGCAGCGAGCCGGCGCTAGCGGGGGCGGCGCTTGGCGGCAGCCCGCGCGCGGTCGGCGGTAGCGTCGGCGCCAGCCAGCGGCTTGAACGAACCGTAGCGCCGTGTTGCGGCGGTCGCGATGAGAAAGTCGCTGATCGCGGGGTTTTTTGGCAGCAGAGCCCCGTGCAGGTACGACCCGAGCACGTTGCCAGTGCGCGCGCCCTCGGCGCCGTCGGTCGGGTTGTTGCCCGCGCCCTGGATCACCCGGCCGAGGGGCTCCGAACCCGGCCCAAGCACGGTGTTGCCACTGTGGTTTTCGTAGCCGATGATCTCACCGAAGTCGGCCGATTCGACGACGACGTTGCCGATCATGCGATCCTCGCCGCCACGGGTCTCGACATCGAGCAGCCCAATGCCTTCGAGGGTCGCCCCCGAGGCCGTAACGAAGCGGTGGCCAAATAGCTGATAGAGGCCACAAATTACGAGCATGGGTGTGCCGGCATCAGCGAGCTCTCGAAACTCGCCAGCGCGCCCCACGAGGTCTGCTGAGACCCGCCCCTGCCCCGAGTCTTGGCCCCCGCCGCCGATGACGATATCGACGTGCTCGGGCAGCTCATCGCCGACATTAAGCTCGACGACGCGCGGCTCAAAGCCGTGCGCGCGGGCGCGGCGCGTCAGCGCGAGCAGGTTGCCGCGGTCGCCGTAGATGTTCATGTCACGCGGGTAGAGCGACACGATGACGAGTTCGCGCTGATCTGCCATTAGATTTCCTCCACGTCGGTGACCTCGGAAAGCCGCTTACGCAGGCCCAGCATCGCGGTGTAGGTGCAGTAGATGCGCCGGGGCTGGCCGCTCGTGCGCGACCTGAACGCGGCAAGCGCTGTGCCCAGATCTTCCTCGACGGCGCCGACTGCAACATCGTCGTGCTCGAGCCGCAGCGCCATGTCCCAGGCTCGCGTGCCGGTGACCGTGTCTACTCCCCCGGCCCGCAGCGACTCGAAGTCGACGTCCCACAGCCACGACATATCGCGCCCGTCTGCGTACTGGTCGTTCACGGCGATCATCACGGCGACGCCCTCGGCGTCGAACGACGCGAGGCCGAGCCTGAAGCCGGCCGGGTTCTTCACGAGCACGAGCTCGAGCGGCTGGCCGTCGAGCTCGAGCTTCTCGCCGCGCCCGAACGCCGGCCGCACAGACGCGAGCGACTCGAGCACCGCCGTGGTCTCAGCGGTCTGCGCGAGCCCGGCCGCAACGGCTCGCCCGAGCACGGAGCGCACGGTCACGAGGGCGGCGGCAGCGTTGTACGTGTTGTACAGGCCCTCGAGCTGCAGCGGAGTCGAGTGCAGCTCGCCATCAATCTCGAACGTGGCCGAGTTCTTGCCGAGTTCGACGAGCGTCACGTCTGCGCCCGCACGCTCTGCACCGGCGCCAGCACCGGCGCCAGCGCCAGCGCCAGCGCCAGCACCGCCTCCCGACCCCGCATGAAAGTCGTCGTCGCCAGGGAAGGTGCTGAGCAGCGCCTGCGTCAGCCCAAACTCGCGCACCTCGGGCCCCGATGTGCCGGCCGCCCGCACGCGGGTACGCGCGCCGATCTCTGCGATGAGCCGATCTTCGCGGTTCACGACGAGCACATCGGTCGTCGCGTCTGCGATGCGCTGCAGGTAGCGCGCGGTGGTGTCGATCTCGCCGAAGCGGTCGAGCTGGTCTCGCAGCACGTTGAGCAGCAGCGTGAAGCGCGGCTTGACGCGCTCGATGAAGAACATCGCGTGGGCTTCGTCGAGCTCGAGCACGGCCACATCGGCCGAGAGCTTGCCTCCGAGAGATGCTTCCTCAACCATCGCGGCGACCACGCCGCGCGAGAAGTTCGACCCGGTGCGGTTGGTGAACACGCTGAGCCCCTGCGCCTCGAGCATCTCGACGATCATCTTGGTGGTCGTCGTCTTGCCGTTCGTGCCGCTCACGGCGATAACGCCGAGCGGGAGCCGCTCGAGCCCGCGGGCCATGAACCCGGGGTCGAGCCGCTCGACAACGAGGCCGGGCAGCGCGGAGCCGCCCCCGCGCAGCCGCGCCACCGCACGCACCGCTTTGCCGGTTACCGCCGAGAAAAAATCACGCATGGATCAAGATTAGTCGCCAAGCAGGTCAGGCCGAACCCTGCGGGTGCGCTCGACGCTCTGCTCGTGTCGCCAGGCATCGATCGCGGCGTGGTTGCCAGAGAGCAGCACGTCGGGCACCCGGCGGCCCCGCCACTCGGCGGGTTTCGTGTAGCTCGGGTATTCGAGCAGGCCAGACTCGTGCGACTCCTCGACGAGGCTGTCGGGGTTGCCTACGACTCCGGGGAGCAGTCGGCCGATCGCCTCGATCATCGCGATCGACGCGACCTCTCCCCCGTTGAGCACGTAGTCTCCAATGCTCACGAGCCTGACGCGCCCGCGCTCGGCGTATTCGTCGAACACGCGGTGGTCGATGCCCTCGTAGCGCCCGCAGCCGAAGACCAGGTGCTGCTCGTGCGCGAGCTCGCGGGCCATCGCCTGCGTGAACACGTCACCGGCTGGCGACGGGAAAATGATGAGCGGATCCTCGGACTCCGGCAAAATGCCATCGAGCGCCTGGCCCCACGGCTCAGGTTTCATCACCATTCCGGCCCCGCCGCCCGTCGGCGTGTCGTCGACGGTGCGGTGCTTGTCGTGCGCCGACTCGCGCAGGTCGTGCACGTGCAGGTCGATGAGCCCGCGGTCGCGCGCCTTCCCCATCAGCGAGAGCTCGAGCGCGTCAAAGTACCCCGGGAAGATCGTGACGACGTCGATTCTCACGCGCCCGCCCCCGGCTGGTTCGAGCCGTCTTCGATCGCGCCCTCGCCGAAGAGCCCTGGCGGTGGCGTCATCGTGACGATGCCGGCTTCGAGATCGACGTGGGGCACGATGGCCTCCACGAAGGGCACGAGCACCGTACCGTTCGCGGTCGCAACCGAGAGCAGATCTTGCGCCGGGAAGTGCTGCACCTCGGCGACGGTTCCGAGCTTCTCGGTACGGCCGCCCTCGAGGGGCTGAACAACGTCGAGGCCGACGAGCTCGTGGGCGTACCACGCGTTCTCCTCGGAGCTCGCTGCGACAGTCTGCTCATCGATCCACAGGATCGCGCGGACAATGCTCTCGGCCGCGGTGCGGTCGGGAACCTCGACGAAGAACCCGACGGGCATGCTGTTGAACCAGCGCAGCTCGCGCAGCTCGATGAGCTGGCCAAACCACGGCGAGTCCTCTGGCACCTGCAGGTGAAACTTCGCCCCCGGCACGAACCGAAGGTCGGGGTTGTCGGTGAACATCTCGAGCTTCACGCCACCCTTGAGCCCGTGCGGCTTGGTCAGGCGACCGACACGCAAACTCCCCGCCCCGCTAGCGGGACGGGGAGCTTGCGCACGCTTGGGAGCGTCAGCCATCAGCCGGCCTCAGGTGCGTCGGTGTCGACAATGTCGACCCGCACGCGTTCGCCGGATGCGAGCGCTGAGATGACCGTGCGAAGCGCCTGGGCGGTGCGGCCGCTGCGGCCGATCACCCGGCCGAGGTCTTCGGGGTGCACGCGAATCTCAAGACTCTCGCCGCGGTTACCAGCGCGCTGGTTGATGCGCACCTCGTCGGGGTGATCAACGATCCCTTTGACGAGATGCTCGAGCGCATCAGCGAGCACCATCTCAGCCAAGGGTCTTACGCCTCGGTCGACTCTGCGGCGGCTTCTTCAGCCGGCGCCTCGGTCTCGGCGGGAGCCTCTGCGGCCTCCTCGGCAGGTGCCTCGGCAGGCTTCTCAGCCTTCGGGCGAACGACTGACTTCTTCTTGGCGTCTGCCTCGAAGATCTCCTTGCCCTCGGGCGCGAGCACCTTCGACTCGGTGTTGCCCTCGCCGGTGAACTTGCCCCAGTCGCCGGTCAGCTTGAGCAGCGCGGTGACCTGCTCGGTCGGCTGCGCGCCAACGGAGAGCCAGTACTGCGCGCGATCGGAGTCGACCTCGATGAACGAGGGGTTCTCGGTCGGGTGGTACTTGCCGATCTCCTCGATGACGCGGCCGTCGCGCTTGGTGCGCGAGTCAGCAACGACGATGCGGTAGAACGGTGCGCGGATCTTGCCGAGGCGCTTGAGGCGAATCTTGACTGCCATGTGATGGCTCCTTCAGGTTGGTGAACATGTGACGCCGCGCGGCAGCTGGGTCGGGTGACCGCAGGGCAGGGCGCGAAAGCCTGGGACGCAAAAGCGAACTAGGTAAGTGTGTCACAGCCGAGCCCAAATTGCAATTTTTGATGGGATCAGGGCTTTTGCGGGGGCGACGAGGTGCTACTCGCGCGAAACCTCGCGCATCCAGGCCTCAATTCCCGCCGCGTCGATGGGCAGGGCATCAGAAATCACCTCGTGGCCGGTCTCGGTGACAACGAGATCATCTTCGAGCCTGACGCCAATGCCGCGCAGCTCGGGCGGCACGGTTTCGTCCCAGGCATGGAAGTACAGCCCGGGCTCGACGGTGAGCGCCATGCCGGTCTGCACGGTGCCGCCGAGGTACGTTTCGTAGCGCGAAGAATCACAGTCGTGCACGTCGAGCCCGAGGTGGTGGCCGACGCCGCACACGATGTATCGCCGGTGGTGCTGGCCGTGCTCCGACAGCGCCTCATCGACCGACACGGGCAGCATGCCCCAGTCGCTGAGCCCTTCGGCGAGCACCTCCATGCACGCAGCGTGGAAGTCGGCCCAGAGCCTGCCTGGCTGCACCGCTGCGAGGCCAGCGCGGTGCGACTTCTCGACGAGGTCGTGCACCTGCCGCTGCGCGGCACTAAAGGTGCCGCTCGCAGGGAGGGTGCGCGTGACGTCTGCGGTGTAGCCCGAGCGCATCTCAACGCCCATGTCGAGCAGCAGCAGCTCGGCGGGGTCGACATTGCCGTCGGCGCGCACCCAGTGCAGAATCGGTGCGTGCGCGCCCGAGCCGACGATCGTCGCGTAGCCGGGAGCCTGGCCGACGGTGCGCGCGTGCCTGTCGAAGGTGCCCTGCAGCCAGCGCTCTCCGCCCTGCGCGATCGCACGGGGAATCTCGCGGGAGACCGCGGCAAAGCCGTCGACCGTCGCGAGGTTCGCGGCGCGAAGCTGGGCAATCTCCCAGGCGTCCTTGATCTGGCGCAGCTCTGACAATACGGTCGCGAGCCGCGCGGAGCGCGCCCGCCCGCCGATTGCAGCGCCAGCGCCGCGGGCGACGACCGCGGCGCCGGCAATGAGCGCCCCGTCTGGCACGTCTGCGTCGGCAAGCTCCCCGATCGGCCGCACATCGAGCCCGAGCGCCAAGGCGACCTCGGTCACGCCCGCGATGGGGCCGACCCAGAGCTCGCCGTGGTTCGCATCGGCGTGGAACGCCTTGCTCCCTGGGCGCGCGGGTGGCGTGATGTACAGCGTCGCATCGTGCCCGCCCCCGGATGGCCGCATCACGAGCACGGCGTCTTCGATGCCGTGGCCAACGGCCCAGAGGAAGTCGCTGTCGGCGCGGAACTCGAAGTAGGTGTCGTTGGCGCGCAACTGCGAGCGCCCCGCCGCGATGACGAGGGTCTCCCCCGGAAGCTCGGCAGACAGCCTGCCCCGGTGATGCGCCGCCGCCGTCGCCGCGCCAGGCTCGACCCGCAGCTCGCGGTCAGCGTCGCCCCACCCCTCTGACATCCACGAGGTAAACCCAGCGGCCTCACTCAGCAGCGGCATGCGCGGGTCACGCCTCGTGGCCCGGGAGTTCGGCATACCCGACTCCCAGTCGACCACGTTCACGGTCAGGCCGAGACCGTTGAGGGTTGGTCCGTTGTGGAGGTGAGTCATGCTGCTGATTCCTTTCGGGCAGTGCGCCAGCTGGCGCGGTGATGGGGCCGCGCGGGAGGGATCCGGCACGGCGAGAATCCGGTGCGGCGAGCAGGCAGCGTGGCCGGCACGCGGCAACACGGAGCCGCCACAACGCGGAGCCGCCACACCACGGAGCCGCCACACCGCGGAGCCGCCGCTAGTCGCGGCTGCGCAGCGCGCCGCCGAGGCGCACCGCGAGCGCGTCGAACAGCCGCGGCGCGACGTTGCCGACACGCAGGCCGTCGTGCTCGAACTCGTTGGTCACCCAGGCGTTGACGCCGGCGACTCGGGCGGCGGTGTCGAGCGAGAGCTGCGCGTCGACGTACATGTCGTCGAAGTAGACGGCGGCCTCGACGGGCACCTCGTTGCGCGCGAGCCGCTCGTGGTCATAGGTCTCGATCGGTTGCTCGTGCGCGGCGAGGTGCTCGACCGCGGCGCGGAAGCCGCGGAGCGCTGAGATCTCCTCGAACATCCACGGGAACACGGTCTCGCCGGTGAAGCTCAGCGGGCGGGCGCTTTCCGCGAACTCCGGGTGACGCGCGCGCTCGCGCTCGGCAGCCCAGGCGCTCGGCCCCGGCCCGTAGATCGCCTCCTGCAGCGAGATAAACAGGGGGTTTGAGACGAACGAGGTCTCGGCCTCAACCGCCGCGAGGAAGGTGTCAGACAGTACGGTCTCGGCCTCGTCAACGAACGCCTCGTCGAAGATCCAATGGACGCGGTCGTAGCCGGGCTGCATACCGAAGTCGAGCCCGAGCGTCTGGAGCCTGCGCACCGTGAGCCGGTCGCCGCCGGGCAGCCGCACGTCTTCGCGTTCGAGCAGGTCGGCGACGCGCGAGATGCGCCCGACGAGGTGCGGGTGCCGCGCCCGGAACTGCCGGTTCTTCTCGGCGATGCGCGGGAAGGTGCGCGCGTACACGACCTCCGGGTCTGGGTCGATGCTCGGCAGCCCGCCGGTGATGGCCGATGCGACGACCGACTCCGGGAAGTGCGAGAGGTACTGCAGGGTGAGGAAGCCGCCGTAGCTCTGACCGAGCGTCCACCACTGGCGGCCGGGGAAGTGCTCCTCGCGCAGCGCCTCGAAGTCGCGCACGATCGAATCCTGGCGGTGACTAGCGAGCAGCCGGGCGCCGGCGGCGGCGTCGAGGCCCTCGAAGTCGCGAGCGCTCAGCGGCGTGGACCGACCCGTGCCACGCTGATCGGGCAGAATCACGCGGAAGCGGGTGACGGCGTCGCCGATCCACCCATCGGCCCCGAGCGGGCGCGGCGATTTGCCGCCGGGCCCGCCCTGCAAGAACACGAGCAGCGGCAGGTCGGCGTCGCGGTTCGTCGCCTCGGCGACCTCGCGGGCGAACACGCGAATCGTCTCGCCCGCCGGCTCGTTCCAGTCGAGCGGCACGGTGACCCAGAGGTCGCGGGCGACGAGGCGGTCTCCGATGGGGTACCAGTCGGTCATTTTCGGGCTGTCCTTACTCTCGAATCAAGCAGCGCGTAGAGGGTGTCGACGATGAGGTTCGACAGCACGACGAAGAGGCCGCCGAGCAGCACGATCGCGATCACCACCGGGCGATCCTGCATCGCGACGCTTGTCACGGCGAGCGAACCGACCCCGGGGAGCCCGAACACCTGCTCGATGACAATCACGCCTCCGAGGAGCATACCGATGTCGATTCCGAGCTGCGTCACGAGCGGCGGCATCGCGCTGCGAAACGCGTGCACGTAGGTCACGCGGCGCTCGGTGAGGCCCTTCGCGCGGGCGGTGCGAATGTAGTCTTGGCCGAGCACGTCGAGCATCTGCCCGCGCGTGAGGCGCGCGTACACCGCCGCGATGACGAGCGCCAGTGTCAGCCACGGCAGCACGAGGTGCCACGCCCACTGCGCGGGGTTGTCGCCGAGCGGAATATACCCCGAGGGCGGAAACAGCGTGACCCCCATCTTCGTCGGGAGAAAGTAGAGCACGTACAGCGCGATCATGCCCAGCACGAAGGTTGGGAAGCTGATGCCGATGATCGCGAAGCCCTGGCCGACGCGGTCGCGCAGGGTGCCAGGGTGCTTCGCCGAGCCGATGCCGATGGGAATGCCGATCGCGAGCCACACAAGCACCGCTCCGAACACGAGCGACATCGTCACCGGAATGCGCCTGACGAGCAGATCCCACACCGGCAAGTTCGAGCGGTACGAGAAGCCAAGGTCGCCCTGCAAGAGGTTTCCGAGGAACATGAAGTACTGCTGAATCATGGGCTTATCGAGCCCGAGGTTCACCCGAATCTGGGCCATAAGCGCCTCGGTCGCCTTGTCGCCCGCGATGATGCGCGCCGGGTCTGACGGCGAGACATAGAACAGCACGAACACGAACACGCTGAGCAAAAAGAGCACGAGCGCACCGAAGCCGATGCGCGAGAGAACGTAGCGAATCATGCCTTGTTTCCCTTCGAGGAGGTCGGGTCGAGCGCGTCGCGCAGCCCGTCGCCGAGCAGATTGAACGCGAGCGTGAGCGCGAGCAGCGCGAGGCCCGGCACGAGCACCATCCACGGCGCGACCATGTACATCGAGCCGTTCGCCGCGTCGGCGAGCATGTTGCCCCAGCTCGGGGTCGGCGGCACAATGCCGAGGCCCAGGAATGAGAGCGTCGCCTCGAACACGACAGCGGCGGGGATGCCGAGCGTCGTGTAGACGATGATCGGCACGACGAGGTTCGGCAGCACGTCGCGGAACATCATCGACAGGCGCGATTCGCCGAGCGAGCGCGCCGCCTCGATGTACTCGCGCTCGCGAATGGCGAGCACCTGGCCGCGGATCACGCGGGCGAGACCCGCCCAGCTGAAGAACACGATGACGACGATCGACAGCCCAAGGCTCGGCCCGAGCACGGCAACGAGCGCGATCGCAACCAGCAGGAACGGCACGCTCATCACGAGGTCGATGATGCGACTGAGCAGGGTGTCGACCCACCCGCCGAAGAAGCCGGCGGTGGCGCCGATGATCACCCCGATCGCCGAGGCGATGAGCGAGGCGATGACGCCGACGACGAGCGACACGCGAGCGCCGTAGGCGAGACGCACGAGCACGTCGCGACCGAGCTGATCGGTGCCGAGGAGAAACTCCCCGTTCGGCCCGACGGGAATGCCGGCGGCCGACAGGCCCGTCTCTCGGAACTGCTCGGCGGGCCCGTGCCCCGTCCACTGCGCGATGAGCGGCGCGCAGATCGCGAACAGCGCGATCAGCACGATGACGATCGCTGAAATCACGCTCGCGGGGTCGCGCAGCAGCCTGGCGAGCGTGAGCTGCGCCGAGCTCTTCGCCTGAATATCGGCGACCTTCTGCGCGGCGTAGCCGGGCGTGGTGATGAGCTTGGTGTCTTTCGAAAATACGCTCACAGTGCGCCTCCTGACGCTGAGACAAGCTGGCGCTCGCGCTCGACGCGCGGAATCTCGGGGGCTGCTGCAGACAGGAGCTTCTTCGTGAACGCCTGCTGCGGCGCACCGTAGACGGTTTCTGCCCGGCCGAGCTCGATGATGCGCCCGCCGTCCATCACCGCGATGCGGTCGCAGACGTGACGTACCACCGCGAGGTCGTGCGAGATGAAGAGATAGGTGAGGCCGAGCTCGCGCTGCAGTTCGTCGAGCAGATTGAGCACCTGGGCCTGAATGGAGACGTCGAGCGCCGACACCGGTTCGTCGAGAATGACGAGCTCTGGGTTCAGTGCGATGGCGCGGGCGATGCCGATGCGCTGGCGCTGGCCGCCAGAGAACTGCGATGGGAAGCGGTTGTAGTGTTCGGGGTTGAGGCCAACGATCTCCATGAGTTCTTGCACGCGCGCGAGCCGGGCCTCGCCGCTCGCGACGCGGTGGATCCGAAACGGATCACCGATGATCGAGCCAACGCGGCGCTTCGGGTTCAGCGACCCGAACGGGTCTTGGAACACGACCTGCACCTTGCGGCGCATCTGACGCCACTCGGCGCCGGTGAGGCCCGCGGTGTCTTCGCCGTCGAAGCGGATCACGCCGCGCGTTGGCGGGATGAGGCCGGCGATGGCGCGTGCGAGCGTCGTCTTGCCGCAGCCGCTCTCGCCGACGAGGCCGAGCGTCTCGCCGCGGCGCACGCTGAGCGAAATGTCGTCGAGCACCGTGCGGTCGTCGCCGCGCCGCTGCGGGAAAGTGAGGGTGAGGTGCTCGACCTCGACGATGGTGTCGTCGCTCGACGCGATGATCTCGGCGGGCGGCAGCTCGGGGGCCGGCGGCTCGACCGGCGGCACCGTGAGCCAGCAGAGCGACTCGGTGCCGTCATCGTAGCGCTGCAGTGGCGGGGCCTCGGAGCAGATATCCATCGCGTTCGGGCAGCGGTCGCGAAACACGCAGCCGCTCGGCGGGCTGAGCAGGCTCGGCGGCCTGCCAGCGATCGGTATCAGGGGCGTGCCCGGAGCCCGGTTGAACGACGACGAGCGCAAGAGGCCCGCGGTGTAGGGGTGTGCGGGGTTGCCGAGCACGCTGTCGCTCGCCCCGCTTTCGAGCTTGCGCCCGCCGTACATCACCATGACGCGGTCTGCGACGCGCGAGAGGATGCCGAGGTCGTGGCTGATCATGAGCACGGTCGCGCCGAAGTCTTGGCGCATCTCGGCGAGCAGGTCGAGGATTTGCGCCTGCACCGTCGAGTCGAGCGCGGTCGTCGGCTCATCGGCGATGATGAGGGCTGGGTTCAGCGAGAGGCTCATCGCGATCATTACACGCTGGCGCATGCCGCCCGAGAACTGGTGCGGGTAGGCGTCGAACCTGGCTGCCGCGTCGGGGATCCGCACCTTCTCGAGCAGTTCGATCGCTCGCGCCTTCGCGGCCTCTTTCGACACGCGCTCGTGCGCGCGGATCTGCTCGACGATCTGCCACCCGACCGTGTACTGCGGGTGCAGGCTCGACAGCGGGTCTTGGAAGATCATGCTGATCTTGGCGCCGCGCTTCTGGCGCAGCGCCTCTGGCGAGAGGGTGAGCAGATCCTCCCCCTGAAACAAGACCTGCCCGGTGCGCTTTGACTGCGGAATCAGCCCCATGACCGACTGCACGAGCACGGATTTGCCCGAGCCCGACTCGCCGACGATGCCGAAGAACTCGCCCTCGTTGACGGTGAATGAAACGTCTTGCACGGCGTGAACCGCGCCGTCTTCTGTCGGAATGTCGACGACGAGATTCCGAACATCGAGTATTGCCACTCGTACTCCCAGATAGTGGTTGTGTGCGAACTCTTGCGGCGGTGCCGAGCGGCGGCGGGACTATGTGCCCGCCGCCGCACGGCAGCGCTCACGCAGGCGCTACTGCTTCAGCCAGACGTTCGTCCAGTCGCCGTTCTGCGCGAGCGCGTAGATCTGGAAGTTCTGCACGCGATCGGAGTGGTAGTTCGCCTTCTTGCGCGAGACGATGCTCACGATCGGCGACTCCTCCATCACGGTCTTATCGACCTCGTGCCAGAGCTTGCCCGCCTCCTCTGGCGTCGCCGCCGCGAGGGCCTGGTCAGCGAGCTCGTTCGCCTTGTCGCTGTTGAAGTCGACGTAGTTGTACGTCTGCGGGGTGCCGTCGAAGGTGAACTGCGGCTGGAACACGCTGCGTGCCGCTCCGCCGACCCAGTCGGGTGACCAGCCGACGAGGGCAACATCCCACGCGCCACCCGAGGCGTTCTCGCGGTTCGACATGAAGTTCGCGTAGTAGTCGGTCGGCGGCACCGGGAACAGCTCGACCGTGATGCCGGCGGCCTCGAGGCTCGCCTGCACGGTCTGCGCGATGTCGGGCTGAGTGCCGACGTTGCGGTACGGAAACTTGAGCGTCAGGTTCTCTACCCCCGCGGCCTTGAGCAGCTCCTTCGCCTTGTCAGGGTCGGCCTTGCCGCTCTTATCGCCGTAGAGACTGAAGTCTTCGTAGCCGTTGATTCCCGGCCCAAAGATGCCGTTTGTAACGCCCGCGATCTCTTCGCCGCCCATCACCTGCACGACGGCGGGCTTGTCGATCGCATACTGAATCGCCTGACGCACCTCGAGCTTCTGGAGGGCGCTGTTGTTGTTCGTCGTCGCTGTGTTGAACCACAGGAATTGGTCGACGCCGCCGTTCTCCATCGTGGTGAACTTCTCGTCGTTCGCAGCGGTGAGCTGCTGAATGTTCGCGGGGCTCGGGCTGAGGTCGAAGAGCAGATCGGCCGAGCCTGCCTGCAACTGCTGCATCGCGGCGTCGCCCTCGACGCCCATCGTCATCTCGATCTTGTCGACGTAGGCCTTGCGCAGCGGGTCACTGTCGGCAATCCACGACTCGTTGCGCACGAACTCCCACTTCACGTCTGGCGTGTACGAGGCAACGGTGTACGGGCCCGAGGCGACGAAGTTCTCGCGATACTCGGGCGAGTCGGGCAGGTAGTCGAGCACTTCGATGGGCGCGGGGTTCGCCGTCGGCAGGCTGAGCATCGACGTAAAGTCTGACGCGGGCTCGACGAGCGTGAACACGACGGTCTGGTCGTCTGGGGTGGCGATGCCGCTGATGTCGTTCGCCTCGATGTACTCCTTCATGGCTGCGGGCTCGGCGGCCACTCCCGCGAAACCGTCGCAGTACTCGGCCATGCCGTCGATGAGGCTGATGAAGTACCCGCCAAGGGCTGCGCCGATGTGCGGGTTGCAGATGCGCTCGATGCCTCGGGCGACGTCGCCCGCGACGATGGGCCTGGCGCCGTCGGGCGCGTCCCAGGTCGAGCCCTCGCGCAGCTTGAGCTCGTAGGTGAGGCCGTCTTCGCTCGCCGTTGGCACTTCTTCGGCGAGGTCGCCGGTGAGCGCGATGCGCGCCTCGACGTCGTTCGACGATTCGTAGCTGAGCAGCGAACGCGACAGCGTTCGCACGACGCTGTTCACGGGCACGTAGGCCGTCAGTTGCGGGTCGAGACGATCGACGTCGCCGTTCGCCAGCACTTTGAGCGTCCCTCCCGTCTGTGCCTCGCCGCCGGCCGCACCGCCGTCGCCCGCGCCGCCACTCGCGCAGCCGCTGAGCACGAGCATCGCGGCGGCGCCGAGCGCAACACCTGAAAAAATCTGTTTCCGAGCCATAGAGTCACCTTTGAATCGCTGAGAGGCTTACTTTGCGCCCGGCGGACGCAACGGATGCGGATCACATCACGAGTACCATAGTACATGTCATAGCGTGCATGCTGCACGGGTCGAGGATCCGCACCGACCCGAATGGCACGAAGCCGCCACGATGGCCCGCCGCGTTACGCTAGTGCCATGCAACGCAGCGACTCCCCCGCCACCGACCGGCACCCATCTGGCGCCGAGCTCACCATCTCCCGCGGCGCCGAGACGGCCCGCATCGTCACCGTCGGCGCATCGCTCGCGAGCTACCGCGCCTTCGGCCGCGACCTCGTCGTTCCCTTCGAGGTCACCGAGATTCGCCCGGCCTTTCGCGGCGCGACCCTCGCGCCGTGGCCCAACCGCATTCCCGACGGCAGCTACCTCTTCGACGGCGAGCAGCAGCTGCCGCTCACCGAGCCAGGTCGCGGCCACGCGATCCACGGGCTCGTCGCCTGGCTCGACTGGAGCGTCATTGAGCACAGCGAGCACGCGGTCACCCTCGCGACAACAATCGTGCCGCAGCCCGGCTACCCGTGGCGGGTTTACGTCACGACCGAGTATCGCCTTGGCAGCGACGGCCTCACGCAGACCGTGACCGCACGCAACGACTCAGCGACCCGGGCACCGTTCGGCGCGGGGCCGCACCCCTATCTCGTCGCCCCCAACGGCGCGCTCGACACCTGGGAGCTTGAGCTGCCAGCCGCGACCGTGCTACTCACCGACGACAGGCTCTCGCCCCGCGCCCTGGCCGAGGTCACGCACGAGCCGGAGCGATTCGACTTTCGCGAGGCCAGGCGCATCGGCGCGGTCGAGCTTGACCACGCGTTCACCGAGCTCAGCCGCGGCGTCGACGGCCTCGCTCGGGTTCGCGTGACCGACGCCTACGGGCACGGCGCCGAAATGCGGTTTGACGAACGGTGCCCGTGGGTGCAGGTGCACACCGCCGACCAGGCGAACCGGGCGGTCAACCGGCTCGGGCTCGCCGTCGAACCGATGACGTGCGCGCCCGCCGCATTCCAGTCGGGCCAAGACCTGCTGGTGATCGCGCCGGGCGCCGAGGTCGCCGCCGCGTGGACGATCGCCCCAATCGAACCGGCCCCCGGCCAGCTCGAGGCGAGGCCCATCGAGTAGCGCTCGCTGCCCGACTACCGGTCGAGCCACCACCCGAGCACAAACGGGTAGGTGAACATGACCACCACGCCGACCGCTAGCGCGACCGTTGCCCACACCGTCGAGCGGCGCCGCAGCCTGCGCCCCTGCGCCGCCACCTGCACCCGTGGCGTGGTTGCCCGCGGGTCGGAGTAGGTCGCCGCCTGGTGCCCGAGCTCCTCTCGCGCCAACTCGGCGAAGTACAGCAGCGCTGCCGACTCGTCGCGATCGCGGCGCCGCCACAGCCTCGTCGAAGCAAGCTGGAGCGTGTCGTCGATGACCTCGATGTCCCACGACCTGCCGTAATCGATGAGGCAGGCCATCACGTCGGGGGTGAGCAGCTCGAGCGCATCACGCTCGTACCCCTGCGGCACGTAGACGGTGAAATAGCGATCGAAGTTGCCCTCGAGCCTGAGCCGCTGCGAGCCAGGGAGCAGGGAACGCAAACTTCCGTTGCCGCGCGCATCGATAATGAGGTGCGGCAGCGCACGCGGCAGCTTCATCGAGAGATAGCGAAAGGCGTGTCGCGGCCCCTTCGGGTCGCTCTTGCTGCCCTGGTGGCTCGCAATGCCGAGCTGCAGCGTTGGGTTGAGGCCGTCGCGGCCCTGCCAGAGCACGAACGCCGTTCTGAACAGGGAGGGCGGCGGCGTCGCGCCCATTGGCGGCCGCGCCCTGGCCGGGTCGCGCATGCCCGGAAGCTTCTCGGCAAAGAACACCCCGAGCGTCGGCGAAGCGAACCCGAACCTCGCATAACTCAGGCCCGCGCGCTCGGAGAAGCCCTGAAACGCCAGCGCTCGCCGCGTGTCGGCCGGCATCGAGACGAGTATTCCGCCGAACAGCCACAGCAGAATGCTCGCGAACAGGCCGACGACCGTGAGCAGCGGCCGCAGCCAGTCGAGCCACGTCGGCAGCTCGAGTGCGACCGGCCAATCCATGGTTGTGACCAACCACAGCAGCGTCACGCAGCAGGCGGCGACGAGCAGCAGGCAGCCCTGGGCCGCCTGTTTGAAGACGGCCGGGTCTGCCTCGCGCACCTGCTCCCAGGTCACTCGCGCTGGCCATGCGGCCAGCAGCTGCGCGAGACGATCGGCGGGTGGGTTTGCACCCGCCGATGGCTGGCGGCGCTGCGCCCCGCTCACCTAGCGGAGCCCACCGCCGAGCATCTGCTGCAGCTTCTCCATCTCTTCGGCGCTCGGGGCAGCACCGGCCCCGCCGCCCTTGCCGAGACCGAAGCCGGAGCCGCCAGCAGTCGCCGGCGCTTCAGCCGGAGTCTGGGCGCGCTTGGCCGGGTTGCCCGAGCGCTTTGCACCCTTGCCCTTCTGCTGCTGCTTCTTCTTGCCGCCGTGACCACCCATGCCGGGAATCGGCCCCATGCCTGGAATCTGCGGCATGCCGCCGCGGGCGACGGTCTTCATCATCTTTGCCGCCTGCTCGAACCGCTGCACGAGCGAGTTCACGTCGGTGACCGTCATGCCGGAGCCCTTGGCGATGCGCAGTCGCCTCGACCCGTTGAGAATCTTCGGGTTCTCGCGCTCCTCCATTGTCATCGACTGGATGATCGCCTCGGTGCGCACAATCTCGCGATCGTCGAAGTTCTCGAGCTGATCTTTCATCTTGCCCATGCCAGGCAACATGCCCATCATCTTCTTGATGGAGCCGGCGCCACGCAGCTGCTGCATCTGACTGAGGAAGTCGTTGAGCGTGAACGCGTCTTTCGCGATCTTCTCGGCGACCTTCTTGGCTTCCTCCTCGTCGAACGCGCTCTGCGCCTGCTCGATAAGCGTGAGAATATCGCCGAGGTCGAGGATGCGGCTCGCCATGCGGTCGGGGTGGAACGGCTCGAAGTCGTCGAGCCCCTCTCCCGTCGAGGCGAAGAGAATCGGCCGGCCGGTCACCCCGCGAATCGAGAGCGCGGCGCCACCGCGCTGATCGCCGTCGAGCTTCGTGAGCACGACACCCGTGAAATCGACGCCCTCTTGGAAGGCCTGCGCGGTCGCGACCGCGTCTTGGCCGATGAGCGAGTCGATGACGAACAATACCTCGTCGGGGTCGGTAGCCTTGCGAATGTCGCTCGCCTGCTTCATCATTTCGGCGTCGACGCCGAGGCGGCCGGCGGTATCGATGATGACGAAATCGTGCTGCTTGGTCTTCGCCTCGGCGACGCCTCGCTTGGCAACCTTCACCGGGTCACCAACGCCGTTGCCGGGCTCGGGCGCAAAGATGGCGACGCCAGCCTGCTCGGCGACGACACCGAGCTGGGTGACGGCGTTCGGGCGCTGCAGGTCACACGCGACGAGCAGCGGGGTGTGCCCCTGGCCCTTCAGCCACTTCGCGAGCTTGCCCGCGAGCGTCGTCTTTCCCGCACCCTGCAGGCCCGCGAGCATAATGACCGTCGGCGGGTTCTTGGCGAACTGCAGCCGGCGCTGGTCGCCGCCAAGCACCTCGATGAGCTCCTCATTGACGATCTGCACGACCTGCTGAGCGGGGTTCAGCGCGCGGTTGACCTCGTCGCCGAGCGCGCGCTCGCGCACCTTGCCGGTGAAGTCTTTGACAACGTCGAGCGAGACGTCGGCCTCGAGCAGGGCGCGACGAATCTCGCGAACCGTGCCGTCAACGTCGGCAGCAGAGAGCTTGCCCTTCGCGCGAAGGTTCTTGAACGTGTCGGTAAGCCGCGAGGAAAGGGTGCCGAAAGTAGCCATAGTGACAGTAGTCTACCGGCCCGCGGGGCCCTACGGGTGCGCCATTGGCCCGGCGCGGGCTCGGCGCTCACCCGGCTCTGCTCCGCACCCGCCCTGCGCCGCGGCTGCACCGGCGCTTCGCCGCGGCTGCACCGGCGCTTCGCCGCGGCTACACCGGCGCTGCGCCACCAAGTCGATGTCAGTTTGCCCCAGCGAATCGGCCAAAACTGCCGAAAAACTGGGGCAAACTGACATCTACTCGACGGCGGAAGTGTGCCGGGCGCCTGGGTGCGGGGCGCCGGGGTGCGACTAGCTGTAGTTGTAGAACCCCCGGCCGGCACCCTTACCCAGGTAGCCCTTGTCGATGTAGTCGCGCTTGATCAGCTCGGCGAACTCGCGCATCACCGGGTCATCGCTGTCTTTGCTCAGGTGGTACGGGGTCATCATGCCAACAACGTCGTAAATCTCGAACGGGCCTGCAGGCGCGCCTGTCGCGATCTTCCAGGTCTTATCAATATCGGCAGGCTCCGCGATGCCCTTCACGAGCAGGTGGGCCGCGGCGTTCAAGAACGGTACAAGTAGCGAGTTCAAGACGTAGCCGGGCTGCTCCTTGCGAATGCGAATGGGCACCATGCCAATCTCTTCAGCAAACGTCGCGACGGCTTCGAAAGCCTCAGCGTCGGTACCGGCGTGCCCCATGACCTCGCCGACATTGAACTTCCACACCTCGTTGGCGAAGTGGAGTGCGAGAAAGCGGTTGGGGCGCCCGGTGAACGGCGCGATGTCGCTCGGCAGCAGCGTCGACGAGTTCGTTGCGAAGATCGTCTTCTCGGGCGCGACGGCGGCAACCGCCTCCCAGGTTTGCTGCTTAATGTCGAGCCGCTCGGGCACCGCCTCGATGACGATGTCGGCGTTCTTCATCGCATCAGCGAGATCGGCGGTGGCGCGAATTCGCGAGACGGCCGCGTCGAGCTTTTCGTCGGTTGCGTCTGCAATATCGCGGCGGTACGAGGCCTTGAGGTATTCCCAGCGTTCCGGCAGCTTGCCGAGGATCTCCTCGTTGATGTCGTACGCCACGACATCCTTCCCCGCATACGCAGACTGGAAGATGATCTGCGAGCCGAGCACTCCTGTGCCGAGTACGGTGAGGTGTTGCATAGTGTTGCCTTTCTCGAGAATCGCCCCTGGTCGGGGGCGGCTTCGGTCCGGCGGTCGCGCCTTCGGCTTGGCCGTCAGGCCTTACTCCTAGCCTAGCGAGGGCAGTTGGTTCTCACAGCGAGTTTCGCTCGCGGCTAAGCTCAGCCACGTGAGGCACGGCCCCATGAGGCTCGGCCGCGGGAGGCTCGGCCCCTCCCACCGCGAGAGCGAGCTCGAAGTCGAGCTAGGCGATCAGCTGGGCGGCGAACACGTGCGGCGTAAAGCCAGTGAGGTCGCCGATGCCCTCCCCCTGCCCCACAAGCTTGATGGGCAGCTTGGTGTGCTCCTGCACGGCCAGCACAAACCCGCCCTTTGCCGAACCGTCGAGCTTCGTCAGCACGAGGCCCGTGACGCCAGCGTGCTCGATAAAGGCCTGCGCCTGCGCGAGGCCGTTTTGACCCGTCGTGGCATCGAGCACAAGCAGCACCTCAGACACGGGCGCGAGCTTCTCGACGACACGGCGAATCTTGCCGAGCTCGTCCATGAGCCCACCCTTGGTCTGGAGCCGGCCGGCGGTGTCGATAATTGCGACGTCGTACGACTCGTCGATCGCCCGCTGCACGGTTTGAAACGCGACCGACGCGGGGTCTTGCCCCTGCTGTTGCGGCTTCACTATTGCGACGCCAGCGCGATCCGCCCACGTCGCGAGTTGTTCCACCGCGGCGGCGCGAAACGTGTCTGCCGCGCCGACGATAATCTTCTTGTCGAACCGCGTGAGGTAGTTCGAGAGCTTGCCGATGGTCGTGGTCTTGCCGACGCCGTTGACGCCGACGACGAGAATCACGGCGGGTCGTTCGGTGAGCTTGAGCGTCGGGTCGAAGGCGGCGAGGCGCTCCTCGAGGGTCTCGCGCAGGATGCGCTTGAGTTCGGCGACTTCGTCTACGCGGTGCCGCTCGACGGCCGAGCGCACGTCAGAGAGAATCGAGTCGGCGATGTCGGGCCCGAAATCGGCCGTGATCAGAGCGGTTTCGATGTCGTCCCAGGTCTCGTCGGTGATGGTTTCGGAGGCGCCACCAAAGACGTTCCGAAAGGCGCGAGCAAACGACCAAGACTTTTCTGCCATGCCTCTAAGACTAGCGACAAGATCGGAGCCTGTTCGATGGTGCCCGATGTTGCGTATCGGCAACGATGCCGATGAGACACGCGGTATCGCCCCGTGTGCTTGTCGCAGCCTTGTATATTCTGATGAGACAGCAACGACGCTTGAACACACGCGCGGGTCGCAACGCGCGGACCAATGGAGGTCACGTGAACCATCTAACCCCCCACAGGCGCATACCCATGCGCACCCCCGCGCTAGCGCTTCTCGCCCTCATCCTGGGCTTTTTTGCGCTTTCGTTTCAGGCCCTCCCCGCTCAGGCAGCGGATTGCACGCCAGACGCCACAACCGGCTGCGTGCAGGGCATCATTAAGTCAACGACGGGCGAGCCAGTCGTTGGAGCAGCCCTTGAGCTCACCGGAAAGGGCGCGAAGCAGCAGACCACGACCGATGACAACGGCCGCTGGGTCTTCCCCGTGACAAGCGCCGGCAGCTACACCGTCACTCTCGACGTCGACACGCTGCCCGAGGGCCAGTTCGCGAAGTCAACAACCGAGCGCACCGTGCAGGCCACCCTCTTCCAGTCGATGAGCGCGCTCTTCCCACTCACCGACGACCCCGCGGCGGCGGCCTCCCCAGGCGGCGGTTCCGAGGCCCCCGACAGCGGCGCGAGCGACGACGCCGACGAGGGTACCGACGGCGGCACCGAGGCCACGCCAGAGACGAAGCCGAGCGCCTCGAACAGCTTCTCGTGGCCACGGTTCTGGCAGCAGGCGGCCTCCGGGCTGCGCATGGGCCTGCTCCTCGCGCTCGGCGCGGTCGGGCTGTCGCTCGTGTTCGGCACGACGGGCCTGTCAAACTTCGCCCACGCCGAGATGCTCTCCCTCGGCGGCATCCTCGCATTCCTGTCGATGCAAATCACCGGGAACATCTGGGTGTCTGGGGTGATCGTCGTCGCGGTCATGGCGGCAGTCGGCTGGTTCCAAGACGCGGTGCTGTGGAAACCGCTGCGGAAGAAACGACTCAGCCTCACGCAGATGATGATCGTCTCAATCGGGTTCTCGATCGTGCTGCAGAACATCTTCCAGTTCTTCTTCGGCGCGAACATTCTTCGCATCGACCCCTCCACACCAAAGACGGTCACGCTGCTCGGGGTCACGCTCACCGTGCAGTCATACATTGCGATGGGCATCGCGCTCGTCGCGATTATTGCGGTCGCGCTGGTGATGAAGTACACCCGGTTCGGCAGGGCAACGCGCGCGGTCGCCGACAATCGCCCACTCGCCGAGGCGTCTGGCATCGATGTGGATCGCGTGATTCGCTCCGTCTGGACGGTTGGGGTCGCGCTTGCTGGCCTGTCAGGCATGCTGCTTGGGCTCGTGCTCAACGGCATCGCGTGGAACACCGGCTGGCACTACCTGCTGCTCCTGTTCGCGGCGGTGATTCTCGGCGGCATCGGCACGACCTTCGGCGCGATCGTCGGCGCGATGATCATCGGCCTCGTCATCGAGATGGCGAACATCTGGCTGCCGGGCGACCTCAAGCACGCCGCGGCCCTGCTCATTCTTATTGTGGTGTTGCTGGTGAGGCCGCAGGGCCTCTTCGGGCGCAAGGAACGGATCGGATAACGCCATGGATTTTTGGACCGGACTCCTGCAGGCAATGCTGCAGACTGCGCTCTCTCCCGTCACCGCGGCCTTCGTGATCGCCGCGATCGGGCTCAACATTCACTTCGGCTTCACCGGCCTGATGAACATCGGCCAGGCCGGTTTCATGCTCGTCGGTGGCTACGGCTTCGTCATCTCGGTCATGAACGGGGTCGGGCTGTTCCCGGCGCTGCTCATCTCGATGGCCGCCTCGGCTGCGTTCGCGCTGTTGCTCGGCATTCCGACTGTGAAGCTTCGGGGCGACTACCTCGCGATCGTCACAATCGGCGCCGCCGAGATTCTTCGCATGACCGCGCGGCTCGCCGGCCTCAGCCACATCACCGGCGGCCCGAGCGGCATTCAGAGCACCCGCTTCCGCGAGCAGTTCAATGCGCTGTCGCCGCTGCCCGAGGGCCGCACCACCTTCTTGGGGCTCGACTACTTCAACACTGGGGTTGACGATTGGTGGTCGCGCATCGTTGCGTGGGCTTTCGTTGGGCTGTTCTTGCTCATCACCTGGCTGCTCATTCGCAGCCCCTGGGGGCGCGTGCTCAAGGGTATTCGTGAAGACGAGGATGCGGTGCGCAGCCTTGGCAAGAGCCCGTTCTCGTACAAGCTGCAGGCACTCATCATCGGCGGCGTCATGGGCGGGTTCGGCGGCATCATCATGTCGCTGCCCGCGACGATCAACCCCGACGGCATGTCACGTGCAACCACGTTCAACCTGTGGATGATTCTGCTGCTCGGCGGCGCCGCGACAATTCTCGGGCCGCTGCTCGGGGCGATCTTGTTCTTCGTCGTACGCCTCGTCATCACGAGCGTCGCCTCGCAGTACGTGCCAGCGAGCATTCTCAACGCGCAGCAGGCCGAGATTCTCGCGTGGATTCTCATCGGCTTCATGCTCATGCTGCTCGTGATATTTAGACCGCAGGGCATCCTCGGCAACAAGAAGGAGTTGGCGTTCAATGACTAGCTACCCCTACGACCGCGCCGCGCTCCGCGCGAGCCTCGCTGGCCTCGAGCAGCGGCCCGGCGTCGCCAAACCAGACCCGATTCTCGTCGCCGACAACGTGGTGCGGCGCTTCGGAGGCATGACCGCCGTCGACGTCGATCACCTCGAGGTGCAGCGCGGCGCGATCACCGCCCTCATCGGCCCGAACGGAGCGGGGAAGACGACCTTCTTCAACCTGCTCACTGGCTTCGATCGGCCGACACCGGCGACGGGTCGCGAGCGAGCGAGCTGGTCGTTCGAGGGCCGCTCATTCAGCCGCACGAGCGCGACCAGGGTCGCACGCTCGGGCATGATCCGCACGTTCCAGCTCACGAAGGCGCTCACGCGCATGTCGGTGCTCGACAACATGCTCATCGGGGCTGCCAACCAGCCGGGTGAGAACCTCTTCGTCGGGCTCGTGAGGCCCCTGTGGGCGAAGCGTGAGCGTGAGAACGTCGAGCGAGCTGAAGAGCTGCTGCGCAGGTTCAAACTCGACAAGAAGCGTGACGACATGGCCGGCGGCCTCTCGGGCGGTCAGAAGAAGCTTCTCGAGATGGCTCGAGCGCTGATGTCAAACCCGTCGATGATTATGCTCGACGAGCCCATGGCCGGCGTGAACCCCGCGCTCACGCAGAGCCTGCTCGAGCACATCGAGTCCCTGCGAGACGAGGGCACGACCGTGCTGTTCGTTGAGCACGACATGCACATGGTGCGCCACATCTCTGACTGGGTCGTCGTGATGGCCCAGGGCAAGATCATCGCTGAGGGGCTCCCAGAAGACGTCATGGGCAGCCGCGCCGTGATCGACGCTTACCTTGGCGCCCATCACGACCAAGATCTCGGTGATGTGATCAACACAGAGATGATGCGAACCATTGAGGCCGAAATCGAGGAGGAAGCGCGATGACCCCCACCCCAGCCAACGGCGGCCAGGCGCTCGCCGGCCCAGCGCTGTCAGACGAGGTTGTGCTCGAGGCAACCGACCTCGTCGCCGGGTACCTGCCGGGCATCAACATCTTGAACGGGTGCAACATCACGGCGCACCGCGGCGAACTCGTCGGCATCATCGGGCCAAACGGCTCAGGCAAATCGACACTGCTGAAGTCGCTGTTTGGTCTCGTCGACATTCGCGCCGGGTCCGTCGTGCTCGGCGGCGAAGACGTCACCAAGGCGAAAACGACAGAGCTCGTGCGCAAGGGCGTCGGCTTCGTGCCGCAGACCAACAACGTGTTTCAGACGCTCTCTATCGAGGAGAACCTGCAGATGGGCCTCTTTTTGAAGCCGAAGCGCTTCGCGAGCAGGGTGGCAGAGATCTGGGATCTCTTTCCGATGCTGGCTGATCGCCGAAAGCAGCTCGCAGGCTCGCTCTCGGGCGGCGAGAGACAGTCGGTCGCTATGGCGCGCGCGCTCATGACCGAGCCGAGCGTGCTGCTGCTCGACGAGCCGAGCGCCGGCCTCTCCCCCGTGCGCCAGGACGAGACCTTCATTCGCACCCGCCAGATCAACCAAACTGGGGTGACCATCGTGATGGTCGAGCAGAACGCGAGGCGCTGCCTGCAGATCTGCGACCGAGCATACGTGTTGGATCAGGGCACGAACGCTCACCAGGGCACCGGCAGGGATCTCGCGAACGACCCGAAGGTCATCGAGCTCTACCTCGGCACGCTCGCAACCGACGTCGAGGCGAACACCGCCACCAATCGGGTGGTGCTGCCGGGCGACGCCTAGGCGCTTGGGCCCGGGCACACACCGGGCCCAAGCGTCAGCGAATGCACCGCCTCACCGTCTACCAGCCTTCGCACGAAAAGTGACCCCGGCTCCAATTTGGAGCCGGGGCCACTTGCTCGCGCGAGGGGTTAGCCCTCGATTTCGCCGACCGCGACCGGCGTGTTTGTCGCGTCGAAGCGATAGATGCCGATGAGCGCCGATGAGGGCTCGTTCTTATCGGTCAGCGGGCCGCTGCCAGCGCGGCCCTCGTAGTGAATCTCCTTGCCGTCTTCGAGCAGGGCGAGGCAGTCAGCGTAGGTGCTGCACGTCTCTCCACCGTCGGCGCCGGAGACTGCCCGCAGGTTCGCGACAATCGTCTCGGTGTCGGTGCCGCCGCCCTTCTGCGCGGCCAGCGCGACGAGCATCACGGCGTCGTACGACTCGGGCGCGAAGTTCGTGCTCTGGGTCGCAGTGCTGTCGGCAGCGACAAGCGACTCGAGGAAGTCGCCCTCAGACGCGCGGCCGGGCGTCGTGCCCTGCGCACCCTCGAGCAGCCCGGCGTCGAACTCCTCGTACGGCACGGTGTTGCCGTCGACGAGGTAGAGCTTCGAGAGATCGAAGTTCTGTGCCGCGAGCTCCGGGATGATCTGCTTTGCCTCTTCGTAGCTGACGATGGCGATCGCGTCGGGCTTCTTCGAGAGCACCGCGGTGACCTCGGAGGTGAAGCTCGTCTGCCCCTCGGGGAACTCCTCGCCAGAGCCCTTCGCGCCGTATACGAGCTCGGCGCCGGCCTCTTCGAGCGTCTCTTGGAAGTTGTCGCGCAGGCCAATGCCGTAGTCGTTGTTCTGCGCAAGCATCGCAACGGTCGTGTTGCCGTCTTTCAGCACGAGGTTGCCGAGGGCGCGGCCCTGAATGATATCGGAGGCGATGGTGCGGAAGTACAGGTCGTTGATCCCAGACATCGCGATGCCCGTGTTCGAGGGCGACCCCATGAGAATGCCGGCCTCGGTGAGCCGCGGCATCGCAGCGTTCGAGTTGCCGGTGCCCATCGCACCGAGCACGAATGCCGGGTCTGCCTTGATGATGTCGTCGACGCTCTTGTTCATGATTGTCGGGTCAGAAGCATCGTGCTCGTTGCCCTCGACGACGAGTTCGACGTCTTGCCCGAGCACGCCGCCCGCGGCGTTGATCTCTTCCATCGCAAGCTTCACCGCGGCACGCGGGCCAAAGATGAGGTGAGCGAGGGTGCCGGTCTGTGGCAGCAGCGTGCCGATCTTCAGTGCCCCGCTGTCTCCGCCGCCGCTGCCGGCATCGGGAGCGGGCTCGGCGCTTGTCGAACACGCTGACAGAACGAGTGCCGCACCTGCCATGAGCGCGACAGCTCCCGCAGTTTTCTTGGAGTAAACCTTCATTGGTTACGCCTTTCCATACAGATTGATACGCCCCTCCGTTGGAGCAGTACTTTCGTAGCGTATCGGGGAGTGAGAATCTCATGGGCGCTTCACGGTCGCCCGAGATAGATTCGTTAGATTGCGGGCGCGGATGCCGAGCTGCTCCGCGCGGCGTGCGCGCCTAGCTCTCTGAGCCTAACCGCTGCCCGACGACCGCCGAGATGCCATCCTTGCGCATTGACACGCCGTAGAGCGCGTCGGCGATCTCCATAGTGCGCTTCTGGTGGGTAATCACGATGAGCTGCGACGTTTCGCGCAACCGTTCGAACACCTGCAGCAGTCGCCCGAGGTTCGCGTCGTCGAGCGCCGCCTCAACCTCGTCCATGATGTAGAACGGGCTCGGCCTCGCTTGGAAAATGGCGACGAGCAGCGCGACCGCCGCGAGCGATCGCTCGCCGCCCGAAAGCAACGACAGCCGCTCGACCTTCTTGCCAGCGGGCCGCACTGCGATATCGATGCCGGTCGCGAGCAGGTCGTCGGGGTTGGTGAGCGAGATCTCGCCGGCCCCACCGGGGAAGAGAATCGGGAAGACCTCGGCGAACGCTGCGCGCGTGTCTTCGAACGCGGCGGCGAAGATGCCCTGCATGTGCTCGTCGAGCTCCTCGATGATCTGTCGAAGGTCTGAGCGCGTCTTCGTGAGGTCGCCAAGCTGCTCGACGAGGAACTTATGGCGCTGCTCAAGCGCCGCGAACTCCTCGAGCGCGAGCGGGTTGATGCGCCCGAGCTCGGTGAGCCGGCGCTCTGCCTGGGCGAGCCGCTTCTCTTGCTCCGCCCGCACATAGGGAATCGTTGGCTGCTCGGGCGCGGCTTCGCCGGCGCCAGCACCGTCACCGCCGTCGCCTCCGGCACCGTCGCCGCCGGCACCGTCGCCCTCGCCCGCACCGTCACCCTCGCCCGCACTGTCAACCAGGCCGAGCTCGGCGGCGAGCTGCTCTTCGAGGGTGAGCTCCCGCGTGCCGTCAACCCGCGCTTCGCGCACCGGCTCGCCGACTACCGGGGCCCCGCTCACCCGAGCCGCATTCACCGGCGCCTCACCGACCGGAATTCCCACCTCGGGCCCGTACTCGGCCACCAGCACGTCTTCGACGAGCCCGAGCTCGTTGCCCGCGCGCTCGAGCAGTGACGACAGCTGCAGTTTGCGCTCGTAGCTCTTCAGTTCGGCCCCGTGCACGAGCTCGGTCAGCGATTGCAGCCGCGCGCGCACGTCGGCCTCTTCCGAGCGCAGCAGCGTGAGCTCCTGGCTGTTGCGCGCCCGCTCCTGCTCGGCCGCGGCCTGCTGCGTGCGCGCCTCAGACAGCGAGCGGTCGCAGGCGTCGAGAATGCCGGGCAGTGCCTCTGCCACCCGCTCTGCCCGAGCGACCTGACGGGAGCGCAGCACCGCCCGCCTCGCTGCCTCCTCGGCGGCAATCCGCTCGGCCTCGAACTGCGCAGCAACCGCGTCGCCGCGGGCGTCGGCCGCCCGCGCGCGCTCCTTCGCGGTCTCGAACGATAGCCTGGCTTCGACCTCGAGTGAGCGGGCACGGTCGACCTCGGCGGCCAGGCCGTCGCGTTGGCTCGCGTCGAGAATGGGCCGCGGCCTCCCCTCAGCCTCGGCGAGGGCGCGCTGTGCACGGGCAGCGTCATCGGCGGCCTCGTCTTCCGACCCTGTCACCCCGGCGAGCGCGGTCGCGGCGCGCTCTGCCTCGGCTCGAGTCGCCTCGGCGCGCACCACGAGCTGCTGCCGTCGCCTGGCGTGCTCGGCGAGCCGGGCGTCGGCCTCGCGCAGCTCTGTGTAGGCGGCACGGCTCTCGCCCTTGAGCCGCGCGACGAGCTCACGCTGATCGGCCACCGCTGCGGCCGCTGCCTCGATCTCGCCCTCGATCTGCGCGAGCCGAGCCCTGGCCTCGGTGAGGTCGGCGGTGAGCTCGATGCGCGAGGGCGCGAGGCCCGACCCGCCCGACAGCGTGTGCTCGGTGAGCACGTCGCCCGCCGCGGTCACGATCGTGAACCCGCCGCCAGGGTACGCCTCGCGCAGGGCCTTGGCGCCGAGCACTGCGGCCTCAAGGTCTGCGGCGACGAAGCTGCGCGCGAGCAGGCCGCGCACGCCCAACGGCGCGTCGAGCAAGATCTCGGGGACGCTCACGAGGCCGGCCAGGGCGACAGCAGATGCGGATCCGCCACCCGCGCCGCCCGCCCCGCCCGTCGAGCGCGCGATGACCGCCCGCAGGCGACCGAGGTCGCGATCGCGAGCGTCTGCGACGGCAGCGCCGGCGACCGCATCGCTCTCGACAAGCAGGGCATCGGCGAACGTGCCGAGCGCTGCCCCGACGGCAGCCTCGTAGCCCTCGCGCACGCGAACGTGGTCGGCCACCCTGCCGAGCACCCCCTGGGGCGAGCTCGCGAGCAGCTCCCCCGAGGCATCGCGCTGGTCGAGCGAGCGGGCGAGCGCGCTTGCCCTGGCCTCGAGGCCAGCGGCCTCTTGCTCGAGTGCGTGCAGCGAACTGCGCAGCTCGTCGACGCGCTGATCTGCCACCGATTCGCGCTCCTGGGCGGCGCGGTAGGCCCCGTCGAGGCCGCCCTCGGGCAGCTCCGCCGCCGCGCTCTCGGCCTCGAACGCCGCGAGCTCGGCCTGCGCGTCGCCGGCGCGGGTCTCCGCCTGCGCGAGCGCCTGCGTGCGGCGCTCGAGCTCGGCAGCGATCGTCGACCGTTTTTGCTCCGCCGCGTCGACGCGCCCACGCAGCGCCGAGAGCTCGAGGTCGTGCCGCGACACGAGCTCCGCCTGCGCCTGAATCTGCTCGTCGATCGCGTCGAGCGCCTGCTGCGCGCGCCGCGTCGCGTGTTCCGCGGCGCGCCAGGCGTCCTCGCGCTCGGGAATGACGCCCGCGAGCTCGTTCGCCTCCTCGCGGGCCTCGTCGACCGCTGCCCGGCTCGTGAGCGGCGCCTGATCGGGGGTCTCTGACTGGGTCGCTAGGAAGGTGAGCCGCTGCTGCGCCTGCGCGTACAGCCCGCGCAGCTTCGACTGCGCGCCCTCGAGCGCGAGCGTGACCCGGCGCGCGGCGTCGAGCTCGTCGCCCAGCTGCTCCTGCTCGAGCCGCTCGATGCGCAGTTGCTTCTGCTCGACCTGCTCCTGCAGCACGATGCGCTCGGAGTGCCGCACCGACTCGTCTTTCGCGAGGCTCGCGAGTTCGGTGCGCAGGCGCGTCACGTCGTCGGCGAGCAGTCGCGCCTTCGCGTCGCGCACGTTCGCCGCGATGGTCTGCGCCTGCCTGGCAACCTCGGCCTGGCGCCCGAGCGGCTTGAGCTGCCGCCTGATCTCGCCCGCGAGGTCGTTCAGTCGCGTGAGGTTGGTCTCCATCGCGTCGAGCTTGCGAAGGGTGCGCTCCTTGCGCCTGCGGTGTTTGAGAATGCCGGCGGCCTCCTCGATGAAGCCGCGGCGATCTTCTGGAGTCGCGCGCAGCACCGTGTCGAGCTGCCCCTGGCCGACGATAACGTGCATCTCGCGGCCGAGGCCCGAATCGCTGAGCAGCTCCTGCACGTCGAGCAGCCGGCACGACTCCCCGTTAATCGCGTACTCGCTCGAGCCGTTGCGAAACAGGATGCGGCTGATTGTCACCTCTGTGTACTCGATCGGCAGCGCGCCATCTGAGTTGTCGATTGTGAGGCGCACCTCCGCGCGGCCGAGCGGGCCGCGTGTCGAGGTGCCGGCGAAGATCACGTCTTCCATCTTGCCGCCGCGCAGCGTCTTCGCCCCCTGCTCCCCCATCACCCAGGCGAGCGCGTCGACGACGTTCGACTTGCCGGAGCCGTTCGGCCCAACAATCGCGGTGACGCCCGGCTCGAACTGGAAGGTGGTTGGCTGCGCGAACGACTTGAAGCCGCGAAGGGTCAGGCTTTTGAGATGCACACCGTGTCCTTCCCGTTATCGCAAAGCTCGCGCAGACTATTCCCACACACTACCGGGTGGGTGCCCCTGGGCCCCATACCCCGCGCCGCGCCGCCAAGCTGCTGGAACCTTGGCTACGCGGCACCGTTCGCCCGAGCGAGCGTTCCTGCGATTGCCAGCGCGGCAAGCACAGCGGCGACACCAATCGCAACGACGTATACCCAGCGCGCGCGAGCGCTCAGCGACGCGAGTGCTAAGCCGTAGCCGAAAGAAGAGATGGCAAAGACTCGAAGCAGCCCGTCGAGCATCGCGCGCAGGCTATGCGCGACGGCTTCGGCGCACCCGACGGCTGTGCCACCGGTGCCACACTCACCGGCGGCGAACTGCCCGAGGGTCGCACTGAGCGCGGGCAACCATATGAGTGCGTCGAACAACGCAGCAACTGCGACGGCGCACCCGCCGAACACGAGGGCCTGCGCGACCGGGCCAAAGCGCACGAGCCAGCGCTGCAGCACTGCGGCGAGCGCGGTGTAGTACAGCGTCGGCAGCGCGAGCGACACGATGAGGGAGCTCAGGCCGGGGCGAAAATAGCCATTGTGCAGCCACTGCCACACGATGAGGTGGTTCAGCGCCTGCCAGATCACTACCGCGACGAGTGTGAAGAGTGCGATTCGCCAGAGCCGACCCCACAGCGGGCGCTGCCGCCATTTGCCCGCGATCGGGCTTGCTCCTATGGGCGGCAGCTTGGGGGTGGCGGATGCTGCAGCTCCGCGGGTGGAGTTCATACGCTTACCCTAACCGGCGCCACTCGCCCAGCGAGGCCTCCGCGCCGCCAGCCGAGACCACGTGCATCGCAGTGAGCCCTACCCTTGCATCCGAACACCACCGCCTGCATCGCAGGGCAAGGGGGTGTTCTCGGAGGCAAGGGTAGGGCTCACGGAGGGCAGGCCCGGGCCGGGCCGGGGCCGGGCAGGCGGGGCCGAGCCGGGGCCGGGCCAGGGCCGGGCCAGGGCCGGGCCAGGGCCGGGCAGGCGGGGCCGAGCCGGGGCCGGGGCCGGGCAGGCGGGCCACGGGCCCCGGGCTTGACTGTGCCGCGACGGCACAGTCTTCGATGGGTGCATGACACGACACACCCTCGCGTATTTTGGCTCCTACTGCCTCTCACTACTCGGCAATGGCATCGCCTCGGTGCTATTCCCGCTACTCGTCCTCGCAAAGACCGGTGACGTGCTCGCCGCTGGTATCGTCGCCACCGCTACCACGGGCGTCGGCGCCGTCATCGGCGTCTTCGCGGGCGTCGTTGTAGATCGTTTCAATCGCCGCACTGTCTCGATCATCAGCGACACGTTATCCGCGTTATCGGTCGCGGCGCTTCCCGTCGTCGACGCGGTGTGGGGGCTCAGCCTCACCTGGTTTATCGCACTCGGGGTGTTGGGGGCGTTTGGAGACGTGCCGGGGCTCACGGCGCGCGAGAGCATGCTGCCACGACTGGTCGCGCACCAGCGCGCGCGGTCGGGAGCACTCGATCGCCTGGTGGGCGCGCGTGAGGCGCTGAGCGGCGTGCTCCTAATTGTGGGCCCGGGGCTCGGTGGGCTCATCGTGTGGCTGGCCGGCGTAAGTTCAGCGGCGATGTGGATCACCGCCGGCACCAGCCTCGCGGCCGCCCTGGTGACGCTCACGCTTCCGCGCGACATCGGCACCGTGCTCGCGAGCACCGCCGGGCAGGGCACCGCCGGGCAGGGCACCGCCGGGCAGGGCACCGCCGGGCAGGGCACCGCCGGGCAGGGCACCGCCGGGCAGGGCACCGCCGGGCAGGGCACTACCGTGCGGAGCGCCCATCCAGTGGCCGCCGCTGACCTGGCGCAGCGCCGGGGCGCCGCTGGCGTCGTTCGCGACCTGCTCGATGGGTGGAGGTTCCTTTTCGGGCACCGGCTGGTGCTCGGCGCCACGGCGCTCTCGGCGCTCTCTGTCGTTGCGCTCACCGCGCTGCAGGTCGTCATTCTCCCTGCGTACTTCACAGAGGTTGACCTCCCGAGCCTCACCGGGCTCGTGATCTTCGGCATCGCACTCGGCAGCATCATTGGTGCGGGTGTGTACACGGCCACCGTTGGCCGCGTCTCGCGGCGCACGTGGTTCATCGTGGGTGTTGCCGGCTCTGTGATCGGCTTTCTCGCGCTCGGCAGCCTCGCCTCGCCGTGGGTCGTGCTCGCCGCGACGGTGTGGATCGGGCTCACGAACGGCCCGTTCTCGGCACTCATGGGCGTTGTACAGATCGAGGCAATCCCCAACGGGCTGCGCGGCAGGGTGCTCAGCGCCCAGAACGCGGTCATGCTCGGGGCTCCGGCGATACTCCTCACGCCGATCGCCGCGCTTGCCTCAGGTTTCGGCCTCGTCGCCGCCGGTCTCGCAGTGGGGGCGCTCGTCACGCTGGCAATGCTCGCTGCGCTCGTTGCCCCGGCGTTCCGTTCGCTCGATGCGGTCTCACCGGGTGACCCATCTGCCCCACAGGGCAGCCCCTCGGCTCCACAGGGTAGTCTCCCCGTAGCGCAAGGCTCTCCTCCCACGGGGCACCCATCTTCGCCTTCGCCGCAACCGCCGACCACGGAGGTGTAACCCCATGCCTTGGAGCACACGGGAGCTCGCAGAGCTCGCCGGGGTGAGTCTCCGCGCGATCCGCCACTGGCACGATCTCGGCCTGCTGCCCGACCCCGCTCGCCTCTCGAACGGGTACAAGCAGTACACCGGGCAGCATCTCGTGCTCGTGCTGCGCATCAAGCGGCTCACCGGGCTTGGGTTTGGGCTCGACCGGGTGGCAGAGATGCTTCGGCCCGAGCTGACGAGTACTCACGAAACAGATCGCCACACTGCGCAGGGCAACGGCGCAGATCGCAGCGCGGCTGCCCTCGCCCTGCTCGCCGATCTGCGCGGTGAGCTCGACGCGCGTATCGCCGAGCTGACCGCGGTGCGCGCCGAGGTCGACACGCTCTTGCTCGGCAGCAGCCCGCTCGATCTCGCGCCGCCGGCTGCCGCGGTGTACGGCGCCCTACTGGGTGGGCAGTCGGCGCCCGACCGGGTTGTGACGACCGCGGCGGGCACCGCAGACGGAGCATACGCTGCGCGGGTGAACCGCGACCTCGCTATCTTGCTCGGGCACCTCACCCCCGCGCACTACATCGCGACCATCGCCGAGACGATTGCCGACCTGCCCGCCGAGATGCACCGTCTCGAGCGTGAGGTGATGCGTCTCCCGGCGAACGCGAGCGCCGCCGAGGTCGCTCGACTGGCGACCGAACTCGCCGCGGCGATGCGCACGTTCATCACAGAGCACCCCAACCACGCAGCGCTCTCTGAGATCGAGTCGGGCGCTGCGCTCGATGTGCCGCTCGTCACCGAGCTCGCGTTCGAGGCGCTCAACACAGCCCAACAACAGGTCATGACGCGCGTCATGGCTGCGCTCGCTGACCTCGCCTGAGCCGACCGGGGTGGGCAGACTCGGGCTGAGCGTTCTCTGACCGGAGCACCCTCAGCCGTCGTCTTCCCCTGGCCCTGCTAGTCGCCGCTGCGCTCGGGCTTGGCGCTGTCGCCCAGACCGAGTACCTCGGTGATGTCCTCCGCTCCGCCGATTGCACCATCAGTCGTGCCACCAGCGAGCTTGTCGGCCCGATCCGCCTCGCGCTGCGCGCGCTTTGCGGCCCGTTTTTCGACCTTGCGCTCGCGCCTGCGCTCGACGAGCGTGTAGAGCACCGGCACGAGGATGAGCGTGAGCAGCGTCGAGGATACGAGCCCGCCGATGACGACGATAGCGAGCGGGCGCGAGATGAACACGCCGCCGCCGGTGAGTCCGAGCGACATCGGCACGAGCGCGAAGATTGTCGCGGCTGCGGTCATGAGGATCGGCCGGAGCCTGAGCCTCGTGCCGTGCTCGACGGCCTCGTCGAGGCTCGCGCCGCTCTCGCGTAGCCTATTGATGAGGTCCATGAGCACGATCGCGTTGGTTACGACGATGCCGATGAGCATGAGCAGCCCGATGAGCGCCGGCAGCCCGAGCGGCACGCCGGTGATGAGCAGCCCGAGAATCGCACCGGTCGCCGCGAACGGGATCGAGATGAGCAGCACGAGCGGCCCGCGGAAGTTGCGGAACGTCGCGACCATCACGAGCAGCACGAGCATGATCGCCGCGAGCATCGCGACACCCAGCTGGCCAAACGCCTCGTCTTGCTGGGCGCTCACTCCCCCCAGCTGGAAGCTGACGCCGGCAGGCAGGTCGGTCGTGGCGATCGCCCTGTCGACCGCGCGGTTCGCCGCGTCGAGCTGACCGGTCTTCGGAGTCACCGAGAGCACGACCTGGCGTTCGCCGTCTTCACGAACGATCACGGGGGCGGTTTGCTCCTCGGTCACCGTGGCGATCTCCGAGAGCTTGAGCGCAGTGCCCGTGACCTCGGTCGCGGCCTTCGTCTCGGCCTCGGCCGCCTGCTGGTCGACGAGCTGCTGCGCCATGTCGCTCTGGCTCTGCCTGAGGGCTGCGATCTGCTCGTCGATGCCAGCGATGCCGCTCTGGGCACCGGCGATTGCGCTCTGAATGCCAGCGAGCATCTCTGCGCGCTCCTGCTCGGCCTGCTGCTTGCCTACCTCGGTCGGGTCGAGGGGCGGGTACGGCGTTACCGGCTGCGCGGAGAGCTCAGCCAACTGGGCGTTGAGCTCACCGAGCTGCTGCACGAGCTCGGCGCGCTGGTTGCCGGCCTCCCAGATCTGATTGCTGAGCTCGGCGTTGCCCTTGAGGCGCGCGGCCTCGGCTTCAGCCTCGGCCTTCTGCTGCAGCGCATCGCCGGCGGCCTTCTGCGCCGCGGCGGTCTGCTGCGGGGTCACCGGGAGGAGAAGGTCGCCGAGATTTGCGGCGGTGTACTCGGTGCCCGGGGTGCGCAGCACGATGTCGCGCTCCGAGCCCGCGAACATGAGCCTGCCGATCGTCTCGCCCTGCATCGCGTTCTGAATCGCCTTCGCAACAGCCGCGCGGTCGAAGCCGAGGCGCGTGGCCTTCGCCTCGTCGAGCTCGATCCGCAGGATCGGCTGCTCGCCCTTGATGTCGCTGTACACGCTCTGCACGCCTTTGGCGTCGCCGAGCTCCTTCTCGAGCAGCTCGCTCGCCTCGCGCAGCGCCGCGGGGTCGTTGCCGCGAATCTGCAGCGCGATGCCGCCCCCGCCTGCGTCGCCAACGAACGCGTCTTGCGTCTCGAGTCGCGTCTCGCCGGCGTCGTCGAGCCCGTCGAGCGCTTTCTGCACGGCGCCGCTCACGGCGTCGACGTTTGCGCCGTCGGCGAGTTGCAGGCTGTACGAGATCGTCGGCTGCCCCTCGCCGCCGACCGGGATCGTCGTCATCACGTCGCGCACGCCAGGCACCTTGCCGACCGCGCGTTCAACAGGCTCTGCCTCGGCGACGAGGTCGGTGGCGCCCTCCTTCGGGGTCTGGGTGAGCTGCAGGCTCTCCTGCCCCGTCGAGCCGAGGAAGTCGGTCTTGAGCAGCGTCGTCATGCCGAGCGTCACGACGAGGATGAGCGCTGAGCTCACGAGCGTGATCACGGGGTGGCGTCGGGTCGCAGACAGCGCAGGCATGATCGCGCGCTGCAGCTTGTCTGGCGCGGTGTGGATCTCGTCGAGCTCTGACGGCACGTGGTCTGGGTCGGTAGCAGCACCGTCGTCAGCGGCACCGTCGGCGCCTGCCACACCGTGCGCACGCTTCGGCGGCTTCTGCATGAACCAGAACGCGAGCACTGGCACGATCGTGAGCGCGACGAGGAGCGACGCGAGCAGCGCAATCGACACGGTGATCGCGAACGGCCGGAACAGCTGCCCGGCCATGCCAGACACGAACGCGATCGGGAGGAACACGGCGACGGTCGTGAGCGTCGAAGCGGTGATTGCGCCAGCGACCTGGCGCACCGACGCGACGACGCCCTCGATCGTGAGCGGGCCGGTGCCGCGCCTTCTACTGATGTTCTCGATCACCACGATCGAGTCGTCGACGACGCGGCCGATCGCGATCGTGAGCGCGCCGAGCGTGAGAATGTTCAGGGTGTTGTCGCTCACCTGCAACCCGATGAGGGTGATGAGCAGCGACAGCGGGATCGACACCGCCGCGATGATCGTCGACCGCCACGACGCGAGGAACGCGAGAATCACGAGCACCGCAAACGCGAGGCCGAGGCCGCCCTCAACGGCGAGGTCGTGGATCGACTGCTCGATGAACGGCGCCTGGTCGAAGATCGTGACGAACTCGGCTTTCAGGCCGGGGGCCTGCCGGTCGAGCTCCTCGGTGACCGCGTGCGAGATCTGCACGACGTTCGCGCCGCGCGCAGGCATGATCTGGAGCGTGAGCGCCGGGTTGCCGTTCACCCGCGAGATCGTCTGCGACGGGATCGTCTCGGTGCGCACGTCGGCGAAGTCAGAGACGCGCACGACGCCGTCTTCGGCGGCGATCGGCAGTGCGCCAATCTCCTCGACAGTGCTGAGCGCGGTGCCAACGGTGACCGGGATCGATCCGCCATCGCCATCAACCTGGCCGGCAGGCAGGCTCGCGCCGTTCGCCTGGAGCGCCGCCTGCACGAGGGCCGGCTCCACCTTCAGCTTCGCGACATCGGCTGGCCGCAGATCCACAACGATCTGCTGCTCCTCGCGGCCAGATAGCACCGCCTTCTGCACACCTGGGAGCGCCTGAAGCGCCGGCACGACGCGCTGCTCGAGCGCATCGCCGAACTCGGTCTCATCGCCGGAGGTGCCCGCGCTGAGCATCATCGCTGGCATGTCGTCTGCGCCGCCCGAGAAGACCTCGGCCTGCGCGCCGCTCGGGAAGCTCGGCTTCAGCGCGTCGAGCGTTGAACGGATCGTGCGCACCGTCTCGTCGGCGTCTTCATCGAACGGCCACTCGACCATGATGTTCGCGTAGCCGCTCGATGTGTCGGAGCTCACGCGGGTGACGCCAGGCACCGACTTCAGCGCCTGCTCGGTCGGCTCGGTGACCGCCTTCACGAGCTCCTCGGGCGCGAGCCCGTCAGCCTGCACCGAGACATACGCCATCGGCACCTTCATCGACGGCATGAGCTCTTGCTTGAGCGCCCCCATCGACACGATGCCGAGGACAGCGACCGCGAGGGTCACCAACCCCACTATCAAGCGGTTTTTCAAACTGAGACGGGTGAGCGGGGTCATAGCGCCTTTCAGGCAGGGTCGGACTCACGTACCGATCCAGTCTGGCGTTTGAGCTACCCGCCCCGCGTCATACCCTGGTACGACGCCCGTCCACCCACGGGATGATCTTTCGCGCTACGTCACCGGGATGATGCTGCCATCGGTGTCGCGCCTGCCGAAACCGAGCGCACGATCCGCCGCGATATGCACGAACCAGGCGAGGCCAGCGAGGCCGACCGCCCACACGCCGCCCTCCATGCCGCCCGTCGCGAGAAACAGCGCGACCCCGGCCGCGAGCACCGCGACCGCAATGCCCGCGTGATGCATCGTGTTGTAAAACGCGACGCGCTCGGGCTTCAGCACCCCAGGGGTTGCGAACGCTCCGATGAGTGCGACGTCGGGCAGAATCGCGAACACCACTGCGACTGCCACGGCAGGCCACCCGAACCACACGCACCACAGCACGGTGATGACGAGCCAGAGCAGGGCGCTCATGCCCCAGGTCACACGCGAATATCCCATACCGCAATGCTATTGGGTGGCGGTCGAGAAACACCCGCGGGGCGTGTGAGCGGGGCGGATCAGCGGGCTACGCCGCGAGCTGAGGCCGCTTCTTGGCTACGCCGGTGGCCCCGCTGCCCGGCGGCCCGCCGGGCAGCCACTCAGTTACGCCTTGCTCACCGTGACTGCAACCGGCGTCGGGTTCGCGAACAGGTCGTAGACCGGGCAGTTGATGTCGACCGCGTCGCGCAGCGCCTCATAGCGCTCCTGCGTCTCGGGGCCGGTGAGTTCGACGTGCAGGCGGATCGCGCTGAACCCAGGGCGCACCGCGTCGTCTTTGCCGAGCAGCCTGGCCGCGTCGAGGTCGCCCTCAGCCGTAACGTTGATGTCGTCGACTGCGATGCCGAGCGCCTGCGCGTAGAGCCGGTAGACGACAACCTGGCAGCCGATCAGCGCACCGAGGGCGTAGTCGACGGGGCTCGCGGCGACGTCATCGCCAGCGAGCGCAGCTGGCTCATCGATGACGAACTCGTGCCGGCCTGCGCGCACGCGCGTTGCGACGCCGCCCTCGCCGCGCCCCTCGGCCCGGTAGGTAAGCTTCGACGAATCGCGGTTCGCGTCGATGCGGGCGCCCCAAGCGGAGCCGGCGGCCGTCAGTCGCTCGGCGCGCTCCTCAGCGCTGATCTCGGGAATGGTGGTTGTTGGCTGTGCGGTGAGAGTAGTCATGCTCGTCACGCTACCCATGCGTGCGCGATGCCGCACCCGCACGCGACACACACCGACACGCGGCGTTACATGGCGTCATATCAGCGTCATATCAGCGTCGAGATCGACCCTCGCGCTTGCCACGCAGCGCAAGGTATGCGTTGCTGCTCCCACCGGCGTGTGGTGGTAGGGCCGCTGCTAAGATTTTTCAACATGAACACTATGATTTCGGGGACCGGATCAGACGTGCTCTTCCTGCACGGCGGCGGGGTCTCCGGGTGGATGTGGCGGCCCGTTATGAACCAGCTCGCCGGCGCCGTGCGGGCTATCGTGCCCGACTTGCCCGGTCACGGCACGAGCGGCTCGATCGACTACGTCAGCCATTCAGACACCGTCGCACGCCTTGCCGAGCTCATTCGTGACCGCGCACCGCGCGGCGCGATCGTCGTCGGGTTCTCGCTCGGCGGCCAGCTCGCGATTCGACTCGCGTCAGAGCATGCCGACCTCGTGCGCGGCGCGCTCATCGTCAGCGCCGAGACCAAGCCGGCGCCAGCGCAGGGGGCGACCCTCGCCCTGCTGAAGCTCACCGCACCGCTCGCGAAGCAGGAGTGGTTCGCGAAGCTGCAGGCGAAGCAGCTCGGGGTACCGGGGGCGTACCTGCCCCAGTACATTCGCGACAGCCGGGCAATGAGCGTCGAAACGCTGCTCGCGAGCGTCGGCGAGAACATTTCATTCACGCTCCCAGCCGCGTGGTCGGCGTTCACCGGCCCCGCCGGCATCGTCGTCGGGGCCGGCGAGCGCAAGCTCATGCACGAGTCGGCCAGACTTACGCACGCGGCGCTCCCCCACAGCACCCTCACCGTCGCCGAGGCGGCCGATCACGACGCGCCGTTCACCAAGCCGAAGCTCATTGCCGACCACATTCGCCAGATTCTCGGGCAGCTCGAGCCGAAGCACGCGGCGTGACAGCGCGCACGCCCGGGCAGGGGCCCACACACGTCTACTTCGATTTCTTCGGCACCCTCGTCGACTACGACCCCTCGGTGCACCCGCACGAGCGCAATGCTCCCCACGAGTTCGCGCTGCGTGCGGGCTTCGACGTCGACGGCGCCACCGCGAGCGTGCTCTGGGGCCAGGCTTGGGCTGAGCTCGACGGCGCGGCCGAACGCTCCGGGCGCGAGTGCTCGATGCACGAGATCGCGGCACACTATGCGGAGGTGCTTGGCGAGGTTGGAGCGGAGGCCGCGACTGGCGGCACTCCGGGAGCCGGCGACCCCGGTCGCACTGCCGCGGCGGCGCGTGCTGGCGCGGCGGCGCGTGCTGGCGCGGCGACGGGTGCTGGCGCGGCGACGGGTGCTGGCGCGGCGGCGGGTGCTGGCGCGGCCGTTGCGCCTGCGAGCGGGGTCGACGAGCGCGAGCTCGACCGTCTGGTAACGGAGTACCTCGATGCCTGGACGGCGAACATTCGCCTCGCCGATGGGGCGCTCGCCTGCCTGAAAGACCTCGCTCGCGACCACACCCTTGCGGTAGTCAGCAATACCCACAACGCCGAGCTTGTTCCGCGAATGCTTCGACGCTTCGGCATCGACCACTTCTTTACCGATGTCGTCACATCGATCGATGTCGGTTGGCGCAAGCCGAGACCCGAGATCTTCTTCGCCGCCCTCGACACGCACGGCATCGACACCGGTAGCGCGGTGTTCGTCGGCGACAACTGGGCGGCCGATATCGAGGGGCCGCGCGAGATTGGGATGCGGGCGATCTACGTCGGTGCCCCAACAGCGGGCCGGTTCCCCGTGCCGCTTGTCGAGGTGCCGCCCCTCGTGCGCAATGGCCCCGGCTCCCCCGCTTCCGCCTCCGCCTCCGCCTCTGCCTCCGCCTCCGTCCCCGCTCAATATGGCACCAGTTGTCGTTATGACCGCCCCTAAACGACAACTAGTGCCATATTGCCTGGGAGGGCCTAGCTCGCCGGGCTTCTGGCCCAGGAACAGGAACAGGAATACGGCTACACCACGGGCGCCGCGGCCAAACCCAGCACCGACTCTGCGAAACTGGACAGATGATCTTGCAGACACCCCGCCTCACGCTCAGAGAGCTAACGTCTGCCGACCTACCGGCGTTGCGCGAAATTCTGCAAGACGATGAGACGATGACGGCCTACGAGGGTGCGTTTGACGACGCCATGGTCGAGGCCTGGTTCGCCCGCATGCGCGAGCGCTACGCCACCGACGGCTTCGGGCTCTGGGCTGTCACGCTGCGCGACACCGACACCGACGCTCACACCGACACCGACACTCACACCAACACCGACACCGACACTCACACCAACACCGACACCGACACCGCGATCGGGGGCATCGCAGCCGGCGACACCATGATCGGCCAGTGTGGGCTCACGCGGCAGCACATTCTCGGCGAAGACGTGATCGAGGTGGGCTACCTCTTCAATCGCGCGCACTGGCACCTGGGGTACGCCGCGGAGGCCGCCGCAGCCTGCCGCGACTACGCGTTCAACACTCTCGGTGTCGACCGCGTGTACGCGCAGATCCGAGACACGAATCTTGCCTCGATGAACGTCGCGATTCGTCTCGGCATGACGGTGCGCGGTCGGTTCAGCAAGCACTATCGCGGCGTCGAGATGCCGCACCTGGCATTCGCCGTCGACCGCCAGTAGACCGGCCGACACTGGCGAGCCGGTAGCGTAGGCGCATGGAGCACTCGACCGGCTACGCGATCCGCCAGTTTCTCGCCAGCGACACCGAAGCTGCCGTCGCACTGTGGGAGGCGTGCGGTCTAACCAGGCCATGGAACGACCCTCGCGCCGACATCGCGCGCAGCCTTGGTGCGCAGCCGGAGCTGTTTCTCGTCGCCACCACCGTCGACGACGCCGACTCCGCCGCTTCCTCGCCAGCTGTCATCGGCACGGTCATGGGCGGCTACGACGGCCACCGCGGCTGGATGTACTACCTCGCGACCTCGCCGGAGCATCGGGGCCTCGGCCTCGGCCGCGCGCTCGTGCACGAGATCGAGCGCAAGCTCGAGGCCCTCGGCTGCCCGAAGGCGCAGCTCATGGTGCGCGCGGAAAACGCTGCGGCAATCGGCTTTTACACCGAGCTCGGCTACGAAACGAACGACGTGCTGGTGCTCGGCAAGCGCCTCATCACAGACACGCCGCGGCCCTAGCAGGCGCTAGGCCAGGCGCTAGGCCAGGCACTAGGCCAGGCGCGTGAAAGCTGCAGCTTGGGCGCGCTGCGTGCGCTGCGCCTGCGTGTTCAGGCCTACGCACCAGCTCGGGTAGACCCGAAACCCGCGCTTGCCCGGCTTTGCAGCAGACCGCACGATTCCCTGCTCCACTAGCATGCGTTCGGAGAATCGGAACACCCCGCGCAGCGTCTCACCGCTTAGCGTCGGTTCGTCGACGAGCACCAGCAGGCCGGCGACTCCCCCACCCTCGGCGAAGGGCCGCGTCTGGCCGTCGGGGCCGCGCTCCCAGACGGCGAGGAATGCACCGGGCTTCGTTGGTGTCACGCGCGCGGTGCGGATGCGCCAGAGCTCACCGCCCAACCTCACGAGCCCCGACTCGTAATCGCTGTTCTGCTCCTCACCCCAGGGCCCCTCGGCGGCGGGCGCGCCCGCTCCGAGACCTGCGATGTACCGCTCAAAGCTCAAGAATCCCACCGTGGAATCGTAGCGCGACGCGGTACCGCGCTGGTGACGCGGGCGGATCCGCACCCCTGCCGCTGCCGCTGCCCCTCCCTCTCCCGGTGCCGGTGCGCAAGAATAATTTCCACAATGACTCTTGCGCAATTTGTCTTGTGTAATATTCTGGTGTCATGACCGAGCAGCCAAACCTCCACAGCGCCGCCCACATGCGCGTGCTCGCGCACCCGACCCGACTGAAGCTCCTCGCGCTCCTCCGCGAGCACGGCCCGCAGACCGCAGCGCACCTCGCCCGCTACGTCGACGAGGCACCAGGGTCGCTGAGCTACCACCTGAGGAAGCTCGCTGGCGCCTCGTTCATCGAGGAGGCCCCCGAACTCGGCACGGACGCACGTCAGCGCTGGTGGCGCGCCACCCACGCCACAACGGCCTGGGACACGACGGCGTTCGCGCGCGACCCCGAGAAGCTCACGGCCCAAAAAGATATGTATCGCGCGCTCGGGCAGGCCTACGCGCAGCGGCTCTCCGATTACATCGATTCGACCGCCGAGCTGCCCGACGAATGGCTCGAGGCGGGCTTCACCTCCGACCGGAGCCTGCGACTCACCCCCGGGCAGCTGCGCGAGATGGGCGCGGAGCTCGAGGCGTTACAGCAGCGCTGGCTTGCGGCGAGCGCTGCGAACCGCGCAAGTGCTACCAGCGACACCGGCACCGCCAGCGACACCGGCACCGGCACCGCGAGCGACACCAATGGCATCAGCGACACCAGCATCGAAGCCGCTGAGGTCTTCTTCCTCGTCCAGGGCTACAAGCAGCCGTGACACCGCGAGCAGCTCTCCCCTGGCGCAGCCATGCACTGCCGCTGCAGGCGCTGCTTGCGAGCCACGCGCTTTCGCGAACGGGAAACGTCGTCACGGTCTTCGCGATCCCCTTCGCGGTGATGAACACCGGCGGCGGCGCCCTGCAGGTAGGCCTCGCGGCGGCCGCCACTACCGCACCGGTCGTTCTCGGCGCCACGTTCGGCGGGGCGCTCATCGATCGCGTCGGCCACATTCGTTCATCGGCGCTGGCAGACGTTATCAGCGGGGCAACACTCGTGCTCATCCCCGTGCTCGCCGGCCTAGGCGCCCTACCGTTCCCCGCTCTGCTCGCCCTCGTCTTTCTTGGCGGCCTGTTTGATGCCCCGGGCGAGACGGCACGGCGCGTACTGCTGCCTGCGTTGTCGCAGCGCGCGGGCCTACCCATCGAGCGCGCTATCGGGTTTCTCGACGGCACGAGCAGGCTGTCGACGCTGCTTGGTGCGCCGCTCGCTGGCGTTCTCGTCGCGACCCTCGGCCCCTACCCCGCGCTCTACGCGACAGCGGGCGCGTTCGCGGTATCAGCCCTCATTACAGCGCTGCTCGTGCGGCTTCCCGCCGCAGCGATCCCCGCACCAAGTGGGCAGGGGTACTGGCAAGATTTGCGAGCGGGGTTTCGGTTCGTTGCCCAGGATCCGCTACTCGTGCGAATCGTTGCGCTCGTTCTCCTCACGAACGCCCTCGATGCTGCCCGGTCTGGCACACTGATGCCACTGTACGCTGCCGAATCTCTCGGTGGATCCGCCCCGCTCGGCGCGATCGTCGGCGCGTTCGGTGCCGCCGCGCTCGCCGGCACCGTCGGCTTCGGCTTTGTCGCCCACAGGCTCCCCCGCAGAGTGCCGTTCGCGATCTGTTTCAGCGTTGCGGGCGCGTTCGCGCTTGCCCCGGCGCTCGGGTTCCAGGTTCCCGGCATGATCGCCGCGGCGATCGTGTGCGGGCTCGCCGCCGGTGCGATCAACCCCATTCTTGGCGCGGCGCAGTTCGAACGTGTCCCCCAGGAGCTGCGAGGCCGGGTCCTCGGGCTCGTTACCGCCGGCGCCTGGGCGGGCATGCCGATCGGCAGCATCCTCGGCGGAGTCGGCGCCGATCTCCTCGGCACGCGGGGTGCGCTCGCGGTCATCGGGGGTATCTACGTCGCGGCAACGCTCACGCCGCTGCTTGGTGGGGCGTGGCGGCTTATGGAGCGCCCCGGGCAGGCTATGGGATAGCGGGGCCTGTCGGTGCGGCTCGTTCCGGGCCGTTGGCCCGACCGGCCGAGCGCGGCTGACTCGCGGGCTGTTACTCGCGTGCGACCGACTGCCGCAGCACCGTGCGCAGCCTCTCTGGAACGACCCGCCGCGCATCGCTGAGGTAGATCTCGTGGTGCTTGCCGCGCATCTGCATCCCGCGTTCGGGGATGAACTCCTCGTGCAGTCGCTGCAGCACCGGCCCCTCGTCATCGTAGGAACCAACGTGAAGGGTCTGCACGCACTCCCCCTCGGCGAGCCTCTCGAGTCGAACGTCTGCGAGCCGCGCGGGCGCATCCCTCTCACCGACGAGCGCGATAGTGTCGGCGACCATCGCCTCGTCGATCCACTCCGGCACCATAATCATCATCGTCCAGTCCCACTGCGACTTGTCGCGCGCCTCGGTGAACGATGCCATGTCTGCCGCCCACCACAGGCCCTCGAGTGGCGGCACGACATAGTCGCGCCCGAGCTCTTTCTTGCTCGCGAACTTCAGCTTGAATGCGACCGGGTAGAGCGCCTCGAGGGCCGCCTGATACTCGGCGCTCGTGTTCGGGTCGCCGTGGCCATCGATCATGAGGTACTGCAGTTCGGGCACATCAACGACACGGAACACGCCTCGCTTGGCCTGGTAGCTGTCGAGGCTCTTCTTGAAGTCAATCTTCTCGGTCGTGCTGGTCATGGCGGGCTCCTCGGAGGTGCGGGCTTTGGTCAACGTGCGGCGACAATCAGTCGCGAGACGCCGACACCGGTCGCCGCGAGCATCGCGACTAGGCACAGCATAACCGGCACTCCCATATTCAACGCGCTGGTCGATGACAGCACGAACAGCGGGAAGGGCGTGGCCACCGAGAGCGTCACCCACACCAACATGCGCTCGCCCTCGCGGTACACGGTCTGGGCGTTGTCGGGCGTCACTTCGAAGGGGTAGCTGAAAACCTGCGGCGCCCTGGACAGCCAAACCATCGCCACGACGACCATGGAGAACACACCACCGAGCACCAGCAGCACACTCTTCGGCCCCCACCCGTCGGTCGTGCCCGACATGTTGAAGTGCACCGGAACCACTTCGGGTAGCCCCCGATAGCTCGCGAGTAGCCCGACCCAGCCGACCACGGTCACCGCGATCGCGGCGCGGCGAAGCCACACCGTCACCGGCCCCGTCTGGAACTCCCGCGCCGGCCGACGGCCTGAAACACCTGCTGCGGGGGCGGTGGGAACCGACTGAGTCGCCACAGGCTTTGCCGCTGCAGAACTTGTCGCAGCAGAGCCGCCGTCAGGGCCGCCGTCAGGGCCGCCGTCACGAGCGGGATCTGGAGCAGAATCGGTGGACACGACCTCACCATAACACCAAAAGCCCCACACCTGTAGCACAAGGGGTGGCTCCCACCACCGGCGGGTTACACTGCGTGTGTGGGCAACACTGATAGCGCGGGCTCCACCAGCAGCGCGAGTACGGTCATCACACCCCCCAGTGGGGCACTGCGGCTCGGCAGCGACAGCCAGGTCTCCCCGCTCGATACCCGGCTGTTTGCGTTGCACGCGACGTTCGAGGCGGAGCGCCCAACCGGCGCCGAGGAAGACGTGCACATGGTCGTGTCGCTCGTCGATCACGTGATTGAGCGCTGCAGCGCGCCTGGCGAGCTTGTCTTTGACCCGTTTGCGGGGTTCGGCACAACAATCACCCGAGCCGTCACTCTCAGGCGGGCGGCGATCGGCATCGAGTTGCTCCCCGAGCGTGTTGAGCAGCTACAGCGCAGCGTACCCGGCGCCAACGTGATCGAGGGCGACGCGCGCGAGCTGCTGCGCCTCGTGCGTTCTCACACGCCTGCCGGCGTCGAAGCCACCGTCGATCTCGTGCTCACGTCGCCGCCGTATATGACCGCGGAGCATCACGACGCGGATCCGCTGACCGCGTACGAACGCGACGGCGGGAACTACGACCGCTATCTCCACGAGCTCGGTCTCGTCGCTAGGCAGTGCGCGCTGCTTGTGCGCCCCGGCGGTTACGTCGTTTGGAACGTCGCCGACATCCACCACGCCGGCGCGACAACCCCGCTCATCGAAGACTGCGCGCGGGTACTGAACCAGCACCTGGACTACGTCGGAACGACGGAGGTTCAGTGGGACTCGTACCCACACGATCTTGTCGCCGACGCCCTGCTGGTGTTCCGTCGGGGGTAGCAGCTATCGGCTACGTTGACAGCCCCGCCGAGCACGGCCCTACCAAGCCCTGATCGGTCGCCTATTGCGAGCCGGCGCGCTTCGCGCGTCGCCCCATGAGCGAGATCACGCCTATCAGGCACGCCGTCAGCACCACGCCCACCAATAACACGTTCACGGCCAGCATGATCCAGTCGTAGTGGGTGACGATGGGATCGTGCCACGCGCGCGTCCAATTGAAGTCGATGGTCACGGGAAACCTCACCGGGTCATACCGCCAGCCAGCCCGGGCGGATCGAAGCCGCGCGCGCGGACTCGTCAGGCTGACGTTCCGGCCGCACCGGCTGCCCATGACCACTCATCAGGCAAGCATATTCCCACCAGCCCCTTGACCGCCGAGCCCAGGGCGAACCCGGTACGCTAACGCAATGACCACTCGTAAGCACGCTACCCCCTCGCTCGCGGCAATTCGTGAGCGGATCGACGGCATCGACGCGGAGCTCGTGGAACTCATTGCGGAACGTCAGCGCTGGGTGGTCGCGGCAGGGACACACAAGACCGACGACGCGTCCGTGCGCGCGCCAGCTCGCGTCGAACAGGTGATCGCGAAGGTGCGAGGCCTCGCAGTCGAAGCGGGGGCTTCCCCGGAGGTCGTCGAGCACACCTACCGGGCGATGATCTCCGCGTTCATCAATCTCGAGCTTGCCGAGGTCACCGCGCGCACACGGGCAGACTAGCGCGTTTCGAACGCGTCGGCGCCCATCCCCGCAACATAGGTCGCTTGAGCGACGTGTTCGAGAGCGTCGGCAGAGATACTCACGAGCCGCACACCGAGCGTCACTACTGGGTCCCAGTTCTCGTCGACGACGCGGTCTAGCTCCGTCTCGCTGAGCGATGCAATGTACGCAACCTGCGCGTCAACGACCGCAGCCAGGTGTTCGACGAGCAGGTCGGCATCGTGCACGACAATGGCCCGCGCCTGCTCCGGCGTGTGCCCATAGCCGAGGTCGCCCGGTTCCACCTTCAGCCCGAAACGCTCGGCGTAGCCGGCTGCTGTCCACACTGATTCCTTCCCGGTGAGCGCGGCGAGCTGCACGTCGATCTCCCGGGCTGCATGCCAGAGGAGCCAGGCGATCGAGTTGTCGTGGTGCGGGTGCGCGCCAAGGAGTTCGGGAGTGAGCTTCCCGCGCAGCATTTCTGCTGCCTGTTGTGGGCGACGGGCGAGGTCAATGAGCACTGCTGTTGCATCCATGCCCGCAACCCTATGCCCGGGGGCTGACATCCACCAGGGCGGGATGGCCGTCAGTCTGCGAGCGTGCAGCCGCCCGCTTCAACGATGAGCCGCATGGTGGGGTTGAGCTCGTCGGTCTCACCGGCGACCGTGCAGTAGTCGGCCGCATCGATTTCGGTCTGGCCGAGCGGCACGTCTTCAATCACGATCGTCGTTCCGCTTTCGAGCGTCACGCTCTCGTAGATTTCACCGCCAACGCTTCAGCAGACCCGCACAACACAAACGGGGGCCCGGCGTGAGCCGAACCCCCGTGTGCGGGAAATTTGTTCGTCTGTGCGGGATTCAGCCCGGGAGACGGTTTAGAACTGGTTCATCGTGTTGTCTTTACCACCCGCCTTCAGCGCTGCGTCGCCTGCAAAGTACTCCTTGTGGTTGTCGCCGATGTCGCTGCCGGCCATGTTCTGGTGCTTCACCGTCGCGATGCCCTGGCGGATCTCCTCGCGCTGCACGTCGCGAACGTAGGTGAGCATGCCCTCGTCACCGAAGTAGCCCTTCGCGAGGTTGTCGGTCGACAGCGCCGCAGTGTGGTAGGTCGGAAGGGTGATGAGGTGGTGGAAGATGCCTGCGCGGGCCGAGCCGTCCTTCTGGAAGGTGCGGATCTTCTCGTCGGCGAGGGTTGCGAGCTCGGTGCCGTCGTACTCAACTGCCATAAGCTTGTCGCGGTCGTACGCCGACACGTCCTTGCCCTCTTCTGCGAGCTGATCGAACGCCTGCTGGCGGAAGTTCAGCGTCCAGTTGAACGACGGGCTGTTGTTGTAGACGAGCTTCGCGTTCGGGATGACCTCGCGGATGCGGTCGACCATGCCGGCGATCTGCTCGACGTGCGGCTTCTCGGTCTCGATCCAGAGCAGGTCAGCGCCGTTCTGCAGCGAGGTGATGCAGTCGAGCACGCAGCGGTCCTCGCCGGTGCCTGAGCGGAACTGGTAGAGGTTCGACGCGAGGCGCTTCGGGCGCAGCAGCTTGCCGTCGCGCTTGATGACGACGTCGCCGTTGCCGAGCTGATCTTCCGAGATCTCTTCAACGTCGAGGAATGAGTTGTACTGGTCGCCGAGGTCACCCGGGGTGTTCGTGACGGCGAGCTTCTGCGTGAGGCCTGCGCCGAGCGAGTCGGTGCGGGCAACGATCACGCCGTTGTCGATGCCGAGCTCGAGGAACGCGTAGCGGACTGCGTTGATCTTCGCGAGGAAGTCCTCGTGCGGCACGGTGACCTTGCCATCCTGGTGACCGCACTGCTTCTCGTCGGAGACCTGGTTCTCGATCTGGATCGCGCAGGCACCTGCCTCGATCATCTTCTTCGCGAGCAGGTAGGTTGCCTCGGGGTTACCGAAACCGGCGTCGATGTCGGCGATGATCGGCACGACGTGGGTCTCGAAGTTGTCGATCTGCGACTGCACGAACTCGACGGCGGTCTCGTCGCCGGCGACCCGCGCGTCGTCGAGCTGGGTGAAGAGCAGGTCGAGCTCGCGGGCATCGGCCTGGCGCAAGAAGGTGTAGAGCTCCTCGATGAGGGCCGGCACCGAGGTCTTCTCGTGCATCGACTGGTCGGGCAGCGGGCCGAACTCCGAGCGGAGTGCCGCGACCATCCACCCCGAGAGGTACAGGTAGCGCTTGTTCGTGGTCTTCAGGTGCTTCTTGATCGAGATCAGCTTCTGCTGGCCGATGAAGCCGTGCCAGACGCCGAGCGACTGCGTGTAGACCGACGAGTCGACGTCGTACTCGGCCATGTCGGTGCGCATGATGTCGGCGGTGTACTGAGCGATCTCCAGGCCGGTCTTGAAGCGGTTCTGGGCGCGCATCCGAGCGACGTACTCAGGGTTGATCTGCTCCCAGCTCGCGCCGTGCTCTGCCTTGAGCGCCTCTACTGCCTCGAGATCGTCTTTGAATGCAGTCATCGTGACTCCTTTGTAGTGTGTGCCAGACCACTCACGCTGTGATCTTTCTGGGCTACTTCTCACTCTGCACCCTCGCCAGCACCCGAGTTGCACATTTGCGGGGGGAAATATTGCCGTATTTCTGCTTGCCAGAATAACCGCGCCCTCGCACGTCTCACTCGCGCCGTCCGGCGCCCGTAGACTGATGAGCAGCGACTTCCGCCCCAGAACGCCCGCACCCGGCCCGCACGGCCACCCCGCGAGCTCAGGCAGTGCGTGCGGAGTCCCCCACCCTTCTTCCCAAACGGAGCGTGATGCAGCGCCAAGATTCACCACAACGAAGCCAATCGGCGGCATTCACGCACACCGAGCGCGCCCGCGGCACGGCACTCGTCGGCCCGCTCGTCGCGCTGGGGGTCGCGGCGGCCTTTGTCGCAGTAATCCTCCTCGCGACCGAGTCGTGGGCGACGTGGATCGCTCTCGCCGCGATCCTCCTCCTTGGAGCGTGGTACGCGTGGGGAGCACGCATCGCCGTCACCGTTGATGACGAATCTGTGCGGCTTCGCGCACCGCTGTACAGCCGTGAGATCCCGCTGTCTGCGCTGTCTTCGGTCATCGTGGCTCCAGATGACGGGATGAACCCCGGGTCGCTCAACTGGCCGGCGGTTCCTGTTCGCGAGGGAGCGACGAGGCTCATCCGCCTGAACCTCGGAGGCGGCGCGGCGGTGACGTGCCGCACCCAAGACGGGTCAGGCGTACAGCTCGTTGTGCGCGACCTGGCTGCCGCCGAGCGGATCGCCGACACGCTTCGCCGCTGACTCCCATCCCAGCCGCCCCGAGGGTATTCGGCAGGGTCACGCCCGCGAATCCTCCACTATGCTCGCGATATGGCTGAGAAAGCGAAGACTGTCGAGGAATACCTGGCCCGGCTTGACCCCTCGTACCGCGCGGAGCTCGAGCGGATCCGTGCACTGGTGAAGGAACTCGTGCCCGGCCTCGAGGAGACCGTGAGCTATGGGATGCCGACACTGAAGCACCGAGGCCGCGCACTCGTCTATTTCACCGCGTCAAAGAAGCACCTGAGCTTCTACCCTTCGTCGTGGGCCATCGCAGAGCTGCGTGAGCGACTCTCCGGCTACAAGACCACGGAACACGCGATCCAGTTCACTCCCGAGACCGCGCTCGCCACCGACCTCATCGAGGACCTGGTGCGCGTGCACGTGCGGGAGATCGAGGCCGACCGGCAGTGACGGGGCCACCTGCGCCTGCACTCGCAGCAAGCGCTTCGTCGAAACTTCAGCAGCTCACCTGTTGATGACGAGGCGCGGTGTCGGAATCTCAGCGCCGGGTGTCACGTCGAATAGGAATGCGATGCCGTCGCTCATGAAATTCGCCGCAGTCAGCGATGATTCGTGCACCTGTGCGTAGCTTTCGCCCGGGCGGTGAGCCTGCTCCGAAGCGACGTGCGCGGCAAGCGCGCCCCCCGGTTCTTGCGCCGTGACCCAATTGTCGATCTGAAACAGCAGCGCCCGCTCCCCCTCGGGTTCAGCGCTCGGCCCGTTGCCCGTCCAGTATGGGGCGCCGCCTGCCTTCGTGAGCCTGGCCGAGTCGAAGTCGTGACCGCTCTGAATCTCCTCGGGCAGATCCCAGAACCGATCTGGGTCGTCGATCGCGGCAGCCTGCTCAGCAGTGAGCCTGTCGTCCGAGCGTTCCCAGCCGGCAACCCAGAGCCGTGGAAGCACGGGAGATGCGTTCGGCGCGGCCGGGGGCGGCACCGCATCATCGCCCGAGATCTCACCCGCGCTCAGCAGCAGCGTCCGGTTCGCCACGTCGTCCGGCTCCCAGAAACTGCATCCATCGTCGCCCTCGCACTTGAACACGAGGAGCACGTGACCGTCAGGGATTCGCGGGAGCCACGGCCCCGCAGCCAACTGCAAGAGCAGTGTCATGGGCTCGTCGCACTCCCCACAGATCGGCCAACGCTCAGCGGACAGCCCGACAGGCACTCCCCCAAAACGGCTCCCAGGGCGAGCAGCGGCAGGGGGTGTGATCGTCCATCGCGGCGTCCAAATCTCCATGCCCAGAATCTAGCAGCGGATGCGCGAACGACGTGCGCCCGGCGTCAAATACCCACGCACGCTCCACCGCGTCACACCTCGTGCACGTTATCGTCGAGCAGCGCAACAAAGCTCCCCGCAAGCACCCGCACCATTCCCCTGGTGTCGTGATCCAAGGCCCGCTTTGCACCCCGGCAAAGTGAGGGCAAATGCACACCTTACCAACACTTTCTCACTCAAGTGTTGGTACAGTTGCACCATGCGCACGGATACACAGGACACGACCGGGGGTGCCTACCCTCCAGTCGCCGTTCCCGCGCTCGAGTACGAGACGCTGAGCTGGATCCCACGAGCTCCCGAACGCTACAGTCGCGCTGAGACCGCGCGACAGACCGGTGCATACCGGGCCGCAGTTCCGCCATCGATCGCGAATAGGCGCTTCGACTTTTCGGCGCCGATCGCGGCCGATATGGAGGATGCGGCCCGCGCACTCACCGAATTCGATCACTACTCGCGACTTCGGTTGGGCGCACAATCCCCCGCGCTCGGGCCGATGTCAGCAGTCCTGCTGCGCACCGAGTCTGCCTCGAGCAGCCAAATCGAGCACCTCACGACATCGGCCAAACAGCTCGCCCTCGCCGAAATCGCTGAAAGCGACAAGCACAATGCGAGGCTCGTTGTCGGCAATGTGCGCGCAATGGAGGCAGCCCTCCGATTGGCCGACAGCCTCGACACCGAGTCGATTCTCAGCATGCATCGCGAACTACTCAGCAGAGATGCCCTGCTGTCTGCGCACGCTGGCCGCCTCCGCGAAGAAGCTGTGTGGATCGGCGGAGACAACGCAGGCCCCATCGGTGCCGAATTCGTCGCACCGCACCACAGCCACCTCCCGGCTTCCTTGGACGACCTGGTGACGTTCATTCGGCGCACCGATCTCCCCGCGCTGGCTCAGGTGGCGATCGCTCACGCGCAGTTCGAAACTCTTCACCCGTTCGTTGACGGCAACGGCAGAACGGGGCGCGCCCTGTCGCACGCAATGCTTCGGAGCCTTGGCCTGGCGACCCACGCAACGGTACCGCTCTCGGCTGGGCTGCTCGTCGACACGTCCAGTTACTTTGCAGCGCTCACGAACTACCGAGCTGGCGACGCCGGGCCCATTATGCGTCGCTTTGCCGACGCAGCACGCTTCGCGGCAGCCACGGGTCGAGACCTCCTCGATGCCCTTGCGCTCGAGCTCGAGCGGTCACGCGAGCTGCTCGCCGGAGTGAGAAAGCAGTCTGCTGCATGGAAAGTACTGCCGCAGCTGGTGGGCCAACCGGTCGTGAATCTTCGGTACCTGCGAGACACGCTCAATCTTCAGGAAATGACCGCGCTTCGCGCGCTCAACACGCTCGCCGAGCGAGAAGTACTCACCGAGCGCTCGGGGAGAGCACGCAATCGCGTCTGGGAGCACCGCGGGTTCCTCGGGGCTCTCGACAGCTACGGTAGTGTGATCCGCCGAGCTTCGCGCTAGCAGACGACGCTGCAGCGCACAGACTGCATCGACTGGCGCACGCATCCGTTCAGCGAAGCGGGTGCGGTCAGCGCAGCTCGCGAGCCGGGCGCTCCCACTCCCACGGCACAGTCTCGGTGACTTTCACAAGCCCCGAGCGCTCGAGGATGGGGCGCGAATCCTCCGTCGAGTCCGAGTGGATCCAGCGCACCCCGCGCGCCATCGCCGACCGCACTCTCGCCGCGGTGAGGGCCCGGTAGATGCCCCGCCCACGGTACTCGGGGAGCGTCGCACCACCCCAGATGCCGGCGAAGGCGGTGCCGGGGATGGGCGTGATGCGCCCGGCGCTCACAAACTGTCCGTCGACCTCAGCCGCCCAGAGCTCGATGCCCCCGCCCGCCGCCTGATCCGCGAGAATCTCGGCGAGCAGGCGCTCAGCGTACTGTTTTCCACCGAAGACCGCGTCTTGCACATCGAGGGCAGCGCGCATCTCCGCCGGCGCCGTGAGCCGGCGCACCGTGACCCCGACTGGTACCGGGGCCTCGCTCAGCGCCGCTGCCTCGCCGAGCATGACCGACTCAGCCTCACCCGCGACGAACCCCGCAGCCGACAGCGCGTTTTCAAGGCCCGGCGCATCGTCGTGCGAGCGCGCCTTCCACTCCGCGGTTGCGATCGCGGGCTCGGCAGCGAGCAGCCCGGCGACATCGGCAACCCGCGCCCCTGGGTCATCGAGGCCTTGGTAGGTGACGAACAGGTGATCGTCACCAAAGGTGGCGGCCCAGAGCGGGCCGATTCGTCTCACCGTGCTGGCGCCAAGCACCTCGGGTTCGGTGCGGAGTTCTGCGTCATAGAGCGCGAGGAGGTCGACCATCGGGCCAGCCTAGCGGTCGGCGTCAGAATTAGGGGCGACCCGAGCCCCGATCGCTCCCTCGCAATCCGATCCACACCCCCAAAAAGTACACCGCTACGGCGAGTACACCGGCAGACACGAACGACCCGACGCCAGGCCACAGCCGCTCGAACGCGGGGTACCCGACGAGCAACACGCCGACCGCTGCCGGAGCGGCCCAGGTCACCGCGAGCCCCGTCTTCGCGGCCACCAGCTGCGTGACGAAATGCCCGAGCACGAATGTGACGATCGCAGTGACCGCCGCATAGCCGACAGCACCCATCGACCAGCCGGCCACGCCATCTGCGTCCCAGTGCATCACCACGCCTGACGCTGGCACGGCAACCCAGCTCAGCCCTGCGGCGAGGAGCGCGATGCCAACCTCGAGCGGAATCGGGCTCCCGAGCGGCTGTGCAACGTCAGATTCACTCATGCGTTCAGCCTACTGCTGCGGCGGTGTCGGGCGGCCTGTCGAATTCGCAGACGACCACGAGCGCATTCCAACCCGCGCTCTCTATACTGCCAACAAACCAACACCTGCTGCCAATCGCGCGGCTCGCTCGCGCGTTCCCCGACAAGATCGCGCTCATCACCGACGACGCCGCCCTGAGTTACTCCGAGCTTAACCGGCGCGCAGCCGCTCTCGCCGCAAGCCTGTCGGCACGCGGGGTCGCACCGGGCGACCGCGTGTCGCTGCTCTCGCAGAACAGGTGGGAGTGGATCGTCAGCTACCACGCAGCCCTGCGGCTCGGAGCCGTGGTGAACCCGCTGAACGCGATGCTCACTGCCGACGAGTTCGAGTATGTGAGCGCCGATGCCGGGTCAAACGTGCTCATCGCGTCGACGGAGCACCTCGCGACGGTCGCCGCTTCGCTCCCCCGACTCGACTCCCTGAGGCTCGTCGTTGTGTTCGAGGCCACTGCGGGCGCCAGTACGAGCGGCGCCGCGCGCTCGGATGCGGCCTCCGGAACGATCGAGCACGTGCCCTTCTCTGAGCTGCTGCGCCCAGCGCAGCCCGAGTTCTCGCCGGTCGCGGCGGCACCAGACGAGCTCGCCTGCATCGCCTACACCTCGGGCACGACGGGCCGCCCCAAGGGCGCGATGCAGACGCAGCGCTCGCTGCTGCTGAACTGCGCCTACACCGCAACCATGCACGGGCGCTCTGCCGCTGACACCGTCGTCACCGCATTGCCCGCGACCCACGTCTACGGAAACATGGCAATTCACAGTGTGTTGCTTGTCGGCGGCACCGTCGTGCTCATGAGCCGGTTCGACGCGGGCCGGGCTCTTGCACTCATTGACCAGCACCGCGCGACGCTCATCGATGGCGTTCCGGCGATGTACGCGATGATGCTCGCCGACCCTGGGCTCGAAACGGCCGACCTCTCGACGCTCACTCGCAGCATTGTCGGGGGCCAGGTGATTGCACCCTCCGTGGTCGAGCGGCGGGAAGCACGAACCGGGGCACCGCTGATCGAGCTCTGGGGCATGACCGAGCTTTCCGGGCTCGGCACGACGCACGCGCAGCACGCGCCCAACGTGCACGGCTCGATCGGGGTAGCGCTACCGGGTGTGGAGGCGCGGGTCGCCGACGTTGCGGATCCGCGACGCACCTGCGCCGTCGACGAGCCGGGCGAGCTCGTGATTCGCGGCCCGATCGTCATGCAGGGCTACCACAACAACCCCGTTGCGACGGCCAAGGCGATCGACGACGAGGGCTGGCTGCACACCGGCGACGTCGTCACCCGGCCAGCGCCGACGAAGAAAGCGTTCTCGCTTACGCGCGCGAGCGCCTCTCGGCGTACAAGGTTCCCCGCCGCGCGATCCACTTCGTGAAAACCCTGCCAACGACGTCGAGCGGCAAGCTCATGCGGCGCGCGCTGCGCCCTGAGAGGCAGTAGCGACGACAGCTACACTGGGGCGGCCGGCTCAGTTGCGCAGCGAAGTGCTCCGCCGCCGTCGCGAGCAGATCAACAGCGCTGCTCCAGCGAGCAGCACCGCTCCCCCGAGGCTTGCGGCGAGTGCCGCAGCCTGAGCGTCAAACCCGGTCGCAGTCAGCACGCCGACTGAACCTGCACCCGGCTGATCTGGCGTGTGCCCCGTCGGCGTCTTCGTCGCAGGCTTCGGCGTCGGCGTCACCGACGCCGCGACGCTAAACGTCCCGCGGGTTGCCTCGCTCACCGCACCCCCAACAGCCTGCGTGACGCTCAGCTCGTGCTTGCCGGCTGCGAGCACGCCGGGCACTGCAACGCTCCACGCCCCGAGGCCCGAGCGTTCCCCTTCGCCGGCTCGCGCGACGACCTGCGCGAGCGCCTTGCCATCGAGCACGACCGCGACAGTTGCGCCCGGAACCGCGGTTCCGGTGATGTGCGTTGGCGACTCAGCGAGCTCGGCGCCGTCGTTCAGCCCGGTGACCGCTGGTGCCGCCGGAGCAACGGTGAAGCTCACGTCAGTTGTCGCTGAGCCGCCGTGAATCGACTGCGTCGCGGTGACCGTCGCCGCACCGTAGTCGACGCTCGTGGTGACCGACCAGGCCCCGTCTGCCGCGACGGTTGTCGACGCCGCTGCGCCGCCGGAGAGTGTGATTGTCGACGTCGGCTCCCCCGTGCCCGCGAAAGTCACGGGCTGACCAACGATTGTTGCGCCGTTCGCCGGGGCAGCAATGGCGGGCTGTGCGAGCAGCGCCGGGTCGACGGTGAGCGTGAAGGGCACCTCGTCGGAGCGGTTGAACCCCGCGTCTCGTGCCTGCAGCACGTATGAGACGGCACCGGCGGCTGTCGGCGCAGCGAAGCTCCACGTCCCGTCGCCGGCGATCGGAACGTCGAAGGTGCTCGCTGCTGTCGCGACGGTGAGCGTGAGCCCGGCACCGCCGGTGCCCCGCACGACCCCGCCTGGCGCAACGGCCGCCGCAGAAGTCACAGCGGGCTCCGCGAGATCGAGCATGACGGTGTACCCGGGCGTGAGGCGCAGGCCGTTTTCTAGGTCGGTCGCGAAGCTAAACTCCTCGCTTCCCCCTGAGAGCACACCCACCGCGGTCGTGCCGCGCATGTACGCGCCGCCCGAGTCGCCCGGCCTGCTGACGGCGTCTGTCCAGAAGCCGTACACCCAGTGACAGCCAGCTGGCACAGGGTCGACGACTTCGCAGACCCGCGCCCACGACTTGTCTTCGACCACCGTTTCGGCGTCATCGGCCTGCACCGTGCCATTGGCGACACCTGTCGATCGGCCGCTTCGGGTGATGCTGTCGCCCACTTTGGCCGTACCAACGGCGGTCACCGGCGTTCCCGAAAGCGAGAGGTCTTCGGTAGACCAGCTGCCCCAGTCAGTCACCATGGGGAGTGGCCTGAGCTCGCCATTGGTTACGTCGATCACCGCGATATCGGTGCTGTCAAGGTCACCCTCGGCGCCATCAAGGCCCGCGGGCCCGCCCCATTGGGAGAAGCCCATGGTGCCGACCGGGTCGATCAGCGTGGGGGTATAGGCCGGCTCGCGGCCCGGAAAAAACGGTGCGTCGTCTTTGCTGGGGAGCGTGCGGTCGATCACGCTGCCTGTTGGCCCGCAGTGCCCTGCGGTGATGATCGCGGGGGTGCCTGTGGCAGACCATCCGCTGAATCCGAAGGAACACACGCTCATGCGATTGACCGCGTAGCCCGCACCGCCAACGACATCGTTCATGGCGTGGGCCAACACGGCCGGCCTGTCTGCGATCACGACGTTCTCGTAGCCGGCAAGCTGTGAGACAGTCCCCTCGGCCAGTGTGCCCGCAACAGCCGCAACGACGATATTGCCCTCGCCGTCTTGGCTGACGGCTGTCACTGCCTGATCGGCGGCAATGAGACCCCCGACGAACTCCTGGTAGCCGGCGTCGTCGGTTGGCGCGTATCCCGCCCCCGTGTCTGTTGCGAAGGCAGCGGGCGCAGCCAACAGGCTCCCCACGAGCATCGAAGCCACAGCGGCTCCGGCCAGCACGCTGCCCATGCGCAGTCTCTTCTCCATTGAAAGCTCTCCGATGTTTCTTGATGCTTCGTTGCACCGCGCATACCAAGCCCGAACGCATAGAAACACTAATCCTATACTGATAGCCAACACCCTGCATAGGCCCACTGTCGAAGGATGTCGACTACTGAGCTAACCACTACTTGTGAGCTGGCTGTCGACGCTCCTGGCACGGGGCATCGAGGAGCGGCTATAGTGAGCAGCATGTCGAGCCCTGAATCGGACACTCAGGGGCTTTCGGTCACGCCGTCAGCCCCTCACCTCCACTGAATCATAATTCTGCTGCTGATTGCACATCGCGCAGCACGACATTCGGGTGTCGCCTAGGGCGCTGACCGCAGTGACGAGACGTTCTTGTTCGTACTCTCACTTCGGAGCTATTTCGATGCCCTTCGCTCTCTATCTGCTCGCCCTGGTGATCTTCGCCATGGGCACTTCTGAATTCATGCTCGCCGGCCTCGTGCCCGACATCGCCACCCACTTCGGCGTCTCCGTTGGAACGGCGGGCCTGCTCACATCGGCCTTCGCCGCGGGTATGCTTCTCGGCGCACCCACGATGGCCGCGCTCACCCGTCGCCTGCCCACAAAAGCTACTCTTCTGGGCTGCGTGCTTGTATTCGGTCTCGCCCATGTTGCGGGGGCCCTTACACCCGACTTCACTGTGCTGTTCATCACGCGCGTGGTCGCCGCGATCATGAACGCGGGTTTTCTCGCGGTCGCGCTGGGCGCAGCGACAAAGCTCGTGGCACCGGGCGCCACAGGCCGAGCCGTGGCGGTGCTACTCGCAGGTACCACTGTGGCGACCGTAGCTGGCGTTCCCGCGGGCGCGCTACTCGGCACCGCACTCGGTTGGCAGTCGACCTTCTGGGCGATCGCAGCCCTCTGCGTACCCGCCGCAATCGGAATCGCAGCGGGCCTCACCACCCGAGCTGACGAATCACCGACAGCGGAAGCGTCGGCGCCGTCGCTGCGAACGGAGCTGGCGCAACTTGCCTCCCCGCGGCTCTTTCTGACCATGACTCTCGCTGCGTTGGTGAATGCTGGCACATTCGCGATGCTGACCTTTCTTGCGCCGATAGTGACAGACGCCGCCGGTCTGAGCCAGTGGTGGGTGCCGGTGGCACTGGTGCTCTTCGGAGTCGGTTCTTTCATCGGCGTCACTGCTGCTGGCCGGCTCTCGGATACTCGGCCCCGCCTCGTCATCGTGGCCGGTGGGAGCATTCTCCTGTTCGGGTGGGTCGCGTTGGCGGTCTTCGCCACTCAACCCGTCGCACTGCTGGGGATCGTGTTCGTTCAGGGCGTCTTGGGGTTCGCTATTGGGAGCACGCTGATCACGCGCGTGCTCTATGCTGCGACGGGAGCACCCACTATGGCGGGGTCGTACGCGACCGCAGCGCTGAACATGGGGGCGGCGGTAGGCCCCGTTCTCGCCGCAGCTTCGCTTGGCTCGGTGCCCGGCGCGCTAGGGCCTGTTTGGGTGGCCGTCATCACGACAGCAGCGGCGCTGCTCATCGCCGCGCCAGTTCTTCGCCTGATCGCTCCAGCGAAGGGCAAGATAAGCACGCAGAGCTAAAGCTCAGCATTCAGGGCCGGGCTCTTCGCTCCCTTCACCGGCGCCGCTGACACCGCGGGCAGAAGTGGCTCGACCGCCCACCGAACGGCACGCGCTTGATGGGGCCACCGCAGCGCGGGCAGGCCTCTCCCCCCTCGCCCGTAGGCGTTGAGCGAGTGCGCAAAATAACCCCACTATCCTCGTCTTATACATTCATCTTTCCGATAGGCCATCCCCTCGTTTCCACTATTCCAGTCTAGAAACTCTTGATAAAACAGGAAAAGACGGGAACCGGAATAAGTATCCGGAGAGTTCGACCGGAGGAAGCCACGAGCGCTGCAGCCCTCCAGCTTTTCGTTGGGATCCGATACGCGATTAGATGACAGATTGACCTGCCCTACAGCTTGGCTTCAGCTCAGAGTAGCTCGCCCTGCCCTTCTTGAAAGACTCACCCAGATGCCGCGCCTTTATTCACCAGAATTCCGTGCGCGCGCAATCTCGCTCGTCCGCGAGGACCTACAGGTCAATCAAACCTTCAGCAGACCCTGTCGCCGTTTTCACGAGCTCCTATCGCGCGCGTTTCTGCTTGAAGCGTCGAAGCGCGATGCTACTGAGCCCTGCTGCGAGGAGCAGTAAGGCAGCAAGGGGAAGCCACGGGTCGAATACGCCACCCGTTGTGGGAAGCATAGCTGTGCCCGGTGGGGTCACTGCGGGCGGCACTTCAACGGCAGCCTTGTCCCACCCGGCGTAGAGAGTAACGTGCCCAGTCACAGGAGAAGTAAAGTCGTAGGCCTCGGTAGCGTCCTCTTCGGCGTACCATCCGGTGAAAGCATATCCGTCACGGGTGGGATCGGCCGGGGCGGTTGCAGGCTCGCCGTATTTGACCTTCACCGGGGCGACGGTGGTGCCTGCGCCAGTGTCGAAGGTGATCGTGTACTCGTTGATTTCCCACCCCGCATAGAGAGTGGCGTTCTCGTTCACGGCCGTGGTGAAGTCGTAGGGAACGGTCGCGGCGGCATCGGTGTGCCAGCCGGTAAATTCGTACCCGTCACGGGTCGGTTCAGCCGGCGCGGGGACAGGATCCCCCTCGTTCACAGTGACTGCGGTAACCACGGTGCCACCTACACTTTCGAAGGTGACCGTGTACTCGTTGATCGCCCACCCGGCATAGAGGGTGACGTCCCACGTGACGGGAGCATCGAAGTCGTAGGCGTCTGTAGCAGCTGCGTCGGTGTACCAGCCGGTGAACGTGTACCCGTCGCGGGTGGGATCTGCTGGTGCGGTAGCGCGATCGCCATGTTCGACCGTGACCGGGGCAATCGTGTTGCCTTCGTCGGTGTCGAAGGTGACACTATAGGTGCTGATCGTCCACCCTGCGTAGAGCGTGAGGTCCGCGGTGACGGGGGCTTCGAAGTCGTAGGCGTCGGTAGCGTCTTCATCTGTGTACCAGCCGGTAAAAGTATATCCGGCACGGGTCGGGCCAGTCGGTTCGGTGGCGGGGTCGCTTTCGTTCACAGTTGCTGCGGCAACCGGGCTTCCCCCGGCACTGTCGAAGGTTACCGTGTACACGTTGATCATGGGCTGGGTGCTGTATCCGTGCCACAGAGGGGTCGTGTAACCGCCCGGCGTGACTGAAACATCATATTCGTACGGGTAGTATACGACCAGCCCGACTGGATCCCCCAGAGAAGGGGTGGGCGATTCGGTAGCAACGATGCTAGTAGGTGCCGCCCCCGTGAACGTCACTTCTGTTAAACCGGCGTTGGACGCGAACGCGGAGGCGCCGATGCTGGTGACGGCGTCACCGAAGGCGACCTGGGTGAGCCTATTATGAGCGAACGCGGAATCCCCGATGGAGGTGACGGCGTCACCGAAGGCGACCTGGGTGAGCCTATTATGAGCGAACGCATAGGCACCAATGGAGGTGACAGCGTCACCGATGGTGACCTGAGCGAGCTGATTGAATTCGAACGCGGAGGGGCCGATGGTGGTGACGGCGTCACCGAGGGTGACCTGGGTGAGTGGATTATAAGCGAAAGCGGAGTTGCCGATGCTGGTGACTGCGTCACCGAGGGTGACCTGGGTGAGCCCATTACCGTAGAACGCGACGGTGCCGATGGTGGTAACTGCGTCACCGAAGGTGACTTGGGTGAGCCGATTATAAACGAACGCGGAATCGCCGATGGTGGTGACGTTGTTTCCGATGGTGACTTCGGTGAGTTGACTGTTGTAGAACGCATACTTTCCGATAGCGGTGACGCGGTAGCTGGTGCCGCCGATGGTGACGGTGTCGGGGATGGTGACGCTGCGCCCGCCCGTGGAGGTGTAACCGGTGATGGTGGCACCGGCGGAGACATTCGTGTCATCAGCGACGTAGGTGATCCCGTCAACGGTGGTGGTGACCTCGGCGGCGTGGGCCGGGCTCGCGGTAACGAGCAGGCCCACGGTAGCCAGGATCACAGTCACGGCCAGCGCGAGGAGTCGTGTCAGTCGGGGTGACGTCCCTGCGTGTGTATTCATCAGAAAGTCTCTCATTCGTTGTGTTCGCATTGAGCAACGATGCTCGATAGTCACTGCTGCTGCGCTCCGGCAGTTCAGGCTCGAAGGTGATCGCCGTGCCGGGAATCGGTGACCGGATCAATTCCTACGCGTTTGGAGATATGTCATGTGCAGGTGAGGGGTATTGAGCTCGCAAGCCATGCTTCATAGTCAGGTTGGGTCCATCCCGCGCCGAGCACAAGCTGGTTGTACCCCTCGGGTGAGAGCATGAACGAGATTGCGTCCGCGGTCGTTTCTCGCGATCGGTTGGTCTGCGTGAGTCCGCGGCGGCGCAGTTCGTCGACGAGTACGAGGATGTCTGCGCGGCGTCGTTGTTGCAGTCCGTCAAGGTCTTCGCGCAGGAGTGCATCGGAGGCGGCCGCTGACAGAAGCGTCGTCCAGAGCAAGCTGCTTCGTCGGTTCGATTCCGCTACAAAATGCACGATGCCAGCCAGATAGCGGGTGTTGTCAATCTCAGCAGTGATTTCGGCGACCGGGCCGTGATCGGCGAGCGACGCAATGTCATCGCTCCCGGCAAAGCTGTGCGTGAATGCATTCAGCAAGAGGCGACGTTTGGGGCCGACAAGCTTCACTGTCTCCACAGAGACGTCTGCTGCGTGCGCAATGTCAACTAAAGCGGTGCCGGTGTAGCCCTTGGCGGTAAACAGGTCGGCTGCGGCATCCAAGATTCGGGATCGCGTCGCGGCGGCTTGATTTGCGCGTACCTCGGAGTGATATCTGCGAGTTTGGTGCCGTGGCTCCTGAGCAACCATATTGACTTGCCTCCAAGGGTAGTTAATACTGTGATGTCAGACACCATACCTTGGTCTGCCTCCTATCGAAAGTCACGCATGAGCTCGTTCTTGATCTGCAGCACCCCGGTTCATGGCCATGTAACGCCGTTGCTCACGGTTTCGCGGTATCTCGTACAGCAGGGGCATCGGGTGCGTTTCTTGACCGGGCAGCGGTACGCGGAAGCTGTCCGGGGCACGGGGGCTGAGTTTCTGGCACTCCCTGCCACAGCGGATTATGACGACACCGACATGAATGTCGCATTCCCCGGGCGGGTAGGGAAAACCGGGGTGGCGGCGATTCGCTGGGACGTGAGCAACATTTTTCTGGCTCCCGCACCTGCCCAGATTCGTGCGGTGGATGACGCGATCGTGCAAGAACCAGTCGACGCGATCCTGGTGGAGAACATGTTCATTGGTGCGGTGGGCTTGCTTACGCGACCTCGCGCGGAGCGCCCTGCGGTGGTGAGCCTCGGGATCATCCCGCTGGGAGTGGAAAGCCGTGACACTGCCCCTTTTGGCCTGGGGATCCTACCAAAACCTGGCATGCTGGGCCGGGTGCGCAACGCCATACTTGTTGTACTCACGAAGAACATCATCTTTGGTGGGGTGCAGAAACAGGCCGAGCAGATGATGCGAGAGGCGACCGGACAGAAGCTCGACGGGTTTTTCATGTCGGGCGCATCGAAGGCTGACGCGATTGTGCAGTTCACCGTTCCAGGTTTTGAATACACACGAGGCGACCTGCCAGACACGGTGCACTTCGTGGGCCCGATGTCTCGCGCGACGAAGAATGACGGCCCGTTACCTGAGTGGTGGTCTGAGCTTGATGGATCACGGCCGGTGGTGCACGTGAGTCAGGGCACGATCGCGAACACGGACTACGACGAACTCATCACCCCGACCATGACGGCACTCGCGGATGACGATGTACTCGTTGTCGTCAGCACGGGCGGGCGGCCGGTTTCGACGCTACCGTCTCCGCTGCCACAGAACGTGCGGGTGGCTGAGTACCTGCCACACGACAAACTGCTGCCTCTCACTGACGTGTATGTGAGTAACGGCGGGTATGGCGGCGTGCATTACGCGCTCGAACACGGGGTACCTCTTGTGGTCGCGGGCGCGACCGAAGACAAAGCCGAGGTTGCTGCACGTGTGGAATGGACGGGCGCTGGCGTGCGTCTACAAACGAACCGGCCCACACCTGAGCAAGTGGGAGCGGCGGTGCGACGGGTGCTCGTTGCCCCGAGTTATTCCGAACAAAGCAAGGCGATTGGTGCTGAGATTTCCGCATCGAGCGGGCTCGCGGGACTGGAGACAGTGCTGGAATCACTGTTGCTGAAAACCCTGCGGGAGTGAGCGTGCGCGCGGGAGTCTTTCTGACTCGAGGCCGAGCCCCCAAATGGATACTTTCTGGAAAAGGTTGTTGAACGATGATGCGAGCAGGCATAAACACCACAATGACACGCGACAAATCGAGACTACATCGGTGGGAAACCCTGCTCATCGCAGTGTTTCTTGCTGCGGCGGCCCTAATGGTGGCCGGGCCGAGTGCGGCACACGCAGCCCACACCCCGGAGACCACCATCCCCGTCGGCCGTTCCCCGGCCGCGGTGGCGGTGTCCCCGGACGGGGCCAGGGCGTATGTCACCAACTTTGGAAGTGGCACGGTATCGGTGATCGACACGGCCACGAACACGGTAACCGAGACCGTCGCAGTCGGCCGCGACCCGTCTTCGGTGGCGGTGTCCCCGGACGGGGCCAGGGCGTATGTCGCCAACTCCAGGGGTAGCACGATGTCGGTGATCGACACGGCCACGAACACCGTTACCGGGACCGTCACCGTCGGCGTCAACCCGTCCTCGGTGGCAGTGTCCCCGGACGGGGCCAGGGCGTATGTCACCAACTATGCAAATGACACGGTGTCGGTGATCGACACGACCACGAACACGGTAACCGAGACCGTCACTGTCGGCTTCAACCCGTCCTCGGTGGCGGTGTCCCCGGACGGGGCCAGGGCGTATGTCACCCACTATTGGGGTTCCACGGTATCGGTAATCGACACGGCCACGAACACAGTAACCGAGACCGTCGACGTCGGCTACAACGCGATCTCGGTGGCGGTGTCCCCGGACGGGGCCAGGGCGTATGTCACCAACTTTGGAAGTGGCACGGTGTCGGTGATCGACACGGCCACGAACACGGTAACCGAGACCGTCATCGTCGGCAACTACCCGTCCTCGGTGACGGTGTCCCCGAGCGGGACCTCGGTGTATGTCACCAACCAGCAGGATGGCTCGGTGTCGGTATTGCGTGAGGCCGCCGCAACCCACACCGTGACGTTTGATTCCAACGGTGGTGCCGGCACAATGACAGCGCAGTCGGCGAACGCGTCGACACCGCTCACGCCTGGCACGTTCACGCGTGAGGGGTACGCCTTCACGGGATGGAACACCGTGGTGGGTGGTATCGGCACGTCATATGCGGATGGTGCAGATTATGCGTTCACCGCGGATGCGACCTTGTACGCACAGTGGGCGGCGGTCGAGTACACGATCAGTTACGATCTGGCCGGCGGCACAGCGGGTACACCGGCGAACCCAGTGAACTATACGATCGAGTCCGCACCGGTCACGTTGACAGCACCTGCACGGGACGGGTATACGTTCACTGGGTGGACCGGTACCGGGCTGACCGAACCCACCAGGTCAGCGACGATCCCGACCGGCTCCACCGGCGACCAAACCTTCACCGCCACCTGGGAGGTAAACCCGGCCACGACTCTGGTGATTTCGGGCCCGGCCACGGTCACGGAACAGGACACGAATCCGTTCACGGTCGAAGCATTTGACGCGCACGGTGTTTCCCTGGGCGATGTCACCGCAGAGGTGACATTCGCTGGTGCAGACGTAACTGGTGCTGACGTCACGTTCCCCATCGATTACACCTTCGCCGGTCAGACGGTCACGCGGACGCTGACCGCGATGTTGGGCAGTGACCCATCCGTCACGGGCACCCTGGATGTGCAGGTGGTCTCCGCGGTCACCGGGATCACGATTACAGCGCCCGAGACTGTAATGCAGGGTGACACAATCACCGTCCAGGTAACCGCCACCGGAGCCAACGGCCCGCTGGGAGACGCGACCGCGTACGCAGTGATCACCTCCAACGTGTCCGCTGACGTAGTTGATGGGGCGGAGGTGTCCTTCCCGACCGCGAGCCCCCACACCCTCACCGCGACCCTGGGGGATCTGACCGCCACCCACACCATTGACGTCACACCACCGGCCACTGTCACCCCCACCCCGAAACCAGCCGAACCGACCACGCCGGTCACACCTAGCGGGCTACCGGCCACCGGCGCAGGCCTCCACGGGGGCGTGTTGGCTACGGCGGGGCTGCTGCTCGCACTTGGTGCGGCGCTCACCCTTACGACCTACCGACGACGCCACCACTAGAGGCACAGGGCGTGAAGGCATCTCGGGCGCGCTCGCTCTCGGAGATGCCTTCACTGATACCTGCTATGTATTAGCTCTTGCCAGTTCCAGAGCATCAGCAGACCCTCACTATGTCGCGGAGATTCGCGGCCAGGGCGAATTCGAGCTGGGCGCGTCGTCCACCGGGCAGTGCGCATACCTCGCAAGCTTCGAGAACACCTCGGACTGGAACCGCCAGCGCGACCGCAACCGAGCCGAGTGCGCACCCCGCGTCCACAACGCATCGCTGCAGGTTGTGCGTAACGCGAGCGTGGATTGTATCAAGTACCTGAAGACTGTAGACATCGACCTGACTACTCCTACGCTAGACGCGCTATCCGAGACGCTCGTGCAGAAGAGTCGCTCGGCAAAGTCGACTGCCGGTCAGCGGCCGTTCATGACCGCCCGACTGTGCGGCTCGATCAAAGACCGCAGCGAGCCCAAGAACCTCCAGACGCTGTGCTGGCGCTGCAACCGCACCAAGGGTGCGAAGATTCCCGCATAATACCGCGTCCATCAATACGAGCACCTCGCAAAAAGAGGGCCCTCGCCCGTCAGGTGTTCGGCGCCGATGGCCGCCGCTGACACCGCGGGCAGAAGTGGCTCGACCGCCCACCGAACGGCACGCGCTTGATGGGGCCACCGCAGCGCGGGCAGGCCTCTCCCCCGCGCCCGTAGGCGTTGAGCGAGTGCGCAAAATAACCCGCCTGCCCGTTCACGTTCACGTACTGCTCGTCGAAGCTCGTGCCGCCCTCGGCGAGCGCCTGCGCGAACACCTCGCGCATGTGGTGCAGCAGCGAAGCAGCGCGCCGCTGGGTGAGCGAGGAGCCAGGGGCCTCGGGGTGCACGCGGGCGCGCCAGAGCGTTTCGTCTGCGTAGATGTTGCCGACGCCGCTCACGAGCCGCTGGTCGAGCAACAGCTTTTTTGCCCCGACGCCGCGCGAGCGAATCGCAGCCACGAACGCCCCGTCGTCGAAGTGCTCGTCGAGCGGGTCGCGCGCGATGTGCGCGGCCTGCTGCGGGATCGCGCCTAGCGGCGCAGTGGGCGTGAGCGCGTCGAGCGCGAGCGAGCCGAAGAGCCGCTGGTCTGCAAAGTCGAGCCTGAGCTCGCCGTGCTCGGGGTGCTCGATCCAGGTACGAATGCGCACGTGCCGGTCGTCGGCCGCGTCAGTCGCTCGCAACAGCAGCTGCCCGCTCATGCCGAGGTGCGCGAGCAGCGCGGTGCCGGCAGTCGGCGCGGTGCCTGGCGCGAGCGAGGCGGCTGCGCCGGGAGAGACAGGGGCGCTGCCGGGCGGATCCGCGAGCGGAATCCACATGAACTTTCCCCGTCTCAGGGGCGCCTGAAGCGTCTGCCCGGTGAGCCGGCGCTCAAAGTCTGAGGCGCGGCTGCGACCCGTCTCGGCCGACAGCGTGCGGCCGTGCCCGCCAAGCCCGGGCTGCTCGCCGAGCGGGGTGTGGCGCTTCAGGGCGCGCGGATCCATCACCTCGACGGCGAGCACCCTCGCACCGGTGACGGCCGGCGCAAGCCCGGCGCGCACCACCTCAACTTCGGGCAGCTCGGGCACCGTTAGCGCCCCGCGGAGTTGCCGCCGCGGCGCGCGCCGCGCGGCGCACGCCGCGCGCGGGCCTGGCGCAGCTGCGTCACCGCGTCGCGGGCGGCCGCGAGCTCGGCAACCTTCTTGCTCGTGCCCTCGCCGCGGCCGGTGACCTCGCCGAGCTGCACCGACGAGGTGAAGACGCGCGCGTGGTCTGGGCCGGTGCCGACGGTGTCGTAGCCGGGGTGCGGCATGCCGCGCGCCGCCGCCTCCTTCTGCAGCGCCGTCTTCGGGTCGAGCGCCTCTGAGAAGCGCTCGGGGTCGTCGAAGAGCGGCGCGATCAGCTGCAGCACGAACTCAGACGCGGTCACCGAGTCGGTCGAGAGAAACACCGCGCCGATCACGGCCTCGACGGTGTCGGCAAGAATCGAGTCTTTGTCGCGCCCGCCGGTCTGCTCCTCGCCCTTGCCGAGCTTGAGCGCAGCCCCGAGCCCGAGGCCGCGCGCGACCTCGGCGAGCGCCACGGTCGACACGAGCGCCGCGCGCCGCTTGGCGAGCTCGCCCTCGGTGAGGTCTGGGTGCTCGGTATAGAGCTTCACCGTGACCGCCTGGCCGAGAATCGAGTCGCCGAGAAACTCCAGGCGCTCGTTGTGCGGGGCCGCCCCGTGCTCGTACGCCCACGATCGATGGGTCAGTGCGAGCTCGAGCAGCCCCGGCTCAACCGCAACGTCGAACGCGTGAAGAAAGCCGCCTGGCGCGCCCTGAGGCTCGCCCGACGGCTCTCCGTGTTCGTGTCGCGGGAGTGAGTGATCATTCCCCGTCACGGGTAAGTCTTACGCGTCAGCTACGCGGCGACCCTTGTATTCGAGGAACAGAGCGTTGCCCTGCGAATCCTCGACCACGCGGGCACGGTGCGGGAGGCTGTACACGGTCTTGCCGTTCTCGACAGTCTTGACGAGGGTGGGTACCGAAGCCTTCCACGCCGAACGGCGGTGGCGGGTGTTCGAACGCGACATCTTGCGCTTGGGAACAGCCATGATGCTCTCTTTCCTAGTTACTCTCAGATTCGGGCACACCCGAACCAGATGATTCTACAGCCTTGAATTCAGCCAGTGCCGCCCAACGCGGATCTACATCCACATTAGTCGCCATCGCAGCCTCGGCATCGCGGGGCTCGCCGGACTCGGGATCGAGCCCCGGACAGTCCGGTCGACACACAGGCTGGAACGGCAGTGCAAGCACTACCGCGTCTCGGAGCGGGGGTTCAAGATCCACGTGATCACCGTGAACCCCATACTCGTCGGCCTCCGTAGGAGTATACGCGAAAAGTTCCTGAAATTCGACTTGAAACGGCGCGGTGAACGCTTCGAGGCACCGACCGCACTCCGCGTGCATCGTCGAGCGTGCCGTCGCCGAGACAAGAATGCCCTCGTGCACCGACTCGAGGCGCAGGTCGAGGGTGAGCTTCTCGCCCTCGGGAATCGCCGCGAGCGCCTCGCCGAAGCGGTCAGGCACCACAATGTCGAGCTGACGCTCGCGCATCTCGCCGGGGCGATTCATGATGTCGCGAACGCTCTCCTGGTAGAAGCGGGCCATTATGCGGGCCTCGTCGTCGCGAGGAAGCGCGCCACAGCGGCGGGCACGTACGGGCTCACATCGCCGCCGAGCGACGACACCTGCCGCACGAGCGTGCTCGACACGTGCGCGTGCGATGGCTCGGGCAGCATGAAGACAGTCTCGACGTTCGCGAGGCTGCGATTCATCAGCACCATCGGCGTTTCGTAGGCGACGTCGAGCTGCGAGCGAATGCCCTTCACGAGCACCGACGCACCGACCTCCGTGCAGTAGTCGACGAGCAACCCCATCGACCACGACGCGACGGTGACGTTGTCGGGGGTCTCTGGGTCTTCGTCAAGCGACTGCTGAATGAGCGACATGCGCTCCGAGATCGGCAGCATCGCCGACTTGCCTGGGTTATGGACGACTAGTACGTGGATCTCGTCGAAGACCGCTGCGGCGCGGCGAATCACGTCGAGATGCCCGAGGGTGATCGGGTCGAACGACCCGGGAACCACTGCGATTTTGCTCATACCCCTACAGTACGCGGTTGCGGTGAAAGATGCCCTACAGACCGTGCTGCTTTGCAAAGATTACGGCGTGTACGCGGTCACGCAGCTGCAGTTTCGACAGCACGCGCCCGACGTGGGTCTTTACCGTCGATTCGGAAAGGAAGAGTTCAGCGCCGATCTCGCTGTTGTTCTTGCCGTCGGAGATCAACCGCAGCACGTCGAGTTCGCGCTCCGTGAGTTCGCTGAGCTCGGGGGCGACAGGCGCGTTCTCGCCGCCCGCTCCCCCGCTGCCCGCGGCCCCCGCAGCCCCGGGAGCGCCAGGAGCGGCAAATAGCGTCGCCGGCGCCGCGGATCCGCCCTCGCGCATCCGCTCGAGCATGCGAGCGGTCACGGCCGGCGCCATCGCTGCGTCACCGCTCGCGACTCGGCGGATCGCGTCGACGAGCTCGGTGGGCCGCGCGTCTTTGAGCAGAAACCCGCTCGCCCCGGCCTGAATCGCCCCGATCGCGTACTCGTCAAGGTCGAAGGTGGTGAGCACGAGCACGCGGGTCGCCGGGAACTCGGCGACGATTCGCTTCGTTGCCTCGATGCCGTTCATGCCTGGCATGCGCACGTCCATCAGCACAACGTCGCAGCCTCCGCCCTCGCCCGACAGTCTGGCGAGCTCCGCGAGCGCGGCTCCCCCGTCGCCCGCCTCGGCGACGACCCGCATATCGGGCTCCGAAAGCAGCACGAGCCTGAAACCAGTGCGAATGAGTTCTTGGTCGTCGACCAGCATGATGCTGACGGTGTGTGAATCGCTCACGATTGCCCCTCCTGATGATGAATCGCGCCACGCTGGTGCGCGGGGAAGAATGCGGAAAGCTGCCAGCCCTGGCCTCCCGGCACGCGCCCGGAGTCGATCGTGCCGCCGAACACACGTACGCGCTCGGCGAGCCCGGCGAGCCCGCGCCCCGAGCCGACCCCGGTCTTTGGCCCGACGGTGTTCGGCGGGCGCCCGAAGTCGCGCACCGTCACCTCGATGCCCGCGGCAGTGCTTCGCAGCGTGACCTCGGCGCGGGCACCAACGCCCGCATAGCGCAGCACGTTCGTGAGCCCCTCCTGCACCACCCGGAAGATCGCGAGGCCCTGCAGGCGGTCGCTCAGGGCACCGACGTCGCTTTCGAGCGAAACCTCGAGGCCAGCATCTTCGAAACCGCGCACGAGGCTCGGAATGTCGTCGATGCTCGGCTGCGGTGCCATGTCTGCTGCCTCGCTCATCTGCAGCGCTCCGAGCAGTCTGCGCATCTCGGTAAGCGCCGTGCGCCCGGTTTCTGCGCTGCGCTGCATCGCGTTCGCGGCCTCTTTTGGCGCGGTCTCGACTGCCCGCGCGCCACCCTCCGAGAGCGCGATCATCACGGAGACGGAGTGCGCGACGATGTCGTGGATCTCGCGGGCGATTCGCGACCGCTCCTCAGCCACGGCAAGCTGCGCGAGCTGGTCGCGCTCGCGCGCAAGCTGGTGCGCGCGGTCGATAATTGCCTGCAGGTAGCGGCGGCGGTTACCCAGGTTGATGCCGATGAGCAGCACGGCGAGCGACCAGATCGCGTCGAGCACGATTACGCCGATGACCCCGCGCCCCTGCGGGCTTTCCCCGAAGGCCGAGGCGATCGGCGGAATGTAGGTGCCGAGAATGCTGCCACCCACCGCGATCGCGTAGGCGATCCACCCCGTTCGCACGTCGCGGTACACCGGCACGGCGTACAGCAGGAACCAGCTCGCGACCGCGTTGGCCACGATGAGCGGCCCGCCGTCGCCGAACAGCGACAGCGTGACGATGATGAGCCCAACGAGCGGCGCCCGGCGCCTGAAGATGAGCGCGACCGTGCCCGCGGCGAGCCTGAGCGACAGCACCACCGCATACGCAGCCGTCCCGACGACGTTCCCGGCTCCCCCGACACCGGCGAGGGCACCGTCACCCCCGCCTGCGCTGCCCTCGTACAGGTGCGCGAAAATGTCGACGAGCGCGAGCGGCACCGCGCCGATGAGATAGCAGACGAGAATCGCCATGTCGATGACGCGCGGGTGCGCGGCAACCCAGCGGCGGATCGCGCCGGGAGGGTTCGGCAAGAACGCCTCAGACGTGGCGCGTGCTGTTTCACTCATCGACCGACCCCCAATCACAGTCTCAACACTAGCGGCGGCCAACGGGAAAGCCCCCGCTGGCCGCCACACTATCGCGCTCGCCCGGGGCGATCTGGCTCGCCCCGCGCGATCGCGCTCGCCCCGCGCGATCGGGCCTACTTGGCGTCGCGCGCTTTCAGCACGACGAGCCCGAGCGCGGTCGGCACCGCAGCCCACAGCACGATCGCGAGCATTCCGACCCAGTAGCCCGGGTCGACGCTCATCGCCGTGTCACCCATGCTCAGCGTGCTGCCGAGCGACATAGGCAGGTATTGAGCCACCGTTGGCACCCATTCCCAACCCGTCATCGAGAGAAACTGCAGGCCGATCGGCAGCACGAAGATGAGGCCCGCGACGAGCGAGATGCCGCCGGCGGTGGATCGCAGCACCGCCGCAAACCCGAAGCCGAGCAGTGAGATGCACACGAGATAGACGATGGCGCCGAGCGCGCCGGTGAGCACCGTCGCGGAGAACAGCTGCGCCGCGGCTGGCGGCAGGAATGCAATCCCAATGGCGAGGCCGATCGCAACAAGCACCAGCGCGGTCACCGCGGCGATCACCGCGAGCACGAGGGCCTTGCCGAAGTACATCGGGGTGCGCCTCGGCACGGCCGCGAGGCTGGAGAGAATCATGCCGCTGGAGTACTCGCTCGAGATCACGAACACCCCGAGCACGCCGAAGATCAGCGCGAGAAATGGCGAAGCGAAGGTCGAGACCGTCAGCAGATAGCTCTGCAGCGCGTCGACGGGCAGCGCGGCCGGGTCGAGCCCCTCGTAGGAGTACGAGCTCTTCATTGCCCACGCGCTCAGCAGGCTGAGCCCGGCGCTCGCGAGCAGAGTGATGAGCAGCGTGATGCGAATCGAACGCAGCGAGCTCAGCTTGATGCGCTCAGATTTCACGACGCCGCCGAAGCTCAGGCGCGGCGCCCTTCCGGTGCCGGCGAACGTTTGCCTGGCGGTTTCAGGTGAGTATTGTGCAGAAGTCATTTCGGTTCCAGTTTCTGGGAAGATCGTCGTGGTCGCTTCGCTGGCTAACCAGCCGCGTACTCGAGTTCGTCGCGGGTGAGCTGCAGGTAGGCATCTTCGAGGCTCCCCGTCACCGGGGTGAGCTCGTGCAACACGATGCCGTTGCGCGCCGCGATCTCACCAATCTCAGCCGCAGCGAGGCCCGCGGCCGAGAAGCCCGCCCCGTCGCCGCGGTCGAGCGGTTGCAGGTCGATGCCCTCGCGGCCCGTCATCACGAGCGACGCGAGCTCGGCGGCCTGCGGGCTGCGCACGGTGACGCGGGCAGTGCCGTTGCCGACGAAGTCGGAGATCGGGGCGTCTGCGACAACCCGGCCGCGGCCGAGCACGATGACGTGATCGGCCGTCTGAGCCATCTCGCTCATGAGGTGACTCGACAGCAGCACCGTGCGGCCCTGGCTCGCGAGGTGGCGCAGCAGGTTGCGCACCCAGAGCACCCCGTCGGGGTCGAGCCCGTTCACGGGCTCGTCAAGAATGAGCACCTTGGGGTCGCCGAGCAGCGCGGCCGCGATGCCCAGGCGCTGCCCCATGCCGAGAGAGAACCCGCCGACGCGCTTATTTGCAACAGACTCGAGGCCGGTGAGTTCGATCACCTCGTTCACCCGCTTGTCCGAGATGCCGTGCGTCGCAGCGAGCGCCCGCAGGTGGCTGCGCGCGCTGCGCCCCGGGTGCACACCCTTCGCGTCGAGCAGCACGCCGATCTCGGCGAGCGGGGCCCGCAGCCCCGAGTAGCGCTCGCCGTTGACGGTGACGGTGCCCGCGCTCGGCTTGTCGAGCCCGACCATGAGCCGCATGCTCGTCGACTTCCCCGCCCCGTTCGGCCCGAGGAAGCCGGTGACCTGGCCGGGCTTGATGGTGAAGCTGACGTTGTCGACAGCCTTCTTCACACCGTAGTGCTTGGTGAGCCCGCGAGCCTCAATCATGGTGTCTCCTTATTCGAGAGGGGTGAGCGTATGCCTTCAGCCTAGAAAACTCCCGCTTCGAACGTATCCCACTTGAGTATCAACGCCGTGGTACCTGGGTACCGTTCCGCGGTCGCGCGAGCGACCGATACGGCACGAACCGGGGCGGCAGGCGCTGCTACGACTTCGCGAGGTTCTCGAGGTGCTGCTCTTCGCGCGCGATAACCGCCGCGAGCGATGGGTGCGCACCGAGCCCCGGATCCGTATCGAGGAGCGCACCCGCGAGCTCGCGCGCGTGCGCGATGAGTTCGCCGTCGTGAGTGACGCGCAGCAGCTTGAGCGTCGAGCGGCCACCCGACTGCGCGGTGCCGAGGATGTCGCCCTCGCGCCGCAGCTCGAGGTCGATCTCGGCGAGCGCGAAGCCATCGCTCGTGTTCGCAACGGCCTCGATGCGCTCACGCGCGATCGACCCCTGCTCGGCGACGCTCATGAGGAGGCACAGGCCAGCGTGCTGGCCGCGCCCCACGCGCCCGCGCAGCTGGTGCAGCTGAGACACCCCGAACCGGTCGGCGTCGCGCACGATCATGATCGAGGCGTTCGGCACGTTCACGCCCACTTCGATGACCGTGGTCGCGACGAGCACGTGAATCGACCCAGCCGCGAACTCGCTCATCACCCGGTCTTTCTCGGGGCCGGGCATGTTGCCGGTGAGCGCCTCAACTCGAAAGCCTGCGAACTGCGGCATCGCGCGCATCTCGGCCACCGTGTCGGTGACATTTGCGAGCGGGCGCTTGGGCGGCTGCGCACCGCCAGGGGCGATCATCTCGGTGGTTTCGGCCTCGGCGAACTCGCCCTCTTCGAGGCTCGGGGCTGCGCCACCCGAAATCGCGGGGCACACCACGTAGACCTGCCTGCCGGCGGCGATGTCTTCGGCCGCGCGCTCCCACACCCGAGCCGCTCGCCTCGGCATCTCAATCTCGGGCACCACGAAGGTCTCGATGCCCTGCCTGCCTGGCGGCAGCTCGCGAATCGTCAGCGTTTCGAGGTCGCCAAAGGCGGTGAGCGCGACCGTGCGCGGAATCGGCGTCGCGGTCATCGCGAGCACGTGCGGCTGCGACCCCTTCTGCCTGAGGGCCTCGCGCTGATCGACCCCGAAGCGATGCTGCTCATCGACGATCGTGAGGCCGAGGTCGTAAAACGTCACGCCGTCGCTCATCAGCGCGTGCGTGCCAACGGCGATGCGGGCGTTGCCAGAGGCGAGCGACAGCAGCGCCCGACGCCGCTCGGATGCAGGCATGCGCCCAGTGACGAGCACCGGGTTCAGGTGCGCCGCGAGCTCGGGCCCGAGCGTCTCGACGACCGAGCGAAAGTGCTGCGCAGCGAGCACCTCAGTCGGCGCGAGCAGCGCGCTCTGCCCGCCCGACTCGGCGACCTGCAGCATCGCGCGCAGCGCGACGAGGGTTTTGCCCGAACCGACCTCGCCCTGCAGCAGGCGGTGCATCGGGTGCGGCTCGGCGAGCTCGCTCGCGATAACGGAGCCGACCTGCACCTGGTCGCCGGTGAGCGCGAACGGCAGCGAGGCGTCGAACCGCTCGAGCAGCGCGCCAGGCGGGCGCGGTGTGCTCGGCTCGGCAGCCTGCTGGCGGCGCCGGTAGAGCAGTGCGAGCTGCAGGTCGAACGCCTCACGAAACTTCAGGCTGCGCTGCGCCTGGCGCCAGTCGGAGTCGTTGCGCGGCCGGTGGGCGGCCTCAAATGCCGCCCCGAGCGACAGCAGCCCCTCGGAGCGCACAAGCTCGTGCGGCAGCGGGTCAGGCACCTCTGACAGCGCGTCGAGCACCATCTCGACCGCCCGCTGCACTGTCCAGCTCGCGACCTGAGTCGTCGCGGGGTAGATCGGCACCGGAGTCTCGGCCCACGCCTTCGCCGCGGCCTCTTCGAGCTGGGCGCCGCCGGGAACCTCGTCGTCTGCATCGAAGAACTCGTAGTCGGGGTGCTGCAGCTGGTAGGCCCCGCGATACTCTGACACCTTGCCCGCGAAGATTCCCTGCCGCCCGGCGCGCAGGTCTTTCGCGCGAAACGCCTGGTTGAAGAACGTCAGCGTGAGCGTGCCAACACCATCGGTGATGCGCGCCTCGACGATCTGGCCTGGGCGGCGCTGCATGCGGCGCACCTGCACGTCGAGCACCTGAGCCACCACCGTCACCTGCTCGCCGACCGGTAGGCCCGTCAGCGGGGTGAGTTCGCCCCGCTTCGAATAGCGGCGCGGCAGGTGCTCGAGCAGCCCCAGCGCAGTCGTCATGCCGAAGGCCTTCTCAAGCGCTTTGGCGCTCTTGCCACCGATGATCCCGCTGAGCGGTGAGTCGAGGGTCACGGTCGCCATGCCTCAAGGCTAGCGCGCACCACCGACGTTGGGCGCGCTTTGCGGCTCGCGGGGTCGCTTGTCGGTTGCAAGTCGGCGCTTGCGCAGCAGCACCGCTTGCTGCCCGCCGCTTGAAACCCTGCTGCATGCCGTGCGCTGTCTGCTGTCTGCTGTCTGCTGTCTGCTGTCTGCTGTCTGCTGCCCGCTGCCCGCTGACTGCTGGCTGCTGACTGCTGACTGCTGACTGCTGTCCGCCTCCCGCCTAGCACCACCGCGCGGTACGCTGGAGGGGTGACTGAAACACTCGACCGCCGCGTTCCGCTCGCTACCGTGCCCAACATGCGCACCCTCGGCGGGCTTCCCGTCGCGGGCGGCGTCGTCGCTGACGGGCTCATCTTCCGCTCGGCAACCCTTGCTGCGGTGGCACCCGCCGACGGGGAGGCGCTGCTGGGCCTCGGGATCCGCCGCGTCGTCGATTTTCGCACCGAGGGCGAGCGCCGCAGCGCCCCCGATGTGCTGCCAGGCCGGGTCAGCGGAGTCGCCCTCGATGTGATGGGCGACCACGCGCGCGACCTGTCGGCGAGCCTCGCCCACCTTGGCCTGCCCGGCACGGGGTCTGGTGGCGCGGCTGGCGCCGGTGACGGCGGTGTTGTCGATGCTGGTGGCGGCGCTGATGCTGGCGCAGACGCCGGCTCGGGGGCGGGCTCTGACGCGGCCGTTTCACGCGAACAGCGGGATCTGATTCGGCAGCAGGTCTCCGAGGTGCTCGGCGAGGGCCGCGGCGTCAAGCTGCTCGAAGAGTCGAACCGCCTCATGGTGTCGAGCGAGTCTGCGCTCGCGGCCTACCGCGAGTTCTTCATGCTGCTCAGCGAGCCGGGCGACTACGCGCCAACGCTATTTCACTGCACCACCGGAAAAGACCGGACGGGCTGGGCCGCCGCCGCCTTCCTGCTGCTGCTCGGCGCCGACGAGCACACCGCCATGGCCGACTACCTCCAGACGAACGCCGACATTCTTCCAATGATCGAGCCGATGCTCGAGCGGGCCGAGCGCGGCGGCGTCGACCCCGCACTGTTGAAGCCCGTGCTCACCGTGCACGAGAGCATGCTGCAGGCGGCGTTTGACGAAATGCGCGCGAGATTCGGCACGATCGAGGGCTACTTCACCGAGGGGCTGGGGCTCGACGCCGCGCGCCTCGAGACGCTCCGTCGCCGCTTCACCACGGCGGGCTAGGGCATGACACGGATCATCGCGGGTCGGGCGGGCTCACTGCGCCTGGAAGTACCAAAGGCGGGCACCCGGCCAACGAGCGACCGCGTGCGCGAGGCGATCTTCTCGGCGCTCGAGTCTTGGGGCGTCGTCGAGGGCGCCAGGGTGCTCGATCTATATGCAGGTTCGGGAGCGCTGGGGCTTGAGGCCGCGAGCCGCGGGGCGGCCGCGGTGACGCTCGTCGAGCGCCACTCGCAGGCCGCGCAGGTTGCCGGGCGAAACGCTACGACCGTGTTGCGGGCGTGGCGTGCTGGGGCCGCTGGGGCCGCTGGGGCCGCTGGGGCCGCTGGGCGCGAGAGTGCCGCGGGCGGCGCACCAACCATCGCCGTGGAGCGGCAGGCCGTGCAAACGTTTCTCGACCGAGAGGTCGAGCGCGCCGCCTCGGGCGGCGCCGCGGGTGGAGCTGCGAGCGGCACCGGCGTCACCACCGCCCCCGAGGCGGGCGTAGACGGGGGCGTCTCGGGCACAGTAGTTAGCGCTTCGGGCGCGGGCGGCGCGGGCACAGCTGCCAGCGCCGCGGGCACAGCTACCAGCGCCGCGGGCACAGCTACTAGCGCCGCGGGCACAGGCGGCGCGGCCCCCGCGCGCTGGGACGTGGCGCTGCTCGACCCGCCCTACGACCTCGATGAGGAGTCGCTGACCGCGAACCTGACTGCTCTACTGCCGCTGCTGGCACCCGACGCGATTGTGCTCGTCGAACGCAGCAGCCGCTCCCCCGAGCCGACACTTCCCGCTGGGCTCAGGCCCATTCGCAATCGCTCCTACGGCGAAACCGTTCTCTGGTGGTCGGAGCCCGACTCCGACTAGGCGCGGCACGGGCGGGCTCCGGGCGGGCTCCGGGGTTGCTCCCGGTTGGCTCCCGGCGTTCTCAGCGCTTTCTCTGTGGTGCTGTGGCGGCTCGTGCGTGCTGATCAATCGTCGATCCGTGGCTGCATCTCTGCGAGCCCCGCAGCAGGCGACTGTACTCCCTGCGCACAACAGGCCTCGGCCTAGTGGCTCCTGGGTGGCCGCCGAGACCCAATCTGGAATCTCCTTGGCGTTGCCCGGCAGCATTCCAACAAGTTCCCGGTAGCGACCGAGCAGATTCCCTGCTTTGGACTAGCGCTGCCGTTGCCGATATCGCACCACGACTGCGATAGATAGCGGATCTGCAGAACCACGGCCCCTGCCCCGCGCCCGGGGCCTATCTTGTGCAGATCGGGTCGAGTTCGGCAGAAACCCGGTGCGCGCAGCACGCACAGGCACTCCACCCAGGCACACAGGCCACTGCAGTAGATAGCGGATGTGCAGAACCACGGCCCCTGCCCCGCGCCAAAGGCCTATCTCGTGCAGATCGGGTCAAGTTCGGCAGAAACCCGGTGCGCGCAGCAGCACAACGCAGTGTGGCCCGGGCAAAAGCCCGGGCCACACCTGCAGCTGCCGCTCCCTAGCGCGGAATAAGGGTGTACTTGCTCGAGAGGAATTCGTGGATTCCCTCGAAGCCGCCCTCGCGGCCGATGCCCGACTGCTTGATGCCGCCGAAGGGGGCAGCAGCGTTCGAGACGAGGCCGGTGTTCAGGCCCATCATGCCGGTTTCGAGCTTCTCGATCATGCGGTGACCGCGGGCAACGTTCTCGGTGAACACGTAGCTCACGAGACCGTACTCGGTGTTGTTCGCAATCTCGACAGCCTCTTCTTCGGTCGAGAAGCGGATGATGCCGAGGACGGGCCCGAAGATCTCCTCGCGCATGATCGCAGCCTGCGGGCTGAGCTTGTCGATGACGGTGGGCTGGAAGAAGTTGCCGGGGCCGTCGATCGCTTCGCCACCGGTGACGATGGTTGCGCCGGTCTCGACCGCGTCTGCGACGAGGCGAGCCGTGTTCGCCACGGCCTTCTCCTCGACGAGCGCGCCGATGTCGTTGCCTTCTTCGGCCCCACGACCGATGGTCATGGCAGCGACCTTCTCGCCGACGCGACGAGCGAACTCGTCAGCGACCGACTCGTGCACGATGATGCGGTTCGCAGCGGTGCAGGCCTGGCCGATGTTGCGGAACTTCGCGAGCAGCACGCCTTCCACAGCCTTGTCGAGATCCGCGTCTTCGAACACGACGAACGGGGCGTTGCCGCCGAGCTCCATCGAGGTGCGAAGCACGTTCTGCGCAGCTGCCTGCAGCAGCGTCACGCCAACCGGGGTCGAGCCGGTGAACGAGAGCTTGCGCAGACGCGTGTCCGACAGCAGGGCGCTCGACTGAGCGCTCGACTTCGACGTCTGCACGACGTTGACGACACCGGCCGGCAGGCCAGCGTCTTCGAGCAGCTGCGCGAAGAACATCGTCGTCAGCGGGGTGAGCGCTGCGGGCTTGATGACCACGGTGCAGCCGGCAGCGAGCGCCGGAGCGATCTTGCGGGTTGCCATCGCGAGCGGGAAGTTCCACGGCGTGATGAAGTAGCAGGGGCCAACGGGGATGTGCGAGACAACCATGTTGCCCGTGCCCTCTGGGTTCTGGCGGTAGTCACCGCGCACGCGCACGGCTTCTTCCGAGAACCAACGGAGGAACTCGCCACCGTAGTTCACCTCGCCGCGTGCCTCGGCGATGGGCTTGCCCATCTCCATCGACATGAGCAGCGCGAACTCTTCCTTGCGCTCCATGAGGAGGTCGAAGGCGCGGCGCAGAATGTTCGAGCGCTCGCGCGACGAGGTGGCTGCCCACTCCGCCTGCACGGCGACTGCCGAGTCGAGCGCGCGCACTGCGTCTTCGACGGTTGCGTCGGCGATCGTCTTGATGACGGCGCCGGTTGCGGGGTCGACGACGTCAAACGTCGCGCCGGAGGTCGAATCCTCCCACTTGCCACCGATCGCGAGCCCCGAGGGGACGCGGTCGAGGAGTTCCTGTTCATTGGGCTTGAGAGCCATAAGCGGTTTCCTTTCAGCCTGGGTGTGCTGTGAAAGCGTACGTGCTGTGTGGGTTAGTTCGCTGCGAGCGCGTCTGCAACGATCTGCAGCGCCTCGCGGAGCAGCTCGTCGGAGATCGAGAGCGGCGGGAGGAAGCGAACGACGTTGCCGTAGGTGCCGCAGGTGAGGAGGATGACGCCCTCGTTGCCGGCGTGCTTCGCGATCGCGCCGGTGAGCGCTGCGGCGGGGGTCTTCGAGCCGGACTCGACGAACTCAACTGCCATCATCGCGCCGCGGCCACGGATGTCGCCGATGCGGTCGTCGGTCTTCTGGAGCTCGGTGAAGAACTCGGTGATGATCGCGCCGATCTCCTTGGCGCGGTCAGCAAGGTTGTCCTTCTCGTAGGTCTCCATCGTTGCGAGCGCGGCCGCACAGGCGATCGGGCTGCCAGCGTAGGTGCCGCCGAGGCCGCCAGCGTGCGCGGAGTCCATGATTTCGGCGCGGCCGGTCACTGCCGACAGCGGCAGGCCGCCCGCGATGCCCTTGGCGGTGGTCACGAGGTCGGGAACGACGTTCTCGTGGTTCGCTGCAAACAGGTCGCCGGTGCGGGCGAAGCCGGTCTGCACCTCGTCGAGAATGAAGACGACGCCGTTTGCGGTTGCCCACTCTTGGATCGCGGGGAGGAAGCCCTCTGCGGGAGCGATGAAGCCGCCCTCGCCCTGGATGGGCTCGATGATGATCGCTGCGACGTTCTTCGACCCGATCTGCTTTTCGATCTGCGTGAGCGCGACCGCTGCCGCGTCGACGCCCGAGAGGCCGTCACGGAAGGGGTACGAGGTGGGAACGCGGTAGACCTCGGGGGCGAACGGGCCGAAGCCGTCCTTGTAGGGCATGTTCTTTGCGGTCATGCCCATGGTGAGGTTGGTGCGGCCGTGGTAGGCGTGGTCGAAGACAACGACCGCGCCGCGGTTGGTGTAGTGGCGTGCGATCTTGATCGCGTTCTCCACTGCCTCTGCACCCGAGTTGAACAGTGCCGAGCGCTTCTCGTGGTCGCCGGGGGTGAGCTCGTTGAGCTTCTCTGCGACGGCAACGTAGCCCTCGTAGGGGGTCACGGTGAAGCAGGTGTGGGTGAACTGCTGGACCTGCTGGGTCACGGCCTCGACAACAGCGGGAGCCGAGTTGCCGACGCCGGTCACCGCGATGCCGGAGCCGAGGTCGATGAGCGAGTTGCCGTCAACGTCGACCATGACACCGCCGCCTGCGGCAACGATCGAGACGGGCAGCGCAACGCCAACGCCAGCCGCAACGGCTGCGTTCTTGCGTGCGAGCATCTCCTGCGACTTCGGGCCGGGGATGCTGGTGACGAGCTTGCGCTCCTGTGGGAGTGAGGGGCCGCCGGTGAGAGTCATGGATGTCTCCTTACGATGTGAGGGGTGAACGCGCAGCCGCTCGCCAAAGTGGCGCTCAACCGCACGTGTGATAACTCCAAGGATACGATCGTCGACCCTCAGCAGAAGATGCCATAATGGCGATTGATGATGCAATTATTCGCCGAACCGGCAATTCACTCCTGGATCGAGCTCGACACGCTGCTGCGTGACTACGAGCTCGGGCTCGTCGTCGTTGCCGGCGGTGACGACGACACCGGTTCGCGCGCCGTGCAGTGGGTGCACTCCACCGACCTCGCTGACCCGACGCCGTTTCTCACCCCGCGCACGGTGCTGCTCACGACCGGCGCCCAGTTCAAGGGCACGCTGGGGTTGCGCACCGCCGAGGCCTACGTCGCCCGCCTCATCGCCGCCGGCACGACGGCGCTCGCGGTCGGCGTGGGGATTCGCTGGGACCGAATTCCCCCGACCCTCGTCGAGGCGTGCGAGAGGCTCGGCCTGCCCCTCATTCGGGTACCGTACGATACCCCGTTCATCGCGATCACGAGGGCCGCCGCGCGCCTCATCGACGCCGCGGTGCACGCGCAGAACATGGCCAGGCTGGAGAACGCACGCACGCCGCGTTCCAGTGGTCTTGCCCGCTCCGAGGCCGCCCTCGCGACCGCGGTGCTCAAGCTCCTCATCGCGGGGCACCGCAGCCTCGCCGACGACGTCGCCGGGCCCAGCTTTCCGAAGCTGCCGCGCGGCCAGGTCTCCGTCATCGCACTCCCTGCGGCACAGTACGGCTTCGACCCGCGCGAGCTGGGCGACGGAACGGCCGCCGGGGTGGTCGACGGCAGGCTGCTGCTCGTCTGCGAGGCGGGCCGCATCGCCGCGGCAAAGAAGCTCACGCGGGGCATCCCCGGCGGGCTATCTGAGCGCGGCTCGCTCGACGATCTCGTCGAGCTGGTCGCGCAGGCAGACCGCGCCCTCGAGCACGCCCGCGCCGCGGCGCTCGCCTCCGCGGCCGAGCAGCGTGCGTCGCAGGCGAGCGGCGCGTCAGGGGGCGGATCTGGTGGCGGATCGAACACCCCGCTCACCGGCAAGCTCGTCGAGTATCGCCCGGCCATGCACGCGGGGCTGCTCCAGCTCATCGGTGAGAGCCAAGACGCCCGCCGCCGCGCGACCGGCTTCCTCTCCCCCGTGCGCTCACACGACTCCCGCCACGGCGACGAGATTGAACGCAGCCTCGAGGCATGGTTGCGCCACAACTCCCAGCTCTCGCCCGCCGCGGAAGAGCTCGGAGTTCACCGCCACACGCTGCGCGCGCGGATCCGCACCGCTGCGAGCCTGCTGCAGCGCGACATCGACTCGCCCGACACCCGGGCCGAGCTCTGGACGGCGCTGCGCATCTCAGCACCAACCGCCAGCGCTAGCGGCCAGCGCTAGCGGCGCCGAGCGACCAGCGCTATCACCGCAGCACCGCAGCACCGCAGCACCGCAGCACCGCTACTCGGCGGTAAACACCGCCTCGATGCGCACACTCACGTCGATCTGGCCGACGGTCACCTCTGGCGCCGCCATGTCGGCCATCGCCATGCGCGCGCCAGCGACGGGCACTGGCCCACCGCCGCCGCGGCCATCGGAGAGCGACACGAGCGCCGGCTCGCCCGCCCCGATCGCCGCAGCGTAGTCGCCCGCGGCGACCCTGGCGTCTGCGACGGCGTCTGCGCGAAGCCTGCGCGTCCACTCCTGGCGCAGCGCCGACCCCAGCTCCCACTGCACGCGCACGTCGGCCCCGCTCGCGGTGAGCTCGGCCGCGACCTCGCCGACGCGCTCGAGCGCTGTCAGCACGATGCGCACGCTCGCGTTCGCCTGGTGCTCGACGACGTTCTCGCCGCGCTCGTCGCGCCAGGTGTTCGAGTAGGTCGACACGGGGTCGGCGTCGTAGCGACTCGCGGCCCCCTCGGCGACGAGGGCCTTGGCCCGCTCGACGAGCCGCGCGTGCGCCTCGTTCGCCCCGGCGAGCGCGGCCTCGCGAGACGCGTCGCGGCGCGACACAGAGGCATAGAGATCGGCCTGATCGGCTGGCACTCGTGCCTCCGCCGCTCCGCTAACAGTGATGTGAGTCATGCTCCGCCTATCGTGTGGGGCTGCGCTACTCGGATGGAGACCGCAGGGTGGTGAGCCTATTGTATGGATCCCACCCAGTCGGCGCATAGGGTTTCGCCCCGACCGAAATCAGGGTCGCTGCGCCGCCCTCCGCCCCCAGGCCGCCGCGCTCGCCGCCCTCCGCGCCCGGGCCGACGCGTTCGCCGGACGCCGCACACTCGCCGCGCTCGGCGCCCTCGCCGCCCTCCGCCCCCTCGCCGCGCTCAGCGCGCTCTAGCACCCGCCCGATCGCGAAAAACCCGCCAGGCAGCGGCGCGTCAGGCGGGAAGCAGGCGAGCAACCCGTGATCTTCGCCACCCTCGAGCATCGCGTGAAGGTCGACGTCGACTCCGGCCTGCGTGCCAAAGCCCGACGCGAGGAGCGCGGGGTCGAGGTCGATACGCACGCCCGAGGCGCGAGCAAGCCGCTGGGCGTCGAGCGCGAGGCCGTCTGAGACATCCATCATCGCGGTCGCGCCGCCGAGGCTCGCGGCGACACCGTCGGCTATCGGGGCGTGCGGAGCGAATTGGGCACCCAGCTCGGCCGCGTGCCGTTTGCGTAACGAGGGCACACCCTCCGCGCTGGCGACGCCCGCCGAGTCTGCGCTGTGCTCGAAGAGGAGCGCGAGGCCCAGGCCTGCGAGCCCGAGCGCGCCAGAGTAGGCGACGATATCGCCGGGGCGTGCACCTCCCCGCGTCACGAGCTGGCGACCCTCGAGGTCCCCGAGCGCCGTCACCGCGCCGAACAGCACGGGGGCCTGACCGAGGTCGCCACCAACCACGCCACAGCCGGGGGCAAGCGCGCGACACGCCGCGTCGAGGCCGCGCGCGATCTCTTCGAGGAGCGCTACTGGGGTGGCCTTCGGGCACGCGAGCGCGACCGTCAGCGCCGTTGGCCGCGCGCCCATCGCCGCGACGTCTGAGAGGTTCGTCGCAGCGAGCTTCCACCCGAGGTCGAAGCCGTCGTGCCAGGCGAGCCTGAAATCTGGCCCCTCGATCATTGTGTCGCTCGTGACGACGACGTCGCCCGCGCTCGTGAGCACCGCGCAGTCGTCGCCCGGGCCGATCGTCGCGGCCGCCGCGTCGCCGAGCTGAGCCAATATTCGCGCGAGCACGCCCGCCTCGCCAAGTTCTCCAACGGTCATCACTCCCCTACGGTACCGCGTTGGTCGGCGCGCGGCGGCGCCCGGTCGTCGGCGGTGCAGGATCCACGACGGTGCAGGATCCGCGACGGTGCAGGATCCGCGGCAGTGCGGTGCGAGGCCGGGCCGCTTGCACCCCTCGTCTAGACGCAGGCGCCCCTCGGATCCGCCCCACTCAGCGGGCTCCCCGGATTCTCGGCGAAAGCAACGGCTAGGCTTGAGGCGTGAAAGCTCGTTTCGTTCGATCCAGCGCCCTCGCCCTTGCAGCAGGGGCCATCGCAATGGCCCTCACGGGCTGCACGACCGAGGTACCGATGGAGGCCCCGGCCGACGCGAACAACCCCGCCTGCGCCGACGTGATCGTGCGCTTGCCCTCGAGCGTCGACGGCCTCGACAGGCGCAACACGAATGCGCAATCGACCGGCGCCTGGGGCGACCCGGCGAGCGTTCTCCTCTACTGCGGCATCGAGCCGAGCGGCCCGACAACCGACAGCTGCGTGAACGTCAAGGGCGTCGACTGGATTATCGACGACACGCGCGCGCCCCTGTTCCGCTTCGAGGCCTACGGCCGAAGCCCCGGTCTCGAGGTGATCGTCAACGCAGACGAGGGCGTGAGCGGCACGAACGTCATCATGGAGCTCAGCAACTCAGTCGCCAAGCTGCCGCAGGAGCGCAAGTGCACTGCCGTCACCGATCAGCTCGACGATTCGCAGTTTGGCGACGCGCCACAGACCGACGTGGCTCCCGAAGACGAAGCTCCCGGCGACGTCGCCACGCCAGAGGGCGAGTAACCTCCGCGGCACGGCGCCGCGCCGGAGCGCACCGGAGCGCCGCCGCGCCGGAGCGCCGGAGCGCACCGCAGCGCCGCGGGGAACCACCGCTCCGCTAGTAGGCTGGCTGCTTCTCGAGCGCGAGTTCGAGCAGTTCGGTGATGAGCTCGGTGTAGCTCACTCCAGACGCCTGCCACAGCATCGGGTACATCGATGCGGGGGTAAATCCCGGCAGCGTGTTGATCTCGTTGAGCACCGGCCCCTGCTCGGTCAAGAAGAAGTCGATGCGCGACAGCGAGCGTGCCTGCGTGCCCTCGAAGGCGCGCACAGCCGCATCACGAATAGCGGCGAACTCCGCGTCGCTCACTTTGGCGGGGAGCACGAGCTCGACGCCGCTCGCTCCGAGATACTTCGCCTCGAAATCATAGAACTCTCGGCCGGTGACGACGATCTCGCCGAGCACGTCGCTCGTGCGGGTCGGCTCGCCCTCGCGCCCCTCGAGCACGGCGATCTCAACCTCGCGCCCGGTGATGCCAGATTCGATGAGCACCGTGCGATCCTCTGCGAACGCGACCTCGAGCGCGGCCGGAATCTCAGACTTTTCGGTCACGCGACTCACCCCGACCGAGGAGCCGGCGCGCGCCGGCTTCACGAACAGCGGGTAGCTCAGCCCCTCGTCGATGCCGTCGAGCAGCTCTGGGTTTCGATCGAGCTCACCGCGAGTGACGGTGCGCCACGGTGCGACGGGAATTCCCATGCTCTGCAGCACGACCTTGACGAGGTGCTTATCCATGCACAGCGCCGAGCCGAGCACCCCCGAGCCGACGTATGGCATATCGATGAGGTCGAGCATTCCCTGAATCGTGCCGTCCTCGCCGTAGGGGCCGTGCAGGGTTGGCATCACCGCGTCGACGTGGCCGAGCGTGGTGAGGCTGCCGTCGCTCGACACGAGTGTGAGCGAACGCGTGTCGACCGACGCCGGCCAGATCACCCGCGTACCGTTGTCGCCGACCTCGGGCAGCTTCGGCCCGTCGAGCCGGTAGTCAGCGAGGTCTTCCTCGTGCATGAGCGTCATCGCACCGCGCTTGGTCACCCCAACAAGCAGCACGTCGAAGCGCTCGCGGTCGATCGCGCGAAGTATGCCGGCGGCGGTGACGCAGCTGATGCCGTGCTCGCTCGAGCGGCCACCGAACAGCAGGGCGATCGTCTGCTTCTTAGCCTGAACTGCGCTCACTTCGCGCGCTCCTTCCGGCGGCCAAAGAGGCGACGCCAACCTGTCTGTGCGTCGCGACCCAGAACGAGTTCGCGCTGCGGAATACCGTCTTCGGTTGCGAGGTGTGGGCCGAGATCTTTCGGCTCCATCTCGCCGTCGAGCACCATGCCGACCTGCTGCACGATTGGCATGACGACGCCCTGCTGCTTCGCGATCTCGAGAATCGGGGCGACCGACGTGATGCCCTCGGCTGTCTGCTGCATCTGCTCGCGGGTTTCCTCCTGCGAATACCCCTGGCCGATAAGCCGGCCGGCAGTGTTGTTGCGCGACAGCGGCGACTGGCAGGTTGCGATGAGGTCACCGAGGCCCGCGAGCCCCGACAGTGTGCCGGGCTCCCCGCCCTGGCCGACGGCGAACTCGGTCATTTCTGCGAGGCCGCGCGTGATGATTGACGCCTTCGTGTTCTCTCCGTAGCCCACACCGTCGACGATGCCGATCGCCAGCGCGATCAAATTCTTGAGCACGCCGCCGAGCTCCGTGCCGACGACGTCGGTGTTCACGTAGGTGCGGAAGTACGGCGCCGAACACGCCTTCGCGACCTCCTGCGCAATCTCGATCGATGCGCAGGCCGCGACGGCCCCGGTCGGCTGCTCTTTGGCAATTTCGAGCGCGATGTTCGGGCCAGAAACGACAGCGATGCGGTCGGGCTCGAGGTCGAGGGTGTCGTGCACGACCTCACTCATGCGCATGGTTGTCGAGCGCTCCACTCCCTTAACGAGGCTCACGAGAATGCTCGTGCGTTCGAGGTAGGGCTCGAGGTCGAGCAGATTCTGTCGCAGCGATTGGCTCGGGACCGCGAGGAACACGAGCCTGGCACCCCGCAGCGCGTCGGCGAGCTCGGTGGTCGCCTTCAGCGTCTTCGGCAGGTTCACGCCTGGCAGGTACTGGCTGTTGCGCTTGGCGACCTGGATCTCTTCGGCGACCTCGGGCCGGCGAGCCCACATCGTGACGTCGGAGCCCGCGTCGCACAGCACCTTGGCAAAGGTGGTTCCCCAGCTGCCGGCACCGATGACTGCGACCTTAGCCCCGGGGGCGGAGGTCGCAGAGGCGCCGCGCGCCGCGCTCGCAGTCGCGGATCCGCCACGGACCGCGGTGCCTGCCGAACGCGCGCCGCGAGCCGCGCCGCCCTGCTTCACGCCGACCGCGCCGCGCGCCGCGTTCAAAAACGCCCCGTTTCGTTCTGCTGGTGCTTCGACGGGTCCCAGCGCTCGGCCGGGGCCTGCTCGCCGCGCAGCCCCTCGAGGAGCGCGGTAATCGCGTTCATGAGTTTCTTCGTCGCCTCGTTGATGAGCTTCTGGTCGACGTGCTTGCCCGCGAACTCGCTCATGTCGAGCGGCTCCCCGATCGCGACCTCAATGGTCTTGCGCGGGAAGGGGCGGATCGACTTGCCGTAGCGCGGCATCAGCTCCTGCGTGCCCCAGTGGGCCGCCGGAATGAGCGGGATGCCGCTCTCGAGCGCGAGCCGCACGGCCCCGCTCTTACCGCGCATGGGCCAGAGGTCTGGGTCGCGAGTGAGCGTGCCCTCGGGGTAAACGATGACGCCGCTCTGGTTCTCAATGAGTTTGCTTGCGGAGCTCATTGGGTTGTCGAGGCCGGTGGATCGCGTGGTACCGGCGCGCTCCACGGGGATTTGCCCGCTCTTGCGCAGCATCCACCCGAACACGGGAACCTTGAACAGGCTCTCCTTCGCCATGAAGCGCGGCACCCGACCGAGGTGCCACACGGCAGCCCCCATAGCGATGGGGTCGATCTCGCTGTAGTGGTTGGGCGCGAGAATGAACGGCCCGCGCTTCGGCAGCTTCGACTCGGGCGTGAAGCGGTAGCGCACCATCAGCGACCACACAGGCAAGATCAAGCCTGCGAGCAGCCAAAACATCGAGGGCTTGCGCTTCTCAGCCCCTGGCTGGCTCCGCAGCTTCACCGTTTTCGTCATAGTTCAATTATCCCGGAATCCCGCGCTCGCAACGGCATAGGCCGCCGTGCGGCGCGGGACTCGTCGAGACTGTTCCTAACCCTCGAACACGAAATCAGCGCCGAGCAGCCGCAGCTTCTCGATGAAGTTCTCGTATCCGCGGGCAATAATGCCGATGTTCGAGACCTTGGATTCGCCCTCGGCAATCATCGCTGCGATGAGGTGGCTGAAGCCGCCGCGCAGGTCGGGCACGACGACGTCGGCCGCCGTGAGCGGCGTGGGGCCGGTAATGACCGCAGCCTGCTCGAACTCGCGACGCTTCACACGGCGCGTCTCGTCGCTGAGCCCCTGCGGGTGCACGACGATGTTCGCGCCCATCTTGTTCAGGGCATCGGTGAAACCGAAGCGGTCTTCGTACACGGTCTCGTGAATCGTCGACTGCCCCTCGGCCTGAGTGAGCGCGACGATGAGCGGCTGCTGCCAGTCGGTCATGAAGCCGGGGTGCACATCGGTCTCGATGGTCACTGGCTTGAGCGCACCGCCGGGGTGCCAGAAGCGCATGCCGTCGTCGTGCACCGAGAAGTCGCCGCCAACCTTGCGGTAGGCGTTCAAGAAGGTCATCATCTCTTCCTGGCGCACACCGCCAACGAAGATATCGCCCTTGCTCGCGAGCGCGGCTGCGGCCCAGCTGGCGGCCTCGTTACGGTCGAAGATCGCCTTGTGGTCGTACCCGCGCAGCTCGTCGACGCCCTCGATGAAGATCACTCGGTTGGGCTCCATCGAGATGATCGCGCCCATCTTCTGCAGAATGCAGATGAGGTCGATGATCTCGGGCTCAATCGCCGCGTTGCGCAGCTCGGTCTGCCCCTCGGCGAGCACCGCCGTGAGCAGCACCTGCTCGGTCGCGCCGACCGACGGGTAGGGCAGCTCGATGTTCGCACCCTTGAGGCCGTTGGGCGCGGTTAGGCTGATGCCGCTCGGCAGCTTCTCAACGACGGCGCCAAACTCGCGCAGCGCGTCGAGGTGGAAGTCGATCGGGCGGTCGCCGATGCGGCAGCCGCCGAGATCTGGAATGAACGCCTCGCCGAGCCGGTGCAGCAGAGGGCCGCAGAACAGGATCGGAATGCGCGACGACCCGGCATGGGCATCAATGTCTGCCTTGTGAGCAACCTCGACGTTCGAGGGGTCAAAGTGCCACTCATCGGCGTCGTCACCCTTGGTGATGAGCACGCCGTGGAGGGCCAGCAGGCCAGCAACCACGCGCACATCCGAGATATTCGGCACGTTGCGCAGCACGCTAGGGGTTTTGCCGAGCAGCGTCGCGACCATCGCCTTGGTGACGAGGTTCTTGGCGCCACGCACCTCGATGCGGCCCTCGAGTGGCTTGCCGCCCTTGATGATGATCTCATCTGAGCTGAGCCCCACCTTTGCGCCCTGGTTAGCGTTGTCTCGCGCCACGGCGTCCCCCTGCGGATCTTCCGGGGTCTCCGGCGTCTCCTGCTGTTCTTCGTTACTCACGTACTGGCCTCCCTAGGCGGTTTTTGCGGGCAGCGTCTGCGGCATCCAGCTTGGACGGCGTGCCTCAAAATCGGTGATCGCCTGTTCATTACGAAGCGTCAAGGAGATGTCGTCAAGACCCTCCATCAGTCGCCACCGAGTGTAGTCGTCGATGTCAAACGGAACTGTGAGGTCGCCGGCGGTGACCGTGCGCTCCTCGAGGTTCACCATCACGCGGGTCGCCGGATCCGCCTCGACGACGGCCCACAGGCGTTCGACGTCGGCCTCCGCGACCTGCGCGGCGAGCAAACCCTGCTTACCCGAGTTGCCGCGGAAGATGTCTGCGAAGCGGGCCGAGATGACGACCTTAAACCCGTAGTCGCGAAGCGCCCACACCGCGTGCTCGCGCGACGAGCCGGTGCCGAAATCGGGGCCGGCGATGAGAATCTCGGCTCCGGCGTACTCCGGCCGGTTCAGCACGAAGTCTGAATCTTGGCGCCAGTGGTAGAACAGGGCGTCGTCGAAGCCCGTCTTCGTGACCCGCTTCAAGAACACCGCGGGGATGATCTGATCGGTATCGACGTTCGAGCGGCGCAGGGGCACCGCGGTCGCGTTCAGCGTCGTGAACTTATCCATCGTTATGCCTCCACATTCTGAGTTGCGTCTGCCTGCAGATCCCACGGGCTCGACAGCGTGCCCCGGATCGCGGTTGCTGCGGCAACGAGCGGAGAGACGAGGTGGGTACGCCCGCCCTTGCCCTGGCGGCCCTCGAAGTTGCGGTTCGAGGTCGAGGCGCAGCGCTCCCCCGGTTCGAGCTGATCTGGGTTCATGCCAAGGCACATCGAGCAGCCGGCGAAGCGCCACTCGCCGCCGAACTCCTCGACGATCTTGTCGATGCCCTCGGCCTCGGCCTCGAGCCGCACGCGGGCGGATCCTGGGACGACCATGAGGCGAACGCCGTCTGCCTTCTTCTTGCCCTGGATGATGCTTGCGAACTCGCGCAGGTCGTCGAGCCGCGCGTTGGTGCAGGATCCCATGAAGACCGCGTCGACCCGGATCTCCTTCATCGGCGTGCCCGCCTCGAGATCCATGTACTCGAGCGCGCGCTCAGCCGCGGCGCGCTCGTTCGCGTCGGCGATCTCGGCAGGGTTCGGCACTGACTCGCTGAGGTGCACGCCCTGGCCCGGGTTCGTGCCCCAGGTCACGAAGGGTTCAAGCGAGCTCGCGTCGATGTTGACCTCGGCGTCGAACACCGCTCCCTCGTCGGTCGGAAGAGTCTTCCAGTAGGCGACAGCCTCGTCCCAGGCTGCGCCGGTCGGGGCAGCCTCGCGGCCCTTTACGTATTCGAAGGTCTTCTCGTCTGGCGCGATCATGCCAGCGCGGGCGCCGGCCTCGATCGACATGTTGCAGATCGTCATGCGCCCGTCCATCGACAGGTTGCGGATCGCGGAGCCGCGGTACTCGAGCACGTAGCCCTGGCCGCCACCGGTGCCGATCTTTGCGATAACGGCAAGAATAATGTCTTTCGCTGTGACGCCGGGGCGCAGCTCACCGTCGACGTTGATCGCCATCGTCTTGAACGGTTTCAGCGACAGCGTCTGCGTCGCCATGACGTGCTCGACCTCGCTCGTTCCGATGCCGAAGGCGAGCGCGCCGAAGGCGCCGTGGGTCGAGGTGTGGCTATCGCCGCACACGACGGTGATGCCGGGCATCGTCAGGCCGAGCTGCGGGCCGACCACGTGCACAATGCCCTGCTCTTTGTCCCCGAGCGGGTGGGCTCGCACGCCGAACTCCTCGACATTCTTGCGCAGCGTGTCGATCTGCAGCCGGCTCGTCGGGTCTTCGATCTGCCGGTTGATGTTCAGCGTCGGCGTGTTGTGATCTTCAGTTGCGATCATCAGGTCGACGCGGCGCAGCGGGCGATCTGCGACCCGCAGGCCGTCGAAGGCCTGCGGGCTCGTGACCTCGTGAATGAGGTGCAGATCGATGTAGATGAGGTCGGGGCTGCCGCCCTCACCCTTGACGACTACGTGGTCGTCCCAGAGTTTTTCGGCCAGCGTACGGGGCTTCGTGTCAGTCATTGCTTCTCTTCATTCTTTCGCTTCGCGAAGCGCAAACGTACGTTGCGAACGCGAGTGGATCGGCCGTGCAAGAACCCCGCGACGGGCGGCCGTAGGCTAGATCCCGTCGCGGCCACGAAGAAGCTGGTGCCGCTGACGCATGATGAAGAGTCTAACACTCAGCCCATGCGATCAATTCCCGGCGTCTGAATCACGATCCTTCGCGGGCCCCTGATCCGCTGCGCTGTCGTGCGCGTGCGGCTCCGCAGCGCCGAAGTGCAGCGTCTCACCCGTGGCCTTCGCAACCTGCTTCGCCTTCCATACGCTCGCGACAGTGGAGACCACCATCGCAGCGAGAATGAAGATCAGCGACATGCCGGTTGTGATGTCGGGGACAGCAACGGGCTCGCCGCCGTTGATGAACGGCAGCTCGTTTTCGTGGAGGGCGTGCAGGATGAGCTTCACGCCGATGAACGCGAGGATCGCGGCGATGCCGTACTTGAGGTACGGGAGCTTCTCGAGCAGACCGCCGAGCAGGAAGTAGAGCTGGCGCAGGCCCATGAGCGCGAAGACGTTCGCCGTGAAGACGATGAACGGGCTCTGCGTGATGCCGAAGATCGCGGGGATCGAATCGAGCGCGAAGAGCAGATCGGTCGCACCGAGCGCGATGAGCACGAGCAGGAACGGCGTGAACATGCGCTTGCCGTCGACGGTCGTGCGCAGCTTGCCGCCGTCGTACTCGTCGCTGAACGGCAGCACCTTCTTGACCTGGCGAATGATCCAGCTGTCGCCCTGGTCCTCGTGCCCGCCCGGCTTCACCTGCTGCCACGCGGTCCAGATGAGCCACGCACCGAAGATGAAGAAGACAGCGATGAAGCGCTCGATGATCGCGGCGCCGACGAGGATGAAGATGCCACGGAAGACGAGCGCGAGCACGATGCCGATCATGAGGGCGCGCTGCTGGTATGCGCTTGGCACCTTGAACGCGCCGAGGATCAGCACGAACACGAAGAGGTTATCGATCGACAGACTGTACTCGGTGAGCCAGCCGGCGACGAACTCTGTGGCGTGCTGAGCGTCGCCGAGCAGGTAGATCGCACCGGCGAAGACGAGCGCGAGGAGCACGTAGAAGCCGACCCACAGGCTAGCTTCGCGCATTGACGGAACATGGGGGCGCTTGATGATGAGCAGCAGGTCAACGATGAGGATCGCGGTGAGTAGCACCATGGATCCGATTTCGAACCAGAGCGGTAGAGCGAGGGTCACGGTAGAGACATTCTCCTTCGGGTGGGCGCAGGGTGCGCGAAACGCCGAAAGTCTCTTCCCGGAGCTGGCCTGTGCAGGCCGCCCCGCGCTCGCACCGGCCGCGCGGTCTTCGCGCGGCGTATTGACGATACGAGCGAGGTGGAATACTCCCCTTCGCAGAGAGCCAGTATAGCCCCGAGAGGTTACCGCGATGTTTCGGCCACACTGCTCCCCCAAATTTCTTCTTCAGCATTCGGCTGCCGCACTGGGATAACATATGACTCTCATTTCCAGCCTGCAGCACCCCGGGAGAACACACGTGAACGAACGCTCGACGCCGTCAATTCAGCGCAGCACCGATCGCGGGCCGGGCGCAGCCTCACGCACACTCGCGGCATTTATCTTCGCGAGCCGCTGGCTGCAGGCCCCGCTCTACCTCGGGCTGATCATCGCGCAGGGCGTCTACGTCGTGCTGTTCTTCGTCGAGCTGTGGCACCTGTTCGAGAACGTCATCATCTCAGGCAACATCACCGAGACCGATGTCATGCTGTCGGTGCTCGCGCTCATCGACATCGTCATGATCGCGAACCTCCTCATCATGGTCATCATCGGCGGATACGAAACCTTCGTCTCGAAGATTCGCGTCGAGGGGCACCACGACGAGCCCGAGTGGCTGTCGCACGTCAACACGAACCTGTTGAAGGTCAAGCTCGCCGTCTCGATCATCTCGATCTCCTCGATTCACCTGCTCAAGACCTTCATTGAGGTGGGTCGCATGCAAGACGGCCTCGTCGTCGACGCCAAGGGCAAGGTGATTTACTCGTACGACGGCGTGTTCTGGGAGGTCGTCATTCACCTCGCCTTCATCGTTTCGGCGCTCGCGCTGGCCTGGATTGACAAGATGGCGCAGCACCACCCGGCCGTGCAGCGCGACGAGGTCACCGCAGGGGCCATCGAGGCGCGACTGTCGGGCGACAGCGCTGGCAGCGTCGGCGGTGCTGGCAGTGCTGGCAGTGCTGGCAATGCCGCAAGCGCCGGAAGCGCCGGAAGCGCCGGAAGCGCCGGCAGTGCCGGAAGCGTCGGCTTCGGGGCGAACGGGGCGCTCGGGCCCTTGGCTTCACCGGAACATGCGGCCACTACCGCGGCACCCGCACAACCGAGCGACGGCTACGTGACCGTGCGCATGCCGGCCGGCTCAGCGCTGCCCGCCGGCGCGGAGATCATCGACACCACTCGCCCCTAAGCCCAGAGCTGCCCGCCGGCGCGCCGATCGTTGACGCCACCCGACCCGAGATTCTCGCTGCCAGGCGCTCGCTGCCAGGCGCTCGCTGCCAGGCGCTCGCTGCCAGGCGCTCTCCAAGAGCGAGCTGGTTTTAAGCATCGGCCGCCTCCGGGCGACGAAACCTCACCCGGCTCGGTGGGCGGTCGTGGTGCACGCGACCCGTCGGGCTCGTCCAGGTCATCACACCGTTTGCCTCCTGGCGCACTGTCCAGTCGGTGTGGTGTTTGAGCGTGTGGTGCCCCCGGCAGAGGTGGGCGAGATTCGCCGTAGAGGTTGCCCCGCCGCGTGCCGCGTCGATTGTGTGGTCGATGTCGCAGCGGGTCGCCGGCACCCGACAGCCGGGCGCTCGGCAGTGCAGGTCTCGGGCTTTCAAGCGCCGAGCATGCTCTGCCGACGGCCGGTAGCGATCGACCGAAAGCACGTCGCCTGCTTCATCGACTCTAATTCGCTCCCAAGCCTCGCTCTCCCCCGCGATGCGGGCGGCCGTGACATCATCGAGCGGGCCGTAGCCGATCAACTCCGCGGGCCCATCTGCGGGGATGACCACCTGAATGTGGGCCTGAACCGCCTGCCGCCCGAGTGCCGCCTCGCTCGCGACGCCCGCCGCGCCCGCGTCGCCGGCCTCGCCGGTCTCGCCCAGCAGCAGATCACGAAGCACATCGGCTCCAGCGACGGCCGCGGTGCGGCTTTGGCCGGCCCCTGCCTGCCTACCCGTGCCGGCGCTGGGTTCCGTGCTTGCGCTGGTACCCGTGCCGGCGCCCGGCCCTGCGACAGTCTCGGATCCATCGTCAGCGACGGAGCCAGCGCCACCGCCAGCGTCTACGCCCACGCCATGCGCCTCGCCGCGAAACGCAACCGGCGCTGCGCCTGCTCGCACGGCGGCTTCTCCCCCGCCCGCTGGCGCCACCGACTCGTGCAGTGCCCGCTTCGCCAACCGTTGGATGCGGTCTTTGATTGCGTAGGCGTCTTCGGCGGGCAGGTGCGCAATCAAATCTGCCATGCCGTCTTCGAGCGGCACGACACGCACGCAGCGACGTTGGAGCGCGGTTTCGTGGCGTTCAGCGAGCGCCACGTCTGAGTGGGCCGCAGCGAGACGTCGCGCGATGGGGCGCAGCCGGTTCGGGGTCTCCTCGCGCGCGAACGCGAGCGCCGCGCTCTCGTACCGCGCCCGGCGCTGCTCGTCGGTTGCGGGGTCTCCCGTTTCGATCGGCGCACCCTCATCGGTAATCACCCGAAGGTGGCTCATGGAAATCTCGCCGCCACGCAGCGCGCCCAGCGTGGCGGGGTAGCTGTTCTGGGCGAGAAACGCCGTGTTCATCATGCGCTCTGCAATGTACTCGCTCTCGTGCAACGCCGTAGCAACTTCGAAGCGCAGCGATCGAAACGCCAGCTCACGCTCGGCGCCGTTGCCGCCGGCAGCGTCGAGCGCGCTGCCCATCGCGGCCGCGAGCGCCGCGAGCTGCTCTGCATCGAGCCGGCGCTTCTGTGCTTCGCAACGCTCTATCTGGCTGACGGAGGCATCGATCACCGCCAGTTGGGTGTTTGTAAATTTTCCACTTGAAGTCATGTGTCTAGTAACTCATGAACCACCGACATTTAGCAGCGTCAAGGAGCGAGCGCGCCCACGCCACGGCATGCGCACCACGCTCCTCAGAAACCGATAGTCTAGATCGGTGCCGTTCGCGGCACGAGCGCGAGTGGCGGAATTGGCAGACGCGCTGGATTTAGGTTCCAGTGTCTTCGGACGTGGGGGTTCAAGTCCCCCCTCGCGCACCATCATGCTCTTACTAGAACTAAAAGCACTAGAAAGAGCATTGGGAGAGTGAATTACATCAGCAAAGACCCTGTCGGAAACGGCAGGGTCTTTGCTTTTGAGTGCGAATTCATTGGCAGCGATTCGGGCCTATAGGACAAAAGGGGCTTAGGACTGTTTTTTGGTCGGTTTTGCTTCCAGTGTTTCACGATACTCCGCGATCGTGATTCCGCCGAGTACGGTCTTGATTCGGTCGTTGTTATAGAAATGCATGTAGCTCTGGATCGCGTCCTCGATCTGGGCCGCGTTTTCCCACTCGCGCCCGTAGAACATCTCGGTCTTCATTCGTCCGAAGAATCCTTCACAAGCTGCGTTATCGCCGCTGTTGCATTTTCTCCCCATCGATCTGGTGAGTCCCGCCGACTTCATCAACTCGATCCATTCACCACCGCGGTAGTGGCCGCCCCTGTCGGTATGAACCGCTAACTGGGCGGTGCTATTCGCTGCGCGAAGCTCTGCCCGATATGCGGCAGGCAACGTGCTGATCGCATCGTCAAGCATGCTCTGGGTGAGGTTCTGGTTCGGGCTGCGAAGTGTCCGCCAGGCCACGACTTTTCCGTCGAAACAATCAATCATCGGACTCAGATACACCTTCGCGTCCGGCGCCGCGAACTCAGTCACATCGGTCAGCCAGATCTGGTTCGGGGCATCAGCCCGAAACTTTCGCTTCACCAGGTCAACGGGCGCTGGTGTCAGCTCGCCCTCGTAGCTGGAGTACTGGCGTTTCCGTTTGGCGTAGAACACGGGAATGCGTTCCTCTTTCATGAGCCGGCGCACGACTTTCTCCGACACCCGGATGCCGGCTTTCCGCAGCGCGAGCCAAATCCTTGGGGAGCCATACGTGTGCATGCTCGCGTGCGCGATCTGCCGAATCGTGTCCCGCAGCTCGGCATGACTCTGCGGGCGCTCTAACACTTTCTTGGAGTACTGGTAGCTAGGGTCTGATGCACGTTGAGGTGACAGTTTGATCAGGCAGCGAGTGCGACCTGTTTGGTCATGATGCTCTCGTATTCGATCGGCGTCAATCGCCCCAGCCGAGCCTGTCTGCGACGTCGATGGTAAGTACGCTCGATCCACGTCACAATTGCCAACCTGAGCGCGTCTCGGGTGGCCCAGGTCTTGCGGTTCAGGACGTTCTTCTGGAGCAGGCTGAAGAACGACTCCATCGCCGCGTTATCGCCCGCAGCGCCCACGCGACCCATCGAGCCGGCCATGCCATGACCGGTGAGTGCACGCTGTAGTTTCCGGCTTCGAAACTGGGACCCACGATCGGTGTGCAGGACGCAGCCCGCGACGTCACCACGGCGTAGCACGGCGTTGTTCAACGCCGTCACCGCCAGCAAGGAGGTCATCTGCGAGTCGATGGAGTAACCCACAATCCGGTTCGACCACACGTCTTTCACCGCGCACAGGTAGAGCTTGCCTTCACTCGTCCAATGCTCGGTGATGTCCGAAAGCCACAATTCGTTCGGGGCAGCGGCCACGAACTCGCGCTGCACGAGATCGTTATGCACGGGCGGGCCAGGCTTTCTGCCCTTCCCGCGGGCTTTCTTCTTCCCAAACGCTGACCACCAGCCCTGGTCGCGGCAGAGCCGCCACGCAGTCCGGTCGCACATCGGTTCCCCGAGAGCTTTCGCCTCGTCTGCGAGGAACCTGTACCCGAACTCGGGGTCTTCCAGGTGGGCGTCGTGGAGCGCGTTCGCTCGATACGCCTGCGTAAGGTCTCGTTCAGTGACTGGGCTGCGGAGCCATCGATAGTAGGGCTGGCGGGCGAGCTTGAGTACCCGGCACGACACCTGGACGGGGATCCCGTCATTGGTGAGCTCTTTCACGAGCGGGTAGAGCCTTTTCCCGGCAGGTGCGCCTGGGAAAGATACGCGGCCGCACGACGGAGTACTTCCACTTCTTGTTCGAGGAGCTTGTTGCGTTTGCGTAGCTCACGCAGCTCAGCATTCTCGGACCGCGTGACACCGGGTTTCTGGCCCTGTTCGACGCGTTCCTCTCGGAGCCATTTATCGAGGGTTCCAACGTGGATGCCGAAGTCTTTCGCGATCTGCGCCAGTGTCACTTCCGGGCCGCGATCCAACGCGATCCTCACGACGTCGTCACGGAGCTCTTTGGGATAACGAGGAGGCATAGGTTCATCCTTCCAGGCCAGCCGAAACTAGCCATGTTGATGTCACCTACACGTGCATCAGACCCCTGTCATAATCAGGGGCAGTATGAGCAGGGAAGAACGAGGGAGTAGTGTTCGTGTGAAGTTTCTTAAGTGGCTATTTTGGATCCTGCTTGTCGTTGCCTTCATTGAGCTGTTCATATGGAAGCTTTTGCCAGTGCTTCAAAGACTCGAGTGGCAGACAACTTGGGATATCTGGGCAATACTCACGGCCATTGGTACCATTGGTGCGACGGTCACCTCGTTGGTACTTGCGTTTCGTGCATGGGCTCAGGAGCGCAAATCTGCAGCGAGGCTCATCTCAGCGTGGATCACCGACGATCACGTTGCTAAGCCAGACGGAAGCGCGTACGAACGCAAGGTTCAGCTTCACATTGCCAACGAATCAAACGAACCGGCTTTTAATGCTATGGCCTCCGTACATGTCGGGAGAGAACACACGCCGCTTGGGCCACTTGCCGCGCCGTCCCCAATAAGCGTGATTCCGCCGCGTCGGGAGCATGTGTATGACATTTCCGTTCCTTTGCTCGCGCATTCAGGCGCGTGGCTGCCAAAGGCATCCCTCACTTTCCAAGATCCCAGCGGAAAAACCTGGCTCAGGGATGTTGACGGTTCTCTGCGCAACGTCAGCGGGAAGAAGCAAAAGTGGTCGAAGCCCAGGAATGAGCCTGATGAGCGCCAGATCGGAGACCAAGACAGTTTCTTTAATCCGCTCACAACAGTCCTGACATTTCTTGCAGGCCTGCGAGATCCCGAGACAGATAATGACAACCTAAAAGTCCTGCTTGCCGAACAAGCTCCCGGTTGGAATGACGTTGACCTTGCCGCTGTTCAGGCTGATCTTGAAGGCTTCCAACCGACATCAATGGTGGACTATCAAGCCCCACGAATTGCGAGAGTAAAGCTTTCGGGCGACCGCTCTCTTGAGGGGCGGTACGTCGTAGGTGACGGAAAGCACATTGAGCTTCAGAAGCTGAAATTCGTCACGCTCACCCTTCACCCGGAGAAAGGATGGCAGATCTTTGGCATTGGCGACGCGGTGCCCACTGACCGGATCCACTTCGGAGGCAGTCTGAACGAGGAGATCAAGCCCTACGGAGGATAGGTATATGTCGCTTACGTCCAACGTCCCTGCAGCCAGCTATTCATAAGAGCGGCGGTTTCCGAAATAAGTGCATCAAAATCTCCGAAGAAATCTTCCACTCGCTCTTCCCCGAGCGCTGCGGCGAGCAAGGTGCCAAGAAGATTGTCGGTGTTGAGCTGCGTTGGGTCAAGGCGCGAGTCAACGCTGTAGTGCATAAGAGTGTTGCGTAGTGGCCGCATATCGTCTGCCATGAGCGCCCGTGCACCCGGGTGCTGAGCAATCAAATCGATCGCCTGGAGAGACTCTGCAGTGAGCCTTTCGTGTTGTTGATCCCGAAGAATGACCAAGCTTCTCACGATTTGATAGATACCGAGAAAACGAATCTTGAAGGTGCTGTAGCGCAGCCGTGCGGAATCGGGTTCCGTCGAGACAATCTCGTTGATGAAGTTCAGATGTCCAAGAAGGAGTAGTAGCGTCGCATTGAGTTCCGGCGTTTCAGTGCCATTGAAGATCGTCCGGTAGTACTTTTTAGCTTGGTAGTCTTCTTCCCGTTGCGAGAAGAGCGCCCCATCTAAATAGTCGGGGAATGAGACGGCCGACATGTCCAGTGCTGCACCCAGCGCACCAAAGTAACGCCCGTATTCCGTTGAAATGCTTAGGATGCGTTCGCCGAGATTTGCCTCGACAATGGCAGAGGCTTCCAGTCCAAGCGAAAACGAAGCCGCATGGGTCGTTGAAATGACCCTCCCGTTGTAGCGGTAGACCCCAACGTCCTTAGCGAGAGGCTTGAGCCAAGAGAACCGGAGCAAACCAACAAAGTAGTCTTCGTGCGAGGGGACAATCTCGTCCCAAAATAGCGACTGCAGTCCCTCCAGTCCGAGTTTTGAGTCATCAAAAAGCTTGAGGCTATGCCGTGAACGAGTAAGGACTTGTTGAGCCGCATCGGATATTTCAACGCCCAGATCTGGGTCTATCTTCTTGATTTGTCGCTGACCCTCGTACACGAAGAGCGCCATGTAGCTCCCCATGCAGAAGCTCAGGAACGGCATAAATCCCTGGGCTTCGGGGCGCTGCAGTGAACTGAGATAATCGCCGATGAACAGTGCATCTTCGTGAATTGCATGCATCATCAAGAGCTGACGGCTATGTTCCATGGTCTTCGTACTATGGATTCTGCGTTCAAGAAAGTCAACTTTATGCTTGGCACTATCACGGAGTAGTCCTCACTCCGGCTCTGATCTACCGCCTGTCAGCCGTATTGATGAACTTAACTGACGCCGGAGTTCTAGCTCTAACTACTCCACAGGTTGATCTTGCCCTTAAAATCTGCGTGAAGCTGAGCATGCAGCTTTGCCGCCCCTTTTGTCACGAGCGCCACGCTATACCGCGCTCTGGTCACCGCCACGTAGAAACCACTCGCCGAACTATGTTTCAGGAGCTTACGCGACTTCAGAAGACTCACTATTGGGCCAGTAGTCAGTATGGCGACTCGTTCTCGAGTGATGCCTTTGGCTGTACCAAAGGTGAGAAGTTCACCCTGCGGGAGTTGCCGCTGTGACTTTTGCGACCAGAGAATTGTCGCTCGCCGAGGTAAGGACTCAAGGTACTCCGCGAGCTGCGACTCATCTACCAGGAAAACACCGTCATGACCAGTGACCTCCATCTGAGTAGAAGAAGTCGGCGGAAGCTCTAGCGTCGGGTCATGAATCAAGTCAGAGAAGTCGGCGATGGCTTGGTTGAAGCGTGTCGTTGTGTCACTTGGCACAAGCGTGCAGAGACCCGCATCGCGTTTCGCCCGAAACCAATCAACCTGCTTCACTCCACGATAATCCTCATTAAGCCGGTCGGAACGTGAAGTCTCAAGAACTGACTGGCGAACATCACCCGTCATGAAGAGGTTGATTTCCGAGTCCATGAGCGCGGCAACTACCTCTAGATCGTTGCCAACCAAGTCTTGAAACTCATCGATGTAGATGTTGTCGTAAATACGCTGGAGCCGTTCAATTGGCGCGCCATTGGTCTTCTTAATGACCTGTTTTGCCAGAAGCGCAAGCCTGAGATTGTATGGCTGGTGCTGATCGTTGAGGTAATACTTCCAGCCGCCACGACCTTTAGGAATCTGGCCAAGGCTATCGATGAAGCAGAGGCCTCGGGGAATAAGATCCTTGTCCGGATAGAGCAGCGGAAAGAAGGGTCGCACAATGTGCCGCACGAGAAAGGCATACCATCCCATAGTCTCGTGCTCGGAGGCGAGTGTGCTCGGTAAACGAGCCTCAATTTCCGACTGAGCGAACTGCGTAAAGGTAAGCGCGAGAGAGGTGGTACCTTGTTGCTGCTCAGAGATCTTCCTGACGATTTCTGACGTCTTCCCACTGCCCGCAACGGCCAAACGTACCTCAGCTGGCATCGATGAACTCAATCGCCTCTTGGATATATGTCGGCCATACGAGGCCTGGCTCAGAATCAGCGACCCTCCAAGCCCACTCCGTTTTCTGGGAAAGCATGTATTTGAGCAAGTCATCTTTTGCGTCAAGCCCGAAAAGTATGCGGAGCGCCGTGTCGTTTCCCGCTTCAATCATTTGAGGCTCAAGCGTACGACCGAGCGACGTTGCGCCGATGAACATTTCACGCACTCCGTCCTCTAGATAGTCGCTCACTGGTGCCCTCCAATGGTCAGGTTCCTGATCATCGTTATCCCGGAGGACTGCCATCTTTCGTCCAAGTGCTTTTCCTAGCTCAAGCGCTCGTTTCCCTCGGGTTCCCAAGGTAATTACGTCAACGCCTGCAGCACGGGGAGAACGTCCCTTGACCTTTTCAAAGGCCAAATTGAAGATCATCTCGTCCGAGGGCCCCTCTACGACCACTACCCTGTTTGCCAGCACTAGCCGCAAGGTGTCATATCCCGACTGCTTCTTGAAGTACGCCATCGTGTCAGCAGATATAGCACTGGCATCAAAGGGAATGATTCTCGATTCGTGCATCAAATGCAGCGACTTGAATCCCAGACGGTTAAGGACAAACGAGCTGTGAGTAGTGACAAAGCACTGCCGCCCGTTTGAGAGTGTTTGAATTTTCTCAATGACGCTCTGCAGCTCAGTGTGAGAGAGGTGGTTTTCAGGTTCTTCAAGCAGCACCAACTGGGTATGCTCGGCGCTGCGACTCATTGCGAGAGCGATCTTTGTGGCAACCTGCCGCCCCTGGCCAAGCATGGCAAATGGCGTTTCCTCAACATGAGGCGCCACGACCGTGTCCCAGTTGGAATTGGCACTTTGATCCATCTGCAAACTCACACCAAAAGAGCCTTCGTCCTTGGCTATGCGCTCGTTCACAGTTCGAAGGATTCCGTTGGAAATCTTTGCTTTTGAGGTGCGATGTTCTAGTGCAATCTTCGCGCTCTCCTGAGGTTTAACGAAGTCTCGCAGTAGCTGGCGGAGCTTGTAGTCCACCCCTGAATGCGTTGACGATGTGTTGCTATTTACTAGCGCAACCCCAAGACCACGAGGTTGTCTCGTGATCGGATCACCAGAAAACGCGTGCCAACTCACCTGATATAAGTCAGTCGGCAGCAACTCCGGTAGCTCGTCTTCGGCAAGATACGCCTCCAGCTCAGCATGATGGTCAGAATCTGGGCGGACACGCATACGAATTCCGGGGCACTTGAGCCTTAGGGAGTTGTGCGCCCCCAAAAGCGTCGCGACACCCGGAGCGTCGTCCGAGAAGTAGATTTCAAGATCAATTTCGGGAAGAGCCGGGTTCTGACCTGCCTTGTGAGCAGCGAAGTATTGCCTGACGACATCATGGTTAAACCAGTAGGGGTTGAGATCATCAGCTGCCCAACGGCCTCGTACGCGTCCCCCAACAAGCAGAGAGATGACCTCCAGGAGAGTCGACTTGCCCGCTTCATTTCCACCGACAATGATGTTCATCCCCTCATGAGGAACAAAGTCCAAAGACTTGAAGCATCGATAATTGGTCGCCTTGATGCGGGTGATCATACCTATGAGTATGACATCGTTGTAATTTCAGTCAACCAGGCGGCAACTGTACGGGTTTGGCAAGCAGCCGATCAGTCTTCGGATGCGTTCAGTAGCGCAGCCTCACTTCTACTGCGCCGCATCACACCAGACCGTTTCAGAGACTTTTCAACGGCACTCTTGCTCACCCCAATGTTGTCTGCCACCTTCGCGATTGATAGCCCCGTGCCGTAGAGACGCGCAATTTCAGCCGCCTGAGACGGCGTAATTGGCGGTGCTTTACGAATCTTGACCCCATTGCGGTTCAGGACGTCCAGAACCGTCTTGTGCGGCTTTCCGAGCCTCTCAGCAACTTTGTTTGCGGGCAGCCCTTGGGCGTACAGATCAAGGATTTGCGCCACCTCACGCCCCGTCGTGAGCCTGTAGCCACGTTTTTGAGTTGCAGCCTCTGGCGGTTCAAGAGGTTCGATAGGCTTTTCTAACAGAGGTGCGACCTTTTCAAGAACAGAGGTCAATTCTTTTGTCTTGCAGGAACTGAGGCGCACACTATACGGGGCAAGGGAAGTAGCGCTTCTCTTGCCCCGTGCTCGTTTCTGGCTGCACCTTATTTTGCATCTTTTGGAAGAATTCGCAGCAGCGATCACAGCGCAGACACAGCACCGACTCCTACACTCGGCCAGACAAAGCTCGACGAACGGATCGGCAATGAAGGCGCGGTTAGGCACGCTCGTCGCGGCCTTCGTTGCTCTTGCAACAGTGCAGGGACTCGCGGGTTGCGCCGCTGACGCGTGCACAACCGTCGGCTGGTCAAATGTACTGAAAGTGAAACTCACCGGTGAAACCGCTGCCCTGGCCATGGTGCAAGTGTGTGTTGCGGGAGACTGCGCGCAGATAGCCGACGGCAGCCGAGCCGAGGCCCCCGGGCCCCAACGTTTTGAGCTTGATCTGTTCGATCAGCGCGAGGCAAACGTTTGGCCATTCGACGCTGGAATGACGCAGCCCAAGCGAGTCACGGTGCTCGTACTCGGGCCCGGGGGCGAAGTGCGCTCCGACACAGAGGTCACCCCGGAGTGGGAGCGAGTGGGCGGTGACGAGCGCTGCGGTGGGCCGGCCGAGGCGACGGTCACCGTGCGGCCCTAGGCGCCTCACCTGCGTCGCTGCTGTACGCCTCGTTGCTAATTGAGCCCGCCGCCACATGAGAGCGGTCAACGGCGCACCTACCGAGCTCCAAACCGCGTACGCTGGGACAATGCCCACCCGCTTTGAAGCCTCCATTCGCCTCGACATTCCCCTCGAAATGGCGAAGCGCCACGGGATCCCATCGCAGATCAGCAACACCGAGCTCGACAAGATTGAGGCAGACCCGCCAGCCTGGCTGCTGCAGTCACGCGCGAACCGCACCGGCAAGAAGCCCGTGTGGGCGACGCTGACCTGCGTCGTGTGCGGGCGCGAGGAGAAGGCCCGACCGAAGAAGTGGTGGCCTGAGTTCACGTTCGTTGCCTGCGACGAACACGACACACACCAACTCCCCGCGGCGCCTGCCGGCGCGGATCGGGAGTTCGTCTACGGCGTCGGCACCCAGTTCTTCGGCATCGTCGACGGGCCTGGCCGAGTCGACGGCCCTGGCAGGGACCAGCGCTAGGGCTGAGTCGAGCGCTAGGGCGGAACCGAGCGCTAGGGCTGTGCCGACGGCCCGGATGGCGGCGTAGACGCGAGGGGCACAGTGGCCGGCGCCGCGGTCGCGACAATATAGAACGTTGCGAACGGCCCAAAGAACAGGCTCAGCAGGAACCACGCCCACCGAGATCGGTTCTTCTGCTCCGCAAGCCCAGCGTTCACGAGCGCGAGCGTGATCCAGAAGAGGCCGTGCGGCACGTAGTCACCCATAGCTCAACCCTAGACGAGCCGTTGGCGCCGGTCGATTGCGGAAGCCGCAACGATGGGATCTCGCCGCTACCCAGCGGAGCTCGCCGCCCCGATGCGCAGCGCGGCGACGAACTCGCGGTAGAGCTCGTCGCGCCCCAGGAGTTCGTCGTGCGTGCCGCTCGCGCGAAGTCGCCCGGCTTCGAGCACGAAGATCTGATCGGCGTCGAGCACGGTAGAGAGCCGGTGCGCGATCGTCACGACGGCGCCAACGCTGGCGGCCCCCGCGATCGCGCGCTGGATCGCCGCCTCCGTGACTCCGTCGAGCTGGGCGGTCGCCTCGTCGAGGAGCAGCACGTCGGGCCGGCGCACGAGCGCACGCGCCACCGCGAGTCGCTGCCGCTCACCGCCAGACATATTGGTCTCGGTGATCTCGGCGTCGAGCCCGCCTTCAAGCGAGCGAACCTTGTCGTCGAGCAGCACCGCGGCGAGCGCCTCCCAGGCCTCGTCATCGAAACTCGGCGCGCCGGGTTGCCGCATCCCACTCTCGGCATCACTACTCAGTGCAGCGCCACCCGCGGCAGCGCCATTCGCGATGCCACCCGCGGCAGCGCTCGCCCCGGCATCGACCCGAAACAGCACGTTTTCGCGTATGGTGCCGGGCACGACCGGAGCGTCTTGCTCGACGTACGCGATTCGGGAGCGAACGTCGTAGATCGACAGCTCCGCAAACGGCGCACCGTCGAGCTCGAGCCGACCTGCTGTGGGTTCGATAAACCGGAGCAACAGGGAGAGCACGGTCGTCTTCCCGGCGCCCGAGGGGCCGACGAGGGCGACGTGGCCGAGGCTCGGGATCTCGAGGGTGAGTCCGTCCAAAGCGAGCACCTCGGAACCACCATAGCTCGCGGTGACGTCGCGGAGCGCAAGCACCGGCGCTCCCGGCGGCACGCGCAGAGGCGACGCCACGTCGGGGCGGGCGAGCGTGTCCTCGAGTTCGAGGTGCTCGGTCTCGCGAATCCGTGCGGCGGCGGCGAGCCCCGACTGCAGCGTCGCGATCGCTGAGGCGAGCTCTGAGATGGGGGTGACGATGTTGAATGCGTACAGCAGGAACGCGACGAGGGTGGAAACGGTGAGGGTGCCGACGGCTACGCGCCCCGCGCCCAGCCCGAGGATGGCGATGATAGCGAGCTACATGCCGCCGCCAGCGATGGACCAGCTCAGGGCCCCGTACCAGACGGCTCGCACCGAGTGCCGTTCTGCCTCGCGCGCGCGACCGACGACCCGACCGATCTCTCGGGTTTCTGCGCGGCTGGCTTTGACTGTGCGCAGCGCCCGGATGCCTGTTTCGAGGGTGCCGCCGAGCTCGCCGATTGCTGCCTGAGTGCTTCGGTTCGCCCGCCCGATCTGCGGCACGAACACGGCGAACAGCGCGCCGACGACGGCGAGCGCGATGAGCGTTGTCGCGAGCAAGGGCCAGTCGAGAAACGCCATGAGCGCGATCGTGCCGATGAGCGAGACGAGCCCGTTCACGAGCCCGACGAGGCTCGAGGTCGCCGCCTCGCGCAGCAACACGGTGTCGCTGGTGACGCGGGTGACGAGTTCGCCGGTACGAAATCGCTGTACCTGCTCCAGCTTGGCGCGGAAGAATCGGCGGATGAGGGTTTCGCGCGCGGTAAAGACGATGCGCTCGGCGAGCCGCCCGAGGAGCACGACCTGCATCAGGCTAGCCGCGGTACCGACAACGAGGAAGCCGACGAGCAGCGTCACGGGTCGCGCAAGATCGAGCCCCGATTCGAGGGAGTCGAGCACCCATTTCGTGACGAGCGGGGTCGCGAGCAGCGTCGCGGTGCCGATGAGCCCGAGGAGCAGGGCGAGCGCGATCTTGGGGAGGTGGGGGCCGGAGTACGACCAGAGCAGAGCGATTCCGGCAGCGAAGGATCCGCGACTCCCACGCGGCGACGCCTCCTCTGCGACACCGGGGGTGTTCACGGCACCCGCCACATCGGCGGGACCGGCCGCACCGGCCGCACCGGCCGCATCGGCGGCACCGTCTTGCAGCGGCTCGCGCAGCGGATCATTCGCGGGTGGGTGCGTCATGCGGGGCGGGGCCTCTCGTGTTCGGTGCCGCTATGAATCCCCCGCGCGCCGACATGGCGCTTCCGTAAACCTACAACGCTATGCAACACACGTCAATCAATGATGCTCGGTGCCGCCGCTCACAGCGGAGCTGCCCCGGGCAGAATCACCACACGGCCGGGCCGCGCCGCGGCAGGCTGAACCCATGAGCGATTCACCCAAACCCCCGGTCTTCACCGAGCCCTACCGGCGCGAGCTGTTCGACAGGCGCACCCTCGTGTTAGACGGCGAGCTGAACGACGACAACGGCCTACTGCTCGCAACGCAGCTCCACGCGCTCGCTGCCGCGGACGCGGAAAGCGAGATCTCGCTGTGGATCCACTCGCCTGGCGGATCGGTGCCCGCGATGCTCGCGATCCGCGATCTCATCAGGCTCGTGCCGAACGATGTAGCGACGCTCGCGCTCGGAGTTGCGGCGAGCGCCGGCCAGTTCCTGCTCACCGCGGGCACGCCAGGCAAGCGCCGTGCGCTCCCTCACGCTCGCGTGCTCATGCACCAGGGGTCCGCGGGGATCGGTGGATCAACGGTCGACGTCGAGCTCCAGGCCGCGCACCTGCGCCACACCCGCGACACCGTGCTCGGGCTAACAAGCCACGACACCGGGCAGCCCCTCGAGCGCGTCTTCGAGGATTCGCTCCACGACCACTGGTTTACGGCGACCGAGGCGGTCGCATACGGCTTCGTCGACCGGGTCGTCACCGACTTCGGTGAGATCGCGCCGCCGGGCACCGCGACGCGCATCGGCACGGGGTTCGCCCCGGCACATACAGACACCACAGCGGCACCCGCCGCACCAGCACCGGAGGGCACGCGATGAGCCAGACCTACTCGATTCCCAACGTCGTCTCGCAGAGCCCGCGCGGCGACCGCATCATGGATGTGTACTCGCACCTGCTCAGCGAGCGGATCATCTACCTCGGCACCCCGATCGACGCCGGCGTCGCGAACGCGGTGATCGCGCAGCTGCTGTTTCTCGATTCGGCCGGCGCCGACGCAGACGTGAACTTCTACATCAACTGCGAGGGCGGCGACCCGAGCGCGATGCTCGCGATCTACGACACGATGCAGTACGTGCGCGCCGATGTCGCGACGACGTGCGTCGGCCAGGCGGTCGGCGTTGGCGCTGTGCTGCTCGCCGCCGGGAGCGTCGGCAAGCGCATGGCGCTCCCCCACACGCGCGTCATTCTGCACCAGCCGGGCAACGAGGGGCGGCGCGGCACGATCCCCGATCTCATCCTGCAGGCCGACGAGGCGGTGCGCCTGCGCTCCGACCTCGAGGCGGTGCTCGCGAAGCACTCGGGCCAATCGGTTACGAGGCTCCGTCGAGACACCGACCACGATCGCGTGTTCACCGCGACCGGGGCCCGCGACTACGGTCTCCTCGACCACGTCATCACCGAGCGGTGAGGCGCCGGGGTCGGGACCGGAGCCGGTGCTATGCGGCGAGCACGAACGCAGACTGCGGGCCGACGCTGGCCGCTGCCGTCATCGCGCTCAGTTCGTCGGCGACCGCGACCGTCAGGTCAACAAGCGTGACCCCAAGCGCCCCGGCAACCGCCGCGATCATCTCGCTCGACGGGTCTTTCACACCGCGTTCCATCTCTGAAAGGTACTGCGGAGACACCCCGGCGCGCTCGGCGGTATCTCCGAGCGTCTCGCCGCGCTCGTGACGCAGGCGCCTGAGCTCACCGCCGAGCATGTGCCGCCAGAGCGGCTGCGGGGCGGGGGCGGATCCGCGACTCACTCGCGGCCCCTCGTTCGTGGTGTCTTGGTGCTCGGCCATACCTGATCGTAACCCCGGGCAGCCAGGCGCGGCCCGCCCTCCGCTCTGAGCAGAATCAGATCCACCGCGAATCAGCCACGCGCGCTGCACGGTGGCAAACTAGCTCCATGACAAGCACCTTCACCGTCGTGACGCGCACGTCGGCTCCGGCCGATGCGCTCTTTGACGCGTCCCTGAGCATCGATGCCCACGTCGAGTCTCTCTCGCACTCGGGCGAACGGGCCATCGCCGGGGTGACAAGCGGGATGATCGGCCTCGGCGAGACGGTGACGTGGCGGGCGAGGCACTTCGGCGTCTGGTTCACGATGACGTCAAAGATCACCGAACTCGATCGACCACACCGGTTCGTGGACGAGCAGGTGCAGGGCCCGTTCAAGCGCTTTCATCACGTCCACGAGTTCGCGACGGAGCACGGTGCGACCATCATGAGCGACACCATCACGGTCGCTTCCCCGGTCTTCGGTCGACTCGCGGAGCGGCTCGTGCTCGTGCCGTATTTGCGCCGGCTGATCCGCACCCGCAACGAGCACCTGGTGCGCTCGCTCGTGGGTTAGCGAGCCCGGCAGGGCCTGCGATCCACACCCCGCGATCCGCGCCCCGCGATCCGCGCCCCGCGATCCACACCCCGCGCCCCGCGATCCGCCCCGGGCGAACACGAAGATATTTTGGACACGTGTCTAAAAAATTGGTCTACACTGGCAACCGTGACCTCACCGACCCCCACCGCACCAACGAAGCCAGTCGTGCGCGCAGCCGACCCCCGCACCGCCCGCACCCGCGCGGCGATCGTCACCGGTTACGCGAGCCTGCTGCGCGACGGCAACTGCGACGTGAGCGTGCGCGACGTCGTCACCGCGGCGGGAATCAGCCGCGCCTCGTTCTACACGCATTTCGACGGGGTCAACGAGGTCGCCCTCATTCTCGTGCGCGAGATGTTCGCTGGCCTCGGCGCAGAGTATCTCGATGAGCGACTGCGCACCGGCTACCGCACGAGCGAGGCGGTCCGCGCGGGGCAGGAGCGGCTCGCCGACGCGTTCTGGGAGCGGCGAGCGACCCTCGCGCCGCTCCTCGAGGGCGGGCAGGCAGCCGCAACGTACATCGAAATCGTCCGCGCCTTTGCGGCCACCATCGAGCAGCTCCTGCGCCACGACCTCTCTCGCATTCCCGCGGGCATCGATCCATACCTCGCGGCGGTCGCCATCGCCAACACGCTCGTCGGGCTGCTCTCGGCCTGGATCACGGGGTCGATCGACGCCGACCGCGACCTGGTCGTTGACCATCTCATCGCGATGCTCCCAGCCTGGGTGTCGCAGCCAGACTCCCCCGCCTGACACACGGGGCGGGGAGACATGACGTGCGCAAACCCGCGCACGCCGCACTACTAAGAAAGGTGTGACCATGAAGGCTTCGGTAACCACCGGCGTCGGCAACGGTTTCAAGACTGCGGACATCCAGCTGGCAGACCCCATCGGCCGGGAAGTACTCATCGACGTGAAGGCGTCGGGGCTGTGCGCCTCCGACATCCACATCGAGCAGGGCGCGTCGCCCTCGGCAGTGTTCCCCGCCGTGCTCGGGCACGAGATCTCGGGCATCGTCTCAGCGGTGGGCCCCGACGTGACGACCATCGCGGTCGGCGACCACGTCGTGGCGAGCCTCATTCAGTTCTGCGGCGCCTGCGCCGAGTGCTTGTCGGGTCGCACCTACTCCTGCCAGTTTCCGGCGACCACGATGCGCGGCGCCGATGAGCCTGCGCGCATGACCGACGAGAACGGCGAGCCGCTCATGCAGCTACTCGGCATCGGGGGCTTCGCGGAGCGGACCCTCGTGCACGAGAACCAGCTCGCCGTGGTGAACAAGGAGATCCCGTTCCCCCAGGCCGCCGTGCTCGGCTGCGCGGTGTCGACGGGGGCTGGAGCGGCGATCAACACCGCGGGCGTTCGCGTCGGCGACTCGGTCGCCGTCATCGGCACGGGCGGCGTCGGGCTGAACGCGATCTCGGGCGCGGTGATCGCCGGCGCGACGACGATCATCGCAATCGACATCAGCGATGAGAAGCTCGCCGTCGCGAAGAAGTTTGGTGCGACCCACGTCATCAACTCGTCGCAGGTTGACCCGGTTGCAGAGGTGAAGCGCATCAGCGGTGGCGGCGTCGACCATTCCTTCGAGATCATCGGCTTCCCGCAGACCCAGCAGCAGGCAGTCGAGATGCGTGGCGTGGAGGGCACCGCCTACTTCATCGGAGTCGCACGTCCGGGCACCACCCTCGACCTGCTCACTGACGCCACAACCCTCATGGGCCAGGGCGGCGTTCGCATGGTGAAGATGGGCTCGACAAACCTCAAGCGCGACATCCCGATGTACGCCGACATGTACGTGCAGGGCCGCCTGAACCTCGACGACCTGATCTCGCAGGAGATCTCCATCGACGAGGTCGAAGCGGGCTACGCAGCGCTCAAGCGCGGCGAGGTCATTCGCAGCGTCATCACGTCGTTCTAGCAGACCGCCCCGGGCTTCGTGCGGGCTAATCTCCCCCACACGGAGCCCGGGGTTTTGCGCAGCTAGCGGGTTCACCCGGGCCAAGCGCGTTAGTGTAAGAGCTATGACGCACGGTGACCACACCTTCCAACACGGCGACTACACGATGCGATTTTCGAGCTTCCCCGGGCCTACTTCACGAACCTTTGTGTTGATTCACGGCATCGGCATGGGGCGCATCGTTTTCGACGAGGTCGCAGAGGTACTCACACTGCAGGGCGGTGTGCTCGTGCCAGACCTCCCCGGATTCGGCGACTCGCCCGAGCCTGGCACAATGGCAACGATTCAAGACAACGCCGAGCTCATCGAGCGGTTCATCGGGAGCCAGGCGACCGGCCACGTGACGCTCGTTGGCCACTCCATGGGCACCCAGATTGTTGCCGAGGTGGCTCGGCAGTTCCCGGAGAGCATAGACTCCCTCGTCTTAATCGCCCCAACCATCAACCGCCACGAGCGCAGCGCGACGAAGCAGGCCGCGCGAATGGTGCAAGATCTGTACGGCGAGTCACCCAAGGTGCTCGCCGAGGGCGTCGTCGAATACGTCAAGACGAGCCCGCTGTGGTTCGCGAACAAGCTTCGCCTCATGCTCGATCATCGCCTCGAAGATGTCTGCCCGCAGGTGCGTACCCCGACGCTCGTCATGCGGGGCGAGACCGACAGGGTCTGCCCGCGAGACTGGGTTCGCGAGGTCGCCGACGCGCTCCCCGATTCTGAGTACGAGGAGATTCCCGGGCGCGGGCACGAGGCCGTTATTAAAAGCCCCGAGCCCGTCGCTTCGATGGTGCTCGACTTCGTGGCGCGGCGCACCGCGACGCCCGGCGCGAACCAGTGACGGGGGCTCAGGCCACAAGCAGTGCGACCGGGGCCGACGATCGCCTCGCTGCGCTCGAGGCGGGCAGCGCCGAGGCGCGCACGCTCGCCGAGGCCCTCGCGATCGACCACACCGTGCTACTTCGCGCAGCTGTTCCTTCTGCCAGCCCGGCGCTGCGGGAGGCAGCTGCGACCGCTCAGCAGCTCGGCATCCTCAAGCGAATGGCGGCCATCGGAGACGCGCTCGCGACGCATGCGCCGAGCCCGGTACTCGAGGCGCTAGGCGATCACCGCTCAGACACCGTGCGGGGGTGGTGGTGCTTCGCACTTGCTGCCGACCGATCCCGATCGAATGCTGAACTCCTCGCCGCGGCACTGCCCCGCATTGACGACGAACTGTTTACGGTGCGCGAGTGGGTGTGGATGGCGCTGCGGCCCCGGCTTGTTGACGATCTCCCCGGCGCGATCGCCCTGCTCGAACCGCTCACCCAGCACGCGTCACCGAACGTTCGCCGATTCGCCTCCGAGGCGCTACGCCCGCGCGGGGTGTGGGCGCAGCATATCTCGGAGTTCAAGCAGCGACCCGAGCTCGGCGAACCCCTGCTCGAACCGCTGCGTGCAGACTCTGCGCGGTATGTTCAGGATTCGGTGGCGAACTGGATCAACGACGCTTCCAAGACATCACCCGACTGGGCGAGGTCGCTGTGCGCGCGTTGGAACGCTCAAAGCCCGACGGCGGAGACCGCACGAATCACCAAGCGCGCGCTGCGAACAATAGGCCAGTAGGGCCGTCAACCGCGACGCGCCGCATTCAAGAACATAATTTGCCGACAGCTATTTCATTCTTGACTAATAGGCTCTGGGGCCCCAGAGTGAGAACGAGCGGGGTTTCGTCACCCGGCCCAGCAAAGCCGGGCTGCGTGCTTGCCGAGCGTCATCGCGGCCGCAGCGACGCCGCCCGTCATCGATCGATGTAGAGGAGCCCCTGTGAAGCGCACGACCAAGAACACCTGGTTTGCAAGCGGAGTGACCGCGGCGTTGCTCGCCGGCACCATTGCCGCCAGCGCTCCCGCGAGCGCCGCTGGCCCGGAGGTTGGGTCTGCGATCGAGCTCAAGGCCGCGGTCGAGGCCCTCGGCCCTGGAGCCGCGACAGTCACCCTCGCGGCAGGCTTCGAAGCGGTTGCGACGCCGCCGACGATCACCATTCCAGCAGGCGTGGCGCTCACCCTCGATGGCAACGGCGCGACGGTCACGAAGCAGGCCGGCTCCACCGGCCGGCACCTCAATTTCACCGGCAACGGCAGCGAGCCAATGGTCATCACCGACGTGACATTCCAGGGGCCGAACGACGCTGACCCTGTGGGGCAGGCAGGCGGCACACCGGGCGGTGGGCTCGGCATTAACAACGTCCCGACGCTTTCGGTCAGTGATTCGACGTTCGCTGGAATCGACAGCTCGGCGGGCCTCGCGCTCTCGGGGGTGACGACCCTCACCGTCAGCCGGTCGAGCTTCATGGGCAACCGCGCCGCCGCTGGCGCCGCCATCGACCTCCCCAACGGCGTGAACGCCACGATCACCGACACGACAATGCACAAGAATTGGGGCACGCAAGCGGGATACTCCGGCGGCGCCCTCCGCCCGCAACGCGGCACCAACCTCACGATCGAGCGCTCGGTGTTCTCGGGCAATGGTTCGCTCACGCGGGGCGGTGCGATCGCGTTTCATCAGATGGAGGGCTCGTTGACGGTGCGCGACTCGGTATTCGACGGCAACACCGTGCCCGAGTCGTCGTACAACCCAAGCATGCACGACGGCGGGGCGATCGCCGTGAGCGAGGTCGCGACCCCCAACCTCCAGACCGGCACAACCCTCATCACCGGCACGACCTTCGTCAATAATTCCGCGTCAGACGAGGGCGGGGCGCTGCTGCTGCAGTCAGGCAACGGTTCGAAAGCGACAATCATCAACAGCACGTTCTTCAACAATTCCTCCTACGGCAAGCAACCCACGATCGACGATTCGAGCGGCGGCGGCGCCATCGAGGCATTCGGCACAGCGCTGACGCTCGAGCTCACCACGTTCGTTAACAACCTCGCGTACAAGGGAACCACTCTCGGGCATCAGCGCGGCGGCGCGGTCTCAGCGACGGGCGACCAGAAGCACCTGACAGCGCAGCCCCTGACGCTGTCGCGCAACCTGTTCGTCGGCAACGATGTCGTAGCGAACAACGGCACGCCGGCGGTGTCTAGCCTGTACCGCCAGGTGTCTGCGCGCGGCGGGATCGAGACCCTCGAAGGCACACCCGACACCTCCGCAACCGAGCACTCCCCAGACGAACCCGAGTTCGAACCGGGCGACCGCGAGCTGGTTGTGCCCGACCGGGCCGCGAACCCGGCAGATCAGGGCGACGATTTCCTCCCATTCGCGAACGAGGAGCTTACCCGCACGCTCAACGTCGGCATCGACAACGGCACAAAGCTCGACGACGGCGTGACTCGGCTCGCAGTGCTCGGCACCGATGCCCCGAAACTCGCCCCGAACGGCAACCCGATCGTGGCTGGAGACCCGCGCACCGGCCTGGCGCAGACCCCGGGCACCATCGTCTTCCACCCGCGCGATGACGGCTACTTCGCTGGTCTCGCCGACAACATCGGAGAGGCGCTCGCAGGCCAGGATCCGCCAACCGCGCTCCCCGTACCGTCGGTAACCGAGGATCAGCGCAGGGCCCCGCTCGACCAGCCAGCCGACGCCGGGGCACTCCAGCAGGCATTCATTCGCTTCGACCCGAACGGTGGCGACTGGCCGGAATACACGCCGTCGGCCTTCGACGGCAGCCGCATCGTACAGCGCGACGCAGCAGCCGTCGTCTGGGCCGTCGCCGCAGTTGGCGCAGAGCTGCCCTCGGAGCCCGCTCCCGATGCGGCGCCCGCCGGCACGAGCTTCGCGGGGTGGAACACCGAGCCAGACGGCAGTGGCCTCGCCTACCCGGCCGGGACGTTCACCGTGCCAGCCGGCAACCTTCGTCTCTACGCCATCTGGAAGCCCCAGTCGGCGACCCAGGGCAGCGTCACCGCCCACTACGTTGACGAGCGCGGCGCACAACTTCGCGACCCTGTGGTGCACACGGGCGACATTGGCGCTTCGTACGTGACGGAGCGGCTCAAGTTTGCCGGCTACGACTTCGTTCGCGTCGTTGGCGCGGCATCTGGCCAGTTCGAGACCGACCCTGCCACGGTGACCTACGAGTATCGGAAGCAGTCAGGGCCGACGCCTCCGCCAATCGTCAACCCGCCGTCCACGGGTGGGCTGGCCGACTCGGGCTCGCCAGCGGCCGGCCCGCTGCTCGCCGCGGCCGCGGCGTTGCTGCTCGTCGCAGCCGGGGCGTTTCTGTCGCTGCGTCGGCGCCGCTAAGCTGAGAGTGCACCGAGCCGAACGGAGGTGAAGCGAATGCTGTTATCGCTCTGGCTGATGAGCCAGTTCTTGCTCATCACGCTTCTCGTCGCGTTCGGCGCGGCGCAGCCGCAATCGCCCGCCCAGCTCGCGCTGCTCGGGGCGACCTGCCTGCTCGCGCTTGCGCCAGTGGTGACCGCGATTGTGTGTGCACGCCGAATCGCGTTGGCCTTCCCGCTGCCCTCGCTTACGTCACGGTCGCGCCGCGCGTCGTTTCGCACGTTCCGCGTCGCTGCGGATCCGGGAACGCCGGGTGCGGCACTCGCCCGGGCGCCGTCTCGCGTCGTTTCGTCCCTCGACTAAACGACGCCTCGGCGCGCGGCCCTCGCCTGGCGGCGCAGTGCGCCGGCTCTGCGCCACGGCTAGCTCTGTGCACCGACTGGCGCCGCGGCACGCGGAATAGTTCGTCGTTTCTCGAGGTGATTGATTTCATCGATACTGCGAACGAAACGAGTTTCACCTTGCCAAATCTCCAAACCCCGAGCGCGCAGGCGCTTCAGCGCACCGATCAACACCGCCGGAGCCTGCACCACCCCGCGATGGCGGCGCGCCACCAGAACGGGGGCGCACGGTGAACATCTACGAATTCCTCCCGATCAAGCTCCTCATTCGCGGGGCGTACTGGCTGGTCACCACGCTCAGCGACCTCATCGAACCGCTGACGGGCGCGCAGAGCGCGGCGGTCGCGATCATTCTGCTCACCCTGTGCGTGCGGCTGCTGCTCATTCCTGTTGGCCGCTCGCAGGTGAAAGCGACCCTCGCCCGCCAACGCCTCGCGCCAAAACTCGCCGAGTTGCAGCGCAAGTACAAGAAGCCCGAGGTGCTGCAGCGCAAGACGATGGAGCTCTACCAGGCAGAGAAGGCCTCGCCGTTCGCCGGGTGTCTGCCGGTGCTCGCCCAAATGCCGGTACTCATGGCCGTGTACGGGCTGTTCATCTTGCCTGAGGTCGACGACCACCCGAACGAACTGCTCAGCAAGTCGTTTCTCGGGGTGCGGCTCGACTCCGGGCTCGCCGCGCAGGTGTTCGGCGGCACGGTGACGCTCACGCACGCCGTGCTCGGTGTGGCGATCATGCTGCTCGTCGGCGCCGTGACACAGGTCTCGCGCAAGCTGCTCACCCCGCCTGCGCCAGAGCCGACAGCGAAGCCAGCGAATCCAGCGAATCTGCCTGCGGGTATGCCCGACCTCTCTGGCATGACCAGGATGATGAGCTTTGTGCCGTTCATCACGGTGATCATCACGGCGTTCGTGCCGCTTGCCGCGGCGCTCTATCTCGCCACGACGACGACGTGGACGCTCTGCGAGCGGCTCGTGCTCGGCAAGATCTACGGGACACTCCCGCACCCGAAGCCGACGGGCACGGCCTCGGCGCAGTAGCCTTCGCCCGTTCCCGTCGGCTACAGCGCGGAGGCCGGCAGCCGCATCTCGCGGCCCCACGCGGCTCGAGTAGGTGCCAGGTTCGGCACTCCGAGCCCGGTGGGGCCGGCCCCGTGCACCGCTCGGAACGCCCGCGAGAACGCCGGGAGGTGCGAGTAGCCGAGCTCGCGGGAAATCTCTGACGGGGTCTCACCATCGCCGAGCTGGTTGCGCGCGCGGGTCATGCGCAAGAGCCGCAGCCACGCTGCGAACTGCTCGCCGGTGTGTGCCCCGACGACCCGGCAGAGCTCGCGCTCGCTCAGGCCCAGCCGCTCGGACGCCGCCGCGAGGCTGAGCTCGGGCTCGCGCACAAACAGGTTCGCGGCGCGACCGAGCAGCTCCGAGCCCGTGGTCGCGGGCAGCCGCTCGGAGCCAGCGAGCACCGCGGCGAATCCGCGATCGGGGTCGACATCGGTCACCCCGACTCGGGTGTAGCTCGCGAGCACCGCCTCGAGCATGCGCATCGAGTCGAGCCCGCCGATGTGCGCCGCCGTGAGCGGTGCACCGATGGGCCCGGTCAGCGCGGAGCGAAACCCGAGCGGCACGAGCAGCGAGCCTGACGGGACGCGGAATTCGTTGGGCGTGCCTGCTGGAATGATGACCGCTTCGCCCTCGGCAAGTGTGAGCGCGCGACCGGCGATGATGAGCCGGGCGCCGCCAACCGCGGCCCAGACGGCAACGTGCGCACCGTTCACCCGCGCCCAGGTTCGCCGCTCCGCACCGTGCCCGTCGCCGCCCTCTCCGCTCTCGAGCTCGGGGCGCGATGGCCCGACGCCCATGCAGCCCTCAGCCGATTTCTGCCGCCACTGCCCTGGGGTCATGCCCGTCGCCTCCGAGAACGCCCTAATGAACCCAGGGAAGCTCCGGTAGCCAACGCGATGCGCCACCCACTCGAGGTCGCGGCCGTCGGTGATGAGCTCGGCGGCGATGCGCACGCGCTGACGCCGCACCCAGGCCGCGACGGTCCACCCGGTCTCGGCCAGGAATCGCCGCTGCAGCGTGCGCACGCTCCAGCCGGGCACGGCCCGTGCAGCGGCAGCCTGCAGCCCCAGCTCCGGGTGTGCGGTGAGCAGCTCGGCGAGCGGGCGCAGCTCGGGCGATCGCAGGGCGGGCGGCGCCGCGAGCGGCTCCGGGCTGCCGCCGCGCAGCTCAAGCCTCGCCGCGCCCTGCGCACCGTCAAGGTGGCCAAGGGCCTCGGTGAAGGCGCGCAGCAGCGCGACGTGCGCGTGGGGCGGCACCCCCAGTCTCGTGGTGACGGTTCGCCCCGCTCCCGCGACAGGAATGGGCAGCACGATGGCGCCTGGCTGGGGCGTCACGGCGACAGTCTCGCCGGCGGGCACCCACACGCCGGCGTCTGCGTGAAGGTCTAGCGCGTCATCACCGACCCGCACCATGGCACTCCCCCTGAGCACGGCGTACAGCATGGGTTCACCGAGTCGCACCGGGGGTAGCTGAACGGCTGGTAACACGTTGTCATTTCCAATCAACAGATGAAAGTAAGGCTTAGCTAACTTTGAGGATAGCGCGCACCGCTGTGCCGCCACACATCATCAGGAACACTCGGAGGTTTCCCGCATGGCTAGACGCCTGCCCGCCCTCGCCGCCCTCGCAGCGGCCGCACTGCTACTCGCCGGTTGCAGCCCCGCTGCATCGGACAACGCATCGGGCGAATCAACCACCCCAGAGTCTACGGGGACCTGGCCGCGCACCATCGAGCACGCCGCTGGCTCAACGACGATCGACGAGCAGCCGCTGAGAATTGTCTCGGTCGCGCCGTCGCTCACGGGCGGGCTGCTCTCATTCGACGCCCCCGTCGTCGCAACCGCCGCGGCCCCCGTGACCCCGCTGTCTGACGAGAACGGGTTCTTCACGCAGTGGGCAGACGTCGCGGTGGAGCGTGGTGTCGAGGTCGCGTACAAGGATCTCGAGCTCGATATCGACGCCGTCGACCAGCTCGAACCCGACCTCATCATCGGGTCGGCGAACGGCGGCGACAACACGAGCGACGCCTACGAGCAGCTCTCAGAGATCGCCCCGACCGTGCTGCTCGACTACGGCGACGCGACCTGGCAGGAGCTCACCGAGCAGCTCGCCGAGATCACCGGGCACGAGGCCGAGGCGAAGAAGGTGCTCGCTGAATACGACACCTGGGTGGCTGGCGAGGCGAAGAAGCTCACGCTCCCGCCGCAGCCGACCACGGCGCTGATCTACATGGGCCCTGAGGGCTCATGGCCGTTCGACCCGGCGAGCCCGCAGGCGATGCTGCTCAGCTCGCTCGGATTCGACTACCAGCCGCCGCGCGACGAATTCTTGACCGAGGGCCAGGGCGGCCGCGTCGGCATTCTCACGAGCGAGAACGCGCCAGACGGGCTCGCCGACGCCGAGACCATCATGATCGTCGCGATGCTCGGTGGCGACCCCGTGGCTGAGTTCGCGAAGGATCCGCTGCTCGCCAACCTCCCCGCGCTCACGAATGACAACGTCTTCAGCATGGGCCCGCAGGCCTTCCGCCTCGACTACTACAGCGCAAAGCTGACGGTCGAGCTGCTCGTGGACACGTTCTCGGGCTAGCGAGTGCTGCACGCTGTCGAAACGCGGAGCGCTGAGGGGGCAACTCCTCAGCGCTCCGCGGCGCGCCGCACCGCCCTGCTCATGCTCGGCGCCGGGGTCGCCCTCGCGGTCACCGCGGTCATCGGCATCGGGCTCGGTTCAAACCCGATCCACCCGGCGACCGTCGTCGAGGCGATCTTCGCCTACGACCCCGCGAACAACGCGCACCTCGTGATCGTGCTGTCGCGCCTGCCACGCATCGTGCTCGGCCTCGTCGTCGGCGCCGCGCTCGGCCTCGCCGGCACACTCATGCAGTCGGTGACGCGAAACCCGCTGGCCGACCCCGGCATTCTCGGCGTGAACGCCGGCGCCTCGCTCGCCGTTGTCATCGCCATCGCGTTTCTCGGGGTGCAAAGCGTGGCGGGGTACGTCTGGTTCTCCTTCATCGGAGCGGCGGCCGCCGCGACGCTCGTCTACCTGCTCGGCAGCGCTCGCGGCAACGCAGGCACTCCCGTGCGGATCGCCCTCGCAGGCACGGCCGTGAGCATCGTCATCGGAGCGCTCACGCAAATGGTGCTGCTCAGCAACGACGCGGCCTTCAACAGCTTCAGGTTTTGGGCGGTCGGGTCGCTCCAGGGGCGCGGCTTCGACGTGATCGTCACCGTGCTGCCCTTCATCGCCGTCGGCATCCTCGCGAGCATCGCACTCATCTCGCCGCTCAACGCCGTCACACTCGGCGACGACGTCGCAACCGCGCTCGGCACGAGCACGACCGCCGCCCGCATCGGTGTGGCATTCGCGGTCGTGCTCCTCGCCGGCTCCGCGACCGCAGCTGCCGGCCCGATCGGGTTCATCGGGCTTGGCGCAGCGCACATCGCCCGCTTCTTCACGGGCAACGAGCACCGTCGCCTCATCCCGGCCTCGATGCTGGTCGGCGCGGCGCTTCTCGTCATCGCCGACACCCTCGGCCGCGTCGCCGTCGCGCCCGCCGAACTCCAGACAGGGGTGGCCGCTGCGCTCTTCGGCGGGCCCCTCTTCGTCGCCCTCGTGCGCTCTCGAAAGGTTGCCGCGCTGTGACAGTCGCCGATCCACCCGCCGCGTCGCCTGCCGCCGGCCGCGCGCCGGCCGGAGCTCCCACCGCAAGGTCGGTGATCACCACACCGGTGCTGCGGTTCGCCGGGCGATCGATTCGCATTCGCCCGCGCCTCGTCATCGTCGCAGGTATCGCGCTCGTCGTGCTCGTCGCCGTCATCGCGGCATCCCTGATGGTCGGCACCATCAGGCTCGGCTTCGGCGACCTCGCCACGGTGTTCGCCGGCGACGCGAAGCCCTCGCTCGAACGCAGCGTGCTCGGCAGGCGCCTCCCCCGAGCCCTCACCGCCGCCTTCGTTGGCGCGCTCCTCGGCATGAGCGGTGCGCTGTTCCAGTCGCTGTCACGCAACCCCCTCGGCTCCCCCGACATCATCGGTTTCACCTCCGGGGCCGCGACAGCCGCGGTGTTCCAGATCATCGTGTTCGGCGGCGGCATGCTCGCGACCGCGCTCGCGGCCGTCGTCGGCGGCATGCTCACCGCCCTCGCCGTGTACCTCCTCGCGCGCCGCGACGGCGTCACAGGCGGTCTCAGGCTCGTGCTCGTCGGCATCGGGGTCGGCGCGGTCGTGAGCGCATTCTCGTCGCTCCTCATCGCGCGCGCAGACATCAACGACGCGATGGTCGCGCAGCTCTGGGGCGCGGGCTCACTGCTCGGGCGCGGCTGGACACACGCGTGGCTCACACTCGCGGCGCTCGTCGTGCTGACGCCACTGCTGCTCGTGCTCGGCCGCAAGCTCGCGCTCATGGAAATGGGCGACGACACCGCCCACAGCATCGGCGTGCGGGTCGAACGCACGCGCTTCATCGCGATGCTCGTCGGCGTCACGGCGGCCGCAGCCGCGACGGCTGTCGCCGGCCCGATCGCTTTCATCGCCTTCGCCTCGGGCCACATCGCTCGCCACCTCGCCCCGGTGCCCGGCGTGCTCATCGGGCTCTCGGCAGTGGTCGGTGCCGCGCTGCTCGCGGGCGCCGACCTCCTCGCCCAGAACCTCGATGTCGGCATGCGCACCCCCGTCGGCCTCGTCACCAGCCTGCTCGGCGGCGTCTACCTGCTGTGGCTGCTCGCTCGCAGAATCTGAACGGATCACTCATGCCAACGTCACCCTCCACCCCATCGTCCTCGCTGTCGGCGCCCTCGCCCGCGCCCGCATCCGCGCCCGCGCCGGCTCGCCCCGCGGGGTTGTCGGCGCACGGCCTCGAGCTCGGCTACGGCCCCCGCACCATTGTCGCGGGCCTCGACCTCGACATTCCTGCCGGAGGCTTCACCGTGATCATCGGGCCCAACGGCTGCGGCAAGTCGACGCTGCTGCGCGCCCTGTCTCGCATGCTCAAGCCGCGCGGGGGCTCCGTCACGCTCGACGGCGCTGATATCGCCAGGCTGCGCACCAAGCAGGTTGCCCGAAACATCAGCACCCTCGCGCAAGCTCCGGCGACGCCCACCGCGATCACCGTCGCAGACCTCGTCGCCCGCGGCCGAAACCCGTACCAGAGCCTGCTCCAGCAGTGGAGCGCGGCCGACGAGGCCGCGGTCGCCTCGGCCCTCGCCGAGGTCGCGATGACCGAGCATCGCGAGCGCCTCGTCGAGGAGCTCAGCGGCGGCCAGCGGCAACGCGCGTGGATCGCGATGGCGCTCGCGCAAGAAACCCCAATCCTGCTGCTCGACGAACCGACAACCTACCTCGACATCTCGCACCAGATTGACGTGCTCGACCTCTGCGCCGGGCTCCACGAGGCGGGCCGCACGCTCGTCGCGGTGCTGCACGACCTCAACCTTGCCGCGCGCTACGCGAGCCACATCGTCGCGATGCGCGACGGGCGCGTCGTCGCCGAGGGGCCGCCAGAGAGCGTCATCACGTCCGAGCTGCTGCGAAGCGTGTTCGACCTCGAGGCGCTCGTGATCCCCGATCCCGAGACCGGGCGACCCCTCATCGTGCCGCGCGACCGGCGGGCGCGCGGCACGGGGTCGTGCTCGGGGCCGGCGGCTGGCTCGGGGCCGGCGGCGGACGCCGTCGCGGATCCGCACGCCGCCGAACCCACAGCCACGGCCACAATCACCCACACAACCACCCCCACAGACGCCGTCGAGCCAGCGCTCATGGCAGAACAGGAATCAGCATGAACACCCCAGCAGAGCAGACCCCCGAGACCGGCAAGTCGCAGCTCATTACCTCGAAGGCGACGCAGTCTGACGACCACAATCGCGGGCTGCAGCTCGGCTCCGCGACCGTGCTGTCGTTCGCAGATATCACCCCGGAGCTCGCTCGCGTGGTGCTGCAGATCCCCGATCTCCCCGCCGAGCCGCTGTGGAGCGCGCCGAACGTCGCCATTCGGTTCTACCTCGACGAGCGATTCGAAAGCGCCACGCGCGTCTACACCGTGCGCTCGGCAAACGTCGCCGAAAGCAGCATCGAGGTTGACGTCGTAAAGCACGGCGAGTCGAGCCCGATGATGCAGTGGCTCGACACGCTGAGGGTTGGCGACGCCCTGAAGTTCGGCGGGCCGCGGCCGCACTTCGACATTCCGAGGGCGGAGGGTCGCGACGCCGTGATCTTTGCCGATGCCACGTCGATCCCTGCGCTGTACGCGATTCTTGAGCAGGCCGAGCCCGGTCTGTCGGGCCGCGGCTGGATCGCCACGCACGATGAGGGCGCCTTCGCCGAGCTCCCGGTACTCCCCGGGCTGAACCTCACCCGCATCGCCCCCGGCACCGGATTCACCGACCAGCTCGCCACCCTCGCCGACCCCGCCTCGGTGGTCGTTTGGGGCGCGGGCGAGCGCGATGAGATGCGGGCCGTGCGCTCCTTCTTCCGTAACGAGCACGGCCTCGCGAAAGACGACGTCGCCGTGTTCGGGTACTGGAAGCGCGGCACGACGAACACCCAGATCGACGTGCAGCGGGTGAAGGCCTACGAGATCGCCCTCGCCGAGGGGCGTTCCGTGCACGACCTCGACGATCTGGCGCTCGCGATCTAGCGCTGCCGTCGCAATTCATCGCCGTCGCCCGGCTCGGGTTCGCATCACCGGGCGACGCCGAGCCGGGCGATGCGTTCGCACAGACTGGCGAAGTCAACGCCGGCGGCCGCAGCGGATTGAGGGAGCAGGCTCGTCGCGGTCGTGCCCGGCAGGCGGTTCACTTCGATAAGCCAAGGCTGTCCGGCAACATCGAGGCGAAGATCCGATAGGCTGTTGCCTTCCAACTGGTGAATCCGGTGCGCCTGTACCGCCATTTGCTCGACTTCGCGCCTGGCAGCATCGTCGAGCAGCGCCGGGAAGCTCGCTCGCATCGCTCCTGCCTGGTACTTGTCTGAGTACGAGAACACCGACTGTGCGTCGAGATGTACTTCACCGATTGCAAGCGCATCGCCTCCCAGAACACCCACTGTGAGTTCTCTGCCCGCGACAAAGCGTTCGATCATCACCGGGCCGTATCGCGCGGCGCGGGCTATCGCCGGGGTAAGTTCGCTCGCAACCCTCACGAGCGGGAGCCCCACAGTCGAGCCCTGCCGAGTCGGCTTGACGACCACCGGAAGTTCTAGTTCAGCTTGGGCTTCGCTTCCACCTGTTGGAGCGAGCAGCCAGTCTGGCGTTGCGATGCCGTTGGCCCGCAGCAGAGTCTTGCTCACGTGCTTGTCCATCGCAAGGCCGCTCCCGAGCGGGCCAGAACCCGTGTAGGGAATACCGGCGAGCTCAAGCAACGCCTGCAGCCGCCCGTCATCCCCCGACCCACCGTGAAGCGCGAGAAACACCAGGTCGCTCTCTCCGATCTCGCGAGGAAGCCTGAGTGCGCTGCCGCGCTGACGCATGGCGGCGAGTGCGGCACCCGCGGGAGGTTCCACGCCAACCATTCCCCCGAGCACCCGTTTCTCGGCATCGAGCGCCAGAGCGCCGGTCAGCGTGTCAACGGCTCGAACGCTGTGTCCGCGTGACCGCAGCGCCGGGATGATTTCTGCCGCACTCGCAATCGAAACGTCGCGCTCTTCGCTGTCGCCACCAAAGAGTACCGCTATTCGCATGCTCGCAACATGGGCGCTGAGGCTTGGCACTGGCTGGGTACTGTGCCCAGTTGCTCCCTGCGGTTCCCCTCGACAAAGACTCATTTCGCAAGTAAACTTGCGAAATGGAACCGAAGCCGATCGTCATCGACAGCGCGCATCGGCACGGTGTCACAGAATCAGCAATGCTCCATGCGCTTCGATTCGCAGTCCACTATTTTGTACAAAACGACTCAATGACAATGTTCATCGGCCCTGACGAGACGGGCGTCTTCGTGGAGGTCGGAGTAATTGAGTGGCATGGTGTGATTGCCATCGCCCACGCCACGCGCCCAGCTCGAACCAAGTACCTGAGGTGATCATCATGACTCGACGCTCGATAGACGACATCAAGGCCCGCGCAAACGAGTTCGCGGACGCATTCGAGAGCTACAACCCCCGCCCGGGAGATCACAACGCGCCACTCCCCTCCGCCATGGCAGTCAAACTCGCGGCGTGGCGCCGTGACGTCGCGGAACGAGAACTTGCCGATGCGGTTCAGGCCGCGCGCGAGCAACGGCTCTCATGGCGCGAGGTCGGAGAGGCCATCGGCACTACCGGCGAAGCCGCCCGCCAACGGTACGGCACGAGGGTCACTTCCTAGGAGCCTCGGGCGCCCGCTGCCTGGCACACCCCTGACAAACGCAACGAGATGGGTTACTCTGTAACCAGTTACCCAGTAACCAATGTCGTCGGCTCCGTCGAAAGGCTCCCATGTCAGTCAAACACGCCATGCTCGCGCTGCTCGCCGCGGAGCCCTCCTCGACCTATCAGCTACGCAAGCGCTTCGATGCCTCGACCGGGCAGGGCCTTCCCCTGAACATCGGCCAGGTGTCATCGACACTGCAGCGCCTCGAGCGCGACGGCATGGTCACGCGAGACGGCATGGTTGATCTCGGCGGCGGGAACCCCGGCGCGCACGATAACGGCGCGGGGCCAGAGACAGCTGCCGGGGCCGGCCAGCGCTGGCAACTTCTCGCGCCAGGGCGCGACGAGTTGTCGAAGTGGTGGGCGAGCCCCGTCGTCGCCGAACAGCGCGGCCGCGACGAGCTCGTGCTGAAACTCACGCTGGCCGCGGTCACGCCGGGGGTCGATGTCGCAGCGCTGCTCCAGACGCAACGCGCAGCGACCCAGCGTGCCATGCACGACCTCACCAAGGTTCGCCGAGGCATCGACGCGGGCGATCTCGTTCCGCGCCTCGTCGTCGACCACCACCTCTTCATCACCGAGGCGGAGCTCCGGTGGATCGACGACGTTGAGGCAGCGCTCGTACAGCGCGCCGCTGCGGCGTCACGCGCCGCGTCGATCGCGGGCGGGGCCCCTGAACAATCGCTCGCCCATAGTGCCTCGGGAAACACAGGCACCGCTGGCACCGCTGGCATTGCTGGCACCGCGAGCACCGTGGCTGCCACACCATCGAACACGGCGAACACGGCGGAGATGCGATGAGCCCGGTCAGGCGGCGGGCTCGGCCAGCGCTCGCGGATCCGCCCCGCGCAGGCGGCGCCGCCGCGCCCGTGCTCGAGCTGCGCGCTGTCACCCGCGTGCACGGCGAGGGCGCCCGCGAGGTGCGCGCGCTCGACGCGGTCTCGCTTGCAGTGAATGCCGGCGAGTTCATCGCGGTGATGGGCCCTTCGGGCTCCGGCAAATCGACGCTGCTCAATCTCGCAGGCGGGCTGGACTTCGCCGACACAGGCGAGGTGCTGATCGACGGCACGCCGCTCGCCGGGCTGCGCACGAAGCAGCTTGCGGAGCTTCGCAGGCGCAGCGTCGGGTACGTCTTCCAAGATTTCAACCTGCTCCCTGGTCTCACCGCGGCCGAGAATGCTGCGTTCCCACTCGAGCTCGACGGTTGGGCGCGGAGGCCCGCGTTTCAGGCGGCCAAGGATGCCCTCGGCGAGTGCGGCATCGCGCACCTTGCCGACCGCCGCCCCGAATACATGTCTGGCGGCCAGGCGCAGCGGGTGGCGATCGCCCGCGCGCTGGTGGGCCCGCGGCAACTCGTACTCGCCGACGAGCCGACGGGTGCGCTCGACAGCAACACGGGCGCCGCGATTCTCGAGCTCCTGCGCGACCGTGCCGACCGCGGCGCCGCCGTCGTGATGGTAACGCACGAATCGCGGTTCGCGGCGTGGGCGGATCGCACGGTCTACCTGCGCGACGGCCGCGTCTCGGGCATCACCGGCCCGTCAGACCCCGGCGAGCTGCTCGGCGACCCTGATGCCGGGAGCAGGCCGACGTCATGAGCCGCCGCACCAGTGGCGACGGCGCTCGCGCGTGGCGTCCAGCCCTTCGGCTCGCGCGCCGCGACTCGCGGCGGCACCGTGCCCGAACGGTGCTCGCCGCGACCCTCATTGCGCTGCCCATCGCCGCCCTCGTGGCCTTCATCGGGGTGACGGCGAGCGACACGCCGTCGAGCGAGCAGGCGCTCCGCGGCATCCCTGAGGGGGCCGACGCTGTCATTACCGCAACGGCGATCTCGCGCGATGCCCCGCCGTTTGTTCAGCTCCCCGAGGGGCCGCCGGGCCCATGGATGGACGACGCCGAGGTGCTCCCTGCAGGCTCAGAAGACGTCGCGAACGTGCTCGACCCCGACACCGAACTCCACGAGTACTGGAAATCACCGAAGCTCATCGCTTCGGTCGATCTCGGCCTGGCTCCCGGCGAGCAGCGATCAGCGGGAGCCGAGGCAGCCGGCCTCGACGCGATCGCGTTTGACAGGCTCGGCACCGTAGAGCTCACCGAGGCTGAGCCTGGCGCACTGTCGCTCCTCGTCCCCGATCTCTCGGCTGGCACTCTCCCAGGCGATGCGAACGAGCTTGTTGTGAGCGCGGCGCTTGCAGAGCGCCTCGCGCTCTCCCCAGGCGATACAGTTACGCTGCTCGCCCCGCCAGACGCCGGCTGGCGCAGCACTGACGGCAACACCGCCGCCGCGATGCAAGACTCCGAGCACGGGTTTCGCGTTGTCGGGGTCGCCGCCCAGGGTGCGGGCGGCGCGGAATCCGCTGCTGCTGCTGGCACTCCCGCTGGCACTCCCGCCGCCGGTGCCGCTGCCGCTTGGGCGCTCCCCGGCTGGCTCTCCGGGCTCGTTGACGATCTACCCGAGGGCATTCAGCGCCACTGGCTCGCGACCGGTGGCGACGTGACCTGGGAGCAGACCAAGGCCCTCAACGAGGCGCAGGCTTTCGCGGTGTCGCGTCACGTGCTCACGAATTACCCGCCCGCGAGCGAACTGTACCCGGTGCCACTCAACGTCGGCGCCTACATCGAGGCGGTCGTTGGCATCATCGCGATGGGTGTCGTCGGCGGGTTGCTTGTGCTGTTTCTTGTCACGCCGGCCTTCGCTGTGTCTGCCGAGCAGTCTCGGCGTTCACTCGGCCTTGCTGCTGCGGCCGGCGCAGCCCCGCGCGATCTCAGGCGCATCATTCTGTCGCAGGGCATCGTGCTCGGGGCGATCGGCGGCCTCGCGGGCCTCGCCCTCGGAGTGGGGGCGGCAGTCGGGGTCACCGCGTGGTTCGAGCGACTCGCCGCCGACTCAGGCACGATGGCCCAGCAGTACAGCTTGGCGTCGCTACTCACACACTTTCCGTGGTGGGTGCTGCCGGTGGCGTGGCCGCTGGCTGTGGGCCTCGGCGCACTCGCCGCACTCCCCCCGGCGCGTACGGCGGCGAGGATGGCCCCCGTCGACGCGCTGCGCGATCGGCGGCCAGCCGCACCTTCGCGCGGAAGGATCGCGCGGCTCGTCGCTGCGCTCGGCGGGCCGGCGCTCATCGCACTCGCGGTGGGGCTTGGCCTGATTGGCTTTACGGTGCCACTCGGTGAGATCGAGATGGATCCCGAACTCGGAATGCGCGGCACCGCCCCCGCCGGCGCTCAGACGCTCGGGCTGCTGGTAGCCGCAGCATTGATCTGTGGCGCTGCCGGCCTGGCGCTCAGCGCCCGCGCAATCATCGGCTGGCTCGGCACACGCGGCGGCCGCGCCAGGCCCGCTCTGCGACTCGCGCTGCGCGACGCCGCCGACCACCCGAGCCGCTCGGTGCCGGCAACGCTCGGCGTGATGTTTGCTCTCGCTGCGGCCGCGTTCACTCTGGTAACCGGGGCATCGCTCGTGTCAAATATGCGCGACAGCGGCACAACACTGGAATGGAACGGCACTTTCATGGTCGGCCCTGCTGTCGGGGTGAGTGACGATTTCGATCGCCTGCTCGCGACCGCGGCCGTCGACGACATTCGCTCGGACACCCCCGAGGTGACGGGCAGCAAGCCCATCTTCGAGGTTGCGCGGGCTTCGGCGCTGCAGCTGCAACCGTTTCGCCCTGCGGCGAGCGCCTGCGAGTGGGACGAGGTGCCGCACGTGTCGAGCGCCACTCGGCCAGGCGCAGAACTTAAGTGTGTGAATCAGATGTCTGGAGCCGGGTTCAACCCAGGTTTCAGGATCGGTGGTCTCATTGCGCAGTCAAACGTCTTTCTGTTCAGCGGTGACGCTGTGCGCGCGACAGGCATGCCCGGCGCTGAGGCGGCCGCGCAAGTGCTCGACGCGGGCGGCGCGGTGGTGAACGATGCGACTTTCATCAGCGAGGCCGGTACGGTGCGCGTGGGGGTCGACCCCGACATGCTGGCCGACGAGGCAGACACCGACGAGTTCGTGGAGGTGCCAGGCGCCTACCTGCGCGGGCTGGGAACCCCATTCGTAGTCTCCCCTGGTACCGCGAGGGCGCTCGGCGTCGACGCGACGCACTACCTCGGCGAGATAGCGACGGTGTCGACACCGCTGTCTGACAGCGAACTGTTCGGGTTGCTCGACCGCCCGGCGTTCCAGTCACTCGCACGGGTGTCCATCCCAGACAGCACGAGCAGGCTGGCCCCCGCCAACGACCCGGTCACCCTCGCCGTTGTGTGGTCAGTGCCGGCGTTGCTTGGGCTCGTCGCGGTTGCTGCCGCAACTGTCGCGGTGCTGCTCGCTGCGACGCAGGGGCGGCGCGATGCGGCAACGATGCACGCCGTCGGCGCCGGGCGCGGCACACTTGCGCGGTTGGGTGTCGCGCGCGCCGCGGTGATGCTCGGCGTCGGCCTGCCTCTCGGAATAGCAGGGGGCATCGCCGCCGGCAGCTACCAGGTGGCGTGGAACCGGCACATTGAGGCGAGCGGCGCGTGGCTTGACACCGTGATGATGTGGGACACGCAGTTCACCGTTGGCTTGGCTGTGCTCGTTGCGGCGCTCGCGGCGGCGCTCCTCGTCGCGCGGTCACCCCGGAGCTTCGTGCGGCGCGGGTTGGACTAGCCTCTGGGGGGGGGTAACCATGGTGAGACCTTACCCGGCCCGAGCCTGCCCGTGCCGATTCCTGCGGCACCGACACGGGCGGCACCGGTACTGGCCGACCAGTCAGACCTGCATATGACGCTTGTTGTCGTTATGGCTGCCTGCATACGACAATAAGCGTCATATGGGCGCAGCGGAGTGCGGGCCTAGGCCGCCATCTCCCCTTACCCCAGGCCCCAGGCCCCAGGCCCCAGGCCCCAGGCCCCCAGACACCCAGGCACCCCCGGCCCCATCATCCTTTTGGATGATAGGGAGTTCAGCATCCTCCCCGATGCCGGAAAACGCGTGCGCTGGTGAAGTTGAGGGTATGGCTGATTCCCCTCAACGCACACACTTCGCAGACCTATTGACGTCGCGCCGCGGCGCGTGGGTCTCGCTCGGCGCGGCGCTCCTCATACTCGTCACGCTGTTCGGCGTGTTCGGCGGCGCCCAGGCACCCGCGAGAAACGCGCAGGCCCCCGCCGACTCCGAGTCGGCCCGCGTGAGCGAGCTGCTCGAGACGTTCCCGAACGCTGACAGACAGTCGGTGCTCGTCGTCGCCGCGCGCGAAGACGGCGCGAAGCTCACCGCCGCCGACACGCAGGCGCTCGCCGAGCTGCTGCCGGTGCTCGATACTCACGCCGACGCTGAGTCGAGCGGCCCGCTGGTTAGCGACGACGAGCAGGCCGCCCTGCTCGTCACCCCCATCCAGGTCGGCGAGACCAACACCGACACGGCCGCGGTGATCGGCGAACTGCGCGACGAGATCGCGGCGGCGACGCCCGCTGGCCTCACCCTGCAGGTGACGGGCGGCCCGGCGTTCGGCGCCGACATCGCAGCGGCGTTCGAGGGCGCTGACTTCACGCTGCTCCTCGTCACGATCGTGATCGTCGCGCTGCTGCTCATCATCACCTACCGCTCCCCCGTGCTGTGGCTCATTCCCCTCGTAGTTGTGGCGCTCGCTGACGGTCTCGCCGGGCGGATGACCGCGGCAGCCGGCGCCGCGTGGGGTCTGCAGTTCGACGCGGGCATCATCAGCGTGCTCGTGTTCGGTGCCGGCACGAACTACGCGCTGCTGCTCATCTCGCGCTACCGCGAGGAGCTGCTGCTCACCGACGACCACCGCGCCGCGCTCAGCGCTGCGTGGCGGAAGACGCTCCCCGCGATCCTCGCGTCAAACGTGACGGTGGTCGCTGCGCTCCTCACGCTCGTGCTCGCCGTCATTCCCGGCACCCACGGTCTCGGCGTATCTTCGGCAATCGGCCTCGTGATCGCGCTCGCCGCAGTGCTGTTCCTGCTGCCGCCACTGCTCGCCGTCTGCGGCCGCAGGGTGTTCTGGCCGTTCGTGCCGAAGCCGGCCGCCGCAGCGGTGCCTGGTGACGCAGAGCGTCGCGGATCCGCCCAGCGCGGCGGCGCCTGGCGCGCGATCGCGACGCGGGTCACCGAGCGCCCCGCACGCAGTCTCCTCGCCGGCGTCGCTCTGCTCGCCGTCATGTCGGCCGGGCTCTTCGGCACGACGGTCGGCCTCGATCAGGTCGAGAAGTTCCGCGGTGGATCCGAGTCCGCGAGCGGCCTCGAAACCCTGTCCGAGCACTTCCCCGCGGGCGAAGCTCAGCCAATTTTCATCGTCACGGGCACCCCGAACACTGAGGCCGCGGTGGAGGCGGCGGACACCGTTGACGGCGTCGTGCGCGCTCACCCGGCAGGCGAGAGCTCCGACGGCTCGCTCACGAAGGTGATGGTGACGAGTGAGTACGAACCGAGCAGCGCCGAAAGCCTCGCCCAGATCGGCGAGCTGCGCGACGCGGTCGCCGAGCTGCCAGATACGTTCGTCGGCGGCGCCGTCGCGACCGACGTCGACGCTCGAGCAGGAAATCAGCAAGACCTGCTTCGCGTCGCACCGCTCGTGCTCGCCATCAGCTTCCTCGTGCTCGTGTTCCTGCTGCGGTCGCTCATCGCGCCAGCGCTCCTCCTCGTCGTGAACCTCGCGAGCGCCGTCGCGGCGATTGGAGCCGGAGCCTGGCTGAGCCGCGTCATCTTCGGGCAGCAGGCCCTCGACCTGCAGGTGCCGCTGCTCGCGTTCCTCTTCCTTGTCGCGCTCGGCATCGACTACACGATCTTCCTCGTGCACCGTGCACGCGCCGAGGCGAACGTTCACGGCACCCGCGCCGGAATGGTCGAGGCGGTCGCGCACACCGGCAGCGTCATCACGAGCGCGGGCATCGTGCTCGCGGCCGTGTTCGCGGCCCTCGGAGTGCTGCCGCTTGTCACGCTCGGCCAGCTCGGACTCATCGTCGGGGTCGGCGTGCTCGTCGACACGCTCGTCGTGCGCACCGTCATCGTCCCCGCGATCTTCGCGCTCGTCGGAGATCGCATCTGGTGGCCAGGGCGCCGGCCCCAGCGCGCCGCTCGGCCGGCGGGCGGCGCACCGGAATCGCGCAACGCAGCTCTCAGCGCCCCAAACGAGGGCGCGAGCGAGAGAATTGACGCATGAGCCTCGTCGACGCGCCACTTGCGGGCGGCACCCCACGTGCCGCCCGGCCAGCCGAGCCGACCGTGCGGGCGATGGAGGTCGGCCAGCACCTCATCGCCATCGCGCTCACGGTGATCGGCGCGATCCGGGCGATCGGCGACGGCGTCGCGGTGCCCGCCGCGGTTGTTGCCGGCGTCGCGGTGCTCGCCTGGCACACGGCAGGCACATTCTTGCCGCGCAAGACCGCTGCGCGCGGTGCGGTCGCCTGGTGGCTTGTCGGTTTCGCCGCGGTGTGGATCGCCGCCGTCGCCGTCTCCCCAGAGTTCGTGTGGCTCGCGTTCTTGCTCTGGCTGCTCGCCGGGCACCTGCTGCCGCTCCCGTGGGGGCTCGCGTTCTCCGTGCTCGTGTTCGGGGTGGTCGCTGTTGCGCCGATTCTGCACCACGGCACAACGAGCTACGCGAATGTATTCGGGCCGCTCATCGGCGGGGCGTTCGCGTTCGGGATCTCGCGCGGCTACCTGGAGCTCCTCCACCAGGCCGCAGAGCGCGAGCGGCTCGTTGCCTCGCTCACACTCGCGCACACCGAAATGGCAGAGCTGCAAGACGAGCTCGCGCTCGCCCAGCGCGAGGCGGGCGCGATCGCAGAGCGGACGCGCATCTCGCGTGACATTCACGACACGATCGCGCAGGCGCTCTCGTCGATCCGCCTCGTCGCCCACGCGGGGGCCGACCGCACAACCGACCCTTCGGCCACGCTCGCCCTCACCCAGGTCGAGACGCTCGCCGGGGACAGCCTCGGTGACGTCAGGCGGATCGTCGCTGAGCTCGTGCCCGCAGAACTCGAGAGCGGTGCGCTCGCAGCCGCCCTCGAGCGAATGCTCGAACGTGCACGCGAAGAGACTGGGATTCGGGCCGAGCTGCACGTCGACGACACCCTGCCAGTGCTGCCCACCGAGATCGAGGTGGGGTTGCTGCGCAGCGCCCAGTCAGCGCTCGCGAATGTGAAGCTGCACGCCGCTGCGACCCGCGTGGTCGTCAGCCTCGTCGACGCGGGCGACTCTGTGCGGCTCGACATCACCGATGACGGTGTCGGCTTTGACGCGACAGCGTGGGAGCACTCCCCCGCGACGGGCTCCTCGAGCTACGGCCTTCGCTTCATGCGAGACCGGCTCCGAGAGTTGGGCGGTGGCCTCGACGTTGAAAGCAACCCTGGCGAGGGCACGGCGCTGTCGGCGCACCTGCCGATCCGCTACGATTCCGCGCCCACTGCTCCCGCTCCTGGCCGCGCTCCCGCGCCTGACCCCGCTCCCGCGCCTGACCCCGCTCCCGAGGAGATGCCATGACCATCACCGTGCTGCTCGTCGACGACCATCCGGTCGTGCGCAGTGGGCTTCGGGCCGTGCTCGACACCGGGGGTCGCGTCACCGTGATCGGTGAGGCCGCGACCGGCGAGGCGGCCATCGCGCTCGCCGAGCAGCTCCGCCCAGATGTGGTGCTCTGCGATCTCAGGCTCGGCGCCGGCATCGACGGCATTCAGACCACCGCGGCGCTGCGGGAGCTCGACCCGGCCCCGGCCGTGCTCATCCTCACGACGTTCGACCGCGATGCTGAGATCCTCGGCGCCATCGAGGCAGGCGCCGCCGGCTACCTGTTGAAAGACGTCGCGCCGGAGGTGATTGTCGAGGGCATCGAGCGCGCCGCAGCCGGCGACATGTACCTCACCCCCGATGTCGCGGCCAGGGTGCTGCAGGGTGTGCGCGATCCGCTGCCGAAACTCACCGACCGCGAGATCGAGGTGTTGCGGCTCCTCTCGACCGGCAAGGCGAACAAAGAGGTCGCGAAGGCGCTGTTCGTCACCGAAGCGACAGTGAAGAGCCACGTCGCGCACATCTTCACCAAACTCGACGTCGACAGCCGCTCGCGCGCGATCCACCTCGCGCAGGAGACCGGGCTCATCTGACCCTCTAGCGGCACTGACACGCCGCCACGTTTCCCTGGCCCGGGCACAGCTCCCGGGTGGGCGTATTCGGCGCGCTCGCGAACCACTCTTGACCCTTCCCAACCGTTCGAAAGGAACACCACCATGAAAAAACTCCTCAACGCCGCGTTCATCTACATGCTCGTCGGGGTGGCCTCCGGCCTGTTCTACCGCGAGTTCACCAAGCTCAACGACTTCCCTGAGGGGCAGTTCACGCAGCTCGGCCTCGCTCACACTCACCTGCTCACGCTCGGATTCATCGTGCTGCTGATCGTGCTCGCGCTCGAGAAGGCGTTCGCCATCTCTGCGAGCAAGAAGCTGTTTGCCTGGTTCTTCTGGCTGTACAACGCGGGCGTCGTGCTCACGTCGGCGATGCTCGTGTGGCACGGCAGCCTCACGGTGCTCGGCGAGGAATCGACCAAGATGATCTCGGGGATTGCCGGGCTCGGGCACATGCTCTTGACCGCCGGCATGATCGTGCTGTTCGTTGCGCTGCGGCGGGCGGTGGGCCGCGCGGGCCGCGCGGGCCGCGCATCGGCGGGCGTGGTCGCGTAGCGGCGGGTCGCGGCGCCCGGCCCGTCTCTTTCCTCCATGGAAAGTCGCTGGTACTCTTTCCTGTATGGAAAAAGACCCCACACCGCAGGAAGCGATGGCCACACTCGCTGAGGCCGAGCAGCAGAACATCGCCAGGCTGCAGCGGCCTGCCCGCTACTGGCCAACGCTCGGGCTCATGCTCGCGGTGTTCGCCCTGCTGCCGTACACCCGCTCCTGGCCGATGCTATTGCAGTACCTCATTCCGCCGGCCACTGTCATCGCGATCGGCGCGGTCGCCGCGTGGAAGCAGCCGAGCGCGGTGCGCAAGCTGCGGCTCTCCGGGAGCATGACGCTGGGGCTTATCGGCTTCGCCGCAGCAGCAGGGGTGCTCGGCGGGCTGAGCACCGCCCTGTACGCGGAGCACGGGTGGTGGTGGCTGCCAGCAGTCGCCGCGGCTGCACTGTTCGCGCTCGTCACCTTCGGCGGCCGCGCACTCGATCGCTTCTGGGCCAGGCGAGCGAGCCGTGGCCTCCGGTAGCGCCGCACACCCGAACGGGCTTGACCCTGTCATTCACCCCCTGCCGAGGCTGCGCATCTGTGCGCTCCTCGAGCCGGTGAGCGAGGAGGAGTTTGGGGCGCTACGCGAACTGCTGCAGGTCTCTGACTCGGCGCTGAGCAAGCAGCTCGCAGCCCTGGTCGAGGCAGGGTATGTCGAGCAGCGCCGGGCCGTGCGGTCGGGCCGCAGCCGCGTGTGGGTTCGCCTCTCAGATGCTGGTCGGCGCGCGTTTCGCGGGCACATCGCCGCCCTCACCGCGCTCGCGGCACCCGCAGACTAGGGGCCGCCTGGCGCACTGAGCCGCAGGCGCTGGCGGCAGCGGCGCTGCCACCCCGGCGGGCTCGCTCCGTCACCATGTTTTTGCTCCGTCACCATCGAAACTCGCGTGATTCGGGTGGTGACTGGGCGAAAAGGCTCTGACGGAGCGGTGGCGCCGTGCGTGCCAGCCACCACGGGTGCGCGGGCACTCACCGGGCGCCTGCGAAGGTGCGGTCGTACAATTGCTCTCACGCGGCGCCCTGGATGCGCCGGGGACACGCTGCATTGGCGAATACAAGCATTCGAGCGACACCAGGCACTTGGGACATGCCAGAATTTGGGGGAACACCAGATGAGTGACACGCCGGTACGTGCCCAGCGCCACGCCGACGAGCGCCCCGCACCGCGCACCGTGATCGCCTCGGGCGCTTCGGGCCTCGTTGGCAGCGCCCTCGTGGGCTCGCTGCGCGCAGACGGCACTCGGGTCACGCGGCTTGTGCGTCGCGCGCCCCAAGCACCAGACGAACTGCAGTGGCAGCCCGGCGAACGGCTCGACCCCGAGCTCATCGCGGGCGCAACTGCCGTCGTAAACCTCAACGGCGCGAGCATCGGGAGGCTCCCCTGGGGCAAGCGCTACCGGCAGCAGCTCATCGACTCCCGACTCACCCCGACGCGCACACTGGCCACCGCCATCAGCGAGCTCGGTGACGCCGCGCCACACTTCGTTTCGGCCTCGGCAGTTGGCTACTACGGCGACCGCCCCGGCGAGGTGCTGAGCGAGTCTTTGACTGCTGGCAGCACATTTCTCGCCGCCCTCAGCGCTGAGTGGGAAGCCGCGGCACTGCCCGCGAACACCGCAGTTCGCGCTAGAGGTGGTGGCACGCGTGCCGCTGCCGGCCCGAAGGTCACACTGCTGCGAACCGCGCCGATTTTGCACCGGCGCGGGGTGCTGAAGCCGCTCATCTTGCTCACCAGGCTGGGCGTCAGCGGGCCGCTGGGGCACGGAACGCAGATCTGGCCGTGGATCTCGTTAGACGACGAAGTGCGCGCGATCCGCCACGTCATCGACACGGGGCTCACCGGCCCCGTCAACCTCACTGGCCCAACGCCCGCGACCGCGAGCGAGATCGGTCGCGCTATCGCCGCCCAGCTCGGGCGACCCTATCTGGTGCCCGCTCCGGCCTGGGTGCTCCGGCTCGCGCTCGGACGAGACGCGGCTGATTCGCTGCTGCTCAGCGACGCCAACGTAGCCCCAGCCGCGCTGGCTGCGTCAGGGTTTCATTTCTCGCACCGAACGGCAGCGCAGGCGGTGAGGGCCGCACTCGACACCTGAGCTACCGATCAGGCTCATGCGCAGCGCGCACCCGCGGCGCATTGCGCACGGTGTCGTAGGCGGCGAGCGCCCGCACCCGTGTCTCACGGAGGTCAACGAGCTGAGGCAGCATCACGCTGTGCGGGGCGAATCGCTCGACGTACGCGCCTTCTGGGTCAAACTTCTGCTGCTGCGTTTCGGGGTTGAACACCCGAAAATACGGGGCTGCGTCTGCCCCGCACCCCGCAACCCACTGCCAATTGAAGGGGTTGCTCGCCGCGTCGGCATCGACCAGGGTGTCCCAGAACCAGGCCTCGCCAACCCGCCAGTTTGCGAGCAGGTTTTTCGTGAGAAACGAGGCGGCGACCATGCGCACCCGATTGTGCATGAACCCGGTCGCCCGCAGCTCGCGCATGCCGGCGTCAACAAGACCGAACCCTGTCTCGCCTCGTTGCCACGCTGCGAGTTCTGCCTCGGTCGTGGCGCGCCACGGGAAGGCATCAAACTGAGGGTTCAGTTCTCGCTCGTGCAGTGCTGTGCCGGGGAGCACGACCGCTGGGGCCGTCGAGCCGGCCGTGTTGGCGCCGCCGGCCGCGTCTGTCGCGTCGGTTGCGTCGGCGGCTCGGGCAGCTTCGGCAGCGCCCGCGTGGAAGGCCGTGTGCCAGGCAAACTCTCTCCAGCCCAGCTCAGAGAGAAACACACCGACGTCGACGCCGTGATCGGCGGCAGCCCCAAGCGCGGCGTGCCACACGGTGCGCGGGCTGATTTCGCCCCACCGCATGTAGGGCGAAAGCTCCGACCCGGTGTCGAGCGCCGGGAAATCTCGGTTTGCAGCATAGTCACGCGCACGGGTAGCGAGAAAGCGCTCGAGCTGAGCGAGGGCGGCGGCCTCCCCCGGAACCCAGCGGGTAGCAAGCCCCGCTGCCCAGTTCGGGCTTGTCGGCTGCAAGCACCAGTCGGCGAGCGGGTCGCTCGCCAGCCCGACTGACAGCTCGCTCGCGAGCCTGGTGGCGCGGGGCGTGAGCGCACCCGGCGCCGCGAGCGGCTCTGCCGGCGCGGGGGCTCCCAGGCAAGCCCGCCAAAACGGGGAGTACACGCGGTAGTGCCCGCCGCTACCGGTTCGCACCGCCCAGGGCTCGAACAAGAGCCCACCCCGGTACGAGGTTGCAGTGACCCCACTCGCGCGCAGTCGCACTTTGAGCCGCGCATCGATCGCGCGTTCCGCCCCGTAGCGCCGGTTCCAGAGCACGCGGTCGATTGCGCGAGCTGACGCCACCTCTCGCACAACCTGCTCGGCGGCACCGCGCCTGAGCACCAGCGGGATGCCCAGCTCGGCGAGGGCCGAGCTCAGCGCCGTCAATGACTCGTGCAACCACCACTTTGCCGCGCCACCGAGCGGCCGGGTCTCAGGGCTCATCTCGTCGAGCACATAGAGCGCTACCGCGCCCTCGGGGTCGGCCGCCGCGGCAGCGAGTGCAGCGTGGTCAGTCAGCCGAAGGTCGTCGCGAAACCAGAGAAGACTCGTCACGGCACAACCCTACTGCCGCTGTGCACAAGCTACGCCTTTCTGCTGCGCCGGGCACCGCAAATGGCGCGGCCGTCAACAATGTTTCGGCTTCGACCGGTGATGTCGTGTTGAGTAGAACTCACCACACCGAACGACAAGACCAGACAAGGGAGTCAGCATGAGCGGGAGCGATCTTCGGGGCCAGAGCGCAGCGGTGCACAAGGAGGGGTTCAATCACTGGCCGACGCTGCAGACCCAGGGCATCAGTGTGACCGAGCTCGCCGACGATTTCACGCGCGCCGTGATTCGTATGGACATCACCCCCGAGAACGCGAACTACATGGGAACTGCGTTCGGGGGCTCGCTGTTCTCGATGCTCGACCCGTTTCTCGTCATCATGTCGCTCAACCAGCTCGGGCCCGACTACGTTGCGTGGGATAAGGCGGCCGAGATCGAATTCGTCTCGCCAGGAACCGGCTTCGTCACCGCAACCGTGGAGATGCCGCCCGAGACCGTAGCCGAGCTGCGGGAGGCCGCCGCCGGCGGCAAGAAGGTGTTGCGCTGGTTTGAGATTCCGATCACCGGGCCCGACGGCGCACTCGTCGCCCAGGTTCGACGACAGCTCTACGTGCGCGAACGCCGCCGCGACAGCTAGCCGCGGGCAACTCGCGCTGCCTGGTTTGCTGGGAGGCTGGGAGGCTGGCGATCGCCCGGACCCTCCCTATGCCGCGTGGGCCCGCCTGCGCCCACGCCATAGCGCTTGGCTCCACAGGCGCGGTCGGCCGACCCCACCCGCGAGTTTGGGCTGCGACATCGCGCGCTGATAGTGTACCTGCGGGGAGCTGCATATCCCCCGCATCAGGCGTTCGACCGAAGTGAGGTGATTTCCGTGTCCAGTGACAGTTGCAGTCCTCGGCCGGATCTCGTGTTCGCTCGCTTCGCACTTCACACCGCGTAGCGACCCACTCGCCGTCCGGCTCCATCTCGGGCGCCGCATTCGCTGTGCGCCCGCCATCTGTTTTGCGCACTCGGCGTCTCGCGTGCGCACCCCGGCGAAGGAGCGACGCCATGACGACCCCACAGCTGCCAGAGCAGCAGCCAGCAAAGCAGCAGCCAGCACAGCAGCCAGCGACCGCCGCAACGCATGTGCTGCCGACCGCAGCGGCAGGCAGCCAGTCACTGCCGCCGACGACGGGCAGCACGGCCGTGCTGCCCCCAGCGCAGCAGAAAACCCAAGATGAGCTCGTCGACACGATCGCGCAGCTCTACGCAGCCCGCGATCTCAGCGCGATCACTGACGAGCTGAGCCCGCTGCTGGCGCCCGACATCATTCCAGTTTTCGAGCGCCTGAACGACAAGCAGCGCGCAGTCATGTACCGGCTCCTGCCGAAAGATCGCGCGGCCGAGGTCTTCGAGATTCTCGACCCCGCGCTGCAGAGCGACCTGCTCCACGGGCTGCAAGACGCCGAGGTTGCTCAGTTGTTCGTTGACCTCGATCACGACGATCGGCTGTGGCTGCTCGATGAGGTTCCCGCTGCCCTCGCCACGCGGCTGCTCCGGGGCCTGCCCGAGCAGGAGCGCGTGCTCACCTCCGCGCTGCTCGGTTACCCGCAGGGCAGCGTCGGCAGGCGCATGTCGCTCGAGTACGTTTCAACCCGCGCGGCATTCACGGTCGCCGAGACCCTCGAGCGAGTTCGGGCGCGGCTGGCTGACGCCGAGACCGTGTACACGATTCCGGTGCTCGACGACTCTCGCCACGTCGTCGGGGTCACGAGCCTGCGCGAGATTCTCGCTGCCGATGGCGACACGGTGATCGCCGACATGATGAACCCGGTGCACACGGCCGGCGCCATCGAGGAGGCCGAGCAAGCCGCGCGCCGGTGCGCAGACCGCGCGCTGCTTGCCCTACCGATCGTCGATCGAGAGGATCGCCTCGTTGGTATGCTCACCATCGACGACGCGATTCGCATTCTCGAACACGAGGAAAGCGAAGACGCGGCGCGCCAGGGCGGCACCGAGCCGCTGCGGCGCCCGTATCTCTCAACGCCGGTCGGGGCGCTCGTGCGCTCGCGCGTCATCTGGCTGCTCGTGCTGGCCGTCGGCGCGACGCTCACCGTGCAGGTGCTGTCGGTATTCGAGGCGACGATCGAGCAGGTGACCGTGCTTGCGCTGTTCGTGCCGCTGCTCATCGGAACCGGCGGCAACACCGGCAATCAGGCCGCGACCACCGTGACGCGCGCGTTGGCGCTCGGCGACGTTGGCTCGCGCGATTTCTGGCGGGTGCTCACCCGCGAGCTGCGCACGGGCGCCATGCTTGGTCTGCTGCTCGGCACGCTCGGATTCGCGATCGCTGCGATCGCTTTTACACCGCAAATCGGTCTCGTTATCGGGCTGACGCTGCTCGCTGTGTGCACGCTCGCTGCCGCCGTTGGCGGGTGCATGCCGCTGCTCGCGCGGGCCGTGAAGGTCGACCCGGCGGTGTTCTCGAACCCGTTTATTTCGACGTTCGTCGACGCGCTCGGGCTCATCATCTACTTCCTCATCGCGCGCACCGTGCTCGGGCTGTAGCGGGCGAGCTGCGATACGTGCACGCGGCTGCCGCCGCCTAGACCCACGTCACGGCACGGGAGGTTGTCGGTGGCGGATCGCGTGCTCGTCGCTGAGCTCACCCCTTCGAGCGAGCCGAACTGCGCACGCCCGCTCCCCGGGCCCAGGCCGAGGCGAGGGTTAGTTTGCTCCCTGGGTGCCGCGGCGGCCCACCCGCACGCACAGGGTGAGGCTCGCAACGGCGACCAGCAGCAGCCCGGCAAGAGCGATGAGCAGCGCAGGGAAGTTCAGCCCGAGGCCGATAGTCAGTGGGCCGATGCTCGCCCCCAGAAATAGGAAGAAGCCATTGAGCGCCATGCCGCTCGCGTGATTCGGTGCGGCGCTCTCGCCGAACAGCGCGATCATCGCCGGGAGCGCGAGCGCAACGCCGGTGACGAACACAAGGCTCGCCAGCGCGACTCCAACAAGCGACCACGACAGCGCTGCTTCGAGCACGAGGCCCAGCGCGGCAACCGCAAAGCCGAAGCGCGCGGCCCCCGGCCGACCAAACCGGCGAACGAGCAGGCCGGTCAACAGAGAGGCGAACATGCCGGGCAGGCCGAGCAGCCGCACCAGCATAATGTGAGAGGCATCGAGCCCGAATGCCGTGAGGTGCGGGCCAAGTGCCGAGTACATGGCCACGAGCGACAGCAGCAGCGTCATGTGGGCCACCGCAAGCAGCAACACCGTCGGCCGGGTTGCCACGACCCTGAGGTTGCGCATGCGCCCGCGTAGGCCCAGCCCGTCTGGCGCCCGCGACGGTTCGCGGCGCAGCGCCCAGACGCCCACTGCCGCGAGCGCGATGAGCGCGGTCGAGACGTAGAACACGCTCTGCCAGCCAAAGTGGAGCGCGAGAAACTCGGGAATGACCTGCCCCGAAATACCCGCGACGAGAAACGCAGTCGCCATCGCCCCGATGGCGGGGGCTCGGCGGGCGGGCGCCATTGACTCGGAGAGGTAGGCCAGCGCGACTGGCGCGAAGCTCGCCGCGAGAAACCCCTGCGCCGCGCGGAGCAGACCGATCGCTGTCATGGAGGTTGCGAACGAGCAGCAGACCGTGACCACGGTGAGTGCGATCAGGCCGATGAGCATAATGCGGCGGCGCCCAAACTGGTCTGCGAGCGGACCCCAGATGAGAAACCCGAGGGCGTAGCAGAGACTAAACGCGGTCGACACAGCGAACGTAGCGTCACCGAGCAGCTGCGCAGAGAGCGGCGCGACGAGCGGAATGGCGGCGTAGAGCTGCATCACGACGACAAGCGCCGAGCAGACGAGCAGCGCCACCGACAGTCGGTTTCCCGGGTACTCCGTTGCGCCGCCGCCCGCGGCCCCAATTCCCTGATCGTTCGACATCGCACCCCTCACCAACGTTAACGTTGGAATTAACCGTAGTACAGTTGGTGACCAAGTACCAACGCGAGCGTTGGAAATGGTTTTGGGGCGGCGCACCAGTGCCGCCACACGTGAAAGGGTGCGTCGATGGCCTGGGATACCGCCGCAACACAACAGAAGATTCTCACGGCCGCCGTGGCGGAGTTCGCTGAGCACGGCCCCGACGGCACGACCGTGGAGCGCATCGCCCGGGCGGCGGGCGTGAACAAGGAGCGGGTGTACAACTACTTTGGCGACAAGCGCGCCCTCTTCGCCGTGGTGCTGCGCGAGGAGCTCGCGAGCGTCGCCCGCGACGTGCCCATCAGCGCGGCCTCCCCCGGCGACATCGGCGAGTATGCTGGCCGCGTCTACGACTATCACCGGGCACACCCGCAGTTCAGCCGGCTGCTGCGCTGGGAGGGGCTCGTCTTTGACGCGATCGTGCCAGACGAGGCACAGCGCAGGGAACACTACCGCGACAAGGTCGAGGCGGTCACCGCTGGCCAGCGTTCCGGCGCGATCAGCTCGGCCCACAGCCCAGATCAGCTGGTGTTTCTGATTTTCGCGATTGCGGGGTGGTGGTCGGCCGTGCCGCAGGTCGCGAGAATGATCTCGGGCCCGGTGAATGAGCAGGAGCACGCGCGGCGCCGCGACACGGTCGTTCGCGCCGCGAGCGAGCTCGCGACCCCTCAGCCGGCGGTTACCACCCCTCGGTGAGCACCCTGTCGAGCTGGGCGAGCACGAAGTCGGCGCTCTCGGCGCTGAGCGTCAACGGCGGCTTTACCTTCAGCACATTCGAGCGCTCCGAGGTCGTGAGCACGACCACGCCAAGCTCCCGCAGGCGCTCGCAGATCGCCGCGGCCTCGGCGCTCGCCGGTTCCATGGTCTGCCGGTCGCGCACGAGCTCGACCCCAACATAGAGCCCCTTGCCGTGGATCGGGCCGATGATCTCATGCCGCTCGGCGAGCTCACGAACCCCGGCCGAGAGCCGCTCCCCAACCTCGGCAACGTTTTGCTGCAACCCCTCGTCGCGCATCGCGTCGAGCACGGCGATGCCGACGCGGCACGACAGCGGGTTGCCGCCTGCCGACGAGAAGAACTGCCCCTGGCTCGCCAGCGCGTCGGCGATCGCCTTCGAGGTGATCACGCCGCCGACAGGAAACCCGTTGCCCATGGGTTTGGCGATCGACACGATGTCTGGCACGACACCTGACTCTTCGAACCCCCAGAACGAGGAGCCGAGGCGACCGAAGCCGACCTGCACCTCGTCGGCGATGCACAAACCGCCCGCCGCGCGCACCCGAGCGTAGACGTCTGCGAGGTACCCTTCGGGCAGCAGCACACCGCCTGCGTTGCCCAGCACAGACTCGCAGACAAATGCTGCGACGTCGCGCCCCTCCGCGCCGAGTCGCACAAGGTCGTCGCCGAAGTCTGCGGCGTAGCGCTGCCCCACCGTGCGGTCGCTCTCCGCGCCGCGGTAGGTGCCGCGGAACCGGTTCGGCACGTCGGCAACGTGCACCCAGTCCGGGCGATTCTCGAGCGCGAACGGGTTATCGAAGGCACTCGTGGTCACCGCATCGCTCGCCATCGTCCAACCGTGGTAGGCCTCGCGAAGCGCGACAATGGTCTTTCGGCCGGTCGCAGCCTGCGCGAGGCGCAGCGCCAGGTCGACTGCCTCTGAGCCGCTATTGACGAGCAGCACGGTGTCGAGGCCGGTGCCGGCTGGGAGCATCGCGAGCAGCCGCTCACTGTACTCGGCGAGTTCGCGGTACAGGAACCGCGAGTTGGTGTTGAGCCTGCGAATCTGGCTGTTCAGCGCGTCTGCGACGCCCGGGTGACCGTGGCCGAGCCCCGCGACGTTATTGACCATATCGACGTAGCTGCGGCCCGTGGTGTCGACGAGGTGGTGTCGCCACCCGCGCTCGATCTGCATCGGGCTGTCGTAGTAGCGTTCCTGCGCGCTCGCGAAGATGCGCTCGCGCCGCGCCAGTTCGTCGCCCGATTCGTCGCGCTGCGACAGCGGCTCGAGGCCGAGTAGCGCGGCAGGGTCGAGCGAAAGCCTGCGCCACGCGGGCACGCGCTCAGGCGCGACGAGCTGGGCGCGACCCGCCGCAGGCGCCGTCACCGCCAAGATCGCGGGCGCGAGCCCCGAGACGGCGTCTGCGCGACAGAGCATCACCGAGAGCGGTCGCGGGTCGTCTGAGCCAGCGAGCTCGCCGATCGTATCGCCCCGGCGCAGCGCTGCGCCCTCGGCCACCGATGGCACGGCACCGTCGATCGAGAGGAACCAGCCGTCGCCGGTGTCGAGCAGGAGCCCGCGCCCGGTCACCGCGACGACCGAGGCGTCGGCCGGGGCCGCGACGGCGAGGGCCGAGCCGGGGGCGACCCAGGCTTCGGTTCCGAGCGGCCAGGTCTCGGCGGCGCCGGCAGCGTCGATCGCGGCGCGCGTGAGCCGAAACACCCCGTACGGCAGCACCGCTGCAGCGGCTCCCGTCACAAAGGCGTCGTCAACGAGGTTGAGTTCAGCGGCGGGGTCGAGCCACTTGCCGGCGTCGAGCTCATCAGATTCGACACCGGGGTCGAGCACGCGCACGTCGCCCGCGAGCTCTGGCAGCAGGGAGCGCAACGGCACGTTCGGGGCCGCTGAGCCGGTTGCTGAGGGCACCGCCGCCACGGCCTGCAGGCCAAACTCGCCATCGGCGCCGGGCGCCCCGATGAAGCCGAGCCGTGCGAGCACCTGCTCGGTCATTTCGGTGAGCGGGTAGTGCGTAGCGGCGTCGAAGATGGCCTGCTCCCCCGCGATCCGCTCGCGCGCGTACTCGTTGTCGCCATCGATCGCGAGCTGCCGCCAACCGCTCGCGACGAGCAGCGCACCGCGCAGCACCACGAGCGGCCAGACCGCGCGCGCCTCGGCGAGCGACAGGGAGGCCGCGCAATGGAACGCGCCAACCGCATCGAGCACCCGCAGCGGGCGGTCGCCCTCGTGGTGCAACAACGACGCGGCCGTGACCGCGAGCTCGGCAACGCGCCACCCGCAAGAGAGGTCGCCGAGGTCGAGCACCGTGTGCGGGTGCAGCCGCGAGTCGTCGCCGCGCCGGCCGACGACGTTGTCGTCGGTGAGATCGCCGTGAATCGCCTGCACCGCGAGGTCGTCTTGCACCGTTGCCAGCGCCCGCTGCGCCTCCGCGGCGGCCTCGAGCACGCGGTCGCGCAGCCGATCGTCGGTGATCGCGGCCGCGAGCTTCACCACCTCTGAGTGTGCGACGCGCATGTCCCACATGTGGGAGCGCTCGAGGCCCGGGTGGCTAAGCTCTGCAAGCGCCGTCACGGACGCGGCGGCCAGGGCTCCAAACTCGCGCACCACCGTGGGCGCGAGGTAGCCACAGTCGACGAGCGGCTCACCCTCGACAAACTCGCTGCGCCTCACGGCGAGCTCGCCCCAGCGCTGCACCAGCTGCCCGTCGACCCCCGGGAGCACGGCTGGCACCGAGAGCCCCGCGGCCCGGTAGGCATCGAGCGCGAGGTGCTGGGCTTCGCGCGCTGCGTCTTCAAAGACCGGGTGGTCGACGCGCAGCACGGTGCGTGAGCCGTCTGCGGCCTCGAGCACGAAGTTGCGATCTTGGTTGCTGCCGAGCTCGCGGGCCACGACGTCGACCCCGTAGTGGTCGCTCGCGATCGCGGTCGCGTCGGCCTCGGTTACGTCGGGCCGCACGAGGCCACCACTGAGTTGCGTCACAGGAAACCACCTTCGAGGTCGCGCGCACGGCGCTCAAACGATTCTCTGCCGAGTGTATCGCCTGCCGGGTGTATCTTCTGCTGGCGCGATGAAATGGCCATGCGCTGGCCGATGCCTGACGGAGCCGGCCGAGCCCGGCGGGCCCGGGAGACCCGGCGGGCCCGGGAGACCCGGCGGGCCTGCCTGCCGGTCCCAGCCGCTACTCGCCGAGCAGCTCGGCGATGGCCGGCGCGAGCTGCGTGAAGGCCCGCGTGCGATGCGACACGAGGTTCTTCTCTTCGGGCCGCATCTCGGCCGCGGAGCGCCGCTCACCCTCTGGCATGAAGATTGGGTCGTAGCCGAAGCCGTTCTCGCCGACCGCCTCGGTAAGCAGCGACCCCTGCCAGACGCCGAGCTCGCATACCTCGTGCCCCTCGGGGGTGACGAGCGCCGCAGCGCAGACGAAGCCGGCCGCGCGGTGCTCCTCAGCGATGTCCGAGAGTTGCTCAAGCAAGAGCTTCACGTTCGCCCTGTCGTCGCGCGCGTGCCCGCCCCAGCGCGCCGAGAAGATGCCGGGGCTCCCACCGAGCACCTCAACTGCGATGCCGGAGTCGTCGGCAAGCGCAGGCAGGCCCGTGTGTGCGGCCGCTGCTCGGGCCTTGAGCAGGGCGTTTGCCTCGAAGCTCAGACCGTCTTCGACCGGCTCGGGCCCGTCGTAGCCGACGAGTTCGATGCCCGGAATGAGCGGCTCGAGCACCGCCCGAAGCTCAACGAGCTTGTTCGCGTTGTGCGAGGCGAGTACGAGTGTGCGTGACATATGGAAAGACTCCCAGTGCGTGTGGCGGCCCGGCTACGTCAGGGCCGCGGGTAACGGTTATGCGGAGAGCGCGGAGCGCTGCAGTTCCGCGAGCTCTGCGGTGCTGACGAGGGCCAGATCGAGCAGTGAGTTCAGCTCCGCCCGGTTGAACGGGGTGCCCTCGGCGGTGCCCTGCACCTCGACGAAGTCGCCCGCTCCGGTGACGACGACGTTCATGTCGGTCTCTGCCCCAGAGTCTTCGACGTAGTTCAGGTCGCTCACCGGCGTTCCCCCGACGATGCCGACAGAGACGGCCGCGACGGTGTCAATGAGCGGCTTCGCGTTGCGGGCGATGTGCCCGTTCGCGCGCGCCCACTCTACGGCGTCTGCGAGCGCGACGTAGGCACCCGTGATCGACGCGGTGCGTGTGCCGCCGTCGGCCTGCAGCACGTCGCAGTCAATGACGACGGTATTCTCGCCGAGCGCCTTCGTGTCGATGATCGCGCGCAGGCTGCGGCCGATGAGCCGCGAGATCTCATGGGTGCGCCCGCCGATCTTGCCGCGCACCGATTCCCGCTGCATGCGCTCGTTTGTCGAGCGCGGCAGCATCGAGTATTCCGCGGTTACCCAGCCGGTTCCCTTGCCCATGAGCCAGCGGGGCACTCCGGGCGTGAACGAGGCGGTGCAGAGCACCTTCGTGTTGCCGAACGAGATAAGCGCGGATCCCTCGGCCTGCGCGCTCCAGCCGCGCTCAATGGTGACCTCGCGCATTGCGCCAGGCGAACGTCCGTCTGCACGGGTGATCTCGGTCATGTTTCCTCCGAATGGTGGGTGTGGATCACGGCCTCGAGCGAGTCGCCGCCGATTCCGAGCATGCGGCGCGCAAGGCGAACGAACTCGCTCGTGTTACCGCCGGTGGTTTCGTAGCGGATCGTGGGAGCTCCCGCCGCGGAGTCGCGGAGCAGGCCGAGCTCGGTGAGCCGTTCAAAAACCAAGTTCGCGGTCTCGATGTCGCTCGAGACGAGTGCAACATCTGGGCCGACGACCTGGCGCAGCGCTCCGCGCAAGAACGGGTAGTGCGTGCACCCCAGCACGAGTGTATCGATCGCCTCGTCGACGAGGGGCCGCAGGTATTCCTCGGCGATGGCGAGCGTCTCGGGGCCGCTCGTTTGCCCCGCCTCAACGAGCTCAACGAAGCGCGGGCACGCTTGAGACACCAGCGTGACGTCTGAACGGGCCGCAAAGTGCTCGACATAGGCGCCAGAGGCGATCGTTGCCGCGGTGCCGATCAGGCCGACGCGACCGTTGCGGGTGATCGACAGCGCGCTGCGCGCCGTCGGCCCGATCACCTCGACAACGGGAACGTCGTAGCGCTCCGAGGCCTCGCGCAGCACCGCCGCCGAGGCAGTGTTGCACGCGATCACGAGCATTTTCACGCCAGAGGCGACCAGACTGTCAAGCATCTCGAGCGCGAGCTCGCGCACCTCGGCAAGCGGCCGCGGGCCGTACGGCGTGTGTGCTGTATCTGCGGCGTAAAGAATCGATTCGCCCGGCAGCTGGTCGCGAATCGCCCGCGCAACAGTGAGCCCCCCAACGCCCGAGTCGAATACTCCGATGGGAGCATCAGCAAGGTTTGCGCGCGTACTCACGGATTCAAGCTTAGCGGCTGGGCGATGACGCTGCGATTCGCGGCGGCCACGTCACTTCACCCAGCTCTTACGGTGCAGCCCGGTGAGCCCGTGCTCGGCGATTCCCGCGTAGTGCGCGGCGGCGCCGTAGCCCTTGTTCGATGCCCACGCAAACACCGGGTGTGCCTCGTGGGCCTCGCGCATCACCGCGTCGCGGGCGACCTTCGCGCCGACGGAGGCCGCGGCGACGCTCGCGCAGGCGCGATCCGCCCCCACTCTGGTGACGATGTTCAGCGGGCTGCGCAACGCCGGCGTCAGCCAGTCGTGCGAGCCGTCGAGCACGATCAGGGCCCGATCCACCGCGACACCCGCGGCGTGCAGGTCGAGCAGCGCGCGCCTCGCGGCCTCGCCGAGCATCGCAGTGATGCCGCGCTCGTCGATCTCCGCCGCCGTCGCAAACCCGACGACACCCTGCCCCCACTCGGCGACGAGCGGCGCGAGTGCCTCGCGCTTCTTCTCGCTGAGCAGTTTCGAATCGCGCAACCCTGCCGGGAACGGCCCGATGTCGGCGCCCACGGCGTGCGCGCCAACGGCGACGGGACCCGCAATCGCACCCCGACCGACCTCGTCGAGGCCGATCACCACGTCGAAGCCGCGCGCGAACCACTCGCGTTCAACGTCGAGCGTCGGGTCTTTGCTCGCGGCGCTGGTAGCGCTGGTCGCGCTAGTCGCGCTCGCTGCCACGGCTGCCCCGCTCCCGACCGCTCGACTACTGGGCACTCGGAGCCTCGGCGGGCCGTTCGGCGGCCTCCTCGACGCCCGTGAAGGTGCTCTCGGGCCGGCCAAGCCACCCGAAGTGGTCGAGCGGCCAGTTCAGCAGAAACGCCCGCCCAACGATCTCTGACTCGGAGACGAACCCCTTGCCCGGCTGGTCTTGGTTGTAGCGAGAATCCTTACTGGCGTAGCGGTTATCGCCGAGCACCCACACCGACCCCTCGGGCACGGTCACGTCGAAATCGATCTCCGAGGCCCGGGTTTTGCCCTCGGGAATCACGATGTATGGCTCGTCGAGCGGCACGCCGTTGACCTCGATGCGCCCGTTCGCGTCGCAGCAGGTGACGCGGTCGCCTCCGACCCCGATCACGCGCTTCACGACGTAGTCGTGCGTCGTGTCGGCTGCGAGCCCGACGGTCTGCAACACCTTTTCAAAAGCGCTCGGCGTCGTCGCCATGGCTTTCGGGTAGAGCCACCCGCCCGGGTCGCGGAACACGACAACATCGCCGCGCTCGACACCGACAACGTTCGGCACGAGCTGGTTCACGAGGATGCGGTCATTCACCTGCAGCGTCTGCTCCATGGAGCTCGACGGAATGTAAAAGCTCCGCACGAGGAAGGTTTTCAGCAGGAAGGAGATGAGAAAGGCTACGACCAAAATTATTACGAGGTCGCGCACGAATCCCAGCAGGCCCCCTCGACGTCGTCGCTCCGCAGTCTCGCTCATACCTGGCTCACATTCCTCGTCACAGTCAGAGCGCGGCTAGCGCACGACAACATCTACAGTACCGACAGCGGGGGCCCTCAGGCTGAAAGCCGCACCAATGATTCAGGCCCCCAGCCGTAAAAACGACGGGAGGCCTGAACCGGAAGAAGCAACGCTATTACGCGAAGCGCTTCTCCTTGATCTTCGCCTTCTTGCCGGTGAGGCCACGGAGGTAGTAGAGCTTCGCACGGCGAACGTCACCGCGCGTCACAACCTCAATCTGCTCAATCGTCGGCGAGTGAACCGGGAACTTACGCTCCACGCCCACCTGGAAGCTGATCTTGCGAACAGTGAAGGTCTCGCGGACACCCTCGCCGTGACGCGAGATCACAACGCCCTGGAACACCTGAACACGCGAGCGGTTACCCTCGACAATGTTTACGTGCACCTTGACGGTGTCGCCTGCGCGGAAATCGGGGATGTCGCTCTTCAGCGACGGGGCATCGACGTGGTCGAGCTTCTGCATGATGTTCTCTCTCTGCGCCCGCCGCAAGTCGGTACGCGGAATAAATGTTCAAAGAATTTGCGTGCGTTCACGGTGTGTGCGAAACCCTTGCGGCAGATTCGCACCGTGGCACAAGGATCTATTATGCCACATCCTCTCGCATTGCCGCACACCTGTCGGTGGCACCTGAGAGGATCGATGCATGGCGAATCTTGAGCACCCCACCCACACCCAGGCACTCGCGGTGCTGCGGCAGCTCACGGGCGCCGCCGACGCCGAGTTTCATGCGGGTCAGTTCGAGGCGATCAGCGCGCTCGTCGACGAGGGGCGGCGGGCGCTGGTCGTGCAGCGCACGGGGTGGGGCAAGTCTGCCGTGTACTTCGTCGCGACGGCGCTCCTGCGGGCCCGCGGGGCCGGGCCGACGCTGCTCGTTTCGCCGCTGCTCGCGCTCATGCGCGATCAGGTTGCGGCAGCCGAACGCGCGGGCGTGCGCGCCGCCGCCATCAACTCGGCAACCGCCGAGGAGTGGGAGGAGATCGAGGGTCGCCTCGCCCGCGACGAAGTCGACGTACTGCTCGTGTCGCCCGAGCGGCTCAACAACCCCCGGTTCCGAGACACACAGCTGCCCGCGATCCTCGCCCGCATGGGCCTCATGGTGATCGACGAGGCGCACTGCATCTCTGACTGGGGCCATGACTTTCGACCCGACTACCGCCGCATCGCCGCGCTGCTCGCCGGGCTCGAGCGCCACGTTCCCGTGCTCGCGACGACCGCGACGGCGAACGCGCGCGTCGTCGCGGATGTCGCCGAGCAGTTAGGTGACGACGTGCTCACGCTGCGCGGCACGCTCGCGCGCGACTCGCTCAGGCTCGGGTGCCTGCGGCTGCCCTCAGCCGACGCACGGCTCGCCTGGCTCGTTGGGCACCTCGGCGGTTTCACCGGCAGCGGCATCGTCTACGCCCTCACCGTGTCTGCTGCCGAGGACACGGCGCTGCTGCTGCGCGACGCTGGCTACGAGGTCGCGGCCTACACGGGCCGCACCGACCCCGAGGAGCGGGCGCGGCTCGAGACCGCGCTCAAGCACAACGAGGTGAAGGCGCTCATCGCGACGAGCGCGCTCGGCATGGGCTTCGACAAACCCGACCTCGGCTTCGTGGTGCACCTCGGGGCCCCCTCCTCCCCCGTCGCGTATTACCAGCAGGTCGGGCGCGCCGGCCGAGGTACCGCGCACGCCGACGTGCTGCTCCTGCCCGGGGCGGAAGACGCCGCGATCTGGCGCTACTTCGCGACGGCCTCGATGCCCGACCCCGAGCGCGCACACGCGGTCATCGAGGCGCTCGGCTCCCCCGATTCGCCGCCGCTGTCGACCCCCGCGCTCGAGGCCCGCGTCGATCTTCGGCGCACGCAGCTCGAGCTACTTCTCAAGGTGCTCGACGTCGACGGCGCGGTGAGCCGGGTCTCAGGCGGCTGGGTCGCGACCGGCGCGGACTGGAGCTACGACGCCGAACGCTACCGGCGCATTGCCGAGGCGCGCGAGGCCGAGCAGGCGGCGATGCTGCGCTACGAGCGCGGTGAGGCGTGCCGCATGGCCGAGCTGCAGCGCGAGCTCGACGACCCGACGGCAGCCGATTGCGGCCGCTGCGACGTCTGCGCCGGCGCCTGGTACCCAACAGAGGTTGCGGGCGACGCCGCGGCGCGGGCGGCGAGCAGGCTGCAGCAGGCCGGGGTGCCCGTCGAACCGCGCGGCCAGTGGCCGACCGGCGCCGATCGGCGCGGCGTCCCCGTGCGCGGGCGCATCGCGCAGGAGGAGCGCGCCGAGCCCGGCCGAGTCGTCGCGAGGCTCACCGACCTGGGCTGGGGTGGCCCGCTGCGCGAGCTCCTCGCAACCGGCGCACCCGACCAGCCGCTCCCCGAATCACTACTCGGCGCGGTGCTCGCGACGCTCAGGGATTGGCCCTGGGAGGAGCGGCCCGTCGGCGTCGTCGCGATGCCCTCCTTCAGCCGGCCGACACTCATCGCGAGCACCGCAGCAGCAATCGCCGAGCGCGGCAAGCTCCCCTTCCTCGGCACCCTCGAATTCGCAGACGATCGCCCGGCGACGGGGCCAGGCGGCAACAGCGCCTTCCGTTTGGCGTCGGTGTGGGGGCGCTGGGCGGTGGGGCCTGAGCTCGCGGGCCTCGTGAGGCAGGCGCCCGGGCCTCTGCTGCTCGTCGATGACATTGTTGACAGCCGCTGGTCGTTCACGGTCGCGGCGCGCGAGCTCCGCCTGGCGGGCGCGCCCGCCGTGCTGCCGTTTGCCCTCGCGTCCGTTGGTTAGTGCCGCGAGCCGCGCCCCCACGCGTTAAGCTGCATCCATGGACACCACAGCTGCGCAAGAGCCCGGCAACGGGGCCCTCCACGAGCTCGGGCTCGACGCGCTACCCGAGACCCCTTCGATCGCGGCCGAGGCCCACCTGCCTGGCCGCACCAAGCTCACCGCCTGGGGGCTCGGGATCGCGGGCGTGCTCGCGTTCGCCACGCTCACGCTCGGGGCGATCGCCGCCGTCGACTGGGCGATCCCGTACCTGCGCTACCTCTACCTCGTGTTGCTCGGCTCGGGCGGCAGCGAGTTCTAGCGCCCGATCGCTTTCACCGGAGCACACGTAAGCCACGAAACACCATGCTTTTGCACTCGATTAACGTGTGCGCTGGTAAATAAGGTGTGCTTCGGTGGTGCTTGCCGGTCAGGTCTGGCAGCCGGGGCACCAGTAGAGCTTGCGATTGCCCATCTCTTCGAGCTTGATGTTCGCGCCGCAGCGCTTGCACGGCGTGCCCTCGAGCTTGTACACCCAGTGCCGCTCGTCGCGGTCGACAAGTGCCTTCTGGTAGGCGGTGCCGACGAGCCCGTCGATGGTGATCATCTGCCCGACCGTGATGCCGATCTCGAGCAGGTGCGCCCAGTCGTCCCAGAGCTCCTCGAGCACCGCGCGGTCGAGCGTGTTCGCGGGGGTGTGTGGGTCGAGCTCGGCCCGGAACAGCATCTCGGCGCGGTAGACGTTACCGATGCCCGCGACGACCGACTGATCCATGAGCACGAGGCCGATCGCGGTCTTCTTCTTGCCGGCGCGCTCGACGAAGCGCTCACGCTCCAACGCGTTGTCAGCGTTCGCCGGGTCGGGCCCCAGGCGCTGAATCACGCGGTTCACCTCGGCCGGCGTGAGCACCTCGCACGCTGTCGGGCCGCGCAGGTCGGCGCAGACGGTCTCGTTGAGGAGCCGCACGCGCACCGCGCCGACGGGCTCGGGCGGAAACGACTCGAGCAGCTCTCCCTCTTTGTCGGCCTCGGCCATGCGCACCCGCGTGCGCCTGGGCGCACCAATCGACGTCACCGAGTCCTCGCCGAGGCTATCGACCGGGGCGTCGCTCGCAGCGAGCGCAGCATCGCGCAGCGCGTCGCTGCCCTTCGTGCCGCTGCCGACGTGCTCGCCGGTCTGGCCGAGCTTCGAGTGGCCGGGAGTCTGGCCGTGAATCTGGATCGACGGGTCGACCTTCACCTCGCCCGAGAAGTCCCAGGCACCATAAATGCCGAGGTGAATCCGAAGCCACAGATCGCCCTCGAACTCGAGAAACATCTGCTTGCCGACGGCGCGCGCGTCGAGCATCTTGCGGCCGTCGAGCTCGGCTGCGCCCTCGACGAAGCGCCCCTGTGGGCTCGACACCTCAGGTGCCGAGCCCACAAAGTTCGCCGCGAACTGCCTCGCGATGCGGTGTACGGAATGACCCTCAGGCATTGTTACAGGCTGTCAACCTGCTTGCCGGCGATCGCGCCGGTCTGCTCGTACTCGCCGAGCTGGGCGATGCGGCGCACGTGGCGCTCGTCACCGGGGAAGGGCGTGTCGATGAACAGGTCGATGAACTTGATCGCGTCGGCGACCTCGTGCTGGCGCGCGCCGATCGAGATGACGTTCGCGTTGTTGTGCTCGCGGGCGAGCGACGCGGTCGACTCGTTCCACACGAGCGCCGCGCGAATGCCCTGCACCTTGTTCGCAGCCATCTGCTCGCCGTTGCCCGAACCGCCGAACACGACCCCGAGCGCCTCGACGCCATCGCGCTCGTCGCGCGCGACTCCGAGCGCTGCGTTGATGCAGAACGACGGGTAGTCGTCGAGCGCGTCGTACTCGGCTGGCCCGTGGTCGATCACCTCGAATCCGCGGTCGCGCAGGTGCTGCTGCAGCTGCTGGCTGAACTCGAGGCCGGCATGGTCGGTGGCGACGTGAATACGCATGGTGTTAAGCCTAGTCAAACTGCGGGCCGACGGTGCGCCCGCGCTTGAGCTCGTAGAACCCAGGCACGCTCGCGGCCGCCGCGATCCCGTCCCACAGGCGCAGCGCCATCTCGCCCGTTGGCGCGGGCGACACGACGGGGCCGAAGAACGCGACGCCGTCGATCGAGATGATCGGCACGCCGACGTCGGGGCCGGCGATGTCGAGCGCGTGGGTCGTGTTTGCGCGGAGCTGGGCGTCGCTCGCATCGGTGTCGGCCGCTGCGGCGAGCGCGGGGTCGAGACCGACGGCGGCGAGCGCCTCGGCGAGGATAGCCTCGACATCCATGCGGTCGCCCGGGTGCACGCGGGTGCCGATTTCTGTGTAGAGCTTTCCGACGACCGCGTCGCCGTCTGATCCCTCTCCGGCGGCGACGCGCGCCGCCTCGACAACGCGCCCGAAGCGGTGGCCGGCCGCGTGGTGCTCGGCGTGCGAGGTGTCGGCGTTGCCCTCGTTGATGATCTTCAGGCTGATGGGTTTCCAGGTGATGGCGAAGCCTCGAGCCTCAGAGACTTCGTGCGCCCAGCGGCTCGTCATCCAGCACCAGGGGCAGATCGGATCGAAATAGAATTCAACTCTCGGCGTGTTTCCCATGTGCTGATTCTAGGCTGTTTGCCGAGAGAGCAAAACGGACGAGGGGATCCACTTGAGTGTGTGGGAATGGGTAACGAACGCGATCGAGACGTTTGCCCTCGCAACGGTCGAATCTCCGTGGGTGCTGCTCGTCGTGCTGGCGCTCTGCATCATCGACGCGATCTTCCCGCCGGTGCCGTCGGAATCGGTGATCATCGCGATCGCGACCGTTGTCGTCGCAGACCACCCGCACACGCTGTGGCTGCTTGGCGCGATCGCGGCCGTCGGCGCGTTCACGGGCGATCAGATGGTGTACTGGATCGGCCGCAAGATCGGTGCACGAAACCCGAAGTGGCTGCGCGGCAAGCGCACGCAGCGCACGCTCGGGTGGGCGAGGCGTGCGATTCGCCGGAGCGGCCCGATCCTCATCATGACGGGTCGCTTCATTCCCGTCGGGCGCACCGCGGTAAATCTCGCGGCAGGCACGACGCGCTACCCGGCGTGGAAGTTTTCGATCGCCGCCGCGTTCGCCGCCGTCTTCTGGGCGGCGTATTCGATTGCGATCGGCGCGGTCTTCGGCAATATTTTCGGCAGCCACCCGCTGCTCGCACTGCTGCTCGGCCTCGTCACCGCGTTCATCATCGGCCTGCTCGTCGAGTTCCTTTCGAAGCGGATCGGCCGGCGCATTCAGACCCGACGCATGGCGGCGTTCCGGGCGTCGATCGCGGCCGACCGAGCTGCTCAGGGCAGCTCAATGTGACAGTTATTGTCGCCTCATCGCGCTCACGGCGACAACGACTGCCATATGGATGCGGGCGCCGGCGGGCGCCGGCGGGCGCCTACGCGGCCGCGGGCACCGGGAAGAGCGCCTCGATCTCGGCGATCTGCTCCGCAGTCGGGCGGAACGCCTCCCCCGCCGCCGCATTCTGGCGCACCTGGTCGGGCGTCGTCGCGCCCGCGATCACGCTCGAGATCGGCTCGTGGGTGAGCAGCCAGCCAAAGGTCGCCTCGAGCATCGTCACGCCCCAGCCGTCGCAGAGCGCGCGGTACGCGTCGAGCGCATCCCAGTTCGCGCCCTCGGCGACGTGGGCACGCTGACGCATGATGCGGGAGTCCGCCGGGAAGTGGTCGCGAGTGAACTTGCCGGTGAGCAGCCCGTTCGCGAGCGGGAAGAACGGGAGTAGTCCGAGGCCGAGCTTGCGTGCCGTGGGCGTCACCGACACGTCGCTCTCGCGGTTGATGAGGCTGAGCTCGTTTTGGGCGGTGACGAACGGGGTCACCCCGAGCTCGGCCGCGACGCGGGCGGCCTCTTCCATCTGCTCCGCCGAGAAGTTCGAGTGGCCGATCGCGAGCACCTTGCCCTCGCGTACGAGCTCGTCGAGCGCCGTCAGCGTCTCGGCGATGGGGGTCTCGGTGTCGGGCATGTGCAGCTGGTAGAGATCGATGCGGTCGGTCTGGAGGCGCGTGAGCGAGCCCTCGATGGATGCGCGAATGAACTCGCGGGAGCCGCGGGCCCCCGCGTACGGCGCGCCCGACTCGGGGTAGCCGAACTTCGTTGCGAGCACGATTTCGTCGCGGCGCCCGGCGAGGGCGCGACCCATCATCTCCTCGCTCTTGCCGAAGGAGTAGCCGTAGAGGTCGGCGGTGTCGAACAGCGTGATTCCCGCGTCGATCGCGGCGTGGATCACCGCGTCGGTGCCCTCCTGGCCCTCGGTTTGTGAGCCTGGGCGCCCGAAATTGTTACAGCCGAGGCCGGTGGCAGAGACGACGATTGACGATGTACCGAGTGCGCGAGTCATGCCCCCACCATATTTCGTCAGCGGGCTCATTGGCTACGGGATTAGGCTTAAGCCATTCACTGATAGTTCTTACTTTGCACAAGGAGTACCGTGCCAGGAACAAACCTCACCCGCTCAGAAGCCCAGGAGCGGGCAAGCATCGTCACGAGCCACAGCTACGAGGTCGCCCTCGATCTCACCACTGGCCCCGAGACCTTCGCAGCCGACACCACCGTGCGCTTCGGCGCGACCGTCGGTGCGGCAACCTTCATCGACGTCATCGCCGACTCGGTCGAATCGATCGAGCTCAACGGCGAGTCGCTGAACCCCGCCGAGCTGTTCGCCGATTCGCGCATCCAGATTCCCGGCCTCGCGGCCGAGAACACACTGCGCATTCGCTCGACCATGCGCTACATGAACACCGGCGAGGGCCTGCACCGCTTCGAGGACCCGGCAGACGGCGAGGTCTACCTGTACTCGCAGTTCGAGGTGCCGGACTCCCGCCGCATGTTCCCCGTGTTCGAGCAGCCTGACCTCAAGGCGACGTTCCAGTTCACCATCACCGCGCCGGCGCGCTGGAAGGTCGTCTCGAACCAGCCGACGCCCGAGCCGACCCCGGCCGGCACGAAGGCGCAGGCGCAGGGCGCCGACTGGGCTGAGCAGGACATCGCGACCTGGGCGTTCGGTAAGACCCCGGTGATGTCGAGCTACATCACCGCGCTCATCGCAGGCCCCTACCGCGAGGTGCGAGGCGAGCTCACGAGCACCGACGGCCGCGTGATCCCGCTCGGCGTGTTCTGCCGCGAGTCGCTCGCGCCGTACCTCGACGCCGACTACATCTTCGACAAGACCCGCGAGGGCTTCAAGTTCTTCGAGACCGAGTTCGACTACCCGTACCCGTTCGACAAGTACGACCAGCTCTTCGTTCCCGAGTACAACATGGGCGCGATGGAGAACATCGGCGCGGTGACCTTCACCGAGGCGTACGTCTTCCGCAGCCAGGTCACCGACGCGATGCGCGAGCGCCGCGTCGTCACCATCCTGCACGAGCTCGCTCACATGTGGTTCGGTGACCTCGTCACGATGCGCTGGTGGAACGACCTGTGGCTCAACGAGTCGTTCGCCGAGTACATGTCGGTGCTCGCCACCGCCGAGGCGACCGAGTGGACCGGCAGCTGGACGACGTTCGTCGGCAGCGAGAAGTCGTGGGCGTACCGCCAAGATCAGCTCCCCTCGACCCACCCGATCGTCGCCGAGATCAACGATCTCGAAGACGTGCTCGTGAACTTCGACGGCATCACCTACGCGAAGGGCGCCTCGGTGCTCAAGCAGCTCGTCGCCTGGGTCGGCCGCGAGCCGTTCATGCAGGGCGTGCACGACTACTTCGTGAAGCACAACCACTCGAACACCGAGCTGCCCGACCTCATGGTCGAGCTCGAGGCCCGCAGCGGCCGCGACCTGAGCGACTGGACGAAGAAGTGGCTCGAGACCGCGGGCGTGAACACGCTCACCCCCGAGTTCACGGTCGACGAAGACGGCACCTTCGCCTCGTTCTCGGTCGCGCAGACCGCCGCGGCCGACTACCCGACGATCCGCCCGCACCGCATCGCGGTCGGCCTGTACGAGGAGCAGGGCGGAAAGCTCGTTCGCGTGAAGCGCCTGGAGCTCGACGTCGACGGCGCGTCGACCGACGTGCCCGAGCTCGTCGGCACCCAGCAGCCGGCGCTCGTGCTGCTCAACGATGAGGATCTGTCGTACGCGAAGATCCGCTTCGACGAGCGCTCGCTCGAGACGGTGAGCACGAAGCTCGGCGATATCGAGGATTCGCTCGCCCGCTCGCTGGTCTGGGGCTCGCTCTGGGATGCGACCCGCGACGGCGAGTTCCCCGCGAGCCGCTTCGTCGACATCGTGCTCGCGCACGTCGCAGGCGAGACGAACTCGACCGTGCTGCGCACCGTCATCCAGCAGCTCGTACTGTCGGCGTCGAGCTACGTCGCCCCCGAGAAGCGCGAGGCGACGCTCGAAAAGGTTGCAGACGCGCTCTGGCAGCTCGCGCTCGCAGCCGAAGCTGGCTCCGACAACCAGTTCCAGTTCGTGAAGGCGTTCGCGTCGCTCGCCGGCACCGACGCGCAGCTCGACCAGGTGCTCGCGCTGCTCGAGGAGCGCACCCCGCTCACCGGGCTCGACATCGACACCGACCTCGGCTGGGAGCTGCTCATCTCGCTCGCAGCTGGCGGCCGGGCGACGGCCGCCGAGATCGACGCGGCCCTCGCAGACGACCGCACCGCGACCGGCAACCAGTCGGCGGCGCACGCCCGCGCCGCCCTCCCCACCGCGGCCGACAAGGATGCAGCGTGGGCGTCGGTGTGGGACGAGGCCGGCAAGCCCAACGCGATCGTCCGCGCGACGGGCCTCGGCTTCCTGCGCGCGCACGACCGCGAGGTACTCACGCCGTACATCGAGCGATTCTTCGCCGAGCTCATGCCCGTCTGGGAATCGCGTAGCTACGCGATCGCCGAGGAGCTCATCGACGGCTTCTACCCGTCGCCGCTCGCGAACGAAGAACTGCGCCAGGCGACCGCCGCATGGCTCGACGCGAACACCGAGGCGCCCGCGGCGCTTCGCCGCATGATCGTCGAACACCTCGCGGGTGTCGAGCGGGCACTCGCTGCCCAGGCGGCTGACGCGAGCAACTAATGTTCACCACTCAAACGGGCGCGGAGGAGGTCACGGAGGCGGTAGGAAACGCCTTAGTCGACTTCCTCCACGCCTGGGCGACCCCGCTGTGGATCATCGGCATCATCATTGGCGCCGTCATCGCGAACTGGGTGCTGCTTCGCATTCTCAACCGCACGGTCACGCAGATCGTGCGCGGTGTGAAGCGCTCTCAGAACGTCGACACGACGAGCGAGATGCGGGCGGCGCCGTACATTCACGCGCGCGCCGTGCAGCGCACGCGCACGCTCGGCTCGGTCGGGCGGGCGGTCGTGACGTGGACGGTTGCAGTGATCGCGCTGATCCTCATCCTCGGTCGCCTGCAGGTCGATCTCGGCGCGGTGCTCACCTCGGCGGGCATCGTCGCCGCGGGCCTCGCGTTCGGCGCGCAGAACATCGTGAAAGACGTCTTGAACGGCATCTTCATGGTGTTTGAAGATCAGCTCGGCGTCGGCGACGTCGTCACCGTCGACCAGATTACGGGCACCGTCGAGGAGGTCGGCATTCGCGTTACCAAGGTGCGCGCCCTCGACGGCACGCTCTGGTTCATTCGCAACGGCGAGATTCTCACCCTCGGCAACTCCTCGCAGGGCTGGGGGCGCGCCCTCGTCGATTTCACCGTCGATGCGAGGCAGGATCTCGAGCACGTCTCAGATGTCGCCGTGTCGGCCGCGCGCACGCTGCTCTCGTCTGACCAGTTCGCGCGCAAGGTGACCGGCGAGCCCGAGGTGCTCGGGCTCGAGAGCGTGTTCGGTGACCGCGCAACGCTCCGACTCGCTATTCGCACGCGGCCCGAGGCACAATGGGAGGTGCAGCGAGGCATCAGAGCCGAGCTGCGCCGCAAGTTCGCCGAGGAGAACATTCGCCTCGCTGATGAGCTCCCCCGCCAGCCCAAGGGAGAAATATGAGCGACGAGCAGCAATCGGTCGCCGCCGATTCGCAGAGTGGTGGATCCGCGAGTTCAGGATCCGCCCCCGCCGAATCGACCCCGGCCAGCCCGCCGCCCGCGCCGCGGCTCACGCTGCGCAGCGGCGAGGCGGGCGACGCGGTCACCGACACCGTGTGGTCGCAGGTCGGGGGCACCGAGACCTTCGAGCGCATCGCGCGCGCGTTCTACCGCGGCGTGCGCGAAGACGAGGTGCTCGCGCCGATGTACCCCGACGACGATTGGGAGGGCGCGACCTGGCGCATCCAGGCGTTCCTCGAGCAGTACTGGGGCGGGCCGTCGGCCTACCAGCAGGAGCGTGGCCACCCGCGGCTGCGCATGCGACACAACGCGTTCCCCGTCACGCCCGACGCGAAGGAGCGCTGGCTGAAGCACATGCACGCAGCACTCGACGAGGTCGAGCTGCCGCCCATGCACGACGCCGCGTTTCGCGACTACATCGAGCGCGCCGCGCTCGCGCTCGTCAACCGGTTCGAGTAGGCGCGGGCCGTCGCCTCAGCCGGCCGCCTCGGGGCTGACTCGCGGCGCCGACTCAGCCCGCGTCTCGGGGCGCCGGCTCAGGCCGCCGCCGCTTCGACCGCACGAATCGCGCCGATGCCGTCTGCGAGCTCTGCCCGGCTCGCGGGCCTCGCGCGGTAGTGCTCGATCACGGCGGCGATGATCGCCGGGTCAGAACCCGTGTGATTCGCGTCGACGACTATTGACGCCCCGGCTCTCGTGCTGAGCAGCAGCTTCGGGCCGTGCGCGCCGACCGGGGCCGCGCTCGCTAGGTCTTCCCATGCGAGCTCGACACGCTTGCTCCCCCGCACGCCCCTCAGCCCGTCGGGCCCAACGCGCAGCCCGAGCGCCACCCGGAGCGACAGGCACAGCCGCGCAAGCGTAACAAGCGAGAAGACCCACAGCACGTACGGCAGCGCCGCGGCGAGCCGGGAGGAGCTCGGCTGCGTGGGGAGGTCGAGCACCGCGATCAGCACCAGCGCGACGGCGGGCACCAGGAACGCGAGCGGCACCCCAACCATCGCGGCGCGCTGCGACCGGGGAGGCACGAAGCGTAGCTCCCCCGCGGCGGCGACGTGAATCGCGCCGGCCCGCAGCGCGCGCACCCGCGCGGTGAGGCCGAGCACGAGCACGAGCAGGGCAAAACCGAGGCTCGCCATCAGCAGGCGAAAGCCGCTGCGGGTGTCGAGCATTGCGATGACGAAGCCGATCGCGGGCGCGACGTACAGGCCGAGCAGCAGCGGGAGCGGGTTTCTGCCGCCCGGCAGAATCGGGCGCCCGCCCGTCGGAATGCGCGGCGTCAGGCGCGCGACCGGTGTGGGGGTGTGAGTCATTGTGTGTGTTCCTATTTCGCGAGCTGCGGCCCTTGCCAGAGCGAGGTGCCGTCGTAGAGCCAGCCGTCGATTGCTTCGCGGGTATCGATGGGAACCGCCGCCTCCCAGCCCCAGCGCGCGCCGGCGCCGATGAGAATGCCGCCGCCGACAACGCCCGCGATGACCCAGCCGACCGGGCCCCCGAGCGCTGCGATGGTGCCGCCAACCGCGGCCCCGCCGCCGGCGCCCGCGAAGGCCTCAACGAGCACCGACGAGCCCGGCTCGCCGTCGGCAATGTCCCCGGCAGCGCTGACGATCTCAAACACCTTGCCGGCCACTGGAATCAGCTTGCCGACCTTGTTCACGTCGTGAATGTCGTCGAGCAGATCGTTCATCGCCGAGCGGATCGCGCGCGGGTTCGCCTCCTCGGCGGCGGCCAGCACCGCCGGGTTTTTCGACCTGAGGCCGCGCTGAAACTTGTCTGCGTCCTCCTGCATCGCCTGCGCCGTATCGCGCCACGTCGAGAGGCGATCTTTCAGGTGCAGATCTGCCCCGGTGAAGGCGTGCTGCAGCACATCATCATTGTCTTGCGCGAGCCCATCGAAGGCGGCGCCAAGGTCTGCGAACTTCTCGACCTCGGCCACAAGCGGGGTGAGGTTGTCGGCGATCCACACCTCGAGCTCGCCCCACCACGTGCCGACGCGATCCGAGAGGTCGTTGTATGTACGCGAGCGCGACACGAAGCGATCCCACTCGGCGCTGACGCCCGGCTCGGCGCACACCTCGGCGCTCGACGTCGGCCGGGTGACGACCCTGCCATAGACCGTGAGACCCTGCTCGCGACACTGCTCGAGGTAGGAGTCGAAGTCTCGCACCCCGCGCTCCAGCCGCGTGGCGTAGGCGTGGAACACGTCGGCGGCCTTGCCCAGGTGCGGGGCGACGGGGCTCATTCGGTCGCGCACGGTGCCCGCGGCGGTGTGAAAGGCGCTGCCCGCCTCTCCGCCGAGGTAGAGGTTCGAATCGCCCGCGACGTAGGAAAGCTCAAGGTCGACCTCGACGAGGGCATCTTTGGCGGAGTCGAGCCAGTCAGCGAGCGCGTGGATCGCAGCCGGGTCGCCGGCAATCGTCAGGTCAACACTCATCGCGATTCGAGATCCTGTTCCATGTCTCGAAGCTCCGCTGCGATCTGGCTGTCGGTCGCGGCCATATCGTCGACGACGTCGATCGTCACCGCGCTGAGGAGCCGGGCGAGGTCGGCCGAAATCACCGCGGCTTCGGCGCCGGCACCGGCGATAAACGCGATCAGCGAGGTTGCGATACCGCCGTCTGGCGCCGCTGGCATCTTGCCGAGCGCCCGGTCTGCTGCGTCAACGCGCTCGAGCACGGTGCCGAGGCGACGCTCCATGCCGTCGCGGTCGACGTAGATCTCGGTCATCGCAGCCGGCTCGCGGTTCGCTGCGTCTCTGGCACGTCGAGGTCGAACGCGACGACATCAAAAGGCTGCGCCTCGCCGATGCGCGCGAGCTGCTCGATCGGCAGCAGCACCCACGGCTGCGCGTCGCCGCAGCTCCTCACCAGGCGATCGAGGGCCGTGTACGCGAGCAGGCCGTCGCGCCCGTTTGAGAGTCTCCGAACGACGAACGCCTGGTTCTGCTCCTCCTGCGACCCCACAACCGGGAAATACAGCACCGGCGGCACGACAGGGTTGTCACTCATCTTGTCTCCCCAGCATCTCGTCTGCCCCAACACTCTCGATTGAAAAACAGTAACAGGTCGCCGGTTGCCCTGTGGCGAAATGCCGGGTTCTTCGCAGGAGCGGGCGCCCGGGCCCCGGGGCAGCCGGCGTCCTCGGCTCGGGGCAGCCGGCGGCCGGGGCTCGGCGCGGCCGGCGGCCTGGAGCGAGAAGGCGCCCAAACGTAGTAATCTCGATACGTCGCCTCCTTAGCTCAGTGGATAGAGCAACAGCCTTCTAATCTGTCGGTCGCTGGTTCGAGTCCAGCAGGGGGCACCATACTGCGGCCCGGGGTCGGCGCCCTGCGCCGGCCCCGGACGGGCGCTCTGCCCAGGCCCGTTCCCCGCACGCCCACGCCCCGCTCCCCATGCCCCGCTCCCCGCTCTCGCACGCGACACCGCTCCGAACTCGGTGTCAGTTTGCCCCGGTTTCGGGGGCAGAATCGGCCGTTTTTTGGGGGAAACTGACACGGACTTCGCGCTGGGCCGCCTGCGCCCCGGAGGAGGTGCGCGTCGCCGGGCGCTTGGCTGGGCGTCGTCTGTGAACCCGATCGGAGCACTCCCCCTGCCCAGGCCGTGGTCGTATCGTGGGCAGCACTCAACCGGATTGGAGAATGCCATGAAAGATGACACCCGCCGCAGCGACCAGACTGCGCACACCGGCAGCACCCCCGCGAGCGACACCACCGGCAGCACCCACGCGAGCAACGCCACCGGCGCCAGCCCCAATGGCACCATCGACGAGCCGATCATGGACGGTGCGACCGACACTCAGCCGAGCGACGCCGACCCGCGCAAGGGCCAGTCAGACCCGGCCCTTGTTCGTCACCCCGAGAAAGACGACAAGACGACCTCGCCCTACAACCTGTGACGACGCAGCGCGCTGAGACTTCGGGGGCACCAGCCGAGGCGCACGCCCGACGCTGGGCGGGTGCCCTCTGGGTGGCTGCGCCGGTCTGGTATGTGCTGTGCGAGGCCATCGCCGCCGCGAGCTTTCCCGGGTACAGCTACGCGACCTTCTATATCAGCGACCTCGGTGTGCCCGAGCGCGGGCCGTTCGACGGCAGGTTGCTTGACTCCCAGGCCCACGCCGTCATGAATGCGGGCTTCATCGGCGCGGGGCTGCTGTTCTTCCTCGGCATCGTCGCTATCGCCCCACAGCTCGGCCGCGGCGCGAGCCGGTGGCTCTGGCTCGGGTTCGGGCTACTCAACGCGGCCGGCATCGTCTTCGTCGGCCTGGTGCCCGGCTCGCAGACGAACGCCGACAACGGCCTCATGGCGATACACGTCGGCGGTGCGATCGCCGCGATCGCAGGGGGAAACCTCGCCGCGATCTTCGCCGCTCGGGCGCTGCGGCCACTCGGCCTGCCGCGGTGGGTGCTTCGCGCCGGCCCCGTGCTCGGCGCCGTCGGATTCGGCAGCGCGCTGCTGCTCATCGGTCACCTCATTGTGCCAGACGGCGTCTCCGAGCGCGGGGCAGTCTACGCGTTCTTCGCGTGGCAGCTGCTCACCGGAATCGGGCTGCTGCGATCGCGCGGCTGACACCGGCGCTAAAGATGGCCCCTCAGTACCACCCGCGCGGCACCGCGGTGCGATGCGCAGCTCAGCCTGTTCAGCGAGAGTTGAAACATGACGAACACCAACTCACGAACCCGTCGTATCTCCGTGACCATCGCAACCGCGCTTGCCCTGGGGGCCTCGCTTGCCGGCTGCAGCGCGATCGAGCAGATTCAGAAGTCTGCCGCTGATGCCTGGGCGGTAACCTACGAGGTGACCGTCGAGGGGCAGAGCACTGCAACGCTGACCAATGTCTCGTTCCTCGACCAGGCGACCCGCGCAGAGGAGCGCACGACCGTTTCTGCTGACTCGGTCACCGCTACCGCTGGCGAGAATGGCGTCGCCACCTGGTCAGCGAATTCGATCGTCATCGTCGGCGACGAGGCAAAGCTCGAGGCGACTGCCGCCGACGGCGAGCGCGCGACGTGCAAGATTCTGCTCGACGGCAAACGCGCGATCGCCAACGAGACCGGTGAGCCGGGCGGCACCGTGACCTGCTCGGCGACCGCCCCGGCGTTCGACAACTGACGCCCCAAGGGCGCCGCGAGCGCCCCGCCTGGCTGGGGCTCCCCCACGCGGGGGTGCGGCCCGCCACACAGGCGCCGAGATCTCCCCCGAGAAGGGGAAGTGCGCGCGGGGCGCGCGCCGTACCTTGGGTGGCATGAACCAGAACAACAACCCACTCATGAACGCCTCGATGGGCTGGACGGTCGCCGGAATACTCGTCGGTGCCGCGATCGGAGCAGGCATCGGCGCTCTCGCCGGTAGCCTCGCCATCGGCGCCGCGCTCGGGCTTGCGCTCGGCGCCGTCGCGGGCTTTATCATCGGTATGCCTCGACGGCGGTAAGGCCTGAGCGCTCCGCTCACGCCGCGTCGTCGCCCCATGGCCGCGCGAGGGGTCGCCGCTCGCGAACGATCAGCCCTCTGCTGGGAACACCCGGCGCATCTGAATGTAGGTGTCGCGGGCGCGCTGGTGCGCGTCGATCTGGGGCACGAGCCTGGTGAAGTGCTCGGTCGCGCAGTGCGCATCGAGCGCCGCGCGGTCGGGCCACTCCTCGACGAAAATGAAGTGGCCCGGGTCTTCGTGATCTACAAACAGCTCGTACGAGATGTTCAGCGGCTCCAAGCTACGCGACGCGGAGCCGCCAGAGCGAGGTGACCTCGCGGGAGCGCGCGGCGTGCAGCACGTCGTCGGTGTCGGCCGCACGAGCGTGGGTCGGTGAGGTGTCGAGCCGATCCACCACGACAAGCCCCGCGCGCGCGATCGCGTCGAGCAGCATCTCGCGCGTGCGCAGGCCGAGCAGCTCCGCGAGGTCTGAGATGACGAGCCAGCCCTCGCCGCCCTCCACGAGGTGGTCTGGCAGGCCACCAAGGAAGCTCAGCAGCATCTGGCTGCCCGGGTCGTAGATTGCCGCGTCGAGCGAGGTTGCCGCGCTCCCCGGGAGCCACGGCGGGTTGCACACGACGAGCGAAGCCCGACCCTCAGGGAACATGTCGCAGACGCGCGCCTCGGCGACGCCCGAGACGCCCAGGCGCTCGAAGTTCTCGGTCGCGCAGTCGACGGCCCGCTGGTGCAGGTCTGTGCCGACGACGCGGCGCACGCCCCGCCTCGCGAGCACTGCGGCGAGCACGCCGGTGCCGGTGCCGATGTCGAACGCGAGATCGCGCCCGGGCAAGGGCGCTGCGGCCACAAGGTCGACGTACTCGTGGCGCGTCGGCATGAACGTGCCGTAGTGGGGGTGGATCTTGGCCCCAAGGCTCGGAACCTCGACGCCGTTCACATACCACTGGTGGGCGCTCAGCACACCGACGAGCTCTTGCAGGCTGACGACCGCGCGCCGGGCCCCTACCGCGGCCGCCTCGCCGTACGCGAACGCGATCGCGGCGCCAATCTCGGGGGCGCGCGGGAGCGGGATCGTCGCGCTACCCCCGGCCGGCAGGTCGAGGGGAATGAGGATCAGCGAGAGGATCCGCGAGCGCTGGGCGCGCGCCTGCCGAATCCTGTAAAACTCCTCCGCAGTGCCCCCTGCTCCGCCGCCCCGGGCCGCGGGCCTGGAGCCGCGCCGAGCGGGCTTGCCGCGGCGTTTCGTGAGGCGCCGGCCAATCGCGCCGAGCAGCTGTTTCGCACCGTGGTAGTCGCCGAGCCAGAGCATCGCGGTTCCCCGGGAGGCGAGCGAGATCGCCCGATCGGCGGTGAGGGTGTCGTCGACAGCCACGACGGCGGCGGGCGCGGGCCTGGCGTTCGCCGACAGCCAGGCCGCCGACTCGGCCCCGTGCGGGCCGGCCCACGTGACCTCCGCGGGCGCTGGCGAGTGCTCTACGATAGCCGCGCACCCCGTTCAGTGAGTTATTCTCCCCCGGCGCTGCGGCGCAGGCGGCGCGGGGCTGTACGGTGTCTAGCCTACCCGCAGCCCCGCTCCGATCCCGCGCCCGCTATGGCCGCCGCGACCGAGCGGCAACCCGGCTCACGCTAGGACCGCCGCAATCGCGCGGCAACCCCGACCCCCGCGAGGGCGAGGCCTGCGCACAGCATCGCGACGAGCGTGACGATCGCGCCGCTCCCCTCGGTGCCCGATGTCGCAAGCGTGCCGGGCGCGTGCGTTCCGGGGCCCTTCTGGCCGCCCTCCTCGGGAGGCGTGACCGGCACAGTCTTCACGGTGCTGCTCCACGTGCCGGTGAACACGACGTTGGCACCGTCGACCGTGGCGCTCGGCGCGTCCCAGCCGTCGAACACCCAGGTCGTGGTTGTGCGCTTGCCCTGGGCGGTGGTTTCGATCACCACTCGCTCTTTGGCGGGCGGCGCGGCAGCGACCGTCTCGCCCTGCATCGCTGCGGCTGGCGGCGGCAGCAGCTCGGTCACCGCGTCGGGGAGCGCCCCGCCGTCGCGGTCGACGAACTCGTATCGCACGCCGAACTTCGCGTCGGGGTTGACGTGATACGACCAGTAGCCAACGAAGGCGAGATCGCCTCCTGCCGCGGTGGCGCTCGGCGGCTGCCAGCCGTCGAAGAGCCACGTGCCGCGATCGCCGTCTAGCACCATTGTCGACGCTGGCTGCGGCGCGGTGACGGTCTCGCCGTCTTTCACCGAGGTCTGCCTGCGCGGCTGCAGCTCGAGCACGCCCGCAGGCAGTTCCTTGCCCCCTGTCGCAGAGGCAAACGCGTAGTTCGCGTTGTAGGTGTGCACCATTTCGAGCGGCACCGCTGCCGCCGAGTTCGAGGCGAAGTTGATCGGCAGCTGATCGACGAACAGCTCTTTCAGCGTCAGCGAGCCCTTCACATACGGGTTGATCATTGAGAAACTCTCGCCCGGCACGAAATCAGACTGCTGCACGAAGAGCGACCCCTGAGGGGTCGAGAGCAGCAGCTTGGTCGGCTGTGCGGCAGCGGCATCGAGCTCCTTCGTCGTCGTGGGGCTGCCATCGGTGTGTACCGTCGCGAACTTCGCGACGTAGGCGCCGGTTGCCCCGTCGTAGGTGACGCTCTGGCACGTCATCAGTTTCGGGAAGTCGCCTGAGTTCTGCAGCTCGTACTGCTGCTGCAGCGTGTCGCACGACATAAACGCTGGGTCGACTGTCGTGTACGCGGGGTCGACGGTGAAGCCGATCTCGAAGCCCCCGACCACCTCGAACCGCTCCCAGCGCTCCGTAGCTTGATCGTGAGACATTCCCTTGATCATCTGTGTCGCGATGTAGAAGGAACGGGCGAATTCGTAGTTCGACCACACCGTTGCCATGTCGAGCGTGCCCTCGTAGGCGATCTGGTAGGCGGTGTCTGCCGTGTCGCCCTTCGCCGAGTCGAAATAGAGCACGCCGTTCGTCGACTCGATCTCAGCGCCCGTCGCCCTCGTCGCGATCGACACGGTAACGTCAGTTGCCGCCTGAGCCGGCGACGCGACCGATAGGCCGCCGGCGACGAGCAGCGCGGCAACGAGCGTCAGGCCGCTGGCCCGGTGAAGCGTTCGCATGGAGTCTCCCTCATGGGCGGCCTCTGCCGGGCGCCCTCCTGGTGAATAGGTCACACATTTAGAACACGAATGATTTGCAGCGAATATACCCCGGCAATGCATATTTGGCTAGGGTCGACGTGCACTCGCCTGGGCGGCAGCCTCGCAGATGGTCCGCACGAAAACCGCTGCTGACCTGCTAGATTCGGGAGCATGGCAACGATGCACAGTGAACACGCAGCCGCGGGCGGCGCGGTCGCGCGGCGAATGGAGCGCGCCGACTGGGCCTGGGTTCAACGGTGGTTCGAAGACGAAACGCTTGACCGCGAGCTCGGCCCGCTCGACACCGACTGGCTCGAGCACGTGCTCGCAGAGACCGACGGCGTCGAGCTCGTCATCGAGGCGCCGCACCCGGCAACGGGTCTGCCCGCACCGATTGCGCTCGTTGGCGTGGTGTGGGGCGACGCGCCCGCCGCAGGCGCTGTGCCGGGTATCGACGCCAGTGGCGGGTCGGCCGATGCCGGCGGCAACGGTCACGGCATCACCGACCTTGCAATCGACCCGGCGAGGCGCGGCTACGGGCTTGGGCGCAGCGCGATCGATGCGGCGATCGCCTGGCCTGGCCACCCGCCGACGCGATCCTGGGTTGCTTTTGTCGACCGAGACAACAGCGGTGCCCGCGCGTTCTTTGCCGCAATCGGCTGGGCATACGAGGGGCTCGATGGCGAGGGCGACGAGGCCATGCACCGGTTTGCCCACACGCCCGTCGAGGGGCCCGCGGCGTGACGCCCGCGGATCCGCCCCGCTAACGTGCGTGCCCGCAGCGTGAACTCCGCGGATCCGCCCCGCTAGCTTGACAGCCCGGCGACGACGGCCTGAGCGCGCTCGGTCTGACCGGTCTCCTTGAACAGCTTGATGAGCTCCCCCGCCGCGGCGACCCGCTCCTTGCGTTTCTTCGCGGCGGCGAACCCCTCGACCGCCGACTCGAGGCCCCACACGGCAGCATCAGTGTCGCCGCGATCGAGGTGAATCTTGCCCGCGAGCCAGAACGCGTGCGAGGCGTCTGCGAGCAGCCCGAGTCGCGCGAACTCCTCGCCCGCGCGCAGAGCCTCTGCCGCGGCCCTGTCGCTATCGAGCCCGTCTCCGAACGAGCGACCGCGGGTCGCAGCGAGTGACCTCGCGAGGGTATCGCGCAGCGTCGCGCGCTCGGTTGCCCACTCGCGCTGGCGCCGCTCGGCGAGCTCGTCAGTCAGCCCGCCCGCATCGAACTCCGGGTGCGCGTCGAGCGCGGCGGCGGTCGCCCGAATCTGTGTCTCGGCGTCGTTCATTCGGGCCGCGACCGGCGCCCACGCCGCGAGCACAGCGGCGAGCGTGCCCGCGTCTGCCCCGCCCGATCGCAGCAGCGGAAGGGCGCGCGAGAACAGCGCGTGCGCGGCATCCTCGTCGCGATCGAGCGCCGCCGACTGCGCGGCCTCAGCCGCGGCAAGACCCGCGCGCTCGAGCCAGCCCGCGGCCTCGAGCGGGGCGACCGCTGCCGCGTAGTCGCGGGCAGCGGCGGCATACTCCTTCCGCGCCACCGACTCCTCGGCCCGTGCGAGCAGCGCCGAGGTCGCCGATGCGGCGTCGGCAGCTGGCTCAGCGCCCGGCTGGGCATCGCCCGAGGGAGCGGCTTTGTCGGTGAGTTTGCTCCACAGTTTCGCGAGCCCGGAGGGCTTCGGTGCACCGGCAGCGGCCGCAGCACGCTCGTTCAGCGTCTCGCCACCCGCGGCCGGCGCCCCGGCGGCCAGCGCCCCGGCGGGTTGCTCTCCGGCCGCCGCCTCGCCTGAGCCCGCCGCGGCGACGGTCGCCCCGTAGCCGGAGCCGAAACGCAGCGAGGCGCTCGACTGGGTCGCGGCGAGGGCGCGGTCGACAAGCTCGCCGTAGTAGCTCGAGCCCGAGCGGGCGTCGAAGGCGACCGCGTACGCGCGAGCCTGGTCGGCCGCCCATGCATGCAGCTCTGCGACCGATGCGTCGTTGCCGCTCGTGCCAGCACCCCCGATGCCCGGCAGGGTAATGCCACTCGATTGCTCGCCGCTGTCGAGGTTCGCCGACAGCCCGGCGAGGAAGCCAAGCAAGAACCTGAGGTGCGCGAGCGGCGACGGCGGGTCGGTGATGAGCTCGCGGTAGTCGCCGCGCAGCTCTCGAAGAGCGCGCTCGAGCTGGCCGCCGCGCGCGAGCAGCTCGAAGCTCTGACCTCGAGACGATGCGAGGTCGCGATTGCCGACGGTCTCGCTCGCCGCCGCACGGTGGTGGTACTCGAGCGCCGCTTCGGGTTTGCCCAGGCTCAGCGCGGCGAGCGCAGTCGCGTGGAACGTCTTCGCCGGCTCGATGTTGCACTTGCCGTCTTGTGTGGCGCCCAGCGCAAGCGCCTCCTCGAAGCGCCCCTGCTCGATAAAGAAATCGGTCTGGCGGCCAATCACGCAGGCGTGGCAGTCATCGAAGCTGTCGCGCGGGCTCGTGATCCACTGCAGCCGCCGCTCCTCTGCATCGCTCGCGCCCGATTGCCAGGCCCAGGCGAAGCGCGACGCCAACACCGCTGAGGTGCCGCTGCCCTGCAGCTCGAAGCGGCGCTGCATGTCGTCGAGGAATGCCTCGGCCTGCGGCGCGGTGATCTGCGGGTAGTCTGCGAGGTCGCTTGCGACCCACTTGAACTCCCAGAACAGGTTGTGTTCGTCGCTCGCGTCGAACAGCTCCGGGCTCGCATCCCACAGCCTAAGCGCGCGGGCGAACACCACAAACGACTTGGCGCCCTCGCCGCCAAAGGTGTAGGCCTCGACGAGGTCGAGCAGCGCCTCGGGAAGCAACTCTCTGGGGCCGTCGGCCTCGATCTTGCGGGCCGCTGCCTCGGCGGCAGCCGTTCGGGCCGTGCCGTAGGGCATGCGCCTGATGTTGTGGAGTTCTTTGGCGTCAGACATGGCGATCCTCAGGAGTCGGGGTGAGCGGTGTCGGGGCCGGGCCGGCCGGGCGTTGGCGCTGCGAGCGCGGCGTCGAGCAGCACCCCGAGCGAGTCGGACAGCGCGGCCGATTCCGCGGAGCGGAGCCCCTCGCCCGCAAGCATCACGGCAGAAAGATACAGCGAGCGCAGCCCCGCATCAAACACAGCGCCGCTCGGAGCCGCGAGGAGTCGGCGGGCGACCGGCGACCGGTCGTTGAGCACGAGCGTGCGCGTGCGGCCCTGGGCCTCGCCCGCGAAGGAGTCGAGCAGGCCGTCCCAGAGGTCGGGCTTCTCGGAGCGCTCGCGGTCGAGCTCGCGCCTGTGCTCGCCCTCGGAATCACGAAGAAGCACCGCGGGCACCGTCTCGGGCTCGAAGGTGCGCAAGATTGCGTCGCAGTCTTCGTCGGCGAGAATGCCGCGGGCGACGCTCAGCGCGCCAGCGGCCGCCATCTCACGCTCGACTCCTGGCATGCCGAGCACCTGCACGAGGTCTGCCGACGTCAGCTCACGCACGTTCCAACCGGGCCTTGCGGCGAGCTTCGCGAGCAGGTCGGAGTCGTACACGTAGCCGGCGTTCACGACGACAAGACCCTGCGCGCGCGCAACCGCGGCGACCCGCTGGAACGCCTCGGTTGTCGATGTGTAGACGAGTTCACCGAGCTCAGCGACGGCGGCGAGCGTCATCGGCCCGTCGCTCGTCTCGAACGGCAGCACCTCGGAGACGAGCGTAAGCATGTCGGGGTCGGTGAGCGCAATCGCCCGCAAAGCCAGGTGGTGCGTCTGCAGCACCTTCTGCGTGAGCATGCTCGGGCTGCGCAGCGTGTCGAGCGCCCAGCGCTTGATCTGCTCGCCAAGCGCGTCGCGCACGCCGAGCAGAATCTCGTCGTCGTGCAGTTGCTCGCGCGAGGCGGTCGGCGAGAGCGTGTCGCTGTCGATGACCGCGCGCACGAAAAACGCCCACTCGGGCAGCACCTTCTCGGTGCGAGCGCTCAGCAGCATGCGCTTCATGTAGACGCGGTGCTGGCCCGAGCCCGGGGTCACGGCCTGCGGCAGAATGAACGCGACGCCGGTGACGCCGGCCACCGGCAGGTTCAGGTCGATGTGCCCGAGCGGGGTGAACCCGAAGGTGCGTTCGCAGTAGTCGGTGAGCGCCCGGGAGCGAGCGGATCCGCTTGGCTGCTCGACCAACCAGGGCAGCTCGGGCTCAGTGACGCGGCGCCACGTGTGAGCTTCGTTCACGGCGTCGCGGGCACCACCGGCGTCGCCCCCGCCCGTCGCCGCGCCGCCCGACCCGGCGCCGCCCTCGATAGGCACGCTGACGGCGACATCGAACGGCAGCAGCGACCCGTACTCGCGGGCGAGACTGAGCACCGTGTCGTTCGCGAGCCAGTGCGCGGTGTCGCGCCGCGCCGTGAGACGCACGGTCGTGCCAATGGGGATCTCGGCGCCAGCCTCTGGTAGCTCGGTCACATCGAACGTGCCGTCAGCGCGCCCCTGCCACCTGATCGCTGTCGCGTCGACTTTCACGGAACGCGAGGTGAATTCGATCTGCTCGGCGACCATGAACGCCGCGAGCATACCGATGCCGAACTGACCGATGAACTCAGCCCTGCCTGTTCCCAGCGCCTGGTCACGCTTCGAGGAGCGCCCGATCGTTGCGAGCAACTCGGTCGCCTCGTCGGCGGTGAGCCCGATACCGGTGTCAGACACCTCAAGGGTGGCCGCCCCGGCGGCATCGGTTGACGTGCGCAACCGAATCTGCACCGGCGCGGCCGGATCGAGCGCGGCCCGCGCGGTGACCGCGTCGACGGCGTTCTGAATCAGCTCACGCAGGTACACCTGCGGCCCGGAGTACAGGTGCCTGGAGAGCAGGTCGACCATTCCGGTGAGGTCAACTTGGAAGCGTTCGGACACAGTATTCCTTGCGATGCGGTGAGCGGCCTTGGAGGCGGGATTGCGTGGTGGTTTCGTTGCGCGATTGCGTGCGAGGCCGGTGGGCTACGCACGCAATCGCGGTTGGCAGGTTACTCCTGCGGCTTCGCCTTCTCCCACGCCTCGGGGAAGATCTCGTTGAGCTTCTCGAACGCCGACATGCTCGTGTTCACGACGCAGAGCAGATGCTGCGAGAGCTGCTCGTCGGTCAGACCGTGTTCGTAGTCAACGTTGAGCTCGGCGTTGACTCGAACGTTGCCCGAGTCGTCGCGCGCGACGTACATCTTCGGCCAGAGCTTTTCGCGGTTCCAGTCGTTCACCGACTCGAGCGCCTTGAGGTAGTCGGCCTCGGCGAGCTCACCGCGCCAGAAGCCGCGCACGCACAGCAGCTCATCGTTCTCACCGTTCACGAAGAAGTAGAACGAGCCGTACTCCCAACCGCCGCCGATATCGCCGTCGGAGTCAACGTTGTACGACCAGCCGGCCTGCTCGAGAGCGTGCTTAATACGGTCTTTCGAGAGCGGCTTCAGCGCGCCCCCGGCTGCGGGGACGGGGGCGTCCTTCGTGAAAAAACCCATGCTTCGCATTCCTTTCGGGTCGGGTCTTCCAGTTTAGGGAGTATTCGCCCCGAGCATGCAGCCCCGCGAAATTCTCCGCAGATTCTCCGGAGGAAGCCAGCGGAGGGCTCGGCGTCTCGGCCGCGCAGCGTCTCGGCCGCTCGGCCGCTCGGCCACGCCGCGCGCGCCTCCTACTGGAACACGGTGAGCCCGTACAGCACGAAGACGAACAGGTGCGCGGCCCCGTGCATCGCGGTGACGCGGCGCCCGGTGAACGTCGTCATCGTGAGCAGCAGCGAGACAGCGAGGAGCACGAGGTTCGTCGGCCCCTCGCCGAGCGTCACTGTCTGCCCGGTGAGCAGCCCGATCGTGAGCACCGCGGGGATCGTGAGCCCAACGGTCGACACGAGTGCGCCGTGGCAGAGATTGCTCACGCGCTGAATCTCGCCGGCGAGCGCCGCGCGGATCGCGGTGATCGTCTCGGGCAGGAACACGATCATGGCGATGAGGATCCCCGACAGGGCGACCGGGGCCCCGAGCCGGTCGAGGCCGTCGTCGAGCAGCGACGCCATGTCGTGCGAGAGCAGCACAATCGGCACGACCATGGCGACGAGCAGCAGTGAGCGGCCGATGAGCTCGGGCCGGTGGTGAGCGAGCGCATCGGCCAGTCGACTGGTGGGCTCAGCTGCGGTCGCGGATCCGCCCCCACCGCGCACCACGGTGACCTCCGCATCACCGGTCGCAACTTCTTGGAAGTCGGCACGCTGGGCGCCCATTTGGCGCGCGAGGAAGAACGCGTAGAGCACGACCGTGAGCGCGACGATCGGGATCGCCTGGGCGCTCGTATACGACCCCGCGGTGCCGATGAGCGCAGGCAACGCGAACGCCACGGTCACAAGCACCACAAGCAGCGAAAGGTAGGCAGACACGCCGGTCTTATTTGGCCGCAGATTGCTGTGCTTGAGGCCACCGACGAGCAACGAAACGCCGACAACGAGGTTCAAGATGATCATCGACACTGCCATCACGGAGTCGCGCGCGATCGTCGCGTGCTCCCCAGGGCCGAGCATGACGGCCGAGATGAGGATCACCTCGATGAGCACGATCGACAGCGTGAGCACGAGTGTGCCGTAGGGGTCGCCAAGCTTCTCGGCGAGGTGCTCGGCCTCCGTCACGACGCCCGAGGCCGCCGCGAGGATCACCGCGACGATGAGCCCGAGCACGGTGAAGAGCACCGGCGTCGACAGGTCGCCCTCGAGGGCCTTGCCGCCGAGCACAAGCGCGACAACGCTCCCCCAGGCGAGCACAAGCTTCGCGATCGCTGTGGGTGTCAGCACGGTCTTCAGTACGGAAGTGGTGGGCATATTCGCGCCTCCCCTTTGCGCGGGGCCGTCCCCACTCAGCACACAGCCGCAGGGTCGTCCCTGCGGCACTGTCGCTCACTAGCTTAGCCAAAAACTGCCGACCTGGCATGGTGCCCCGAAGCCGCGGGCGATCGCGGGCGATCGCGGGCGATCGCGGGGCGCGGGGCGCGGTCGATCGCGGGGGTCGCGGGCGATCGCGGGCGATCGCGGTCGATCGCGGGCGAGATAGACTCGTTCGGTGCCCAAACTACCCGCCAATCAGCCGAAACAGGCGCGGCTCCCCTTCGAGGTTTGGGCCCTGGTAGCGGGTGGTTTCACGGTCGCACTCGGCTACGGCGTTGTCGCACCGGCCATCCCGCAGTTCGCGCTCGAGTTTGAGGTGAGCACGTTTGCAGCCTCGGCGATTGTGAGCGCCTTCGCGCTCATGCGTCTCGTTGGCGCCCCCCTGGCTGGCTGGGTTGTGAACCGCTTCGGGGAGCGTTTCACCTACACGACGGGGCTGCTCGTCGTCGCCGCTTCAACCGGCGCGGCCGCGTTCGCAATGAACTACCCTCAGTTTCTCGTTCTGCGCGGGCTCGGCGGGCTCGGGTCTGCGATGTTCACGATCGCCGCAACCGCGCTGCTCGTCGAGGCGAGCCCGCCGCAGGGCCGCGCGCGCGTCGCGAGCATCAACGCAGCAAGCTTTCTATTCGGCGGGCTACTCGGCCCCGTGCTCGGCGGCATCGTCGCGGGGTTCGGCATTCGCGCCCCGTTTGTCTTCTACTTTTTCACCCTCGTCGCCGCCGTGATCGTCGTGACGATCGCGCTTCGCAGCAAGCACGCGCGGCCCCAGGGTGCGCGCGGGTCGCAGGGCCAGGGAGACGAGCTCGGGCTCCGCGAGGCGCTCCGGCTGCCAACATACCGCTCGCTGCTGGTGTCGGCGTTCGCGTTTGGGTGGACGTCTTTCGGGGTGCGCGTCTCGCTGATTCCCATCTTCGTCGCGGTCGTGTTTGCTGGCGACGCCACCACGGCCGCGTGGGTGCTCGCCGCCTACGCCGCGGGCAACGCGCTCTTCATCTTCCCGGCCGGTAGATGGAGCGACACGTTCGGCAGGGCGCCGCTGCTCATCACGGGGCTCAGCGTGCTCGCCGCCGCGTTCCTCGCGTTCCCTTTCTCGGGCTCGCTGTGGATCGCAATGGGGGTCACCGCCGTGGCCGGTATCGGATCGGCCCTCGCGAACCCCGGCCACCAAGCCGTGCTCGCCGATGTGCTCGGCCAGCGTCGCGGCGGGCAGGTTGTCTCCAGCTATTCGATGGCGTCAGACCTCGGCGGTGTGCTCGGCCCGCTGATCGCGGGGGCAATCGTCGACGTCGCGGGGTTCGGCTGGGCCTTCGGGCTCACCGCAGCGCTCCTCACGGTGGCGGCGCTCGGCTGGGTCGTGACCGCGAAACCAACGGCCGCGCTCAGCAAGCCGTAGCGGTCGCTAGCTGCGCCGCTGTCGGCCGTTAGCTGCGCCGCTGTCGGCCGCTAGCTGCGCCGCTGTCGGCCGATTGCTGCGCCGCTGTCGGCCGATTGCCCCGCCGCTACTCGCCCTCGAGATCGTCGACGCCCGGCAGCCAGCTCAGCCCGGGCACGCCCCAGCCGCGCTTGCGCTGAATCTTCTGCGCCGCGCGATTCTCGGGGTGCACGAGCCGGTCGACGTAGAGCAACCCGTTGAGGTGGTCGTACTCGTGCTGCATGATGCGCGCGAACCAGCCGCTCGCCTCGACCTCGAACGGCTTGCCGTCGATGTCTTGCGCGCGCAAGAGCGCCCGCGGCGAGCGGCGCAGCGCGAAGCGCTCGCCAGGGAAGGAGAGGCAGCCCTCGACCTCGTCTTCCTCTGGCAGGCCAGGCTCGAGCGGCGCGATCCACAGCTCGGGGTTGATCGCCACGCCCTCTGCCGGCGCCTCATCCTGATCCTCATACATCCACACAAAGATGCGCTGCCCAACGCCCACCTGCGGGGCCGCGAGGCCCACGCCGGGGGCCGCGACTGTCGTCTCGAACATGTTGTCGACGAGCGTGCGCAGCTGAGCGTCGAACTCGGTCACGGGTGCGGCCGGGCGGTGCAGCACGGGCTCGCCGCAGATGGTGATTGGGAGAATAGCCATGACCGCAAGCCTACCGGCGCGGGTAGACTTGCTTCGACCGCGCCCCCACTCAAAGGAGTCACCTTGTCGAATGCCCCCGCAGAACAGATCGTCTGGATCGACTGCGAAATGACCGGGCTCGACACCGACACCGACGGGCTGTGCGAGATCGCGGTTATCGTCACCGATTTCGAGCTGCAGCCGCTCGACGCCGGCTTCGACATCGTCATCAACCCGGGCGAGGCAGCCCTCGCCCAGATGAACGATTTCGTGCGCAACATGCACGAGACCTCTGGCCTGCTCCCCCGCATCGAGGCGGGCGTCACCGTTGCCGACGCCGAGGCTCAGGTCATTGAGTACGTCAACCGGTTTGTGCCGGCGGGCCGGCGCCCGCTCGTCGCAGGCAACACCATCGGCATGGATCGCCGCTTCATCGCGAAGTACATGCCCACGCTCGAGGAGCGCCTGCACTACCGTTCGATCGACGTGTCGACCATCAAGGAGCTCTCGCGCCGGTGGTACTCGAGCGCCTACTACGCTGCCCCTGCAAAGCGTGGCGGGCACCGGGCGCTCGCTGACATCGCCGAGTCGATTCAGGAGCTCGCTTATTTTCGGGGCACGGTGCTCGTCGACGGCTCAGGCCCAGACTCGAAGGCATCGAAGCGGGTTGCGGGCACCGTGTCAGAGCAGTACGCGTCGCTCATCGACGCCGAGCCTGGTGACTCAGTCGCGACGGGAGCGCCTGCGGCGAAGTAGGCGCTAACCGGCGGGCGTCCGAGCGGGCGCGGCCGTCCGAGCGGGCGCGGCCGTCCGAGCGGGCGCGGCCGTCCGAGCGGGCGCGGCGGGGGCATACCGCGCAACCCGAGCCAATCAGGCTGGCTCAGGGTCGTCTCGGCGCGCCGCTGCGATGCCGATGAGCTTGCGCAACACCGCGAGGTCAATGTCTTCGAGCTTGCGCACGTACACGCACCCGGCGCCCTCGGTGTACTTGCCGAGCCGCGGCAGCAGCGCCGCCCCCTCGGGCAGGTCTTTCAGCCCGTAGAGCGAGAGCTGCGTCTTGCGCGGCGAAAAGCCCGTCTTCGGCCAGTCGCCTCGCGTGCGCGGGTTTGCAGGCGAAATGTAGCGGTAGCTGCCGTACCCGATCATGCTCGGGCCCCACAGCACGGGAGCCTCACCGGTTTCTTCGCTGAAGATCTGGGCGAGTGCCAGCCCGTCTTCGCGCCGCTTAGCGGGTGCAACGGCATCGAGAAAGCCAGCGACGTCGGCGTCGGTTGGCTTGGTTTTTATTTCAGACACGCCATGATTGTCGCACGCGAATTGGCAACGCGCACGGGGTTGGGATATGCTGGTCAGGTTGCCAGGTGAGCTTGCTCGCCCGGTCGCATGGTGGCTATAGCTCAGTCGGTAGAGCACCGGCTTGTGGTGCCGGTGGTCGCGGGTTCAAGTCCCGTTAGCCACCCCAAGTGACCTGTGCCCCGGTTTTCGAACCGGGGCACAGGTCTTTTGTCGCATGCGGGGTCTGCGAGTTGCGCCCCCGTCGGGTTTCTGCAGTAGCTAGGCACCGAGCCGGGGGCTTCGTTCCATCTATGGCAGATTACCCCCTGGAGCGCAGTCCGAGCCACCAGCGAGCCGAGAGCACAGACCGAGCCACCAGCGAGCCCCGAGCGCACCTGTTGGCGCGCTAGAGCCCACGCTCGTTCGCGGCTAGGCTCGGGGCATGACGACTCTCGCCCTCTTCGACCCGGCAGATATTCAGCGCGTGCTCTGCATCGTGGCGCACCCCGACGACATGGAGTACGGCGCATCGGCCGCGGTCGCAGAATGGACCGCGCGCGGCATCGAGGTCTCGTACCTGCTGCTCACCGCTGGCGAGGCCGGCATTCGCGATCGCTCCCCCGTCGAGGTCGGCCCGATGCGATCAGAGGAGCAGCGGGAGGCCTGTGAGATTGTCGGCGTCTCCCGGCTCACCATTCTCGACATGCCAGACGGGCTCATCGAGCATTCCATCGAGACGCGCCGCCGCATCGCGCACGAGATTCGGGAGGCACGGCCCGATGCGATTTTCACGATGACATGGGATCTTGAGGCCGGTTGGGGGCTCAACCACGCCGACCACCGGGCTACCGGGCTCGCAGTCGTCGACGCGATACGCGACGCCGACAACCCCTGGCTGTTCCCCGAGCAGCTCACGAGCGGCCTGACGGCGTGGAAGACCACCTGGCTGCTCGCGACCGCGCACCGCCCCGATCACGCGATCGAGGTCTCGGAGGAGTCGCTCGAGCGCGGAATTGCCTCGCTCGCGGCCCACCGCGAATACCTCGCGGCACTCACCGACCACCCGACCCCGCACGACCTCGTGACCGGGGTGCTCACGGCTGGCGGCGAGCAGGCGGGCGTGCCCTACGCCCTGCCGGTGCACGCGTACCGCATGGGCTAGCGGCGGCCGCGCAACAGACTGACAACTTCTTGCGGCGCGGATCGCTGAGAACGGCTAGGGTGAAGACATGCTCGATGTGTCCCGCGATGAGTTCGAGGCGCTGGTCTCGGACGGCCTCGACACGCTTCCCGACGAAATGCTCGATCAGCTCGACAACGTCATCTTTCTCGTCGAAGACGCGCCGGAAGACGGCGCAGACACCCTCGGCCTCTACGAGGGGTTTTCGCTCGCCGAGCGAGAATCTTACGGGTTCGGCGAAGAACCAGACCGCATCACGCTGTTTCGGCTGAACCTGCTCGCCCACTGCGCCGATCACGACGAGCTCGTCAGCGAGATTCGAGTCACCCTCGTGCACGAGGTCGCCCACTTCCTCGGTCTCACCGAGGAGCGAATTCACGAGCTGGGGTGGGGATAGTGATCGACCGGGCCCCCGGAGTCGAGCGCACGCCGCACGACGAGGGCGCCGTCGCGGTCGCCCCGTCGCAGCCCTGGCGCACAATCGTCTGGGACGATCCGGTCAACCTGATGTCATACGTCAGCTACGTGTTTCGCTCGCATTTCGGGTTTTCCACGGAGCGCGCCGAGGAGCTGATGCTGCGCGTGCACAGCGTCGGCCGGGCCGTCGTCGCCGAGGGCTCCCGCGAGGCGATGGAAATGCACGTCGAGGCGATGCACGAATACGGTCTCTGGGCCACAGCTGAGCAGGAGGGCGCGTCGTGAGGCTGCAGCAGGGCGACAGCGGTGTGGCGATTCTCTTCGCCTCAGACGAGGCGGGGGTGCTGCAGCAGCTCGTACACCAGCTCGTGATGCTGCTCGAGAGCCACAGCTCCGTGCCCCGAGACCCAGACCCGCTGTTCGCGCGCCTGGAGATCGGCGGAGGCGAAGAGGCCCCGACAGACCCCGCGCTCGCGCGGCTCTTCCCCGATGCCTTTGCCGACAGCGACGACGCAGCGAGCTTTCGCCGGGTTACCGAGCAGGGCCTCGTGAACCGGAAGCTGCAAGACGCCGAGCAGGTCATGGCAGATCTGCGCGCCCCGGGCTCGGCGCCTCGCCGAACCGGCGATGATGAGCCGACCGCAGACGGCCCGACGACCGCGGTGACGATTACCCCAGACTCGTTTCTTGCCTGGGCTCGCACCGTGACGGCGCTGAGGCTGGCGATGGCGGCCCGCATCGGCCTCGAACGCGAGGCAGACTACGATCGGCTCATCGACGACCCAGCCACGCGCGGCACGGTGCTTGTCTACGACTGGCTCGCGGCGCTCCTCGACGCCGTGCTCGCCCTCAGCAACGTGCGCACCGAGGAGTAGCCTGCCGCGGCCCAGGCGAGAACGCTGCGCGCGCGAACCTAGCCCGGGTCTTGCAGCGACCGGTGATCCACCACGTCGCGACGCCCACCCAGCAGCCGCGCCGATGTCAGACCCGCCGCCCCGAAGCGGCCGCGCACTTCGTCGACCGCCGAATCGAGCGCCCGCCACTGCTCGTCGTCGTCCCAGAGCGCTTGCCCCTCGCTCCCTGCTGGCAGCAGCTGTTCGGCTCGCACGCCGATCAGCCGAACGGGCCGCACGAGCCTGCCCCCTGGCGAAAGCGCAGCGAACAGCTCTCGCGCGGTGCGATAGACGCGCTGCGTCGCGTTGGTTGGCTCGGGCAGCGTGCGCGAGCGTGTGACGGTCTCAAACGTGTCCCAGCGCACCTTAATCGCGATGGTTCTCGCCTCGAGCCCGGCGTCTCGCAGTCTCTCTGAGGTGCGCGTCGCGAGCCGCAGCAGCTCGCGCTCGAGCTCCTCCGTGTCGCTAACGTCGACGGCAAACGTCTCTTCGTGGCCGATGCTTTTCTCGACCCGTGTGGTTTCGACTTCGCGGGTGTCACGACCGTTGGCGAGTTCGTGCAGTCGCTCCGCGCTCGCGTTGCCGACGAGGCTCCGCAGTGAGGCGAGCGGCTCGCGCGCGAGGTCGCCGATGGTGTGGATCGCGCGGGTCTTCAGGGCACGCTCGGTCGCGGCCCCGACTCCCCACATAGCCTGAATGGGCAGCGGGTGAAGAAACTCCAGCGTTCTCGCCGGCGGAATCTCGAGAATGCCCTCGGGCTTGGCGCGCTGCGAGGCAAGCTTCGCGACGAACTTCGTGCCGGCGAGGCCGACAGACAGCGGCAGCCCCGTCTCCGTGAAAACGCGATCTTTGATCTGCCTTGCGATCTCGATCGGCTCACCAAAAATGCCGACGGAACCCGCGACGTCGAGAAACGCTTCGTCAATGCTCAACGGTTCGACGAGCGGTGTGAACTCGCGAAAGATCGCCATGACGCGGCGTGAGGCAACTCGATATTTCTCGAACACCGGTGTTACGAAGATGATCTGCGGGCAGAGTTGTCTGGCTCGGCCGACAGGCATGGCCGAGCGTACACCGAACTTTCGCGCCTCGTAGCTCGCGCTCGAGATCACCGAACGACCCGTGTCGTGCGCGGCCGCGACGGGCAACCCGCGCAGCTCGGGTCGATCGAGCAGCTCGACGGAAACGAAGAACGCATCCATGTCGACGTGCAGCATCGATGCTGTAGCTCTCACTCCTGTTCCCACCCCTCAATCACACCACACACCGCTGACAGTGCGCCTGCTGGTGCGTGACCGGGCTGGGCCACTACTCCCCCGCGGCGAGCACCAGCCGGGCGAGCGGCTCATCGACGACGAGGTCGGTGATGAGCCCCGCGGCGAGCGCGCCGCGAAGGCTGTCGCGCTTGGTAGCGCCAGATACCACGCAGATGCGCTGGGGCGCCCGTCGCACAATGTCGAACGATGGCCCGCTCGAGCGGTCGTTGATGGGAATGCCCGCCGTCGTGCCGTCGAGCCGGTAGAACCTGCTGGCGCAATCGCCGACGACGCCCTCGCCCGCCAGCTGACCGAGGTCGTCTGCCCCGAGGTAGCCGCCGGAGTAGATGTGGGAACGCGGGTCGCCGATGCGCGAACCGAGGCCGAAGATAAACAGGTTGGCGGCCGCCTGCATGTCGAGCACCCGCGCGATGGAGCGCTCGCGCCACAGCGCCTCGCGCGTCGCGGGGTCGTCGAAGATCGCCGGCACGGCGAGCTGAAACACCTCTGCCGAGAGCCGCTCCGCGAAGCCCCCAAGCAGCTCAGTCGTGTACTGCAGCCCGGTGGAGTACACGTTTGCGGCGCCATTCATTTGCACGAGCTGCACGCCCTGCTTCGTTGTGCCCGGAAGATGTTTGGTGACCGCGGCCATCGTTGACCCCCACGCGAGCCCAACGATGGAGCGAGGCTTGACCATCGCGGTAATAATGTGGGCCGCCGCCTGGGCTGTGCGCTCGAGCTGTTCTGCCTCAGAGAGCTTGCCCGGAACGGGAACGACGTGCGCCGCGACCCCAAAGCGCTCTGCGAAGCGCTGCTCGACACGCGAGCGCGCCTCCTGCGGCGAATGAATGCGAATCTCGACGAGCCCGGATTCGCGGGCATAGCTCAGCAGCCGAGACACCGAGGAGCGCGACACCCCCAGTTCGCTTGCGATGGCCTCCATCGTGAAATCCTGTCGGTAGTACAGGTGTGCCGCCGCGAGCGCCTCGCGCATTTTCACACTTTTCCGACCTGCCGCCATGTTTCGCTCCTCAGTTCACTGCAAGTTTTGCACATATGTGCAAGAGCTTTGCAATTCAGTGCACCGAACGAGCAAGCTTGGGTCACAACCCGAGAGAGGCTCCGTTATGCATGTGCGTCACGAATCACCCCGACCGAGCATCGCGCGGCTGCGCGAGCGGCCGAACGCTGACGTACTGATCATCGGAGCAGGCATTAACGGCATCGCTACGTTCCGCGATCTCGCGCTCCAGGGCGTTGACGTTGCGCTTGTGGAGCGCGGTGACTTTGTCTCCGGCGCCTCGTCTGCGTCGAGCCACATGATTCACGGCGGCATTCGCTACCTCGAGAACGGTGAGTTTCGGCTCGTGCAGGAGTCGGTGACCGAGCGCAACCGGCTGCTGCGCACCGCACCCCACTACGTGCGCCCGCTCGAGACGACTATTCCGATCTTCTCGACTTTCTCGGGCATCCTCTCGGCGCCGTTTCGGCTGCTCGTCACCCACGGCCGCGGCAAGCCCCGCGAGCGCGGCGCCGCGCTCATCAAGATGGGCCTGATGATGTACGACACGTTCTCGCGCGACGGCGGCCAGGTGCCAAGGCACCGCTTCCTCGGCAGGAAGAAGTCGCTCGCCGAGCTGCCCACGATGAACTCCGACATCAAGTACACGGCGACGTATTACGACGCATCGATGCACGACCCCGAGCGGCTCGCGCTCGACGTGCTGCACGACGGCGAGCTCGCCGGCGACGACAGCGCCCGCGCCGCGAACTACCTCGGCGCCGTCGGCATGAGCGACGGCAAGGTGACGCTGCGCGACGAACTTACCGGCGAGACCTTTGATTTCGGCGCGAAGGTCGTGCTCAACACGAGTGGCCCGTGGACAGACATCACGAACTCCGCCCTCGGCGAGCACACCGAGTACATGGGCGGCACCAAGGGCTCGCACATTGTTCTCGACCACCCCGAGCTGCTCGCGGCGACCGCCGGCCGCGAGATCTTCTTCGAACACTCCGACGGCCGCATCGTGCTCATCTACCCGCTCAAGGGCCGCGTGCTCGTCGGCACCACCGACATCGACGCCGACCCGGCGAAGCCTGTCGTCTGCACAGACGACGAGGTCGAGTACTTCTTCGACCTCATCGGCCAGGTCTTCCCCACGCTCACGGTTGATCGCAGCCACATCGTATATTCGTTCTCGGGGATCCGCCCGCTGCCGCATCACGATGACACCGCGCCGGGGTTCGTGTCGCGCGACTACCGCATCGTCGAATCGAACTCGCTCGGCACCCCCGTGCTCAGCCTGGTCGGCGGCAAGTGGACGACGTTTCGCGCGCTCGCCGAGCACCTTGCGAACGACACGCTCGCGCTGCTCGGCAGGGAGCGCAAGGTGACAACCGAAACGCTCAAGATCGGCGGCGGAGCAGGGTATCCAACCGATCGCAACGCGCGCGTTCGCTGGCTGACCGAGCAGGCCGACGGCCGCGATCAGGGCCGCGTGGAGCAATTGCTCGAGCGCTACGGCACGCGTGCGACCGAGGTTATTCAGGCCACGCCCGAGCAGGATCCCGAGCTCACAGACCTCCCCGGCTACACGGCTGCCGAGCTTGCACACCTCGCCGAAACCGAACAGGTCGTGCACCTCGATGATTTGCTGCTACGACGCACCTCGATCGCCTTTGTCGGCGGGCTCACCGACGCCCGCGTTCGTGCCGCAGCAGGCGCCGTCGCGCCGGTGCTCGGCTGGGACGAGGCACAACAGACTACGGAAATTGAGCGGTTCATCGCGCTGCTGCGCGATGCCCACCGCATCGATACAGCAAAGGGGGGAGCGTTTATCGCCGGCTGAGTGGTGGCCGGCATCCGTTGATGCCGTAAGTGTGCATCGACGCCCGTTGTTTACCGTAGGCGCGTAGACTCGCGCTTCCACACACCATCGATTTCCGACCGGAACGATGGTTCTTTGAAAGGTCAATGAAGACAAATGAATGAGATAAACCTCGGACTGTACTTCCTCTCCGAATTCGTTGGCACGGGCCTGCTCGTGCTGCTGGGCTGTGGCGTCGTCGCCAACGTTGCCCTCGCGAAGACCAAGGGCAATGCCGGCGGCTTCCTCATGGTGAACTGGGGCTGGGGCCTCGCGGTGTTCATGGGTGTGCTCGTATCGGCATACTCCGGCGCGATCTTGAACCCCGCGGTCGGCATCGGCCTGCTCGTCGCTGGCACGATCACCGCTCCCATGTTCTTCGTCGCCTTCGCGGCCGAGGTGCTCGGCGGCATCGTCGGCGCGATCTTCTGCTGGGTGAGCTACAAGCAGCACTTTGACGATGAGCCTGAGGCTGCGAACAAGCTTGGCGTCTTCTCCACCGGGCCCGCGATGCGCTCCTACGGGTGGAACTTCATCACCGAGGTCATCGCGACCTTCGTGCTCGTGTTCGCGATCTTCGCATTCGCCGACTACGGCGACATCGAGGTCGGCGTTCCCGGTGGCCTCGGCCCGCTCGCGGCCCTGCCCGTCGCACTCGTCGTCGTCGGCATCGGCGCGTCGCTCGGCGGCCCGACCGGCTACGCGATCAACCCAGCGCGTGACCTCGGCCCCCGCATCGCACACGCAATCCTGCCAATCAAGGGCAAGGGCGCGAGCGACTGGGGCTACTCATGGGTGCCCGTTTTCGGCCCGCTCGTCGGCGGCGTGCTCGCCGCGCTCGCGGCCCCCGCTCTCCTCGGCCTCGCGGCCTAAGCCTCCCCGAAAGGATTAGACAATGGCAAACTACGTAGTCGCCATCGACCAGGGAACCACGTCGACGCGCGCGATCATCTTCGACAAAGCCGGCTCGATCATCTCTGTCGGCCAGAAGGAGCACGAGCAGATCATGCCGCAGGCCGGCTGGGTCGAGCACGATGCCGCCGAGATCTGGCAAAATGTGCAGGAGGTCATTGGCATCGCCCTCGGCCGCGCCGACCTCACCCGTCACGACATCGCCTCGATCGGCATCACGAACCAGCGCGAGACCACCGTCGTCTGGAATAAGCACACCGGCGTTCCCGTCTACAACGCCATCGTGTGGCAAGACACCCGCACCCAAGACATCGTCGACCGCCTCGCGGCTGACGGCGGAACCGATCGCTTCAAGGAGATCGTCGGCCTGCCGCTCGCGACCTACTTCTCGGGCACGAAGATCGCGTGGATTCTCGAGAATGTCGAGGGCGCGCGCGCATCGGCCGATGCCGGCGACCTCATCTTCGGCACGACCGACAGCTGGGTGCTCTGGAACCTCACGGGCGGCCCCGAGGGCGGGGTGCACGCGACCGACGTCACGAACGCCTCGCGCACGCTCTTCATGGATCTCGCGACGCTCGAGTGGCGCGACGACATTCTCGACGCGTTCGGCGTGCCGAAGTCTATGATGCCGGCGATTAAGTCGTCGTCCGAGGTCTACGGCGTTGCCGAGGATTCGTCACTGCTGCGCGAGACCCCGATCTCGGGCATTCTCGGCGACCAGCAGGCGGCAACGTTCGGGCAGGCCGCGTTCGAGGCTGGTGAGTCGAAGAACACCTACGGCACCGGCTGCTTCCTCATCTTCAACACGGGCGAGGAGATCGTACACTCGAAGAACGGCCTGCTCACGACCGTCGGCTACAAGCTCGGCGACGGCCCGACGCACTACGCCCTCGAGGGCTCGATCGCGGTCACCGGTTCGCTCATCCAGTGGCTGCGCGACCAGCTCGGCATCATCGAGTCGGCACCCGACGTCGAGGAGCTCTCGGCGAGCGTGCCAGACAACGGCGGCGTCTACATCGTGCCGGCGTTCTCGGGGCTCTACGCCCCGTACTGGCGGCCCGACGCGCGTGGCGCCATCGTTGGCCTCACCCGCTACGCGAACAAGGGCCACATCGCCCGTGCCGCGCTTGAGGCCGTCGCGTTCCAGACGCGCGACGTGCTCGACGCGGTGAACGCAGACGCTGGTGTCGATCTCACGGAGCTCAAGGTCGACGGCGGTATGGTCGCGAACAACGCACTCATGCAGTTCCAGGCAGACGTGCTCGGCGTGCCCGTCGTGCGCCCCGTCGTCGCAGAGACGACGGCGCTCGGCGCCGCCTACGCCGCCGGTCTCGCGGTCGGCTTCTGGAGCGGCCTCGACGACCTCTCTGCAAACTGGCAGGAGGATCGTCGCTGGGAGCCCGCCATGGAGCAGGAGGAGCAGGATCGCCAGCTGCGCCTGTGGCGCAAGGCCGTCACCAAGTCGATGGACTGGGTCGACGAAGACGTGCGCTAGCTGTCATCGCCGCAAACGGGCGGGTGGTGGATCTCTCGGGGATCCACCACCCGCCCGTTTGCGTTATGGCCCGCCCTGGACTGGCCCGCCCTGCCCCGCCCTGCCCGGCCCTGCCCTGCCCCGCCGGGCCCTGCCCCGCCGGGCGCCGCCCCGCCGCCGGGCGCCCCGTCCCTCACCATGTTTTCGCCGCGTCACCATCCAAATGTCGGGTATTTGGATGGTGACGGGGCGAAAAGTCTCTGAGGGAGTGGTTCTTGGGCGCTGGGGCTAGGGGGTGAGGGGTCGGGGCTGGGGGGCTAGGGGCTGGGGTGAGCATGTGGGTGGGTACGCGAGCGGGGCTGGGCGGATCGTGGTGATCCGCCCAGCCCCGCTCGGGATACGTTGCGTTACTCGGCGCTTGCGCGCTCGAGCACGAGCTCGCGCACGCGGGCGGCGTCAGCCTGGCCCTTCATCGCCTTCATGACGGAGCCAATGATCGCGCCTGCGGCCTGCATCTTGCCGCCGCGAATCTTCTCGAGCACGTCGGGCTGCTCGGCGAGCGCCGCGTCAACGGCCGCGATGAGCGCACCGTCGTCGGAGACGATCGCGAGCCCGCGGGCGTCGACGATCTCCTGCGCGGTGCCCTCGCCGTCGATGATGCCAGCGAGCACCTGGCGTGCGAGCTTGTCGTTGAGCGTACCGGCGTCGACGAGCGCAACAACCGAGGCAATCTGCTCGGGAGTAATGAGGTCGGTCGGCACCGCCGAGCGCTCGTTCGCGATGCGGGCGATCTCGCCGGTCCACCACTTGCGCGCGGTCTGGGCGGGTACGCCGGCGGCGACGGTCGCCTCGATGTCGTCGAGCAGGCCGCCGTTGACGACGTCGCGGAACTCGAGCGGCGAGAAGCCCCACTCGGCAGCGAGCCTGCGGCGGCGCAGCGTCGGCTGCTCGGGCAGCGTGGCCCGCAGCTCCTCGACGAGCTCGCGTGACGGCGTGAGCGGCGACAGGTCGGGCTCCGGGAAGTACCGGTAGTCGTCGGCGTCGCTCTTCGGACGGCCGGGCGAGGTCTCCCCCGTGTCCTCGTGCCAGTGACGCGTCTCCTGCGTGATCGCGGTGCCCTCGGAGAGCAGCTGCGCCTGACGCTGGATCTCGAAGCGAACGGCACGCTCGATCGAGCGCAGCGAGTTCACGTTCTTCGTCTCGGTGCGGGTACCGAGCACGCTCATGCCGGCGCCCTCGTTGCCGCGCGGGCGCAGCGATACGTTCGCGTCGCAGCGAATGTTGCCGCGCTCCATGCGCGCATCCGAGATGCCGAGCGAGACGACGATGTCGCGGATCGTCGACACATAGGCGGCCGCGATCTCTGGCGTATCTGCCTCGCCGCCGAAGATCGGGTGGGTGACGATCTCGACGAGTGGCACACCGGCGCGGTTGTAGTCGACGAGCGAGTACTCGGCGCCCTGGATGCGCCCCGTCGATCCGCCGACGTGGTTGAGCTTGCCGGCGTCTTCTTCCATGTGTGCGCGCTCGATCGGCACGTGGATCACGCGGCCCGACTCGAGCTCAATCTCGACCGAGCCGTCGTGCGCGATCGGATCGTCGTACTGCGAGATCTGGTAGTTCTTGCCCATGTCGGGGTAGAAGTAGTTCTTGCGGGCGAAGCCCGACACCTCTGCGATATCGCAGCCGAGAGCGAGACCGAGGCGGATCGAGTACTTCACCGCCTCCTCGTTCACGACCGGCAGCGACCCGGGAAGGCCGAGGCAGACGGGCGCGAGGTTCGTGTTCGGCTCTGAGCCGAACACGTTCGGCGCCGACGAGAACATCTTCGTCTTGGTGTTGAGCTCGACGTGCACCTCGAGGCCGATGACCGGTTCGAAGAGCTCGAGCGCCTTGTCGAAGTCCATGAGCTTCGTCTTCGCCATTACGCTGCCGCCTTTCCGGTGGAAGCCGATACAAGGGAGGGTGCCTGCGCCCAGAAGGGCTTGCCGTCACGCGCGGTGATGAGCGACTCGATCGCGGAGGCAGCGCGGTACAGGCGGGCGTCTTCAAACGCCGGAGCCATGAGCTGCAGGCCGACCGGCAGGCCGTCTTCGCTCGCGGTGCCGATTGGCAGGCTCAGACCCGGGATGCCCGCGAGGTTTGCGGGGATCGTCGTCGCGTCGTTGAGGTAGTCCTGCATCGGATCCTCGTTGACGTGCCCAATGTTCCAGGCGGTCGTCGGCGCCGTCGGCGAGACGATCACGTCGACCTGGCTGAAGGCCGCTGCGAAGTCGCGCTGAATGAGCGTACGCACCTTCTGCGCGCTGCCGTAGTAGGCGTCGTAGTAGCCAGCCGAGAGCGCGTAGGTGCCGAGGATGATGCGACGCTTCACCTCGGGTCCGAGACCGGCCCCGCGGGTCGCGCTCATGACGCTCTCGATCGTGCCGCCACCTTCCGGCTCGACGCGCAGGCCGAAGCGCACGGAGTCGTACTTCGCGAGGTTCGAGGAGGCCTCCGAGGGCAGAATGAGGTAGTACGCGGCGACCGCGTACTCGAAGTGCGGTGCGTCGATCTCGACGACCTCGACACCCTGCGCGGTGAGCAGCGCGACGGTCTCGTCGAAGCGCTCCTTCACGCCCGGCTGCATGCCTGGGAGCTGGAGCTGCTTGATGACGCCGACGCGCAGCCCCTTGAGGCTTGCCGGGTCGACGCCGTCACGGGCGGCAGCGGCCATCGACGGCCAGGCGTGGTTCAGCGAGGTCGCGTCGTGGCGGTCGTGGCCGGCGACGACGTCGTGCAGCAGTGCGGTGTCGAGCACCGTGCGCGCGCACGGCCCGACCTGGTCGAGCGACGAGGCGAGCGCGATCGCGCCGTAGCGGCTCACGCCGCCGTAGGTGGGCTTCGCGCCGACGGTGCCCGTCAGCGCTGCCGGCTGGCGGATCGATCCGCCCGTGTCGCTGCCGAGCGCGAGCGGCGCCTCAAACGCGCTCACGGCCGCGGCCGAGCCGCCGCCCGAGCCGCCTGGCACGCGGTCGAGCGCCCAGGGGTTGAACGTCGGGCCGTAGGCCGAGTTCTCGGTTGCCGAGCCCATCGCGAACTCGTCCATGTTCGTCTTGCCGATGTTGATGAGGCCTGCGGCGCGCGCCTTCGCGACGACGGTCGCGTCGAACGGCGAGCGGTAGCCCTCGAGAATCTTCGAGCCAGAGGTCGACGGCATGTCGGTCGTGACGAGCACGTCCTTGATCGCGAGGGGCACGCCGGCGAGCTCGCCGAGCTGTTCGCCCGCGGCGCGGCGCTCGTCGACTGCGCGGGCCGCAGCGAGCGAGGCATCGCTATCGGTCGCGAGGAAGGCGTGGATGTCGCCGTCGACCGCGGCGATCCTGTCAAGGTGGGCCTGCGTCGCCTCGACGGCGGAGACCTCACCCGAGGTGAGTTTCGCCGAGAGCTCGGCGGCGGTCAGTGTCGTGAGCTCGCTCATTACTGCTCCTCCCCCAGAATCGATGACACACGGAACATGCCGTCTGCGGTGGCCGGAGCGTTCGCAAGCGCCTGCTCGCGGGTGAGCACGTCGGCAACCTCGTCAACGCGGGTGACGTTTGACAGCGGGATCGGGTGGCTCGTCGCGGGGATGTCGTCGGTCGCGACCTCGCTCACCTTCGCAATGTTGGTGAGGATCGAGTCAAGCTCGAAGGTGAGCCCCTCGACCTCGGCGTCGGTCAGTGCGATGCGGGCGAGACCAGCGAGATGCTGCACGGTCTCCGCCGTAATCTCGGGTGCGGCGTTTTCGGCCGCAGGGGTTTCAGACATGCTGCTCCATCATGGATTGGGAGTGGTTCTCAACCTGTCCAGTCTAGCGAGCGGCGACGGGGAGAACAGCCAGTTCGCCGCCGATCTCGGTGCGCCCCGGAGCGGCACCGCTGGCCCGCGGCCTACGCGGCGGCCCAGGTGGCGCGCGGGCTACACGGCGGCACCGCTCGCGCGCGTGCTACGCGGCCAGGAACTCGGCGTTGACGTTGCCGCTGACCTCGATCGAGGCCTGCGGGTCGAAGCGCAGTTCGGGGCCCGGGGCCAGATCGATCTTGTCGAGCTTCACCCACACGACATTCGGGCTATCGGTTGTCTCGAAGAAGTACCTGCTCGCCGTGAGGTCGGCGACGGTGCGCCACCTCGTGGTCGAGACGTTCGGCCGCACCGGGTCGGCCGTGCCGAACGGGGCGGAGGCGTTGCGGATCACGCTGAACACGTAGGCCGCGGCCTCGCGCTCGTCGCGCGTGTGCGGCAGGCGTGAGGAGTAGTATGCCGCGCGCGCGAACCGGTCGGGCGAGTCGGTGCCGCCGGGGAGCGGATCGCTGCCGCCGAGGCCCGCGTAGCGCCGCTCGAGCTCAAGCTGCTCGTCGTACTGCGGGGAGTTCGCCATGACCGTGAACTCGGCTCCGTGGTGCAGCACGAGCTCTCCCTCGAGGAACTCGACGATCGCCGAATCGCCGCTGCGGTCTGCGAGCGCGATATGCCCGGTGCCCGGCTTGCCGCCGATGTCGAGCGGAATGATCTGCACGTTGCTCTGTTGCAGCCAGGCGACCGCGTCTGCGACCGTCTCGAAGCGATCGAGCAGGCACTGAATGGCCTGCGCGAGTGCGAGCGCCGGGCGGGCGGTGTCGCGCGCACCGTAGTCTGACTCCGCGAGGTAGAGCCCGCTCGCCTGGAAACCAGCCTCGTTGATGCCGTCGACCGATATTTCTCCGTACATCAGGCTGACCACGCTGCCGTAGTGCGATGTCCACTCAAACGAGCCGGGGTCGCCCGGGGCGCTCTGCCGCACCGCGCCCCGCGGCCGCACGGCAAGCACCGTGCGGGTGTCTTCGAACCAGTCCATGCTGCGACCGACCAAGACATTGCCGGAGCCGGGAGCGCCGGCCGAAGACCACAGGAAACGAGTGCACATAGTCACACCCTAGCGGGCTCACTGCGTCTCGTGCCATCACTATTCCAGAGGCCCGAGCAGCCGCGGCGGTGGCTCCCCACCAGGTGCAGGTCGACGAGCCCGATCGCGCTCATCAGCGCGTACATCGTCGTCGGCCCGACGAAGCGAAACCCCCGCCGCTTCAGCGCCTTGGCGAGCGCCACAGACTCGGCCGACGTTGTGGCAATGTCTGCCTCGGTCGCGGGCACCGGCGTCGTCTCGGGCCGGTGCTGCCAGACGAGCTCGCTGAGGGTCTCGCCCGCGGCATGCAGCTCGAGGGTAGCCCGCGCGTTGGCGATCGTGGCCTCGATCTTCTGCCGGTTTCTAATGATGCCCTCGTCGGCGAGCAGCCGCTCGACGTCGGCCGCTGAGAACCGCGCGATCTCTGCCGGGTCGAAGCCGCGAAAGGCGGCGCGAAACGCGTCGCGCTTGCGCAGCACCGTGACCCACGACAGCCCCGACTGAAACGCCTCGAGCGTGAGCCGTTCGAACACGCCGTGTTCGTCTCGCACCGGCATGCCCCACTCGGTGTCGTAGTAGTGCTCAAGGAGCGCGCTCTGGGTCGCCCAGGCGGGGCGGCCGAGGGCCGTTTCGCGTGTGATCATAAGAGCTCCTTCGCAATCGCGCCGGTCGGTGAGTGATGAATACGGCCCAGCGTAGCCGCCACAGCCAAGCAGGTGCGGTGCTCTGAGCCGAAGTGTGGATAACCGCTCGCGCACTGCTGGCGCGGGGTCATGCTGGCTCGCACCGGCAGGCTCGCCCCGGCACGCTAGCGGCGGCGCTAGCTCGCGTCGGGTGCCGTGGCGGCCGGCAGCCCGGCCGGCCCCTCGGTGACGAGAATCGCAAACCCCGCGGCGTCGAGCACCGGGATGCCGAGCTCCTCGGCCTTCGCGAGTTTCGAGCCTGCACCCGGCCCGGCAGCGACGTAGTCGGTTTTTTTCGAAACGCTCGAGGCCGCCTTGCCACCCGCCTGAATGATGGCTTCTTTCGCCCCGTCGCGGGTGAAGCCGTCGAGCGACCCCGTCGCGACAACCGTCAGCCCGGAGAGCACTCCCTCGGCGTTGGCCACGGCCCCCGGCCCAGGGTGGCCGGGCGTCGACCACCGCACCCCGGCCTCACGCCAGCGGTCGACGATCTCGACGTGCCAGTCGACCTCGAACCAGGCGAGCAGCGACTCCGCGATGATCGCGCCAACGCCCTCGACCTCGGCGAGCTCGTCGACGCTTGCGGCGCGAATCGCGTCGAGGGAGCCGAACCAGTCTGCGAGCGCACGCGCGGCGACCGGGCCGACGTGGCGGATATTGAGCGAGACGATGAGGCGCCAGAGCGGCTTCGTCTTCGCCTTCTCGAGCTCCGCGAGGAACGTCTCGGCCGTCTTCGACGGCAGCACCTCGCGGTGGTCTTTCTTCACGCCCGCGGCGCGGCGCTCGGCCTGCGACTTGTCTTCCCACCCCGGCGGGTAAGTCGGGGCGCTGAGCCGCTGGAACGGGGCGCGCCGCCTCGGCTCGCCGTCGTCTTCGAGCACGGGCTCGCCCGTCTCGGCGTCGCGCACGATCACGACGATGGGCACCAGCTGCTCGAGTGTCAGCTCGAACAGCCCCGCCTCGGTCTCGAGGGGCGGCTGCTTCGGCACCTCGGGCTGGGTCAGCGCCGCCGCCGTGATCTCGCCGAGCACCTCGACGTCGAGCGCGCCACGGGAGCCGATGTGCTCGACCCTGCCGCGCACCTGCGCCGGGCAGGCGCGGGCGTTCGGGCAGCGCAGATCGATGTCGCCCTCTTTCATAGCCCGCAGCTCGGTGCCGCACTCGGGGCAGTCTCGCGGCATCTCCCACTCGCGCTGCGTGCCGTCGCGCCGCTCGAGCACCGCGCCGAGAACCTCTGGAATGACGTCGCCGGCCTTTCGCAGCACGACCGTGTCGCCGATCCACACGCCTTTCGCGCGCACCACGTCTTGGTTGTGCAGCGTCGCCTGGCTCACCGTCGAACCGGCAACCTTCACGGGCGCCATGACCGCGTAAGGCGTCGCCCGCCCTGTTCGCCCGACGCCGACCCTGATGTCGAGCAGCGTCGTGTAGACCTCTTCTGGCGGGTACTTGTAGGCGATCGCCCAGCGCGGGGCACGGCTGGTCTCGCCGAGCTCCTGGTGCAGGGCGAGTTCGTCGACCTTGACAACGATGCCGTCGATCTCGTGCTCGACGTCGTGGCGATGCTCGCCGCGATCTACGATGAAGCTCGCGACGTCGTCGACCGTTTCGAACACGCGAGAGTGCGGCGACACCGGCAGCCCCCACTCGCCGAGCAGCCGGTAGGCGTCTGATTGGTTCTCAAACTCGGGGTGCGACCACGCCCCGATGCCGTGCACGTAGAGCGAGAGCCGCCCGAGGCGCTCGCGCATGAGCTCGAGCTCGAACGGGGTTTTCTTCTCGGCACGCTGGCGCAGGCTGCCAGCGGCGGTGTTGCGGGCGTTCGCAAACTCTGGGAAGCGCACCTTGATATCGGCCTCGGCCTTGCCCTTCGCCAGCTCATCAGCCACAAACTGCGCCTGCAGCTCGTGCTGGCGCACATTCAGCGCCTCGAAGTCTTCGACGCGCAAGAACACCTCGCCGCGGGCCTCGAAGAACTCGGGGATGCCCTCCCCCGTGAGTTCGCGCGGAATCACCGGGATGAATTCAAGGTTCTCGGTAATGTTCTCGCCCACACGGCCGTCGCCGCGCATCGTAGCGGTCTCGAGCACGCCGTTTCGGTAGGCGAGGCTGATGGCGAGGCCATCGATTTTCAGCTCGGAGAGCCAGCGCACCGGCCGCCCCGCCGCAGCTCGAGTCTTGTCAGCCCACTCGCGAAACTCATCGATGGAGAACACGTTGTCGAGGCTGAGCATGCGCTCGGCGTGCTCATGCTCGGGGAACCCGGCAGAGACGACGGCCGCGCCCACCTCTTGCGTGGGGCTGTCTTGCCCAGCGAGCGCCGGGAACGCCCGTTCGATCGCCTCGAGCCTGCGAAACAGCTCGTCGTACTCGGCGTCGGAGACGAGGCTCACGCCCTCCGCGTGATAGGCGGTTCGAAGACGCTCGATCTCGGCGGTCAGGGCAGCGCTCTCGGCGCGCGCCGCTTCGAAATCGCTGGGGGTTGCAGGTGCTTCACTCACGCCACCAGTTTACGAGCCACCGCCGACAAACCGACCGCGGCATGCCCGAAGTCACAGCTGCCTCCCCGCCGGTCGCGTCGAGGCCGGGGCCGTGCAACGCCGGGGGCTAGGCCGCGGCGTGCACGCGCGCGGAAATCGCGCGATCGACCGTGAACTGGCCGAGCACCCTGGTGCCGAGGTACAGCACAGCGGTTTGGCCAGGAGCGACGCCAGAAAGGGGCTCGGTCTGCTCGAGATTAATGTCGACGACGACCTCGTGCGTCGCCTCGACACGGTGCTCTTCGGTGCGCTCCTCGTCGAGGATCGGCACGACGCGGGCGCGCGCCGGCACTGGGTCTGCGTGCGCACGAATTTGCACGTCGCAGTCAAAGGTCTCCGTGAGGTCAAGCCCCGGTTCGCCTGCCCAGGTGAACCGCCCGCCGGCGATGCGCGAGATGTCGAGCATCTCTTTCGGGCCAACAACCACCTGGTTCGACACCGGGCGAATCGAGAGCACGTAGCGTGGGTTGCCGTCTGGTGCCGGGACACCAAGCTGCAGCCCGCGGCGCTGCCCGATCGTGTAGCCGTGCGCGCCGTCGTGGCTGCCGACCACTGCGCCAGACTCATCGAGAATCTCACCGGGCTCGCGGTGCAGGTGCTCCGAGAGCCACCCCCTGGTGTCGCCATCGGGAATGAAGCAGATATCGTGGCTGTCGGGCTTCTGGGCGATCTGGATTCCGCGATCCGCCGCCTCTTCGCGAATCAGTGCCTTCGACGGCGTATCGCCGAGCGGGAAGTAGCACCGCTCGAGCTGTGGCCCGGTGAGCACACCGAGCACGTACGACTGGTCTTTCGCCCAGGCGCTCGCGCGGTGCAGCTCGGGCCCGTCTGCGCCATCGATGAGCGTTGCGTAGTGCCCCGTCGCGACGGCGTCAAACCCCAGCGCGATCGCCTTATCGAGCAGCGCGGCGAACTTAATCTTCTCGTTGCACCGCATGCACGGATTCGGCGTGCGCCCGGCGGCGTATTCCGCGACGAAATCGTCGACAACATCGGCTTTGAACCGCTCGCTGAAATCCCACACATAAAAGGGAATCTCAAGCAGGTTGGCGACGCGGCGGGCGTCCATCGCGTCTTCGATCGTGCAGCAGCCGCGCGACCCCGTGCGCAGCGTGCCCGGCATGCGGCTGAGCGCGAGATGCACTCCCACAACCTCGTGCCCGGCCTCAACCGCGCGCGCGGCGGCAACGGCGGAGTCCACTCCGCCACTCATTGCTGCCAAAACCTTCACCAGAGCAGCTTAATCGTTTCCGGCCGTTCATGCAGGCCCGGCGCGACCAGTTGCAGCGCCCGCGCGCAGCCGGCCGCGAAGAACCGCAGGTCGGAGCCAACTCCGCGGCACGTCATCGCGCGAAAATCAGTGGCCGAAAAGTCGAGCTGCGTGCCGGTTAGCTGAGCCCGGCGGCGCGTGCGCGCTCAAGCGCGGCGGGGAGAGCGGCGAGCAGCGCGTCGATTTCGGCTGCCGTGCTGGCGCTGCCGAGGGTGAAGCGCAGCGCACCTGCGGCCTCAGCCTCGGGCACACCGATCGCCAGCAGCACGTGGGAAATCTCGGCGACACCAGCGCGGCAGGCCGAGCCGACCGACACTGACACCCCTGCCGCATCGAGCAGAAACACGAGGGAATCTCCCTGACACCCTGGAAACGTGAAGTGCGCGTTGCCGGGGAGCCTTGAGCCGTCGACGACAGCACCAGCACCAGCACCAGCCGGCTGCGAGCCACGCAGCACAGCGGTCGGGTCGATCGCCTGCACCCCCGCGATCAGGCGGTCTCGCAGCGCGCGGAGGTGCTCGACGCGCCCCGCCTGCGGCGCGCTGCCACCCGCCTCAAGTGCTTCGTCGAGCGCAGCGGCGAATCCGATGGCTCCCGCCACATCTTGGGTACCCGACCGGCCGCGCTGCTGCGACCCGCCGTGAAACAGCGGCTCGAGCACCGCACGACGGCCGACAACGAGCGCCCCGGCGCCGACTGGCCCGCCGATCTTGTGCGCGGAGACGCTCAGGTAGTCGGCGCCAACCGCCGCGAAATCGATCGCCACCTGGCCAAGCGCGGCGACCGCGTCGATATGCGTTGGCACCCCAGCAGCCCTGGCTACAGCGCACAGCTCGGCCACCGGTTGCACGGTGCCGATCTCGTTGTTTGCCCACAGCACCGAGACGAGCGCGACGCGGTCGCTCCCCGCTTGCTCGATCGCCGAGTGCAGCACTTCGGGCCGCAGGGTTCCGTGCTCGTCGAGCGGCAGCCACACGAGCTCGGCCGACTGCGTGTCGCGAAGCCACTCAGCCGCTTCGATCGTCGCGTGGTGCTCACCGTCGGCGACGAGCACCACTGGCCTGTCACCGCCGCGCTGCCTGGCCCAATACGCGCCCTTGAGCGCGAGGTTAATCGATTCGGTGCCGCCCGAGGTGAGCACGAGCTCGGCGGCGTCGCACCCGATACCACTCGCGATGCGCTCCCTGGCCGCTTCGAGGGCCTCGAGCGCACGCTGGCCGTGCCCGTGCGTCGAGGCGGGGTTGCCGACCTCGCCGAGCGCGCGCGCGTACGCCGCGAGAACGCTCGCGCTCATGGGCGACGTCGCGGCGTGATCAAGGTAGGCAGGCGCTGCCACGAGAACTCCTAGTAGAGCAGGCTTGCGAGCTTGCCGCGGGCCGCAATGACGCGCGGGTCGGCAACGCCGACTACCTCGAAGAGCTCGAGCAGGCGGTTGCGGATCGCCGTGCGCGCATCACTATCAGCGGCCCCGAACAGGTCGAGCAGCCGCAGAAAAGCGTCTTCGATGTGCCCGCCGGAGAGATCGAGATCGGCGACGCGCATCTGCGCCTCGAGGTCTGCGGGGTTTGCCGCGGCGTCGGCGCGAATTGCCTCGAGCGTGTGCCCCTGTAGCCGCTGCAACAGCCTCGTCTGCGCGAGCGCCGCCTTCGCGTCTGCGTCGGCCGGAGCCTTCTGCAGCACGGCCTCCCACTCCCTGACGGCCGTGTCAAAGTCGCCACGCTCCGCGGCCTCAAACGCCGCGACGTGCGCCTCAGGAATCTGCGGCTCGGCCGGGGCCGCCGGGCCGGCGTCGTCGCCAGCCGGGGCGTTCACGCGGCCGGCGACACCGTTCTCTTCGGCTAGCTGAATGAGCCTGACGAAAAACTCGCGCACTTCTTGCTCGGGCACCGCTCCCTGGAACAGGGGAACCGGGCGCCCGCCGACCATTGCGACGACCATGGGAATCGACTGGGCCTGGAACGCCTGGGCGAGCCCGGGGTTCGCGTCGACGTCGACCTTCGCCAGCAGCACTCGACCGTCGAGCTCGCGCGTCACCTTCTCGATGATGGGGCTGAGCGCCTTGCACGGCTCGCACCACTCGGCCCACAGGTCGAACACGACGGGCACGACAGCCGACAGTTGGGCGACCTGCTCAAACGTCGCATCGGTCACGTCGATGACGAGCGAGGGCACGTCGACGGTCTGCGGAGCGCCCTGCGGCGCATGCCCCTGTGCCCCGACTCCCGGCGCGGCCGGTGATTGGCCCGAGGGTGTCTGGGCGCCTCGCTGGGCAAGGTGGCTGAGGTCGACTCCCCCGCCGGGGATGCGCTGCGGCATGTTCGTGGCCATGAGATTAGTTCCCTGCTCCGACCAGCTCGCTCGTGACTCCGAGGAGCTGAATCTTTGATCCGTCTTCTTTGTTCGGCACGAAGAAGAGCATTTGGTGTGCGACCTGCCGCACGATCTTGTCTTGCTGGCCGGTCAGCCCTGAGAGAGCGCTCACGGCCCCCTCGGCCTGGGGCTTGTAGCGCCCACCGGCGGAGTCGACGACCTGCGATTCGAGCACGGTCGTCGCGATGAGCGCCCCACCAGCCCCGGTCGAGAAGCTCACGATGGGCTCCTCGCCCTGCGCCACCGACACGGAGTAGCTCTGGGTCTTCTCGTCGGCGTCAGACTTCTCTTTCGCTTGGTCGGCCCAAGCCTTGCCGTAGCTGTCGAGCAGCGGATCGTCGGTGAGGTCGAACGGCTCGGCCTCTGCAACGTCTGCGCCGCCCTGCAGAATGGCCGCGTAAGCGGCGCCGACGTCTGCTGGTTTGAGCACGAGGCTCTCGATGTCGTCGGAGAGTAGCGCCGTTCCCTCCTCCGCTGGGGCGGCCTTCGGCATTTCGAGCCCGCCGCGCAGCGCGATCACCCGCGACACTCGAAACTCGGCCTGCGGAAGGCGCTGCGTGAGCACAAGGGCGAGCGATGGCGCGTCAGTTGCGTTGCCGTCGGCATCGGTTCCCGCCTCGGAGGCGACCGTCACAAAGAGCGTGCGGGGCCAGCTCTCGGTGCTCTGCACCAGGCGATACCCGAGCATCTCGTTGGTGATCGTTGCGGGCACGGAGCCGTACTCCGGCACCGCACTGCGAATCTTGTAGTTCGCTGTGCGCTGCGCGAGCGCGTCGCCCTTGAACCGAGACTCGATGCTGGCAGCATCGAGCGTCTCATCGCCCTCGGCCGCGGCGAGCGCAATGCGGTCGATGATCTTCTGCGTCTGCGCCTCTGACACCGGAACCGGGGCAAGCCCCGCTGTCTCCGCGGGCTCCGCCTCGGCCGTTGCCTCTGGCGAACCGCTGAAATCGGGCCAGTAGTTTGCGGAGCAGCCCGACACCGCAAGCATTGCGGTCAGACCGATACCGGTGAGCAGCGCGCGCCGCCCGGTGTGGCGACGTGAGTTACTTCGCATTGCCGTCTCCCTTGTTCCCGGTGTCTTCGTCAGGTTCTGTAGCCGCGCCGTCGACCGGCCCATCGGCGACATCATCCGCGGTGTGCGCGTCGCCCGCGACCTCTTCGGCCGCTTCCACTTTTTCGACCGGTGCGACGTCGTCGACGTCGTCGACTTCCTCGACCACAATCGCATCGATCGTGCCCGTGTCTGCCGACGCTGCTTCGCCGTCCACCGGCTCCGCGTCCACTACGACCTCCGCGACGACTGCTTCCGCATCGATCTCAGCTCCGGCCGTCGAGGCCGACTCAGCCCCGGCCGTCGAGGCCGACTCGGCTCCGGCCGTCGAGGCCGACTGGCCTTCGGCGAGCACCCCGGCCGCGGCTCCCCCGGCGATGCCGTCTGGCGTGTTCTCCAGGCTGCCCCGTTTGGGTGCGTCAGCGGCAGCTTGCTTGCCACGCCGCTTGGAGCCGCCGAACACGTTCTGCACCCCAACCAGCGGGCCCCTGCGCCCGCGGCGCGGCCCGAGCGCGCGCTTGTCTCGGTCGAAAGCAAGGAGGTACAGCACCGCACCGAGCGCGGCAAATAGCCCGCCGGCCGCCAGGAGCGGCCCGGCGAGCGGCGTCGCGCGATCCTGCACCCAGACAAGCGCCGTGCCCTTTGGCAGCGGCTCAGCGTCCGTTCCCGCGATGATGACCGACTGGTCGGCGGCCGGTTCCACGGCCATGCGCGTGCCAGCCTCGTTGCCCTCGCGCTCTGCGAGCCACAGGTCGCTGCCGCGCGGATCGATCGGAACGACGTTTCCATCGTCGTCGGTCGCCAGCAGGTCGTTCGTCGGCGCCTCTCCGCGCACGGTCGTGGCCTCGATGACCCGAGCCTTCGCGTCGACCGTGAGTTCAACGTGGTCGAACGGCTCGAGCCATGCCTCGGCGTCACGGGTGTTCGCAAGCGCCGCGAAGGTGCCCTCGCCGCGCATCACGACGTTCGCCTGCCCGGCAACCTTCGTGAGCTCCTCGACATCGATCACCGCGTACGGCGCGTCACCGGTGGCCCCGATGGAATAAACAATCTCAGACGGGCCAGCAAGGAACGTACGCTGGCCTATTCCGAGCAGCAACAACACCCCCGATATGGCCAGCGCCACGATGGCTAGGACGTATCTCACCGAGTTCCTCCAGAGGTCCGTTCGGTCGCCGCGCGAGCGCGCAGCATGTATCAACCGTATAACGGTACCCGAGCTTGCAGGGTTACCGCTGGGTGGGTCACAAATAATGCGCGGCACTTTCGTGCGGGTATCATGGACGTGTTCCGCTTACAGCAGGGCGAAACCGTCACGTATGGCGGGCGCCAGATCATCTCATCGGAGGGTCCGTGACCGACTCAAATCAGCAGTTCACCCCTGCGTTCCGCGGCTATAAGCGCGAGGAAGTCGATGAGCGAGTCGGCGCCCTGAGCGGCCACATCGCCACGCTGCAGGCGCACCTGGAGTCGCTGCAGTCTGCGCACCAGCAGTCCGTTCGCTCAGAGCAAGAACAGCGCCACCTCATCGCCGATCTGCAGGCTCAGGTCGCCGAGCTCGGCGCTTCGGGGTACTCGGGGCTCGGTCTGCGTGTCGAGAAGAGCCTGCAGTACGCCGAGCAGCACGCGCAGGGCCTCATGGCCCAGGCCGACCTCGACGCCGACAAGATTCGCAAGTCGAGCGAGGCCGAGAGCGCACGGCTGCTCGCGCAGGCGCAGGCGCGCGCAGACGAACTACTCAGCTCGGCAAACGAGCAGGCCGAAATCATGATCAGCAGCGCCCGCACCGACGCGGCGCGCCAGGGCCACGATCTCAATACCGAGCGTGAACGATTGCTCTCGGAGGCTCAAACCGCCGCCGCACAGACGCTGTCTGCCGCACAGTTGCGAGCAGACGCGCTGCTCGAGAGTGCCGACCGCGACGCACGCGCACGGGGAGCCGAGGCCGAGGCCGAGGCCGAACGGGTGCTCAGCGCAGCGACCGAGGCCGCCGCAACGCTCCGCGGCGAGACAGAGGTTGCCGCAACCGGGTTCGCCCGGCAGAAAGAAGAGTACGAGCGCGAGGCCGCCGCCGAGCGTGCGAGGCTGCTGCACGAGACCGAGCGCGGGCGCGCCGAGTTCGAGGCAAAGCGCCAGGCAGACGAGGCGTCGCTCGAGGAGCACTACACCGAGCTCGAGCGCAAGCTCACCGCAGAGGTCGATGCGCAGCGGCGCGCGCTGACCACCGAAATCGAGACCCTGCGGGCGCGCATCGCCCAGGAGCGCAGCGAGCACGACGCCGCAATTCAGGCGGAGCGTGAGCACCACGAGCGAGCAATCGCGGGCGAGCGCGAGCAGCACAATGCCCGAATTAACCAGGAGCAGCTCGAGCTTGCCGCGCGCATTGATCGCGAACTCGCGGCGCAGGGCGAGGAGATCGCGACGCTCGCCGCGCAGGCGACCCGCGAGCGCGACCGGGCGCAGCAGCAGTTCGCCGCCGACCAGGGGCGCGAACGCGAGAGCTTCGATCTCGAGCTTGCGAGCGAGCGCACGGCGCACGATCAGCGCATCGCTTCGGAGCGCGAGGAGCACGAGGCCCGCATCGCTCGCGAGCGCATGGAACACGACGCGCAGCTCGCTCGCGAGCTCGACGAGCACGACTCCTCGCTCGCTCAGGCGCGGGAGACGCACGAGGAGCGCATCGCCACCGAGGCGACCGCACACGACGAGCGCATCGAAACCGAATCGACGGCACACGCCGAGCGCATCGCTGCAGAGAGCGCCGCACACGACGAGCGCATCGCAACCGAGCTCGCAGCGCATCAGTCGCACATCGACGATGAGCGGCAAGCGCACGAGGCCGCGATCGCCGAGGAGCGAGCGACGCACGACGCTAGCATCGCGGAGGAGCGCGCCGCCCACGAGTCGCGGATCCACACGGAGCGAGCGGAGCACGACGAGGCGCTCCGCGCCGAACGGGAAGCGCACGACGGTCAGCTCGCAGCCGAGCTCGCCGAACACCGCACCGAGATTGCTTCGGAGAGGGAGGCCCACGACGGCCGCATCCGGGCGGAACGGGGCGCGCACGAAGAGCGAATTCAGAATGAGCTCGGTGCCCACCAGGATCGCCTGATCGCAGAGTGGGAGCAGCACCGCGGGCGCGTCGACGCCGAGCTGCTCGAGCAGCAGGAACTCATGGCCGCATCGCGCTCGGCACTCAACGACGAACTCGCCGCGCAGCGCGCGGAGCAGGAGCGGGTGCTCGCGGAGGAGCGGGCCGCTCACGACGCGACGCTGTCAGACGAGGCCACGATGCAGCGGGAGCGACTCGCGGCGCAGCTGGCCGAGCACGAACGGCGCATCGCCGACGAGGCGGCCGCCGAGGCCGAGAAGCTGCGCATTAACCGCGACGACTCGGCAGAGAAGCTCGCGATCGAACGCGAGGCGCTCGGCATGCGCATCGACAGGGAGCGCGAGTCGTTCGACGCCGAGCTGCGACGCCTTCGGGAGGAGCAGGAGCGCGAGCTGGCAACGCTCGCCGCACAGCACTCCGAAGATCTGCGGGTCGGCCGCGAGCAAGCCGAGGCCGCTATCGCGCGCGAGGTGCAGGCGCAACGCGCCGCAGTCGCCGAGGAGACCGCGCTGCTGCGTGCCGACACGATCGCCGAGCTCGCGGAGCTTCGCGCAGCAGAGTCTGCCGATCTCGCGGCCCTCCGAGCCGCGACGGAAGACGAGATTCGCGCCGGGCGCGAGCGGCTCGACGCCGACACCCGCGAGACGGCTCTGAGCATCACCGCACAGCGGGAGGCCATCGAGGCCGAGCTCGCGACGCGCCAGCGAGAGGCAACAGCGACGACGAACGAGCAGCTGAGCGTTGCTCGCGCCGAGCTCGACGCGCTGCGCAGCCAGCTCACGGAGGCCCGCGACGAACACCAGCGACTGCTCGCAGAGGCGCAGCAGGATGCGGCGCAGGTGCGGGCTGCCGCCGAGCGTCAGGCCGGCGAGATCATCGTCGAGGCTGAGCAGCGCGCGCAGACCACCTGGGTCGACGCCGAGAACCGCGCGACCAAGGTGCTCGCCGCTGCCGAAGATCGCATGACGCAGCTGAAGGTCGAGCGCGGCGCTGTTGCCCGCTACTTCGAGAGCCTCGGCGAGGTACTCGGCAACGCCCAGAAGATGAACACGGTGGCCGAGAACTTCGTCGAGCGCCCGGTAACTGCGCAGCCGCCTGCGGCGCCCATCGCCGACGCGGCGCCGCGCGGAGAGGCCGACGGCCCGACGCAGTAGCGTGCTCGCCGCCGGGCGACGGGCGCGGGGCCGCGGCGCCAGCGGGGTGCGGGCCGGTTAGGCCGAGACGATCGCGCCGCGGGTGAAGCGCACGGTGCCTCCGATGACGGTGAGCGTGCAGGATCCTTCACCGCGTTCGACAAGTGCCCGCCTGGCGTCCTCGCCCTCCGCGACGCGCACGTCGAACACCGCGAGATCAGCGCGCATACCGGCCCGCAGCGCCCCGAGGTCGTCGCGACCGAGCACGGCCGCTCCCCCGAGCGTCGCAGCAGCGAGCAGCCGCTCGTGCAGGTCGTCGTCGGCGTATCCCTGCGCCGTCGCCAGCTCGGCGAGCGCGGCGACATCTGCGAGCAGGTCGAGCGACGGCGACGACGACAGCGAGTCGGTGCCGACGGCGAACTCGTGGCCCTCTCGCAGGTAGTCGCCGACCGGCGCAGCCGCGAGGCCAATCACGCGGTTTGAGCGCGGGCAGAGCGCGACCCTGGTTCCGGTTTCGCGCAGCAGATCTCGGTCTGCGCGGTCGAGGTAGATGCCGTGCGCGAGGTGTGAGTCGCGACCGAGCAGGTCGATGCTCTCGGCGTAGCGCGCGGTCGACAGGCCGGTGCCGCCGCCGCGAATCAGCGCGAACTCGTCGCGCATATCGCCGTAGATCTCGAGCACATCGCGATTGCCGAAATCGTAGAGGCTTGCCTCTACCGAAGACTCGCCGACGTGCGAGTGAATGCGCATGCCGCGCGCCCGCGCGAGCTCCGTGAGCTCCCGGATGACCTCGCCGTCAAGGCTATACGGGGCGTGCGGTGACACCCCAACCACGCACTCGCTCGCCTGGTCGAGCCAGGCGGTGAACGCCTCGCGGCCGCCGCTTCCCCACCGTGCCTCGGTCTCACCAATCGCCTCGAGGTACTCGATACCCTGCAACCCGAATCCGGCGAGCGTGCCGCGAGCGGGCTCGTCGGTGACGATCTCCGCGAACGCCGTCGAGCCACTGCGCAGCGCGAGCTGCGCCCCCTCGCGCGCGGCCACGCCCCACTCCGCTGGGTCGGTGACAGCGTCGTAAAACACCTCAAACTCTTCAGACCAGTGCTCGAAACTCGTGTACGACCCTCGCCCGAGCTCGACAAAGCCCGTGTACTGCAGGTGGGTGTGGCCGTTGACGAGTCCCGGCGTCAAGATGCCGGCGTGCCGCTCGATCGGCCACCCCGCGACCTCGGCCGGGGCCTCCTCGAGCTTGCCGACCCACGCGATCTGGCCCTCGTGCACCGCGACCGCACCGTGCTTGATCGCGGGAGATGCGACCGGTAGCACCCAGTCGGCTGCGACGAGCGTTCCGTTTACCGTCGCGTCATTTTTCACTACCGCCCCCAAAGCCCTGTTTCAGCGCCTTCTGCGCCACTGCGAATACGATCAGGGTCGGCAGCAGCGACACGAGCGCCGCGGCCGCCTGGCCCTGTAGGTTGATGTCTTCGCGCGTCGTCAGCGTCGTCGCAGCGAGCGTCAGGGTGTACGAGTCAGTGTTGCTCTGCAGCAGCGTTGAGGCGATGAGCAGGTCGCCGAAGCTCCACACGAAAGTCAGCGCGAGCACAGCGGCAAGCGCCGGCATCGCCATCGGAATGCCGATGTAGAGAAAGGCTCTGAACACCCCGGCGCCGTCGAGGGTCGTCGCCTCGATGACCTCGTCAGACAGCGACTGCTGCAGAAACGTGTGCACGAAGTAGAAGCCAAACGGCAGCGACGAGACGCCACTGATCACGCCGGCGACGAACAGGTTGCCCGTCCAGCCTGCCTGCGCGGCAATCACGAACACCGGAATAAGCCATGCCACCATGGGAATCGCGTAGCCGGCGCCGAGCAAGAGCCTGAGCGGGCCCGTCCAGCGCTGTCGTGCAACGCGGAAGAAATAGCCACCGGCGAGCGACGTCGTGCCGCACACCAGGCAGGCGACAACGCACATGATGAGCGTGTTCACGAGCGCCCTGCCGAGGTCTGCCTCTTGCCAGGCCTCGACGATGTGGTCGAGCGTGAAGCTCTTCGGGAGCCCGCCCGGGGAGCTCACATAGTCGCTGCGCTCGCGCACCGCCGTGGAGATCAGGAAGACGAACGGCACGATAAATGGCACCGTGATGAGCGCAGCAATGGTGGTGCGGAAGCCGGCACCCCGGTGAGTTCGGTTACTCATGCCGAAACCTTCTTTCCGGCGCGATCTCGCCCAAGCAGCCGAATAACGAGGGCACCGATGCCGGCGCACGCAAGGATCAGCAGCACGAGCACCACGGACTGCGCGGCAGCAGTACCGAAGAACCCGAAGCGCATGAACTCCTGGTAGATCGCGAAATCCATGGTCGCGCTCGACAGCCCGGGGCCGCCGCGCGTGAGCACGTACACCCACGAGAACATGAAGAGGAAGATCGAGATGACCTGGAAGATCATCCAGAGCACGACGGCGTTGCGAATGCTCGGCACCGCGATGTGCCAAAACTCGCCCCAGAACCCTACGCCGTCGAGGCGGGCGGCCTCAAACAGGTGCTTCGGAATCGCGCTGAGCGCCGAAGAAAAGATCAGCACGCCAGTGCCGAACCCGGCCCACAACACGAGCAGAATGATGACCGGCTTTACCATCGCTTCGTCGCTCAGCCACGGCCGCGCGAGCTCGCCGAGCCCCACGGTGCGCAGCAGCGCGTTCACGGGGCCGTCGACCGACAGCAGGGCACGGAAAACGAGCGCGACGACTGCCGGTGACATGACCGCTGGCAGAAAATAGACCGAACGGAAAAACCCAGAGGCTTTGACCCGCTCGCGCAGCATAAATGCGACGAGCAGTGGCGCTATCACCCAGAGCGGCAGCCCGAGCAGGTAGAAGAACTGGTTACCAACCACCTGCCAGAAGGCGGGGTCGCTGAACAGCTCGACGTAGTTGTCGAAGCCGTTGAACTCGGAGACGCCGCCCGGTTGCCAGTTGAAGAACGAGCGGTAGGCGATGTAGAGGAGAGGCGCGAAGAGGATCGCGGCTTCGAGCACGATCACGGGGATAAGCAGTACGAGCGCCGGGCGCCCCCCGCCGAGCCCCGCTTGCACGCGGGAGGGCTTCTGTTTCCGCACGCGCTTGGCGGGGGCCGTGTCGGCCGTCGCAGTCATTCTCGCCTCTCCTCTAGCGCTTAGGCGCTCTTGTCGAAGGCGCGGATCGCCTGCTCGAGGAACTCATCACGGCTCAGCTTGCCGCTGATGAGCGGGCCAGCATTGCGCTCGATGACCGCGAGCACCTCGAGGGGGTACGACGAGAACCCGGTGTGGTTCTCATCGTTGACGATGAGCGGCACGAAGACCTCTTGCATCGGCGTCTTCGGCGTCGCCTCGACGGCGTTGTTGTTCGGAACGACGTTCGCGACATCCCAGAGAATCTGCTGCGCCTCAGCGCCGCCCATGAAGTTCACGAAGGCGTTGGCAGCCTCGGGCGACTTCGTCCACTTGGTGACCGACCAGCCAGCCTCGGCGCCGGCGTCGATGAGTGATTCGTACTTCGACTCCGGCACCTGCGGCAGCGGCATAACCGTCGTGCTCGGCTGGTCGCTGTAGCCGGTTTCGGCAGTGGCGAGGCCACCGGTGGTGAACATCGCGGCGTCGCCGGCGTAGTACTGGTTGAAGGCGTCGTCGTACATCGCACGGCCGAGCCCCTCTTCGCCGCCGAAGCAGCCCGCTTCGTTCATCTCAAGGATGCGGTCTACGGCCTCGCCGAACAGCGGGTCATCAAGCTTCAGCTCGCCCTGGGTCCACTTCACGAGCGTGTCAGCATCCATCTGCTGGCTCGTGATCATGTACATCAGGGTCTCCATGAGAATGCCGTCTTGCCAGCCGGTCGCGAACGGCAAGATGCCCTTCGCATCGAGCGCCTGGCAGGCACCGATCATGCCGTCCCAGGTGGCGAGGGTCTGCGGGTCAACCCCGGCAGACGCGAACAGATCTTGGTTCACGAGCAGGGCGTAGCCGTAGGCGCCGGTCGGCAGAATGTAGAGGTTGCCGTCGCTCGAGTAGTTGTCTTCGAGGTAGCGAAGGTCGCCCTCGATCGCTGGGTCGATCGCGTCTTGCAACGGGAACAGCGAGTTGCGGTAGCTGTAGGCCTGCGCGCCACCGTACATTGTGACGACGTCGGGGCCGCTGCGCGAGACGCCTGAGTTTCGCAACTGATCCCAGTAGGTGCCGTAGGGCATCGTCGTGAGCTCGACCTCGACCTGCGGGTACTGCTCGTTAAAGGCCGCGATGATGTCTTCGTAGGCCTCGTTGCCGTTCTCGTAGTTGTCTGGAAGGAACGTCCATACCTTGAGGGTCGTGTCTTCCTTCGGCACCTCAGCGAACGTGAGCTTCTCTGTTGTAGCTGCGTCGCCGCCGCCTGAGCAGCCGGTGAGGGCGAGCGTGGCCGCAGCCAGCGCCGCGGCACCGCTGAGCAATCTGGAGCGTGATGTCTTCATTGTGGTCGTGTTCCTTTGCGTTACCAGGCGCGCGCGGCTTCGCGCTGCCGATCGGTGAGAGATTCGAGGCTGCCGCCGGCGGCCTCGAGGCGGATGCGTGCTACCTCTTGCTCGATGTCAGCTGGAAGGTCGTACACGCCCGGCTGCCAGTCTTTCGCGTCAGCGGCGAGCCGCTCGACCGCGAGAGCCTGGAGCGAGAGGGAGAGATCCATCACTTCGATGGGGTTTCCCTCGGCGTCGGCGCAGTTCAGGCAGTCGCCCTCTGAAATGAGGTTGACGGTTCGCCCGGAGCGCGTGGTGAAAGCAGTGACTGCGTGGCGCACGTGCCGGGGCCCGTCGAGACCGCGCAGGTACTCCATCGGCATCTCGAAGTCGCCGCCGCCCGCGGTGCAGAGAAACGCGCCGTCTGGGAGCGCCTCGACGTGCTCGGCCGTCACTGCATCGGCAAGGCCGGTGCAGCTGAACACGACCTCGGCGGCTCCTGCGGCCTCCCGAAATGCCGTGACCTCGTAGCCGTCGTGCAGCGCCCGGAGCGCCCGAATCGGGTCAATCTCAGACACGATGACGCGCGCGCCGAGGGCCGCAGCGAACTTCGCGACGCCCATGCCGACCCAGCCGTAGCCGACGACAACGACGCGGCGGCCGGCAAGCTGCAGGTTCGTGATGTCGAGGAACGCCATGACGCAGGACTGGCCTGTGCCGTAGATGTTGTCGAACAGGTACTTCGCGGCCGAGTCGTTGACTGCGATGACGGGCAGCCTCAGCTGCCCCTCCTCGTGCATCACCCTGAGCGGCCTGACCCCGCTTGTGGTCTCCTCGGCCGCCCCGATCATCTTCGCGACGAGCTCGGGGTACTCGCGGTGGGCGAGCCTGGTCACCGAGGCGCCGTCGTCAATCAAGATATCGAGGCCCGTTTCGAGGAATTCTCGGGCGAGCTGCAGCTCGTCGGCCTCAGTGGCCGCGCTGTCGGCGAACACGCGGAACTCCCTGGCGCGAAGCGCTTCGACGACCTGCTGATCGGTCGACGATGCGTTGCAGTACACCACGACGTCGGCGCCCGCGTCGCGCAGCGCGATCGCGAGGTTCGCGGTCTTCGGCTCGAGCACGAGGCTCACGCCAACACGCAGACCGTTCAGCGTGCCAGCGCTCTTCACCCGCGCTGCGACCTGCGTGAGCACCGGCATGCTGCGGGCCGCCCAGATGATGCGCTCAGCGCCTGAGCCAGTTGTGTCGATCATGCTGCGCCCCCCTCTTCCATTCGTGCGGTGTGATCGTCGCGTTGGTCGGCGCGCAGTGCATCGAGCGTGATGCCGTACGACGCAAGCTTCGCCGTGGCGATCGAGTCGTCGAGCTCCTTTGGCAGAATGTGCACGCCCGGCTCAAGCTCTGTCGAGGCCAGGTGGTGCACGCCGAGCCCCTGCACGGCGAACGTGAGATCCATGACCTCGACGGGGTGACCGCTGCCGCCCGCAATGTTTACGAGGGCTCCCCCGGCGAGCACGTGCACGTCGCGGCCGGCGACCGTGTAGCTCGTGATGCCGGGGCGCGATTCAAATACCTCGCTCGCTGCGGCGGCAAGCGCCTCGGTGTCAACCTCAAGGTCGTGGTGGCCCGCGTTGCCGAGCACGACGTCGTGGGCGAGGAAGGGAATATCTGCCTCGCCAATTGCGCGCATGCCACCGGTCGCAGTGATGATCGCATCGGCCTGCGGGAAGATCTCGGCGCGCGAACCGACGGTGTGCCCGTCGGTGTGGGCCTCGAGGGCGCGCACCGGGTCGACCTCGGTGACGAAGGTGCGTGCACCCATTGCCTGCGCGTAGAGGGCGAGACCCTTGCCGACGTAGCCGTAGCCGACGACGGCGATGCGCGCACCGGCAATCTGCCGGTTCGTGAGGCGCAGCAGGGCCTGCAGCGTCGTCTGACCCGTCGCGTAGCGGTTGTCGAAGAGGTGCTTGCAGCGCGCGTCGTTCGCGGTGAGCGCTGGGAAGGGCAGGTTGCCTGCCGCTGCCATCGCCTGCAGCCGCGCGGTGCCGGTCGTTGTCTCTTCGGAGACGCCCTTGAGACGAGCGAACACGTCTGGCCGGTGCTCGGCGGTGCGCATGGTGAGCTCTGCGCCGTCGTCGATGATGTAATCGGGCTCGCAGTCTGCCGCAGCGCGCAGCTCCGCCTCCCAGGAGTCGTAGTCGCCGCCAGCGTCGGCAACAACAGTCATGCCACGCTCGCGGAGCGCAGCAACCACCGAGGCATCGGTTGTGCGGGGGTTGCTGCCCGCGGCAATCACCTCAGCGCCGGCGTCGGCGAGCACGGTCGCGAGAAACGCGGTCTTCGCCTCGAGGTGCACCACGACGGCGACGCGCTTGCCGCGCAGCGACCCGTCGCTCACCGCGTCGCGCACGTAGCCGTCGAGCACGGGCGAGTGCTCCCGCACCCACTCGATGCGCGCTGCGCCGTCGCGTGCGAGCGCGGCGTCACCCCCACCGTCAATACGATCAGCTAATTCGGCCATGCGTGTCTCCCCACCATCTGGCGATCCGAAGTTCGTCAACGAACAGTATCTTAGCGCTTAGATTTGCCGGAGCAAAAGGCGAGAGCGTAACGCGGCGAAACCTACAGGCAGCCGCAGGTCTCGCCGAGCACGAGCTCGCCAGGGAAGACGAGGTGCTCGAGCTCGGGTGCCACCGCCGGCGCCGGGGCCGCACCCGTCGCCGTGGCCACAGCGGGTGCGGTAGCTCGCGCGGCCGCCGGGCCGAGGCTGTCGAGCAGGTCGAATGCCTGCGCAGCGAGCTGTTCCATCGGCACCCGCACCGTCGTCAGGCGAACGCGCCCGAGCAGCGCCTCGCGAATGCCATCGAACCCGACGAGCGCGAGATCTTCGGGCACCCGCACCCCAACGGCAGCTGCCGCGCGCAGCACAGCGAGCGCCTGCTCGTCGGTCGTCGCGAAGATGGCCTGGGGCCGGTCGCCACGCTCGAGCACCTCGCGAACGTCGGCCTCAACCCGCACGCGGTCAAAGGAGCTACGAAACACCCGCCCCTCGGTCGAGAGCCCCGCCTCGGTCATCGCCTGTTCCCACCCCTGCACCCGCAGGCTTGCGGGGTCGCCTGCGTGCGTGCCCGCAAGGCACAGAATGTCGGTGAAACCGTGGCCGATGAGGTGCTCGACGGCGAGCATCGCGCCCGCATGGTCGTCGAACCGCACGCTCGGAGCCGACACGCCGTCAGGCACCGAGTGAATGAACACGAGCGGCACGTCAGCCGAGATCTCATTGCCCTGGGCGACGCTCATGGTGAAGATGCCGCGCGCTCGCAGGTCAGAGAAGCCCGAGATGTAGTGCGCCGAGATCTGCCCGTCGTAGCCGGTGTTGCCGAGCATCGTAAGAAACCCGCGCTTGCGCCCCTCGGCCTCGAAGTGGCGCGAGAGCTCGCCGAAAAAGCCGTTGGCGGTGTCGGGCACAATCAAGCCGACGAGGTTGGAGTGGCCAGCACTGAGGGCCCCGGCTATCGGGTTGCGGCGGTAGCCGAGCTCCTCGATCGCCTGCTCAACCCGCTGTTTGGTCGCGGGCGCGACCGCGCGCGGGCCGTTGTTGACGACGTAGCTCACGACCGCTGTTGAGGTGCCGGCCCGCGCGGCAACGTCAGCGAGCGTCGGTCGGCGAGAAGAGGAAGCCATAGCCCTACATTGTAGGGGTGCGAATCGGAGACAGTCTCCGACCCGCCCAGGTGCCCGCGGCCACTGCCGTCTCGCAGGGGCCACTCAGCCTGGCAAGATGGATCACATGACTCTTACGGCGGCAGCAGACGGATCGGCTCTCGGCAACCCAGGCCCGGCCGGCTGGGCATGGGTAATCGACGGCGACCGGTGGCGCGCCGGCGGGTGGCCCCGCGCGACAAACAACCAGGGCGAGCTTATGGCGGTGCTCGACCTGCTGCATGCTACCGCTGGCCGTGACGAGCCGCTGCACATTCAGTGCGACAGCCAGTACGTGATCAACTCGGTGACGCAGTGGATGCCCGGGTGGAAGCGGCGCGGCTGGCGCAAGGCAGACGGCAAGCCCGTGCTCAACCGGGAGCTGCTCGAGGCGCTCGACACCGCGCTCGTCGGCCGCTCAGTCACATTTGAGTGGGTGAAGGGCCACGCCGGCCACCCCTTGAACGAGGCGGCAGACGACCGGGCGCGGGCGGCTGCTGAGGCCTACCGGCGTGGGGCCGAGCCGAACCGCGGCCCCGGGCTCGGCGACTCGGCCCCCTCACCAGAGATTGCGGTCGACGGCACAGGGCCCCAGCAGGCACCGCCTACGCTGTTCTAGCGGGGGCCACTGCCGTCGGCCTCCGCGTGCAAAACTGCGGGCCTCCGCCTGTAAAACTGCGGGCCGCCGTGTGGCTGGCGTGTGGCTGGCCCGTTGCACCTGCACAGCTGCCCCGTGGCGACCGCACGCGCGATTGACGAACTCGCTGCTCTGGGGCCCGCGCCCGCTGCGCAACCGGGGGCGATCTGCGCCCCCACGCCCCAAACCAGCCCCGCCGGGCCTGGGTTGTGCAGATTGCCTATGCTGCGCAGCGGCGAGCGGGTATTGCCGCGCCGAGGCCGGGCCCCGGGCGCGCAGCGACGCCCTACCTCCCGCGCCAGCAGTGAGCGTGAAAGTGCCGCCGGTCGCGCACCCCAGCCTCGTCACCGAAGAGGTGATCTGCCGGCCAGGCGACAATGTGAGCCTGGCCAACTGGCACGTCTGTGCCGCACTCGGGGCAGCGATACGCCTTTTCGGCGCGGTGCGCGGGAATGTCGCGCACAAACCACTCGCGCCCGCGCAGCCACTCCTTGCGCGCTCCCCCGTACGAGAGCCTGGTCACATCGCGCTGCGGTGACTGCGCGGCTCGCTGATACTTATTCGGGCCGCGGCTGCGTGCCACGGTCTACCACCAGTGGTTCGCTGTCCAGAAGGCGTAGGCCCCCGCCCAGCTGCCGTAGCGGTTCGAGGCGTAACCGTTCGCCCAGCGAAGATTGTCGACCGGGTCGTAGCCGCTGCCGGGAACCTTGCTGCACGGCAGCGCCTGAATCAGACCGCACGCGCCCGACGACGGGTTTGTCGCGTTCGGGTTCCAGCCGCTCTCCTTCTGAGCGATGAAGTCGACGTAGCCCCAGTCGCTCTCGGCGATACCCGCCGCAGCCATCCACTCGGCCGGCGACCCGCCACCCTCGTAACGAGGCGGAGCAGCGGGCGTCGCAAGCGCAGCCTCGCCACCCTTCGCCCCCTCGGTCGGTTCGGGAGTCGGCTCCGGCTTCGGGTCTGGTAGCTTCTCGATCGGCACCTCGGGCAGCACGAAATCGTCTGCCGGGTCGACGTTCGGAACGAACTGCTGGAACAGCCGCTCATCAAGCACGGCAGCGGCGGGCTCAGCGTTCGCATCGGTGAGCGTCATCGGTGCCACGGCGGCGCCGCCGAGCAGCACGGCCACCGCAGACACCGCGAGCGGCGCGCGGAGGCGGTTCCATGGACGGGTGGTGCGGTTTGTCTGAGTACTCACAATATAACGATTCTATCTCAGGGGGCCTGGGAAGCCAAGGTCGACGTTCGGGCAGCCTAACGCGTTGACAGGATGATGTCGACGAGGGCGTCGAGCAGAGCATCAACCTGCGCCTCGTCGTAGCCGCGCCACTCGGGGTGAAACACGATCTCACGTACCTCGCCAGGAGTGACAGTCACCTCGCGGTTGGCGAACATCGCCCCGATACGATCAAGAAACGCGTCGACCTGAGAGCGTCGGTACCCCAGAGCGAACATGCCGCGGCGCGTAAAGCGCTTCCCTCGCGGCCGGCCGATGCGCCCGCGCACGTCTGAGAGCAGCGCCCGCGCCTCGCGCCACCACTCGTCTTCCCCGTGTTCGCGCACAATCGCGCGCCGTTCGCGCTCGAAAAATACGTCTTCGAGCCTGTCGAGCGCGGCGTCGACGTGCCGCGGCGAATACCCTTTGCGCTGCATTTTGAACGCGAGGCTGCGAACGTCGTCTGCGGTGAGCGAGGCGGCCCCGCCCTCCTCGTAGGCAGACCGCGCGCGGTCGAGAAACTCGTCGACCTGGTCGGGGCGGTACCCCTTCTCGCGGCCGCGAGTCAGCGGAAACGGGCTTGATGATTCTGTTGCGTCGCTCACGACAGCACCCCCAAGATCAGCGCAAGGCCGTACGCCACCACCGTTGAGGGGAGCAACGAATCGAGTCGGTCAAGCAGGCCACCGTGGCCGGGAATCCAGTTACTCATATCTTTCACGTTGAGGTCGCGCTTAATCAGCGACTCCGTCAGATCGCCGCCGGTGGCTGTCAACAGCACCAGCACGCCGAACACGAGCCCGATCCACCACGGCTGATCGAGCGCGGAAAGCGCGATCACAACGCCGGCAACCATGCTCGCGACGGCCGCTCCGGCGAAGCCCTCCCAGGTCTTGTTCGGGCTGATGCGCGGCGTCATCTTGTGCTTGCCGAGCGTGACACCCGCGGCGTATGCCCCGATGTCGACCGAGACGGCGATGAGCACGAGCGCAAACACCCACCACTCGCCGTTGGGGGCAGCGCGCAAAAGAATCGCGAAGCTGCCGAGAAACGGCACGTAGACGAGCGTGAACAGCCCCGAGAAAATATCGCGGACAAGGGTTCTGGGCTCGACCGGGGTGCGCGCGAGCACGCCCTCGATCAGGCGCCAGATCGTGAGGAGGGCAGATGCGGCGAAGAGGCTGAGCAGCAGCCCCTCAGCGCCGTAAAAGTAGGCCGAAGCGACCATGCTGAGCCCGCCGAGCGCCACGCCAATTCGCGGCACCCGTCGACCGGCGACGCGAAATGCGGTCGCGAGCTCGACCACCGCGACCGCAACGAGCAGCGCGATGAAGCAGGCAAACAGGCTTTCCAAGAACAGCAGGCTTCCGAGAAACACCGCTGCCAGCAGCAGCCCGACACCGATCGCGAGAAAGAGGTTACGGCCTGCCTTCTCCTCGATCTTGGCGTTCGTCGCCTCGAGCTGAGCGCGGGTCGAATCGAGGTGTGCTCGAATCTCCCCGCGACGCCCTCCCCCCGACATCTGGATCAGACTTCCAGCAGCTCAGCTTCTTTACGCTTGAACGCCTCGTCCACCTGGTCGGTGAACTGCTTGGTCAGCGCCTCAAGCTCCTTCTCCGCGCGAGCGACATCGTCTTCGCCAACCTCGCTCTTGAGCGCGTCGAGATCGTCTTTCGCGCTGCGGCGGGCATTGCGCACGCCGACGCGCGCGTCTTCCGCGCGCGCCTTCACGATCTTCACGAACTCCTTGCGGCGCTCCTGCGTGAGCTCGGGCAGCGTCACGCGAACGACGCTGCCGTCGTTCGTGGGGTTCGCACCGAGGTTGTGCATATCGCGGATGGCCTGCTCGATCGCCTTCATCGCACCCTTGTCGTACGGGGTGATGATGAGGCTTCGCGCATCTTGGTTCGCGACCGAGGCAAGCTGCGGCAACGGAGTCGGCGTGCCGTAGTAGTCGACCATCAGGTTCTGGAGCAGCGCGGGGTTTGCACGCCCGGTGCGCACCGTCGCGAACGACTCCTTTGCGGCCTCGACCGCCTTAGTCATTCGTTCCTTCGCGTCTGCAAAGACTTCTTCGATCACGCTGCGTCTCCTCCACGATTCGCTGCTGGCCACATCGACCAGCCGTCGGCTTTCTGCAATACTTCGAGTTTAGCGGTGTACGAGCGTGCCGAGCTTCTCGCCACGGAGCGCAGCGGTGACATTGCCCGCCGGTTCCATGCCAAACACCCGCATCGGCATGCCATTATCCATGCACAGGCTAAACGCAGTCGAGTCGACAACCTTCAGGCCCTTCACCAGGGCTTCGTTGTAGGTGATGTCGGTGATCAGTGTTGCTGTCGGGTCGACCGCGGGGTCGGCGGTGTAGACGCCGTCGACGCCGTTCTTCGCGACGAGCACCTCGTCAGCTTCAATCTCGAGCGCGCGCTGCGCCGAAACCGTGTCGGTCGAGAAGTACGGCAGGCCTGCTCCGGCGCCGAAGATCACCACGCGCCCCTTCTCCATGTGGCGGATCGCGCGGAGCGGGATATAGGTCTCCGCGACCTGAGTCATGGTGATCGCAGACTGCACGCGCGTCTCAACGCCCGCCTGCTCAAGGAAGTCCTGCAGCGCGAGTGCGTTCATGACGGTGCCGAGCATGCCCATGTAGTCGGCACGGGCGCGATCCATGCCGCGCTGCGAGAGCTCGGCGCCGCGGAAGAAGTTGCCACCGCCGACGACGATCGCGACCTCTGTCTGATCCATCGACGCAGCGATCTCGCGAGCGATCTGGCTCACCACGTCGGGGTTGACTCCGAGCGTGCCACCGCCAAATGCCTCACCCGACAGCTTGAGCAGTACCCTGCGCTTACGATTACTCTGGTCGGACATGCGTCTCCTTCGTTACATCTTCGCCGGGCTTCCCGGCTCTCCCCCGGGCCGCTGCCCGGATTCTGCGGGCGCCAGCCTGCTCAACACAACAGCCTACCGCCCACGCAGCACAAAACCCGGGCCGCATTGGCCCGGGTTTTGTGTCTGGCGTGTTAGGCGCCAACCTTTGCGCGGCTGAAGCCGGTCACCTTGATGCCGGCCGCCTCGGCGACCTTCGCGACGTCGCGCTTGTCAGCGTCGAGTGCGTGCACCTGCTCGTTGAGCACAACCTGCTTGAAGAACGCGTTCAGGCGCCCCTCAACGATCTTCGGGAGCGCAGCCTCGGGCTTGCCCTCGTTCTTGGAGATCTCGGTGACGATCTCGCGCTCCTTGTCGACGTCGGCCGCAGGGACCTCGTCGCGGTTCACGTAGACCGGCTCGGCGAACGAGATGTGCTGAGCGATGCTCAGAGCAGCCTTCTCGTCGTCGCCCTCGAACCCGACCACGACGCCGATCTGCGGCGGCAGATCCTTCGAGGTGCGGTGGAGGTAGATCGCGGTGCCCGGAGCCTCGACGCGCACAACGCGACGGAGCTCGATGCGCTCGCCGATGATTGCGGCCTCGTCGGTGATGAGCTCGGCAACGGTCTTGTCGCCAGCCGAGGCAGCGAGCGCCTCCTCGGCGTTCTTCGCGCCAGCGGCGACGATTGCGTCGAGCACCTGCTCCGAGAGCGCAAGGAACTTCTCGTTCTTCGCGACGAAGTCGGTCTCGCAGACGAGCTCGATCATCGTTGCAGCGCCTTCGCTCTGCTTCGCGGCAACGAGGCCCTCGCTTGCTTCGCGGTCGCCGCGCTTTGCGACGCCCTTGAGGCCCTTCAGGCGAAGGATCTCGATTGCCTTCTCGATGTCGCCCTCAGCTTCAACGAGAGCGTTCTTGCTGTCGACCATGCCAGCGCCGAGGCGCTCGCGCAGCTCCTTCACAGCGGCCATGCTTACTGCAGCCATGTGTGACTCCTTGGGTTGTGGGCCCGGGCCGCGCTTGTGACGCGGCCCGGGTCAATGACTATGAGGGGAAATTACTCGGCTGCCGGAGCCTCGGCTGCCTCAGCAGCTGGGGCCTCAGTTGCTTCAGCGGCGGGAGCCTCGGTTGCCTCAGCGGCGGGCGCCTCGGCGGCAGCTGCCTCCTGATCGGTGTTGAGCAGCGCAACCTCCCACTCGGCGAGCGGCTCAGCAGCGGCCTCGCCCTCGGCGGGCTTCTGGTGGCGCTCCATGAGGCCCTCAGCGGCAGCGTCGGCGATCACGCGGGTGAGCAACGCAACCGAGCGGATCGCGTCGTCGTTGCCCGGAATCGGGTAGGTGACCTCGTCGGGGTCGCAGTTCGTGTCGAGGATGCCGATAACCGGGATGCCCAGCTTCTTCGCCTCGTCGATTGCGAGGTGCTCCTTCTTGGTGTCAACAATCCAGAGCGCCGACGGCGTCTTGGTCATGTTGCGAATGCCACCGAGGGTCTTCTGCAGCTTGTCGAGCTCGCGCTTCTTGAGCAGCAGCTCCTTCTTGGTGAAGCCGCTGGTGCCACCCTCGAAGTCAAGCTGCTCGAGCTCCTTCATGCGCTCGAGGCGACCGGTGACGGTCTGGAAGTTGGTGAGCAGGCCACCGAGCCAGCGCTGGTTGACGTAGGGCTGGTTGACGCGGGTCGACTGCTCAGCAATCGCCTCCTGTGCCTGCTTCTTCGTGCCGACGAAGAGAATCGTGCCGCCGCGCGCGACGGTGTTCTTCACGAACTCGTACGCCGAGTCGATGTAGGTGAGCGACTGCTGCAGGTCAATGATGTAGATGCCCGAGCGCTCGGTGAAGATGAAACGCTTCATCTTCGGGTTCCAGCGGCGGGTCTGGTGACCAAAGTGAACGCCGCTGTCGAGCAGCTGGCGCATGGTTACAACGGCCATTGCCGTCTCCTGTTCTCGCGCGCGAACGCGCGATTGTTTGGTTTATTCAGCCGCGGATGCGACCTAGTCCTGGTGCCCCTGCACTCCACCACCCCCTAGGGGGACCAACGGCAAAGCTGCAGTGAACGGGCACGCGAAGTCACCTCTTGCGAGGCGCAATTAGAGAGTCTACCACTGGCCGGGGCCTCAGTGCGACGCAACCGAGCGTTGACAACCCCTCGCACTGCCCGTAGCCTGAGACCTCAATTACTGTACAGTCGCACAGTTTTTGCGCAATTGACTTTCGTTTGAAAGAAGGAACCATGAGTGTCGTCGTCACCGTTGCCCCGACCGGACCTATCGCATCCAAGCAAGATAACCCCAATCTCCCCACGTCTCCCGCGGAAATCGCGGCGGCCGTCACCCGCGCCTACGAGCTGGGTGCGAGCGTCGCGCACATTCATCTGCGCGACGAGCAGCAGCGCCCGACCGCTGACCTGAACATCGCGCGCGACGTGATCGCGCGCATTGAGGACGCCTCGCCGATTCTCATTCAGTTGTCCACCGGAGTCGGCCTCGGAGTGTCGTACGAAGATCGGGCCGCGCTCGTCGAGCTGAAGCCTGCCATGGCGACGCTCAACCCGTGCTCGATGACCTTCGGCGGCGGGGAGTTTCTCAACCCGCCAACCAAGGTGCGCGAGCTCGTGCGCCGCATGGTCGATCTCGGCGTCAAGCCCGAGCTCGAGATCTACGACACCGGCCACCTCGACGAGTGCCTGCGCATGCGCGACGAGGGGATCCTCCCAGAACTGCTGCAGTTCAGCATCGTGATGGGCGTGCCGGGCGGCATGGCCGCGACCCCCGAGAACCTCATCATGATGCAGCGCAGGCTGCCTGCCGACTGCGTCTGGCAGGTCATCGCGATCGGCCGCGCGAACCTCAATCTCACCGCAATCGGCCTCGCGCTCGGCGGGAACGCCCGCGCGGGCATGGAAGACACGCTGCACCTCGGAAAGGGTCGCCCCGCCCCCGGCAACGACCCGCTCGTCGAGCGCGCGGTCGGGCTCGTTCGCGGCCTCGACCTCGAGCTCGCCACGGTCGACCAGACCCGCGAGCTGCTGCAGCTGAGCTAGGCATCGCGGGGCCGCGCGGCACGCTGAGCACGGCACGCAGAGCACGGTGCGGCACACAGAGCACGGGGCGGCACGCAGAGCACAGGGCGGATCGGCCAACGCCGATCCGCCCCCGCTCCCCGAAGGGCCCCGCAGGGCCCCGCTAGGCGGTGAGCCCGGCCACGAGAAACTCCTTGAGAATCGTGCCGGTCTCATCGACCGTCAGCTCCGGGTTCACCCCGAGGCGCAGCGCGCGGTCGTCGACGGAGAGCATGCTCAGCGCGCTCACGCCGAACAGGTAGTTCCAGCGCACGGTGTCTGCGGAGAGGTCGGGCCTGGCCCGCTGTAGCGCGGCGATAAATTCAAAGGCGAGCGGGTCATAAAACTCGGCGATGATGCCGCGCGCGTTCGACGAGGGGTCTGTCGCCTCACGCGCGAGCAACTGCGCAAACGCGAGGCCCTCGGGCGTCGCGCGGAGCTCCATCTGGGGGTCGATAAACGCGGCGACGATCTGCGCGATCGTATCGGGCCTGTCGAACACGACCGATTCGAGCAGCGAGAGCCGCCGGTCGAGCACCTCGGAGCGATCGCGGAAAATCTCGCGGTAGAGATTGTCTTTGGTTTCGAAGTGATAGGTCAGCAGCGCGACCGAAACCTCGGCCTGCGCCGCGATCTCTCGCATGCCGACCGACTCGAACCCGTGCTGCGCAAACATGCGTTCGGCGGTGCGCAAAATTCGCACTCGTCGGCTGATCTTTTGTGCACTCATTGAGCTTCCTCAGACAGTTGGTTTCGCGCCAAGGGGCTCTTTGACAGCGAATTCATTTCATCGTAGTATCAATCCATTACTGTACAACCGTACAGTGTCGTAATTTGGTCAAAGGGGCTCAATTTATGCGTCGAATCGTTGATCTTTCTGTTCCGCTCAAGAACGGCATCGCATCCGATCCGCCCGGCCACGTGCCGGTCATCGATTACTTCGATCACTCGCAAACGCAGGAGGAGATCCTCGCGTTCTTCCCCGGCGCGACTCCCGAAGATCTGCCAGACGGCGAGGGGTGGGCAATCGAGCGCGTGCAGCTCTCGACCCACGCTGGCACCCACCTCGACGCGCCCTACCATTTCGCCTCGACGATGGATCAGGGCAAGCGCGCGATGACGATCGACGAGGTGCCGCTCGACTGGTGCTTCCAACGCGGCATTAAGCTCGATTTCCGCCACTTCGCAGACGGCTACGTCGTGCAGCCACACGACATCGACGAGGAGCTCGCGCGCATCGGCCACACGCTGCAGCCGCTCGACATCGTCGTCGTGAACACGAGCGCAGGCGAGCGCTTCGGGCACGATGACTACCTCGCCAAGGGCTGCGGTGTCGGCCGCGAGGCGACGCTGCACCTGCTGCGACAGGGCGTGCGTGTGACGGGCACCGATGCGTGGAGCTGGGACGCCCCGTTCAACTTCACCGCGGAGCGCTACCAGCGCGACGGCGACGCTTCGATTATCTGGGAGGGCCACCGCGCGGGTCGCGAGATCGGCTACTGCCACATTGAGAAGCTTCACAACCTCGAATCGATCCCGTCGACGGGCTTCGAGATCGTGTGCTTCCCAGTCAAGGTCGAGGGTGGCTCCGCTGGTTGGAGCCGCGTCGTAGCTGTCTTTTCTGAATAACTGACACGGGACTCCCCCGTCTCAACAACCAAGGAGCAATTCAATGAAGAATTCGAAACTCACCAAGCTCGGCCTCGCGGCCGTCGCGGCATCTGCCGTGTTCGGGCTCGCGGCCTGCGGCGGTGTGACCGACCCCAACGCCGGGAGCGAGACCACGGAAACCGCCGAGGCCGCAAGCCTCGTCGCCCCGATCGCGAACATGGAGTGCGCAGAGGGCACCGAGCCAACGGGCGAGCCCATCGTCGTCGGTGGCTCGATGTCGCTCACCGGCCCGCTTGGCGGCACGGGTGCCGTGCACGATGCGGTCGGCAACCTCATGGTCGAGTGGATCAACGAGTGCGGTGGCATCGACGGGCGCCCCATCGAGTACACCGTGCTCGATGATCAGTCGACTCCCGCGCAGGTGACCAGCAACTACGAGCGCCTGCTCTCGGAGGGCGTCGACCTCGTCGTCGGCCCCTACGCCGGAGCTGCCGCGCTCGCTGGCGCTGGCCCGGTCTCTGCCGCGGGCTACGCCTACCCGACCGCTACCAACGGCGTGCCGGAGTCGCTCATCGGCGAGAACCACTTCCCGTCGTGGCAGATCGGCGGCGGCGCGACCGAGGGCATGTGGTCGCTCGCAGCAGAAGATCTCGCGACCACGCTGTCACAGGCCGACAATGCCCCGAAGACCGCGTTCATGGCGACGCAGAAGTTCCCGACGACGCTGAGCTTCGCCGAGGCGCAGAAGCCCGCCTTTGAGGCCGCTGGCATCGAGGTCGTCGACAGCGTCGAGTACGACATGGGCACGACCGACTTCACGTCGATCGTCACCCGCATGCTCGCGGCCGATGCCGATATCGTGTGGATCGGCGCCGTCGGCATGGACATCTCGAACTTCCAGCTCGCGTTCGACTCGCTGGGGTACACTCCGCGCAACCTCTTCGCTTCGCTGTCGGGCCCGGCTGCGCTCGCGAGCCTCGGCGATGCCGCTGAGGGCATTCTCGTGTCGTCGCTCTACGAAGACAACGCGCCGCTCAACGACACCGACATCGCGCGCTACTTCACCTCGGCGTATCTCGAGGTAGCGAAAGAAAAGAACCTCGTCCCCGTCATCGAGACGCAGGCTGCTGCCGGGTTCGGCATGTGGCAGATCTTGCTCACCGCGGTCGCAGAGGTCGGCCCCGACAACGCGAAGATCATCGAGTGGTTGGGCACAAACGAGGTCGAGACACTCGCTGGCCCGGTGAAGTTCGACGGCTACAACGGCTACGGCTCCGACCTCAACCGTGTTGCTCAGGTGCAAGACGGCAAGCGTGTCATCGTCTCTCCCGAGGAGTTCGCCGGCGCAAAGATTCGCCTGAACTAAGACACAACACACCGGGAGCGAGGGCGAACGCGCACTCGCTCCCGGCCTCACGATCGAATTGGAGAGTTGATGTCTGGAGACACACTCGCGCTATTACAGACGCTGTTAAACGGCGCCCTTCTCGGGTGCCTCTTCGGGCTCATCGCCCTCGGCCTGACGATGAAGTGGGGGCATCTCGGTGTGCCCGACTTCTTCCACCTGTCGCTCACCCTGTTCAGCGGGTACCTGACGTACACCCTCGTCACCGGGCTGCTCATGAACCCGTTTCTCACGCTGCTCATCACCGTGCCGGCGATGTTCGTGATCGGCGTGCTGACGCAGTGGCTGTTTTTCACAATCAAGGCGTCTGCTTTTACCTCGCTGCTGCTGACGTTTGCGCTCTTCATCGTCGCAGAAAGCGTCATGTCGGTGATCTGGAGCCCCGACATGCTGAGCATGCGCAGCTGGCTCGACAGCAGCTTCACCACAGCGATTCGTATTCCCGTCGGCGACAAGAGCCTGTCGGTGCTGCCAGTCGACGTCATGGCACTCGTGCTGGCACTCGTGCTCGTGCTCGCGACGTGGTGGATGCTCAAGCACACGAGGTGGGGCCGCGCGCTGCAGGCGATGCGCCAAGACGCGCAGATCGCCGAGGTGCTCGGCGTGCGTATCCTGCCGATCACCCTGATCGTCTCGGGCCTTGCCGCGGCGACCGCCGCGGTCGCTGGGATGGTCGTCGTGGTGCGCATGCCGCTCACTCCGGGGCTCGCCATGAACTGGATCGGCGTCGTGATCGTCGCGACGCTGCTCGGTGGCCTTGGGCGCCCGCTCGGCGCACTCATCGCAGCGATCGTGCTCATGATGGTGCAGAACGCCTGGTCGCTGTGGTTCCCGCCGCAGTGGTCGCCCGCCGTCGCGTTCGGCCTGCTGTTCATCTACCTGGCGCTCACCCCAATCATCCGTATCGTGCGCGAGCGCGTCGAACTCAGGAGAAACCGTGAACAAGCTGTTTGATCTCTCCACACGGCGCCAACTGCTGCTCGTCGTGGCAAGCACGGGGGCGCTGCTGCTGCTCGCGTTTGCGTTCCCGAACAATTACGTCGCGACCTTCGCCTTCCAGCTGCTGACCTGGATCATTCTCGCAATGAGCTGGTCGCTCTTCTCCGGCAACTCTGGCTACGCAAGCTTCGGCCACGGCGTCTTCTTCGGTCTCGGCACCTACGCGACCGCCGCCGTGTTCCGCTTCACCGACCTGCCCTTCGGCGTCGCGCTCGTCATCGCGGGCCTCACCGGCGGCGTGCTCGCACTGCTCGTCGGCCTGGCCGTGTTCTCTTCGGCCCGATTCGCCGGCGACCTGTTCGGCCTCATCACGCTGGCGCTCGCCTTCATCGTCATCACGATCGTGTCGAACGTTCCGTGGCTCGACGGCGGCTCCGGCGTGTTCGTGCGCGAGCTCGTCGGCGACGCGTGGATAGGCAGGAGCGCAACCAACCTGTACATCGTGGGAGCGCTGCTCGCCGGCCTCACCGCAATCGTTGCCGTGCTCGCCTGGAAGACCCGCTGGGGCGCAGCCCTCCAGGCGATCCGCGAAGACGAGAACGTCGCCGAGTCACTCGGCGTCGCGACCTACCGGCACAAGGTGCTCGCGTTCGCCGCGAGCGGTACGCTTGCCGGCCTCATCGGAGCCCCACAGGCCGTGTTCCTCGGTTACATCGAGGTGCACTCGGTGTTCGCGCTGAACATTCCGCTGTTCGTGCTCATGATGGTGATTCTCGGCGGCATCGGCCACTGGTGGGGAGCCGTGATCGGTGCGATCGTCGTCGTCGTGTTGCGGGAGGCCCTGCTGGGTCTCGGATCCGCCGACATCGCGCAGATCGTCGTCGGCATCGCCCTCATCGCGGTCATCATCGCGATGCCACACGGCATCGCCGGGTACATCGAAAAGCTCAGAGCCCGCAAGCGCGTACAGGAGGTCTCGCCATGAGCGCACTGCTCGAATGCTCAGCAATCACCAAGCGCTTCGGCGGCATCGTCGCCCTGAACGGCGTCGATTTCAGCGTCAGGCAGGGCCAGATCGTCGGGCTCGTCGGGCCGAACGGCTCGGGCAAGACGACGCTGCTCAGCTGCATCGCGGGCTCGCTCGGCGTGACCGCGGGCAGCGTGACCTTTGCGGGCCACGACATCACCCGCGCGAAGCCGCACACGAGGGCCCACGCTGGCATCTCGCGCACCTTTCAGATTCCGCGGCCGCTGAACTCGTTCTCTGTCGCAGAAAACGTGGCGATCGCGGCGATGTTCGGGCGCGACGCGCTTTCCAAGCCGCTCGCGCTCGAGCGCGCCGCGACGGTGCTCGACCGCGTGGGCATCAGCAAGCACCACGCCGCGCAGGTGAGCTCGCTCACCCTGCACGAGCGCAAGTTCTTGGAAATCGCCCGCGCGCTCGCGCTCGACCCGAAGCTGATTCTGCTCGACGAGGTGCTCGGCGGGCTCAACCCGTCTGAGGCCGCCGAGGGCATGGAGCTGATCGCGAGCCTGCGCGATGACGGCGTCTCCGTCGTCTACATCGAGCACAACGTGAAGGCGGTGTCGGCGCTCGCCGACTATATGTATGTACTCAACCGCGGCCAGAATCTTGCCGAGGGCACCCCGCAAGAGGTGCTCGCGAACGAGCTGGTCATCAACGCGTATCTCGGAGGTGGCGCACGTGCTCAGGGTGAATAATCTCGAGGTGAAATATGGCGAGGCCCAGGCGCTTCGCGGCGTCACGCTCGCCATCGATCGGGGCCAGACGGTCTCGCTCATCGGCTCGAATGGGGCGGGCAAGTCCACGCTTGTCAAGGCCCTCATGGGTATGCAGCCGGTCACCTCTGGCTCGGTCGAGTTCGAGGGCAACGATATTACGGCGACGCAGCCGACCGAGCGGCCCGAGCTCGGCATCGCGCTCGTACCAGAGGGCCGCCGGCTGTTCAAGGATCTCACGGTGCAAGACAACCTCTTGCTCGGGGCACACCACCCGGCGGCGCGAAAGCGCTCGGGCGGCGATATCTCGTTCGTGTTCGACCTGTTCCCGGTGCTCGGCGCGCGGCGCAGGCAGCTCGCCGGCACGATGTCGGGCGGCGAGCAGCAGATGGTCGCGCTCGGGCGAGCGCTCATCTCAAGGCCGTCGCTGCTCATTCTCGACGAGCCGTCGCTCGGGCTCGCCCCGATTGTCGTCGACGAGGTGTTCGAGACGATCAAGCGCGTCACCGCCGAGGGCGTGACTGTGCTGCTCGCCGAGCAGAACATGCAGCAGGCGCTGTCGCTGTCTGATTACGGTTATGTGCTCGCCGAGGGCACCGTGGTGCTCGAGGGCACCGGCGGCGAGCTGCTCGCTTCTGAGGAGGTGCGCCGGGCGTACCTCGGCGGGGTGTAGCGCGGCCGCGGCGCGCTCGGCGGCCCGCGATCGCGGCGGGGCGGATCCACAACTCTTGGCGTTCCGCCCCGCCGCGCGGTTCTCCCCGCGCCGCAGCCGTTGTGCACATTTTGAGCAAACCGCTTCACGCGTCACGTTTTCTCCACAGTCTCGCCGTGCCAGTGCGGTCTCCCCGCTGACGAGCGACACTCGTTCGCAGGAGGTCACGCATGCACACACCAGCACACGATCCAATTCCCACTGCCACGCCAGGCCGCACCGGCGCCGGGCACACCGGCCCCGAGGCCGCCAGCACCGAGCCCGCCCGCACCGGGCACAACCTCAGGCTCGGCGCGACGGGCGAGAGCATCGCCGCCGAGTACCTCGTCGCGCGCGGGTTCGTGCCCGTCGCGCACAACTGGCGCTGCCGCTACGGCGAGCTCGACCTCGTGATGCGCGACGGCGGCGCCTACGTCGCGGTCGAGGTTAAGACCCGCAGCGGCACCGGCTACGGCTCGCCGCTCGAGGCGATCACCGCGCGCAAGGCGGCGAGGCTCCGCAGGCTGCTGCTCGAGTGGAGCGCGCAGACCGGCAACCGCGGCGGCGAACTGCGCGTCGACGCGGTCGGCATCACGCTGCGGCCGGGGGCTGAGTCTCCGAGCATCACCTACCTCAGGGCAATCGCATGAGCCGGGAGGTCTGCCGCGCCGCCGCGATCGCGCTCACCGGGCTCGAGGGCGAGACCGTGATGGTCGAGGCCGCCGTGACGCAGCAGCTGCCGGGCATGGCGATCATCGGGCTGCCAGACGCGGCGCTCTCGGAGGCGAAGCAGCGCGTGCGCACCGCGTCGGCGCAGGCGGGGCTCGCGCTCTCCGACCGCTTCGTCGTGGTGAACCTCGCGCCCGCATCGTTGCCGAAACAGGGCTCCGGGTTCGACCTCGCGATCGCGCTCGCGGCGATCGCGGCCTCGCGCAGGCTGCCGACCGACCGCCTCGCGGCCACGGCCCACATCGGCGAGCTCGGCCTCGACGGCGGGCTGCGCAGGCCAATCGGGCTGCTCAGCGCGGTCATCGCGGCGCAGGCGCTCGGTTTCGCGAGGGTTATGGTGCCGGCGGAGTGCGGCGCGGAAGCGCGCCTTGTGCCCGGCATCGAGGTGATCGAGGCGGCCACGCTGCTCGCCGCCGTCGCGTGGCATCGCGGCGAGCCCGGCGCATGGGGCGCCGCCCCGGCGGCCCGGCGTGCGCCCCCGCCAACCCCCTCACCGGGCACCGATGCCCTGGATATGGCGCAGGTCGTCGGCCAGCCCGAGGCCGTCGATGCGATGGTGATAGCGGCGGCCGGGCGGCATCACATCTCCCTGACTGGGCCGCCGGGCTCCGGCAAGACGCTGCTCGCGACGCGCCTGCCATCGCTGCTCCCCGACCTCTCACCCCACGAATCGCTCGTCGCCAGCAGCATCGCGTCGCTCGGCGGGTCGTCGCTCGACGAGCTCGTCACCCGGCCACCGTTTGAGAGCCCGCATCACACGGCCTCATCGGCGGCGATCATCGGCGGCGGCGATTCGCGCGGCATTCGCCCCGGCGCAATCACGCGCGCGAGCCACGGTGTGCTGTTCATGGACGAGGCACGGGATGGAAAGTGCACCTTCTGAACAAGGAGGAAGCACATGGAAACTCTCAAACGAACTCCAGGTCCGAACGCTAGACCTGGTCGCACTGGTCGTGTCGTTGTCTACCAAGCATTTGCACATACTGGTCCTGAATCACCCGTCGAGGGCACGAAACCGATCTATCTGTACCTCCGCCTTTCGAAGTATCACAAAGACAAGGCAGATGCGATCGAACGCCAGCGTATTGACCTGGTTCGGATGTTGACTGCCGAAGGTAGTTGGACAGTGATGGGCGAGTACATCGATAACGATTCAGCAAGCTCATCTGCGATCAAGACGAGAAAAGGCTGGAGACAGCTAAACGCTGACATTGAATCTGGCAAGGTGCAAGCAGTTGCGTTTTGGAAGCTCGACCGCACGAATCGAATTGCTTCGAAATGTATTGAATGGATTGCTACCTGTCAGCGTGGGAACGTGATCTTGCGTTCCCACCAAGATTCTCCAGATGAACTAAATACCGCAACTGCTGGCGCGAAACTGGTCACTGGGATTAAAGCACTTCTTGCGGAGGTCGAAACCGACTCAATGAGTGAGCGACAGTTAGCTTCGAAGAGGCACCTTGCCGAAGCTGGTTTTCATCATGGAGGAATGCGGCCCTTTGGGTGGATTTCTGGCCCTCGGGTGACTGATGAGTATGGACGCACTGGGGTTCGTTTAGTTCCTCATCCAGTTGAACATCAAGCACTCAAAGTCGCGGTTGAAATGGTGCTGGCCGGGAAGAGTCTTTCTCAAATTGGACGTCACTGGAAAAAGGAGTTCGGGATCACCACAGCTTCGGGTGCATTCGTATATGAAGCATCCGTCTATCGTTCGTTGGTCTCACCGCGAATGATCGGCTACCGGATGCGCCGAGTACCTGAACATCAGCGCGGGGTGAAAATTGATCTTCTCGACTACATCGCTCGTGATGCGAACGGAAACCCTGTCATCTCTCAGGAGCCAGTTTGTGATCGCGCGATATGGCTGCGAGTGCGCCGACTATTGGAGCAAGCGAGGACAGCAAACGTAAGGAGGCCGTGGGGCTCTCATGAGTGGCTACTTACTGGGATCATCTTCTGCCAGTGTGGTGGCAGGCTCTACGGGCATCAAAAGAGACGTGTCCGGTTGAGCGGAGAAGAGTACACCGAGTATGTGTACCGCTGCATGACTAATCGCCACAGGGGTTCAGGTAACTGCCCGGGAAGCTGCACCGTCAACGCGAATAAAGCGGAAGCTTATGTGCTGGGATGGTTTTTTTCACAAATCACTGATGAAGCACTCGCAAAAGCGCGCGCCCGGAGGCGGCTTGCCCGTGCTGATAACGAGGTCGAATCCTTACTAGCTGAACTTGATGAAGCTACTGCCGAGAAAATTGCTTTAGTCAGCAAACAAGGAACTGGTGAATACAAAGGCGCAATGGTCACTGTTCTTCTTGGCTTGGTCGAAGACGCTCAGAGAAGAATCGATGTTCTCCAACGTCGAGTGGATTCGCTTGAAACGGATGATCTATTGATTGTTGATGGACAAGATGTTCTTCAGACTTGGGAGCAAAGGGGCATTAAAGAAAAGCGAAGCTATTTGCGTCGAATGATTCGTCAAATCAATGCCTTGCCAGGTCGAAAGCAGATCGAGACAAGGATTCAGATTATCGCGATTGAGTGAGCTTATCGACGGCAGAAGAAGCATCTAGAAGTAGCGCGATGTCTTCGATAACTTCGTTAGATGCAGGGCTGGTTTCACGTCGGTGAAGCCCCTCTCTCCAACCTGATGCAAACTCGGTGTAGTCGTCTTTGGAGATCAACCCTTGAAGCCGTGAAACTGGAGGACAACTATCGATTTCACTCAATTGATTCACCTGCTAGGCATCGAAAGAACTTATCTTCTTCGTGTTTCCGAGCTTGCACGTCAGCATGGATGAACTCAACAAAATCCTCTTCACGGTTCCCAATTGGAGTGTCTTCAACAGACTCGCTCAGCGTCTCACCCGGCCATGCTGTCTGCCGTGTGGGGCGGTCGGTATCGAGCCGCGTGCCAGATGCTGCCACCCAGTCTCGGAGCCGTTGCCGGGCATCTGCGAAGTCCCGATGCCACACGAATGGCGCGCTGCCTTTGGCTTCAATGTCGTACGCGCACAACCAATGGAGGTGCAGCGCGGAGAGTTCCCACACGAGCTCTGGATGGCGATGCCAGAACGGTGGGATAACTGCAACGGGAAGCCCATACGTGCGTCGGAGCCAATGCACCCACTGGTTGAGAGCCAGCCACTCTTCCTCTGCAGCCTCTGCGGTGAGTAGATTCCAATTCACCGGGCCGGGTGGCCCTTGAAATTCAGTATCTCCGGGCATCATCGTGCTGTCAGGGTCGAAGCTTTCATCAAACTCGGCTTCCGCTACATGCTCTGGGGCATCAGAGGCATCTACCGCAGGCTTGTGTTCCGTGGCCATGTCTCTGGTCACCTACCCAGCGGCGCTGAGAAAGCCGCTTGCGGCGAAGCTACATCGTGCGTTGGGTCATCGATTCCGGTGCTGAGCGGATCAGAGGTGGTCGGACGGGTGCGTTCCACGGCATATCGAGTGCGGGCAAGGTCATGCCCGATTTTCTTGGCGATGAACTCTTCCCCAACTACTTTCTCTCCAGCAGCGCCGGGCAGATCATATTCGCGTGTATATCCTTCGGCAACGAATCGGTCTCCCTTTGCGAAGCGAGCGTGTGCCCGTTCGGCCGTTTTCCGGTAGATCACGAGGTCATGGAACGTGGCATCGAGTTGTGTGAACGACCCGTCGACCTCCTTCCGGTAATGCTCTTGGCCGACCTTCATGTACAGGCGCGCATCACCACGTTCGGTGTACGAAAGTTGCGGGTCAGAAGCAATGTACCCTGACATAGATTGTTGCGTATGGATAGCCATCGGACGCTCCTTGGATCAGACGCTGCACGGAATGTGTCGCGTTGTCAGGAAGGTGCACCCGCGCTGCCCGAATACCGATACAACAACTCCTCAATGTCGGACTTGTCAGACTTGAGTGCTTCCGCATCACGCCGGGCCGTCCATGATCTGAGCCGGGTCACAATCGGTGGTGCAGCACGCAGCAGCACGAGGCCGGTGCCGAAGGGCAGGGTACGGATGACATCGGGCGGCATGATGGGTACACGACGGATTGAGCGTTGGGCTGACCTAGAACCGTGATCACCGACGGTTGTGGAGTCAGTGATTTCGTCTCGTTCCCCAATCAGGGTGGTGAGGTCGTGGAGGTCGCGACTGTTGGATGCCCCGCCGAGGATGATTTTCACGATGCTCGCGTCCCAGATTGCGCCGGCAGCGTTCTCGGACCATTTCTCACGTGCCTGGGCGAGAGATTGCAGCACCGGCATGGTCGTAATCCCAGTACCGCCCCCTTCCGCCATGAGCGTGGGAAGAGACGGGAGCGGGGCAAGGTTTCCGATCTCATCAAGCGCGAGCAGGAGCGGTGGGTCGAGGCGTGCCGCTGGTGATCGCGCAGCAATCCGCCGTGCGGCTTCCACGAGGTCTTCCACAAACGCTGACACCAGCGCGGAGGAATTATTGGCTCCAGCACCGGTGGCCAGCAGATAGACCGTGCCCTTGTCTCGAAGAAACTGTTCCGGGTCGAACAGTTCATCAGGGCCCGGGCTGACTGCATCGAGCACTCTGGGATCTGCGAGTGCGGCGAGTGAGAGAGATACTCCTTGCCAGATGGAGTCGCGGGTGCGAGGGTCTGATTCGATCATCGCTTGCAACGAGTCAGCCCACCCCGTCGCTGCCTTCGGGTGCGAGGTCAAGATTGCGACCGCATCAGATGCGGCAGCCGGATCAAGCGTCCAACGAAAAAGTTCAGCAGGTCTCCGGTGATCGAGGGCTGCCGCGTGCAGCAAAGCTTGAAGAGCGGTTCTGGTCTTTCCCTCCCAGAAGTCGCCGCCCTCCACGCCGCCAGCAGAAAGCCCGGTACCCGCGGCCAGTCCTGTGGCGCGAATCATGGCCGTCAACGGGTCGTCGCACCCGCGAATGGGTGACCACCGCAATCCTGCTGGGATGCCTTCTGCGAACCGTTGCGGATCGAACACTGCCACCGGCCCCACGTGCTGCCGTGCCCGGAGCGTCGCGGTGAGATTGTCTGGACGAGTGGAGGTGGTGATGACCGCGCCGGGCGCATCAAGAATCGCGTTGATCACAATGTGCAGGCCCTTGCCAGAACGAGGCGGCCCGAGCAACAACACCGAGTCCTCGACGCTCGCCCATACGTCAACGCCCCGAGACGCCCCGAGAAGATAACCCACGTCATTCGGCTTCGGGTCGTCGAGTGACGGACGGAGTTGGCGGGCACGCCGTACGAGCGATTTCGGTGATGCAGCGTCGCGTATATCGGTTCGTGTGGCGATGCCGACGATCCGGTAGGGATCTTGATTTGTACGCTGGTTGTGGTCGCGCACCCATCCCCAGATGCGCCACCCGGCAGCACCCACAAGCAGGATGAGAACAATGGCGATGATCCAGTACAGCACTGGGTTGAGATTGTTCGAGCCAACTACAGATCCGGGGTCTGCGGGGTGCAAGAGCACGCCAAGGCCAGTCTCGATGCCGCCAGTCGGTTGACTTGTGCGGGTAATCCAAGCGGTGATCGAGGCAGCAACGCGCAGGATTCCAGCGAGGAAGGCGGCAGCAACTAGCAGGATGATGCCGAGCTTTGTGAGTTCGTCACCGAGTGCTCCGCCGTGTCTGGGCGCATTCATTCGGGGCGACCAACTATGAGTGTCCCGGAGACTCGCCCCAGCATGATGACTTCCTGCGTGGGAGATGCTGCGAGCTGTTCCGCCGCGAGAAGGACGCGAGCGATCCCGTCATTTGAAGCATCACAGTGAGTGGTGATGACCGCGACCGCGACATCTTCACCAGGGACGAAGCCTTCCGCAGAAACCTCATGAATCAGCGACGGCACCGGGGGGTGAGGTAACACCTGTTGCGACAGTGAGTGAGCAGGCACTGCAGCGATTGGTGGCGGGACAGTCGTAAACGGTGAGAGAAACGTCGGGGCGACCGGAGCCACCGGGGCCGCTGTCGAGATCGGGGCATCAGCAGCTCGTGCTTTCGGTGGAGTGATGATGTCCGTGAATGTGGAACCGTCGGCTTCACGCACCAGCACCCGAATGGGAGTTTGGTAGTGGGCGGTCAGAGTATCGATGATCATCGGGAATGAGTTTCGCTGCCACGGCGGCGCATATGGTTGTGGCGCGTACGGGGTGCCATCAATCGTTACGGTCATCGTGCCGCCCTCATGGATAGTGAACTCCACTGCCGGGATCGTGAGCGGCCCGTCCTGTGGCTGCCCCTGGTCTGCCGGGTTTGGTGCGGTACTGGGGCGGGGCGCAGAGGCACGACGGTACGTAGGCTTCGAGTTCACGAGCAAGTCCTTTCAAGGCATGGGATCGCCCAGTAGGTGCACGAGCACCGCCCCACAGACGTGCGAGAGGGCACGAACCCGGGGGTGGTTCGTGCCCTCTCTGAACTGGACTGCCGATAGGTAGGGGTGCCCGGCAGATCAGCTTGCTACTGTGAGTCCTCCTTTATCTCGAATAGTTCCTCGATTTCGTGGAACGCTTCGTCCTCTTCACGGACATACCCGGCCCGTTCGCGAGCAATGGCGAGACGGCGGCCAAACAGCAACACACCGCCCAAGACCGCGAGCGAAGCACCAGCAGCCAGGCCGAGCGGCAGCCAACTTCCACCGCCGGTGACCGCCAGCTGCGGCTTCGGGGTTTCCGGAGTCACTGGCTTCTCAGGCTCTGCGGTCACCGTCGTAGTTTCATCCGGTGCCCCACACAAACCGCGATGCAGCACGGTGCCTTCAGCATCGATCACAGACTCGACCCAGTAGTACGTGCCCACCCGGTCAAACACCACTTCGCCCGAACGGTAATCACCCGGCCCATCAAGACTGATGAGTGCTGACGTGAACACCAGCTCGTCCGCCGTGCATGTGGCGGTGTCACCGTTTTGCCGGTACACCTCGAACAGCAGCTTTGCGCCGTCTGGGACGGTGCCGGTGACAGTCGCGACATCATGTGCGGGATCTCCGAGTGTGACAGTTGCGACGGCGTTCGTCTTCACGGTGAGGTCATCGGGCTGATCAAGCACAACCGTGGTTTCCCCAGGTGCGCCACAATCGCCTGCAGCCAGAATCTCACCGTCTGCGTCGTACAGCGTTTCGATCCAGTACACGTTCCCCGCCGTGTCCACGCTGGTGGGTCCAGAGCGGTAGATGCCGGCCTGCGTCACCGCTACGTCCTTGCTGGTGAAGAACGGCACTTCACACACCGGTTCAGCATCTGCTTCATTGGGTCCATACGCCCGAAATACGAGATACGCGCCATCTGGGATGTTGCTGCCCTGCACGAGTGCGGTGTCGTCGAAGGGCTGGCCAACGAAAGCTTCCGGGGTGGCTTGCGTGATCACGGTCACCGGCACCTTCGTGTTCGTGGGCGGCACGAAGAACCTTTCCAGCACGTCCGCTGGGGATGACTGGTACGGCTGTACTCGGTCATCGCCCACAAATTGGGTGACGAGGACGTAATAGCCGGGCGCGGTCGGAACGATCTGATCAGCATCGGTGTACCCGAGTTTGTAGACCCCGTTGCGTGCCGGCGTCGAAAGTTCAGCAAGCACTGGAGCGTCCGACAGGTCCATGCCTTCGGTCAGTTCAGTATCGGTTGCGAACGGTCCGTACACCGTGTGGGTGAGCTCATCTACGTCTGCGTTCCAATAGCCGTCGCCGGTGAAGTCCCCATGGTTTGCAGGGAAACCGCTGACGGTGACGACATCGAAGGCTCGGCCTCCGGGATGCACGTTGTATTCCCGCATGAGTGAAGTCACCGTGATTGGCCACCGTACCGACGTGGTTTCCACGGTGATACCGTACGCATCGGCCCAGTCGGCTGCGAGATAGTCACGCACCCACTCCGGTTGCATGTCCTTCTTCACTTCCCACACCCACGTTACGAACCCGCCAGTCGTCGTAACAACTTCCGGTGAGGTGTACACGCCGGGACCGTCAGCTGTGACCGTGACCGTACCCAGCGGCACCGCATCAGGGTCGATTGTCACCGACAGCGCAGGTGGCAGTGTGCCCGGCACTTGGTAGGCGGTACCTTCCAGGATTACTGGAATGAAGGAGCCGTCTTTCTTGAGCCACGCCCCGTTCGTGCTGCTCACCGTGATCGTGTCGGTGAGTACATCGCCCGGCACCACGAGGCGCTGGTCTGCTTCGGAGACGGCTTCTGGCTGGAACGGCACAATGCTGGTTTCTGCGACTTGCCCAAACCGGTCCACAAACGAATCAGTGAGGTACTTCGCATTCCCGCCCTGGGCATGCTTATCGATCTGCCACACCCACGTATAGAACCCGGACTCGGCAGCTCGAATAGTTCCCGGTGACGTATATGATCCGGCACCGGTCAGCGCGACCGTTTCCGTACCCGTGACAAGTGCCCCACCGGGTGGTGCGTTCGCTTCTGCTGGCTGCTCATCAAACGGCCCGTACAGGGTTCCTGTCGCGGTGACCGTTATCGGAGTGCCGTCGAGATGAATCCAAGTACCTTTCGTCACCGACACTGCGAGCTCATCCGTAAACGCATCTCCTGCAGCTACGAACCGAGATGAAACTTGCGTGGTGATTTCGGGTTGGAAGTCTAACTCGATCACCGGCGATTGGGTTCGTGCCGAGAGGCCAGAACCTGACCCTGCGACGTAGTTGATGAGTCGCTGTTCGCCGGGAGTGGTGTACAAATCGATCGCTGCCCCAAACCCGGCAGCGTCAACACTCATTGCCGCATCAATTTGATAGGACGGCACCCCATCCGCGGGGGTACCTGTGATGGGATGCGTGCCAGCCCCGAGCGTGCGAGTTGCAGCACCGTTTGCAAACACTGCGTTGGTGAGTGACGCCGCACCGGTCAGTCCGGACGGGTGTGTTGCGACGGTCACAGTCCCGGCGTACTGATCTGACAATGAGAGGGTGAGCGATAGTGACGGGTCAGTGACTGCGTACACGGCGGCTTCCTGCCGCATCGCTGCAAGATAGCCGAGGATCGTCGGGCGTTCCGACGCTGGTGCGACCGTCACGTTGTAATCATCACCAGACATCCCGTGAGAGTTGTAGCTGGCGGCACTCGTGATTGACCAGACGAACAGTTGTACTGCCGCCGTCATGTTCGGGTCTGAGGACTGCCCATATTTCGCCATCACATAGTTCAGTTCGGCGAGCTGTTGTCGGGATACTGAATCAAACGAGGTGATTGTTTGCGGGCCCGATGTTGCAGACCACGGTGGTGCAGCATCAAGATCCGCACAATAGGCTTGTCGCCCATCCGTGCCGGGATTGAATGCGCCAAGAAACGAGTTTCCTGACCAGTAGCCGACTCCAGCAGTCGCCGCGTGCGCAGACGGTGTGATGCCGAGCACAATGCTCCCAGTGAGTAACAGGAGCGCGGTGAGTATGGCGGCGATGCGTTGCAGGAACCCACCGGGTGGATGGTCCTCCAACCGCGCATCGGAAGTGAATTGTGTGACAGACATGAACGCCCTCCTGACAGTGGTGACAGACGGACGACCACGTTGCAGCCGTCCCAACTAACAGGTGCGCCCGTCGGGTCAGAACGACATCCCACGATGCGGAGGCCGGTCAGAAATGGCATTCGGGTCGAGCGCATCGTTCTCGAGGCCGGCCCGCACCCGGACCGTGTGCTGCGCCCCATCTCGAACCGAAGCCAACAATTCCCGCGCGTCTTCATACGTCGCGACAAGGGAAGCGAGTCCGTCTCGCATGAGCCGGTGACATCCTGCTGATGCGGCACTGGTGACCGGGCCAGGCACCGCCCCTACAGGACGCTGCAAGTTAATCGCCGACGATGCCGTGTGCAGCGCACCAGAACGTACCCCGGCTTCCGTGACCACGACCGCTCCGGAAAGCGCTGCGATCAGTCGTCCCCGTTGCAGAAACCTCCACCTGGTTGGGGCAGACCCTGGCGGTAGCTCGCTCACGAGCGCACCGTCGCGTTCGATTCGTTGGAACAGGTCAGCGTTTCCCGAAGGATAGAGGCGGTCGAGCCCGCCGGCCATCACAACGATCGTTGTCCCGGCGGCATCGAGTACGGCACGATGTGCGGCGCTATCTACGCCATATGCGCCGCCGGATACGACTTGCCGAAAATCAACCACAGCTTCGCCAGCGAGTTCACCGGTGACGTGCATCCCATAGGAGGTTGCGGCTCGTGCCCCGGTGATCCCGAGCCGATCCCAGATCGGGGCAGCAAGCGGCTTTGAATCGCCTTTCACCCACAGCGCGTAAGGTGCACGGTCGCCCAGCGCGTTCAATCCGGTCGGCCAGTCTGGGTCGCCTGGAATGAGCACCCGAAGGTCGTAACGTGAGGTGTCTTCTAGTACTCGTTGTACATGTTCGGTATTGATCCGGGGAGCGAGGCGTCGCTGCCACGTATCGCCGCCCGGTCCAGGCGGTGGGGATTCTGCGACGGCGTTCTCAACGGCTTCCTTTGCGCCGAGTGTGCGGAGCGTTGTCCCGGTTACTTGGTCACCGGGTTCTGAGGCAATGGCGAGGATGATGCGGGCGGTTCGCTCATCTGCTGCGAGTTCATGAATCGTGGGCATTGCAGTCACTTCCTAACTGTCGAAAAGAGTTCGATAGTTAGGTGGGTCGGCCGCTCCGTCACACTGCCACTGAGCGCAGTGTTATCCGGTCATACGGGCGGTGGTATCGAACACTTCAAGTTCTGCCGGGTGCATCTGGTGCTGCACCACGAAGCTGCGTTCCTTGATCCGCCATAATCCTTGCCCGGTCCCAAGACCTGGGAGAAGTTTCTGTTCCGTGCCGGTCAGCCCGAGAGCTGCGGCAGTGCTCCCTAACTGGTCGGGTTCTTGCCGGTAGATGATCCGGGTTTCAGCGTTCGCGAGTAAAGAGTTTGCGAGGGCACGCATTGCGGAACCGGAATCGCCAACGTTTTCAAGGTCGGACAGTTTGTGGAAGATCAACATGTTGGCGATGCCGTAATGTCGTGCCATCCGCCACTGCGCATCCATCCGTTTCAAAAGTGCCGGGTAGGCCATGAGCCGCCAGGCTTCGTCATAGATCACCCATCGCTGCCCGCCCGTTGGGTCCAGGAGCGCGGATTCCATCCAGGCTGAGGAGCACGTCATCAGTACCGAGATGAGGGTTGAGTTTTCTGCGACCCGTGACAGATCGAGGCTCACCATGGGTAGTGACGGATCAAACCGCACCGTTGACGGCCCGTCGAAGAGCCCGGCAAGGTCACCAGCGACGAGGCGACGGAGCGCGTGCCCAACAAGCCGGCCGTCCTCTGCGAGTCGCCCATCGGTATCGGTGGCAGCGTCAGGGACAAGTACCCGGTCAACAACCATTGGAAGGATCGGGACATCCGAGGAACGCACCGCATCTCGCAGGGCCAGATCGATGGCAGTGTGTTCAAGCGGTGACAGTGTCCGGTCAAGTACGGTTTCCGCGAGCGCACCTATGAGCTCGCGCCGACGAGACGCGACTTGAGATTCCCATTCCACGTTTGAGAGTCCGGAAGGCCGGTGCCCTTCGTCGAGAGGATTTAGTCGATTGCTGAGACCGTGGCCAAGGACGATCGCTTTGCCGCCGACGGCTTCGGCGACTGCCGTGTGTTCACCTTTCGGGTCTCCGGGGACATACACGCGACGTCCGAACGGGATCGACCGCGTATAGAGACTCTTTGCGAGTGATGACTTCCCTGATCCGACGATGCCGGCCAAGACAATGTTGGGCGCGGTGATGATTCCTCGCGCGTAGAGGGTCCAGGGATCATACACGAATGAGCCGCCTGAGTAGAGGTCCTGCCCGACGAATACCCCGTCGGCTCCAAGCCCCCCTTCGGCAAGAAACGGATATGCACCTGCCAGTGTTGCTGACGTGTCTTGGTGTCTTGGTAGCCGGAACTTTCCGGGCGTCCGTAACGCGTCTGCCCCGGATTCGCCCGGTGCTGGCAGATAGTGGGTGGCACGGCGTTCTGCACGTTCCTGCTCGTATTGTTTTCGTGCTGCAGCCTGTGCTTCGTGGCGTGCAGTGTGTTCGATTTGTGCTGCAGCTTTCTTGCGTGCTTTCCGATGTTTCCGCTTTTCACCGGCAGGCTCCACGAGTGCCGCAGTGTGCAACCGGCTGTTCTCTTTAGTCACAGTGCCCGCCCCATTCTTGGGGATGTCGAGAACGGTGCGGATGTCGCCCAGTTGTCTTCATCGGGATCTAACGCGTGAGGATTGCGTCGTGCCTGGGATCTGGCGGGTGTGCTTTGTTCGGGGGCTTGTGCCGGTGCTGTTGCTGTGTGCGGAAGTGCTCGGTGGAGAGAGACGTGACCGAGATCATGGTTGTAGGTGAGGGTGTAGTCGCCGTGCGTGGTTACACGGTCCAGGGCTCCGGTGGGGACTTCGTCGTAGATGTACCCGTTGACCAGTGCGGCTTGTGTGGACTCATCACCGAAGTCGTATCCCGAGAGTTCGGTGATCACCGCGTCAGTTCCTGCTCGCTCAAGAAGTGCAAGCATCCTGTCGGCGTCTTGGCCTTCGAGGAACACGATGTTCACCCATCGGGGCGAGGCCGGGCGTTCAGCGTCTTGTGGTTGCCAGGCGATGCGGCCTGAGTGTTGGGAGGCGGCATCAAGCCTGGATTCTGCTTGCCCGATGAGTACGGCAGCTGCCCGAAGTTCTAACGCAGCTGCTCGCGCAGCCTGAATCCCTGCCACCCGGTCTCCGTAGTCGGTGTTTGCTTGCTGCTCGTGCGCAGTGTGTGCGGTGGCAATCTGCTGGAGTACCTGTTCGAGCGCTCGAACTCCGCCCAATAGTTCACCAATGATCTGATAGCTCTGGGCTGGGTTTTCAAGTTTCATAGTTGAGCGTGCGAGTGAACGGAGCTCTGTAAAAGCGGCTGCGGAATCAGTGAGTGGTTCGTCGGTGGGTGACATAGTCGTGTTCCTTCTCGGAGTGAGTGTTAGACGGTGCGACACAGCGGGAGTGCGGCGACAGTGAATGCTCTCGCTTGTTGCCCGACCAGTCGGCGGGTTTCACACGAAGCCTGGATCGCGGCTTGCTCGATCGCAGCTACCGCGGTGTCGAGCTCTTCCGGAGTCGCGGCGCTCACGGAGATCAATCCGGTGAATCGCAATACCCCGTGGCCGGCCGTAAGGTCAGCTTCTTGTTGCAGCACGTCTCCGTATTCGGCGGTCTGGGCTGCGTCTTCGATCTGCCCCATTTTGTGCCGTTGTGCCGCGTCAGAAATCAGTTCGGTCTTCTTCTTCCGAATGTCTCGGGCGGCTGCATCAGATCGAATCGGGGTACACAGAACCGTGAACGCGCGTTGTATCCCGGAAGACAACAACACTGGTGATAGGAACCCTGGAAAGACTTGAGATCTCGGCCATTCACTGATCCAGAGCACCGCATGGTGCGCGGAATCTGAGCGGAGTTGATCCCAGGTTTCGGTGACCGCGACTGGCCCCGCCGTCGACAAGGAACGTCCAATCAAATCGTTTCGTTCGAGGATTGCGGCAGATGCCGGATCGTAGGCTGCCCGTAAGATCACGGCGACTTCGTCCGGGGTCAGCCAGCCGGTGATCGTGAGATCCGCAGCACGCAACGCAGTGGTGAGGGTGGTCATTTCTTGACGGAGCACGGCGGCAGCCCCTTTGATACCGCCGCCGTTCGTACGGATTTGTCGTGCCGCCAACCTCATATCGAGTGCGAGGCTAATCGTGGTGGCGTGCCGTTCCCCGGCGGGTCCTGCCCGTTCGATGAGTTCCCGATACACATTTGAAGACCATGAGTCGTCATCTTGGCCACGGCTGCGCCACCATTCCAACAGCCCGGACCCGCCATCTGGGAGGGTGCGCTCTAAGACTTGGAGTTGCGCGATCCGACCCGACCGGCACATGGTTGCGAGCACGCGCCCCCAGGTCGAGACGCGGCGATCTTGTTCTCCGGGATCAAGCAGCACAAATGCCGGGTGGCTGACCCCGACAATCGCGGTCAGCGTGTGCGCGTGCGGGTCATGGATCATCGCGGCCCCAGATTCCGGGTCATGCCATTCACGCAGTGCTGCCGCATCGCCGGGAAGCGCGAGTGTGCCCGCTGGGCGAGGCTTCATCAGTTTGCGTCGAAACGTCCGCTGCCGGGCTGCCGTACGGGCGAGCCACCGGGATGTGATCGGTATCCATTCCACGAGCTTGCGGCTCCCGACGGGCACCCAGGCGAGTGTCGCGCTGAGCACCCAGAACGGGGCGGTCCACGCTAGCAAGATTCCGCCGCCGGCATAGAGTGCCCCCACGACGGAGCACACCCCGATGGAGAGCACGATGAGTTGTGGGAGTGAGAGGCCGAGCATGATGCCGCGGCGGGTGAGCCGTGAAAACTGGACTGGCCGGAGTTCAAACTCGGGTACCCGTGCAACCTGGTGATTCGACATGGACTACTGCTTTCCCGTAGGAGCCGGTGGGGTTGATGGAACCGCTGGAGCGGCAGTGGCCGGGCGCGAAGGAGCCGGGGTTGGTGGTGCGGTGGGTGCCGGTGCCGACGGAGGTGCTGCCTGTTCCGCACCTGCGCCGTGACCTTCTGCGACCCCACCAATTGCGCCACCCAGTTTCGGTCCAGCGGTCGCGGTTTCCTTGACGACTTGCGCACCGATCACTGCGGCAGCCGCAGGCCCCGCCGCCGCTGCAGCTCCGGCCCCGGCTCCGCCCGCACCTGCGCCTCCTGCCGCAGCGGTGCCACCGCCCGCGGCTGAACCTCCACTCGCAGCCGATCCGCCTGCTGGCGCGCTTCCTGCAGACCCACCCGTTTTACCGCCTCCGTCAAGGACTTTCATTGCGCTGTCACTCTTCGGAGCGGACGATACCGGGACTGGCCGGTTCAGCGCTGACTTTGCTTCTTGCTCGGAACTCATTGCGTGGTACATGTCAAAGCCCACGAAGGCCAAGAACTTGTACGTGAGATATGGGGCGAACGCCGCGATAAACATGAGCACTACTCCCGCGATGGGATCACCGATAGAGGCGAGATCCAATTCAATGGGGGCAGCGACCTGGGTAAATGCGACGAGGAAGATCACGACGAGGACGAGTTTGGACAAGATCAACGCGATGACGAAGGTGGCCCATTTTCCGAACCACCCCTTGGTGACATCCCAGGACGCGCCAGCGAGCGCGATAGGGGCAAACACGATAGCCACCAAGAGCAGTGCTTTACGGATGAGGAGTGAGAACCAAACAATCGCGGCGGCACTAATAGCGAGGCCGGCGAGGAAAATGGTGACGATCGCCCCGACCCCAGGTGCGGCAATTTGGATGCCAGCAAATCCTGCTGCCAGGAGGGTGATGCGGTCGCCAATGGACTCCATCGTGTTCCCGGTGGCTTGCACGATGCCAAGTGCGAGTTGATCCGTGATTTCGAGGAGAAGCCCCGTGAGAGTGATGGCGAGAAATGCTCCAAGCACACTTTTCGCTGCCCCGAGCGCTGCCCGAGTGAGGGCGGTCGGGTCACGATGCACCAACCCGGTGATGAGTTGCAGGCAGAAGAAGATCAGGACGAAGAATACTGCGACACCGAAGAGGATGTTGTAGACGCTGAGATAGCCGGGGTCGGTGATGTCCACGAGCGTGGTGGAGTCGAACACAGACCAGACGGCTTCGAACAACCATGCAGCGGCCCCGCCCATTGCTTGGGCGAGCCAATCAAATGGGGCGGCAACGAGGGTTGCGGCTCCTTGTCCTACGGTTTCGCATACCTGGGCGATCACGGGTACATCGCAGACACTCATCCGGGTCTCCTTCCGTTTCGGTTCGCTTCGGGGTTAGACGGCTTGGCCGACTCCCCAGAAGAAGTTGATGAGCGTGACGGATGCGCCACAAATGACCGCAGCGCCACACGAAATAAGGACACCGATTTTGCCTCTCCCTGCAAGGTGTGGGTTGGAGCTGTTCGCTCCAAAGCCCCACACGATGGCGGAAATGATGAGCGCGAGGACTGAGAGGATCAGCCCCACGGTCATGACGGCACCGACGATGATGCGCAGTTGTTCAATGCCGGGAAGTCCGGTGCCATTGGGGGCAATGTCGATCACAATGAGTCTCCTTCACAAGCGCCCGCTGAAATAGCAGGCTTTCCGGTGAGGTGCACCACCCACCACCCCGTCGACATGAAGCAGGCCAGCCTCGACAAGCCGTTCAGCGCAAACTCAACGGTTAGAGCTGTGCGCCGACGCCTATGAGGAAATTCACCCAGGCCACCCCGGCACCGGCGAGCATGGCGGCCGCTACGGCGACGAATACGCCGGCGCGGGCTTTGGTGGCGGTTTGGTAGTTGCCGGTGCTTGCCGCGATCGCCCAGATGATGGCAGAGACGATCAACATGAGCACAGCTGCAATGAGGACAAACATGAGGAGTGCGCCGATGATGGCGCGAAGATCATTGGCACCTCCCACCCCGCTAAAGTCGGGAAACACGTTCATTTGTGTCCTCCCAGGGTGCAGCTTGCGCGGCTGGTTTCACCGTCGGTGAGTCCTTCCGCGCCCTGGTCTTGGAGCCATTTATCGGAGTCAATTGCAGGTTGGCCTTGCCCGCCAGGACGGATTTCCAGATGCAGGTGAGCGCCCGTGGATTTCCCTGAAGACCCCACATCACCGATGTGTTGGCCGGCGGTGACCGTCATCCCGTCAGTGACGTGGATACCGTGTTCCCACATGTGGGCGTAATACGACGCGACGCGTTCGCCCTGCACCGTGTGCTCGATGATGATCAGCCCACCCCAGGTGCCGGTGTAACCGGCATGTACAACGATCCCGTCAGCAACCGCAAAGATGAGGGTGCCGTCAGCGGCCCCGTAATCAGTACCGAAATGATAGTCGGGTTCAAACGTGAACGGATCAGCCCTCCCACCAAATCCACCAGTTTTCACCCAACTGCCGTCAGGGAGTGGGAACACGACTCGCGTGGTCTCAGGAATATTACTATTCCCAGTGTTTCCGGTACCAGTGGTGGGAGCGGTGAGGGTCGTGAGAATGGTTTCCGCGACGGGTTGAAAGTTCTGGTAACGGTCTGGGTAGGCCGAGACTTCGACTGCTTGCGCGGCTGCCCCTGGATCAAGCTGCTGCCAGTTTGGAATATCAAGCAGGCCCCGCGGAGAAGGATAGTTCGGTCCCGAAGGCCCTCCGTAGAACGCGTGAGCTTGATAGCTCGGATTCATGAGGTCGTGGACGGTTCCCCATCCCGCGGCAGGACGCATCTGGAAGAGTCCGAGCGAATCATGGTCGGAACCGTTCCCGTCATTCGGATAGTCACCCGACTCTGGGTAGCTGCCCGTGTTCGCAAGCATGCGCAGGCTCGATTCGGTCAGCGCTGCCATCAACGCAATCAGCACCCCGGGACGCCCGACCCCGGCAGTCTGCCCACCGACAGTGATGATCGTGGCCGCGTGGGTGAGCTGCGCCCGGTTCAGCGTGATCGTTTCCCCATTCTTCGTGGTCGCCATGAGGGACTCTGGGATCGGTCCTACGGTGAGCGAACCCGGCGTACACGCAGTAATCGCTGGGCTCGCGAGCGCCGCAACAGATACGACAGTGACCGTCGGCCCAAAGAACAGCCCCAGGAGTGCGAGTGTGACAAGTACGTTTCGGAACATGGTCATCACTGCAACGGGGTATCAAGCTGCGAGAGCCGCAACAGTTGGCACTGACCCGCACCGTCATTGTCCTCTGCGTTGCTACCTGATGCGGGGTTGTCGCACACGAGGAACACGGTGAAAGCGACCGGTCGTTCGGCCTCGATAGGTTCGGTGCCCCATGTACCCGCGCGGTGCCGGATACCTGTGACGGTATAGGCCGTCATTCCAGGGAGGATCTGCCCAGGGGCTGACTGCTGCACGGCGGTCTCCCACGTCGCCGGAACCTCGAGCTCGGTTATCGTGATCCATTGCCGGGTTTGATGCGTCCGAAGTTGCACCCAGGCTGCAGGAGTTGGGAAGTAGCTGCGTACATCGCTTGCCGCGGCGTCTGCTTCTAAGGTCGACGTCACATCAGCGACAGCTTGCGCATAGTCCGACGGCGAATATCCGCTCGTCGTATCCCAGACGAACAACCCTTCGATGATCGCCCGAGCAGTCTTCTCGGGGTCGCTATTCATGGGAATCGCCTGAGACCCGTTTCCCTGAGTCGTATCGGGACTCGGTCGTGTCGTTGTCTGTTCTGGCACGTCGGTAGCCGTCCGCTCTCGGGCAGGGCTTGTGCCGGTGAAGAGTCCGTAGAGTCCAATGCCCACCAGAGTAAGAAGCACGAGGCCGCCGGTGATTGCGGCGATGAAGGCGGCGCGGTGGCGTCGATCCGTGAGATCCATCCCGGGGTCCTTCCAAGCAAAATGAGGTCGCTGGGAAGGTACACACGTGCACCCTCATGAAAGAACGGGTTAGGTGATCTCGCGGTGCTGAGGACGGGACGCTCGCGCAATCGCCGCGAACTCATTACTTGCCGAGAGCGTGCGTTCAAACTGCTCCCACTGGGCAGTAGTGAGCTCAGCCCCGATCACAACTGGGTCGTACCGGTCGACCCAGTCAGCAAGATCGTTCCACAGGTAGATAAAAGACCGTGCAGGAAGGAGCGGCTGCACGGACGGTTCGACCAGGCGAGCCACCGGCCCGGAGGCTTTCGGTGTGCGTCGCTTCGTTGTGACTTTTACACGTTCGAGCGCTTGCTGTGCGAGCTGTTCGAGGTCGGCCGCACGAGCAGTGTGTTCTAGCTCACGGACACGCGCAGCCCCAGATATAGCTGCATCTCGTACCCGGGCAGGCTGTGTCTGGTCATTGGCGAGAGCATCAAGTTCAGTGAGCGTTTGTGCAACATGAATGCGCTGCTGTGCGCCGGTGATCGAGCCACCGTCATCGATCCCCGCAAGTTCTATTGCGGCTTGCTCTCTGAGTGGTTCTGGGGTTTCTGGATGTGCGAGGAGTTGTTGCAGTTCGTTAATGCGTTCCAACGATGTGTAAGCGTTACGAGCAGTTACTAGAAGCGCAGCCTGCTTTCGGGTATCACCAGCGGACGGTGCCGCCACCGTGGCGGCACCGTGTGACCTGGGGTTTTCCTCTTTCGATGTGAACTGTGAGGCTACCTGGCGGCGGGTGGCATCCTCGATCATCACTGCTTTCACCTCGGCATATAAAGTGGCCTCCTCAGTACGGGTGAGGGGCTTGTGCAGCACGTTTTCGTCCTGCTCGGCGAGGAGCTGCCCAAGCCGTGTGGAGAGTCCCGACCGCACCCAAACGTTGACGGTCTTCCAGCCGATCCTGCGGATTGCGGCGAGGCGGCGAGCCCCGCAGATCAGCATCCCGTCCGGCGTGATGGTGATTGGTTGCAACAAGCCATCACGTGCAATTGATTCCATCAACGGGTCGAGATCACCGAGGTCCTGTCGGTGCCGTGCACCCACCCAGATCGACCCGACTGAACGTTCGAGTTCGATGTGCCCCGTTTTCGTGCTCAAGGCTGTGCCTTCTGCCTAGCGGCGGGAGCCGAGTGAATGATTTTGGTGACAAGTTCGTTGTCGTGGAGCAAGTAACTGAGTGGTTCCCCGATCAGTAAACGCAACAGAAGGCCGCGTCCGGCGTTGGTGCCTGCGAGGTGCGCGTCTGGGGTGCCGAGAAGAATGCGGAGCGTGCGGAACCAAGTTTCGGATGGCAAGTCGAGTAATGCTTGTGCGTGTCGGTCACGTCGTAGGGATTCGTATGCTCCGGCGCGGGAGGAAGACTCTGCAAGTCTGGAGCACACGTATTCGACTGCGGCCCGGGCGGCATTGGATTCCCAGCCCAGCAGGCTGAGTAGCAGGATGGCGTCGCTGACCGCGGCTGTCACTCCATCAAGGTCATCAGGATGAGTGTCATCGTCGTCAAAGGGTGAGGTTGTGGCATGGAATGCGGGGTGGTAATCGGTGAGTTGGTTTTCTCGGTCCGAGAAGCGTTCCGCGTCATGAAACTGCGAGTAGCGGGGACGACGAGCCTGGTGTACTGAACACAGCAGTCCGTGTGCCCGCCCCTCCGCGATACAGGTGATCTGAACGGCGCGAGTGATGACGGCCCACGGGTCGTCGGCACGTCGCACCGAGGGGGTGCGCATCGCCTCGAATGCTGCTGTTGCTGCTTCCCAGGGGTCGAGGCCATGTTTTCTTGCGAGAGCCGCATACTTCGTGGCCGCATGACGCATCAATTCGGTGGCAGCAGGGTCACTGCGCCACGCATCTGGGCCCGCCTGGTCAAGCCTGATGAGGAGCCGTCGTAGGCTCTCGGGGTGTTCGAACTCGGGTCTGGTTCCTGTCTGATTGCGTCGCATTGCGGCACCTCCTACATGGAAGGTGCACACGCGCTCCCCAGCACCATAGTTGGGTCTCGGGAGCTGGCACATGTCAACTCACCGGAACCCGATCCCGATAGTTCTGCTCTGAACCGATTGACGGTGTGTAGCGGAAGTCTCGAACACGTTGAAGGTTTCGAACGTGTTCTCGTCCTGCGCTGGATGCCGCGCAGGTAGATGATCCTGCCGGCTAGTAATTCGGGCTTGACTGGGAAGGTGGCGCACTCGGGCAGCGAGGTCGGTTTGTAGATTGAGGCCGCGGCCCGCGAGCCGGGCGCTATGGGCGGCGATCAGATCGGACGGGCGTACCCATTCCAGCCCTCGCCCAATCTTGGAACTCGGGTGCGGACGCACCAGCGAAGGATCCTTATGGACCGCTAGCGCTGACCGCTCCGCATCCAGTACTGCACGGTCCGATATTGCGGCAACTGCTGGTAGATCTTGCTCAGGGAATCGCCCTTGAACGTGTTGAGCATCATTCATGATGCACCTTCCAAGGACTCAGCAGGGGAAGGTAAAGCCGGGGTAAACCAGCGGCCCACCGTTGACGGATGTACCCCCAGGTGTCGTGCGATCTGCTTGTTTGACCAGCCCTCGTCATCTCGCAACCGCGAAGCTAACATCCGCCGCATACTCACCGGAACTGTCGCCACTGAGGAAAGTTCAAGCTCATCCTCAACTTCCAACAGACTATTGACGCTTGGCTGTGCAGTGCGTTCAACGGATGGTGTAGCTTCCTCCCTTACTGAGATTTCAACTGATGTTGGGACTACTACTGGCTCGTGTGTCGCGTGTGAGGTTGGTTTGGTGAGGATGACGGTGAGATGGGTGATAGCGAGAAGCACGAGTGGCGGTACTGCGGCGACGCTTGCGGCAAGGATCCTGGGGACATCAGCATCGGCGGCGATCACCGCATGAATTGCGTTCGCGGTGACGGAGACAATCGCGCCGGCCGCAAGCAAGGTCCAGGGATACCAAGTTGGTCGGCGTTGCCCAGCAAGTGCCACCACGGCAACGGTGGCGACGACGATGATCCCGTCCACGATGAGCGGCCACGCCCACGCCTGACCGCCATCGATCCCCGAGCGTCGAGCAAGGTCAGCCAGCGCGGTGAACGACAACCAAAACGCACCAGCCGCGATGAACACCGTCCCGGTGATCGCCGTCACCACGGCCAATCGTCGTCCCTGCGGCATCACAGGCCCGGTCATGACAGAACCCGCCCTGCTTGACCCCTCGCGACGCGATCCGAATCGGCCCTCACTGTTTCGGCCTCTCGAGTTTGTGCGTGGCGTGTGGTGCGGTAAGCGGAGCGGATCGTCGCGATGATTTCTCGCGGTTCCAGTCCGGCGTGCTCTGCCGCTGGCCTCAGCGCATCCAGTGTCGCAGACGGCGGGGTGCCAGTTTCGGCGAGGCGGCAGGCGGCCCAGAACAGGCCGCGGTTGCGTTCGCCCTCACTGCGTGCGGCGACCCACCCGGCCAGCACCCGCGCATCGACATTCTGCCGGATATCGCTCGGCGCGCGGCTGGTTGGGGTCGGGATGGATGGATCGAGGAAGTTCCTCAGTCGAGTTGCGTCCACCGACTCGGAGGGACTGCCGGAAGCGACGATGAGCCGGTACGGCACGCGCAGCCTGTTCGGGCGGACGATTACCGATGGCGGGGCGATGACGTATCCACCGGCACCCCGGAAGTCCACATGCGCCCGCGCTGCCTGCCACGACGGTTGCGGCCGTTCGGCATCAGCCGGGTAGTAAGCGTGCATGCCGCCTGACGGGGTGCGTACCAGCGTCGTCCAACCCGTCGCGTGACCTTCCCGGTGCGCGGCACGGAACGCCGGGAACCCGGTCCCGTTCGAGTTCACATCAACATCGACGACCTCCACACCAGAAGCGGCACCGGTCGGGATCCCGATGTTCGCCGCCGGCCATCGCCTCCACCACGCTGCTACCTGGCCGAAATCAATTGATGCTTCATGGAAGCCATGCTTTACGAGCGGGCGCTTCCCACTCGGCACGCACGGAAACACTGGCACCCCCGCAGAGGCGAACCGCATGACGGCGGCGCGTACCGACAATCCGGCTACCTGAGCAAACACTTCAATGGTGTCCATCAGAGCCTCCTCGCCACAGCACGAATGGAACTCTGAGCAGAAGATTCAGAGAGAGAATCAGCACTCACCACGGGCGCGGATCTCGGCGCCCTCTTTCGAGCGGTCGGGATGTCACGAGTGAGGCCCGGAGGGTCGCCGTTGCCGATCTGCGCGGTATCGAGACCATCGAGGATCGTGGCGGCGGTCTTGCGGACGTACTCGCCCGTTGCCTGCACAACCTCCACCGGAGATCTACCATCGACGTTCCCCGCCCACCCGGCGACATAAGGGATTGTGTAGGAGCTGGTGTCCATACCGTGTGCGGCACCGATCATCAAGGCGACCGACTCGGCCTCGACCTCACCAATCCCACGATGCTGAACCACAGCCGGATGATCCGGACCATGGAGCAGAACATGAGCGAGCTCATGCGCGAGAGTCTTGACCTGCGCAGCAGCATCCATATTGCCCCGCACCGCGACCGACCGCGCCGCGAAATCAGTGACCCCGTTGGCCCCGTGGATCATGCCTTCGTGTGGCACCCGGAACACAGTGAATCCTTCCGTCTCCACTCGCGCAGCAAGACCCTCCCAGAGCCCAGCCGGTGCTTCACCTTCCAACAGGTGCGGGCGCGGTGGTTCCGGAATCGGGTCACCTGTGGTCTGTGATGCGTCCCAAACATAAGCGGGGCGTACTCCGATCATGCGGGAGCGCACTGCCTCACCGGGCTTGGGTTTCTCGAAGCGACCAAGCCTGCGCCACGACTCCGCAAGGTTTGGATTGCTCGACGCGAAACGGCCCGTGACCGGGGCGAGGATCATGTACCCCGATTGCCCCTTCTCCACCTGCCGACCGAGACTCTGCCATTGCTTGAACCCCGCCACATGCGAGGGCATCGGCTCCGGCACACGGCCCGCCTCGAATGCGGCCTGATGCTGCGTCCAGATCAACAACGTGTTGTTGAACGAACGAGCGCGGAATCGGGCGGCAAACTCCAATGCCTGCCGCCAGTCCTCACCCGAGGTCAGTTGCGCGACCGCATCGGTCAGCTTCTCGTGCAGTGCATCGAGCTTCGCATCGCGCGCCGCTCGCGCCTCCTCTATCGTCACCGTGTGCTCCTTCCGGCACGTCACCCCCTACACGGCGGGTAACCCTTGCGACCAGAAGGTGCGCCAGGCGGAACAGCGAATACTTAGAGACGGACGACGGACAAAAGTAAGCGACCGCCAGGTACAACACTGAACCCGACGTGGTCAGACCCGGTCTATCGCACAAGCCGTAACCCTTGTGATCCGAGCACCGATTCATGGCCGTTTCACCCGGATCGACGCGCGTTTACTCCGGGTCCGACCCGGCCGGGCCTTTGCGGCTGATCCGGCGATAATCGCTCGGAGAGACCCCGACACTACGGCGAAACTGACGTGCCGCGAAATCGGGATCGCCCCACCCGACCAACGCCGCGATGACCGAGATCGGCGAGTTAGTAATTTCGAGCAGTCGTGCCATACGCTCTGCACGCAACATCGTCAGATAGGCAATAGGAGATTTCCCGAACGCCTCAGTGAAGACCCGCCGCAGCTGCGACGGAGACAGGTGTACCTCTTCCGCAAGGTTAGGCACCGACCAACGACGGTCGAGCTCATTGGCAAGGAGCTCAGCAACCCTCCGAGCCTCACTGCGTAACGGACGAAATGCCCGGTGCCTGGGTGCCGACGGCACAATCGTGTTCCGCTGTGTCGATGCAACGCGTTGGTGTGTGGTGTCAAGGTTCGGAACTACCACGTCTAGGACAGCAGAGAGTAGCGACTGAGCTCGGTAGAAACTTTCTGCCCGCAGCCCGTCAATGCTCAACGTTGAGAGTTCGTCCAGCCAGGGCATCATCAACCCGGCTCGGCTCTCCCCAAGCCGGACAATCTGAGCAGGCCCGGAGTACTGAGTTTCTAAGAAGTCGCTGGCGTCGATTCGATTTTTGAACCGCGCAGCATACTGCCAAAATACCTGATCGATCACATAATCACGATCCAGATACAGGGTTGTCGTCGTTAGCCAGCCCTCGGGTTCAGCCCCGCATAGTGTGTTCGCAGCAAGAACAATAACGTCACCAACGTTGATGTGGAGACAACCAAACTCGCTAAAGAGACGTGCACCTCCCGCACGAACGATTATGAACTTGACGCAGTCGAACGCGACCGGCGCTACAGGCACGTAGTGGCTCTGAGTACGTACGACGATTGGAGAGTACTGGGCTGGAGATGGCAGTGTTTCAGCGAATGGATCACTCATCACGGATCACAGATCCCCGGCGAAAGAGACAATCTCTCCTCCGCTTATGCGAAACACACGCCAGCACCACCGCAACCGTGTTTCACCTATCGGCCGTTTCCCTCGACCAAATGAGCCAGAGAAATGGAATCTAGAATCGACAGGCGTTTTCGTGCACTTAGCGCTGGTCTCAGAGTGCAAGTGGTTCGTCCGCACCGTAGAAGTTCGCGTAGTGGTCGGGTTTCCCAGGCTTCGGAGTAATGAGAAAAGTCATGTCGCATGATGTCAACTGCGATTGGCAGTAGACCTGAACAGCGAAAGAATAATTCGCTTGACATCTTTAGTCCGTGGTGCTCTCGGTTGGTCAATCAGGGAATCGGTGTTCCAGGATATGGATCACCATTGAGCGTGAACTCGGCGATGAAATTTGGCATGATCATTGCGGTGGCGATTAGATTCACGGTCAGAAGAACCACGCTGACTGTTGCTGCAATCTTGAGAAAGCGATCGCGTTCCAGGAGCTCGCGGCCTTTCGAGTCTCGGGTGCGCCCGAGAACGATAAGTATGACGTCGACCAATGTCCAGATTCCGAAGCCACCGAGGGTGACTAACTTGAGTATTCCGGTGCCAATCTTTCCTAAATAGAAGCGGTCAACACCGAAAGCTCCAAGAAACTGTGCAAGTGCCCATGTACTCAGGAACCCACGTTGTCCGTCAGCCTTGGGAAGGCTGTTTTGAACTTCGGTTTCAGTTGGGTTGGTCATGACGACTTTCCTCATAATTACTCCTTGGTCTATTGGGGGGCAGATAGCGTGTTGAAAGTGACGATCGCGAAAATAAAGACAGCGAGTGTAATGACCATGGCCGGATTACCAAAGTTGATTGCCCAGCCAATTCCAACGCGTCGAGTTACGAACCATGCAGGGTCATTTGGGTTTAGATAAAGCAGACCTCCGAACCAATACTGATCCGTGTCAGGCTCGTCTTTGAATGATGCACCGTTGAGATAATCACGTCTTACTTCTCGCATTTGCATTACATACGTCACTATCTGAAACACGGTCACTGCCCCAAAGCAGGCGAAAAACGCAATAGTTGCTGGCACCAACGGCAAGGGCTGGTTGGGCTCTGCCCAACTGGCCATGCTCAATGCTGATGCGAGAATCGCCGTCGAAAGTGCGACTGTTGCGAGAAGGCTCTGCCCGATCTGATGCTGTTGGTCCGCTCGGAGTCTTGCCTGGCTTTCCGCGTCATTAGGGTGAATCCGTCGCGGCACATGCCGCATAAGATGCGCTAAGCCAAGTAGGCCGGATGTCGCGATGGCGCTTCCAAGAATTCCCCCGAAGACGACGGTCACACTCTTAGCTGCTTGTGCGGACACATTCCCATCGCTGTTCCAAAGCGTCGGGAGTTCGTCCGGTAATGAGCCATAGGAAATCCAGCCCACAAGCGAGGTCACGATGATGACCGCATAGCTGGCCATGTATGGCCACAATCGCACTCGGGGACGGACTGTGTCCTTGGCGGTCATAGTCGCCACCATTCTCGTCTTCGCATCTTTGAACCAGTCGCCTTCTTGCTTCGCACGCACAATACGGTTGCGAAATATACCGAAAGCGATCACAACTGAGACGACAAAGGCAACTGGCGTTACGATCTTCGTGGCATCTTCGGAAACAAGGGACAATGCAGCCGCGAGTCCAACGCTGAGAAGTCCGATGCAAACGACCGCTACGCGGAACCGAAGAGCTGTGGAGCGAATAATCTGCTCATCGACTCGATCACCCGGGATACCCACGCCCATCGGCATGGTTGGACGTGATAGCGAGGGCATTGCGAGGAAGACGGCTACCAAGAGACACAACTCGGCGAGAGAGCTTTGAAAAGAACTGATCGCGAAAGTCATAGTGCACCGTCTGCATGCGCACGAATATTTGCATACTGTGCATGAACTATATGCGTGACGATATCTGATATTCGATCCATTACTGACACGTCAGATATTCCCTGTGCAAGCGCTTCTGAAATGAGTGTGCGGACACGATCCTCCCACCCGTTAACGAAGCTTTCTGGAGTTTCAATTTCGGATGTGTCGCCAATGACGGAGCCAGACTTGTGGTTCGTGCGGACGAGACCTTCTTGACGTAAAGAGTCATAGGCCTTCACGACCGTCGCGCTGTTGATCCCAAACTGACCTGCAAGTTGTCGTACTGACGCGAGGCTGTCTCCTGGACGTAGGTCGCCCCGGGCAATCGCTTCAACGATTCGGTCACGGATCTGTTGGTAAATCGGTACCTCCGACCGTGGATCAATCTCGATCATTCTCGCTCCTGTCTGATCTGTATTAGAACATATACTACAGATTACAAACAGCCTGTGGCTAGCTCGTTTCACCCTGTGCTGTGTATTTCTCGAGTTTGGAGCGCAGTCTGCCCGAGGCATCACTTTGCTCTCAGGATGAGTGGAGACTGAGTAACACCTTCCTAGGTTCCGCCTGATCTTCTGGGAAGTTGCCTTTACATAGAGGGTGGGTTTCGGAGAGATCTATTTCGAAGTTCAATGGGCAAGAGCCCGAAGCGCAAGATCCGCTTGGAGCGGCAAAACACCATTCCCAAGCGCGGTGATTTGCTGGTTAACAGAAAGGCCAAAGCTAGAGTCGACAACCCAGCCAGTGTCGAGGCCCATCAGCCATTCGAGAAATGCTGGTGCGGGTCTAGGCGTGCCCGTCTCGTGGAAAAGTGCAGGCGCGGGAGCCTCGTGTCCAGTGATGTGTTCCCATCGGGCTATGGCGTCGGCATACTTTCCCCAGCGGTGAAGATTCCGTCGATCAGAGTCCACAACGTCTCCGATTCGTTCCGCCATGCTGGCGAGCCGTAGGGCCCGTGTAGGGCGAGGTCGATGATTTGGTGGGAAATGGCGATCGTACCTCGGCGTGCTCGCACCTGGTCCAGGCTCTCTCCACCCCTGGTTGAATCTGAGGCGAGCGGGGTGCGCAGCAGTGCGACCGGCAAGAACGAAAATCCGGAACCGAGGATGTGGTGCGCCGATTGCGGAAGCGGGTAGACCGATCCATGCCGCATCCATCCCGAGGTCGGCCAGGTCTCCCAGAACTGCTCCTGCTGCCCGAAGAGGTCGAGGTGTGGAATCTCCCAAAAGCCAAGGGTCGGGTTCCAAACGGCGAGGGGTTGCACCGGTTGGGGTTGCGGAATGGATGTTGCAGTGCGCATCGTTGCCTCCTTCTGAGTATTCGCGGATCGCAGGTGCGGAGAGCAGCCCGCGGACGTTCTCGATGACGACCCACTCTGGTTGCAGCACTTCGATCGCGGCGACCATGTGCGCCCAAAGTCCCGAACGGGTGCCAGGTTTTAGCCCGGCCATTTTCCCGACGGTGGACACGTCTTGGCAGGGAAAACCCCCGCAGAGAATATCCACGGGAGGAACGGTGCTCCAGTCGATGGTGGTGATGTCGCCAAGGTTCGGGGCATCTGGCCAATGGTGAGAGAAGACACGGGCGACTGGTTCATTTATCTCGGCGAACCAGATTGTTTTGGCTCCGAAAACTTCCTCAATGGCTAGGTCGAGTCCTCCGTAGCCGGAGAATAATGATCCAACTCGTAGCGGTTGAGTTTGGTCTGGGGTCGGCAGGTTGAACATGTAATGCCTTTCTGGACAGTAGGTCCCGAAGTTCAGCCGATGGCGATGGCTTCGAACTGGTCACCTGTCAGGTGCACAATCTCTCCCAGTGAGCACCGACAGGACTCGCACGCGGCTACTGCGCTTGTCCTCTCTAAGGCCGTCTGCTGTGTCCCGGTTGAGTCGTCTTATGAGTTGCCACGCGTCTTGCAAGCGAGGTCCGGCACCCGATTAGCCGGGCGGCGGAGGGGGCTGTGGAAGGGTGATGACGCCTACCTCGTTCTCGAACGAAGGACGGTGTGTGGTGACAGTTTCGATGCGGGTGATGTCCGCAGGTGACGGCTACAAGTACCTGCTGCGTACGGTCGCTTCCGGGGATGGGGATCGTGATCTGTCGACCCCTTTGACGCGCTACTACGCGGAGAAGGGCAGTCCGCCCGGTCGTTGGCTTGGCTCTGCTGTGGCTGCCCTTGGGGGCAGTGCGATAACTGTGGGCGATCAGGTCACCGAGACTCAGCTTCAACTCTTGGTCGGGATGGGGCGTGATCCCGTGACCGGTGACGCTCTAGGTAGTGCGTACCGGAACTATCCCACTGCGACCGAACGCATCCAAAAACGCACTGCTGCCCTTGACTCCGGGCTCGGCCCAATGGAACGAGCAGAGGCGGTCGCTGCGATTGAGGAGGAAGAAGCGACGAGAGGCACGCGAAAGGCTGTTGCAGGGTTCGACTTCACCTTCTCGATCCCGAAGTCCGCATCTGTGCTCTGGGCGGTATCGGATGCGGGGACGCAATCATTGATTGCGGACGCACACCGTGCAGCGGTTGCAGAGATGGTTGCGTTCATGGAACGCGAGGTTGCGGCAACCCGTGTCGGTGCAACCGGACGCAACGGGGCTGTCGCGCAAGTAGACGTAACAGGACTGATTGCCACCGCATTCGATCATTACGACTCCCGTGCCGGCGATCCACACCTCCACACGCACGTCGTCATCTCGAACAAAGTACAGACTGCGCACGACAGGAAATGGCGTTCACTTGACGGACGCCCTCTCCACGCCGGAACAGTCGCACTATCTGAACTACACGAGGCAGCGTTCGCCGACCACCTCACTCGTACCTTCGGCATCGAGTGGGAGGCCCGAGACATGGGTCGCGACCGCAACCCGGCATGGGCAATCAGCACGGTTCCAGAGGAGTTAGTGGTGGAATTTTCCTCGCGGGCTCGCCATATCGAGCAGGAGAAGAACCGGCTCATTGCAGAGTACGTCGAACGGCACGGACGGCAACCGTCGCTGAGAGCTATCATCAAGTTCCGCGCCCAAGCGACACTTAGCACTCGCCCAGAGAAGCAGGTTCGGTCTCTCGCTGACCTCACCACCGAGTGGAGAGCACGCGCATCCCACCTCCTCAGCAAGGACTCCACCTTGTGGTCGCGTACCGTCACTACAAACAGCGCACCATTACTGTTCCGAGCCGACGATATACCGTTGGAGGTGATCGCCTCGCTTGGGCGCAGAGTGGTCGAGGCCGTTGGAGAGAAACGGTCGACGTGGCGGCGGTGGAACCTCACTGCCGAAGCTGCCCGCCAAACCATGCAGTATCGGTTCGCCACAATGCAGGATCGCGAGGCAGTCCTCGGTATGGTTGTGGATGTCGCCGAGCAAGCATCGTTGCGACTCACCCCGCCTGAGCTCGCGAGCAACCCTGCCGTGTTCCGCCGTTCTGATGAAACGAGTGTGTTCCGCCCCAAGGGATCAACGGTCTACTCGTCGGACGAACTACTGGCCGCAGAAGATCGTCTTCTCGAACGATCCCGCGTCAGCACAGCTCCGACCATCCCGGTTGAAGTGATCGAGAAGGTGACCACACTTCCTGACAGAGAAGGCCGCATGCTTGGAGACGACCAAGCCAGGGCTTTGGCGTCGGTCGCTGTATCAGGGCGGGTGTTGGATGTGCTGGTCGGCCCCGCAGGGGCGGGGAAGACCACGGCGATGCGTGCCCTTCGTACAGCGTGGGAGGGCACCTATGGACGTGGCAGTGTCGTCGGGCTGGCACCGTCGGCTGGCGCTGCGCAAGTCCTTGCGGACGACCTCGACATTCGAACCGAGAACACTGCGAAATGGTGGGATAGCCACCAGCGCACTGGTTCCACCTTCCGAGCGGGGCAGTTGGTCATCATCGATGAAGCATCGCTTGCAGGCACGTTCTCGCTGGACCGGATCACGGCCCTGGCTGAGCAGGCCGGGGCGAAGGTACTGCTGGTGGGTGACTGGGCGCAACTCCAATCCGTCACCGCAGGCGGTGTGTTCTCCCTCCTCGTCCATGACCGTGACGATGCCCCCGAACTGATCGATGTTCACCGCTTTGTGAACGAGTGGGAGAAAGCCACCTCCCTGGACCTCCGCTATGGCTGCTCCGAAGCGATCGATGCCTACGCCGATCATGACCGCATCACAGGCGGTGAGACGGAGACAATGATCGATGCCGCTTACATATCCTGGCGCGCCGATGCTCTCGCCGGACGAACAACCGTGCTGATCGCTGACGCCAACGAATCTGTACGTGCACTGAACCAGCGCGCCCGCGCCGATCTAATTCTCGATGGCACCGTCGACGCTCTCCGAGAGGTTGCGCTCCACGATGACACCCGCGCCTCGCTCGGTGACGCGGTCATTACCCGCCGTAACGACCGGCGCCTCCGAGCCGGACGCGATTGGGTTCGCAACGGCGACCGCTGGACGGTCACCCACGTAGGAGGCGATGGCTCCATTACCATCCGCCGCGCTGGCACACGCCGCGGCAGCTCCGTGGTGTTACCCGCCGCGTATGTCGCTGAACATGTCGAGCTTGGGTATGCGGTTACCGCGCATCGCGCCCAGGGCATCACAACCGACACGGCCCACATCCTCGTCGACGCGAGCACCACGCGGGAGAACCTGTATGTCGCAATGACCCGAGGCCGCGAAGCGAACCGCGTCTATGTTGCCACTGATAAACCCGACGACTCGCACGACGGTCCACACCCGAGTGACAATCCAGATGCCACTGCACGGTGCGTGCTCTATGGCGTGCTCCAGCACGTCGGCGCAGAACTGACCGCGCACGAGACCATCACCACAGAACAGGACGTATGGGGGTCGATAGCGCAGCTCGCAGCGGAGTACGAAACCATCGCCCAAGCCGCACAACACGACCGCTGGGCCACCCTAATCCGAGCTTGCGGGTTCACACACGAAGACGCGGAAAACACGATCCGCTCTGATGCTTTCGGGGCGCTCACCGCAGAACTCAGACGTGCGGAAGCGGAACACCACAACGTCGAAGCATTGCTCCCACGCTTGGCTGAGGCCCGAGAATTCGGGGACGCTGATGACATAGCAGCAGTCCTACATCACCGTCTCGCACGCGTCACCATTCGGCCCGCTAACTCAGGACGCGCCCGTAGAGTGCCTCGACTAATCGCCGGCCTAATCCCAGAAGCCACAGGTTCAATGACCATCGAGATGAGGAGAGCCCTCACCGAACGACGCGACCTCATTAATCAACGAAGTAATGCCGTCCTCGACCAAGCTTTCTCGGAAGGACAGGATTGGACGAGATCGCTTGGGGAGGTACCTTACGATGCGAAGACAGCCGCAATATGGCGGTGGCAGGCACAAACAATTGCTGCGTATCGGGATCGCTACGGTGTCTCCGCCCCCACACCCCTCGGCCCAACGCCCGACGGCGATGCGCAAAAGATTGATGCTGCCCGCGCAAGAACCGCTCTCGCGAAAATCCATGACCTCAGAACGCCCGAGCCCGGAGAAAGCTCAACGCGACCGGCTCGACGCGACGTTGTCAGTCAGACGCTGTGATGACCACCCTTCCGAATGCCACCCTCACGTCGTACCCTGTAACAGAGGCGGGTTTCCCTTGATATAACGTCCCTCGGGACAGGCTACGGCCGCTCTTACACGCACCGTTTCAAAAAAAAACATTGTGCCTGTGAGAGGAACCCATCATGATCCGCCAGCTTTGGATGCTTAGCATCCTCACCCGCACCATACTGCGTCGGTACTTGCCCACCAACATCCTCCTCGGCGCGATCCGCACTAGACGAGGACTCAAATGGGGAATCCCAGCGATGTTGCTTTCCATGCCCTACCTGATCGTGGCGAGCATCTGCACAACTCTCATCGCTGACAGCGGGCCTGGTTGGCTTAACTTTCTCGTTTTCCTATGCCTATGGAATGCGATGAAATTTATTGTCATGGGTCCTGTAAGTCTCGTGCTCCTCCTCGTTCCCGCCTCCGAGAAAGCCCCGCAGCACGCGCGGACCAACTCACTTCGGTGAGGAACGTTGGTGAGTCTGTAGAGGAGAGATTACGGAGGCGGTCGATAGGCTGGGACCGTGCGTAATTGAAATTTGCTAGAGATGATTCGGTTTGCATGTCAAGAAGCGGAAGCTTCACGTTCTTGTAATTAGTTCAGCCCGGTGATCTCACCGACGAAGATGCCGGAGACACGATGACGACTACCCCGACCCCTCACGCCCTGACTTTCATCAAAGGCAGCAAACGATATGACGAGGCTTCGAGCTCAACAACACAACAACTTCCATACGAGCTAGCGAAGAGTGATTTCAACGAGGTCCTGTCCTCAAAAAATTTGACATTCTTGTTCGGGTCAGGCTGTTCGTCGCATATTGACCCCAAAAAGGGAGAGCAAGGTATTCCCACAATGGGGCCGCTAGCTCAAGGCATTCTGGCGGACGGCAAGGCGGAAGTCGCAGAGAAGTATGGACTAACAGCAGAAGTGAGAAATTCACTTCTGGGTGACCTTGGCATTGATCTGAGCGATGACGACTACGCATGGAATCTCGAACGGCTCATGGAAGTGATGTTCGGGTTTCAGTTCGCACTTGCCAAGACCAAGAAAGACGCACTTATCCAGGCAAAAGTTTCGCTGGATACCGCAATCGAAGCCATTAAACGTTATGTTTTCGACTCCTGTAAAGACGGACAAAGCCAAGAGTCCGCGGAAGTTGTTCTCGATTTTTATCAGACCTTTTACCGCAAGCTATCTCAACGTTCTAGGTCGCTCCCGCGTCCTACGATCGCTACCACCAATTACGATCTCTTCAACGAGATCGCAATGGACCGTACGAGCATTCCGTACATCAATGGCTTTTTGGGCTCGGTCGAGAAAAGATTCAATCCAGCATCCTTCCGGTACACGATTGCTCAGCGGCTCGATATGACATCGCAGCGGTGGACGTCCCTGGATAATTTGGTCTATTTCTTGAAGCTTCACGGGTCTCTCAATTGGCACAGTACTGATACAGGGCTCTTCCCTGTAGAGGAACGCTCTCTGGGCGAGAGCGAAGGTGGCAAAGCGATGCTGATTTATCCCACCCCGGCAAAACAGAATGCCAGTTTTGCGGCCCCATACTCCGACATGTTTCGCGAGTTTCAAACAAAAGTGGTCCAGGAACAGAGTGTGCTTGTCACCGTCGGATATAGCTTTGGTGACGAGCACGTAAACAACATCATCTATCAGGCGTTGACCATCCCAACATTCAGATTAGTGATTCTGGCGAAGCCAGCAACCGATGACGAGGCCAGCAATAAGCAGTTAAAAACACTGCAAGACCTGGGAGACCCACGGATTTGGGTTATAGGTACTGAAGACTCAGCCTCAGAGTGGAAAGCGCATTACTTCAGAGACTTCGTCGAGGACATCATGCCGACTGGCGAGCTCGACCCCGCCGAGGACGCGATCTCAAAGATCCTTGAGCTTATTGGCGAAGGCAAGAAGGAGAAGAAGGAGAACGAAGATGGCGGCCAGTAGTGCTCAACGCCGCAGACTCGGAACGGTCGTCGATGTCTTGGCGGATCGATTCCGAGTGGAAATGGTTGAGACCGCAGACGGCTACACTCTTGTCGGATTCGACGGCCAACACTACGTGGCTCGTATTGGTTCTCTCGTTCTTATACCTCTCACTAACGCATACGTCGTCGCAGAGGTCACCGGATTGCAAGAGCGCCCCGACTCTGGGGAAGGATCAAGCGCTTCTAGGTCGTTAGAAGATGTAACACACGCCTCGTCCCGACAACTGGATCTCTCACCGCTTGGGACACTCCCATTCGATGCTAAGGAGAGCTTTGCGTTCGGAGTATCCGAATTCCCGCCGCTCTATGCTGATGTGCTCCACGTCGAGAACAAAGATCTCGACAGGATTCTCAATGTAGCGGACCAAGAAGTGCCAGTTCCCGGCTCTTCACCGCAGGCAACGAAGCTAAAGACGCTAACTGTCGGCACTTCTGCTGTATTCAGTGACTACGAAGTGAAAGTGCGAATCAACGAGTTCTTTGGAGCCCATTCTGCAATTCTAGGAAACACCGGCAGCGGAAAGTCATGCACAATTTCAAGTTTTCTCCAGGAAGCTCTAGGGAAACAATCTCTGGCCCCTGCGGGTGGCAGTACTTTCATTCTCTTCGACACAAACGGCGAGTACCGGCAGGCCGTCTCGGAACTTCCCCTTCCAATTCACCGTCACTACGCTCGCATTAATCATTCTCACGCGGCCCCGCTCGAACCCTCGGACCCGTATGACGACAGAGAGACCCTGGAAGACTTCCAATTGCCTCATTGGCTATTGTCTCCTGAAGAATGGGAGCTGCTCTTACAAGCTAGCGACCGAGTCCAGCGCCCGGTCCTCCGAAACGCGCTCGGACTCACCTCTCTGTTTTCCGCGACCACGCCACCTGGCTCTCTCACGGAACTGCAGGATCATATTTTGGCGTCATGTTTGTTGCAGGTACTTTTCGATAGTGAAAACGAAACCGCGGCAAGATCGCAAATTTTGGGTCTTCTCAACGTCTACCAATTCAATGGCGTTACGGCTGACTCGACTGGCAAAAACGTATCTCCAAACACATATATTCCAACCCAAATCGGACTGAATTATGGGTCGTTTGGTCAACAGCAACGAGCCAATCTTGAAACCATTCTCAAGCGATTCAAAAAGAATGATGCAGAAATTCCGGCATATCAGAATGCTCCGTTCCCGTTTTCACAACTAGTATCGGCACTCGAACTCGCCATCCTATTCGAAGAAAGTCATGGCAACCGACGCGTTCGCGATAATTGTTCAACCCTTCTGACTCGTGTGAAATCCCTACAAACACGAGATGAGTTTGATTTCCTCCGAGCAACACCAGCACCTGGTGGCCCAGGGAGTCTCACCCCATCCCTCTTCATCGACCGACTCTTAGGTATCGCATCTGAAGGAGGAACCAAGAAGAAGCGCTCTCAGGTATACATCCTTGACCTCAGCACGGTCGACGATGAAGCAGTAGAAGTCGTCTCGTCGGTAGTAACTCGGCTCCTTTATGACCGCCTTAGACGCGCAACATCTCGAAACACCTACCCTGTCAACCTCATTCTTGAAGAAGCACACCGATACGTTCCTCGGCAGTCCAACGGCGCGAGTACGCTAGACGCCCCAAAGATATTCGAAAGAGTCGCAAAAGAGGGCCGAAAGTATGGTCTCTTCCTAATGCTCTCCTCACAACGGCCAAGCGAGCTTTCCGGAACTGTTCTATCGCAATGCTCGAATTACGTTATCCATCGCATCCAGAACCCTGAAGATCTCCAACATATAAGACGAATGACGCCATTTATCTCTGACTCGGTGCTCAACAGACTCGCTTCGCTCCCGAAGCAGTTCGCTCTCGTTTTTGGAACATCTGTGAGTATTCCGACAACCTTTAAAGTGCGCACAGCCAACCCTCTCCCCAATAGTGACGACTCAGATGTGAGCGCCTTCTGGTATCGAGAGGCGAAGGAAATTGATGTTCTTCCAGCATGAGGAAGTTAGGATTTCACTACCTGCTGGCCCCAAATGGATCGATTAGGCTGTGTAGCCCACATTGCGCGCAGATGAAAGCGATGCGAATCCCTTTGTCGGTCGGGAAGGGATCCGGCTCACAGTCGCTACCGCACTGGGAGCAAGTGCGGTAATCCTCGTTCAGAGAATGCTGCATGTCCCAAGGGTAATACGTTTTGCTTTTTGCCGAGCCAGGCAGGATCCCTAGTGCGCCCGCAGCCATGCTTGGGTCAACTGGCCTGCATCGTCGTCAGCGCATTGAAACGACCCTCAACCTGAAACTAACGATCTTCATTTGAATGATCGGTGTTGCATCCCATTTAAGATCTAGAATGGCCAGACTCTGGGCTCTTCAAGTTCCTTCGGCACAGTGACCGCTACTGCATTTGGATGAGATTGAAGAAGTTGCCGAACGGTTCGCACGGCGAGGTAGGACTCAACAATTAGACGACGTTGTTCCGTCCAAGTCGCAAGATCGTACTCGTTCGCGCGCAGGGTATGAGCCACGTTGGATCGCGTCTTTCGAATTTCCCGAAGTATCGCTGCTGCGGAAGTCACGAGACCGTTCGGGTCATGTGTGACTGTTCGCTCCATCCAGTCGATCAGCATGCTCAGCGTGCCCCGCTGGCCCTGGTAAGTATTTCCCTCCCCATCACTCCTCTCTTCTTTGAGTGGCATGCCCATTTTGCCAAAGAACTTCTGGTCGAGATTGTCGATTAGAAGTTTGTTCAGTTGCTCAGTGAAGTTTGACAATTCCCGCTTTGTTGGGCGAATCAAGTAGCCATAGTCGGTTGGGCGGTCTTCGCCCTCGTAGAGATTCCGAAAGAGCTTGGGGTATCCGATCGTGTCGCATATCTCATTAACCAGATTCATTTCCATGAGGATCGCTGTATAGGGGCTAATGCGCTCAGGAAACTCGCCCATAAGATGCGGGCGCACCCAATCTGGGTGAAGCACCCAGTCCTGGCGATCATGCTCGAACGACTTCCAGTACGACTGCTCGGCGGGTGAGAGGTCGTGGAGGTACCGAAGAGGAACACCGACCACAATCTCGTCGTTGCCCGTATCGCGATCAAAGCCGATACTGAAAGTCGTCAGGTAGGTCTCAAGTGGAGTGTTCTCCTGCGCTCGAATCTCGCCACCGATGTCCAAGGTGTAGTCGTAGCGAGGATCATCGCGGTACCTGCCAAGCACCTCGGCTTGGAAGAATACCGATTCAAGTTGGGCGTGACCAAGCGCGAGGGCTGCTGAGTAGGGAGCGCCCGGGTATCGGTCGCCCGCGGACATCGAGCCAAGTGTGTGTCGCGTTGGATAAAGCACCGCTGAATGAATCTCGCCGCGCCGCTGCACTTCTGCCAGGTTGTTAGCGGCTGACTGGTGCGGGAACCCGAGAATGTGTGGGTTGACCATCTCGTGCCCAAAGTTTGCGTAGATCACCCCCTCGGCCACGAGTTCAGTGAGTAGCGCTGTGGCGTTAGCCGGCAACTTTTCAACCACACCCATGAGCTGAGGCGCAGCAACGCCGTTGAAGTCAGAAGAATCGAGATACTGCGTGACAATCTGCTCGCACAAAAACTCTTTGATGTCTTCCTCTGAATTGGAGGTGGGTTCAGCTTCGACCATGATCCAATCGTCTCGTAGATTGTCTCCCGACGCGAGCAGCCTTCCATCGACAGGTAGCCCCTGTCGAATTCGATGGCTACTCGGATCGCTCTTTGGTACAATATTTTCAGGCGGTCTGGACTGCCTGTCTCCGAGTCTGAGCCCCCACGCGGCGAAGACGTCAAGGACAACCGAATATGCGGAATCCAGAGAAGCAGTACCTGTTGGTTCGAGAACATTCTCTCATGTCACAGGGCTTGTAGGCGTGGGGTGCATAGCCCGGAACACGAGATTGAAATGACCCCCAACAACGTCCCGAACCGTGCGCTCCAGCAGGACGCGCGAGCTTGGTCTAAGTTCACCGGCACAAAGTACACAGCTGCTCTCCGCCAGATGAGTTCCCCGCTCGCCCAAGGGCTGCTCGGGAAGCGCGTCAGCGCTCGCCAGCTGATTCGCACACTCACCGAGCACGATCTGGTCGGCGTACGAGGCGGGGATCCTGTCCTCGGTGAGAACGGGTTCCGCTCGGAATCACCGTGGCAGTTCGACGGTAAGACGGACTTCATCGAGCTTGCCCTGATCACGGACTTCCTTCGGTTGTTCACGCCCACCTCGACCGCGGATGTGGGCAGTTACTCCCTGAAGTACACCGCCGAATGGTTCCTTAGCCCGCACAATTCCTACGTATCCAATGGTCGGCTGATCTGGGCTGCAGCAGCGATGGGCCTCTCGATCACTGACCCTGACGGTGAGGGCCCCAACCTCCTGATCGGCGTCTCCGAGCGTGAGCACGATTACGTGCGCCGAATGGTCGGGCCCGGTCAGAGGCGGCCTCACGTCGACCACTACCAGCCCTCCGGGTACGAGTACCTGCGGGACGCAATCACAAAGGCCGCAACCGGCGAACTCATCGCAACTGACTGGGTGCCGCCGTTGCCCGTGGGTGAGCCTGCACCGTTCCATGACTGGCTGATCCGTCAGGTCGGCCGAAACGATGTCGTGGGCGACCTTGCAGGAGACTACTCGGCAGGCATCCGTGACAGCGATCACCGTATCGCTCGAACCGCTGGTGACCTCCTGACGGTTTTCCACGAGGTTTCACATTCCCCTGAGGCTTACGATGCAGTCGTAATGTCGATCGCGGAGTGGATGCGAGCGGCGCCCTCCGCGACTCCAATTCGTACCGCGCTGATCGGCGGAAGTAAAGACGATCATCAGGGGTGGGGCGCAGGTGCGGGAACCACAGAACAGTATGAGTACCTGTGCCCCTGCGGCGCAGGGACGATTATCGAGGAGCACGACAACATCCCCGGCTTCCGCGATCAAGACGTGCGGATCTTCTGCGACAAGTGCCGCGAAGAATGGCGCTTCGTTGGTGGCAGAGGCGTGCGGGACTGGGCGCTGGAGCCCACGGCCATGAGTACCCCCGCATAGCAGTCTCCTCGTGAACCAAGTGCCGCATCAAGCAAAAGCGCGACTCAGCTTGATGCGGTGCTTAGGTCTGGGCGGCTACGCTGACCCGTCGCGGGCAGGTGGATGAATCATCTGCACATTTGAGATACCACCTTGATTTACGCAGTCCTGAGCGAACTCGTGAACGCGCCAGAAGAAGTCCAATGGCGGTTTGACAGCGTTCACAGAGATCTCAACCGGCGTATAGCGATGCAGCGGGACTGAGACGCCATCATACGCGAAACCCATATTGTCCTTCGTTAGAATCATCAACGGCCCTTCCCCAGCCCACTCAATCCCCAGACGCAGGTCGTACTCATTGTTATCGGTTGCCTCCGCCGTGGTGCGCATGAGTGCCATCAGATCAGCGATAGCGCACTCTATAGCTGCAGACTCCACCTGCCAGCCCTCAAAGTAGTCACCGCTCCTCGTGCGATGCCCGCCGACGGCGGCGGCGACGGTCACCGAGCCGTCGTGGTGGATACTTATCCACGCTTCACGCCACACCGAGCGTTCACCGGTCGCCGTATTCACCGCGACCCAGCGGCGCAGCCCAGGACGAGGGTTGTCGCGATCGACATTTTCTAGTGGGTGGATACCTCCGTGCCCGGCATACGTCAGCGCCAGCCCCACGGTGTTCGTCATTATCTCTCTTGCTTTTTCACGGGTGAGGCGGTCACGGAATCGAGGGATTCGGGGGTGAGCCACCGCGATCAGCCAGGAACGCTTGCCACTATCTCTGCCCGCTGCGGCCTCGGCATAGAGCGCGTCCAATGCTTCGGCGGCATGTCGCCGTTCCTCAAACCGGGCCCTGTACATGGCCTCGACTTGGCGCTCTTTCATCCATGCGGTGTCCGCGTCGTTGCGAACAGGAGCGCCGAAAAGGTCGTTCTTGTAGATCAGATGCGGGCCGTCGACGCTCGCAGGGATAGTCACGGCAACGGCTCGCGTGTCACTTCCGAGGCGTTCGATCTGCAGCCCGAATACAGGGGGTGAGATCGCAGTGACGGCGGCGCTTCTATAGGCCCTCTCATGCACCTCTGTCAGCTCACCAACATCCACTCGGCTGATAGCCGCTTTCTGATCTTCCTTGACACCGTAGACGATCATTCCGCCGCCACTGTTAGCCATCGCTGCGATGTCCTTCGGGACATCCGTCTGGGAAAGGTTCTTTATCGGTGGTAGCTCAGATTTCCAGTCCAGGTCATCGGTTTCGACCGCACCGACAGCGACCGCAGCGTCCAATATCTCGTCGGTCAGGGAACTGGGCGGGAGGCCAAGGGCTCGGTGTAGCGGTGTGAAGCTCATGCTCCAAGGGTATGGGGCAGCTCTGACACTGTGACCACTTAGCACAAGACGAACCGGCGAGATCTCTTCGACGATGAGTCTGCTCCTGTTTATCCGTACTCCTAATCAGGAGGCAAGTGGTTGTCGATACGAAAGGTGGGACTTGCGATACAACAGCGAATCAGAAACACCCGCTATCAGGGGTGTCGGGAGCGAGTACATGCTCAAGAGCGAATGGTGTCTGAGGGCAGTAAAAGCTCGATAGCGGTCGGCTACAACGGTGACTTCGTAGTTCATGTTAGCTATTGACTTGACGTGCCTGATTAGGAAGTCCCTGCAAGTCACCAGTGCGCCGAGCTCCCTTGTTGTTGGAATGGGGCACCCAATTGGGGTGTACTTTCCATGGCTTGCTGAGGCACGCAATAGCAAGTACGCCATCGGAAGTTGAGATGTCAGCGGTTCGGTCGAATTCGGATGGGTCCGGAAGGCTACCCAAGCGGGCGTCAGGCTGTCGCCCGCTTTCTGTGCAAGCACCGGGTGATGGGCACAAAGTGAACAGCGACTGAACTCTTCGCTGGGATTGTGTTTCAGGGTTGAGAGTTGGATCGAACATTGTCAATATAGATATATGTCAATTCAAGATGTTGAGTTAGTGATTGTTGGCTCCGGCCCCGCTGGGTATACGGCAGCGGTGTACGCCGCGCGGGCTGGACTTGCCCCGGTCGTGCTTGCGGGCTCAGTTACTGCCGGTGGTGCACTGATGACAACAACCGAGGTAGAGAACTTCCCAGGGTTTGTCGACGGAGTCCAGGGGCCGGAACTGATGGACGCGATGCGTGCGCAGGCCGAACGGTTTGGGGCTCGAATCGTGTATGACGATGCAACCAGTCTCGATCTAGAAGGTTCGGTCAAGACGATTCACACCGGTGCTGGCGAAACGTTTACGGCGGCTGCGGTCATACTCGCCATGGGATCTGCATATCGCAAACTTGGTCTCCCCGAGGAGGAACGACTCTCTGGTCACGGTGTCTCGTGGTGTGCCACCTGTGATGGGTTCTTCTTTCGAGAGAAGCACATCGCAGTTATCGGTGGTGGAGACTCTGCAATGGAAGAAGCGCTGTTCTTAACCCGCTTCGCCTCGAAGGTCACCCTTGTGCACCGCCGCGACGAGTTTCGTGCTTCGAAGATTATGGCTGAACGGGTCCTCGCTGATCCCAAGATCGAGGTGGCCTGGAATTCAGAGGTTGCAAAGGTTCTGGGCGACGATCAGGTCACTGGCCTGCTACTCAAGTCCACCGTTGATGGCTCAGAGCGTTCCCTGGATGTGACCGGGGTGTTTGTCGCAATCGGTCATGATCCACGTTCTGAGCTAGTCGCTGACCAGGTCACGACCGACGCAGATGGATATGTCACAGTCTCACACCCTTCTACACGCACGAACCTGACGGGCGTATTTGCTGCAGGTGACCTTGTGGATCATACCTACCGCCAGGCGATTACCGCGGCAGGCACAGGTTGTGCAGCGGCGCAAGATGCTCAGCACTATCTCTCTAGCCTCAGCACCACCGAGCACCGCTCGGATCTCGCAGCGGTGGTCACAGAATGAGCGTCAACAACACTATGACTCGTGTCGCGCCGAAGCGCATGTCCACCCTCGACAAGTGGCTGGCCGTATGGATCGGCCTCGCAATGATCGCCGGGCTTCTACTCGGTCGCTTCATCCCGGGCCTCTCTGAACTCCTGACCAAGCTTGAAGTTGGCGGGATCTCGGTGCCGATCGCGCTGGGGCTCCTCGTGATGATGTACCCCGTACTCGCGAAGGTTCGCTACGACAAAGTCGCAGCGGTCACAGGTGACAAGAAACTACTTGTCTCGTCACTCGTACTGAACTGGCTAGTCGGCCCGGCACTGATGTTTACACTCGCGTGGATCTTCCTCGCAGATCTACCGGAGTACCGCACTGGCGTGATCATTGTGGGTCTCGCACGCTGCATCGCAATGATCGTCATCTGGAACGACCTCGCTTGCGGCGATGGTGATGCCACCGCCGTACTTATCGCAGTGAACTCTGTGTTCCAGGTGGTCATGTTCTCTGTGCTCGGCTGGTTCTATCTGACAGTGTTGCCAGGCTGGCTCGGGCTCGAAACACAAGGCCTTGACGTCTCGATATGGCAGATCGCACTCAACGTGATCATTTTTCTTGGCGTACCGTTGGCAGCCGGGTTCGCGTCGCGGTGGATCGGCGAAAAGCGTCGTGGCCGCGAATGGTACGAGGCAAAATTCCTCCCGAAGATCGGCCCCTGGGCACTCTACGGGCTGCTCTTCACCATCGTGCTCCTGTTCGCATTCCAGGGTGAAGCCATCACCAAAAACCCGCTCGACGTTGCACGCATCGCGGTACCCCTACTGGCATACTTCTCCATCATGTGGTTTGTGGGCATGCTCGTCGGAAAATCCATCGGCCTCGGCTACGCCCGCACAACCTCGCTCGCGTTCACCGCAGCAGGCAACAACTTTGAACTCGCCATCGCCGTCGCCATCGGCACCTTCGGGGCAACCTCAGGCCAGGCACTTGCCGGTGTCGTAGGCCCCCTCATCGAGGTCCCCGTACTCGTGGGGCTGGTCTATGTGTCGCTCTGGATGGCACGAACCTGGTTCAAGGCAGACCCATATGCGAACGAATCGAGAACATCATGACCACATTGAACGCAGCGCTCGAAGTAGATAACTGCACTCCGACCGCCGAACACGCAATGGGCGTAGACGCTGCGGCTTCCGTTGCCAACACATTGAAAGCGTTGGCTGAACCACTTCGGCTACGCATGCTCTCCGCCATCGCCACCGACCCTCGCGGGGAATCCTGCGTGTGTGACCTGGCGGAGCTGGCTAACGTTTCACAGCCCACCGTCTCACACCACCTCAAAGTGCTGAAGGATTCTGGTCTCCTTGCGTCGGAACGCCGCGGAACGTGGGTCTGGTATCGGATTCTTCCTTCGCGCAAGAACGCGGTCACCGCGCTTCTCGAATCATTTGCGCCAGCAACCCTGCTCGAGTCTGAAGAAGATGCTGAGGCACGCGCAGAAGCACTGCGGACAATGGATGCGCGAGTGACACGTCTGGCTGACGAGCTTGCGAATGAGCTGACAGACATGAGCCGTGATCTGGTGGTCGCGATCGTGCGTGAGTCCTATGCCGGGCTGGTACGCAGCGCGAAGCTCACACAGCACATGGTCCCGCTCACTGAACGATTCGCGCGGCAGCGCCTCGCAGACCTGGCGCGCACCCGAGAGTCTGCCGTGCCACAGGTTCTCTTTGTGTGCGTTGCCAACGCGGGCCGTTCGCAACTCGCAGCAGCCCTCCTGAACAAGCTCTCCGCTGGCACCGTGATCGCTCGGTCTGCGGGCTCAACGCCAGCAGCCGACGTGCATCCCAGCGTCCGCAAGCTGCTCGCGGAGATCGAAGCGCCTGAACTCGCTGACGCAGCGTTCCCGAAGCCACTAACTGATGACGCGGTTCGCGCCGCCGACGTCGTCATCACGATGGGTTGCGGAGACGTGTGCCCCATTATTTCGGGCGTGCGTTACGAGGACTGGGCCGTGGGTGACCCGGCGCTCGCTTCCGAAGCGGGCACGGCTGCAATCCGCGACGACATCGCGACCCGAGTACAAACACTCCTGACTTCACTCACCTAATCAAAGAAGGCTCTGGACTATGACTGACACCAAACCATCCGTTCTGTTCGTCTGCGTACACAACGCCGGCCGTTCACAAATGGCCGCCGGATACCTCCGCCACCTCGCAGGCGACCGTGTCGAGGTACGTTCAGCGGGATCCATGCCCGCTGACCAGATCAACCCCGCAGCTGTCGCTGCGATGCTTGAAGAGGGCATTGATATTGCGGCAGAACAACCCAAAGTGCTTACCGATGAGGCTGTAGAAGCCTCAGACGTTGTCATCACGATGGGGTGTGGTGATACTTGCCGGTTCTATCCTGGCAAGCGGTACGAAGACTGGGTTCTCGAAGACCCTGCAGGCCAAGGTGTTGACGCTGTCCGGCCCATCCGTGATGAGATCAAAGCCAGGATTGAGGCACTCCTCACAGATCTTCTCGGCCAGTAACGCCTCGCAATACTAGTAAGGGCTGGTGGGAACAACTGTTCCCACCAGCCCTTCTTTCACATGTCAGCTTGTGGCTTGTGCACCCACGAGCTCGATGGGCTGCGGTGAAGTTGAACAGCATGAGGTGCTCGCTGTCTCGACCGCTGGAACCCCACAGGATTCGCTACTTGCTGAATCTTGCGCTCCGGGTTGAATGCCGCACGAGTTCCCGACATTCTCTTCGCTGGGAGCGTCGAATAGGCCTGCCCCTCCGCACACGCCGGTGTCAGGGAGCACGAGATCGACCCGCTGTGCACCCTCGTGATCGCCAGCGAGTTCCGCAGCAACGCTACGGACCTGCTCGAATCCGGTGAGTGCTAGGAACGTGGGTGCACGCCCATAGGACTTCGCGCCGACGATGTAGAGGCCTGCGTCTGGGTGGGCGAGGTCTGCTGCTCCGGTCGCACGAATCGAACCACACGAGTGGATGTTTGGATCTACCTCGGTGGCAACGCGTGACGGTGCCTGCAGCCGAAGATCCATGTCCAGGCGAACTTCCGACAAAATCGAGAGATCGGGACGGAACCCAGTGAGCACGATAACCCGATCAGCAGGCTCAAGTGAGCGGCCGTCGTCAGCCGTCAATACGGCCCGTGGGCCATTCATCGACACTGAATCTGTTCGGAACCCAGTAACGAGAGTGACGAGCCCATCAGAGACGGCCTTCTCAGCAAGCTGTCCCAGCGCGCCACGTTCGGGGAGCTCGTCTGCGGCACCACCGCCGAAAGTGTTCCCCACAACGCCACGACGCAGCACCCAAGTGACCCGAGTGGACGGATCTTGCTTCACAACGCGAGCAAGTTGCGAAATCGCAGTTTTCGCAGACGCACCGTTCCCGACGACCACGACGTGTTCTCCAGCTAGCGTTCTGACATCTTCCATCGAGGGAATCTGGTAGCAAATAACGCCTGACGCTGCGGCGGTACTTTCACCGATTGCAGGGAGTCCACCTGACCCAGCAGGGCTGGGAGCGCTCCAGGTGCCAGACGCATCGATAACGGAGGTGGCTTCGATCCGCTCCTCGCTGCCATCAGTGTTCAGCACATGAATAACGAAAGGCTGCTCCTCCCGACCAGCATCAACTGATCGATCGCGGCCTTTTTTGCTCACGCCGATAACTCGTGAGCCATAACGCACCCGGTCGCCGAGCGCGCCAGCAAGCGGTGCCAAGTACTGTGAAATCCACTGTTCACCAGTGGGATAGCCGTCGCCAGGTTCGACCCAACCGGTAGTCGCGAGGAGTCGCTTACTTGCGCCGTCCATGACCTCGTCCCACTTCGAGAAGAGTCGCACGTGCGCCCACTCGGAAACCGCCGAAGCCGGGCCCGCGCCCGCTTCGAGCACGAGGGGATCCATGCCCCGCTCAAGCAAGTGGGCGGCAGCAGCAAGTCCCTGCGGACCTGCTCCGATTACGACAACTTGGTGCATCACAAATCTCCATCCATTGACATTCTTCGATATGAAGAATCTACCTTCTCATATCGACAAGTGTCAATATGTGGGGCAGAATGAGATGCATGGAAACTTTGCAAGCTGTCGACGCCTCGGATACTCAGCCAAGCTGCTGCAGCGCACAGGACGAACTTGTTGTTGGAGACGAACAGGCGCAGCGGCTCGCAAAGGTGTTCAAAGCGCTCGGCGATCCAACGCGAGTGAAGCTTCTGTCTCTGATTTCCGCCAGCGCAGATGCTGAGATGTGCGTATGTGACTTGACGGAGCCGGTCGGTCTCTCGCAGCCGACGGTGTCACATCACATGAAGCAGCTCGTCGAGGCAGGGCTCGTGACCCGGGAGCAGCGGGGGCGCTGGGCCTATTACAGCCCGGTAACTTCCGTGCTTACTGAAGCAACAAGATCCTTGACCGCATAGCGAGCTTTGTGGAGCGGGGAGCGTTCTGCAGCGTGAGTCTAGTTCTGTCCGCGCCGTTGAATCAGCGGTAAACTAGCGTCACATCTAGGGTGTACTTTCCATTGGGTGCTGAAGCGCGCACGATGACCACTACACCCCGTGTAACCGGCGCTGCATGAAGTAGTTCTTGGGAGAAGTGGCTGTCCTATATGAGGAATCTCTTGCGGGACAGTCGCTATCGCGGCCACTTTCTCTGTGCTTTTCAGCGCTAAATATCGCATTATTTGCGAAGCTAAATGTCGCAGTCCCAAGACTCGAAAGTTGTCTCGCCCAGCTAAGGTGCCAGTCCACCGGGCGACCGTGAAGCAGCCCAAGCCTCTTATGGGACGCGCGAGTCAATGGTTGCCCTCTTATCGACCGGCAGGCATTCCTGGCCACGACACCCGCAGCTACCGGGGCGGACCGTTGCTCAGATGTATCGGCAGACCTGGTCGGCTGAACAGGCGTTCGGCTCAGGGGTGCTGGCATTTTCGTGGAGCTGGGAGATGGTTTCCCTGAGGGCCAGGAGTTCGGAGATCTGGGCATCAAGTTCCCCCATGCGCTGCCCCAGCAGCCCCTGGACGTGCGAGCACGGTGTCTGGCCGTGCTCGCGGATCTTCAAGATCTGCCGGATCTGGCCGAGGGTCAGCCCGGCGGCCTGGCCCCTGTGAATAAAACCGATCCGACCCACCGCATCCTCGGCATAGTCCCGGTAGCCGGAGGCCAGGCGCTCGGCCGGAGGGAGCAGCCCCGTCTCCTCGTAGAACCGCAGAGTCTTGGTCGTGGTTCCGGTCGCTTCCGCAAGCTGTCCGATCCTCATGTTTGTTGGTTCCTCTTCCGATGGCCGCCACACTTGACCTTCCATTGTACTGGAAGGTTCATAATTGCTCATAGGACGTTTTGACCCACAGAAGAAGAGGCACCTAATGAACAACGAACAGCTCGATTTAGCGATCATTGGCTCCGGCGGCGGAGCGTTTGCGGCCGCGATCCGAGCCACTGGCCTGGGCAAGCGCGTCGTTATGGTGGAGCGCGGCACTGTGGGCGGGACATGCGTAAATACCGGCTGCGTGCCGTCCAAGGCCTTGCTTGCCGCCGCCGAGGCCCGCCACGTGGCGCTGAACTCCGCCCGCTTCCCGGGGGTGGAGACCTCTGCGAGCCCGGTGGACATGCCCGCCCTAATCCAGGGCAAGGCCGCGTTGGTGGAAAGCATGCGGTCGGAAAAGTACGTCGATCTGGCTGCGGACTACGGCTGGACCATGATCGAGGGGGACGCCTCGTTCACTGGGGCCCAAGACGCACCGCTGCTTAACGTCGCCTCCCCGAACGGCGCACTGCGAACGATCGAGGCCGAACACTACCTCGTGGCCACCGGAGCCGCGCCATGGGTGCCGCCCGTCCCCGGGCTGGCCGAGGCAGGGTACCTGACCTCAACGACGGCGATGGAGCTGGACGAGGTGCCCGAATCCATGCTGATCCTGGGCGGGGGCTATGTTGCCATGGAAATGGCACAGCTTTTCTCCCGGCTGGGCTCCCGAGTGACCATGCTGGTTCGCTCCCGGTTGGCATCACAGGAAGAGCCGGAGGCTTCCAAGGCCCTGGCCGGGGTGTTCGCCGACGAGGGCATCCGGGTGGTCAGGCGGGCCACCGCCAACTCCGTGGCCTCCGGCCCGGACGGGGTCTCGGTGACGGCAAGCGTGGCCGGGGGCGAAGAGGAATTCCGCGCTTCCCACATCCTCGTGGCACTGGGCCGCCGCCCCGTCACCGATGGACTGGACCTTGACGCCGTCGGCGTGAAGACCGGCACCACGGGCGAGATCGTGGTCGACTCCCGCCTGGCCACGTCCAACCCACGCATCTGGGCCGCCGGGGACGTGACCGGCCAGAGGGAGTTCGTTTACGTCGCGGCGGCCCACGGCGCGATGGCCGTGGACAATGCGTTCACCGATGCCGTGGCCGAGGTCAACTACCGGAACCTGCCGCGGGTCACCTTCACCAGCCCCGCCCTCGGGTCGGTCGGGATGACGGAGAAGGAAGCTGTCGCTGCGGGGATCCGTTGTGAGTGCCGGGTCCTGCCCCTGGAGTACGTGCCGCGCGCTGTGGTCAACCGCGACACGCGTGGCTTCATCAAGGTTGTTGCTGAGTTGGGTACCGGACGGATCCTGGGCATCTCCGCAGTGGCCAGGGACGCCGGGGAAATCGCGGCCGCTGGCGTCTACATCCTCGAAGCGGGAATGACCACCGCACAGGTCGCCGCCGCTTGGAGCCCTTACCTGACGATGGCCGAGGGCATAAGGATCGCCGCCAAGGCATTCACCACCGACGTCGCAAAGCTCTCCTGCTGCGCCTGATCCGCAGCCCCCACGACCGAAGCAAGTGACGGCCAGCCATTGTCGTTTGTCTCGCTATGCAGAGAGCGAACCTTGACCGCGACGGTTGTTCAAGATTTGCGATCCTGAACAGACCGCACAAAACGCTCATGTTCTATCGGGATGAGCACTAGGGTGGACCCTTGCGGCTGGGCACGTCAACCAATGATCAGTGATTTGAGATATCATCATGAAATGCTGATCAATCAAGATGCTTCGATGGATGCGTGCGGGCTGGACCCCGCTGCCGCCTTGTTCCATTCCCTTAGCGACCCGATTCGATTGAAGATCGTCAGGCGTATGGCCCACGGTGAGGTGCGCGTTAGTGACCTCACCCGCGAACTTGGCCTGGCCCAGTCCACGGCCTCGATGCACGTGGCCTGCCTGCGCGACTGCGGCCTGGTCGAGGGCCGCTCCGAGGGCCGCAGCGTGTACTACTCGCTGTCCCGCCCGGAGCTGATGGACATGCTCGCCCAGGCCGAGATCCTGCTTGCCGCCACCGGCAACGCTGTCAGCCTCTGCCCGAACTACGGCCCCGACAGCACCACCGCCCCAATGATTGAAAAGGAGAACGCCCGATGAGCGACGCATGCGGATGCAGCGACGAGACAACCGAGAACGGTGAAGTCGAAGAAGCTCTGGGGTTCTGGCAGGTAACCGAGGTCCGAGCGGCTGCGGTGGCCGGGGTGCTGCTGCTCGCCGGATGGATCATCTCGCTGGCCGGAGGCCCCCGGTTCGTAACGCTTCCGTTTGAGCTCGGTGCGCTGCTGGTTGCCGCCTGGACGTTTGTGCCCTCCACTCTCCGACGCCTGTTCAAGGGAAAGATCGGCGTCGGTACGCTGATGACAATCGCCGCCGTTGGCGCTGTGGCCTTGGGTCAGTTCGAAGAAGCCGCGATGCTGGCCTTCCTGTACGCAATTTCGGAGGGACTTGAGGAATACTCGCTGGCGAAGACCCGGCGGGGCCTGCGGGCACTGCTGGACCTGGTTCCGGCCGAGGCACGAATCCTGCGCAACGGCATCGAAACCACCGTGTCCCCCTCCGTCTTGATCCCCGGGGACCGCATGGTTGTGAGGCCCGGGGAACGCCTGGCCACCGACGGGCGGGTAGTCACCGGACGCACCTCCCTGGACACCTCGGCCCTGACCGGCGAATCGGTCCCCGTCGAGGCCGGCCCCGGCTCCGAGGTCTATGCCGGGTCCATCAACGGCACCGGCCCACTGGAGGTTGAAGTCACCAGCACAGCGGAGAACAACTCGCTGGCCAAGATCGTGCACATCGTGGAAGCGGAGCAGTCCCGCAAAGGTCCGGGCCAGCGGCTGGCCGATTCCATCGCCAAGAAACTGGTCCCGGGCATCCTGATCGCCGCGGCGCTGATCATCGTCTTCGGCTTCATCGTCGGGGAACCGGCACTGTGGTTCGAACGTGCCCTGGTCGTGCTGGTGGCTGCCTCGCCCTGCGCGCTGGCCATCTCCGTGCCCGTGACCGTGGTGGCCTCCGTTGGCGCTGCCAGCCGGATCGGTGTACTCATCAAGGGCGGCGGTGCCCTGGAAACCCTGGGGAAGATCCGCACCATCGCCTTGGACAAGACCGGAACCCTGACCCGGAACAAGCCTTCGGTGATCGAGATCGTGGGCACCGGGTCCGCGACCCGGGAACAAGTCCTTGCCCTTGCAGCAGGCCTGGAAGCCCGCAGCGAACACCCGTTGGCCCGCGCCATCCTCGCTTCGACCACCGGCAGGGCATCGGTCACCGACGTGGACACGATTCCCGGGGCGGGCCTGGAAGGGCAACTAGAGGGCAGGCGTGTCCGGCTCGGCCGCCCAGGTTGGATCATTCCCGGTGCCTTGGCCCCGGACATAGAGCGGATGCAGCGCGCCGGGGCCACCGCTGTGCTCATCGAGGACGACGGGCAGGTCATCGGTGCCATCGGCGTCCGTGACGAGCTGCGCCCCGAGGCCCGCGAGGTCGTCGCCAGGCTCACGGCATCCGGCTACACCATGGTCATGCTCACCGGGGACAACGTCATCACCGCAACGGCCCTGGGCAAGGCAGCGGGCATCACCGAAGTCCATGCGGACCTGCGCCCGGAGGACAAGGCGGAGATCATCCGCACCCTCAAGTCCCGGCAGCCGACCGCAATGGTCGGGGACGGAGTCAATGACGCGCCAGCCCTGGCAACGGCAGATACCGGCATTGCCATGGGGGCCATGGGTACAGACGTGGCCATCGAAACCGCAGACATCGCGCTGATGGGCGAAGACTTGAATCACCTGCCACAGGTCCTGGACCATGCACGCAACACCCGTCGGATCATGCTCCAGAACGTGGGCCTGTCGCTGCTGCTGATTGCCGCACTGATCCCTTTGGCACTCTTTGGGGTGCTCGGCTTGGCAGCGGTGGTCCTCATCCACGAGCTGGCCGAAATCGTCGTGATTGCCAACGGTGTCCGGGCCGGTCGGCTCCGCCGCAAAACCGCGCTACAGACCGTGCAGCCAGCCTCGATCCTGGAACCCTCGGCATGAGCGGCCAACTTGTGGCTCGTTCCTCGGCGCAGGTTCGAACCGCGCGTATTGTCAGGGCCGCGATGCTGCTTGGAGCCGTTGTGCTGGTCGGTGTGGATCTAGCCCTCAAGGCATTGGCCGAAAGCTTGCTTTCCAACGGCCAGGTAATTGACCTAGGGCTGATCAACCTCCGGTTGCTCTATAACCCGGGCGTCGCGTTCAGTTTTGGCGCGGACCTTCCCGCCTGGGTCATCGTGGCGGTCACCGGGCTGATCATCGCCGGACTGACCTGGTATGCGGTTTCCTCGGCACCGACCATGGGCAGAATGTCCCGGGCGGGTGCGACGTTGCTGCTCGGCGGGGCGTTTGGCAATTTCATTGACCGGTTGGACGGGCGCGGCGTGGTGGACTACCTGCACACCGGGTGGTTCGCCACCTTCAACCTGGCAGATGTGTTTGTCACTGCGGGAGTTGTTCTGTATGCACTCGGAGCGCTTCGTGCCGCCCCTTCCAAGGACGGCGACTGACCACCTCTGCGCATGCGCGCTGACATGCTGGCGAAACTAAACCACCGACGTCCCGTATGACGAACGGCAAACGGGAATGAGAACTATTCCTTCAAGTCGATACTTGACCAGGCCGAGGACGGAAAGTCCGAGTTTCCCTCAGTATCCGCGCGTTGAGTGTGGGCTGAGCCCTACCGGATAAGGTCCCTGCCCCACTTCTGCTTGTGTGCCTTCGCAATTTGACGAAGATTGCCACGAATTTGCTTCAACTCGATCGTGCTAGGTGCACCGTCATCATGATTTCCTGGATTGAGCACCTTCGGGATCACCTGCCATTTCCCTTTCTCATCAGCAGATAAAGTGAACGGTCCCAGCAGCGGGATAAGATCTCCGAGCATCGTCGCTTCCTGTTCGACGTCTGTAACGGATGTAAAAATCCCAGAAGCGGTTCGGTTTGTCGCAATAATCTGTTTGGCGAGCCGTTCGGCTGCACTTCGATATGCGGTGCATGCACCACGGCGACCGACTGCCGTGGGAGCGTTCAGTCCGTCCTCTCCTTGCAACATGTAATTACTGAACAAGTCAGAGGATTGCACTGGCTCGGTGCCTTCTGCGACGTTGAGAAGGGTCAAGTCGTAAGTGATCGGCCCCCAAGACTCATTAAGTGTCTGGGCAAGTTCGGCAAGCTTTGGGTCGTAAGTGGTAACAATTACTTGAAAACCCGATGAAAGTAGCTCGGCGAGGGTGTTTTGACAGAAAGTTAGACGATGATCTCCGTCGCTTCCCGGGATCGGGTCATCAAGAAACACGAAAGGTGATTGAACGAGTTCAGCACGGGCGAGAAAAGTGGAGAGCCCGAGCGCGTTCAATTGGGAGTCGCTAAATACGCCGAGAGCGTCGCGTTCGACAGCGTTTCCTTCGGCGTCCGCCTGCAACGCGGCGACAAGGTTGACGAAAATAGCTCCAGCTGCGCGGCGTTTGACTCCAGCAAACCCAACAAGTTCTTCCGGTCGGATCGAACCCCACCATCGCATGATTGCGGAACTCATCTTGGCGAAGCGATCGTCGAGTACGGTGCCAATAGCCTTCTTTAGGGCTCCATCGGCACTTTTTAAGCGCTGCAGAACTATGGTGCGTCGCTTCTCCGAATACTGTTCCGCCACGAGTTCTTCGAGCAGCCTCAAAACGTCCAGCAAGTCCTGGGTCCCTTCGGACTGAAGACGGGTGCTTAATAGCGGTTGGACTGCTGTCCGCAAACTTACGATCTCATTATCAGCGGATAGCTCATCCAAGAATTCGGATAAGAGTTCCTCGAGGTCGACCAACGAGATGGTTGCTCCATCTGGAACATTTACTCTTCGATGGACAAGATCCACCATTTCTGCCGCTGTGGCATCCACATGCCGGGCGGCATCGACAACTTCTTGTGCACGGGCAGCAATGCGCCTGACGTACTCTAGCGCCGCGGTCAGTAAAACAGGGATCTCTGTGCTCAGACCCGCAGCTGCGGAGGCCACAGCCTGCTCGCGGGTGTGGTCCCAGGCGGTGGCGCTCGGAATTGAATTCTTGACCGAGTTGGCCCAAGTTTGGAGATGAGTGCGAAAGTTTCTCACGGCGTTCTCCGCGGCAGAGGACGCGGCTGAGAGTTGTGTTGTGTCGCGTAGACGAGTCTGGATATCCTTGACGCGTTCGGGCGTGAGTCCATCCGCTGTCAAACAGACCGGGCAGTCAACCGGCTGATCAATGTGTGCGATTTCAGGCACCCGCAGGACTGCAGTCAGAACTGGAAGAAGCGTCGCCGAGATCTCGTCCGCGCGTCGGATCTCTTCAATGTATGTGCTCAGATCAGGCACTGGGGGAAATTCTGTTGGGAGCGCAACAATGAAGTCATTAAGTGGAAATACTAGATCATTGCGCTCCCGAACCAACTGATCGAGCGTCTCAATTAGGTGCGAGATCGATTCGCTCTCCCTCCCAAGAACGTCTGTACCTGCTTCGAGTAGTACTTGTTCCATGCTCACACGCAAAGTTTCGCGATTTGGTACGTCGAGCTGCTGAATCTTGATTGCAAACGCAGCAAGATCCGTCTGAGAGAGGCGCTGCAACGACAGAAGTCCTGGACCCGTTGAGACATGTTCGAGATCGGCTGCTTGTGCACGGACACGTTCTCTAAACAGGTCAAGATCGGATAGTGCGAGAAGAGCCTTGAAATAGGTAGCACGCTGTTTGGGCTCAGTCGACAAGACATATCGCAGGGTGTGCTGCAGCAACACAGGTGCTGCAATCGCACCTTCGATCGTGTCAATACCAAGGAATGATAGTGATGAGACTTCTTCTCCATCGACGGTGAGGCGAGAATCGCAGTCCGTTGCTCCGGAGAAGTCAGTTACAAGTTCACGCCGAACCTCTCGGATGATGCCGGCATCGTTGCGAATCCCGGCTGCGACCCACACCGGATCATTAGCTGGTAGGTGCGCATTGCGCAGGCTCTCGTTGTACTCGGCTTTTGCGCCACCGAACAGATCCCGCCTACTACTACGGCCAGTCACAAGGAACTCAACTGCCTCTGCGAGACTTGTCTTTCCCTGGCTATTTCCAGCGTGCACCACTATTAGATTTGAAGTCAGATCCATGCGACGCGCTTCCGAACCGAATGCTCGGAAGCCCCGAATCTCAAGCCACTCAAGTCTCATTTGTTGACGTGTCTTCAAGACAACCATTCCTGAACGATCGCGGAGAGCGCCTGATCAAGCTCAGTGGATGTCTCAGCGGTTGCTCCAGCAATCGCTAACTCGCGTGCGTCAACGGCCGCTTTGGTGTCAGGGAGCGCGGCGAGCAGATCATCAATGTTCGGCAAGAATGTGGTCATGGAATGATCCTCCCATCATTCACTGACCCATTCCGCTTTCGACACCGACCGAAAGCTCGCCGGGTAACTGAACAAGTAGAGCTTCTCTCTAGAGTCCCGTCGGCAACTAGGGTACTCGGCAATCGCGCGTCCCAAGACACCCGCCTGCGGCAATGTCCGGTGAGCGATGCAATTCGGTGCAGTTAATTTTGGTGAAGTAGGGGCTGTCTGGGATGGGAAGTATCATTCCTCCGAGGTGTTTCTCTTGACAGCGCAGTGGTAAACTGGGAGCCAACCACAGGGTGTACTTTCCATTGGGTGCTGAGGCGCCCGAGTTTGGCCGAGCCGTGCTCGATGACCTGCGGGAGCCGCTCGAGTCGGGCACCATCACCATCTCCCGCGCACGAGTTCACACGGTGCTGCCCGCGAAGCTGCAGTTGGTGCTTGCGTCAAACCCCTGCCCCTGCGGCAACGCCGGCGCCCCCGAGACCGCGCTCGACTGCACCTGCAGCCCGCACACAAGGGTGCGCTACCGGAGCAGGCTCTCCGGCCCGCTCACCGACCGCATCGACCTGCGGGTCACCGTGCACCGCGTGAGGAGCGTGCTGCAGCACGCCGCCGCCGCGCCCCGCACCAGCGTCGAGCTACGCGGCCTGGTCGAGCGTGCGCGGCTTCGGGCGAGGGAGCGCCTCGCCCAGACCCCGTGGGAGCTCAACAGCGAGGTTCCCGGGGAGTGGCTCCGGGGCGAGACCGGCCGGCTTCCCGCGCAGGCCACGGCGACCATCGACCGCGCCCTCGCCCACGGGGCTCTCACGGTGCGCGGGTACGACCGGTTGCTCAGGGTCGCTTGGACAATCGCTGATCTTGCAGAAATCCACCAGCCAGGGCGCGCAGAGATCGCCAGGGCGCTGATGTTGAGAGGAGCACCCGCATGAACACCCACCCAACCGGTGACAACGAGGTCGTTGCCCCCGAGTCGCAGCACCCCGCCCCAGCCGAGGGCGGCATCCACGTCGACGACGAGCTCCGCAGGCTCCTCGTGCGGCTCTGCGGCGAGCGCGAGCTCACCGCGGCCGACCTTGAGAGCGCGCTCGCCCGCGCCGTCTGGTCTCGGCTGTCAGAGCCGGGTGACGCGGTGGCCGGGCTGATCGTTGCCAGGCTCGGGCCGTTCGCGGCGCTGAAGCTGCTCGAGCTCCCCCACGCAGCCCGCAAGCTCGCCCAGGCGCTGCAGGCCGCTGGGAACGACACCCCGGTGTCGGTTCGCAAACTCGGCGAGGGGGTCAAGCGCTGGCTCCCGCGCCTCGATCGCACGGCGACGGTGAAAGACTTGATGACTGCCGTGCGCACGGGCATGTCGTTGCTCACGAGGGAGTCGCCGAACTGGCCGGAGCGCCTCGACCTGCTCGGAGACCACGCCCCGCTCGCGCTCTGGGTGCGGGGCAGCGAGTCGCTGCTCAGCGGCACGGACGCCGAGCCGCAGCCGCAGCCCCCGGTGACCGGCTCCCTCGCCGTGATCGGGGCGCGCGCGTGCAGCGGCTACGGGGCCCACGTCACGGCCGAGCTCACGGGCATCGCCTGCGCCGCGGGCGTCACAATTGTCTCGGGCGCCGCGTACGGCATCGATGCCGCCGCGCACCGCACCGCCCTCGCGACCGGCTCCCGCACCATTGCCGTGCTCGCGGGCGGCGTCGATCGCCCCTACCCCATCGCCCACACCGACATGCTCAAGCGCGCCGCCGAGCGCGGCAGCGTGTGCTCGGAGATGGTTCCAGGGTCGTCGCCGACGCGCTGGCGTTTTCTGCAGCGCAATCGCATCATCGCGGCGCTGTCTGACGCGGTGCTCGTCACCGAGGCCGGCGTTCGCTCAGGCACGCTGAACACTGCCGGGCATGCCGCCGAGCTCGGCCGGCGCCTGGGAGCGGTGCCGGGGTCGGTGACGTCGGCCTCCTCGGCGGGGTGTCACCGCCTTATCCGAGAGTACGGCGCGACACTCATTGGCAGCGGCCCCGACGTGCTCGAGCTCGTTGGGGTTGACCCGGTCGCCGGCATGTTCGACACCGACGAGCGCGACCCGAGCGATGTCGAGCGCCCAACCTCGCTGCACCTGCGCCTCATGGATTCGCTGCCGCTGCGCGGAACGCGTTCGCTCGAAGACGCGGCCACCCACGCAGGAGTCACCCTCACGGAGGCGCAGCACTCGCTCGCTGAGCTCGAACTGCTCGGCCACGTGACCCGCGTCGAGCTGAGCGACACGGGCTTCACGGAGTGGCGGCTGATTCGGCGCGCGTAGGTGCCGCGGTGCCGCGATGCCGCGATGCCGCGATGCCGCGGTGCCGCGATGCCGCGATGCCGCGATGCCGCGGTGCCGCGGTGCCGCGGTGCCGCGCGATTGTTCTCGGCACCGCGCGCATTCCAGCGCCATCGGCGACAATAGGAGCATGACTCTCAGCGAGGCGGTAGCGGCGTTTCTCGATGCGGCGCGCCTGGAATACGGGTACTCGGAGCACACGATTCGCTCGTACCGGCGCGATCTGCTCGGGTTCACGGAATACGCCGAGGCACAGGGCGTGCGCGGGCTCGACGGCATCGAGCTCGAGCTCATGCGCGGCTGGTTGTTCGAGCGGCAGCAGCGGGGGCTCGCCCCAGCGACGATCGCCCGGAATGTCGCGACGCTGAAGTCGTTCGGCTCCTGGCTCGAATCGCGCAGCCTCGTGCCCGGCAACCCCGCCTCGCGGCTGCGCACCCCGCGCACCCCGAAGAGCCTGCCGCGCGTGCTCACGCAGGAGCAGATGTCGCGGGTGCTCGACCGGGCAGCGGAGCGCGCGGCAACGGGCGACCCCGCACAGATTCGCGATCACGCTGTGCTCGAGCTGCTGTACTCGTCTGCGCTGCGCGTCTCGGAGCTCACCTCGCTGCAGCTCACGGGCTTCGACCGCCGCGAGCGCAGCGTGCGCGTACTCGGCAAGGGCAACAAAGAGCGGGTCGTGCCCCTCGGCGCACCGGCCGCGCGTGCGCTCGAGCGCTACCTCGCCGAGGCGCGCCCTGCGCTGCTCGCACGCGCCGCCGATACCGCCGCCAACACCGCGACCGCTGCCGGGAAGACGAGTGCTGGCGCTCCGGTCAGCCCAGCGCCCGCCCCGCCGACGACAGCACTGTTTATCGCGAACACCCGAGGCCAGGCAATGAACGGTGGCGCGGTGTATCGCCTCGTGTCTCGCGAGCTCGAGCGGGAGCCAGGCGGCGGGCCGAGTGGCCCACACACGTTCAGGCACACCGCGGCGACGCACCTGCTCGACGGCGGGGCAGATCTGCGCGTGGTGCAAGAGATGCTCGGCCACGCGAGCCTGTCGAGCACGCAGGTGTACACCCACGTCTCGATGGAGCGCCTCGCCGCGACCTACCGGCAGGCCCACCCGCGGGCCTAGGCCCCTCACCAGGGCAGCAGCACCGGGCGATCGTAGAAGTAGCGCAGCGGGTTCACGTAGGCGTCGTCGACGCGCACCCCCAGATGCAGGCACTCCGCGAGGCAGTGCCCTCCCTCAGCGAGCACCCCGATCGCCTGCCCGCGCTCGACCGCGTCGCCCTCGGCAAGGCCCGACTCGGCCTGTTCGAGCGGTTCGAACGAGACGACGGTGCGCGCGTCGACGCGAATCGAGAGCACGTGCCGATCAGCTACCGGCCCAACGAAGCTCACGACCCCTGAGACCGGCGCGAGCGCCCTGCCCCCCGGCGACGCGGGGAGGTCGATGCCGCGATGCCCCGGAGCATATGGCGACGGTGGGGGCCGGTACGGCCCCGATACGCTCAGCGGCGGGCCGAGCGGCGGCAGCCATGCCCCGCGCCGGGCTGGCGCGGCAGCGCCAGCGAGTGCGGCAACGGGGGCGGCAGCGAGTGCGCCAGCGGGCACAGCAGCGCTGAGCGTGTCGGGCACAGCGGCAGGCACAGCGGCAGGCGCAGCACCGGGCGCAGCGGTCGGCACCGCCGCGTGCACGGCAGCGGCAAGGCCAACAAGGGCGAGGGAGATACGCGCCGCGCCAGACCGAGAGGCAGCCGCGAGGGCATCGGTCACGGGCGCAGCGATTTTGGGGCGCGAAAACCTGGAACGTGGGAACATGCACCCAGTGTGCGGCGCAGTGCGCCAGCGGGCGCCCCGGGGTCAGCGAGCGTGGGCAGTGCGGCGCACCCGCTCCCCCAAGCACGCCTGGGGAGAACGACTACTCGTCGATCGACAGCTCCTGCGGCAGCTTGAACTCGCGGGCCGACAGCTCCTCGACGTTCACGTCCTTGAACGTGAGCACGCGCACCGACTTCACGAACCTGTCGGAGCGGTAGACATCCCACACCCACACGTCGCTCATCGTGAGCTCGAAGTAGAAGTCGTTCCCCGCATCATTGCGCTTCAGATCTACCTCGTTGGCGAGGTAGAACCGGCGCTCGGTCTCGACTACGTAGCGAAACTGGCTCGCGATATCGCGGTATTCGCGAAACAGCGCCAGCTCGGCTTCGCGTTCGTAATCCTCAAGATCGTCCTCATTCATCACCCACCATCCTATGCCGCTTCGCCGACACGCGGGCACCACCATCTCCAGCTTGACTCATTCGAACATATGTTCGAATATGGTCGCATGAGTTCCGCGGTCTCGCTCCCAGATCTGCGGCAGCGCATCAGCGAGATGCAGCCGCTGCGCATCGACGAGCGTGCCCTGCCCACAGCCCCGGGGCTCGGGGCGCTGCTGCCCGGCGGCGCGGTGCGCGCCGGGGCGGCGTATTCGGTGCGTGGGTCGTGGCAGCTCGCGCTCTCGTTTCTCGCCGAGGCCTCCCAGGGCGGCGCGTGGTGCGGCGTGCTCGGCTGCCCGGCGTTCGGCGCCGAGGCGGCGGTCGCGCTCGGCATCGCACTCGACCGCTGCGTGCTCATCCCGGCACCGGGCAAGCACGCCCTCACGCTCGCCGGCACGCTGAGCGAGACGCTGTCGGTTGTCGTCGCCCGCTTCGATGCCAGGGTCTCCCCCGCAGACATCGAACGGCTCTCGGCCAGGCTGCGCGAGCACGGCTCGGCGCTCGTGGTTGTCGGAGATTGGGCGCGCAGCGAGTCGCGGCTCACGGTGACCTCATCGCGCTGGGTGGGGCTCGGGGAGGGCCACGGCGCGCTCGCGACGCGGGAGCTCACCGTGCAGTCGGAAGATCGCCGCGGCGCGAAGCACCACTCGGTGCGATTCGAGCGCGGTGGGCTCTCGGCCACGAGCCGCCAGGCACCCGCGGCGCGCGCCCTGAGGGCGGTGTGACGTGCCTCCCGAACGCGTGATCGTGCTGCACTTCACCGAGTGGGGCCGCGACGACGAGCCAGAGGCCCCGAGCGATTTCGCCCCGGTGTTTGCGAGGCTCACCGAGCTCGTGCCAGCTACCGAGGAGCTTCGCCCCGGCCTCGTCGCGATGCGGGCGCGCGGCCCGGCGCGCTACTACGGCGGCGAGCCCGAGGTTGCGCGGGCGCTGCTCGAGTTCGCGCGCTCGGAGGCGCTCGGCGCGGCGCGGGTCGGCATCGCCGACGGCCGGTTCGCCGCTGAGCAGGCGGCGACCGCGGAGCCGGCGCCAGCCGACGGCGTGCGGGTCGTCGCAGTCGGCGGATCCGCGGGGTTTCTCAGCGATCTCCCCGTCACGTGCGCCACCGACGAGAAGCTCGGGGCGCTGCTGCCAGGGCTCGGCATCTACACGCTCGGCGCGTTCGCGGCGCTGCCCGAGGATGCGGTGCGCGCACGCTTCGGCCCCGGCGGCGTGCTCGCGCACCGGCACGCGCGCGGGGAAGACGGCGAACGCGGCGAGCCGGTGCGCCCGCAGCTGGCCGCGAAAGACTTTGCGGTAGGCATCGAGTTCGAGCCGCCGCTTTCGGGCACCGAGCAGCTGTCGTTCGCCTGCAGCACGCTCGTCGAGGGGTTCATCGGCGCGCTCACCGCCGAGCGGCTCGTGTGCACGTCGCTGCGGGTCACCCTCACCGACGATCTCGGCATTCGCCACGAGCGAGACTGGGCGCACCCGCGATTCTTCTCACCGCAGGATGCGCTCGCGCGGCTCCGGTGGCAGTCGGAGAGCCTCGTGGCGGGGTTCGCCGGCGGGGCGGGCGAGGAGCGAGCGGGGGCTGGCATTGCCGCGGTGCGGATCGCGCCGGTGCGCACCGACCGCACCGCTTCTCACGAGCCCGGGCTCTGGACGAGTGGGCCAGACGAGCGCGTGCACCACCACCTGAGCCGCGCGCAGGGGCTGCTCGGCCCGGCCGGGGTCGGCACGCTCACCCTCGACGGCGGCAGGCTGCTGCACGAACGCCAGCGCTTCACGCACTGGGGCTCGGCCCCGAGGCGCAGCCGCGCGACGGGGCCGTGGCCCGGAGCGCTCGCCACCCCGCAGCCGACGCTCGTGTTCACCCCGCCGCTGCGCGCGCGGCTGCTGAATGCGCACGGCGACCCCGTCGAGATCGACGAGGCCGATCTGCTGGCGGCGCCACCGGTGACGCTCAGGGTTGAGGGGCACACAGCCACCGGCAGCGTGCGCGGCTGGTCAAAGCCATGGCCTATTCGCGAGCAGTGGTGGGCGGGCCGGCCCGAGCGGTTCCGCGTGCAGGTTGAGCTCGACACGGGCGACGGCTGGCTGCTGCTCGCCCGCGTGCGCGAGGCCGCAGCAAGCGCGCACGCCACGAGCTGGTACGCGGAGGGCCGCTATGACTGAGCTGGCACCCGCCCCGGGGCCCACCGGGTACGCCGAGCTGCACGCGCACTCGCACTACAGCTTTCTCGACGGCGCCTCCTCCCCCGAACGGCTCGTCTCCGAGGCGCGCGCGCTCGGGCTCGCGGGCCTCGCCCTCACCGACCACGACGGGTTCTACGGCGCGCCAAGGTTTGCCGAGGCCGCGCTATCTGCGCCCGATTTCCTCACGGTCTACGGCGCCGAGCTCACGCTCGGGCTCGACGCTCCGCAGCTCGGCGCCGCCGACCCGGCGGGCAGCCACCTGCTCGTGCTCGCCCGCGGCGCCGCAGGCTATCACCGGCTCGCCTCGGCGATCACCGAGGGGCAGCTCGCCGGCGGCGAGAAGGGTCGCCCGGTGTACGACCTCGAGGAGCTCGCGGCCCAGGCGGGCGACGACTGGGTCGTGCTCACCGGTTGCCGCAAGGGGGCCGTGCGGCGGGCGCTTGCGCACGGCGGCGCGGCGGCAGCCGGTGCCGAGCTCGACAGGCTACGCGCACTGTTCGGGGCCGACAGCGTGTACGTCGAGCTCACCCACCACGGCCACCCCGGCGACGACGAGCGAAACGCGCGCCTCGCAGAGCTCGCAGCGACAGCCGGGCTCCCCACGGTCGCGACTGGGGCTGTGCACGCCGCCACCCGCCCCGAGACCCGCACCGCAGAGGCGATGTCGGCGATCCGCGCCCGCCGCAGCCTCGCCGAGCTCGACCCGCACCTGCCTGCCTCTGGCGCCGCGCACCTGCGCAGCCCCGAGGCGATGCTGCGCCACTTCGCCCTGCACCCGGGCGCCGTGGCCCGCACCGTGCCCCTCGCGCGCGAGCTCGCGTTCTCGCTCAGGGAGGCGACGCCGAGGCTGCCAAAGCTCGCGCTGCCCGAGGGGCACACCCAGATGAGCTGGCTGCGCGAGCTCGTCTGGCAGGGCTCCGCCGAGCGCTACGGCGCTGGTCGAGACGCGCTCGACGCGCCACGCCGGGAGCGCATCGAGCGCGAGCTCGACGTCATCGAGCAGCTCGACTTTCCCGGCTACTTCCTCATCGTGCACGACATCGTGCGCGAGGCGCGAGCCCGCGGTATTCTCTGCCAGGGCCGCGGATCCGCCGCGAACTCGGCTGTCTGCTACCTGCTCAAGGTCACCTCCGTCGACTCGATCTTCTACGGGCTGCCGTTCGAGCGCTTTCTGTCGAGCCTGCGCGAGGAGGAGCCCGACATCGACGTCGACTTCGATTCGGAGCGGCGCGAGGAGATGATTCAGTACGTCTACGAAAAGTACGGCAGGCGCAACGCGGCCCAGGTCGCGAACGTCATCACGTACCGGCCGAAGGCCGCCATCCGCGACGCCGCGAAGGCGCTCGGTTACAGCGTCGCCGAGCAGCGCGCGTGGACGAAGCAGCTCAGCCACCACGACCCGTTCCCGGGCGATATCGGCGGGCCGCAGGCGGCCGGCGAACCTGACGAGCCGAGTAACGCTCGCGCGCGAACGCGGCGGCAGCCGCCGGGCTCCCGCATCGCGGCAGCAGAAGCCGAACGCCGCTCCCCCTACGAGGCGATTCCCGAGCCGGTGCTGCGGCTCGCAAACGCGCTCAAGGGCGCACCGCGCCACCTCGGTATCCACTCGGGTGGCATGGTGCTCACCGAGCGCCCCGTCGGCGAGGTCTGCCCCATCGAGCACGCGCGCATGGAGAAGCGCACGGTGCTGCAGTGGGACAAAGACGACTGCGCGGCGATGCGGCTCGTGAAGTTCGACCTGCTGGGCCTCGGCATGCTCAGCGCGATCGATAAGACGCTGCGCATGGTTCAGGCCGCAACCGGCGAGGAGTGGACGTTCGACTCGATTCCGAAAGAGGAGGCGGGGGTGTACGACATGCTCTGCCGGGGCGACGCGATCGGGGTGTTTCAGGTCGAGAGCCGGGCCCAGCTGAACACGCTGCCACGGCTGCGCCCGAGGAGCTTCTACGACCTCGTCATCGAGATCGCGCTCATTAGGCCCGGCCCCATTCAGGGCGGCGCGGTGCACCCCTACCTGCGCAGGCGTGCGGGGAAGGAGGCGATCACGTACTCGCACCCGAGCCTCGAGCCCGTGCTCGCTCGCACCCTCGGAATTCCGCTGTTTCAGGAGCAGCTCATGCAGATCGCGACGACCGTCGGCGGGTGCACGGGCGAAGACGCCGACCTACTGCGGCGCTCGATGGGCTCCAAGCGCGGCAAGGAGCGAATGGACTCGCTGCGCGCGAAGATCTTCGCTGGCATGCGCGAGAACGGCATCGATGGCGAGCAGGCGGAGCTCGTCTACACGCAGCTCGAATCGTTCGCAGACTTCGGCTTCGCCGAGAGCCACTCGATCAGCTTCGCGCTCATCGTGTACGTGAGTTCGTGGCTGAAGCTGCACTACCCCGCCGTGTTTCTCGCCGGGCTGTTGCAGTCGCAGCCCATGGGGTTCTATTCGCCGCGCAGCCTGGCCGAAGACGCGAAGCGGCACGGCGTGCGGGTGCTGCCGCCAGACGTGCAATTTTCGGCGGTGCACGCGGGGGTCGAGGCTGGGGCAGGCGACGTGCCCGCGGCGGGCGGCGGATCCGCGACTGTCGCCGGTTCCTCGGTCGCCGGCGTGCCCGCGACTGTCGGAGCCGCTCCCCCAACGCCCCAGCCGACCGGGCTGCCCGAGTGCGCCTCCGGAGATCACCCGCCGGTTGGCCCGTTCGACGAGCACGCACCAGACACGAGCGGCAAGCACCGCCGCGACGGCAGATTCGCGGTGCGGCTCGGGCTCGCCGAGGTGCGCGGCATCGGCTCGAGGGTCGCCGAGCGTGTCGTCGCGGCCCGCGCCTCCGGCCCGTTCTCAGACCTCGCAGATCTCGCCAGGCGCGCCGATCTCGACCGCGAGCAGCTCGAGGCGCTCGCGTCTTCCGGTGCCTGCGCGGGGCTCGGCCTGACGCGCCGCGACGCGCTCTGGGGCGCGGGGCCAGCCTCCGAGAATCGCGATCGGTTTCTGCCGGGCATCGCCGTGCACGTGCAGCCGCCGCTCCTGCCCGTCTTGTCAGACGCCGAGCAGACCTCGCTCGATTTGTGGACGACGGGGGTCGCCACGGGCACGCACCCGCTCGCACTGCTGCGCGAGCCGCTCGACGCCAGGCGCGTGCTGCGCTCGGACCTCGCGCGCGCCTCACCAAACGGCAGCACCGTCGCCGTCGCGGGGCTCGTCACGCACCGGCAGCGGCCCGGAACCGCGGCGGGGGTCACCTTTCTCACGCTCGAAGACGAACGCGGCACCGTGAACATCGTCGTGTGGGCGAAGGTGTGGCAGGAGCACCGGTTCGTCGCCCAGTCGTCGCCAGCGCTCATCGTGCGCGGCGTCGCCGACCGCTCCCCCGAGGGGGTGTTCAACGTCATTGCGCACGGCTTCGAGCCCCTGCCGGCGCCGCAGGCCGTCGCGTCGCGCGACTTCCGGTAGGCCCGGCGCCGGGGCGCGCCTGGCCGGCTCGGCGCCCGGCCCGGGGCAGCGCGCTGCCGGGCACCGCGGGCCCGGCAGCGCCGGAGCGAGCCGGCGCCCCGGCGCCGCGGCGCCGCGGTGGGCCTACGCGCTGCGGCGGCGAATGCGAATGTGGCGCTGCTGCATCATGCCCTGCAGCCCCTCGGGGCCGAGCTCGCGCCCGAAGCCCGACATCTTCCAGCCGCCAAACGGCGCCTGCAGCTCCGACACATCGTTGATGTTCACGCCGACACCGCCCGCGTGCAGCCCCTCGGCGACGCCCCAGGCGCGGTCGAGGTCGTCGCCGTAGACATACGCTGCGAGGCCGTAGTCGCCGCGGTTCGCGAGATCCACCACACTGTCGTTCGCCCCGAACCGGTGCATCGCGACGAGGGGGCCGAAGCTCTCCTCGCGCATCACCAGCGCGTCGATCGACACGTGGTCGAGCACCGTCGGCTCGAAGAACATCGACCCGTCGAGGCCGTCACGCACGGCGGCGTGCTTGCCGCCTGCGCCGAGCGTGGCGCCCCCGGCCACAGCCTCGTCGATGTGCCGCCGCGTCTTCTCGATGACCGCCGAAGTGGTCACCGGGCCGCCGGTGATGCCGGCCTCGACGCCGTGGCCGAGCGTGATCGCGCGCGCCTCGGCGGCGACCGCCTCGGCAAACTCGTCGGCGATCGTGTCGGCGACGAAGATGCGGTTCACGGCGATGCAGATCTGGCCGGCGTTCGAGAACGACCGGCGCGCTGCGGCCGCTGCCGCCTCGGCGACGTCGGCGTCGTCGAGCACGATGAACGGCGAGTGCCCGCCGAGCTCGAGCGTGACGCGCTTCATCGTGCCAGCCGCCGAGCGCATGATCGCCTGGCCCGTCGCGGTCGACGCGGTCGCGGTGATCGCGGCCACGTCGGGGTGCTCCGACAGCCTGGAGCCTGCCTCGAAGGCGCCGGGCAGGTCAGAGAGCACGCCCTCGGGCAGCCCCGCGTCGATGAAGCACTGCACGAACGCGGCGATCGCGAGCGGCGCCTCAACGGGCGGCTTCACCACGACCGAGTTGCCAGCGGCGAGCGCCGGCCCGATCTTCCAGGCGTAGAGGTCCACGGGGTAGTTCCAGGGCACGATCGCGGCGACGACCCCGAGCGGCTCCCAGGTGACGAGCGAGCGAATATCCTTGCGCACGGTCGGGCGTATCGAGCCCCACACGCGCCGGCCCTGCTCGGCGTAGTAGCGAATCACCTGCGCGCCAAAGGAGATCTCCTTCACACTGTCGGGGATCGGCTTGCCCTGCTCGCGGGTGAGCAGCTCGGCCATCTCAGGGGTGCGCTCGTCGACGAGCTGAGCCGCGCGCAGCAGAATCTGCGCGCGCTCGTCTGCCGTGAGCAGGTTCCAGCGCATGAAGCCTGCCTGCGCCGCTGCGACGGCGCGGTCGACGTCGGCGGCATTCGCCACCGCGCTCGTACCGACGAGCTCGCCGGTCGCGGGGTCGCGCACCTCGATGGTGTCACCGCTGAGCGACGGCACCCACTCGCCCCCAATGCAGAGGGCGCGGTTTGTGCCGGTCATGGTTACAGCACCTCCGGCGCCGAGAAGTCGCGCGAGCGCAGCCGGCGCCACAGCTCGGCGTAGTTGCGGTCGTTCTGCTGGTGCGCGAGCTTCGTGCGGTTCGAGTTCGTGTTCACCATGATCATCGGCGTCTCACCGCGGGCGACGAGGGCCGCCGAGGTCGAGGCGTTGATCGCGTGGCCGACTGCGACAGCGATCGAGGTCGAGGTCGGGCCGACGGGAAACTCGAGGCCGTCGATGTACTGCGACGCATCCTCAAGCGGAATGCCCGTGTCGATGACGACGTCGGCGATCTCGTAGAGTCGCTTGCCGCTCGAGTGGCGGCTTTCGACCTGCGAGGAGTGCGGCACCGAGGTCACCGCGATCACCTTCAGGCCGCGCTCCTTGAACTCGACTGCCATGTCGAGAATCACGGCGTTGATGCCGGAGTGCGAGAACAAGATGAGCGAGTCGCCCTCCTTGATCTGGTGGGAGCGCAGGATCGCCTTGCCGTAGCCCTCGCGGGTGTGCAGGAAGCGGTATTGCGCGGTTCCCTGGTCGCCGATGACGTGGTGCATGAGGGCGATCGAGCTCTCGACGATCGGGCGGAAGCCTGTCACGCCGCCGGTGCGGGGAAACATCTCGAGGGCGGCGAAGCCGCCGTGGCCGGTGCCGAAGGTGAAGACGAGGCCGTCGTTCTGAATCGAGTCGGCGCAGATCTCGGCCGCCTGGCGAATCGCGTCGTCTTGCGAGTCGCGCACGCCGGCGAGCTTCGCGATGACGTCGTCAAAGTATCCGCTTGCAATGCTCATGGGTTTTCCTTCTTTCGTGTGTGGTGTTGACGGGGTCGGGCGGCTCCGCCCGACCCCAAGCTGTTCGGGGCTGTTCGCAGCTGTTACGAGACGAGCGTCTCGAGGCCCGCGCGCAGCAGGTCGAGCTCGGCCTGGCGCCGGTCTTCGCCGTCGAGCTTCGCGAAATCGTCGCCCGAGACGCTCGCGAGGCAGAGCGAGGCTGCCGCGATGCCGCGGGCCCGCGCCACGATGAACACGGCGCTCGATTCCATATCGGTCGCGACGATGTGCTGGGCGCGGCGGCGCGCCATGAGCTCGGCCTGCCCGACAGGGTTATCGCGACGCATGAGATCGGTGTAGAAGCCGTCGGCGCTCTCGTAGATGCCCGTCACGACGGGGCGGCCGGTCGCCGCGGCAGCTGCCTCGGCCTTCGCGGTGAGCGCGAAGTCGGGCACGGCCGGGTACTCGGCGGGCAGGTAGCCGTTCGAGGTGCCCTCGCCGCGGGTCGCGCCGTGCGCGACGACGAGCGCACCGAGCTCGGTGTCGCCCGCGGTCATCACCGTGCCGAGCCGGAGCACCCGCTTCACGCCGATGTAGGAGAGCTCCTCGACCACCACGGCGGCGATGGGGGCGCCCATGCCGAACGCGCTGATCGTGATGCGCCGGCCGCGGTAGGTGCCGGTAGCGGTTGTCAGGCCGCGGTCTTCGTTGAGCAGCTCGGCGTCTTCGAGCAGCTCGGTCGCGAGGAGTACCCGGCCACGGTCGCCCACGATGATGGCGTCTTCGCCGACCTGGTCGGGCGTGCAGTGGATGTACCAGGCTTCTCTTGTTGCAGTCATTGTTTCCTCTTCGTGTTGTGGTCAGTGTCGCTCGCGTCGCCTGGCGCTCAGGCGCGGGCGGCGAGCATGCGCGCGGTTGCCGCCGCGGCCTCGGAGATGTGGGCGAGCAGTGTTGCAGTGTCGCGCTCCCCCTGCCCCGCGATGAGCGCGGCGAGGGTGCCCGAGAAGGTGTCGCCGGCGCCCGTCGTGTCGACGCCGCGCACGGGCTCCGCCCCGACTTCTCCGACGGTCTCGAGGGCAGCGCCACCGGTGACGCGGCGCAGCTCGGAGCCCGCGGCTCCGCGGGTGACGACGATGTGCGTGCCCGGCCGGGCGTTCGCGGCGATCGTGGCGAGATAGCCGCTCTCGCCCTCGCTGAGCGTGACGATGTCGGCGCGCCCAGCCAGCCTCGTCGCGAGGTCTGCCGGCAGCGAATCGGGGTCTTGTTTCAGCACCCAGAACACCGTGCACTCGGCGCTGATCGCGTCGAGCAGCTCGCGCGTCGCCCGCTCGGGCCCGATCGTCACGACGACCGTGGTGGCGCCGGCGAGCAGCTCGCGCTGCGCAGCGCTGAGCCCCTCGGTGTGGCAGTCGCCCGGGTCGAACAGGCAGATCGTGCCGTCGCCCTCTGGGTAGAGCAGATACGCGTTCGGGCTGCGCGAGCCGAGCACGGCGATGCCCGTGGTCGCCGCGTTGCCAGCTGCGACCGCGTCGATCCACCCCGCTCCTGCTGCGTCTTCGCCGACCCACGAAAGCGCCGCGACGCGCAGTGCGCCTGCGGAGTCACCGGCAGCCGCTCCCGCCGCGGCCCCGCCAGCCGAGACGCTGCCCGCCGCGCGCGTGACGTGGGCGATGCCGCCGTAGCGCGGCCACTCGTCTGCGCGGCCGCGGATCTGGGTCGTCGCGTCGACGCCCTGGAACGGGGCGAGCTGGAGGGCGAAGTCGACGCTCGCGTAGCCGCTCACGACGAGCAGCGCCTCACCGCTGCTCACAGCAGCTCCAGCGCATCGGCAAGGCTCACGACGCTGCCGAAGTAGCGCTCGATGTCTTCGAGGCTCGCCGCGGCGAGGTGCGGGCGGTTTGAGTTCGTCGCCTCGCGCGGCACGACGACCTCGAAGCCGCCAGCGAAGGCGTCTTGCACCGTCGCGCGAATGCACACGTTCGTTTTCACCCCGGCGACGATGACGCGCCCGATGCCCTGCTCGCGCAGCACGAGATCGAGGTCGGTCGCGTAGAACCCCGAGTAGCGGCGCTTGGGCACCACGATCTCGTTCGCGCGCTCGACCGGCTCAAACCCCGGGAAGTAGTCTGCGTCGTGCTCGCCGCTCTGGTGGTGCCGGGGCAGCTTCGCGAACTCGAAGTCTTCGAGGCCACGGTAGTGCCGCTCGACCGAGTGCACGAGCAGCGCGTCGCGCTCGCGTGCGGTGTCGCGCAGCGCGGCGAGCGCGGGCAGCGTCGCGGCCACCTCGGGGTAATAGTTGGGTTGCCCCGCCTCGTAGAACGAGTTGATCACGTCGACGAGCAGCAGCGCCGTCTTGGGTGAGGAGGTAGTCATGAGTGATTCCTATCGAGGGTTCTGTCGGGGTCACACGGCGACGCGGCTGCGGCGACGGAGGGTCGTGTAGCCGGTCCAGGCGAGCACCGCGACGACTGCGACATACGGCAGCGTCTGAATGAGTTCGGTGGGGAACACGCTGTTCGTCTGCATGCGAATCTGCAGCGCGTCGAAGAACGAGAACAGGAGGCAGGCGAGCGCCGTCGGCAGCGGGCGCGAGCGCCCGAAGTAGAACGCCGCCAGGGCGACGAACCCGCGCCCCGCGATCATGTTCTCGTTGAACAGGCCGCTCACGCCGAGCGCGAGGGCGACGCCGCCGAGGCCGGCAAGGAGGCCGGCGAGCGACCCCGCGACGTCGCGCACCGCGAGGGTGCGCACCCCGAGCGAGGCCGTCGCGAAGTCGTTTGCCCCGGTCGCACGCGTGCGAATGCCCCAGCGGGTGTTCGAGAACACCCACGCGAGGAGCGGCACGAGCGCGACGGCGAGCCAGAACAGAACGTCTTTGCCGCTGAGCACCGCGCCGAGCACGGGCACGTCGGAGACTCCAGGGATCGTGAGCTTCGGAATGCGTGGCTGCTCGGGGAACCTGAGCGTGCCAGACACCCCGTAGTTGCTGCGCAGAATAAAGCCGACGACGCCGAGCACGAGAATGTTGAAGCCCAGCCCGACGATGATCTCGTTTGCAGCCAGCCTCGTGATCACGAGGCTCATAATGAGGCCGGCAACGGCGCCTGCGGCGCCGCCGACGAGCACGCCGACGACCCAGCTGCCGGTCGCTGCGCTCGAGATGATGCCAGCGAACGCGCCGACGAGCATCTGGCCCTCGAGGCCGATGTTCACCACGCCCGCGCGGCGGTGGATCGCGCCGCCGAGGGCGGCGAGCACGATCGGCACTGCGAGCAGCAGCGTCGAGTTGATGATGCTGTCGATCATGCTGCGACCTCCGTGTTCTTCTCTGCCCTGCGCCGCTTGAGCAGCCGCGGCACGGCGAACTGGGCGACGGCGAGCAGCATGACGGTGCCCTGCAGAATGCTGATGAGCTGAATAGGGATGTTGACGAACAGCTGAACCGTTGCGCCGGCGGCCGCGAGGGCGCCAAAGGCGACGGCCCCGATGATCACCCCGACGGGGTTGAAGCGCGCCAGCAGGGCAATCGCGATGCCCGTGAAGCCGAAGCTCGCGGAGAACCCGACCGAGAAGCGATGCACGACGCCGAGCGTGTGCACCGCGCCGCCGAGGCCGCCGATCGCGCCGGAGATGAGCATCGCGCTCATGAGCACCGTGCGCACCCTGAGCCCCTGCGCGAGCGAGAACCGCGGCGCCTTGCCGACGGCGTCGAACTCGAAGCCGAGCTTGGTGCGCTTGATCCAGAAGCCGTAGAACACGATGAGCACGACCGCGATCACGAAGCCGGCGTTGAGCTGGCCAGGGGGCGCGAGCGCCGGGAGCTCGGCTGCGGGGGCGACGTACTCCGTCGCAGAGTTCGCCTGCCCGGGAGCGAGAAAGAAGCTCTGCACCAGCCAGGCCGTCACCCCGGTGACAATGAAGTTGAACATGAGCGTCGACACAACCTCGTCGACGCCGAGCCAGGTGCGCAAGAGCGCGGGAATCAGCGCGACGAGCACACCGGCGATCATGCCTGCGAGCAGGCATGCGGTGACCGCGAGCACGGGCGACAGCCCGCCGACGTTCACACCGACGACCGCGGCGGCGAGCCCGGCGAAGCCGAAGCTGCCCTCGACGCCGACGTTGAAGACTCCGCCGCGAAACGCGATCGCCGCGGCGAGGCCGGTGAACAGCAGCGGCGTTGCCGCCGTGAGCGTCGCGTTCAACCGCGCAGCGTCGCCGAATGCCTCCTGGGCGAGCATGCCGTAGATCTCGAGCGGGTTCGCCCCGCCGAACAGGAGCGCGACCGCGCCGACGAGCAGCGCGATGACCACGGGAACCGCGATGCGCCAGGCCGACTCCCCCGCGGCGCTCCATGAAAAGCCGCGCCGCACCGGCGTCGGCACGTAGCTCGTGTGTGCGCCAGTGTCTGGCGTCTGTTGCTCCGTCACGCTGTCTCCGATTCCGCTGACTGGCCGGCCGATTCGCCCGCGTGCGCCATTCCCAACATCAATTTGCCGAGCACCACCCTGTCGGCGTCGCGCCCGAGCTCTCCGACGATCTGCCCCTGGTGCAGCACGAGAATGCGATCGGCGAGCGCCTGAATTTCGTCGAGCTCCTCGCTGAAGAGCACGACAGCGCTCCCCGCGTCGCGGGCCGCAAGCAGCTGCTGGTGAATAAACGCGATGCCGCGAATGTCGACGCCGCGCGTTGGCTGACTGGCGACGAGCACCTCAGGGCGCTCCCGCAGCTCGCGCGCGATGACCACGCGCTGCTGGTTGCCACCCGACAGACTCGCAATCGGATCCTTCTCTGACCCGTAGCGCACCGCGCCTGTCGTGAGCACCGAGCTCACCGCCTCGCGCACGCGCGCCGGCACGAACCAGCCAGCGCGGGTGAGCGCACCGAGCGCCGGCCCCGCGATCGCGTTCACCGCGATCGACAGGTCGAGGGCGAGCCCCTCGTGCTTGCGGTCTGCGCTCACGTAGCCGAACCCGGCGCGGCGGCGCACGCGAGCCGAGACGCGCGTGAGTTTCGCGCCGCGCAGCGACACCGAGCCGCGGCTCGGCCTGCGCAGGCCGATGAGCGTCTCGGCCAGCTCATCCTGTCCGTTCCCAGAGACCGCCGCGATGCCGACGATCTCGCCCGCGCGAACCGCGAAGTCAACGCCGGCGAGCCGCTCGGTGCCGCGATCATCGCTCGCCGCGAGGCCGCGGCACTCGAGCACAATCTCGCCGGGGCTGCCGGCAGTGACGGTCGCGTCTGGCTGCGCTGCCCCGCCCATGATGAGCTGGGCGAGGCCCTCAGTGGTGGCCTCGGCCCGCGGCATCGGCGGCTCGGTCTCGCCCGAGCGCAGCACGGTGATCGCGTCGGCGACCCGCATCACCTCGCCGAGCTTGTGGCTGATAAAGATCACGGTCTTGCCGTCATCGACAAGGCGGCGCAGCAGGTCGAGCAGCTGTGTCGCCTGCGCCGGAGCGAGCACCGCCGTTGGCTCGTCGAGAATCAACAGGTCTGCCCCGCGCCCGATCAGGCGCAAAATCTCGACCTGCTGCTGAATCGCGATGGGCGCGTGCGCGGCCTGCACCTCCCAGTCGATCTCGGTGCCGACCGACTCCGCGAGCACCGCGGCCTCGCGCCGCGCCCGCTTCCAGTCGATCCGGCCGCCTGCGATCGGCTCGTTCCCGAGCACGAGGTTCTCGAGCAGCGACAGCTCGGGCACGATCGCCAGCTCCTGCTGCACGAGCCCGATGCCGCGCTTGATCGCGTCGCGGGCGCTCGTCAGCCGCACCGGCTCGCCGTCAATGAAGATCTGCCCCTCGTCGGGCTGGTCGAGCCCGTAGAGCATCTTCATGAGCGTGCTCTTGCCCGCGCCGTTCTCGCCGATCACCGCGAGCACCTGGCCGCGGTACGCCGTCAGCGAGACGTCTCGGTTTGCTCGGACCGGGCCAAAAGATCTTGCGACCCTGCGCGCCTCGATCCGGGGAGGCGGCGCGGTGTGGCCGCCCGCCGCCCTGGTTTCGCTTTGCATCGATTCAGACTTCCCTGTCGAAAAGAGTGTGGTTACTGACCCTTGAAGTAGTCGGGGTAGCCGTCGGTGACGACGTTGTGCACGGTGATGTCGCCCGCGACAATCGCCGCCTTGAGCTCCTCGATCTTCGCGAGCGTCTCGGGCGCGATGGCATCCTTCGTGAATTCGAAGTCGGTGAGGCCAACCGCGTCTTCCTTCAGCCCGAAGGTGATCGTCTTGCCGCCGGGGAACGAGCCAGCGGCGTAGTCTGCGACGACGCTCTCGACCGCGAGATCTGCGCGCTTGAGCACGCTCGTGAGCACGTTGCCCGGCGCAACACCATCCTGGTTGTCATCGACGCCGATCGCGTAGCGGCCCGCATCTTGCGCCGCCTGAATCACGCCGGCCCCGGTGCCGCCCGCGACAGCGTAGACGATGTCTGCGCCCTGCTCGAACATCGACTGCGCCAGCTGCTGGCCCTTCGCCGGGTCGGCGAAATCGTTCGAGTATGCGGTGAGCACCTCGACCTCGGGGTCGACCGCCTTTGCCCCCTCGATGAAGCCGACGAGGAACTTGTCGATGCCGACGCTCGATGCGCCACCGATGACGCCGAGCACCTTCTCTGGGTTGATGTTCGGGTCGCTCGTGTTCGTCGTCTGGAGCGCGGCGAGGGCGCCCGCGAGGTACGACCCCTCCTGCTCCTGGAACAGCACCGAGGCGACGTTGTCGCCCTCCGACTCAGCGTTGAAGATCACCCAGTTGCTGTCGGGGAAGTCTGCGGCAACCTTGCCGATGACCTCGTTGTGCGAGAACTCGAGGTCGACGACGAGGTTGATGCCCGCCTGGCCTGCGCGGCGAAGCAGTTGCTCGCCCTGGCCAACGATGTCTTCCGACTCGATGGTGCTGCCGTTGAGCCCGGTGCTCTCGAGCACCCGCTTGTAGCCGACGTTCGCGAGATCGTTGTACGACTGGTCGCCGAGGCCGCCCTGAGCGACAACGAGTGCGACCTTGTCGCCGGCGGCGCCGCCTGCGTCGCCGCCCGAGCTACTCGGGGCGCACGCCGTCAGCGCGATGAGCGTAGCCGCCACCGGTGCGCAAAGCAGTAGTCGAGTTCTGTTCATGTGATCCTCCATTGGATGGGTGAGTGAGAGTGACGCGGTACAGGTAGTGAGTGCCGAGGTAGCGTGCCCTGACGTGCTCGAGCAGCTGGCCTGAGGAGTCGCGGGAGTGCCGATCCACCTCGATCAGCGCAGCACCAGGGTCGACAGCGAGCTGCTCGGCCTCGAGCGGCTCCGCGTTGATCGCGCGCAGCGTCTCCTCGCCGGCGGCGAGCTGCAGGCCCGCCTCGCGCAGCGCGCGGTAGAACGAGAAGTCTGGCTGGGCTGCGGCCACCTCGGTGAGGTCGGCCTTCTGCGCGACGTGCTCGGGCACGATGAGGCGCTGCAGCCCGACGGGCGTGCCGCCAACCGTGCGCAGACGCTCGATCATGACGATGGGAAACGACACGGGAAAGGCCGAGCTCGGGCGCTGCGGCGCGTCTGGGGCGAACACCGCGTAGTCGAGCAGCACGCTGCCCGGGCGCAGGCCGAGGTTGCCGATGTGCTCGCTGAAGCTGCCGAGCTCGGGGAGATTGCGCTCCATCGGGCGCGATCGCACGAACGTGCCCTTGCCCTGGCGGCGCGAGACGAGGCCGCGGTCAACGAGCAGTTCGAACGCCTTGAGAATGGTGGCGCGCGACAGGTTGTTCTCAGCCGCGAGCGTTGGCTCGCTCGGGAGTTTCGTGCCCGGAGCGAGGTTCGCTCCCACAATGTGGGCCTCGAGCGCGTTGGCCAGCTGCATGTACAGCGGTGGCGCGCCGCGCGTGTTATCGAGCTCAAACAGCATCTTTGCCTCCTGGGCGAAACCCAACTTATCCGGTTGTCCGGACAAGTATATGCCCAGAGCGGCGGCGCGCAAATCGATTCGGGAAATTTCCCAGCTTTCCGGTCTCGCCTGGCTAAGCTGGCGATGTGCATACCTCAACTGCTTTGCTCACCGATCACTACGAGCTCACCATGGTCGACGCCGCACTCAAGGCCGGCACCGCCAACCGCAACAGCGTGTTCGAACTCTTCGCCCGCAGGCTCTCGGGTGCCCGCCGCTACGGCGTCGTCGCCGGCACTGGCAGGCTCCTCGAAGCCATCGCAGACTTCAGGTTTGGCGACGCCGAGCTCGAGTTTCTGCGCGCTAACAGCGTCGTCGGCCAAGACACGATCGATTGGCTCGCGAACTACAGGTTCACCGGCGACATCTGGGGCTACCCCGAGGGCGAGGTCTTCTTCCCCGGGTCGCCCCTCGTGACCGTCGAGGCGAGCTTCGCCGAGGGCGTCATTCTCGAAACGCTGGCGCTCAGCATCATGAACTACGACTCCGCTGTCGCAACGGCCGCCTCGCGCATGGTCTACGCCGCGAGCGGAAAGCCGCTCGCCGAGATGGGGTCGCGCCGCACGGGAGAACGCAGCGCAGTTGCGGCCGCCCGCGCGGCCTACGTCGCGGGCTTCAGCGCGACATCAAACCTCGAAGCTGGCCGCAGCTACGGCATCCCAACAATGGGCACCGCAGCCCACTCGTTCACGCTGCTGCACGACAGCGAGCGCGAGGCCTTTGCAGCACAGGTTGCCGCGTTCGGGCCCGACACGACACTCCTCGTCGACACCTACGACACCGAGCAGGGGGTGCGCACCGCCGTCGAGGTTGCCGGCACCGGGCTCGGGGCCGTGCGCATCGACTCCGGCGACCTGCCCGTCGTTGTCGTCGAGGTGCGCGAGTTGCTCGACTCGCTCGGCGCGACAAACACCCGCATTACCGTCACCAACGACCTCGACGAGCACACCGTCGCCGCCCTCGCGGCCTCTCCGGTCGACTCATTCGGCGTCGGCACCTCGGTCGTTGTCGGCTCCGGGAGCCCCACAATGGGCATGGTCTACAAGCTCGTCGCGCGCGAAGACGACAATGGCGAGTGGGTCTCTGTCGCGAAAAAGAGCGCAGACAAGGCCTCCGTCGGTGGGCGCAAGAGCGTGCGGCGCCTGCTCAACGCGCGCGGCGCAGCCCGTGCCGAGCTCATCTACCTCGGCGACGGCCCCGGCGGTGAGGCCGAGGGCGCCGAGGTGGCCGATTCGAGCCGCGAAATTCTCGAGCCGCTCGTCGTCGGCGGCGAGATTCAGCAGCAATACGTCGGAAGCGACGGCATCGAGCTGGCCCGCAAGCGGCACCGTTCGAGCGTCGCGGAGCTCCCCCGCGTCGCCATGAGCCTCACCCGCGGCGACCCCGCGATTCCCACGGAGTACCGCTAGGGGTGACCCCGGAGCGCCTGGGGGCGCCTGGGGGCGCCTGGGGGCACCTGGGGCGGCCCGCTGCGCTCGCACTGGGATCTGCACAAGATAGGCCAGATCGGGCGGGAATGGGCCGTGGTTCGGCCGATCGCCTATCGAAGAGCGTGCGCTCCGGGGTGGCGCCCCGGGCAAGCACGTAAGTAGGGCCGTAAGCGGGGCCGTAAGCGGGGCCGTGAGCAGCGCCGGGTTAGCGCGAGAAGCCCCCTACTTCTTCATGCGCTCGTAGACTTTCTTGCAGTCGGGGCACACGGGAAAGCGCTCGGGGTCGCGCGACGGCGTCCACTTCTTGCCGCACAGGGCGCGCACGGGCTTGCCCGTCACCGCCGACTCGACGATCTTGTCTTTGGGCACGTAGTGTGAGAAGCGCTCGTGGTCGCCGTCTTCAATCTGCGAATCCTCGAGCAGCTTCTCGAGCTCACGGTCCATGACGTCGAGGCCGCCGCCGGTCTCTGGTTCGTTACGCGAGAAAATACCCATGCCAGGCATTCTACCCTCTCAGGCCCGCCGCGCCCACCGCCCGTCGCGCCCGGCACCCGCCTAGTCGAAGATCTGCGTCACCGCGAGAATCTCGGGGCCCTGGCGATCGAAGATCTTCCCGCCGATGGCGACGCCGCCGAGCAGCACCACTGCCCCGAAACCAATACCGAAGACGAGCGCCCACATATTACCGATGAATGACACGTCGGCAATCGCCGCTGCAGACACCCACACGGGCGCCACCGACAGCACGAGGGCGACGAGCATCGAGACAGTCTGCGACGTGCCCGAGCCCGAGCCCGACCACTGCGGCTGCACGAACGGGCTGTCACCCGGCCGCGTCGCCGGGTATGGCATGAGCGCTGAGAACACGCTCGCCACTCCGGTCGCGATGCAGAGCACCCCGATGTTCATGCCGATCACGGCGGGCAGCACCCGCCAGTCACCCATGAATGTCACCGTGACGCTCGAGCCGATAATTGCCGCGGGCACGCCAAACAGCAGCGCGGGGGCGAGCCTGCCCGCGCGATCCGCCCAGCCGCGAATGCCGCTCGCGACATGCTCCCAGATCGCCGTAGAATCCATCGCAATGTCGTTGTGCTGCGACCACCCGAGCAACAGCATGAAGATCGGCAGCGGCAGCGCGGCAGCGAGCATCACGTCGGCACCGGCGACGAGGAAAGCCACGACGATCGCCACCGGAGCGATGGGCATTGCGATGAGCGCAATTCTGTAGCGGGGGTCGCGCTGCCAGTAGGTGAGCTGTCTGGCCGCGATGACGGGAGCAGGCCGCGCAGGGAAGCGCTCAAACCACCCGAGCCCGCGCCTGGCGCTCAGCACGTCGCGCGGGCGTTCGATCGAGTTCAGCGAACGCGCCACGATTGCAAACCACGCGATCGCGAGCACGACCGCGACCCCACCGACGACTGCGAGCCGCATCATTGCGGCAGCCGTATCGCCCGAGCCGGCCTCGCCGATCGCGGCGAACGCCGCACCGAACGGCGTCCACGCGACCACGCCCGCGGCGTCGACGAGCACCTGGTTGGTGTCGGAGCGCAGGCTCTCGGCGATGACGAACACGAGCAACGGCAGCAGCGCAATGCACAGCACCCCGCCCGACAGCCTGAGCCCGCCGGCAAAGCGCTCGCCGACGAGCAGCTGCGACAGCCCCGCGCCAACGCGCACGGCGACAACCGCAAACAGCGCGGCGAGCACGAGCGCGGCGACCGCGAGGCCACCGGCCGCCCGCCACTCCGGGCGCGCGAAATACATTGCAACGAGCCAGGCGACGAGCACCACAAACGACCAACTGACGACGGTCGTCACGAGCATCGACCAGGCAACCTTGCCGGCGCCCGCGGGAAACAGTGAGAACTGCCGCGGCGCAAGATTGCGCCTGCTGTCGAACAGCGGCACGAAGAAGGCGCCCGCGAGCACGACGCCGCCGACCAAGATATCAAGCACGTTGCGCAGCTCGCCCGGCTCGGTGAGCCAGGCGACGGCGAACGGCGTCACCGCGGCAGCGCCGACGCACACAAGCAGCCCGAGAGTCACCCTGACCGCGCGCCCAAACGAGCCCCGAAACAGGCCCCCGGCGAGCGCTACTCGGAGTCTGAAGAGCCGTGCAACCACTGCAGCCCCTTCTGCGTCTCGTCGACGCCGGTGAGCGCACGGAAGCGGTCTTCGAGGCTCACGCCGTCGCGCACGGCGTCGACCGTGCCCTGCGCGATGACGGAGCCGTCGACAATAATCACGACGTGGTCGCACACGCGCTGAATGAGTTCGAGGCTGTGGCTCGACATCACGACGCTGCCGCCGCCCGCGACGTACTTCTCGAGAATGTCGGTGACGTTCGCGGCCGAAACAGGGTCAATCGCCTCAAACGGCTCGTCGAGCACGAGCACGCCTGGCGCGTGAATCATCGAGCAGGCGAGCGCGATCTTCTTCTGCATGCCCGCCGAGTAGTCAGACACGAGCCGGTCGAGCGCAGATTCGAGGCCGAACGCCTCCGCGAGTTCACCGCTGCGCTTTGCGACCTCGGCCTCTGCGACGCCGTGCAGCACGCCCGAGTAATACAGCAGCTGTGCGCCGGTTAGCCGGTCGAACAGTCGCAACCGGTCGGGCAGCGTGCCGATGAGCCGCTTCGCCGCGGCGCCGTCTGCCCACACGTCGACATCGCCGACGGCGACGCGACCGGAGCTCGGGCGGAGCAGCCCGCTGATCATCGAGAGGGTTGTCGTCTTGCCCGCGCCGTTCGGGCCAACGACGCCCGTGAGCGAACCGGCGTGCACCTCGAACGAGACCTCGTTCGCGGCAACCGTCGCACCGAACACCTTCGTGAGCATTTCCGTGCGCAGCACCACGGGGTTCTGCTCGGCGATGCGGCCGCGCTCGCGGGCGCGCACGACCGACGGCGTCGGCACCTCAATGCGGCCTCGCGCCGGCGCTGCGTGAGACTCAGGGGCCGCCTCAGCCGCGGGCGCTACGGGCGCCGCGGCTGCACCCTCGGGCGCGGCGCTGCGGGTGCGCCTTGCGCGCGACGCCGCGACGGGCATCGCGATAGTGTCGTCGCCGGGCGTGGCGGCGGCAGCTTCGGGTGACGACGGCGGATCCGCGGGCGCTGCAGCAGGCGTTGCGGCCGGCGGAACAGCAGCACCGAACCCCGTGCCCGGAAGTGATTCGGACGGCGATGGCGGGGTTTCTGGCAGCACCCCCCTAACTTATCAAATGAATCGCCGCCCGCGAGCATGCTGCGGAGCACAGGCGAACGCGGCAAGATAGACACTGTGAAAGCATCCGAACATCATCACGGCGGAAACCGTGGCTCCGCGTGGTCTTCGCTCTGGCTGCTGACGAAGCGCGACCTGAAGGTGCGCTACTCCACGTCGGTGCTCGGCTACCTCTGGTCGGTGCTTGACCCGCTGCTCATGAGCGTCATCTACTGGTTCGTGTTCACGCAGGTGTTCGATCGCTCGGTCGGCGAACAGCCCTACATCGTGTTTTTGCTCGCGGCGCTGCTGCCGTGGATGTGGATCAATGGCTCCCTCACCGACGCGACGCGCGCGTTCTTGCGCGATGTCAGGCTCGTGCGTTCGGTCGCGCTGCCGCGCTGGATCTGGGTGGGGCGCATCGTAGCTTCCAAGGGCATCGAGTTTCTCCTGAGCATTCCGGTGCTCGTGCTGTTCGCGGTGTTCTCGGGCGCGCGGGTCTCGTGGGAGCTCGTGCTGTTCCCGCTCGGCATCGTGCTCCTCGCGACCCTCACGCTCGGCCTGAGCCTGATCATCGCGCCGCTCGTCGTGTACTTTCGTGACCTCGAGCGCGCGGTGAAGCTGATTCTGCGCGTGCTGTTCTACGCCTCGCCGATCATCTACGGCGCTGCAGACCTCCCGGAGTTTGCACAGCCACTCGCCTGGCTCAACCCGCTCTCCGGCATCTTCGGCCTGTTTCGCGCCGGCTTCTTCCCTAGCCAGCTCGATTGGGGCCTCGTCGCGGCGGCGGCTGCCATCTCGCTGCTCGCGCTCGCGCTCGGCCAGTGGGTGTTCCGCCGTTCTATCGGCGGCGTATTGAAGGAAATTTGACCCGAATGAGCAACGAAGTTCCCATCATCTCCGTGACAGACCTCGGCGTGCGGTTCAAGCGCAATCGAAGCTCGAGGCGCAGTTTCAAAGACCTCTTCGCCGGCGGCGCGCGCCGCACGAGGCCCGGTGAGTTCTGGGCGCTACGAAACGTGTCGTTTGACGTTGCCCCAGGCGAGGCGATCGGCGTCGTCGGCCGCAACGGCCAGGGTAAGTCAACCCTGCTCAAGCTCGTTGCCGGCGTGCTGCTGCCCGACGAGGGCAAGGTCAGCGTGCACGGTGGCGTCGCCCCGCTCATCGAGCTCACCGGAGGCTTCGTCGGCGACCTCACGGTGCGCGACAATGTCTGGCTCACTGCCGGGCTGCACGGCCTCTCGAAACGCGAGATCGCGGAGCAGTTTGACGAGATCATTGGCTTCGCCGAGGCCGAAGCTGTCGTTGACACCCCGTTCAAGCACCTGTCGAGCGGCATGAAGGTGCGCGTCGCGTTCGCCGTCGTGTCGCAGCTCGACGAGCCGGTGCTCATCGTCGACGAGGTGCTCGCCGTCGGCGACAAGGCGTTTCGCGCGAAGTGCTACCGCCGCATCGACGAGCTGCTCGCCGAGGGCAAGACGCTCTTCCTCGTCTCGCACAACGAGCGCGACCTCAGGCGGTTCTGCACCCGCGGCCTCTACCTCGACAAGGGTGCGCTCGCTCTCGATGCCGACATCGACACGGTGCTGGAGCGCTACAGCAAGGAGCACCCCGCATAGCGCGGTGCCCGGCTAGCCAGCGGCGCCCGGCTAGTTGGCCGCCTTCGCCGAGCGCTCGGCATCGGCGCGCGCCAGCAGCTCGTCGATAGCGGCGTGAAAGCGCTTGGTCGGCGCACCCGGTGAGGTGTCGCCGAAGTACCTCGTCGACCACTCGCCGAGCCGCTCGCGCGCGCCCTCGTCGCCGATCACCCGGTCGAGCACCGCGGCGATATCGGGCGTCTGCGACGCGTCGAGCCACTCGCACACCGACAGGTAGCCGCCCTCATCGACTTCAGCCTCGGCGGCGGCCGGGCGGGTCACCATGAGCGGCCGCCCGGTCGCGAGCCGGTCGTAGATCATCGCCGAAATATCGCAGATCGCAACGTCGGGCTGCAGCAGCTGCCACCCGAGAGTCGGCGCTGTGTCGTACACGTGCTGGGCGGCAGCATCGGCCTGGTTCGCCGCGGCGAGCATCGCGATGATGCGCTCGTTCGCGGCGCCAAACTCGGGGCTCACGACACCGGAGCGCGGGTGCGGCCGGTACACTACGCGGTGGCGGCCAGTCGCGATCAGCTGGCGCACGAGCTCCTCGCCGTGGGTGAGCACCGAGCCGTAGAACGCGGCGGGCCGGTCGCCCTCCCACGTCGGCGCGTACAGCACGACCGTGCGCTCGTCTGGTGTGTAGGCTGGCTCGCCCGACAGGTGGTCGGTTTGCGGCCTGCCGATTGCGAGCGTGCGGGTGTTCACGTCGTAGTTCCACAGCGCCTTCGACAGCCTGGCACGCGCCGCGTCACCGGCAACGAAGGCGTAGTCGTACGCCTTGTGCTGGTTGCTCGTCATGTACATCTTGTCGCTCTCGCCGTGATTGACGAAGACGTGCCAACGCTCGCCGTAGCGCATCATCTGGAAGTTTCTCGTGTTTTGGTTCACGTAGAGCATCACGTCGAGCTGCTGCGTCTCGATGAAGTTCTCGATGCTCGTGACCTTCGGCACGAAGGCGACGTCGAGGCCGCTCTCGCGCATGAGCTGCAGCGCGCCAGCCGCGTTGCGGGCGAGCACGACAACGGGCTGGGTCTTCGACAGCTCGACGAGCGGGGCATACCACTGCCGCATCTGATAGATATTCACGTCACTGTCGGCGAAGTAGACGCCCACCCGGTAGCGCTGTTCGGGGAGATCCCCGCGCTCCGCGAGCAGCGCCTTGAGCTCGAAGAACGCGCGCCGCCCCTTCAACACGCGCTTGGCAAGCTTCACCGCGCGTTTGCTGTCCTTCACAATCTGCATCCCACCAGAATACCCGGCGCCCGCGGGGCAGGCGCTCCGAGGCGAAAACCGGCCACGCGCCAAGCGCCGCGCGGCGAAGCCAAAGCCCGCTGTGGGAAGATCGTGGCGTGACTGATTCGCCCCTCCCGCCCCTCCCCGCGCTCCCCGCGGTGAGCTATGTGATGCCAGTGCTCAACGAAGAAGGCTTCCTAGCCCGCGCGGTGGAGGCCGTGCTCGCCCAGGCCTACGACGGCGAGAAAGAGCTCGTGCTGGCGCTCGGCCCATCGCGCGACCGCAGCACGCAGATCGCCGAAGGCATCGCTGCAGCAGACCCCCGGGTGCGCCTCGTCGACAACCCCGAACGCGACATCCCTGCGGGTTTGAACCGGGCCATCCGGGCGAGCACGCACCCCGTCGTGATTCGCGTCGACGCCCACTCAGAGCTCACGCCCGACTACACCGCGCGGGGCGTGCAGGCGCTGCGAGACACGGGCGCGGCGAACGTTGGCGGCGTGATGCGCGCCGCCGGCACCTCGCCGGTGCAGCGGGCGATCGCCCGCGGCTACAACAGCCCGTACGGCCTCGGCGGCGGCGCCTATCACGGCGACGGCACGCCGGGGCCGGCGGAGTCGGCCTACCTCGGCATTTTTCGCCGCGAGGCGATCGACGCGGTCGGCGGGTACGACCCCGGCATCCTCCGCGGCGAAGACTGGGAGCTGAACCTGCGCATGCGCCGCGCCGGCTACACGGTGTGGTTCGAACCGGCGCTCGGCGTGACGTACTGGCCCCGCGCGAGCTTCGGCGACCTCGCGAAGCAGTTCTTCGCGACGGGCACCTGGCGGGCGGTGCTCGTGCGCAAGTACGGTCGCGCGAACCCGTGGCGGTTCTTTGCGCCGGGCACGCTCGTCGTGTCGCTCGCCGCGTCGCTCGTGGTAATGCTCCTGCTGCTCACATCAGTGCTGCCGTGGGGCTGGTGGGCGCTCGGGCTCGCCCCGCTCGCGACCTACGCGCTCGCGATCGCGTTCGCGGTGTGGCGTATCCCGGAGCAGCGCGGCGCCCGCGACCGCCTGCTCACCGCGGCGGCGCTCGTGACGATGCACACGTGCTGGGGTGCGGGCTTTCTTCGCGGCATCACACTCGGCGGCGGCCGCGTGGTGGATCGCTCGCGCGCGTAGCCCGCGCGCTGCCCACAGAGCGCGGCCCACAGAGCGCTGCCCACAGAGCGCGGCCCACAGAGCGCGGCCCTGAACGAACCGCCAGTAAACGCCACCCTCAGAGCGCGCCGAGCTCGGTGAGCCGGTCGACAACCCTGGCGGCGGCGCGCCCATCGTCGTGCGGGGTGAACGTTGCCCGCCAGGCGGCGTAGCGGTCGCGGTGCTCGGCGATCCACCCGGCGGCATTGCCCTGCTCGCTCAGCTCGCGGGCGCGCGCGACAACCTGCTCGCGGCGCTCGAGCAGCGGCCCCGGCGCCAGCGCCTCGAAATCGAACGTGAAGCCGCGCTCGCTATCGCGGTAGCTCGCAAGGTCTGGCACGAAGAACGCGAGCGGCACCCCGGCAACCGCGGCGTCAAACATCAGCGACGAGTAGTCGGTGACCACGAGATCGGCCGCGAGAATGACGTCGTTGATATCGGGGTGCGTTGACGCGTCAATCACCCGCGGATCCACTCGGAGGTAGCCCCCGAACGCGTGCGTGCGCGTGTGCCCGCGAGCCACAACGACCCAGTCGTCGCCGAGCTCTGCCGCGAGCGCGTTCACGTCGAGATCGTCGACGACGCTCGTGCCGCGGTCGCGCCACGTCGGCGCGTAGGCGAGCACGAGCTTGCCGTCGGGCACGCCGAGCGCGAGCCGAGCCGTCTGCGCGTCGATCGGGTTGCGGGAGCCGCCGAGATCTGCCCGCGCCAGCCTGTCGTCGCGCGGGTACCCGGTCTCAATGATCTCGCCGTCGAAGGCGTAACTGCGCCGAAACTGCTCGGTGGAGTGCGGGTTCTGCGACAGCATCAGACTCCACCGCCGGCTCTCGCGGCGAATCGCCAATCGCGTGCGCAGCGACACGTTCGGGCGGCCGAGTGCGAGGTGCTTGAGCATGGTGCCGTGCCAGGTCTGCAGCACGGTCTGCCCGGCGGCGCGCCTGAAGCTGTAACGCAGCCAGTCGTTCACGACGACGAGCTTCGCCCCGCGCCGCGCCGCGAACCACTCGCGCCCGCCAACGAGCAGCGGCGTCGCCCCCGCCGGAACGCGCTGAGACTCGCTCGTCACGCTCCAGTAGCGCGCAAGGCCCGGCTCGCGCGACGCGATCTCGCGGTCGATCGCGAGCGGGTTGCAGCTCACCTGGCGGCCGTAGAAGCTCTCGAAGAACACGCCGCCCGGGGGCACGAGCTCCGCGGCGGGGAGCCCGAGGCGGTCAATCGCCGCGAGCACGCGCGCGGCCGAGTTGCCGTCGCGGTGCGGGTGGAAGCGTGCCGCGAGCGCACGCGCGGCACGCACCGATTCGCGCTTAGCCGGGGTGGCCTCGGTGAGCACCCCGGTGAGCAGCTCGCTGACGCCTGCCCAGGTTCGCTCGATCGGCGTCGCCGCCGTCACCTCGAGCGCCTCGTAGAGCCCGCGCGTGCGCGAGTACTCGTCGAGGTCGGGCGCAAACCACAGGATCGGCCGCTCGAGCAGCGAGAAATCGACCGCGATTGAGGAAAAGTCAGTGATGACGGCGTCAAAGGCGCCGAGGAGCGGGGTGATATCGCGCGCAAGTTCGCTGCCGAAGAGGTGGATCCGCGGGCCAGCCGCAGCACCGTACTCCCCCTCGCCCAGCGGGTGCGAGCGAATCACGAGGCGCGAGCCCGTGGCCGCAAGCGCCTCGTTGAGCCCGGCGACCTCGGCCGGCGTCGGTATCGCGGGGTCGGGGGCGCCGTCGCGCCAGGTCGGGGCGTAGAGCACGAGCTTCTCGCGCTGCGCGATCGCCGGCGCGCCCTGCGCCTCGAGCGCCGCCGCGACCGTGTCTCGCGCCGCTGCGGCGAGCGCGGGCTCGAGCGCCTGCCTCGCGAGCGCGTCGTCGCGCGGATCGCCGAGCACCAGCACCTTGCCCGGGGCGACGCGAAATGCCGAACGGAGCCGCTCGGCAGCCGTCACCGAACCAGCAATGTACAGGCTCACCTGCTTCGTGCCGCGCTCGTACATGCGTTTGAGCAGGCCGCGCACGATCGCAGGGCCGCGCACCGCGGTGGTGACGGGCGAATCGAGGTGGATGCGTTTGAGCGGGGCACCGTGCCAGAGCTGCACGACGGCGCCGCCGAACACCCCAAAGCGGTTCACATCGCCGAGCCCGTGCGTGACGACGAGCGTGCCAGCGCGCAGCGTCGCCCAGTACCCGTGCCGGCTCGCGCGACGGATCGGGGTGAAGCCCTCGGCGGCCGCGAGGTCGCGCTCCGCGTCGGTTGCGACGAGCCACGCGATGGGCGCGTCTGGCCGGTCGCGCCTGAGCTGCCTGGCGAGCGCGAGGGCGCCCTCGCCGACGCCGACGCCGCTGCCAAACACCCAGCGCTCGCTTGCGCGCGGCACGAAGAACGCGAGCACCCACGACAGTGCGTACTTGGGTATGGCTAGGAGCTTGGCGAGGTTGCCACTCGCGAAGTGGAATCGGCTGGTATTCATGTGACTCTAACTGTAGAACACGAAAGCGGGCACCGTTTCGGGTGCCCGCTTTCGTGAGAGAGAAGAGGGTGTTACCAGTCGAGCGTGCCGAGCTTCGCCTCAACCTGACCCGCGACACCCTGCCGGGTGTAGTCGATCGTCACCTCGCTGTCGCCAGCGTGCATGCGAATCAGCGCCGAGACTGAGGTGCCGTCGGCGGCCGGAACACCGTCGACCGCGGTAATCACGTCGCCGACCTTCAGGCCCGCGTTTGCCGCGGCACCGCCGCGCACGATTTCCTTGATGAGCCCGCCCGCGTGGTTTGCATCTTCGTCATCGTCGAGGCTCGAATCTGCCACGCTCGCGCCGAGCATGCCGTGGCTCGGCTTCTCCCCCGCGATGATCTCGTCGGCAACCCGCGTTGCGAGATCTGCTGGGATAGCGAAGCCGAGGCCCGCGCTCGAGGCGTTGCCCTCGGTCGCCCCGGGTGACGCGATCGCGACGTTGATGCCGATGAGCTCGGCGCGCGCGTTCAGCAACGCTCCGCCGGAGTTACCCGGGTTGATCGACGCATCGGTCTGCACCACAGGCAGTGTGACCTGCCCGCCGGTCTGCTGCTGGGTCTCGGGCTCGCCCGGGCGGTCAAACCTGAAGTCCCACGGGAAGCCGCCGCCACCGTCTTGTTCACCCTCGCCGCCCTGATCTTCCTGGCCCTCTTGGCTCGGGTCTTGTGGAATCAGCGCGCTGCCTACCGAGATGCCGCGGTTCAGCGCGCTCACGACGCCACTCGTCACCGTGTTCGAGAGACTCATCGGCGCTCCGATCGCGACGGCCAGGTCGCCGACGTTGACCTTGCTCGAGTCTGCGACCGCGATCGGGGTGAGGTTCTCGGCCTCGACCTTCACGACCGCGATGTCTGAGTAGGGCGCGACGCCCACAAGCTTGCCCTCGAAGACGCGCCCATCGCTGTGCTTCACGCGAATGCGCGGGTCTGCGGCCGCGCCGTCGAGCGTGACCACGTGAGCGTTCGTGATGATGTAGCCGTCTTCGCTGTAAATGACCCCAGAGCCCGAGCCCGCCTCGGTCTGCGATTCGACCGAGATGGTGACGACGCTGGGGGTGCCCACGGCCGCGACACCCGAGATTTCTGTCGCGGTCTCAGGGTTGTTCAGCGTCACGGTGCCCGGCTGTTGCGAGACCTGGCCGCCCTTCGGCGCGGCATTCGCCATCACCAGCGAGGAGACGCCGCCGCCGACGATGCCACCAATGAGCGCAGCAACGGCGAGACCCGCGAGGAACGTTCCGGTCGAGTGGCCGCGCTTCGTCGTGGCTGGCTTGCCCTGCGGGCCGGGGTGGCCCGCAAACTGCTGACCAGCGTGGCTCTGGCCGGGCTGCGCCTGGCCAGGGTGCTGGTCGCCGGGCAGCGGCTGGCCGGGCAGCGGCTGGCCGAACGCGTCGTGCAGCGGCACCGTCGGGTGGTCGTGCGTGCCCTGTTGGTACGGTGCCTGCTGCTCCCGCGACTGTTGCCTCGCCCCGAGATTCGTCGGCACACCGGGGAGCCCATTCGCGGGCACACCGGGGAGCCCGTTCGCGGGCACACCGGGGAGCCCGTTCGCGGGCACACCGACCTCCGGGGTCTGCGCTGCCGGGGCCGGCGTGGAGCCGGGCGCCGGGTAGCCGCCCAGCTCGCCAGCAGAGGGGTTCGGCTGCGGCGCATCCTGCCGCGCATCGTCGTGCTGGCTCGGGCCCTGGCCGTCTTCCGGCCCTGTGGGCGTCGCACCCGCTGACGGGGGCAAAGTATTCTCAGCCATCGTGGCTCCTCTCTCGATGACTCAAGCATTCCGGTTGAACCTATGAAAATCATTTGGGAACGCTGCAGAGCGACTGGAGATCCGAAAACCTGTCGCCCCGCTCGCACCCGCCGCGCGCCATGCTGACGCCCCGCATTCACGCCAAGAGCGCGCGCTTTCGCCGCATCCCGAGGAGCCCAAGGCACAGCCCGCCGACCCCAGCGACCGCGACGCCGAGCGATATGTACCCTTCTCGCGAGGCCCAAGGCGCCGGGCCGACCGCGCCCGTTGCCGCGAGCTCGCCAACAACCTGAGCGGTCTCATCGGGCACCCCAAAGTCATCGCACCACTCAACAAACTTGCCGGCGATCTCTGGCGCCTGGTCTTCATCGAACAAACATGCTCGTACAGCCACCCACCCCTGCACTGCGTCTGGCACAACAAACGGCGGGGCCTGCTCCCAGGTGTCGGGCGCCGAAAGCGCCACGCGCACCTCGCCAATTTCGCGGGCGGCCGCGGGTGGGTCTGGCTGCTGCGTTGGGCGGCTGTCGAGCTGATAGAAGGTCAGCCGAATGACGGGGCGCAGCCGCTCGCCGGTTTCGTCGCGGAGCCACTCCCCGCCGAGCAGCGTGGCACGCACCCTGTCGATCAGTTCCCGGCTGTCAGGGCTCACTGAGTGCTGCACGAGGCGCGTCTCCCAACGCAGTTCGGTTGGCACGATCTGACGTTCCGTGAGCACCCCGAAGCGGTCTGCGAACACCGCACCAAGCTCGAGAACTTCTGAGGCACGAATCTCGTCGCTCTGCCGCTCTTCAGCGATCGACCACACCCAGTAGTAGTACCCAGCGGCGGCGCCAGCCAGCGCGAGCTCCGCCTCGTAATCGCCGGGGCCGCGCGAAATGTCGAGCGTCGCGCGCGCCGCGATCGGCGCGTCGGTGGGGGCGAAGTCCGTCTCGGCCTGTGGCTCGGCGAAGGGCCCAAACAGCACCCCGTCTGCGAGCAGCGGGAGCGGCTCGACCTCGTCTCCCCGAGTCGGCCAGCGCCCCTCTGCAACCCCAACGCTCACGCGGTCACGAAACACGCCCTCTGCCCCGGTCACGATCTCCTCAGGAACCTGCGTGCCGAGCGTCGGCGCAAAGCGCGCATCGAACGTCGCGACGACCGGCGCCAGTTCACCCCGGTTCTCGCCCACGACGGGCGTGACGCCTGCTCCCAGCCGCTGTTCGGCGTGCTGGGTTGAAGGGTGCACAATGAGTTCGGCGGGCCAGTACTTTTCGGCAAGCGCCCAGTCGGCGCGAATTGTCACGTCGTTGAAGCGTTGCCAGGCCGGCTCGTGCGGCGTCGCCGACCACTCGACGGTGCCGGGTTTACCGTTCGCCACGGTCAGCTCCGTCTCACCGCCGGCGAACACGCCACCCTCAATTGTGAGCGCCGTGGTGCCCGCCGGGTAGCTCACCGTGCCGTTGCCGTGCTCGTCGACGCTGTCGAGCTTCAGCTCCCCCTCCGGGAATGCGTTGCCTGGCCCGAGCGCTTGTGTTCGCGCCTCAGCCGCTAGCCGTTTGCCCGCTTCAATGTGCGGAGCGCCGCCATGGCTGCGAAACATCTCGTACTTGCCTTCGATCCACCCCTCATTGCCCGGGCCGCGGCGAAGCTCCCACAGCGCGATTTGCACCGCGACCGCGCGCTGCTGATCTTGAGTGTCGCCGTGCTCCGCGAGCACCCAGTTCAGCTGCCTGAGCACCTCACCCGAGGCGGGGGCCGTGGTGACCTGCCCCCGCCACCCCCACTGATCGTCGACCCAAATCGAATAGCCCGGCAGCTCGGTGACCCGCACGGGCTCGAGTTGATCGCTGAGCGGCGCCTGCGCCCCGGGTTCAAGGCAATAGGCGAGCGACCCGTCGGCGAGCCCGAAGCCGCCGATCTCATAGGTTCCGAACTTAAACATCCCTTCGAGCGACGCGGCCTGGGCGCTCGTCACTGCAGCAGGGAGCATGAGCGGTGCCGCGAGTAAGGCGGCGAGTACGCGGCGACGCGCCCGCCCGCGGCGCGTTGGTGTGGTGACAGTCATCGGTGAAAGCCTCTCGTGTCGTGGTAGCTGGGCTGCCAGCATGCACGCGAACCGGCACGACTGGCGCGGCCTCTCCACAGGCGCAAATCGCCGCCGATTGGCGCACCACACAAATCGGTGCTAGAGTAAATTCTTGTGCCGCGGGGTGGAGCAGTTCGGTAGCTCGCCGGGCTCATAACCCGGAGGTCGTAGGTTCAAATCCTGCCCCCGCAACCAGAGATTGGCCCCTGATCAGGAATTTATTCCAGATCAGGGGCCTTTCGCTTTTCGCCAAACGCCCACCAACCCCGGCGCCCCGGCTGCGGCACCCAGCGTCGATCCGGCCGGCCCGGCCGCCCCGAAGCCGCGAAGGCGCTCTCGGGCAGCCCGGCCTAGCGCCGGGTTCGCCCACCCACCATCATTGAATTTCTCAACGCTTCGGCCGCTGTGGACAACGCTTCGGCCGCCGCGAGCAACGCCTCCGCTCGACGCCATGCCCCGGGCCCAGCGCCACCGGGCAACACGCCCCGGGCACCACCGGGCAACACGCCCCAGGCACCACCGGGTTCGCGCCCCTCAGCCACGCCCTGTACAGTAGTAACTACGCCGCGGGGTGGAGCAGTTCGGTAGCTCGCCGGGCTCATAACCCGGAGGTCGTAGGTTCAAATCCTGCCCCCGCAACCACGAGAAAGGCCTTTGGCCCGGAAGCATTTCCGAGCCAAGGGCCTTTCGCCTTCCCGCAGCCAGCGGCGCAGTGCCCGCCCAGGGGAATCTCACTGCCAGGAGGGTCGACGCTTCCGTGGCGATCGCGAGGCGGCCCCAGAGACCGAGCTTCGCTACCCGACGGTCAGCGCATACCCCAACTGTCGACGCGACCCTGTAGGCTGGCAACTTCCCCGTGGGTGCACAACACCAGATGCGCGACACGTCTTGCACTACTAAGATCTCGGTCGAGATTCCTGCTATAGCCACCCAAACGAGGGCCCAACAGCCCCGCACGCTCCGCCCGCCGCGGCCGTAGATAGGCAATCTGCCGTCAATCGCATCAGATCGGCGACACGGAGGCTAGCTTGTGCAGATCACCGGGCTACCGCAGACAATATCGGCCGCGCAGGGGCTATCTTGTGCAGATCACCGGGTTACCGCAGACCAGAACGACGGCGCAGCCGAGAGCCCCCGCCTACTTCTTCTTCGCGCGCAGCGTCTTGAACAGCATCTGCCCGAGCACGAACGCGAGCAGCAGCGAGAATGCGACGTTCGAGGCGAACGGCGTGATCTTTGTGGCGAGCACAGACCCGAGCGGCGACAGCACGCTCGCCGCGATGCCGAGCACGAGCGCGCTGCGCAGGTCGACGTTGCGGCGGCGGAAATTGCCGAGCGTGCCCGAGATCGAGCCCGGAATGAGCATGATGAGCGAGGTACCCTTCGCAACCAGGTCGTTCGAGCCGAAGAAGAACATGAGCGCCGGCACGACGATCACGCCCCCGCCGACACCCAGCAGGCCAGAGAGCACGCCGGTGACGAGGCCGAGCGCGACAAGGCCCACCCCGATCCACACGGTCATTTCGATCTCGGCCTCGCGCTGCGGCACGACGAACCACAGGCTCACGACGATGCCCAGCAGAAACACCATGAAGAGCCACCGCAGAAAGCCCGTCGGCACTTTCGCGAGCAGGTAACTGCCGATCTGCGCGCCGACGACAATACCGACGGCAAGCAGCACCGCAGCGATCCAATCGACGTTGCCCTGCACAGCGTAGCCAATACCGCCGACAACGGCCGCTGGCAGAATCGCGGCGACGGAGGTGCCTGCCGCGAGGCGTTGCTGGTAGCCGAGGAAGATCGTGAGCAGCGGAACGAGCACCACGCCGCCGCCAATGCCGAAGAGGCCGGAGAGCATTCCGGTGAGCGCGCCGAGCAGCGCGAGCACCAAGATCGAGGGGCGGGGCAGGTCAAAATCAGTCGAAGTCATCAGGGCCTTTCAGTGTGTTCGTGGGTGCGAGGGGCGGATCCGCGGATCTGCAGCCCGCTATCCCGTTGCAGCCACGACGATCGCCGAACCGTCGGAGCGCGGATCGCTCGCCGCGGTGTACCCGATGGCACCCTCGTCATCGCGATCAATTCTTACGACATTGGAGTGCCCGAGCGACTCGTCGCGGGAGGGCACCGTCACGAGCGCGAACCCCGCCGCCTGGATGGCGGCCCTCGCGCTCTCTGGCACATCGGCCTCCGCGACAACGCTCGCCTGGGTGTCTCCGGTAACCTCCTCGACCATCCAGCGCGGGGCGTGGGTGGCGCTCGCAGGCTCCTCCCCCGCCAACATGCGCTGCAGCAGGTGCGTGTGCACCTGCGGCTGGGCGGCGCCGCCCATCGTGGCTGGCACGTACCTGAGGTCGTCGCCGTCGAGCACCATCACGGGCATCAGCGTGTGCCGCGGGCGCTTGCCCGGGGCGAAGGCGTTTGGCGACTCGGGGTCGAGTGAGAACGAGGTGCCGCGGTTCTGAAAGATGATGCCGGTCTCTGGCTCCAAAATGTAGGAGCCGAAATCCCAGTAGACAGAGTTAATGAACGACACGGCCCAGCCGTCGGCGCTCACCGCCGAGAACCCGACGGTGTCGCCGCTCGCCTTCGCATCGCCCCGAATCGGCCGGTCAGGGGCCGCCGCCGCGACGAGCTGCTCGCCGGTTGCGCCGTCGAAGGTCGGGTCAGACAGGAGCTGGGTGCGCACCAGGTTGCTCTCGTAGAACGCGCGAGCGAGTTCGCCCGCACCCGCGCCGAGCGGGTCTTCGATGCCGTCGGTGATCGCGTTCAGGGCGCGCAGGAACATAAACCCTGAGGTGTTCGGCGGGCCGGTCAGTACGCGCAGGCCGCGAAACTCAGTCTCGATCGGCTCGTCCCAGAAGGGCCGGTATGCGGCCGTGTCGGCCACCGTGATCTTGGAGCCGCGCGCCGCAAGGCCGGCCACCCACGAGCTGGCGAGGTCGCCCGAGTAGAAGGCATCGGGGCCGCCCTCGGCGAGCTGCTGTAGCGAACGTGCGAGCGCGGGCTGCACGAGCTGCTCCCCCTCGGCGAGCGGGGCGCCGTTCGGGTAAAACACCTCTCTGGCGCCGGGGTCCCGCGAGAACTCGGGCTGGGCTGCCCGCAGCTCGCGGGCGACCGAGCGGGAGTTCGGAAAGCCGTCGCGAGCGAACGCTATCGCTGGCTCGAGGTGCTGCGCCCAGGTTCGGGATCCGCCGAGCTCGTGCAGTGCCTCCCACCCACGCACGCCACCCGGCACCGTCACCGTGTCGATTCCGCGCAGCGGCAGGGCGTCGCCGTGCCGCTCGCGGAGCGCTTCGAGGCTCTGCCCGGCCGGTGCGGTGCCCGTGGCGTTCAAGAAGCGGATCTTGCCATCTGGGCTGCGGACAATGGCGACCAGGTCGCCACCGAGCGCAACGTTGTTGGGGTAGACGACGCAGAGCGTTGCCGCCGCGGTGATCGCGGCATCGATGGCGTTGCCACCCGCGCGCAGCACCGCCGCGCCCGCCTCGGTGGCGAGGTGGTGCGAGGTCGAAATCGCTCCGAGAGGTGCGGCGGTCATATACCTGTCTCCTGATCTGCCGATGGCTGGGTGGTTGGCGCTCCGGGTGCCGGTTCGGCGCCCTGTTTGCCGGCGATCGCAATCTGCGCGGCGATATCGAGCACGTGTGCGCGTGCCTCGGCCTCGGCGAGGTCGCCGTCGCCCGCGGCAATCGCCTCGAAAATGCGCCGGTGCGCCGCGCTCGACACCTGCCGCCGCTCGCGGGTCTGGTATCGGCTGCCGCGGCTCGGCGCGATCTGCTGCGCGATCTGCTCGTTGATGAGCTCGAGCAGCGGGTTGTGCGTGTACTGGGCGATGGACTGGTGGAAGGCGCGGTCGAGCTCTGCGTAGCGCTCCTTCGTCGTGTCTTTCTCCATTGCCTCGACAAGCTCGCGCAGCTGGGCGAGGTCGCGCGGTGTCGCCCGCCCCGCCGTGATTCTGGCTATCGGCGGCTCGACTATCGCGCGCAACTCCATAATGTCGCGAATCTGGGCGTCGGCAGCATTCACCGCCTCCCCGATGCGGTCGGCGAGGCCCGTGCGCTCCCCCGGGCCAAGCACGACCGTGCCGCGACCCGGCTTGCGGTCGATCAACCCGCGGTTCTCGAGCTCCCGCAGGGCCTCGCGAATCGACACGCGCGAGACCCCCAGGTGCTCGGCGAGCGCGCGCTCAGGGGGCAGCCGGTCACCTGGCGACAGCTCGCCGTCGAGAATGAGTCGCTCGAGATCAACCGAGAGGCGGTCGGGCAGCGACAGCGTCGTCGCGGGCTTCATGGAGTTCCAGTCCATCGCCGTTCCTTTCGTTCGCTAGTGGGTTTCGCAGCTCGCCGAAGCGCCAACTCCTCGAAACTATCGGGTTTTCGCTGGCGCCCCGCCGCAATTGACGGATCGCGTCACGGCAGTGTATATTTGCGAATCGTTCGGGAAGTTGGTCTGACCAACTGCTCATTAGCCTACACCGAACGCCATCACATTCGATACCCGCTGAGCCCGGCCCTCACGCCACACGCGCGAACACGGCACGGCCCTGCCCGTATGCCCATGGAGAATCAATGACGAAACCCCGCCCAGCCAACACGGCCGCGTCAGGCGCGCCCGAGCCGCCACCGCACCCCGGAACCGGGGTGACAAGCGCACTCGGCATAGTGGTCGACGACGCCAAGCCAAGCGGGCTGCTGACGCTCTCGGGCGTAGAGATGTGGGAGCGCTTCAGCTTCTACGGGCTCCAGGTGCTGCTCGCCTACTACCTCTACTACTCGCTGAGCGAGGGAGGGCTCGGCCTCCCCCAGCCCGTCGCTCTCGGCATCGCCGGCGCGTATGGCGGGCTCGTCTACATTGCGCAGATTGTCGGCGCGTGGGTGGCTGACCGCGTGCTCGCACCGAAATACGTCGTGCTCGTCGGCGGGTCTGCGATTCTCGCCGGCCACATCATGCTCGCCGTCGTGCCCGGCCTTGCCGGCCTGGTGATCGGCCTCGCGCTTATTGTCATCGGCACCGGCGGGTTGAAGGTCAACACGACGATGATGGTCGGCGAGCTGTACCCTAACGGCGGCCCGCGACGCGACGCCGGGTACTCGATCTACTACATGGGCATCACCCTCGGCGCCTTCGCCGGGCCGCTCGTCACCGGCTGGCTCAACCAGGCGTGGGGCTTCCATATCGCCTTCGGCGCCGCCGCGGCGGGAATGGCGCTCGGGCTCGGCCAGTACATCTTCGGCATGCGTCGGCTCCCCGCGAGCACCGGCAGAGTGCCCAACCCGCTGCCCCCGGCAGAACGGATGCGGTGGGTCATCATCGCAGCGGTCGCCATCGTCGCAATCGCCCTCGCCGTCGCGTTCGGGCTCGTTCGGCCAGACAACATCAGCAACGTCGTCGCGCTCGTCGTGCTCGCGGCAACACTCGGGTTGTTCACGATGCTGCTCACGAACAAGAAGGTCACCGCGCCCGAGCGGCGCGCGGTCGTACGCTATGTACCGATCTTCCTCATGAGCCTGGTGTTCTGGACGCTGCTGTTCCAGCTGTTCACGGCCTTTGCCGTCTTTGCCGACACCAAGATCAACCTCACCGTCGGGTCGCTGACAATGCCGCCCTCGCTCATCGTGACGCTCGAGAGCCTCGCCGTTGCCGCGATCACCGCCCTGCTCGCTGTGCTGTGGACCCGCAGTCGCGCTTCGCGCATGCGGCCCGTCACAAAGCTCGTCGTCGGCGTCATCGCCATGTCTGTCGGCGCGGCCGTCATCGTCCCCTTCGGTCTGAGCGCCGGCCAGTCGATGCCGCTCGTCATCGCGCTGCTGGTGATGGTGTTCTTTGCGCTGGGCGAGTCGTTGTTTGCACCGGCGGCCCTCTCGTTCACCGCCGAGCTCGCACCCAAGGCGGCGAACTCGCAGATGACCGCACTCTACTTCCTCACAATGGCCGGCGGTTCGACCTTCGCTGGGTGGATCTCGCAGTCGTACCGCGAGGGTGCTGAGGCGCAGTACTTCGGCATCGTCGCAATCGTGTCGTTCGCACTCATCGCTGGCCTCGGTGTCGCCTACAGGTTCGTGGAGCGCGCAACGCTCAAACGGTAGAACCGCTCGTAACAGCCAACAACAACGGCACCAACACGAGAGTGGGCCCGGGGTTACCCCCGGGCCCACTCTCGTGTTTCAGCAATCAGAACGACTGGCGCTATGCGCCGGCCTGCAGCGCCCGCTCCAGCGCCTCCGAGAGCTTCTTGTCGGCCTCAGCAAACTTCGTGAGGTCGCCCTCCTTCATCGCCGCATCGCGCTCGTCGATCGCAGCCTTCATATCTTTCAGCGCCTGCGTGAGTGCCGCCGGCGTCTTGCCGCCCGAGCTTTCGCCCGGCTCGGCTGGCTCGCCGTTGCCGTCACCATCGCCCTCGGCCGGAGGCACCTCGGCGTCGCTATCGCCGTCACCGGCGTTCGCACCTGAGTTACCACCAAAGAGGGTGTCGAGCGCGCCGTCAAGCGTGTCTTCGAACGCGATGTCATCGCCGAACGAAACAAGCACCTTCTGCAGCAGCGGGAACTTCGTGCCCGACGACGCTTCGAGGTACACGGGCTGCACGTACAGCAGGCCACCACCGACCGGGAGGGTCAGCAGGTTACCGCTGATCACGCGCGTGCCGCCCTGCCTGAGCAGGTTGAGCTCGGTCGAAACCTTCGGGTCGGTGTTAAAACTGTTCTGCACTTGGCCGGGCGCCGGAATGGTGTTGCTCTTGGGGAGCGTCAGCAGTTTCAGCGTGCCGTAGTCTTCCGAGACCTTGCCCGCCTCGGAGCCAGCGTTCGAGTTTGCGGCGAGATACCCGGTGAGAATATCGCGCGCGCCCTCGCCACGAGCGTCAGGAATGTACGTCGAGTAGATCGAGTAGGTCGGCTCGGCACCAACGCCCGCAGACAGGGTGAGGTAGTACGGCGGCTGAGCTGGCGCGCGCTCAGTCTCGCTCGCGGTTGCTACCGGGTCATCTGGCGTGCGCCACGCGTCTTCGGCCGAGTAGAACGCCCCGGCATCGGTCACGTGGTACTTGCTCAGCACCTCGCGCTGCACCTTGAACATGTCGGTCGGGTAGCGCACGTGGCTGAGCAGCTCGCCGCTCATGTCGTCGACGCTCTTGAGTGTGCCCGGGAAGATCTTGCCCCACGACTTCAGCAGCGGGTCTTCGGTATCCCAGGCGTAGAGGTCAACGCTGCCGTCGTAGGCGTCAACGGTTGCCTTCACCGAGTTGCGAATGTAGTTCACCGGTTTCGCCATCATGCTCACGCGCTGGTTGTCTGCGTCTACCGTGAGCGCGTTCATGTCGGTGACCTCGGAGTACGGGTACTGCGCTGAGGTCGTGTAGCCGTCAATAATCCACTTCAGCTTGCCGTCAACAACCGATGCGTAGGGAGCGGCATCGATCGTGAGGTAGGGGGCCACCTTCTGCACGCGCTCGACTGGGTTGCGGTCGAACAGCACCTGCGAGCCGTCGACGACGGCGCCCGAGAGCAGAATCTCGACGTCCTGGAACTTCAGGGCGAACATGATCTTCGTGAGAATGTTGTCGAGCTTCGGCCCGCCATCGCCCTTGAAGGTTGTGAGGTTCGCGCGGCCACCGACCGCGGCCTCGACCTCGGGGTCGAGATCTTCAGCCGGCACGTCTTCTTCGGCAGGCGCATCACCGTTCGCGTCGCCTTCAGCAGCGGCGTCGCCGTCAGCAGCGGCGTCGCCGTCAGCCGGGTCTTCCTTCGCAGTCACCGATGCCACGGTCGATGCGGCGCTGCCGCCCTCCGCGGGAGCCGCGTCTTCGGCGTCGGCTGCCGGCGCCTCTGGGGTGCTCTCGATGTCTGACGGGAAGTCGAGCTCGATAGCCTTGTCCCGTTCGCCACCGACGATCGAGTAGTCGGGCGAATCCATGCCGAAGTACACCCGCGGTTCGAACTTGCCGAGGCGGCCGTCGGTCGGAATGCCACCCTCGAGGAACACCGGCTCGCCGCCGGGCGAGCGCTGGTTACCGTAGGCTGCGACGAGGCCGTAGCCGTGGGTGAACACGAGCGTGCGGTTGTACCAGCTCGACTGCCCCGAGATGTCGATGTCGCGAATCGCCGAGACGGTGTCTTCGACCTGGCCGTCAAGCTCGTAGCGATCGACGTTCAGCGACTTCGGGAACTTGTAGTACTGCTTGGATTGCTCGAGCTGCGCAAAGGTGCGCGAGATGACCTCTGGGTCCATAATGCGAATGTTCGAGGTGGCGACCGCGTCATTGCGCAGCGCGCCGGGCTCGGCGTCGGTCACCGCGTCGTAGCGCTCAATCTTCACCTCGTCGAGGCCGTAGGCCTTGCGCGTCGCGTCGATGTTACGCGAGATGTACTCCGACTCCATGCTCTGCTCGTCGGGAACAACGCGGAACTGCTGGATCGCCCAGGGGTAGCCGACGCCAAGCACGAGGCTCGACACGATGAGCAATGCGGTGCCGATGACCGGAATGCGCCACTTGCCAGTGATCGCGGTGACGATAAAGAGCACGGCGACAATCGCCGCGATGCCCGCAAGAATCTGCTTACCCGGAATCGTGGCGTGCACGCTCGAGTACATTGCGCCCGTCGCGTAGCCGTCGGTGCTCGTCACTGTCGCGTACTGGTCGAGCCACAGGCTTGCGGCCTGGATCAGGAGGTACAGGGTCGCGAGAATAGCGGTCTGAATGCGTGTCGACTTCGACACGCGCAGCTCACGCTCGGTGAACGAGATACCACCGTAGAGGTAGCTAGTCGCGGCACCTACGAGCAGCGAGATCAGCACGGCGGCAGAGGCAAACCCCGCGATCGACTGCCACAGCGGCAAATCGAACAGGTAGAACGAGATGTCAAAGCCGAACTGTGCGTCTTTCTCGCCCGACGGCTCCGAGTTCCACCACAGCAACACGGTGCGCCAGCTCGAGGCGGCCGCGATACCGGCGAAGATGCCGAGCACTGCCGGCAGCACCCATTTCACCAGCCTGCGCAGCGGCTCGACGACCTCTTGGTAGCGGTCGAGCTGCGCGGTCAAGCGAGCATAGACCGGGCGTTTGCGGTACGCAATGTCAATGGAGAGAAACACCGGAATCGACATCGCGAGAAAGCCGACGATAAACATGGCGCCTGCCGCTATCCACTGCGTCGCAAACACGGGCAGGTACCCGAGCTGGTTGAACCATAGGACCTCAGTCATCACTGACGAGACCGCGAGGAACGCGATGATCAGCACGACCACGAGAATGATCGTGATTGCGAGCGGGGAAAGTCGGCGCGATCGGGGGGCAGAAGTAGTCTGTTCGGTCACCCAACGATCGTATCGTTCGCCCGCTGAATAAGTTGTGGGAGCTACAACACATTCGTAACTGTTCGCAGTGGGCGCAATACAATCGCGCGTCTCACGGCGGCGTCTCACCTCGCGTGCCGTAGCGTTATTACCAGTACGAGGCATGAGGAGAACGCCGTGAACAACGACGATACACAGCCAGAGGGGCCGAACGAATCGTCGAGCCCCAATTTCGAAGAACTGCAGCGCTTGCTGCAGAACATGCTCAGCGGGCAGCAAGACGCCGAGCTCGATCCGTCGGTGCTCGCCAAGGCCGCGGGCATCTCTGCAGACCCCGCTGTGCTCGGCGCGCTGTTCTCGACGCTCCGGGGCGCAATGTCGAACCCGAGCGACAAGATCGATTGGTCGGTCGCGCGGCGCACGGCGCTCGATGCCGCTGGCGGTGAGCCCGCGACCGATTCGGCCGCGGCAGATCGCGCGTTCCCAGTCGCGTCGCTCTGGCTTGACGAGGCAACGCAGCTCGGCCCGGTGTCTGATTCGCCTCGCGTGGTCAACCGTATCGAGTGGGTGCAGCGCTCAATCGATACGTGGATTAGCCTGGCCGAGCCGGTCGCGGAGTCGGTGTCGCGCGCACTCATGAACTCCGTGAACAGCCAGATGCCCGAGGAGATGGCGGCGGCCCTGCAGCAGGCGACGCCGATGCTCCGCAGCGTTGGCGGTGCACTGTTCGCGGTGCAGCTCGGCTCGATCGTCGGGCAGCTGTCAGGCGAGGTTGTGTCGGCGGGCGATGTTGGCATTCCCCTCTTTTCCGGTGAGGGCAACGAGGGCGGGGCCTTGCTCCCGGGCGGCATAGCCAAGTTCGCGGAGGGCCTTGACCAAGATCTTGAGGCGGTGACGCTCTACCTCGCAGTGCGCGAGCTCGCTCACGCGCGGTTGTTCCGGCACACCAAGTGGCTCCGCTCGCACCTGCTCACCGCGATTACGGATTACGCGCGCGGGATCCACATCGACACCGAGCGCATCGAGGAGGTCTCGCGCGAGATCGATCCGTCGCGGCCAGATCAGCTCCAAGAGATTCTCGCGAGCGGGGCGCTGTTCCCGCCAAAGACCGAGGCCCAGGAGGCGGCCCACGAGCGCCTCGCCACGATGCTCGCACTCATCGAGGGGTGGGTCGACACCGTGACAGAGGACGCGACGCGCAGGTTGCCCGGCGCCAACGGCATCGCCGAGATGGTGCGCCGTCGCCGCGCGACAGGTGGCCCTGGCGAGCGCGCGTTCGCCGCCCTTGCCGGGCTCGAGCTGCGGCCGCGCCGGCTGCGCGAGGCCGCACTGATGTGGCGCACCGTGGTGGATCGCGGGGGGCAGTCGGCTCGCGACAACCTCTGGTCGCACCCCGATATCATGCCCTCGGCCGAAGAGATCGACGCACCAGATCTGCTTCTTTCCCGCATCGGGCTGCTCGGCGACGGGACTGCCCCGGTCGATCCGTTCGACGACGAGCTCAAGAAGCTCCTGAGCAATGAGCTCCCGCCACGCGATCTCGGCGCTGGTGATACCGACGGCGCCGGTGGCGACGGCGATGCTGACGGCACCGGTGATTCTGGCGGCAGCGAGCCGGGAGCATCGCCGCGCGCGTAGCACGACGGGTTGTTCACACCGCGCTGAAAGCCGTCGGCGTTCGATTATGCGTGTGGACAACCCGGTAGCGCGGCCAGCGCGCCCCAGACTGCTGAGATGACCCACACAGTTCCCACCACTCAGCTCACCCCAGACCGCCCTCTCGTATGGGAAACTCCCACCACGCTGCGCGTCGGCTTCGACCGCGTCGTCGCCCGCGTCGAGGCGGCCTCGCCGCAGACGCAGCGAGTCATCGCCATGCTCGTGCACGGCGCCACGGCCGAGGAGCTCGCGCGGCACGACCCGGGCGAAGCACAGCGGGTGCTCGACGCGCTGCGCCCGGCGCTCGTCGCCCGGGAGCGCCTCGTCGACCCCGTGGCAGATCAGCTCCCCGCAGAGGCCGACGGCGGGCCGCCCACCCGCCTGAGCGCTGCCCCTCATGCCCCCGTCTCCCCCGCGCTCCGACACGCGTCCATGGAGCTCGCGTACAGCGCGCGTTCGGTCGCCACTCGCCAACGCCTTCGCACCGCAATCTACGACGACGGCAGGGCGCTGCCGGGGCTGCGCCAAGCGCTCGAGGCGAACCGGCTGTGCTCCTGCGAGCGCAGCGGCGGCGAGCCAGAGCTGGCGATCGAGGTGCTGCGCTATCTCGAGCCACTCGGCCGCAGCAGTCGCTGGCTGCGAGCCGGCGTGCCGCACCTGCTCATTCGATTCACCGACGACGCTGCGAGGGTCGGGCCGCTCGTGTCGGCGAGCGGAGCGCCCTGCCACGGCTGCGAGGCACTGCACCTCACCGACCAAGACCCGGCTCTCCCTGCCATCTCAGCACAGCTCTACGGCTGGGTACCGGGCTCAGAGGCCCCCGAAACGATGCCCTTCGTCGGCGCAGCAGCAGCGCACTACATCGCGTGTTGGCGCCGCGGCGCGCGGTGGGTGCATAAGCGCCAGCTCATTCTTCCCGTCGAGCACGGCGCACTCGCCGCGCTCCCCTCGTTCACCACGCTCACCACACACCCCGAGTGCGGCTGCGCGATTAGAAGTGCACCCCGGCCTCCGCCACGAACCGCGACGGTGGCCGAGATGAGCGCGCCGCACTCGCGAAGCCCGACATCAGCAGTGAATCGCGCGCTCTCGTGAACGCGACGTAGGCCAGCCGGCGCTCCTCCTCGATGTCTTCCTCACTCTGCGCGTGCGAGATCGGAAAGATCCCTTCGCTCAGGCCGACAACGTGCACCAGCGGCCATTCGAGACCCTTCGCGGCGTGCACTGCGCTCAGCGTGACCGCTTCCATTCGCGGCTCGTGCTGCGCCTGCTGACGTGCCTGCAGCTCTTCGCTGAACCCGACGATGCCGGTGCCTGGTGGCATGTCGTCTGCGAGTGACAGTATCGAGCTCAGTGCTTCCCAGCGCTCGCGCTCCGCTGCGCCCTCAGGTGGCTTCGCCGTCCACCCGACAGCCCGCAACATGTCACTGACAATCTGAAACAGCGGCCGATCGTCTGCGACCTTGGCCTGGCCCCGAATAAGCAAGATCGCGCGCCGCACGTCTGCACGGTCATAGAACCGCTGCGCGCCGTGCACGCGCACCGGTATGCCCTCGGCTGCGAGCGCCTCTTCGAGCCTCGCAGACTGCGCGTTCGTGCGGTACAGCACCGCGATGTCAGAGGCAGCGACCCCCTCAGCGCGCGCCTGCGAGATCGCCTGGGCCACCCCCCGCGCCTCGTCTTGCTCCGTTTGGAACCAGCCGAACTGCGGCACACTGTCGCTCTGTTCGCGCATCGGGCTCAGCTGCAGCGCCCCCGGTTTGTCGCGCATCAGCCGGTTCGCGCCGACAACGATGGGCGGCACAGAGCGGTAGTTGCGTTCGAGCCGAAACTCGCGGGCGTTCGGGTGCTCGCTGCCGAACCGCAGCAGGAATGAGCTTGTCGCGCCGGCGAAGGAATAGATCGTCTGGCTCGCATCGCCGACGACACACAGGTCGTCGCGCGCCCCCAGCCACAGATTCAGCAGCCGGTGCTGCAGGGGCGACACGTCTTGAAACTCGTCGACCGTGAAGAAGCGGTACTGCTCACGCACCTGCAACGAGGCGCGTGGTTCGACCTCGAGCATGCCCGACAGCAGCACCAGCACATCCTCGAAATCGATCTGCCTGCGCTCCTCGAGCAGTTTGGTGTAGCGCTCCTGAATGTCGATGACCTGTTCGGGCGACAGCCCAGCGAGTGCCGGCCGGGAGTCGAGGCGCTCCGCGTAGCTCTCGATGCTCAGCATCGACACCTTGCGCCACTCGATCTCGGCGGCGATGTCGCGCAGCGTTTCACCGCTCAGTCGCAAACCGAGCGACTCGACGGTTTGCGAAAGCGCTGCGACCTTCCCCGGCAGCAGCTGTGGCGCGTCTCCCCCAACAAACTGCGGCCAAAAATGGCTGAGCTGCGCGAGCGCCGCCCCGTGAAACGTGCGCGCCCGCACACCGTCTGCGCCGAGCTCGCGCAGCCGCCCCTGCAGCTCGCCGGCGGCCTTTCGCGTGAACGTGACGGCCAGCACGCGCTGCGGGTCGTACACCCCCGTTCGCACGCCGTAGGCGATCCGGTGCGTAATGGCGCGGGTCTTGCCTGTGCCGGCGCCGGCGAGCACCGACACAGGGCCGCGCAGCGCCTGGGCGATCTCGCGCTGGTCGGGGTCGAGCGCTCGCAAGATCTCCGCGGCGTCGCCGGTCACTGATCTGCTTCCGCGGCCCACGAGTGCAGCAGCCACCCCGCGATCGAGAGCTCGCCTGGCAGCTTGATGCCCGAGTGCGGCGAGCGGATCTCTTCGCGCGTGAACCAGCGCAGCTCTGAGATTTCGGCCGGGTCGGCAGCGAGCTGCTCTGGGTCTTGGTCGGCGGCGAGCGATGCGTGGAAGCCAAGCATGAGCGAGCGCGGGAACGGCCATGGCTGCGAGGCGACGTAGCGAATCTCGCCGACGCGCACCCCGGCCTCTTCGAACACCTCGCGAGCGACCGCGTTCTCGAGGGTCTCGCCGGCCTCGACGAACCCTGCGAGCAACGAGAATCGCCCGGTCTCCCACAGCACGTTCGAGCCGAGCAGCACCCTGTCTTCGTGAGTGATCAGCACGATAACCGCGGGGTCGGTGCGCGGAAAGAGCTCGCCGCCCGCGGCCGTGCGGCGCGACCACCCGCCGTCGGCGACTGTGGTCGGTTCGCCGTCGCGGGGCGAGAACCCGGCGGCCTCGTGCCAGCGAATCACTGCGAGCGCCATTGTCACGAGCTCGCGTTCGGCTGGGGGCAGCCGCAGCACCGACGTGAGCACGTGCTGCCAGGTCACCCCCGGTTCGCTCTCGGTTTCTTCGGCCGCAATGGCGAACACCGCTGCACCATCGTGCAACCCGAGGTAGATGCGTTCATCGACCGGAGCATCGACCTCGCGTGCCGAGACAAGGGCGAGCACACCATCGCGATCCCGAATCGGAATGCTCTGCGCCGCGACGCGAAGCACCACCGTGCCGGGCTGCTCCCAGGCCCGCTCGAGCAGTTCGGCGGAGCCCCGAGTTGCCGCGTCTCGATCGATCAGGCCTCCGGCCAGCGGCACTTGTTCCACACTCATACATCGATCTTCTCAGACTTCGAGGTGCTGCCAGCGCACGGTTTGCTCTGAGACTGCTGCGCGGTGCGCGTGGCGCGGCCCGTGATGCGGCCGGGGTGCATACGCTAATGGGCATGGCCACTCTCACGCTTACCCTCGCAGCGCTCGCGACGTCAGCGGTGCCCGGTCTCGTCGCCGTGGCGGTGCGACCCCATCACGCGTCTGGCGATGAATTCGCGGCGGCGATTCTCACCACTCCAGACGACGAGATTATGGTGAGTGTGCCACGCACGCAGCAGGCCGAGACGCTCCAGTCTGCGACCGTGCTCGGGCTGGCCGCGCTCACCGAAGGCGCACGCGCGGAGCTGCCGTTCGAGGCGCCACGCTCGCTTGGCATGACCCGCGCGGGAGACACCCGTGCGGTCGCCACAACATTCGTGCAGGGTTCGCGCTTCGACGTCGCAGACCTGCGGGCCGACGCTATCTTAATTGACTCGATCGCAGAGAGTCTCGCGGCTATCCACGCCCTCCCGCGGAGCGTTGCGCAGCAGGGCGGCCTGGTCGAGCGGAGTGCGCGCGATCAACGGCTGCTGGTGGCTAGGGTGGTCGATCGCGCCCAGTCAACGCGCTATCTGCCGGAGACCGTTCACGCACGGTGGACAGAGGTGTTGGAGGCCGCCGAGCTGTGGGATTTCGAGCCCCGCATCGTGCACGGCACGATGGGTGCAGACGCTCTCTTGATCGACGACGATCGCATCGTCGGCGTGCTGGACTGGTCGGGGCTGTCAGTCGGAGACCCGGCGAGCGACGTCGCCTGGCTGTGCGAGGCCGGATCCGATGTCTTCGACGCAGTGATGAGCCGCTACGCCAGGCGCTCGGGAGTCGGTGACTCTGCTGCGCTGCGGAGCCGCGCCGCCTTCTACCACGAGCTCGAGATCGCCAAGTGGCTGCTGCACGGCGTCGACACGCACGACACCCAGGTCATCGAAGACGCCGTTGAAATGCTCGACAGACTAGTCGACAGGCTGAGCCTGCTCGACGTACCCGTGCCGAGCCGCGAGCCTATCGGCGAAGCCGCCGCGCTCGACCTGCTCGACCAGACGCCAGCCGTCTCTGACAGGCTGTCTGAGACCGCAGCCTACGAGGCGCTCGACGAAGATCGAATGTTCGGCTTCGACACCGACTTTATTGAGCCGCTGCCAGAGGACGGTGCCGGTGCTGGTGCTGGGCACGCGGAGGGCGCCTCGCCCGCCGAGGGTGCCTCGCCCGCAGAGGGTGCCTCGCCCGCCGAGCTTGGCGAAGCAGGGGCTTCTGGCGCCGCTGGGCCCGGGGTGGCTGACGCCGTCGGCAAACCGGGTAGCGACGGGCGGGCCGCGCCAGACGAGCAGCTCACCGAACCCGTCGACGACCTGCTGACCGAGCCGATCAGCGACGAGGATCTGCCCGACGCGCCGCGCCGCTAGCGAGCGCCGCGGCGCCCCGCGCCAGGCCCCGCGCTGCCCGCGCCAGGCCCCGAGCTACCCGCGCCAGGCCCCGAGCTGCCCGCACCAGGCCCCGCCCCGCGCGGAGCCGCCCCGCGGAGTCTCGGGCCCCGCCGATCGCCGACCCCTGCAGGTACCTCCGAGCACACCCCCTCGCAGCCCTGCACAAGGGTCCGGCTCGGGGGCAACGCAAGGGTTCGCGGCCGCGCGACCCCGGCAGGCCGCGCTGCCCCAGCAGGCCAGGCGGGCCCAGCAGGCCAGGCGGGCCCAGCAGGCCAGGCGGGCCCAGCAGGCCAGGCGACCCCGGCAGGCCGCGCTGCCCCAGCAGGCCAGGTGGGCCCAGCAGGCCAGGCGGGCCCCGCGCCTAGTACTCAGCCAGCGAGGCGCTCGGCCGCGCCCAGCCACAACTCCTCGAGCTCGGCAAGGGTGCGCACGGCGTCGCCGCGAATCTCGACGTTCTCGGCGACGTAGAACAGCGACACATCGATGCGCTCGGGCGCGACGTCGGCCCACTGCGCGTAGGCGTGACGGTACAGATCGAGCTGGAAGAACCTGCTCTCGCGTTCCGCGTCGTTCGCCGGGGCTCGCCCCGACTTCCAGTCGACGACCTCGAAGCGAGGGAGCCCCTCGTCGGTCGGCTGCTCCAAACGGTACACGGCATCGAGCTTGCACACGAGCGTGCGCCCCGCGAACGGGAGCGAAACCTCAAGTTCGACCGCGATGGGTTGCCGCGTCGCCCACCTCGATTGCTCGTATACCTCGATGAGCGGAGCAAGTTCAGACTCGGCGTCAAACTCGCCCCGGCCTGGGTCCCACTCCTCCGGGTCTAACCCGAGCAGCGGCAGCGCGGTGCCGCCAGGCGTCGTCGCGCGCCGCTCCACCCACTCGTGGAAGCGGTTGCCGACCCTGGTGCGGCGATACGGCCGCTGCGGCACCGGGCGAAGTCTGTGGCGCTCGGCGCCCTTCGGATCCGCCACGAATTCGTGGAACGTCGACGCGGTGACGCGCTCGGGGAGCGAGGCGGCAACCGCCGCGGTACCCGCGCGCACCCGCTCGGCTGCTTCCCGCTCGGCCAGCAACAACCTGACGGTCTCGTCAACGGGGCCGCGCGCGGGGCCATCGGCCATGTCGGCATCACCGGCTGGCCTCTCGCTGATCGCCTCGCGCACCGCACGCGCGGCCCGGAAGACCCCAGCGGCGCGATTGCCGAGCGGGTCGAGCGGCCAGTTCGCGGTGAGCTCGGCGAGCTGGCTCGGGTCAGCCTCGTGTGTGCTTTGCTCTGGCAACTCCGGCACGAATCGCTCGCGCAGCTCCTCGAGGTACACCGACGGCTTGCGCTGACGCGTCTGCCCTCCCCAGAACGAGCCAGAGAGCAGCAGCAGCCCCGCCGAGCGGGTGATTGCCACGTAGGCGAGCCGCCGTTCCTCCTCGGCGTGCCGATCCTTCAGCTCGGCCCGGTACTCGTCGAGGCGCTCGCACAGTTCTTTCTGGGTGGTCGCGATGCGCCAATTGAGCTGCGGCCGCGCGGCGCGATCGCCGCGCAGTTCGTCGGGCAGCTCTCCCGTGCGAAGCCAGCCTGCCCCGCTCCTAGCCGCCCCGGGAAACTCGCCGTCGACGAGCCGCGGCACCGCGACGATATCCCACTGCAGCCCCTTCGAGCCGTGCGCGGTGATGAGCTGCACGGTGCCGGGAAGCGGCGCCGCGACATGCTCAGCGACCTCGTCGTCTTCGATCGCTCGCTCGACCCACTCAAGCAGCGAGGCGAGCGTGCCGCGGGTGTCGATTGCGAGAAACCCCTCAGCGAGCTCGGTGAATGCCTCGATATTTGCGAGCGCACCGGCGGCCACTCCCCTGGCTTCGTTCGCCTCAAGCTCGATGTCGAGGCGCAGCGCGTGCGTCACCGCCCCAATAAGTTCGGAGGTGCTCCCGCCGACGCCCTGTCTGAGGTCTCGCAGTAGCAACCCAGCCTCGCGGAGCCGCTCCCGCCCCGTCTCGGTGACCCCCTTGAGTGCGCTGTGATCGAGGTCGCGCATGCTTGCGATCGCGTCGAGCGCGTCAATGAGGGTGAACTCCCGGTCGGGGTCTGGCAGCACGCTGTCGGTTGCGCGATCGAGCTCGTCGAGGGGCTGCTGCCGCACGTCGCGCCCCCCGAACCAGCGCGCGGCGTCGCGCAAGCCTGCAAGGTCGGCGACACCGATGCGAAAACGCGGCCCTGCGAGCAGTCGAATGAGGTCGCCGCCCGCATCGGCGTACCAGAGCGCCCGCAGGCAGCTGACAATGTCGGTGATTTCGGGGGTGCTCAGCAGCCCCCCGAGCCCGACGATGCGGTTTGGCACGCCGGCCTCGGTGAGCGCTGCGGCGAACCCTGGCATCGAGGCGCGCTTGCGAAAGATCACCGCGGCGGTCGGAGGTTCGCCTTCTTTGCCAGGGACGTCGCGCCTGGCGCGCGCGATCCACTCGGCGAGTTGCTCGCGCTCTTCGTTCACTGTTTCGGGGTAGATCACGTCGACGCTGCCCTCGCCTGCGCCGGGCCGCGGCCGCAGCTCGGGCACGTCGACGGCGGCGTTAGCGCGCAGCTCCGCTGACACAGCGTTGGCCGCTTCAAGCACGAGGGTCGGGTTGCGCCAGCTCACCGAGAGCGTGAGCGTGGCGGCGGCGTCACCGCCACGGAAGTCTGCGTGGAACGAGCGGAGCCCTTCTGCCGATGCGCCGCGCCACGCGTAGATCGACTGGTGCGGGTCGCCGACCGCCATCACCGGTATACCGCCGAACAGTTTTGCGAGCAGCCTGGTCTGCCCGACGGAGGTGTCTTGCACCTCGTCGAGCAGCACCGCCTGGTAGCGGCCGCGCAGCACGCCAAGGGCCTCGGGAGCAGCCTCAAGCGCCTGCGTCGCGAGTGACAGCTGGTCGGAGAAATCGATGAGGCCGCGGCGCTCCTTCTCGGCGCCATACGCGCGCGCGAGCCTGGTGATCAGCGGGGTCTCTTCGATTGCCTTCACCGCGTCGCGAACCTTCGCGTAGACCTTGCCGCTCGGCTTTTCGGGGTCTTCTTTCTCGTTGTAGGGAAGCCTGGTTACTCCGCGAAACTCTGCGACGAGCTGGTCGACACGGTCGAAGCTCGTGAGGTGGTCTGCGACCGCACGATCCATCGCGATGACGTGACGAATCAGCGTCGGCGTGCGCAGCTCGCTCGTCACCAGCTCGGCGTCGTCGCTCGCGAGCAGGGTCTCCCGAGCCACCCGCCAGGCCGTTGCATCATCGATGACGACTGCCCCCGGCGCGAGCCCGGCCGACGCACCGAACTCCTGCAGCACCCCGGCGGCGAAGGAGTTGTATGTGCTGACGTCAGGCAGCTCGAGGCCGTCTGCGAGGCGCTCCTGCAGCTCGAGAGCCCGCCCAAGCTCGGGCTCGGTGAGCTCGCCGCGCTCGCCGAGCTCGGTGAGCCGCGCAACGAACGCGCCGAGGCTCCCGACGATGCGCTCCCTGAGCTCTCCCGCCGCTTTGCGGGTGAAGGTGAGGCCGAGCACGGAGTCGGGCGCGGCGAGGCCGTTCGCGACGAGCCAGACGACGCGGTTCGCCATCGTTTCTGTCTTGCCGCTGCCGGCACCCGCAATGACGAGTGTGCTCCCCGCGAGCGGGTGTTCGATGACGGCGCGCTGCTCGTCGGTTGGCAGGAGCGGCTGCTCCCCCGGCGCGGCAAGAATCTCTGCGACGCGGGCGGCCGAAAACACCGGAGCGCTCATGCGTGGCTCACCGCCTGAATGATGTGCAGCCGACAGTTGCCCGGCCGGTGCGGGTCGGAGCAGTGGTGCTCGATGCGCGCCGTGAACTCGCCGGCGGCCATGATGTCGGCCACTCCCGCGACGCGCTCGATGAGCTGTTCACGCGCCTCGTCGCTCAACCCCGATTGCTCACGCACGACGTACCCCTTTCCCTTCGCCGCATCTGGGTGCACGTACAGCAGCCGGGCCGCCGTGTGGATCGCCTCGGCGCCGGCAGGCTCGGCGCAGGCAGCCTCGGCGCCGGCAGGCCCGGCGCCGGCAGGCCCGGCGCAGGCAGGCCCGGCGCCGGCAGGCTCGGCGCAGGCAGCCTCGGCGCCGGCAGGCCCGGCGCCGGCAGGCTCGGCGCCCGCGGCCTCGCCGAGGTCAAACGCCCCGAGCATCACCCCGAGCTGGTAGGCCTGCAATTGCACGTGTTGTTCGGCCTCTGGCTTCGTCGCCGGGGTGCGGCCCGTCTTCAAATCAACGACAGTGATCTCGGCACCCTGCGGGGTGCGACGCAGCTCGAGCCTGTCTGCGATGCCCCGCAGCTCGGCGCGGCCGGCCCGGAGGCTGAAACTCGACTCGCGGCCGAGAAGCTGCTTGCCAGACGCCTCGAACTCCCGGAGATAGTCGGAGAGGCCGCCGGCCATCTCGGCCGCGGTGCGACGCGCGCGCTCCGACTCCCACTCCGCGTCGAACGGGAGCTTCTTCCACTCGGCCAGAATCGCGTCGAGCAGCTGCTCGGGGTCGTGCCCGGTCACCGTTTCGAGCGCGTGGTGCACGAGCGTGCCCAGGCTCGCCTGCACGCTGCCGGTGCCCCCGCCGAGTGCACCGATCACCCAGTCGAGGGCACACGTCTCGGCCTTGTCGAGCTGCGAGGGGCTGACCGGCACCGGCCGCGGCTCTTCGCCCTCGGGCTGCGCGTAGAGCGGCAGCGTGCTCGATGGCTCAAGCACCCCGTACCAGTCGTCGGGGCTCGCCCCGCCGACGCCGGCCTCTGCGAGAGCCGCCAGTGACGTCACCGCCAGGTCATCGCTCGGCGCCTCGACGGCCCGCCGGCGCATCGCCGCGGTGATGCCGCGCAGCGTCAACCTAGAGCTCGGCAGGCCCTCCACACGAAACTCGGAGCCGAGGCCGAAGAAGGGGCTGGGGTGGCTGTCTTCGTCGGCCACGGCGACGACGAGCAGCTCGTCTCGCGCCCGCGCGCAGGCGTGCAGAAAGAGCCGCAGTTCGTCGTGCGTAGTCTCGCGCCGCGACGGCATCAGCGCCTCACCACCCCGCAGCCAGCGTTCGAGCGCCGCTGCGCCGAGCAGCGAGCCACGCGCGCGCAGGTTCGGCCACGAGCCGTCTTGCACGCCGACGACCGCGACGAGCGAAAACTCGCGCCCAATCAGCCCCTGGGGCGTCGTCACCGTTACGGTTTGGCGCTCGCCGCGCCGCGCAAGCGAATCTTCTGGCACGGTGTTGCGCAGAATGTCTTCGAGCAGCTCGCTCACTGGCTGCTCGCTGTCTTGCTCCTCGTGACGCTGCAGCGCGAAAAACAAGCCGACGACGGCGTCGAGCGAGCGGTTCGCCTCGTCGGCGCGCAGGCCTCGCCCGGATATCGCTTCTTCTTGCCAGCGGGCGGCGAGCTTGGCCGCATCCCACAGGGCCCAGAGCACCTCGCGCGGGGTACCGCCGTTGTCGTGCACCCGGGTGCCGGCGGCGGCCATCAGGCCGAGTCGGCGAATCGCACGGCCCCCCGCGCTGTCGATCGCGGGGCTCGGGCCAGGAAACTCGAACGCCTCGAACAGCACCTCGTCGACGCTCGCGGGCTCCCTGCCCTCCTCGCGGGCGAGGCGCCGCTCATCGAGCAGCAACGCACCCCGCAGCCGACGCACCGCGACCGGATCGAGCCCTCCGGTGACGCCGCCGGCGAGGCGGAGCACCCCCGCGGCGTCGAGCGGCGCGATGCCAAGCGCGTGCTGCAGCAGCGCGACGAGCTCGCGCACGATCTGGTGCTCTCGCAGCACAATGCCTCCGGCGGCAACGCCGGTCGGAACCTGATGCCCCGCGAGCAGCCTGGCGACTCGCGTGACCTCGGAGCGCGTGCGGCAGACGACCGCCATGTCGCCCCACTCGAGCACCCGGCCGGTGTCGAGCCCGAGCTTTCGCGCGCGCATGCGATGTGCGACGGCGCCGAGCTGCTCAGCTGGCGTTGCGACCCGCGCAAACTCGACCGACCCGCTCGCCTCGGCCCCGGCGCCAGCGGCCCCGGCGCTCTCGGCCGCCCGCTGCTCCCCCGTGCCCGACGCGCCGATCTTGCCGCTGAGCTCTCGCACAAACCCGCGAATCTCCGCGCCGTGACGATACACGCGCGTGAGCACGACGAGCTGTTCGACGGCCCCCGGCGTAGCGACCCAACCGCGCCGCCCGAGCTCGGCGCTCAGGCCGGCGAGCACCCGCGTATGCTCGCCCTGAAATGCGCTGGTTGCCAGGTCGGGGTCGCCAAAGACCCACACAGCGCTGCCCACTGACGCGCACGCGGCAATCAACGCGAGCTGCCCCTCACCCAGCTCTTGCGCGTCGTCAACGATGAGCAGCTTCGGCACCTCGGCCCGCCCCTCGCGAATTGCCTGGGCTGCGAGCCTGAGCAGCCCGCTCGAGCTCACCTCGCTGCCGCGGGTCAGCGCGAGCGCCTGCTGTAGCTCGGAGAGCAGCCCCAGCGCCTCAAGCCACCGGCCGGCAAGCGCGGGGTCTGGGCCGGCCGTGTAGGCCTCGCCCGCTCCCGCTTCGAGCACACGATGGAGCTCTGCGGCGAGCGCACTCGGCTCGTAGCCAAAGTCGTCGAGTACCCGCCACAACTCGCGCAGCTCTGCGCGAAACGGGGCGCTGAGCAGCACCTCGGGGGCCAGGGTGTCACCCGCGCGGGCGGAGGGGCCGCTCCCCTGCCGCCCGTGCGGGCCGTCAGGGAGCGGGGTGCCCATCTCGTCGGCAGCGTTGCTTGATTCGCTGCCGCCAGCCAAGCGCGCGAGCACAATTTCGGCAATGGCCTCGTCTTGCACGGTGCCGGTGAGGAGCCGCGCGGGCGCTTCACCGGCGACCGCCGCCGCGCGACCGAGCACCGAGAAGGCGAACGACGACGCGGTGCGCACCGGCGCGCCACCCATCGCCTTGGCCACCCGCGCGTGCAGTTGTTCGCGCAGTCGAGCCGCGACGAGCCGATTGGGCGCAAGCACGAGCGCGTCGCCCTCGCTCCACCCGGCGCGCGCGAGTACGCGGGCAAAGCTCTCGACCACGAGCGCTGTCTTGCCCGTACCCGGAGCCCCGAGTACGCGGGCGTGCTCGGTGGGGTCGAGCCCGAGCACGAGCTCTTGCGACGGGTCAAATTCGATCATGCATTCAGCCTACTGAGCACCTCAGACATCGGCGGCAGCGTGTGGCATACTCAAAGTTGGCTCCGTGCAGTCGCACGGCCCTCAGAGTGGAGGAACGATGACCCAGGCTGCAGACGCGCTGTCGAACACCGCCGCGAACGGTTCGCCGAAGAAGAAGCGGCGGGGCCTGCGCGTCGTCGGGTGGATCCTCGCCTCTCTCGTGGTTATCGCCCTCGTGGCCGCCGGGCTCGGGGTATGGACAGTGCAGCGATCCTTCCCGCAAACCACTGGCAGCGTCACCGCCGCTGGCCTGAGCGGCGATGTCACCGTGCAGCGCGACGCACGCGGCATCGCGACAATTACCGCCGACACGAGCGAGGATCTGTTCTTCTCGCAGGGCTATGTGCACGCGCAAGATCGGTTCTGGGAGATGGATTTTCGCCGTCACCTCACGAGTGCCAGGCTCTCGGAGCTGTTCGGCGAGTCGCAGGTCGGCACCGACTCATTCCTGCGCACGCTCGGCTGGCACCGTATCGCCGAGCAGGAATATAAGAATATGAGCGATGAGGCGCGCGGCTACTACGAGGCGTACGCCGCCGGTGTGAACGCCTACCTCGAGGAGCGCCAGGGTGCAGCGCTCTCGCTCGAGTATGCCGTGCTCGGGCTGCAGAACCCGGGCTACGAGCCGGAGCCGTGGGAGCCCGTCGACTCGATCGCGTGGCTCAAGGCGATGGCGTGGGATCTGCGCACGAATATCGAAGACGAGACCGCCCGCGCGCTGCAGGCGCAGTTTTTGAGTGCGGATCAGCTCGCAGAGCTCTACCCGGGCTACCCTTTCGAAGAGCACCCCGTGATCCTCGCCGACGACCCGGCCGGGCGCCGCGTCGTCGCCGTCGGCAAGCTCGAGCAGGGCGCCGCCTTTGTCGAGGAGCAGTTTGGCAAGCTCATCGAGTCGCTGAACCTCACTCCGCTCGAAGAGCTGCTCGGCAAGGTTGACTCGCTCATCACGTCGCAGGCCGAGGGCGTCGGCTCGAACTCGTGGGTCGTTTCGGGCGAGCACACAACAACCGGCAAGCCGCTGCTCGCGAACGATCCGCACCTGGGCGCGGCACTCCCCTCGGTGTGGACCCAGCTCCAGCTGCGATGCTCAACGGTGTCGGAGGAGTGCCCCTTCGACGTCGCCGGCTACAGCTTCTCTGGCCTCCCCGGCATCGTGATCGGCCACAACCAAGACATCGCCTGGGGGTTCACGAACCTCACCACCGACGTCGCCGACCTCTTCGTCGAGAGCGTCGAGGGCGACAAGTACTGGTACGACAACGAGTGGCACGACATGACCACGCGCGAGGAGACCATCAGGGTCGCGGGCGGGGACGACGTGCAGCTCACCGTGCGCGAAACCGGGCACGGCCCCATCGTCTCTGGCCTCACGGGCGAATTCACCGCGATCGCCGAGAACCCCCGTGCCGAGACGCCCGAGGGCGAGATTCTCCCGGTTGGGCCCGGCACCATGGGCGGCACCATGCCGTACTCGGAGGCGGCACTCGCGCTGCGGTGGACGGCGCTCGACGCCGGATCCACCCCCGAGGCGATCTTCATGCTCAACCGGGCCGAGAACTTCACCGACTTCCGTGAGGCCGCGAGCAAGTTCGACGTGCCGGGGCAGAACCTCATCTACGCAGACCCCGAGGGCAACATTGGCTACCAGGCACCCGGCAAGCTGCCGATTCGCGCCCAGGGCCAGGAGGGCTACCTGCCGACGCCGGGCTGGTCGAGCGCGTACGACTGGCAGGGGTTCATTCCGTTCGAAGAGCAGCCCTGGTCGTACAACCCGAAGGCCGGCTACATCGTCACCGCGAACAACGCGATTGTGAACGACGACTACGCCCACTTCCTCAGCCGCGACTGGGACTACGGCTATCGCGCCGCCCGCATCGTCGAGCTGCTCGAGGAGAAGATCGCAGCCGGGCCGGTGAGCGCTGCAGACATGGCCGCGATCCACATGGACAATCAGATGCCTGCGGCGAAGGCGCTCAAACAGGCGTATGCCTCGGTGAAATCAGACGACACTAATCTGCAGGCTGCGCTCGAGCTGCTCGCGGGCTGGGACGGCCAGAACTCGATGGACTCGGCGGCCGCCGCCTACGCGAACGTGCTCTGGGAGCACGTCACCGCGCGGCTCGTCTCGGGGCACGACGGCGACATTCCGCGCGACGACCAGTCGCGGTTCGCGCGCGTGCTCGAGCTGCAACTCGAAAACCCAGACTCGGAGTGGTTGACCACGAACGGTTCAGAGACCACAGACGAGTTCTTGCTCGGAGCCGCCGACGACGCGCTCACCGAGCTCACAAAACTGCAGGGCAAGAACGCCGAGAAGTGGAACTGGGGCAAACTCCACGCCATCACCCTCACCCACGGCACGTTCGGCGAGAGCGGCATCGCGCCCATCGAGGCGCTCTTCAACCGCGGCCCGTACGACACCCCGGGCGGCTCGGGCGTGGTGAACGCGACCGGCTGGTCGCTCGGCGAGGGCTACGCGACCTCGACCGCGCCATCGATGCGCATGGTCATCGACGTTTCAGACTGGGATGCGTCGACCTGGCAAAACCTCACGGGCCAGAGCGGGCACGCGTTCCACAAGAACTACACCGACCAGGTCGACGGGTGGACGCGCGGCGAGCAGTACGCGTGGGCGTACACCCCGGCTGCGGTCGAGGCGGTGACGAAGGACACGCTGACGCTCACACCCGCGAAGTAGGCCGCCTGCGGGCTGCGGGCTGCGGGCTGCGGGCTGCGGGCTGCGGGCTGCGCAGGATCGCAGATCTGCAGTAGAACGGTAAGCACCGGCCCGCTCCGGCCGACCCTGTGCAGATTTCCCCGGTTACGGCTGCGCTGACGGCGAACGGGGGCCGATTTTGGGGCGGCAGCAGCACCCGCGGCCATACACTCAGATACAGACAGGGTTGCGGCTCGAGCCGCCACCAAACACGATGTTTCCAGGAGGCAACTGTGGAAGTACGGATCGGCATCAACCAGTCGGCACGCGAGCTCTCGTTCGAAACCGACGCAACTGCCGACGAGCTCGGCGCGCTGATCCAGGCAGCGCCGACGGGGCTCGTCTCCATCGCTGACAGCAAGGGTCGCACCTTCCTCGTGAACCGCGAGTCGATCACCTACGTCGAGCTCGGCAGCGACACCTCGCGCAAGGTCGGCTTCGTCAGCTAGCTCCTCCCGGGCCCCGATCACCGAGGCCCACCGCGGCCCAGCCTGGTGGCGCGGGCCAGCGGGTCCCCGCACGCACAGACCCCGCGGAATTCTCGAAGTCCGTGTCACTTTCCCCCAAGTTCAGACCCGAAAACGGGGCTTTGCTGGGGCAAAGTGACACGGACTTTCTCGTGCGCCAGGCCGCCGGCGAGCCGAACAACGCTGTCGGCCGCCGCAAGATCGTCTGGGTCATGGGTAACGCAGGCGACAGCGACGCCTCGGCTTGCCTCTGCCGCGAGTAGGGCTCGGGTGCGCGCACGGCTATCGGCATCGAGACCAGCCGCCGGCTCATCGAGCAGCAAGATGCCCGCACCGACAGCAAGCCCCTGCGCGATCAGCACACGCTGCCGCTGCCCACCCGACAGCTCGGCAAACGGCCGGTCAACAAGGTCGAACGCGCCCACCCGCGTGAGCGCGTCGGTCACACGCTCAGCACGCCCGACTCGCTCAGCAAGCCCGACTCGCCCGACACGCTCAGCACGCCCGAATAAGCGGGCCCCAGCGCGATCCCCCGCCCGGCGGCGAGCGCTTCGCCCTGCCGGCGCCGCGGCCCCGAGGGCGACCACCGCGCCGGCGGTGAGCGGCAGCTCGGCCGGCGCCAGGGGTCGCTGCACGACGAGCGCGACTGCGGCGTCGCGTTCCACCCGCCCTTCGTCGGGCAGCCGCACCCCAGCGAGCAGCTCAATGAGGGTTGATTTGCCGGCCCCATTGGGCCCGGCGATCGCCGTGACACGCCCGGCCGGCAGCTCGAGGCTGACATCGCTGAGCACGGGCGTGCGGTCGTAGGCATAGTACAGAGCGGTTGCGCGCAGCGGCGAGAGTGAGACCATGCTCAACAACCTAGCATGTTGAGAATGGTTTTCATTATCTGTAGTGTCTGTGTCCATGCACTGGATTCTCGACGCCCTCGGCTCCGCCTTCTTCGTGCGAGCGCTGCTCGGCGGGGCGCTCGTCGCCGTCACCTGCGGCGTCGTCGGCACGTGGGTCGTCATTCGCGGAATGGCGTTTCTCGGTGAGGCGATCGGTCACGGAATGCTGCCCGGCGTCGCGATCGCCACCCTCGTCGGCGTTCCCCCGGTCGTCGGCGGCGCCGTGTCGGCGATCACCATGAGCGCGCTCATTTCCACGCTGCAGCGCCGCGGCAAACTCTCGTACGACACGAGCATCGGGCTGCTGTTCGTCGCGATGCTCGCCACCGGGGTCATCATCGTCTCGCACTCAGGCAGCTTCGCAACTGACGCCACCGCGCTGCTCTTCGGCGATGTGCTCGCGATCTCTGCGGCGAGCGTGTGGCTGCTCGCAGGCGTCGCCGTCGCCACCTGCGCAATCGCGTACGCGTGTCACCGCGCGTTCGTCGCGCTCGCATTCGACCCACGGGTCGCGAGCAGTCTCGGCTATCGCCCGAGACGCGCCCAGGCCACGCTCGTTGGCCTCGTCGCACTCGCGGTCGTCGCTTCAGCCCAGGCCGTCGGCACCCTACTCGTCGTCGCGCTATTACTCGGGCCCGCCGTCGCCGCGCAGCCCTGGCGCACAGGCATCCCAGCCCGCATGGTGCTCGCGGCGTGCCTCGGGGCGGCCGCGGTCGTCACCGGCCTCGCGATCTCCTGGCTCGCGGGGAGCGCCGCCGGATCCACCATTGCGGCGACCTCGATTGCCGTCGCCGCACTCTCCCACCTCGCGCGCACCGCGCGCCGGGCGTCGCCAAGCGCTGCCCCAGCCCTCGCACAGTCCACACACTAGAAAGCCCGACATGAAACGACTCTTGTACATTGCCCTCGCCTGCGGTGTCACGCTGCCGCTCGCCCTCGTGGCGTGTGCGCCGGCCTCGCCGCAGGCCCCGGCGCCGCCCACGCAACCAGCATCACCGCACGCCGATGCACCCGGGCACGGCGCGATCTCGGGGGCGACGGAGGCGGCGGAGCCCCAGCTCCAGCTGCTCACCGTCTCACATTCAGGAGAAGTTGGCCTGCTCAACCTGCTCGATGGCTCCGAGCGAACCCTCGACCCGCTCCCCTCTCCGCAGAGCCTCATCACCGACGGGCGCTACGTGTTCGGCGTCACAAGCGACGGGGTCACCGTGACAGACGGGGGCGCCTGGACGTGGGATCACGGAGACCACTTCCACTACTACTCCGCGGAACCGGCTCAGCTCGGGCTGCTTCGCGGAGCCGGGCCCGCTCGTGTCACCGGCGGCCCGCTGTCGACCTCGGGAGGCACGGGAGTCTTCTTCGCTGGTTCGGGCGAGGCGGTGCTGCTCGACAACGCGAAGCTCCACGACGGCACGATTGGCGAGCGATTCCGAGTGTCGGTCGCGCCACACGACGGCGTCATCGCCCCTCTTGGCGACGGCGCCGTCGTCTCGGAGCCCACTCAGCACGGGGCGAGCGGGCAGCTCCGTGCCTACGCCCCAGACGGCGCGGCGACCGACACTGTGGCCCCATGCGATTCCCCGCACGGGGCAACCGCGACGCGAGCCGGGGTGGTAGTTCTGTGCACCGGAGGCGCCGTGCTTGCAAGCGCCGAGGGCGCGAGCGAGGGCGCGGGCGCCCTCCCAGAGGTCACATTCACGGAGATTCCGGTCGCCGCCGCGACCCCAGACCAGTTGCCGCTCGAGCTCGCCGGCCGCAAGGGCCGCCCAACGCTCGCCGGGGTCGCCGCTGACGGCTCGGGCGTATGGGTGCTCGACGCGAGAGCGCGCAGCTGGAGCTGGATCTCGGCCGCCGCACCGCTCACGCACGCCACCGCGGTGGGTGACGACGCCGAGCACGTCGTTGCACTCGACACGAGCGGCCGAGTTCGGGTGTATCGCGGCGGCGAGGAGATCGGCCTCTCTGAGCCGCTCCTCGACCCAAGCGATCTCGGCGCGACGGATCTCGGCTCGACGGATCTCGACCCGACGGGTCTCGACCCGAGCGCCCTCGACGCCGACGCCCGCGCCCACGCCCGCGTCACGCTCACCGTCGACGACAGTCGCGCATACGTCAATTCCCCCGCGCGCGGCGTCGTCTCCGAGATCGACTTCGCAGACGCGGCGAGGGTCGCGCGCGAGCTGCGCCCCGGTGTCTCCCCCGTGCTGTTCGCCGAGGTCGGGCGATGAGCCCGCGCCGCGCCGCCAACCGGCTGCGTGCCAGGCTCGGCGCTGGGCTCGCGGCCCTGTCGCTGGCCGTGATCGCAACGGGGTGCGCCGCCGGTGCTTCAACACCGGAGCGCGTGAGCATCGTCGCGACCACAAACATTCTCGGGGACGTCACCTCCCAGATCGTCGGCGATGCAGCCGAGGTCACCACGCTCATGCAGCCCAACGCAGACCCGCACTCGTTCGAGATCTCCGCCCAGCAGGCTGCCGCGATGGATCGGGCGTCGCTCGTGGTCTCGAACGGGCTCGGGCTCGAGGAGGGGCTGCAGCAACATCTCGACCGGGTCGCCGCGGCGGGCGGCTCGCAGTTCATCGCCGGTGCTCACGTGAGGGTGCTCGACTACGGCGCGACGCCCGCTGCAGCTGCGGGCACCGATGACGGGCGGCCGCTCGTCGAGCAATCTGGCGTGACTGCGGCGCCCGATCCACATTTCTGGACGGATCCGCAGCAAATGATTGCCGTGGTGCGCGCACTCACCGCTGAGGTCAGCAGCCTCCCCGCGCTGAGCGCCGGTGCCCGCGCGGCGATCACGAAGCGCGGCACCGACTACCTCGCGGAGCTGGCGGCGCTCGATGACACGCTCACGGCCGAGCTCGACCGGGTGCCGCAGGATCGGCGGGCCCTCGTCACGAACCACCACGTCTTTGGCTATTTCGCCGCCCGCTACGACTTTCGCATCCTCGGCACGGCCATCCCTGGAGGAACGACGCTCGCCGCCCCGAGCGCCGCCGACCTGAGCGACCTTGTTCGCGCCATCACCGAGGCGGGAGTGCCGACAATCTTTGCCGAGTCGTCGGCGCCCGACCGGCTCATGCGGGTGCTCGCTGCCGAGGCAGGAATCGAGGTGCGCGTGGTGCCACTGTTCACGGAGTCACTCACGCCACCTGGCGGAGGCGCCGCGACATACATCGACATGCTCACCGAGAACACCACCCGAATCGTTGACGGCCTGGCGCCGCCAGCAGACCAACCCCATCCGCATCACCAGTGAAGTAAGGAACACTATGCATCACCACAATCGACCACACGGGTCCCTCCCGGCGCGCCCGTCACGTCTCCTCGCCGCCGCTGCTGCGGCGCTCGGCATCGCGGTGCTTGCCGGGTGCAGCGCGAGTGCGGCCCCGGAAGAGACCGGTTCGGGCGGAGCGCCCGGTGCCAGCACGAGCGCAGCGGGGAGCAACACCAGGCTGGCGGTGACCACCCCCGGCGGCATCACCGTACTCGACAGCGATGTCGCTGGCGGCTCGCTCTCTGTCGCCGGCAGCGTCGACACCGAGGCCTTCACACGGCTCAACGCATTCGGAGACGGCAAGCACCTGCTCGTGACCACTTCTCAGGGGTTCGAGGTGCTCGATACCGAAACTGCCGCGTTCACAGGCCAGACCTTCCCCGCCACGGCGGCTGGCCACGTGGTGCGCCACGGTGACGCGACCGTGCTCTTCGATGACGGCACCGGGCGCACAACCATCCTCGATCGCGACGGGCTTCTCGGCGACGCAAGCTCATCGACGCCGCGCCACCACGACGCCGCAGATCCCCACCACGGCGTCTCCATCGTGCTCGCCGACGGCACGCTGCTCACGACCGTGGGCAACGCAGATGCGCGCAGCGGCGCGGTCGCGTTGGAGCCCCACGACGACCACTGGCACGACCTCGCGCAGTCAGACGAGTGCCCGAGCATTCACGGCGAGGGCACCGCCGCAAACGAGGCCGTCGTCTTCGGGTGCGAGAACGGCGCGCTGCTCTACAGCGACGGCGCGTTTACCAAGCTCAACGCCCCCGACGCGTACGGGCGCATGGGCAACGCGTACACGAGCGAGCACAGCCCGCTCGTCGTCGGCGATTACAAGAATGACCCCGACGCGGAGGGGTACCTGTTGAGCCAGGTCGCGCTCATCGACACCGCGGCGAAAACCCTCGCCGTGCACGAACTTCCGGAGCGGGTGCGCTACACGTACCGCGATGTGGTTCGCGGCCCCGAGGGGCACGCGTACATTCTCTCCACCGACGGGTCGATCCACGTGCTCGATGCGAAGACCGGGGAAATCGTTGACGAGTTTGCTGTCGTCGCCCCCTGGGAGGGGCCCGCAAACTGGCAAGACGCACACCCGACGATCGTCGCCGACGGTGACATCGCCTACGTGACGGAGCCAGCGGCACGCGCGGTGCACACCGTCGACCTTGCGAGCGGCAAGGTGATCGCAAGCGTCACGCTCGATGCCGCACCAAACGAGATCGCTGTCGCACTCGGCTAGCCCGGCAGGCGTTTGGGTGGCTCCGCGAAATGCGGGGCCACCCAACCGCGGCCGACGCTCAGGGGCGCGGGGCGAGCCGCCGTGCCGCCATCACCGAGAGCACGACAAGCAACACCATCGTCGTCACGTCGGCCGCGATGTAGATGTAGTGCCACGGCGACTGGCCGGGGTCGGCGCCGGCGAGCACGAGATCGGTGCGCGCGTTCAGTGGCGGGCGGATCAGCAACACCTTTGCGAGGTACACGACCGTCACCGCCGCGAGCACCGTCAGTTGACCGCGCGTCGCGCGCAGCGCGGGCGCAACCCTCGGCCACAGCGTGACGGCGATGAGCGCGGCGAGAATGAGCCCCTCGGCGATGTTTAGCGCGAAGAACACGAGGCGACCGATGCCAAGGCCGAGCGGAATCGTGATGCCGGGAGCCTGGAACTTCAGCGGCGCCTCGATGAACGAGATCGCCGCGATCATGCCAAACCACAGAATGGGCAGTGCGAGCCGCCAGACGGGCAGCGCCGCTCCACGCGTGGGTGCAGTCATTCGATTCCTCCGGTTGGGGTGTTCGGTGCGAATACCTGGGTGTTTGGGTGCGGGTGAGCTTGTCAGTCTCCGAGCGCGCTCTCCGGGAGATTGAGCTCGGCCACGACCGCGTCGAGCAGCGCGTCGGCTACCGCCCGCTTCGTGCCGGCAGTCGCCACGACGACGTCGCCCTCGGCGTCGAGCACACGCACCTCGTTGGTCTCGGATTCGAAGCCCTCGCTCCACCCCACCGCGTTCACCGCGAGCAGGTCGACGCCCTTCCGCGCGAGCTTGCGCCTGCCGCGCTCCAGCAACTCGTCTTCGTCATCGACCGTCTCGGCGGCAAAGCCGACGATCACCTGATCGTCTTGCCTGTCGCGCACGAGGCTCACGAGAATGTCGGGGTTCTCGACCAGGGTGAGCGTGGGAGCCGCCCCAGGCGAATCCTCCTTGCGTATTTTCTGGTCGGCCACCTCGGCGACGCGGTAGTCGGCCACCGCTGCCGCCATAATGACGACCCGGGCCCCGCGAGCTGCGGCGTGCACGGTGGAGTCGAGCTCGGCGGTGGTGCCGACCGTCACGAGCCGCACCGCCTGGTCTGACGAGACGGCCTCGAGCACTGCACCGTCGATATTCGCGGCGAGCAGTACCACTTCGGCGCCCCGATCCGCCGCGGCGGCAGCGATCGCAACGCCCTGCCGCCCGCTCGACCGGTTGCCGAGGAAGCGCACCGGGTCGATCGGCTCGCGGGTGCCGCCCGCGGTGACGAGCACGCGCACCCCCACAAGGTCGCCGCGCGACCGCTTGGCGGTGTCGACAACGCCGGTAGCCGGAGCTGCTGCACCACCGACATCAGCGGCGCGGGCATCAGCGAGCATCTCTTGCACCCGCTCAAAGATGTCGGCAGGCTCGCTCATGCGGCCCGGGCCGCTGTCGTTGCCCGTCAGCCGCCCGCTCTCCGGGCCGACGACGGCGACGCCCCTGGAGCGCAGAATCGCGACGTTGTCTTGGGTGGCGGGGTGCTGCCACATCTCCGTGTGCATTGCGGGCGCGACGAGCACGGGCGCACGCGTCGCAAGCAGCGTCGTGCCGAGCAGGTCGTCAGCGAGCCCCGCCGTCATGCGCGCGAGGGTGTTCGCCGTCGCCGGGGCGACCACCACGAGGTCGGCGTTCTGACCGAGCGCGACGTGCCGCACCTCTGGCACGTCGTCGTGCACCGAGGTGGTGACGGGGTTGCGGCTGATCGCTTCCCACGTGGGCTGGCCGACGAAGCGCAGCGCATCGGCGGTCGGCACGACGTGCACCTCGTGCCCGGCCTCGACGAGCAGGCGGGCGAGGGCGACGGCTTTGTACGCGGCGATCCCGCCGCTCACTCCGAGCACAATATTCTTCACGCCCCCATCCTCGCACTGGTCGACGCTTTCCAACACATACAGTGCCGGCTCTCGACCTACAGTGCCGGCTCTCGGGCGCAACGCGGCTCCCCCGATCTCCGAGCAGGTGCGCCCCCGCCCGCACTCGGGGGTCTACCGGATGGGCGAATGCTGTGTGTTTCGAAAGAGTGGAAGAATGATCAACACGCTTCCGACCGACCGGTTCTCCGGTGAGGGGTACACGCAACACATGAGCTACGTCCAACAGTGGAAACACACGCCGCGATACGCCGGTTTCTTGTTCGCGAGCTTTCCCGTCGCGCTCGTCGTTCTTGCGATCGTCATCTCGCTGTTCTCCGTGGGGCTCAGCCTCGCCCTGTTCGGCGTCGGGCTCGTCATCTGGCGCTTCGGCCTCGTACTGTCGCGAGACCGCGGCGCGGTGTGGCGTGACTGGGTCGTGCGCGCTGACGGCCGCCCGATCGCGGCTCCGGCCGTGCCCGGCCCTCCCGCGCACGCCGAGTCGTGGGTGGCGGAGATGCGCCGGGCGCTGTCGGTGCGCAGTGACTGGCGTGCGATGCTGCACCAGGGGCTGCTCGGCTTCATGGTCGCGGCGCTGACGTGGTCGGTCGCGCTGCTGTGGGCGGTGACCGCCGTCGCCGGGCTCCTGTACTGGGCGCTCGTGCGTGTGGTGCCGCAGCACCCCGATAACATCAGCGTGTCTGAGCTCATCTGGCCAGACCGCGTCGGCGTCGACATCTCGCCGATCGCGGCCGATTCGATCCTCTACGCGGCGCTCGGCCTTGTCTTCCTCGTGACTCTGCCACCCATCTACCGTGTGCTGGTCGCGGCGAACTGGCAGCTCGCGCGCGTGCTGCTCGGCGAGAGCGAGAGCGACGCGCTGCGGCGGGAGGTAGCGGATCTCGAGTCGTCCCGCGGCGCTCAAGCCTCGGCGGAGAATCGCACGCTTGGGCAACTCGAACGCGACCTGCACGACGGCCCGCAGCAGCGCCTGGTGCGCCTCCAGATGGATCTCGCCACCGCGGAGCGCCGCCTCGCAGACAACCCTGACGCAGCGGCCGAGGCCATCGGCGAGGCGCGGAGCACGGCGCGGGAGACGCTCGACGAGTTGCGCGCCCTCTCCCGCGGGTTTGCGCCGCCGATCCTCGCCGACCGCGGGCTGCGGGCCGCGCTTGGGACGCTGGCCGCTCGCGGCCCGATCCCGATCTCGCTGGCGGTCACCGCCACCGTTCCGCTGCCGGCAGAGATCGAGCGCGGGCTGTATTTCGTTGCGACCGAGTTGATCGCGAACTCGGCGAAGCACTCGGGTGCCTCGCAGATCAGCGTGACGCTCGCCGATGGGCCCGGCCCGCTCGATGTGACGCTCGTCGTGCAAGATCATGGCTCGGGCGGCATCGTCGAGCTCCCCGGCCACGGCATCGCGGGCCTCAGGGAGCGCGTGCGCGGCATGGGCGGGTCGTTTCAGGTCGTGAGCCCGGCCGGCGGCCCGAGCATCGTGAGCGCCACGGTGCCGGTTCCCCGCCAACCCGTATCCTAGACAGCGTGCCAGAACTCCATCGCCCGCTCCGTGTCGCCCTCGCCGAAGACTCGGTGCTGCTGCGCGAGGGGCTCATCCGCCTCTTCGATGAGGCCGGCTACGACACTGTGCTCGCGGTCGGCGATGCGGAATTGCTTCTCGCGGGCCTCGACGAGGCCGCACCCGACCTCGTCATCCTCGATGTGCGCATGCCCCCGACGTTCACCGACGAGGGCGTGCGCGCGGCGATCGAGATTCGGAGGCGCGCACAGCGGCCAGCGGTGCTGCTGCTCAGCCAGTACGTCGAGGTCGTCTATGCGGCCGAACTGCTCGCGGGCGGCGCGGAGGGCGTCGGGTACCTCCTGAAGGATCGGGTGGTCTCGCTCGACGAGCTCGAAGACGCCGTCGCGCGGGTGTCGCGCGGCGGCACGGTGCTCGACCCGCACGTGGTGCGCGAGCTCATGAGCCGCCGATCCGACCCGATCTCGCTGCTCACAGCGCGCGAGACCGAGGTGCTCGCCGCGATGGCCGAGGGGCGCTCGAACCAGGAGATCGCGGCCACCCTCGTCGTCGGCCAGGGAGCAGTTGAGAAGCACATCTCACAGATCTTCCAGAAGCTCGCGCTCGACGATTCACAGGGCGGGCACCGCCGGGTGCTCGCCGTGCTCGCCTGGTTGCAGCGCGGCTAGGCGGCGCGGCTAGGCGAGCGCGGCTAGGCGAGCACGGCTCAGCAGCCGAGCACCGAGCGACCCCTGCCCAGCATCGCGCCGCTACACTCGGGTGCATGTGCACCGTCGTCATCGAGGTTCCCCAAGACACTTCAACACCAACCCGCGTGCTCGCGGTTCGCGACGAAGACCCGAACCGGCCGTGGGACCCGCCGGGCGAGTGGTGGCCCGAGGAACACCCGGGAACGCTCGGGGTGCGCGACCGGCGCGCGAACGGTGCCTGGCTCGCGCTCGCGCCGCAGGCGGGCCGGCTCGCCGTCATGGTGAACCGAGCGGCGGAGATGACCGAACCGGCTGGCGGCTTCACGTCGCGCGGCGGCCTCGTGCTCGCGTCGGTCGCTGGCGACGCCGTTGCCGACCCGCCGACGGCGGCCCCGTTTTCGCTCGTCGAGGTCGACGGGCACAGCGCTCGGGTCACGGCCTGGGACGGCGTGCGCTTGCGCCGCGAAGAGCTCTCCCCCGGCATCCACATGCTCGCCCACCACGACGTCGACGACAACCGCTCGGAGCGCATCGCGCGCTGGCTGCCAGAGTTTCATCGGCTCGCGGGCGCGCCGCAGGAAAGCTGGCGTGCGCGCTGGCTCGAGCTGCTCGCCCGCACCGCAGAACTCGAACCGACCCACGACGAGGCGATCGTGCGCGACAACCGGCCGCTCGGCTACCCGACGCTGTCGCTGCTCGCCTGCGTCGCCGACGTTGCGGCCGACTCCGTGGAACTCGAGTGGGCACCGTTTACGCCGCCGGGCACCTGGGGCGATCCGTTGTTTCGCGCCGCCTAGCGAATCAGCCGCGGATCACCGGCGGCAATAGGGGCTTGCCGCGTTAGGCAAGCGGGGGTAGCATGCTGCCATGCCGCGGCCGCAGAAGTACCGAGACGTGATTAGGTTCTTGCGCTCGAAAGGATGGGTGCTTCTGCGGCAGGGCAAGGGGGCGCACGAACTGTGGGGGCACCCCTCTGGGACGCCTCACCTGTCGGTTCCGCGGCACCGAGAAATCAGCGCGGGGATCGTCAAACAAATCACGGACGTCTTCCCTGACGCTCCGCAAGCATGGAGGTAAACACGATGATCACCAACTACGACGTTGTTGCGTACCGCGACGGCAAGTGGTGGACCTTCGAGATTCCCGCGCTCACCTCGCCATCACCCAACACACCCGGCCACCCCATTGTGGCGATGGGCCAAGCTCGAACGGTCGCCGACATTGCCGAGGAGGCCCGTGACGTCATCGCCCTGTGGGCTGAGGTCGATGAGTCGAGTGTTTCGGTGGAGGTGTCGTACCGCCTCCCTCCCGCCGTGCAGCGCGCTCTCGACGACGCCAAAGGCCTTGACGCGGCCGGGCGGGCAGCCCTCGATGAAGCTGCGGCGCTCCGCCGCGACGCCGTGCGTCAACTGCGGACTGTCAGTGGCCTCAGCCAGGCCGACTCTGCTGCGGTGCTCGGGTTATCACGTCAGCGCGTGCAGCAGCTCGAGGCAACAACAAGACAGTAGCCGGTGGGAGAGGCGCCGGCGGTGAGGTCGGTAGGCGCGCTACGCCGCGCGCTCGAGCAGCACGGCAACTTCGAGGTGACCCGTGTGCGGAAACATGTCGAACAGCCTCGCCTCGCGCACTCGCAGCGACGGCATGCGCGCGAGGTCGCGGGCGAGGCTCTCGGGGTTGCAGCTCGAGTAGATGACGTGGCGGATCGCGGAGCCCTCGATCCACCCCGCGAGGTCTTCGCCGATGCCGCGCCGTGGCGGGTTCACCACGACGAGCTCCGGCAGTTCAGCGGGCGCTGCGGCGAGCGCGAACTCGGTCGCGTCGCCCGCCAAGAACCGCGCCGCGATCCCCGCCTCGCCAGCGGAGCGCTCGGCCGAACGGATCGCCTGCTCGCTGAGCTCGACGCCGAGCACGTCGCGCGCGGCCCCGGCTGCCGATCGGGCAGTGAACAGCGCGAACCCGCCGACGCCGCAGTACAGGTCCCAGAGTGACGCGGGATCCACCCGGTCGACCCACGCGCCCGCCTGCTCGTAGAGCGCGAGCGCCACCCGCGTGTTCGTCTGGAAGAAGCTCTGGGGGCGCAGGTACAGGGTGATCGGTTCGAGCCCGTCGCCCAGCTCCATCGCGAGCGCCGAGCCAACGAGCGGCTCCTCGCGCTCGCCCTCGAGCACGGCCTTGTGCTCTGGCAGCAGATTCACCGAGATCACGGCCGCCTGCGGCAGCAGCTCGCCAAGCTCGCGCACGTGGCGGCGGATCGCGGCGAGCCCCCGTTCGCTGCGCACCACGAAGCGCAGCATGAGCTCGCCGGCCGGGCTCGCGGTAACGTGCACGTACTTCAGCTCGCCTGAGCGCTTCGGCACCGAGTACGGCCGAATGCCGAGCTCGTTCACGAACGCCGCGATCACCGGAATGGCGTCGTGAATCGCGGGCTCGTGAATGAGGCAGTCGGTGAGGTCGACGCCGCTACCACCGCGATCGAGAATGCCGAGGGTCACCGCGCCGCGCGCTCCCCCGACGGCGAGTTTCGCGCGGTTGCGAAAGCCTGCGACGCCGCCCGAGACTGCCGGCAGCCAGGCGGCGGCCGGAATCTCGGGCAAGAGTTCGACGCAGCGCGCCTGCTTGGCTGCGAGCTGCTCATCGATGGGGGTCTCGATGAACGTGCACGACTGGCACACCCCCGCGGTGAAGTAGCGGCAGTTCGGCGGGGCTAGCAGGGTTGTGGGCACGGGAGACACCGGTCTCTAGGCGGTGAGGCCGAGCCCGTCCATGCGGCGAATGTGGTCGGCGATAAGCTCGGTGAACACGGGCTCGACCTCGCTCTCAACAAACTCGCGCTGCTCGCTGAGATTCAGCACGGCGCGCGACACGAGCAGGGTGTCGCCGACGAGGCGGCGCCCCCAGAGCGCGAGCCAGCTCGAGAGCTTCGGGTCGTCTTCGAGCGCCTGTTCGAGCAGCCCCTTGAGCGCCTGGCGCCCCTCACCACCGGTGAGCACGGCAATCACCTCGGTGCGATACGAGTCTTTCAGGCCCGTCGCGAGGCTCGCGAAGAAGTCATCGAAGAGCCCGCCAACGAGGTAGAGCGAGAGCACGTGCTGGTGCCAGTCTTCGGTGTCGATGCGCTCGACGTAGTCGTTGATCACCTTCGTGTAGGGGCGCATCACGGCGTGCGCCTCCTCGCCGCGGCGGCGAATCTCGTCTGCCAGGCGCTGGTGCTTCGACAGGGTTTCGCCAGCGACCCGGGCGAGGGTTTCTTTTGCCTCGAGCGTCGCGGCGCCCGAGACGCCCCGCGTCGCTGCCTCGTAGAGTTCGAGCTGCAGATAGGCGGTCAGGCCGAGAAACGGCATGATTCCCGGGGCAAACTCGGCGAGGTCAACCCGCTCGGTCGTCGTCTCGCTGGCATGCGACAGCGATGCCTTTGACGTCGTCTGCTTCTTGCGCAGTCCCCGGATCCACTCGAACACGTTGTTTAGCTTACCCGCGGTTCGCGGTCGCGCGGGAATACCCTCTCGCAGAACCCCTCTGCCCGCGCGACCGCCCCGGCGCCAACGTTCGTGCCATAGAAATAGCACAGTCAGAATCACGCAGATGTCGCCTGCACCCATAGACTGGAGGGACACGTATTATTCTTCGCCACCGTTGGAGTGGCGAAGGCTGCGCCCTGTACGACGCGCAGCACTGCACAATCGAACACAGAACAGGACCAGCGTGACCACATTCGTAGAACTCGGCATTGACCAAGACATGGTCGATGCGCTCGCCGAAAAGGGAATCACCGAAGCATTCCCGATTCAGGAGCAGACCATCCCCCTCGCCATCACCGGCCAAGACATCATTGGCCAGGCGAAGACCGGCACAGGCAAGACCTTCGGTTTCGGCCTGCCGCTCTTGCAGCGCCTCGGCGAGAACCCAGAGCCCGGCGTGCAGGCGCTCGTCGTCGTGCCCACCCGCGAGCTCGCCGTGCAGGTGTACGAAGACCTCGAGCTCGCAACCAAGCACCGCGGCACCACCGTCGTGCCGATCTACGGCGGCAAGGCCTACGAGGGCCAGATCGAGCAGCTCAAGGCCGGCGCGCAGGTCGTCGTCGGCACCCCCGGGCGCCTCCTCGACCTCGCGAGCCAGCGCATCCTCGACCTCGGAAACGTGCGCGAAATGGTGCTCGATGAGGCCGACAAAATGCTCGATCTCGGCTTCCTCGCCGACATCGAGAAGCTGTTCTCGAAGACCCCTGCGAGCCGCCACACCATGCTGTTCTCGGCGACCATGCCCGGCATCATCGTGTCGCTCGCGCGCCGCTTCATGGCGAACCCGATCCACATCCGCGCGACCGACCCCGACGAGGGTGCAGCGCAGGCGAACATCGAGCACATCATCTACCGCGCGCACTCCCTCGACAAAGACGAGGTCATCGGCCGCATCCTCCAGGCCGAGGGGCGCGGCAAGACCGTCATCTTCATGCGCACCAAGCGTGCTGCAGCCCGCCTGCAGGAGGAGCTCACCGACCGCGGCTTCAGCGCGGCTGCGGTGCACGGTGACCTCAACCAGGATCAGCGCGAGCGGGCCATGGCGGCGTTCAAGGCCGGCAAGAAAGACATTCTCATCGCGACCGAGGTTGCCGCGCGCGGCATCGACGTCGACGACGTCACCCACGTCATCAACCACACGGTGCCCGACGACGAGAAGGCCTACCTACACCGCGTCGGCCGCACCGGCCGCGCAGGCCGCACCGGCATCGCGGTGACGTTCGTCGATTGGGACGACATGCACAAGTGGGCGCTCATCAACAAGGCGCTCGACTTCGGCATCGCGGAGCCAGTGGAGACGTATTCGTCTTCGCCGCACCTCTTTACCGAGCTGAACATTCCCGAGGGCACGAAGGGGCGGCTGAAGGCCACCCCCGTGAAGGAGAGCGCGCCACGCGGCGAGCGCAGTGAGCGCAGTGAGCGCAGTGAGCGCAGCCGCACCCGCACCTCGGGCGGCCGCTCGGGTGGCTCGGGCGCTGCTCGCTCCGAAGGCGGCTCGTCGAGCGACGCCGAGGGTGGCGCGACGCGCACCCGCCGCCGCACCCGCAGCGCGAACCCGCAGGGCCGCGGCCGGCATGAAGCTCACGGCCACGAGCAGCACGGCCACGATGCCGACGGTGGCAGCGAGCCGGGCGCACCCGCCCCGACGACCGGCCCCGATGGCGAGGCGGCTCCTCGCAGGCGCCGTCGCCGCGGCGGCCGTGGGCGTGGTGCCGGCGCTAATGCTGGTGCTGCGGCTGCTGGCGGCGAGGCTTCGGGCGCCGGCGAGGCATCGGGCGCAGAGCGCGCCGGCGATGCCCCGGTCACCGCGTCGGCACCGGCCGCGTAGCGCCGGCCCAGCGCCCGGCCGCGAGCCCGGCTCCCGGGCCCGGCTCCCGGCCGCGAGCCCGGCTCCCGGGCCCGGCTCCCGGCTCCCGGCTCCCGGCCGCGAGCCTTCGCGCCAACGTATATGGCAGTAGTTGTCGTCATTCCTCGCGGCAGGCGACAACTACTGCCATATTGGCGGTGGCCCGGCGGCGGCAGGTCGCCCGCCCGCGGCTAGCGCGGCGTGACGACCCGCTCGCGCAGCAGCGCGACCGTCGCGGCAGGGGTCGTATGGGCGCCGAGCCGGTTCGGCTTGCCTGCGCCGTGGTAGTCGCTCGACCCCGTGACGAGCAAGCCGGCGACCGCCGCTGCCTCGCGCAGCGGCGGCAGCCAGTCTGCGCGATTCTCGGGGTGCTCGAGCTCGATGCCCGTGAGCCCGGCCGCAGCAAACTCGCGCACGGCGTCGGCCGATGTCGGGGTGCGCTGCCGCTCGGCGACGGGGTGCGCGAGCACCGACACTCCCCCGGCCGCCCGCACGAGCGCGATCGCCTCGAGCGTGTCGAGCGCATACGTCGGCACGTAATACGGCGAGCGCGGGTGCAGCACCTCGGCGAACGCGGCGCTGCGATCAGGGAAGTAGCCGGCGGCGACGAGCGCGTCGGCGATGTGCGGCCGACCGACAGCGATGGTCTCAGAGGCCCCGACCACGAGGTCCCAGCTAATGGCGTAGTCGGCCGCGAGCCGATCCACCATCTGCCGCGCGCGCCCGAAGCGCGACTCGCGCACGCGCGCGAGCGCCCCCATGAGTTCGCCGGCGAGCGGGTCGATGCCGTAGCCGAGCAGGTGCCGCGATTTCCAGTTGTGGATCGTGGTGAGCTCGATGCCAGGCACGAAGTCGATGCCGTGGCTCTTCGCGGCCTCGCGCGCCTCGCCCCAGCCGGTGACGGTGTCGTGGTCGGTGAGCGAGAAGCCCTCGAGCCCGAGCCCCGCGGCCTCGGCCGCGATCTCGCTCGGCCTGGTCGTACCGTCGGAGTGCACGGAGTGCGTGTGGAGGTCGTAGCCCGGGCGCCCTGTCATTCCCTCAGTCTATGCATGTTCACGGCTTTTCCGTGCCCGGCACCAAGGTCAGCGCCTTCCCTCAGCAGAAGGTGAAAGAATGGCGGCATGACCGAAAACGCGAATGCCACCCACGAGGCTGAGATCGATAACTCGAACCGGAGCACAACTCCGCAGACCGAGACGTTTCTGAACTACATTTCGTCGCACTGGGCCGACCGTGTTGATGAGCTGCCGGCCGAGCTTGGCGTTGCGAAATATGCGGCGGATCGCCGGCTCGCACTCGCAGCACAGTTCCCTGGCAAGCGGCTCGTCATCGCAGCCGGCGCCCTCAAGCAGCGCTCGAACGACACGTTCTACCCATACCGCCCGCACAGTGCCTTCGCCCACCTCACCGGCTGGGGCTCGGAGTCGGAGCCGGGCGCGATCCTCGTGATCGAGGCCTCGGGTGCGACGACGCTCTACTTCCGCGAGCGCGCAGGCCGCGATTCAGACGAGTTCTTCGCGAACCCCGAGATCGGCGAATTCTGGATCGGGGCGCGCCCCTCGCTCGCGCAGGTCGCTGCGCTGCTCGGCGTGCAGACCGCGCACCTCGCGGAGTTCGCGGCGGCAGACGGCGACGTCACCCTCGACAACGACGAGCTCGCCCGCGCGGCCTCAGAGCTGCGGCTCGTGAAAGACGAGTACGAGCTCGCCGAGATGCAGGACGCGGTCGATGCGACCCAGCGGGGCTTCGACGAGGTGCTCGCTGCCCTCGGCGACGCGAGCGCGCACCCCCGCGGCGAGCGCATCGTCGAGGGCGTCTTCAACCAGCGGGCTCGGCTCGACGGCAACGAGGTCGGCTACGAGACCATCGCCGCTGCAGGCCCGCACGCGTGCACGCTGCACTGGATTCGTAACGACGGGCCCGTGCGCGAGGGCGACCTGCTGCTGCTCGATGCCGGCGTCGAGCTCGACAGCCTGTACACCGCAGACATCACCCGCACGATTCCGATCTCGGGCACCTTCTCCGAGACCCAGCGCAAGGTGTACGAGACCGTGCTCGAGGCGGCAGACGCCGCGCGCGCGATCGTGAAGCCGGGGATTCGCTTCGGCGATGTGCACGACGCCGCGATGGCCGTGATCGAGCGCGCGACCCGCGAGTGGGGCTTCCTGCCCGAGGCCGACGGCACGCCCTACCACCGGCGCTACATGGTGCACGGCACGAGCCACCACCTCGGCCTCGACGTGCACGACTGCGCGCAGGCGAGGCGCGACATGTACCTCGACGGCATTCTCGAGCCAGGCATGGTCTTCACGATCGAGCCCGGGCTCTACTTCCAGCCAGACGACCTCACCGTGCCGGCCGAGTTCCGCGGCATCGGCGTGCGCATCGAAGACGACATCGTCGTCACCGAAGACGGCTGCGTGAACCTCTCGGCGAACATTCCGCGCACCGCCGACGATGTCGAGGCGTGGGTGCGGGGCGCCCGCACGGCGTAGCCGCGGTTCGTCATAGGCCGGGTTCCGTTGGGTGTCTTCCCAGCGGGACCCGGTTTATTGCGCGCCGCACACTGGTGGTTTAGTTCCAGGCCCCTCCGAGATTTCTCGGGTCGTTGCGATCGCACCGCCTGACCTATGCACAACCTCACTCGATGCCACGTTCCTCATCAAATGCTCTCAGCGCAGCGAGTGCCTCTGCCTGCGTCGCTCTGCGCGCTTCCCGGAAGGCAACGACATCCCCGAGTAGGAACCGATGGTGTGAACCAACGCGGCGAGATTCCAGCAGCCCGTTGGTGACGAGTTGCATCAAGGTGGGACGAGAAACTCCAAGAAAGCTGGCCGCCATGGTCGTGGTCAGCTCCTCAGGCACTTCCCGCATGCGCACCTCGCCATGAGCCAGGCCGGCTATCAACGGCGCAATCATCGCAACAACCTCTTCCGGCAGAACCAGTTCGCTGCCGTCGTCCATCACCAGGGTGGTCGCAACGATCTCCCGACCCTGCGACTGCGAGAGCAATTCGCGCGCCTGGCTTCGCACCGACTCGGCTACGAAGGTAGTCTGCGCCACTCGAGACCCTGCGGCCCCCATCTCAACCTCCCAAACGCCTCAGCTCCAGCGCATCGGCGTGCGCGTCGAGGACTGAGCGACTTCCCTCCGCCAGTACCGCTTCCCTCGATGACGACGTACCATGGGTATATGTTGGGCTCAGCACTGAAGAACCAGCTCGATGACCTCACGCCTGCTGAGCTCGTCGAGCTGAGAGATGTCATTCAAGCTAGGATCGACGACATTGAGTCGGATGAAGTGAACAACCTCCTCACACGACGCGTTGCAGAGGCGGACGCGGCTCCCCGCGACTACCTCTCTTTGGAGGAGTGGAAAGCTCGACGACGCTCGTCTCAATCCGCATGACCTACAGCGTGCGGCTCATGGCCGCCGCGCTTCGTGATCTGGATGCTATCGAGGGGTACTACGAGCAGCACGCCCCTCGAGATACCGAACGTTGCCTTGATGCCATTGAAGCCACGCTTGGTCGCCTATCACTGCATGCCCATCAGGCGCCTCAGCGCCGGCTCGGATTGCGGCGCGTCAGCACAGAGGCATTCCGTTACCACGTCTGGTACAGGCTCTTCGAGTACGAGCGCTTCGTGCAGGTTGTCGCTATTCTTCATCACGCACGCGGTGATGAGGCGTTGGCCAGCCGACTACCCTAACGGAGCGGCGCTGGTTGTTACATCTCTGACGTGGGGGCAAGGCGCATACCGCGGACGCACACGTTCGCTGCGAGGCGTTCAAGCACCCTGCTCTGCCTGAATGCGTATATCAGGGTGAACGAGCTGACGCAGTGAGCGTTCCAAAATGGCCCCTGGTACGTCACGACACAACATCAGCATACGCTGGAGTGATGTGTCTCCAGGCGCCGAGTGCGCTCTCAGTACTGGCGCAACATAGGAACCGGCCGAGCGCAGTTCGATAGTATCGCCGGCTTCTCTAAGCCAGGCCTGTGCGCGCAAGACACGATGCCCGTGATGCGCCAGGAGAACGACCAACCAGGTATGCAGCGCGAGCCATGAGACGCTGTCAGGAAGCAAAAATTCATGGGCATCGAAGGGTACACGGGCCTGTGCCCGACCGTTGCAGCCGCTCACTCTGCTGGGGCGACTGTGCCGGCCAAGGTTTGTGCGGCCCGCCCCCTCTGTGCCCACCGGCTGCTGCCAGAGGAGCCGGGTCAACGGGTACGCCGAAGTGAACTCCTCCGAGAACGCATCACGCTGATTCGTGTCAACTAGTTCTGAATTCACCACCACGCACTCGGTGGCAAATACTGCGCCCACCAACCCACGGGCTGTTTGCCCGCAGCGGAGCATCTCCCCATCAACAACATGAACAATGCGAGGCATGGTGATCTGGTGTCGCAGTCGCGGGTGCGCGTTGATACGCTGCAACACGGCAATGGGATCGGCTTGATCGTGAAGCACGACCGCTATCGTGTCGTGCCCGTCTGGAGGCCGCGAAACCGCAGCCTCCAGAGCGAGCAGGAGCGCACTGTATCCGTCGCCACATCGGCAGCCAATCGACCGCTCAGAACCACAAGCGCATGTGTCGCCACCGGAGTAACTCATCGTGCCTGGCCAGTGTTCCGGTTCTGGCACCAGCAGGAGGGCCGCGCCGAGCGACAGCGTCTGCATCAGACCCGCGAATGCGCTCACTCCACCGGAGCCAGCGTTTCGAGTCACGAGCACGAGTGGGAAGCTCATCGTTGACCGCCCGGCTTGCTCAACCAACTCACATCCAATACATCGATTGGCGCCCCGGTGAGTGTGAGGAAGCCGGCTGCGAGCCCAATAGCACCGTCGACGATGATCCGATTCCCCGTGCCACCTGTGAGCATGAATCTATCGTGGTCAACGTCAGCAACTCCAACGTTTGACCCGTCGAAGAGCTTCTTGATCACCTCACCACGCTGAGCCTTCGCGATAGCACGATCGGACGGCGCAGACTCTGCCCACACCGAGCCCCATCCCGAGGACGAAGCCGGTCTACAAGAAACACACACGGGCAATGTCCTTTCTCTGCGTCAGCGCGCACCCCGCTGCCACGTTCAGTCCACCCGAACGGCCCCGGGAGGGAGACTACGGGCGCCAAGAATCACAACAGCAGCGATCACTGTGGGCACCACTCCCCACAGCATGGCGGTTGTGTTCCAGCTCACGCCCGCTCCGAGACTCGCGGTAACCAGGATTCCGGCGATCACTGCCCCGACTTGACCGCCGGCATTGATAATTGCGCCGCCCGTAGCGCGGGTGTGAACCGGAAAGCTCTCTCCGTTGAAGAACAGCAGCGCCGCAAACGGGCCGATCAGAAAGAACAGACCGGCGGAGTACCAAACGATGATGAGCACAGATTGCTCAGATGGCGTCCAGACCATCGCCGCAAACGACAGCCCCGCCAGCAACCACCCCAAGGCGATCGTGTTCCTTCGCCCGATCCGGTCCCCAAGCCAACCGTGAAAAAGGTAGCCGAAAAAGGCTGTGCCGTTCGAAATCATCAAGATCAACAAGGAGTCGCTGAAGTCGATGTCCTTGCCTGTGGCAGACGTCAGCAATGAAGTTCCCAAGATCACAAACACCAGCACACCGAACCAGCTCAGGGTGAATCCGAGCCCGATGCATACAACCGCGCGAAGGGATTCTCCTTTAAACACCGCGCTCAGGGGTGCAGTCTGCTCTTCGATGCTTACGCCGGCAGCGGCAGCGAAGGCTCGCGCCTCGGCCACGTGACCCGCACGAAGGAGCTCGAGCGCCGCCTTGCGATTCTTGAATTGCGGGCTCTCTTTGAGCCAGATACCCGCAATCGCAATGAAGATGGCGGGAAAGACAGCCACAACGAAGCAGAGTGCCCACCCGCCAATCGGGAACAACACATACACTGAAGCAGCCGCGATAACGCTGCCGATAGGCCACCCTGACTGAACCATGGAGTAGATGAACCCGCGACGTTTGGCCTGCTCGGGCGATGTGTACACCTGCGCGAAGAGCTCGTTCAGGTACGTGGCGTTGAGCGCTTGTTCTCCGTAACCGAGCCCCGCAACTGAGCGCACGAGAAGCAAGAAGACGAGCCCGATCCCAGCGCTCAGGCCAATTGCCCAGCCCGCTACCGCTGTCAGCGCAGACGCCACTGCCGCACCGATGACAGAAATGATGATTCCCTTTCTGCGCCCGATCTTGTCGACGATTGGCCCGATACCGAAAGCGACAACCGCCGTTCCGACAGTGACCCAGGTATTCACCGTGGTCGACTGAGCCTCAGTCCACCCCATGTCGGCCGCGAAACTCGGCAGTAGGTTGCCAAAGAGTACAAAGTCGTAGACAGCAAACGTCCACGCGAAGAAGCAAATCCAGGTCGCTACCCGCACGTCTTTCAAGGTGACTTGATGAAGTTCGGGCATGCGTATCGTGGGTGAAATGGTCATCGAGAGATCCTCACTGATCGTCGAATTGAATTGAAATATGCTGTGAAGCTACATTGCTTCGGTTGCGAACCTGTGGGACAGCTCGGCCCTGCTTGCTCCGGCAGCGAGTAGCAAGCGCAGGAGCACCCGAGCCTTCACCCCGTCCAAGACGCCACCACTGGTAAGGCCGTGTCTGAGCAGATCTTTCTCTGCCCCGGGGAAGCCGTATGTTGCTGAGTAGACTTGCCCAGCCCCGGTACGGGAGACAAATACGACCGGCATCCGAGCCGCCAAGTTCGCGAGACGAGCTACGTCCCAGCTCGGCAGATGGCCTCCGCCCATTGCCTCGACCACGACGGCGCTGTATCCGCGAGCATCCAGATCTTCCAGGACACGCAGGTCGTCATCCATGCCAACCGTTATCAAGGCCACCTCGGGCAGCGAATCGACGTCGACACCGTTGACTTGGACCGGTCGTGTCCGTTCCCTGGGAAGCAGCGGGAGGTGGACAACGCCCTCGGTGACCCACCCAACCGGGCCGAGATTCGGTGACCGAAACGTATCGACAAATGAGCTATGAGTCTTTCGCACGTACCTGGCGAGGTGAATCTGATCGGCGAACACGACGAGCGGGCCGTACCCGCGAGCCTGAGGCGAGGCGGCAACGTGCACTGCCGCAAGAAGATTAGCTGGCCCGTCAGCTCCGGCAAGCCCCGGGTTGCGCATAGCGCCTGTCAGCACTACTGGCTCATCTACGTCGAGCAACAGGTCAAGCAGGTAGGCGCTCTCCTCCAGGGTATCTGTACCCTGCGACACCACAACCCCGGTTGCGCCCGAAAGCAGTTCACTGCGAATCGCTGAGGCGAGGTCAAAGATCGCACGAAAGGTGAGATCGCCCGAGGCATGTTGACTGTATGTTACAGCGCGCACTTTCGCGTGTTCGGCGAGTCCGGGAATTCCGGCGACCAGGTCGGAAGCGTCGAGCGTCGGCACGGCGGCCTGGCCGGGCGCGGTCGGGATAGATGCGATAGTGCCGCCTAGCGTAAACAGCACAACGTTGGGGAGCGTGGGACTCATTCTGGCCAATCGTAGAATGTGAAATTATTGAGGACGATCTCGGTGGTGCGCCCGCCCCGGGCGAGCGCACCACCGCTGCCGCGCTAGGGCAGTTCTCGGTCGAAGGGGTAGCGGCTGTTCTCAGCGAATGGGAACCTGGCCCGAAAGTCTTCGGCGACGTTCTCGAAGGTGTCAAAGGTCACGCCCGGGTGCCGTTGCATATGTTCGATGAGCCGCTCGAGCATCATCAGCACCTGAGGGCGACCCGATACGTCCGGGTGAATGGTGATTGGGAAGATTGCGTAGTCGTATTCCCGGTATACCCAGTCAAACTGTTCCCGCCACATGTCTTCAATGTCGCGCGGGTTCACGAAGCCGTGCGAGTTTGGGCTTCCCTTAATGAACATCATTGGCGGGAGGTCGTCTACGTACCAAGAAAAGTTGATCTCCACGAGGTCGATTTCTTTGCCGCGCACGAGAGGCTTCATCCAGTCGGCCGCGTTTCTTGAAAAATCTATGTTCGTCCACGTATCGCCGGTTCGCGCATAGAAGGGCTGGAAGTCATGGAACGCCTGGCTGTGGTCGTAGCGGAAGCCGTTCTTGAGCAGCAAGTCGGTCGTGACGGGAGAGAGCTCGCACCAGGGAGCGATATAGCCGCGGGGCCGCAACCCCGAGAACTGCTCGATGAGTTCGATGCTCTTGTTCAGCACGTCCTCTTCTTGCTCGGGGGTCATCGCGATCGGATTCTCGTGGCTGTACCCGTGCGCAGCCAGCTCGTGACCAGCTGCAACGATCTGTTCGATGCGATGCGGAAAGGTTTCGATCGAGTGCCCGGGCGCGAACCATGTCGCACTGAGGTCATACTTTTTGAACAGGTTGAGCAGCCGAGGGATTCCGACCTCCCCCGCAAACATTCCCCGCTGAATGTCCGCAGGTGAGTCTTGCCCACCGTACGATCCCAGCCCCCCTGCTACCGCGTCAATGTCTGCTCCGATGCAGACCTTGATTTCCTTAGGCATCTCTCGTCCTTTCAATTGTGCGAAGACTTCGGTGTCTCAGAATCATCCCTCCGGGAGGAGATTCGACGCTGCGCCGCACGATCGCAGTAACGTCAGCCTAGGGTACACAATCGTTTGGGTCAATCGTTTGCGTCAAACGATTGTGTAAAACCAAATTGTGACGAGGCGCCGATGACCAATGCACCCGTGCGCCGCGTGGGAGGCTCAGCGTCGAGTGCTCGCGCGCGCCACGATCTCAGGCATCAGCGCCTCCGACTCGAGCTGTTTGCCGTCTGCGAGGTCAGCCAGCATCGCCATGCTTCGCTCACCCATCTGTTCCATCGGCGAGCGCACACTTGTGAGGTTCACGCCTTCCGCCAAAGGCGTGTCGTTAAACCCACACATCAGCACGTCCTCCGGAACCCGCAGCCCGCGCTCGCGGAGCAAGCCAGTGGCCCCGATCGCAGCGAAGTCGTTTGTAGCAAACACCGCTTCAGGTACGCCGGCGATGTCGAGTATCCCCGCCATCGCCTCACGACCAGACACTGCGTCGAAGTTGGTGTAGATCGCGGTGATGCGGGAATCTGGGATTCCCGCTTCAGTCAGCGCGTCTATGAACCCGGCGACGCGATCCTGCGCGGTTGAGGCACCGGCCTGGCCAGCGAGCACCCCAAACGAAGTTCTGCCAGTACCGAGCAGATGCTCCGCAGCAATGCGCCCTCCCGCGTAATCGTCGCAGGTAACAGAGAGCTCACCAGGTAACCTCCGACTAACAAGGAGATAGGGCACACCACGCTTGGCGAAGTCTGCGAAGAAACCGGGGCTGTCGAGATGCGCATCACCAAAAATCAGCCCTGCGACGTGTCGATCGAGAATCTGGTCAGTGAGCGCGCGTCTTCGCTGCTCGTCGTCGTGCGAGCTTGAGACGATGGAATAGTAACCGCGCGTCGACGCCTGCCGAGCGATCCCCTCGTAGATCGAAGCGAACACGTAGTCTTGCAGGCTCGGAGCGATCACTCCGACCATGTTGGAGCGCGACGTGCGAAGCGAGGCCGCATGCGGGTTGCGCGAGTAATTGAGCTCGTTCGCCAACCGGTGAATCCGCGCAACAGTCTCAGCCGACGCCCACCGAGACGATCCCTCGTCGGGGTCATTGAGCACCCGAGAGACCGTCGATGGGCTCAGCTCCAACGCGGCAGCAAGATCCTTGAGCGTGACCGTACCCGTCGTACCCATCTTGTCACGTGCCTTCCACTCGGGTTGCAGCTAGCGTATCGCGCTTCGCGCTGCGCCTCACTACCCAAGCAGCCAACCCCAAGCATCACCCAAGCAGGGCGAGCGCGAGCCGCGCCTACTCCCCCGAGAGCACCCGGCGGGCCTCGTGCAAAAGCTCGGGCTCGGTGATGAGGTCGTAGCGGGTCGCAACCATCTGCATGATTGACGAGAAGTCGCGGCGGTTGCGGTTGAGCGCGTACGAGAGCAGGCCGAACAGCATGCCGAAGCCCGCACCGATGACGATCGCCGAGAGGAACACCCCGCCGATGCCGGCGTTGTCTGGCTGGAAGATGAAGAGCAGAAGGCCGAGGAAGAGGCCGAGGTACGCGCCGGAGAGCGCGCCCATCCACGCGATCTTGCTGTAGCTCAGTCGGCCGGTGACGCGCTCGACGCTGCGCAGGTCGTTGCCGAGAATCGAGACGCGCTGCACGGGGAAGCCGCTGCGGGCGAGCACGTCGACGGCGTGCTTCGCGTCTTCGTAGCGATCGTAGGTCGACACGATCTCACCCTTCGGGATCTCGGGCTGCATGGGGGCGCGAGAATTCGGGAATCCGGGAGTGCTCATGGCTTGATTCTTCCACAGGAGCCACAAAGATGCCCGGATTGACTGGATTTCTCCTGCCCGGGTTCACGGCGGGCAAGCGCGAGCCTCGCGCCGGCGGGGCCCCGGGCACAGCGCACCTCCCGCGCCTGCGTGTCGCGCACCTTCTCCAGCCGAATCCGACCCTGGCGCGGTACCGTAGAGGGGTGAGCAGTTCGCGGGTTTTTGTCGGCCGTCTCGCCGGTCGCGGTGTCTTTGACCCCGTCGGTGATCAGATTGGCAAGGTTCGCGATGTCTTGATCGTGTACCGCGCGGCCGCAGCGCCGCGCGTTGTCGGCCTGATCGTCGAGATCCCTGGCAAGCGCCGCGTGTTCGTGCCGATCAGCCGCGTCACTTCTATCGCGTCTGGCCAGGTCATCACGACGGGTCTCATCAACATTCGCCGCTTTGAGCAGCGCCGCGGCGAGACCCGCATGATCGCGGAGATGATCGGCATGCGCGTTGACCTCGCTGGCGATGCCGGGCAGGCGAGCGTGCGCGCCACCGTCGAAGACGCGGCGATCGAGCGCACGCGCGCCGGCGAGTGGATCGTGTCTGAGCTGTTCGTGCGCACCCCGAAGACCGGCGCGGCGTTCGGCCGCGGGCCGGCGCGTACCGTGCGCTGGTCTGAGGTCGAGCGCCCGAGCGAAGACGGCGGCCCGCAGTCAGCCGAGCTGCTCGTGCAGACCCTTGTCGACCTGAAACCGGCCGACCTCGCAACGACCCTGCTCGAGCTCCCCCAGGGGCGCATGGCACCTGTGCTCGAGGAGCTCGCCGACGACAGGGTCGCAGACGCGCTCGAGGAGATGAGCGAGACCGATCAGATGGCGATCCTCGCCCTCATTCCCTCTGGTCGCACGGCCGACGTGCTCGACCGCATGGAGCCCGACGACGCGGCCGACCTCATCTCCGCGCTCCCCGCCGCGCAGGGCGCGGAGCTCCTCGATCTCATGGAGCCAGAGGAGGCCGAAGACGTTCGCCGCCTGCTCGAGTACGAGTTCGACACCGCAGGCGGCCTGATGAGCCCGACACCGATCGTGCTCGCGGCCGAGTCGAGCGTCGCCGAGGGCCTCGCGATGATTCGCCGCGCTGAGATCCCGCCTGCCATGGCTTCGGCCGTCTACGTCACCCACCCGCCCTACGAAACACCGAGCGGCGAGTATCTCGGCATGGTGCATTTTCAGCGCATGCTCCGCTTCCCGCCGCACGAGCGGTTGAGCGCGCTGCTCGACTCCGAGATCGAGGCGGTGCCCGTCACCGCGAGCGCCGCCGAGGTGTCGCGCAGGCTCGCGAGCTACGACCTCGTCGCGCTGCCCGTCGTCGACGATCAAGACAGGCTCGTTGGCGTCGTCACAGTCGACGACGTGCTCGACCACCTGCTGCCAGATGACTGGCGCCACGCAGACTCCGACCCGAACGAGCTCGGGGGTCGCGCATGAGCCGCTTCACGCGCCGCAAAGACCTCGCAGCACCCCGCGCTGGCATCGCCTCACGCGGCCCGGCGAGCTCGCGCGTTGACGGCAATGAGCGCTTCGGCCGCTGGACGGAGGGCATCGCCCGCGGCATGGGCACGCCCTGGTTCTTGCTCGCGCTCACGCTGTTCTGCGTGCTCTGGCTGGCCTGGAACACGTTCGGCCCGAAAGAGCTGCGGTTCGACTCCCCCTCGCTCGGGTTCACGGCGCTCACCCTCATCCTCTCGCTGCAGGCCTCGTACGCGGCTCCGATGATTCTGCTCGCGCAGAATCGGCAAGACGACCGCGACCGCGTGCAGATCGAGCAAGACCGCAAGCAGGCCGAGCGCAACCTCGCAGACACCGAGTTTCTCGCCCGCGAGGTCGTCGCGCTGCGGCTGTCGATCAAAGATCTCCCCGACCGCGATTTCCTGCGGCAGGAGCTTCGCTCACTGCTCGCGGAGCTCGAGCAGACCGAGGCGGATCAACGGGCCGCGGGCGAGCCAGCGCCCGCCGACCGGGGCGAAACTCCCGGGCACCCCACCCAGGACCCAGCCCCAGCCCCAGGCCCAGACCCAGACCCAGCCACGCAGCCGGCAGGACAGGAGCAGCGCAATGACTAGCCAGACCCGAAGCTCGGCAGAGCAAGGCCTCTGGGATGCGCTGTCGCGGGTCAACGACCCCGAGATTCACCGCCCGATCACCGAACTCGGCATGGTCGGCGAGCTGCGCGTCGACGAGGCGGGCGCGGCCGAGGTGCCGCTGAAACTCACGATCGCTGGTTGCCCGGCGGCGCAGCGCATCGAGCGCGAGGTGCGCGAGGCCACGCTCGCCGCTCCGGGCATCACCGCGGCCGCGATCGACGTCAGCGTGATGAACCCTGCCGAGCGGCAGGCTTTCGTCGAGCTCGTGCGCGGGCCCGCAAGGCCAGTGCAGTTCGGGCCAGACTCGCTCACCCGCGTCATCGCGGTGACGAGCGGCAAGGGCGGGGTGGGCAAGTCATCGCTCACGGCCTCGCTCGCGGTCGCGCTCGCGCAGCGGGGGCTGTCGGTCGGCCTCGTCGACGCAGACGTGTTCGGCTTCTCGATCCCCGGTATCCTCGGCCTCAGCCGCGACGGCGTGACCGCGCAACCAACGCGCGTCGGCGACATGATTCTGCCACCGGAGACGCACGGCGTGAAGGTGATCTCGATCGGCATGTTCCTCGGCGACGCCGACCCCCGATCCACCGCCGTGTCGTGGCGCGGGCCGATGCTGCACCGCACAATCGAGCAGTTCTTGCGCGACGTCTGGTTCGGCGACATCGACGTGCTGCTGCTCGATCTGCCGCCCGGCACTGGCGACATCGCCATCAGCATCGGGCAGCTCCTCCCCCAGGCCGAGGTGCTCGTCGTGACGACCCCGCAGGAGGCAGCGGCCGACGTTGCCGTGCGCAGCGCGCTCGTCGCGCGCCAGACCGGTCAGCGCGTCATCGGCGTGATCGAGAACATGGCTGGGCTCGCGCAGCCAGACGGCACGGTGCTCGAGCTGTTCGGCACGGGCGGCGGGGCTGCCGTGGTTGATCGGCTGAACTCCTCCGAGAGCGCGGCCGGCCAGCCGCCTGTGAAGCTGCTCGGGAGCGTGCCGCTGAGCCCCGATTTTCGCGCGGGAGGCGACAGCGGATCGCCGGCTGTGCTCACACGGCCCGATGACCCGGCGGCGGCCGTGGTACTCGAGATTGCCGGCCGGATAGCGGCGCAGGGCCGCGGGCTTGCCGGCAAGTCGCTCGGCGTCACGCCCACACGTTAGGCGCGTGCCAGACGGCCCGCTGCGCGCGGCACCAGCCCATGCGCGGGCCGGCGCGCGTGCCGACGCTTCGGGGCAACGCTCGGTCCGACGTCTTCTGAGCTACGTCGCCTCGTCGTCGAAGCGCACGGTGCTCACGCCGTCGGCAGAGATACCCTGCCTCGCCCGGCGGGCGGCGGCGAGCTCCTCGAGGCGCTGGCTGCGCTCCTCCTGCCGCGCCTCGCGCTCGTCTTCCACGAGCGCGTCCCTGATGATGCGGCGCGGGTCGTACTGCCGCGGGTCGAGCTGTTTCCAGTCAACGTCGTCAAACTCCGGACCCATTTCATCGCGCAGCCGCTCTTTCGCGCCGTCTGCCGCGCGCTTCAGCGAGCGAATGAAGTCGCTGAACTTCTTCGCGTAGATTGGCAGCCGAGTTGGGCCGAGCACAAACATCGCGATCACCAAGATGATGAGAATCTTCGGGATGCTGAGGCCGTCCATTCACTCATCGTACCGAGAAGCCGCTGGCGTTGGCGACTCGCGCGCCCAGGGTCGCACCCGAGCGTCGCAAACTCGCCGGGCTGCCCTGGGCCACCACGGCGAGCCAGTGCGCGAAACACGCCAAACCGCTCTATCATGTAGTCGGCATAACGACGGCAGCGGTAGAAGAGGAAATGTGAGCAAGCTCGAACGCAACTGGCAATACACGGAGCAGTATCCGAGCGAGACTGACGCGCTCGTGCGCGCCCGCCGGGTGTCGCTGGAGATCGGCATCGAGCCGGTGTCTCGGGCTGTCTCTGCCGAGCTATCTGCCCTCGCGGTGCTCTCGGGCGCCCGCGCGATCTGCGAGATCGGCACAGGCGTTGGGGTCAGCGGCCTGTCGCTGCTGCGCCACCGCCCCGAGGCTATCCTCACCTCTATCGAGATCGAGCCGGAGTACCTGCGCGAAGCGCGGGCCCTGTTCAGCGACGCCGGCATTCCCGCCTCGCGCGCCCGCCTCGTCGAGGGCGATGCGCGACACGTCATGCCCCGCCTGAACCTGGCAGCCTACGACATTGTGCTCCTCGACGCCGAGCAATCACAGCTGCTCGAGTATTTTGAACACGCCCTCGGCATCGTGCGACCGGGCGGCGCCATCGTCGTTCCGAGTGCACTCGCGCACGGCCGGGTTCCCGACCCCGCAGCGCGCGACGAGGCTACGCAGGCCATGCGCGATCTCCTCGCGGTCGTCGCCGACTCAGACGCGATCGCGCCAGCCCTCTCCCCCGTCGGCGACGGGCTGCTCACCGTCGTGAAGCTCGGCGCTTAGCCGCTCACACAAAAAGAGGGCCCCTCGGGGCCCTCTTTTTCTGCGTGTGTAGTCGGCTAGTCGCCGAGCACGCCCGCAAGCACATCACGAAGCTCAGCGGCCTCCTCGTCGTTGACTGACACCACCAGACGGCCACCGCCTTCCAGGGGAACACGCACCACGATAACGCGGCTCTCGCGAACCGCTTCCATGGGCCCGTCTCCGGTCCTGGGTTTCATTGCCGCCATGACGCCTCCTCGCATGTTTGGTCGTTCCCCTCTATTATCTCCCGAGAAGCGGGGTCGCGGAAATTCTATGAACCTTTTATGCAATCCTGAGCAATAAATGTCGGATTGGGTGCACAGAATGCGCTATTAGCGCCCGAGGTGGCGCTCACCCGAGCCCAAGTACAGCTGCTGGGGGCGGCCGATCTTCGTCTGGGGGTCGAGGCGGGCCTCGCGCCACTGCGCGATCCAGCCGGGGAGGCGCCCAATTGCGAACAGCACGGTGAACATGCGAGTCGGGAAGCCCATGGCCTTGTAGATCACGCCGGTGTAGAAGTCGACGTTCGGGTAGAGCTTGCGCTCCTTGAAGTAGTCGTCCTCGAGCGCGATCTGCTCGAGCTCCTGCGCAAGCGCGAGCAGCGGATCGTTCACGCCCAGCTCTTCGAGCACCTTCGCGGCCGAATCCTTGACGATGCGGGCGCGCGGATCGTAGTTCTTGTAGACGCGGTGCCCGAAGCCCATGAGCTTCACGCCGTCTTCCTTGTTCTTCACCTTCTCAACGAAGGTCTTCACGCTCTGCCCCGAGTCGCGAATCTGGGCGAGCATGTCGAGCACGGCCTCGTTGGCGCCGCCGTGCAGCGGGCCAGAAAGAGCGTTGATACCCGCGGAGACGGAGGAGAACATGTTCGCCCCGGTCGAGCCGACAAGCCTCACCGTTGAGGTCGAGGCGTTCTGCTCGTGATCGGCGTGCAGAATGAGCAGCTTGTCGAGGGCATCGACGAGCACAGGGTTCATCTCGTACGACTCTGCCTTGTTGCCGAAGTTGAGTCGCAAGAAGTTCTCGACGAAGCTCAGCTCGTTCTTGGGGTAGAGGAACGCCTGGCCGATCGACTTCTTGTGCGAGTACGCGGCGAGCACCGGCAGCTTCGCGAGCAGGCGAATCGTGTTGACCTCGACGAACTCGGGCACTGCGGTGTCGAGCGAGTCTTCGTAATAGGTCGACATGGTCTGCAGGCCGCCGGAAAGCATTGCCATGGGGTGCGCGGTGTGCGGCACCGCCTCGAAGTAGTACCGCATGTCTTCGTGCAGCAGGGTGTGATGGCGAATCTCGGTATCGAAGCGGGTGAGCTCTTCGGCGCTCGGCAGCGCGCCGTAGATCAGCAGGTAGGCGACCTCGAGAAATGTCGATGCCTGCGCAAGCTCATCGATCGGGTAGCCGCGATAGCGCAGAATGCCTGCTTCGCCGTCGATGTAGGTGATCTCGGATTTGGTCGAGGCGGTGTTCACGAAGCCGTAGTCGAGCGCGGTGTAGCCGCTCTGCTTCGTGAGCGTGCTCACGTCGATCGCATCAGGCCCGTCCACCGAAGCAATGATCGGGAACTCAGCGGACCCTCCAGGGAAGCTCAGTTTGGCGGTGGCCTGAGCCGCAGGTGTTTCAGTCACGTCATCTCCTCGTGAGGTCCGTTCGAGCACGCCCCTAGGGTGTGGGCAGCGGTCATTTTCACCTTACCCGCAAACACGGGGGTTCACGAACCAAATGGCTGAATCATGCCGCTTTCTGACAGAAAGTACTTCGACATCAAACAAAATACGCGGTTTTTGGGGCCCGACTCTCGGCGTGTCACAACCCCGACCCACGCCCCCAATGAGCGAGTCTCAGGTCTCCTGTGGCGGCAGCGCCGCAATGATCGGGTGGTCAAAGTTATACACGCCAACCTTCGCCGCGCCCCCGGGCGAACCGATCTCATCGAAGAACTCGACGTTCGCCTTGTAGTACTCGGCCCACTCACCCGGCAGGTCATCTTCGTAGTAGATCGCCTCGACCGGGCACACCGGCTCACACGCGCCGCAGTCGACGCACTCGTCGGGGTGGATGTAGAGCATCCGCTCGCCCTCGTAGATGCAATCGACGGGACACTCGTCAACACAGGCACGGTCTTTCAGGTCCACACACGGAAGCGCAATCACATAGGTCACAGTGCCCGCCTTTCAAATCAACCTGCGAATATGTCTATCCTATCGCCGGTGAGGCTCACTCCCCCGCATCGCGAGCACGAGCGACTAAGAGCCCACTGGGACGCGCATCACCATGAACGTCGCCCACGAGGCCCCGAGTACGATCGGGCCGACCGCCACCTCGCCGGTACCGCGAATCAGCGCGGAGACGCCAAGCACCAGCACACCCGCGAGCAGCAACCCCAGGAACACGAATGAGACGTTCACTGCCGCGGGCCCAGCAAGCCCCCATGCGGCCGCATATGCTGCCAACGGTATGAGCTTGACGTCGCCGGCGCCGATAGCTCCCGATGCTCGCAACCAGATCAGCACGCACAGCAGCGTGATCACGCCGGTGACTAGCCACGCACCGACGCCAGCAACCCCGTCGCCACGCAACTGGCCCGCGAGTGTGAGTAGCGGTAGCGTCCAGAGCGTTGCCCACACCAGCAGACCGTTCGGCAGCGTGTGCGTGCGGTGATCCACACGGGCAAGCACCGCCGAGAAGAACCCAAAACCAAGGTACGCGACGAGCGCGAGCACCCATGCGAACACGGCGCCCCAGCCGGGCAGCTGCTCGCCGCGCACCCACGCCCCGCCGTCGCCGGAGGGCAATGGCAGGAGCACCGCGTAGGCGGCGCCACCTGCGATGGCGCCAAAACCGCCCGCAATGAGATCCTCAAGCGCGACCGCCGGAGGGAAGATACCGGGTTTAGCCCGCGGTGACTTCCGTGCCAATGCCCTGCTCCGTGAAGATCTCGAGCAGCACAGAGTGCGGTTCGCGGCCGTCGATGATCGCGGCCTTCGGCACGCCACCCTCGACCGCGTCGAGGCAGGCGCGCATCTTTGGGATCATGCCTGACTCGAGTGTGGGCAGCATCGCTTCAAGCTCGCCCGCGGTAATCGATGAGACAAGCGAATCGCGATTCGGCCAGTCCGAGTAGAGCCCGGCAACGTCGGTGAGAATCACGAGCTTCTCGGCGCCGAGCGCCTGGGCGAGCGCCGAGGCGGCGGCGTCTGCGTTCACGTTGAGCGACTCCCCCGGGTGGTCGACGTCTGGGGCGATCGAGGAGACCACGGGAATGAGCCCCGCGTCGAGCGCGGCGAGCACCGACTCCGGGCGCACCCCAACGATGTCGCCGACGCGCCCCAGGTCAATAAGCTCGCCGTCGACCTCGAGGGGCGGGCGGCGGCGGCCGATGAAGAGCCCCGCGTCTTCGCCCGTCGTTCCCGAGGCGAGCGGGCCGTGGGCGTTGATCTCGTCGACGAGTTCGGGGTTCACCTTGCCGGTGAGCACCATGCGCACAACATCCATGGTCTCGGGCGTCGTCACGCGGTAGCCCCCCGCGAAGGTGCTCTCGATGCCCAGCCGGTCGAGCATGCGGTTAATCTGCGGGCCGCCGCCGTGCACGATCACCGGGCGAATACCGGTGTGGCGCAGGTACACGACATCTTCAGCGAAGGCCTTCATCAGCGCGTCGTCGATCATCGCGTTGCCGCCGAACTTGATCACCATGATGCGATCGCGAAACTTCTTGAGCCAGGGCAGCGACTCGATGAGCACCGCGGCTTTCTCGGCGGCGATTCCGTGCTCGAGCGGGGGCGTAATGTTTGTCATCGGCTTCCTAGCTCGAGTACGCGGAGTTCTCGTGCACGTAGTCGTGCGTGAGGTCGTTCGTGCGCACCGTCGCGGCGAAGGCTCCCGCGAAGAGCTCGATCTCGACGTGCGTCTTGCGCGGCGTGAGGTCGCACTCATCGACCGGGCGATCTGGGGCACCGGCGTGGCAGAGCCGCACACCGTTGAAGCTCACGTCGACCGCGTAGGGGTCGAACGCGGCCTCGGTGGTGCCGATCGCGGCGAGGACGCGGCCCCAGTTCGGGTCGTTGCCAAAGATCGCTGCCTTGAACAGGTTGTTCCGCGCGACCGAGCGGCCCACCTCGAGGGCGTCTTCAACGCTCGCCGCGCCGCGCACCTCGATGTCGATGTCGTGGCTCGCGCCCTCGGCGTCTGCCTGCAGCTGGGCGGCGAGCGAGTCGCACACCCCCGCAAGCGCCGCGGCGAACTCGTTCTCGTCGGGGGTGACCCCCGAGGAGCCGCTCGCGAGGAGCGTCACCTGGTCGTTCGTCGACATGCAGCCGTCGGAGTCGAGCCGGTCAAAGCTCACCGCGGTCGCGCGCCGCAGCGCAGCGTCGAGCGCAGCGTCGTCGAGCTTCGCGTCGGTCGTGATCACGACGAGCATTGTGGCGAGGCCCGGCGCGAGCATGCCCGCTCCCTTCGCCATCGCACCAATCGCCCAGCCATCGCCCTCGTGCACCGCGGTTTTCTCGACCGAGTCGGTGGTGAGGATGGCGGCGGGCGCGGTGGTGTCGTCTGCGGCGAGCGCGGCCACGAGCGCAGGCACGTTGTCGACGATCTTGTCACGGAACGTCTGGTCGCCGGTGCCGATGAGGCCGGTGGAGCACACGAGCACGCGCTCGGAGCCGCCCTCGATCACCTCGGAGGGAACCGCCGCGTTCGCGTCGGTTTGCACCGCGAGTTCACGCGCGACGGCCTCCGCGGTGAGACGGGTCGTCTCGTAGCCAAAGTCGCCGGTGAAGCAGTTTGCGCCGCCCGAGTTGAGGATCACGGCGCGAGCTGGGCCGCTCTGCGCGACCTTGCGGCTCCAGAGAATCGGGTTCGCCTGGGCACGGTTCGACGTGAACACGACTGCGCTTGCCGGGGCCGGGCCGTCGTTCACGACGAGGGCGAGGTCGGGCTTGCCAGAGCTCTTCAGACCGACGGTAATGCCCGCCGAACGGAAACCTGCGGGGGTAGTGACGGTCACGGGGCGACTCCATTCACGCTCAGGCCGGTGGCTTCTGGGATGCCAAGGGCGATGTTTGCCGACTGGATAGCGGCGCCTGCCGTACCCTTGGCGAGGTTGTCTACTGCGGCGACGACGACGACGCGGCCCGCGGCCTCGTCGATCGCGATGCCCATGAGGCAGGTGTTTGCGCCGATCGTGTCAGCGGTTCGCGGGAAGACGCCCTCGGGCAAGACGTGCACGAACGTCTCGCCTTCGTAGGCCGCTTCCCAGGCCGCGCGAACATCGGCCGCGCTCGTGCCGGGCACGATGCGGGCCGTTGAGGTCGCGAGGATGCCGCGGCTCATGGGAACGAGCACCGGGGTGAAGCTCAGCGTCGGGTTCTTCGTCGCGCCTGCGCCGCGCAGAGCCTGCTGAATCTCTGGGATGTGCCGGTGCGTGCCGCCGACCGCGTAGGGGTTCGCGGTGCCCATGAGCTCGGCACCGAGCAGGTGGGTGTGGGCGGCCTTGCCTGCGCCCGAGGGGCCGACGGCGAGCACCGAGACGATGTCGGTCGGCTCGATGACGCCCGCCGCGATGCCGGGGGCGAGCGAGAGCGCGACGGTCGACGCGTTGCAGCCGGGGGCCGCAATGCGCGTAGCGCCCGCGAGGTGGTCGCGCTGGCGGGTCGGTTGGGCGCCCTCTGCAGCGCCTTGAACGATGAGCTCCGGAACCCCGTACGCCCACGCCTCGTTGTAGTCGCCGCCGTAGAACGCGGCCCAGTCTGCCGGGTCGCTCAGGCGATGATCCGCCCCGCAATCTACCGCGAGGCGCACGTTCGTGAGCTGCGCCGTGAGCGCACCCGACGCCCCGTGCGGCAGCGCGAAGAATACAACGTCGTGACCGTCGAGCACCTCGGGGGTCGTCTCGCGCAGCGTGAGGTGCGCGAGCGAGCGCAGGTGCGGCTGCGACGCGATAAGCGGTTTGCCGGCGTTCGAATGCCCGGTGACCGTTCGAATCTCAAACTCCGGGTGCTCAGCGAGCAGCCTGAGCAGCTCGCCCCCCGCATACCCGCTCGCTCCGGCGACCGCCACACTGTACGTCATCTGCACCCTTTCTCGCGCACCTCTATTCTGGCACCTTGTGCGGGTGCGCAAGAACGGGCGGCGTGCGGCTGTGGATAGCGGCGATTAGCGGTGCTTGAAGTTCGCCTCGCGCTTCTCGGCGAAGGCGCGCATGCCCTCGGTCTGATCCTCCGTCGCAAACAGCGCCTGGAAAGCGATCTGCTCGACGCGCAGACCCTCGCTCAGCGACGACTCCTCGGCGGCCTGCAGCGCGTTCTTCGCGGCGTACAGGGCCGGAAGCGGCTTCGAGGCGATGAGCGCTGCGGCCTGCTTGACCGTGTCGATGAGCTCGGCCGCCGGCACAACGCGCGAGACGAGGCCCGAGCGCTCGGCCTCCTCCGCACCCATCATGCGGCCGGTCAGCACCATGTCGGCCGCCTTGTACTTGCCGATCGCCCGCGGCAGGCGCTGCGTGCCACCGAAGCCCGGAATCACGCCGAGGTTGATCTCGGGCTGGCCGAACTTGGCGTTGTCTGCTGCGATGATGATGTCGCACATCATCGCCAGCTCGCAGCCCCCGCCGAGCGCGAAGCCCGATACCGCAGCGATCGTCGGGGTGAGCATTTGCTCGATGCCGCCCCACGAGGGGAACGCGCCGCCCGCGAGCACGTCGGAGTACTCGAGCTCGAGCATGCCCTTGATGTCGGCGCCCGCAGCGAAGGCGCGCTCGGAGCCCGTGATAATGATCGCCCCGACATTGGGGTCGGCATCGAACTTCGACGCCGCGTCGACGAGCTCAGCGATGAGCGTGTTGCTCAGGGCGTTGAGCGCCTCGGGGCGGTTCAGGGTGATCGTCGCAACGCGACCCTCGACCTCGGTAATGATTGCGGTGTACTGCGTCTGCTCTGACATGGTGACTCCCTCTGGGTACGTGGCTTGTACCCCCACGCTATCGGGTCAACCGTCAGAATTCGGCGATGACGATCTTCTTCATGGCGAGCAGCTTCTCGTACGCCCCGTCGCGCTCCATGAGCTCGCCCATGTTCGCGGGAACGATTTGCCAGCTCACGCCGAACTCGTCGACGAGCCAGCCGCACTGCTCGGCCTCGGGCACCGCCGAGAGGCCAGCCCAGAGCGCATCGATCGCCGCTTGGTCTTCGCAGTTCACCTGCAGCGACACTCCGTTCGTGAAGCCGTGGGCAGTGCCAGAGCCGTTGTCGGAGGCCATGAACCACTGCTCCCCCACTCGAAACTCGCCGAAGGCGAGCGCCTCCGCGGTCGCGTCGCCCGCTGGCTCGCCGTAGGGAAACTGCGTTCCGACGGCGCTGCCGCCGGGGAGCCCCGAGAACAGCTCGACGTAGCGGGCGGCTGCCGCCGCCGCGCGGTTTTGCGCCGGGCCGTCAAACATCAGTGCTGGGATGATGAGCGGCCGCGGATCTCCTTCGGGCCGCGTGAGCATGAGCTGCCAGCTCACACCGAACCGGTCTTGCACCCAGCCGTAGTGCGCCGCGAACGGGTACTCCCCGAGGGGCATCATCACGAAGCCGCCGTCGCTGAGCTTGCCCCAGAGCGCGTCGAGCCTGCGTCGGGCCTCTGCCGCGGGGGTGTCGGCCCCGACGGTACCCGGGCCTGCGCCGTCTGAGCCTTCAGCACCGAAGAACAGCGGGTCGAAGTTGACCATGAACGAGATCGAGGGGTTCGGCGAGAACTCGGGGCCAGCGTTCACCAGGGCGAGCTGCGTACCCTCGATAACCACGTCGACGACGAGCGCCTCGCCCGCGAGATCGCGCTGAAAGTCGAGCAGCCCCTCGGTCGGGTAGCGCGCCGACACCGCTGCGCGGGCGTCAAACCCGGCCGAGCCGAAGGCGTCGGCGTAAAACTCGCCCGCCTCTTCGGCCGTGCGATTGCACCAAAAGTTGGGAATGACGTGCTGCGTCATGGGTTACCGCGCTCCCTCCGCGAGCCAGTCTTCATAGCTCACACTGTCGATCTCTGCCCCGGGGCCGGGTAGGCACCCTCCGGTACGAATTGCCCGCCCAAACTTGCCTGGCAGCGGCAGCTCGATCACGGTCTGGCTGAGCCCGTGAGTCTCGAGCACCATGCGGCCGAGGTCGGCCATCCAGAGCTCGTCGGGGCCAGCGAGCTCCCCTGCGAAGCCCCGCGGCGGCCCGGATGCCAGCTCGACGAGGCGTCGCGCGACGGAGCTGGCGGCGACCGGTTGCGAACGCATCTTCGGCATCACCGTCCACGGGCCGAGCGAGAACGAGCTCTGGTCGGCGAACTCGAAGAACTGCGTCGCCCGGAGCACAGTCCACGGGGTCTCGCCCTCGCTCACGAGCCGCTCCTGGAGCGCCTTGCCGGCGTAATAGCCATACGGGTGCTGCGCAGCACCGACTATCGACAGAGCGACGTAGTGCTGCACGCCGGCGGCGGCTGCGGCTCGCAATAGGTGTTCCGTGACTGCCCCGAAGAACGCCTCCGAGCCAGAGAGCTTCGGCGATGCCGAGACATCGATGACTGCGTCGACGCCCGAGAGATCGAGCCCCGCTGCGGTCGTGAGGTCGACCGGCAGAGTAGTGAGCCTGCCGGTTGTGGCGTCGGGCAGGGGCTCCCGCAGCCCGCCCGGGTGGCCATCGCCGCCGGGGCGCCTCGCGAGACCCAGCACATCGTGCCCGGCCTGGAGCGCCTCGCGCATCACGTGAGCGCCGACCGTGCCGGTGCTACCTGCGACTGCGATTCGCATGGGCGCCTCCTTTGTCCGGTCAATGAGCTGCGCACGCCGACGCACAGCGGAGTGTTTTGTGCGGCTAAGACTACGCCCGCGAGCGACGCAGCGCCAGCGATACCCGGGGCACAGCGGCAATTCCCGGGCTCCCCGGCAACACACAGCGGGCGGGCCCGGCACACAGCCAGGCCCGCCCGTCGCGGTCAATCGGTCTGCCAGCGGCAGCCGGCACGCAGCTAGTCGCGCAGCTTCGCCCCAAACGCCCGCTCGGCGGCCGCGACACCGGCGAGCTTCGCCGCGCTCGCCTCCTCGGCCTTCAGCGTGCGGTCGGCCGCACGGAAGCGCAGCGCGAACGTGAGCGCCCGCTGCCCGTCGTCAATGCCCTGACCCCGGTAGTCTGCGACAACGTGAGCGTGCTCGAGCAGCTCGCCGGCGCCAGAGACTACCGCTGCGAGCACGTCGCCCGCAGGCACCTCGGTCGCAACCACGAGCGTCAGGTCTTGCGTGGCGGCGGGGTAGCCCGACAGGTTCGATGTCTCGGGCTCGCGCGGGGCGAGCTCCATGACGCGCTCGAGGTCGAGCTCGAACGCGCTGACCCTGCCCGGCAGGTGGTACTCGGCGACCAGCTCGGGCAGGAGCTCGCCTGCGACGCCGACGACCTCGCCGGCAACGATGAGCTCAGCGGTGCGGCCGGGGTGGAACGCCCGGTGCGCGCCCTGGCGCACGGTGAGCGCCGCAGAGACTGCCCCGACCGTGATGCGCGCAGCATCGATCGCGTCGGCCCAGTCGTATTGGCGCCCAGGCTCCCCCGGCTGCTGCTCGATCGCGTCACCGAGCAGCAGCGCGGCGGCGCGGTGCGGCTGCACCGGAATCGAGGCGTTCAGCGCCGCGAGCGTGGCCTCGGCGGGCCGCTCGGCGAGCGGCGGCACGGTGTCGGTGCCGAGCTCGCCCGCGGGCGAGACGGGTTCAAAAACCCGCCCGAACTCGACGAGGGCGAGGTCGGTGATGCCACGCGAGACATTGCGCTGCGCGGCGGTCACGAGGCCCGCGAGCAGCGAGCGGCGCATGAACGGGGTCTCGCCGTCGAGCGCGTTCGCGAGGCGGATCGCGTCAACCGGCTGACCCGAGGCGCCACCAGCGGCAGCGCTCTCTGGGCCGTACCCGAAGTTGTCGAGCTGCGCGCGGGACACGAACGGGTAGCTCTGCACCTCGTCGAAGCCAGCCGCGGTAATCACATTCGCGGCACGGCGGCGCAGCCGCTGCGAGCGGGTGAGGCCGCGGCCTGCTGGCGCAACGGGCAGCTCAGACGGAATGCGGTCGTAGCCGACGATGCGCGCGACCTCCTCGACCAGGTCGGCCGGGCGGGTGAGATCGGAGCGCCAGCTCGGTGCTGTGACACTCAGCGTCGGTGTAGCGGCCGAAGCATCGGTAACCGTGCAGCCGATCATGGTGAGTGCGCCGCGCACCTCGTCGTCGCTGTAGTCGGTTCCGAGCAGCCCGTTCACGCGGGCGATGGGCAGCAGCACCTCGGCTGGCGCCCACGGGGCGATGAGGTCGCTGCCGAAGGTGTCTGCGGTGCCGCCTGCGAGCTCGACGAGCAGGTCGACCATGCGCTGCGCAGCCGCCTGGGCAACGAGCGGATCTACGCCGCGCTCGAAGCGCTTGGAGGCCTCGCTCGAGAGTTTGTGCCTGCGCTGGCTGCGCGCGATCGAGATCGGGTCGAACGTCGCGGCCTCGATGAGCACGTCGGTCGTGTCGTCGTCGACCTTCGTCGACTCACCGCCCATGACGCCGGCGAGGCCGATGGGGCCGGACTCGTCGGTGATGAGCAGATCTTCGACGTCGAGCTTTCGTTCCTGGCCGTCGAGCGTCTCGAGCGTCTCACCCGCACGCGCGCGGCGCACGGTGATGCCCCCGCTGAGCTTCGCGAGGTCGTACGAGTGCAGCGGGTTGCCGAGCTCGAGCATCACGTAGTTCGAGATGTCAACCGGAAGCGACAGCGCGCGAATGCCGGCGAGCTGCAGCCGCGCCACCATCCACGCCGGCGTCGGCTTCGTCGCGTCGATGCCGCGCACGACGCGGGTGATGAACCCCGTCGCGCCGACGCGGCCACGAATCGGTGCGTCGTCGGAAATGGTCACCGAGAAGCCGCTCGCGGGCGCGAGCTCGCGAATCGCCGGGTCGGTGAACGCCTCGCCGGTAGCGTGCGAGTACTCGCGCGCAACGCCGCGCACCGAGAACGCGTAGCCGCGGTCGGGTGTGACGTTGATCTCGACCGCGGTGTCGGCGAGCCCGAGGAGCTCGAGCGCGTCGGTGCCGACCTCGGGGTCGGTGCCGTTCTCGGCGCTGAAGCCGAGGCGCGAGAGCACGATGATGCCATCGTGATCTTCGCCGAGCGTGAGCTCGCGCGCCGAGGCGATCATGCCGTCGGAGACGTGGCCGTAGGTCTTGCGCGCGGCGATCTTGAAGTCGCCGGGCAGCACAGCGCCCGGCAGGGTCACAACGACCTTGTCGCCCGGCCCGAAGTTGTGGGCACCGCAGACGATGCCGCGCACGTCTTCGCCGCCGTCGGCGGCACGCTGCCCCTCGGGCGCGACGCGCACCTGGCACCAGTTAATGGTCTTGCCGTTCGACTGCGGCTCTGGCTCTGCCGAGAGCACCTCGCCGACCACGACGGGGCCCGAGATGTCGAAGCGGCGCACCGACTCCTCTTCAAAGCCGACGCGCACGAGCTTCGCGTGCACGTCTTCGGGGGTGGTGTCTGCGGGCAGCGAGACGAACTCGCCGAGCCAGCTGAGTGGGATCCGCATTAGACGAGGCCTCCGAACTGTGCGTTGAAACGAATATCGCCCTCAACCATGTCGCGCATGTCGTTGAGGTCATTGCGGAACTGGAGCGTGCGCTCGATGCCCATGCCGAACGCGAAGCCCTGGTACTCCTCGGGGTCGATGCCAGCGGCGAGCAGCACGTTCGAGTCGACCATGCCACAGCCGCCCCACTCGACCCACCGGGCTCCGCCCTTGGCGTTCGGCTGCCAGACATCCATCTCGGCAGACGGCTCCGTGAACGGGAAGAAGTTCGGGCGCAGGCGAATCTTCGCCTCGGCGCCGAACATCTGTCGCGCGAAGTGCTCGAGGGTGCCTCGCAGGTGGGCCATCGTCAGCCCCCTGTCGATCGCGATGCCCTCGATCTGGTTGAAGACGGGGGTATGGGTCGCGTCGAGCTCGTCGGTGCGGAACGTGCGACCGGGGGCAACGACGTAGACGGGCAGCTCGCGGTCGAGCAGCGAGCGCACCTGCACCGGCGAGGTGTGCGTGCGCAGCAGCAGGTGGCGGTCGGCTGGTTCCACGAAGAAAGTGTCCATGAGTGTGCGCGCCGGGTGATCGGGGTCGAAGCCGAGCGCGTCGAAGTTGAACCACTCGTGCTCGATCTCGGGGCCCTCCGCGACTTCCCAGCCCATGCCGACAAAGATGTCGCTCGCCTCGTCCTTGAGCTGCTCAAGCGGGTGGCGCGAGCCGGCGCGACGGCGCACCGGCGCCTGGGTCACGTCGACGGTCTCGGCGACGAGACGAGCCTCGGCCTCGGCAGCTGCGAGCTCGCTCTCGCGGCCCTTAAATGCTCCCTCGAGCCGACCCCTGGCGGCTCCCATGAGCTTGCCAGTCGCTGCCTTCTCGTCTTTCGGAACCTCGCGCATGAGCGCGTTGAGCGTCGCGATGGCTGAGTCGTCGCCAACGTGCTCGGTCCGCGCGGCCTTGAGCGCCGCGACTGAGTCGGCCGCACTAAAGGCGGCAAGAGCTTCAGCGACGGCGGCTTCGACCGCTTCCTGCGAAATCGGGTTGGGGTTCGTGGTGTTGTCTGACACGAGCACTCATCCTACCGTGCTTCACCGCGCAGCGCCCCGGTGCGCGGCACGGCAGGGCGACTGCGAGGCGCAGCTCAGGGTGCGCAGGTTAGGATTAGCCCTATGGCCAGGCGACCGCAGCCGATGAGCCGCGCGGCACGCACCGCTCGCGGCGCAATCGGCGCTGCGCTCTCGGCCGTGCTCGCGGCGTCATCGCACTCGCTGGCCGGCGGTGAGGTGTCGGCGTTCGCGGTGTTCGTGACGGCGACAATTGCCCTGCCGTTCTGCGTCGCGCTCGCCGGCCGGGTTGCCTCTCTCTGGCGCATCGGGATTGCCGTCGGCGCAAGCCAGTTCCTCTACCACTGGGCCTTCGCCGGCATCGGGGTGTCGACGTCGCTCGGCGCAGCACCCGAGTTTCCGAGGGGCTCGCACGCGGCTCACCTCGCGTCGCTCGAACGCTTCGTACCGAGCGTGGTTGAGGCGGGCTCCGCCGATGCCCTGATGTGGGGCCTGCACGCGGTCGCAGCCGTGTTCTCGACCCTGCTCATCGCTCGCGGCGAGCGCGCAGCCCTTGCCCTCGGGCGTTCCATTCGTCGAGCGCTCCCCCGCCCGGTGCGCGTCGCCGCCTTCGAAGGCCCCGTGGTGGTGCCGGCACGGCTCGATCCACCGCTGCTTCGCGATCAGATTTACACCCTGTCGTCGCGTTCCCTGCGGGGCCCGCCGCGCGCCTGCGCGATCCCCCAGCACTAGCAAGCAGTAGGAACAACCGCCCGGGCTCCGGGTTAGACAGGATCAGCGATGCACACGCATACCCAGATTCAGGATGCAGCGCGGCTGCCGAAGGCTCTCACGGCACTGTTCGCCGCGCTCCTCGGCCTCGTATTCGCCGCGTTCGTAGCGCCGGGCACCCCGGCGCAGGCGCACGACCAGCTCATCGATGTCACGATCGAGACGAGCGACGCGGGTGAGGCGCAGGCATTGCGACTCACCTTTAGCGACAACGTGCTCGAGATAGGCACCGAGATCCACGTGACCGCGCCCGACGGAGGCGACGCCGCAAACGGCACGCCGACGTTTAACGGCCGCGACGTGACGCAGCCATTCAAGACCCCGCTCACCGACGGCAACTACACGTCGGCCTGGCGCGTGGTCTCGAGCGACGGGCACCCGATCGAGGGCGGTTTCACGTTCGACATCACCGAGGGTGCGGCGGGCGAGATTCGCCCCTACACGGGCACCGAGGAGCAGGGCTCAGACGCCGACCAGAACGCCGAGACGGCCATGGCGGAGTCTGACGGGCCGGGGATCGCACTCCCAGCAACGATCGGCGCGGCGGTGCTCATCGCCGCGGCCGTCGCCATTCCGATGTTTATTCGCATGCGCAAGAGCGCACCATCCGCGGAGGGCCAAGACCCCCGCGCAAGCGAGGAGTAATTCATGTTCATCACACACCGCACCCAGCGTTCGCGCCGTGCGGCGGTCGGCCTTGCCGGCGCCGCTGCAGCGTTTGCGCTCGTACTCGCCGGCTGCTCGTCTTCGAGTGCCCCAGAGAACTCGGCCCAGGAGCAGAGCGCACCCGCCGCTGAAACCGGCGTCACCGCGAGCGACATGTGGGTCAAGGCAACCGCCCCAGACGTGCAGCCCGGCGAGGCGATGAGTGGCGTTTTTGGCACACTCGAGAACCACGGCGACGAAGATCTCGTGATCACCTCGCTGAAGAGCGACGTCGCAGGCGTGACCGAGCTCCACGAGGTCGTCGACGGCAAGATGCGCAAGATCGAGGGCGATGTCACCGTGCCAGCCGGGGGCAAGCTGCAGCTCGAGCCCGGCGCGAACCACATCATGCTCATGGATATTCAGCAGCCACTCTCCCCCGGCGATGACGTCACCATCACCCTGACGTTCTCCGACGGGTCGACGCTCGAGATCGTGGCGCTCGTGAAAGACACCTCGGGGGCGAACGAGAGTTACGAGGATATCGAGATGGATCACGGCGACATGGACATGTCTGAGGGCATGGACATGTCGGGTGACGCTGACGCGATGTCCCATGGCTAAGGAGCACCTCAAAGCATCAGAGAACGAGGCGCACCGCCTGAGCCGCCGCGCCCTCCTCACGGGGGGCGCGGTCGGCGCGGGCATCGGCGCGCTGCTCGGCGGCGCCGGGGGCGTAGCCGGCGGGTACGCGCTCGCCGAGCGCGACCGCGCGAACGAGCCGCGCTTCGACCCGGAGGCCGAGCCGGCGCTCACGCCGTCAGCCGACCGGGAGGGGTTCGGGGGCGAGGCGCTGTCGTGCCACGGCGATCATCAGGCGGGCATCGTCACGGTGCCCGCGACGCACGTGCGGCACATCGCCTACACGCTTCGCCCCGAGACCGACCGCGCCGCCATTGCCCGCATGCTGCGGCTACTCACCGGCGACATCGAGGCGCTCACGGCGGGCGTTGCCCCGCTCGCAGACCCGGAGCCCGAGCTCGCCGAGCGGCCGGCCCGGCTCACCGTGACGCTGGGCGTCGGCGCCGAGCTTGTCGATCGCGTCGACCCGGCAAAGCGCCCGGCGTGGCTCGCACCGCTGCCCGCGTTTACGCTCGATCAGCTCGGCAACGGCTTCGACGGCGGCGACCTGCTACTCATCGTGCAGGCCGACGACCAGCTGCCGGTCGCGCACGCTGCCCGCATGCTGCACCGCGACCTCGACCGGTTCGCCGAGGTCGCATGGGTGCAAGAGGGTTTTCGCCAGGCCCGCGGCGCCGAGGCGAAGGGCGCCACGATGCGCAACCTCATGGGCCAGGTCGACGGGACGGTCAACCCCGCCCCCGACGATGCCGATTTCGACTCGCTCGTCTGGGTCGATAGCGCAGCCGGCCAGCCGTGGCTCGTCGGCGGCTCGGCGTTCGTGCTTCGGCGCATTCGCATGGAGCTCGACACCTGGGACAGGGTCGACCGGCCCGGCAGGGAGCAGACCATCGGGCGCACACTGGCAGACGGCGCCGCGCTGTCGAACCCACACGGCGGGGAGAACGCGCCAGCCGACTTCGACGCGAAGAACGCACTCGGGTTGCCGATTATCTCGTCGGCGGCGCACATTCGCCGGGCTACCTCGCAAGACCCGAGCGAGCGTATCGTGCGCCGGGCGGTGAACTACGACACGGGGCACGAGGCCGGGCTGCTCTTCGGCTGCTACCAGCGCGACCCGCTTCGGCAGTTCGTGCCCATTCAGCGCCGCCTCGACGAGGCAGACCTGCTCAACGAGTGGGTGACGCACACCGGGTCGGCGGTGTTCGCGGTGCTCCCGGGGTTTCGCAGCGGCGAGACCCTGGGGGCCGCGCTGCTCGCGTAGCTCGAGCTGGTTCGGCGCGCTGGGCGCTGTGTCGGGGCGGATCCTCGGCGCAGCGCCCAGCGGCGTTGTGCCCGCTCCCTCCCCTTGCGGAGCCTCACGAGGCCGCCGATCACGACACCCCAAAGCCAGTCCTGCTATGGTAGAAAGGTTGTTAGCCGACGGATGGTTGAGATCACTGTTCTCCCGACCGCACTGGCCTTCCCCGCGGGCGCCGCAGCGCGCATTCTCGCGCGTTTCGGCCACGCCAGCGCGACCGGCTAACGGCACTATGAGAGTGAGGATGAGTAGTAACGTGAATGGGAATAAGCGAGTAGCAATTATTGGGGCCGGCCCGAGCGGCATGGCCCAACTCAGGGCCTTCGAATCGGCCGAGCGAAGGGGCATCGAGATACCCGAGCTTGTCTGTTTCGAGAAGCAGGCTGACTGGGGAGGCCAGTGGAACTATTCCTGGCGCACCGGCCTCGACGAGCACGGGGAGCCCGTGCACTCGAGCATGTACAGAAACCTGTGGTCGAACGGCCCAAAGGAGGGCCTCGAGTTCGCCGACTACTCGTTCGATGAGCACTTCGGTCGCCCCATCTCGTCGTACCCGCCACGCGAGGTGCTCTGGGATTACATCGCGGGTCGCCTCGAGCAGAGCGACGTGCGCAAGTATGTTCGTTTCACCACGGTAGTGAGGCTCGTCACCTTTGACGAGGCAACGCAGCTGTTCACGGTGACGAGCGAGCACCTGCCGACTGGCGAGACGACAACCGAGGAGTTCGACAATGTCGTCGTCGCGAGCGGGCACTTCTCATTTCCGTTCGTTCCGACCGTCGACGGCATCGAATCGTTTACCGGCTTCGTGACCCACGCGCACGACTTTCGCGGCGCCGAGGCGCTCGCGGGCAAGGACGTGCTCGTTGTCGGGTCGAGCTATTCTGCCGAAGACATCGGCAGTCAGGCCTACAAGATGGGTGCGAGCTCGGTCACCGCTGCCTACCGCACCGCGCCAATGGGCTACGAGTGGCCGGAGCGCTTCGAGGAGCGCCAGGGCCTCGAGCGACTCGAGGGCAACACGGCGTTCTTCGGCGACGGCACGACGAAAGAGGTCGACGCGCTGATCTTCTGCACCGGGTATGTGCACAAGTACCCGTTCTTGCCGCAGCAGTTCGCGCTCTCGGGGCCGAACACGCTCTACCCAGAGCGGCTGTACCGCGGCGTCGTGTGGCACGACAACCCCGGGCTGTTTTACGTGGGTGCGCAAGACCAGTGGTTCACGTTCAACATGTTCGACGCGCAGGCGTGGTACGTGCGTGACCTCATACTCGGCACGGCGGCGATGCCGACGGCGGCGGAGCGCGAGCGGTCGATGACCGAGTGGCAGACCCGCTACGCCAACACCGCAGCAGCAGCGGCCGACCAGATTCGCTTCCAGGGCGACTACGTGCGCGACCTCATTCGCGCGACCGACTACCCCGAGTTTGATATCGACGAGGTCACCGAGATCTTCATCAGCTGGTACATGGATAAGAAGACCAACATCATGGGGTACCGCGACTACTGCTACCGGTCGGTGATGACCGGCACGATCGCGACGAAGCACCACACCCCGTGGATTGAGGAGCTCGACGACTCACTCGAGCGCTACCTCTCCCCCGGCCCCTCAAGCCGCGAGCCGGCAACCGCCAGCAGGCCGTAGCCGTTCGCGAGGCGCGACCGGTGTTAGCGCACCGGCCGCGCCTCGCCCTGCTCGAGATCGTAGCGATCGCGGTAGGCCACGATCTCGGCCTGGTGCGTCGCTGCCCACTCGGCGATCGCCATGACCGGGCCGACGAGGGTGCTGCCGAGCTTCGTCGCCCGGTACTCGACGCGCGGCGGAATCTCGGCGTAGACGGTGCGCTCGACAAGCCCGTCGCGCTCCAGCTGCCTGAGCGTGAACGTGAGCATGCGCGCGGAAATGCCAGGGGTCATTCGCTTGAGCTCGGTGAAGCGATAGGGCCCGCGCTGCAGCATGCCGATGAGCATCATGCTCCACTTGTCGCCGACGCGGGCGAGGATCGAGCGGAACACCTCAGCCTGTTGGTCGTCGACGTCGCAAATGTGCTGCATGCTCGGCTCGCTCTCGCCCGAGTGTGGGAGTGCTACCGGTGCGCTCGTGGCGAACGTCGGGCCCTGCCGCGCTCCCGGATCCACCCCGCGGGGCACTTCGGCGACCCCCGTCGTTCCAACGATTTCACTGCGCATTCCGCTCCCCTCCCGCGCATCCCCGCCACGCGCTAGTTACACCGAGGTAACTCAGTCACGTTGCGGTGCCCGAGGCCCCGTAGTCGATACTTACTCACTGTACCTCAGTTACCTTTAGTTACCTTTGGAGTTAGTGCAGTGCTCGTTCTTTCAATCATCACCTGGGTGCTCACGGGCATTCTCGCGCTCATGTTTCTCATGGCTGGCGGGATGAAGCTCGCCAAGCCGCACGCAGACATGCCAATGGCAACCCTGCAGGAGCTCACCCCCGGCCGCGTAAAGTTCATCGGTGCCGCAGAAGTGCTCGGGGCGATCGCCATCGTCGCGATCCCGCTCATCGGCATCGTGCCGGTGCTCGGGCCCCTCGCCGCGGTCGGCCTCGCAGTCATTCAGTTCCTCGCGATTTTTGCGCACCGCAGGCTCGGCGAGCCCTTCCACATGAACATCGTGCTCATGCTGCTCGCGATCGCCGTCGCGGTGCTCTGGTTCGTGGCGCTGTGACAGCCACGCCGACCGGGCAGGTTCCGGCCCAGCCACAGGAGCAGAGTTCGCCGGGCGCACGAGCTGGTGCACAGCCCAGCACACGGCCCAGCGCACAGCCCGGCTCGCGGCCCGGCGCGACCGGCACGCAGGCGATCTGGCTGCTGCTCGGGGCCGCGTTTGTCACGATCTTGAACGAGACTGTGATGGGCGTCGCGCTCCCCCACCTCACCGAGGATCTCGGCATTTCGCTGAGCGCGGCGCAGTGGACGACAACGGCGTTCATGCTGGCGATGGCGGTCGTGATTCCGACCACCGGGTACCTGCTGCAGCGTTTCACCACGCGGCAGATCTTCACGCTCGCGATGTCGCTGTTCACGGTGGGCACGCTGCTCGGAGCGGTCGCCCCGACCTTCTCACTGCTGCTCTTCGCCCGCGTCGTGCAGGCGAGCGGCACCGCGATGATGATGCCGATGCTCATGACCACGATCATGGCGCTCATTCCTGCCGACTCACGCGGGCGCTTCATGGGCCGCATCACCATCGTGATGGCTGTCGCCCCCGCGCTCGGCCCGACGGTGTCTGGCCTGATCTTGAACACGTTCTCGTGGCGCGCGCTGTTCTGGTTCGTGCTGCCGATCGCCATCGTCATGCTGCTTATCGGCCTCGTTCGCCTGCCGAACATCGGTGAGACGCGCAAGACCCCTCTCGATGTGCTCTCGATTCCGCTGTCGGCCATTGGCTTTGGCGGCCTCGTCTACGGGTTCTCGACGATCGGCTCCGGTGGGCGCATCGCCGAGGGCGGCATCGTGCTCGCAGCCGGCGTTATCGGCCTCGTGCTCTTTGTGTGGCGTCAAATCGTGCTGCAGCGCGCAGACGGTGCACTGCTCGACCTCAGGGTGTTTCGGTCGCGGCCGTTCGCGCTCTCGGTGTCGCTCGTTACCATCATGATGGCGGCCATGTTCGGCACCCTCATTCTGCTGCCGATCTACCTGCAGAACGTGCTCGGGCTCGACCCAGTGACCACGGGGCTCACGATGCTGCCAGGTGGCCTCATCATGGGGCTTATTGCGCCGCTTGTCGGCCGCCTGTTTGACCGCTTCGGGCCGCGGCCGCTCGTGATTCCCGGCGCGATGCTCGCGAGCGCGGTGCTGTGGGCGCTCACGCAGCTCACCGAGCACACCTCGCCGGTGCTCGTCACGCTCGCGCACGTTGGGCTGTCGCTCGGGCTCGCCTTCATGATGACGCCGCTCATGACGAGCGCGCTCGGGTCGCTCAAGCCGCAGCTCTACTCGCACGGCTCGGCGACCGTCGGCGCGGTGCAGCAGGTCGCAGGCGCGATCGGCACGGCGCTGTTCGTGACGGTGCTCGGGATGCGCTCGGCGAGCTCCGCTGCCGCCGGCGCGAGCGAGGCCACGGCGAGCGCCGACGGGATCGCCTTCGCGTTCTTCCTCGGGGCGATCCTGTCGCTGTTCGCCGTCGTCGGGGCGTGGTTCGTGCGGCGCACGCCGGCTGCGTAGTTGAGCGCTTCAGGTCGGGATCGGAGCGCTTCAGCTCAGCCGCGGCGCACGCAACTACAACGCAGGGCCCCCGGAGAGATTCTCCGGGGGCCCTGCCGCTTTCGTGCGAGACTAGCGCGCGGCCTGGCTCCGCTCGGGCGCGTGCACCGCGGCGCCCGCCGCCTCGAGCCTCGCGATGACCTCGGCCTCAGCGAAGCTCCCGGCGAAGATCTCGGAGCCGGGCTCGAGCGCCCGCCCCGCTGCGAGCGGCGTCGCTGCGACGACGTCGAAGCCGAGGCTTCCGACGAACGTGGCGGCCGCTTCGGCGGCTGCGGCATCATCAGACACCGCCGCGAGGCCCCGTCGGTCAGGGGCGCCAGCCGGCCGCGCGTCTGCCTCCATCTCGTGGTACCCGACGTGATTCAGGGCCTTCACCAGCCGCGCGCCCGCGAGGTGCGCGGCAACAGCCTCGCTCGTGCTCTCGTGGCCGTCGAAGATGGCGGGCAGCGCGCCGTCGGTCGGCTCCCAGTGGTTCATCGCGTCGAGCACGACCCGCCCCGTAAGCATTGCGGGGTCAAGGCTCGCGAGCTTCGGCAGCGGAATCGAGAGCACCACGATATCGCTCCCCACGACCGCGTCGCGCGCCGCGGCGACAGCGACGCCCGGAGCCATGATCTCGGTGATGAAGCGCACGGGCTCGGGGTCGCCCGAGCCCGCAACGGTGACCTCGTGCCCGGCCGCGAGCGCGGCACGCGCGATCGCCGTGCCAACCTTGCCAACGCCGAGCACCGCGACGCGGGTCACTTGCTCGCCCCCGCGCGGCCGGCACCGGTGGCGGGATCCGCGACTGCCGAACCGGCCGAAGCCACGGGCGACGCCCCCGATGGCAGCACCGCGTCGAGCGGGCTCGGCACGACCTCGGGCTCGGCGCCAAGCTCCGCGTCGACGAGCGGCTTCACCTTTGTTCCGAGCAGCTCGATCGAACGCAGCAGGTCGCGCTGCGGCAGGCCGAGGAAGTCCATCTGCAAGAACTGCCGCGCATGGCCCATCGCCCCGTGCAGCCGGACGATGCGGTTCGCGATTTGCTCGGGTTCGCCGATGAACAGCGCGCCCCGCTCGGCCTCGATGTCGTAGTGCTCGCGCACGGGCGGCGCGAAGCCTCGACGCTTACCGATGTCAGACATGCTGCGATACCAGGCCGGCCAGAACGTGTCGCGGGCGCCGCGGTCGGTCTCGCCGATGAAGCCGGGGTTGCCGACAGAGATGAGCGGCTGCCTCGTCGTCTCGGGGCCAGCGGCCCAGGCCCTGCGATAAAGCTCGGCGAGCGCTTTGAAGCGCGCCGGGTCGCCGCCGAGAATGCCGTACGACACGGGCAGCTGGAGCTGGCCCGCGCGCACCGTCGAGTTCGGGCTGCCGCCCGTGCCGAGCCAGATTGGCAGCGACCCCCGGTCGGGCCGCGGCACGACGAGCTGCTCCTCGAGCGCCGGGCGCACGGAGCCAGACCACGTGACGACCGGCTGCTCGTTCACGCGCAGCAGCAGCTCGAGCTTCTCGCTGTAGAGCCTGTCGTAGTCTTCGAGCCGATACCCAAACAGCGGGTACGACTCGACCGATGAGCCGCGGCCAGCGGTGATCTCGGCGCGGCCGTTCGACAGCGCGTCAAGGGTCGCGAACTGCTGAAAGATGCGCACGGGGTCGTCGGTGCTCAGCACCGTGACGGCGCTTCCGAGCCTGATGCGTTTCGTGCGCGCAGCCGCGGCGGAGAGGATCACCGACGCCGCCGAGGCCGGCATCTCTTCTGTATGGTGCTCGCCGATGCCGAAGAACTCGAGCCCGACCTGGTCGGCGAGTTCGATGGCTTCGAGTAAGTCGCGCTGCGCCTGCGCGGTGCTCACGAGCTTGCCCGTCGCCGGGTCTGTCGCCTGGTTTCCGAAACTGTAGACGCCGAGTTGCACGCCGCTCCCCCTTCAAATTCGATGTGTGTACATCTCACTGTGAAGCAGCGGGCGGCCAGGCTCAACTCTCAGGTTAGTCACTTACTATTGGTTAGCATGAGCACCATGATCGAGCATCAGACTACGGCGGCGGCCGGCACCTCAGCCCCGGCGACGGGTGCCGCCACCGCGGTTCACGCGATCGACGACGCCGAGTGCCGCCTGTTCCGCGAGGCAGCGGAGCTCGCCGGGCGCAAATGGACCGCGGCGATCTTGCTCGCCCTTGCCCGCGGCGCCGAGCGCTTCTCCGAGCTCCACGCGAGCATCGACGGCATCTCCGACAGGCTCCTCGCCGCGCGGCTGCGCGAGCTCGAGAGCCAGGGGCTCGTCACCCGCACCGTCGTGCCCAGCACGCCCGTGCAAATTCGCTACGGCCTGACAGGCTCGGGCGCAGAACTGATTGCTATTCTGCAGCCACTCGTGCGTTGGGCGAAGCGCAGCGAGTCGCGCCAGCAGGGCCCGTCGGCGTAGCTCCCCCGCTACGCCCGCTGCGCGAAGGCCGTCTCGTAGAGCAGCACGCTCGCGGCCGTCGCGAGGTTGAGCGACTCCGCGGCGCCGAAGATAGGCAGCTTGATCGAGCGGCCGATTGTCTCGCGCTCGGCCTCGCTCAGCCCGCGAGCCTCGTTGCCAAACACCCACGCAACGTTGCCCCGCAACTGCGAGCGCGCGTCGGTGATCTCAACACCGCGCACGTCGGCGGCGATGGTTTCGAGGCCGGCCGCGCGGGCGGCCTCAACGACCTCGTCAAGCGACCCAGCCGTAACGACGGGCAGGTGGAACAGGGAGCCCGTCGTTGAGCGCACAACCTTCGGGTGCCACGGGTCGATCGACTCGCCCGCGAACACGACCGCGTCTGCTCCGGCCGCGTCGGCCGCGCGGAGCACCGTGCCGGCGTTGCCGGGGTCGCGCACCTCGTGCAGCACCGCGACGAGCCTCGCCCCGGCGAGGGCCTCGGCGAGCGGCGCCTCGGGAATACGTGCGACAGCGAGAATGCCCTGGGGCTGCACGGTCTCTGCCATGGCAGCGAGCACCTGCTGCGTCACGCGCTCGACGGCGACGCCAGCCTCAGACGCGAGCCGGTCGAGCTCCAGCTGCCAGCCCTCGTCACCCATTGTCGTGTAGACGACCTCGGCGAGGGTGGGGCGGTAGGCGAGTAGCTCGCGCACCGCCTGCGGCCCCTCGACCAAGAAGCGGCCCGTCTCGGTTCGTTCCTTCTTGCGGGCGAGCGCTGCGACGCGTTTCACGCGCGGGGCCTTGGGGTTCTCGATGAGTTCAGTCACCACACCAGACTACCGCCGCCGACACGCCTCACACCGCTGGCCCAATGCCCGCACGAAAAGCCCCGCGTGAGAAACGCAAAAACCCCGCCACCACGAAACCGTGGGGCGGGGTTCTTGGGCGCTAGTTACGCAGCAGCCTTCGGCGCCGAGGTGTCCTCGGGCAGAGCCTTCTTTGCAACCTCGACGAGCGTTGCAAACGCAGCGGGCTCGTTGGTCGCGAGCTCCGAGAGCATGCGGCGGTCAACCTCAACACCGGCGAGCGCGAGGCCCTGGATGAAGCGGTTGTAGGTGAGGCCGTTCGCACGTGCACCAGCGTTGATGCGCTGAATCCACAGGCGACGGAAGTCGCCCTTCTTCTTGCGACGGTCGTTGTAGGCGTACTCGAGCGAGTGGATGACCTGCTCTTTTGCCTTGCGGTACAGGCGCGAACGCTGCCCGCGGTAGCCCTCGGCGCGCTCGAGAATTACGCGACGCTTCTTGTGGGCATTGACGGCCCGTTTAACTCTTGCCATTTCAGTTCTTCCTTAACGAGATAAGTTGTGGGCCGGCTTTAGTGACCGAGGAGCTTCATCGCCTGCTTGGCGTCACCCTTCGACAGCACCTGCTCTGCGTTCAGGCGGCGCTTGCGACGCGAGGACTTGACCTCAAGGTTGTGGCGCATGCCGGCCTGCTGCTTCATCAGCTTGCCGGAGCCGGTTACCTTGAAGCGCTTCTTGGCCCCCGAGTGGGTCTTCTGCTTTGGCATCGGTTTTCTCCTTGTTGTGGTGCACCGCCGAAGCGGCTGCGTCATGGGCGCGCGACAGAACTGGGCTATCGCGCAGCCACGGGTCTTATTCGGCGTTGTCTGCGGCCGGCTTCTCAGCGGCGCGGCGGTTCGCCTTCTCCTCAGCGCGGCGAGCATTCTGCTCCGCCTTCGCCTCGGACTTGTTCTTCACGGGGGCGATGACCATCACCATGTTGCGGCCATCAATCCGGGGGTTCGACTCGACAGTGCCGTACTCGGCAATGTTCTCGGCGAACTGCTGCAGGAGGCGCACACCCTGCTCCGGGCGCGACTGCTCGCGGCCGCGGAAAAGGATCATTGCCTTGACCTTGTCGCCCTGCTCGAGGAAGCCGATCGCACGCTTGACCTTGGTCTCGTAATCGTGCTTATCGATCTTCAGTCGGAAGCGAACTTCCTTGAGAACGGTGTTCGCCTGGTTGCGGCGCGCTTCCTTGGCCTTCTGAGCCGCCTCATACTTGAACTTGCCAAAGTCCATGATCTTGGCAACGGGAGGCTTAGAATTCGGCGCGACCTCAACGAGATCGAGATCCGCCTCTGCTGCAAGGCGCAGGGCAGTATCGATCGGCACGACTCCGACCTGCTCGCCACTGGGTCCTACCAGTCGCACCTCGGAAACGCGGATTCGGTCATTCGTACGGGGCTCGCTGATCGCCTACTCCTCTGATCTCATGTGATTAACACTGCTCGACGGTGTCGAGGCTCACGGAAATGAGATCGGGAACGCACGCGTACCCACACCCTTTAGCTGCCGCATGAAATGCGACGGAGTGCCAACTACCCGATAACCTTGTAGAGGTTCCGGGTGGGAGAATCTCCTCTTCCGTAGCACCGGCAAGATTGCCGATAACCTTCAGAAGCTTAGCACACTGAGCGAAGAAATAGACAGGGGCGCTTTTATGAGCGAGCAGCAGGCCGACGCGGCAGCACACACAACAGATCACGACGCGGTCTACCCGGAGGGTGACGAGGCCGCGCAGGCCGTGCGCGACATCGCCGATGTCGCCGCGGTCGAGGTCATCACCACCGCGGCAGTGCACCTGCTCAGCGCGGCCGCCGTGAAGGTCGGCCTCGCCGACGACCCCGACAACCAGATCGACCTCGACGAGGCCCGCAAGCTCATCAACGCGCTCGCCGGGCTCATCACCGCGGGCGCCCCCGAGGTGAGCGACATGCACGCCCGCAGCCTGCGCGACGGCCTGCGGTCGGTGCAGCTCGCCTTCCGCGAGGCCTCCCCCATTCCCGATGCGATCGGCAAGGGCCCCGGCGAGAAGTACACCGGCCCGGTGAACTAACTCCGCGAGGCGAATGCAAAGGGGCGGATCCGTGAGTGTGCACTCACCGATCCGCCCCTTTGCGCATCCCGCCTAGTCAGCGACGCCTCGGTCACAGTGCCGCACTGGGGTGCCGCGCAGGGGCGCCGCACTGGGGCGCCGCGCCGACCTGTGCGACCCCGCGAACCGCTACGGTAGCTCCGCGAGCGGCGCCCGATCCACCGCCGAGATGTCTGGCAGCGGCCCGCCGAGCCGCGCCTCCCGCCACAGATCGATGCCGGCGTCGACCGCGAACTCGTCGATCTCGGCGACCTCGGCCGCGGTGAAATCGGTGCGGGCAAGCGCCGCGAGGTTCTCGGTGAACTGGGCCGAACTGCTCGCCCCGGCGACGAGGCTCGTCACGCGCGCGTCGCGCAGCGCCCACGAGATCGCGAGCTGCGCGAGTGACTGCCCGCGCGCCTCGGCGATGGCGGCGAGCCCACGCAGCCGCTCGATGACCTCGCCCGTGAGCGCCTGCGAGTTGAACGAGCCGCCGGCCGCCGCGCGGCTCCCCTCGGGAATGCCCGCGAGGTACTTATCTGTGAGCATGCCCTGCGCGAGGGGGCTAAAGCCGATCACCCCAAAGCCCTCCTCGGCGGCGACGTCGAGCAGGCCGTCTGCCTCGATCCACCGATTCATCATCGAGTACGAGGGCTGGTGGATGGCGAGCGGGGTGCCGAGCCCGCGAAGCAGCGCGGCCATCTCTCTGCTCGCCTCGGCGCCGTACGACGAGATGCCGACGTAGTGCGCGCGCCCCGAGCGCACGATGAAGTCGAGCGCCGCGGCGGTCTCTGCGAGCGGCGTCTCGGGGTCTGGCCGGTGGTGGTAGAACACGTCGACCCTGTCGACGTCCATGCGCTGCAGCGAGCGGTCGAGGCTCTCAACGAGGTACTTGCGGCTGCCGCCCGTGCCAAACGGGCCGGCCTGCATCGCCCAGCCGGCCTTCGTCGAGATCACGATCTCGTCGCGGTGGGCCGCGAGGTCTTCGCGCAGAATGCGGCCGAAGTTGATCTCTGCCTGGCCGCCGAGCGGGCCGTAGTTGTTTGCGAGGTCGAAGTGGAACACGCCGGCGTCGAAGGCGTCGAGCACCGTGCTGCGCTGCGTGAGCGGGTCGCGGGTGTTGCCGAAGTTTTGCCACAGCCCGAGCGACAGCGCGGGCAGTTGCAGCCCGCTCCTACCGGAGCGGCGAATGGGGGTGCGGTCGTATCGTTCTGGTGAAGCGGCGTAGCTCATGCTCCCAGCCTAGCCGCGCGCGGCGCGACCGGGAGCCCGGTGTGCGAGAGAATGGGAGGCATGTCTGCCGCTGCCACCCCCTCCGCCCCGGGCTCCCGGCGCAGCGAGGCACTCCTCGGCGTGCGCGACTCGCTCGGCGTCGGCATCGGCATCTTCCCGCTCGGGGTCGCGCTCGGCATTCTCGTCGTGCAGGCCGGCCTGCCGCTGTGGGTTGCCCCCGCCCTGTCAGTCGTGATCTTCGCTGGCTCGGTCGAGCTGCTCCTCGTCGGCATGCTGGCGGCCGCAACTCCGCTCCTCACGATCGCCATCACCGTCTTTGCCGTGAACTTCCGCCACGTGTTCTACGCCTTCTCGTTCCCGCTCTCGCGGGTGCGGCCAGGGCTGCCGCGCGCGTACTCGGTGTACGCGCTCATCGACGAGGCGTACGCCACCTACGTGATGATTCCGCCTGAGCGGCTCACGAGCACGCGCATCGTGAGCGGCCAGGCGATGATGCAGCTCTACTGGGTGGGCGGCGGGCTCATCGGCATCGCGATCGCGAGCGCGCTTTCCGCCCCGATCGAGGGCTTCGAGTTTGCGCTCGCGGCAACGTTTACGGTGATGACGCTCGACGCCGTGCGCTCCAAGCGCGAGGTGCCACAGGCGCTGCTCGCGGCGCTCGCGGTCGCCGTCGCCGTCGCGGCGTTCCCCGACAGCACGATGCTCGCCGCGCTCGTCATCTTCGTCGCGCTGCTGGCGGTGCGCTACGCGGTCGCCGCCCGGCGACGGGGCGTGGCGGATCCTGAGCCGCCTGACGAGCGGCCCGCCGACGGCGAGACGGGCGAGACGGGGGCAGCGGCATGACCTGGTACCTCATCGCTGCGATCGCGCTCGGCGGCATCATCACGCTCGGGCTGCGGGCGCTGCCCTTCGCGATGCTCAAGCCGCTGCGCCGCTCGAAGTTCGTGCGGTCGCTCGGCGAGTGGATGCCCGCCGGCATCGTGCTGATTCTCGCGGTCGTGGTGCTGCGAGACGAGATCGTCGCTCGCGGCGCCGACTGGTGGATGGTGCTGGTCGCAACCGCGGTCACCGTCGCGGTGCACCTGCTCGCGGGCCGGCGGATTCTGCTCAGCGTCGCCGCCGGCACCGCCTGCTACGTCGCGCTCGTCAACCTGCTGTGACGGGTGCGCGCAGGCTCACGAGGAACAGCTCGGTGAGCTGCTCAGGCACCGGGCTTTCGGCGGTGAACTTCTCTGCCGAATACCAGTGGAAGAGATAGTGCACGTCTGAGAAGAAGTGCGCGATGAGCACGGCGACGGGCACGTCGTCGCGAAAACTCCCCTCGCGCTGCCCCTGCCGCAGGAGGTCGCCGAAGGCGTCGTTGTAGATGCGCCGCCGGCGCACGACCTCGGCGCGCCTTGGCGCCGAGAGCATCTCCATGCTCCGAAAGAACACCGAGCCCTCGGCGAGGTGCTCGATCGATGTTTCGAGCACGTCGACGCAGGCGGCGCGCACCACGTCTTCGGTCGCTCCCCCGGCGGCGATGATCGCGTCGAGCCGGCTCTGCTGGAGCGACAGCAGCGAGTCGTAGATGCCGAACAGCAGGTCGTCTTTCGACTCGAAGTAGTGGTACATCGCCCCCTTCGTCACCCCGGCGGCTGCCACGATGTCTTGCACGCTCGTGTTGGCGTACCCGCGCTCGGCGAACAGCGCAACCGCCGCCCGAATAACGCCCTCGGCGACCTGCGATTGCTTCATTCAACCCATTCTTCCCTATGAACCGCTAGAGAATTGGCCGAATGCTGCCGCCGCCGTCGATCGGCAGCGTCTGCCCCGTGACCCACGCGGCGTCGCTCGACAGCAGAAACGCGACGGGCCCCGCGACATCGGCGGCCTCGCCGAGCCGCCCGAGCGGGTAGGCGCTCGCGGTCTCGGCCTCGTGCCCCTCGTAAAGTGCGCGCGCAAACGATGTCTTAATCACGGCGGGCGCGACCGCGTTGACGCGCAGCCGCGGTGCGAGCTCGAACGCCAGCTGGGCGGTGAGGTTCACGAGGGCGGCCTTCGAAACGCCGTAGAAGCCGATGCCAGGGCTTGCGGCGAGCGCGGCCGCCGAGGCGAGGTTCACGATGCTCGTGGTGAGCCCGGCGGCCACCGCGTCGCGGCTCCAGTCGAGCGCCGCGATGACGTTGACGTCGATGATCTTGCGAGCCGCACCAGTGTCGACGTCTGCGAGCGGGCCGTAGGCGGGGTTGATGCCCGCGTTGTTCACGAGGTGGTCGAGCCTGCCGTGCCGTTCGGCGACGTGCGCGAAGACCGCGGCCCGGTGCTCGGCGTCGTCGGCGCGCCCGGCGACGCCCGTGGCCTGTGGGCCGAGCGCGTTGAGGGCGGTTTCAAGGCCCTCCTGTTTGCGCCCGGTGATGACTACCGAGCCGCCCTCGGCGACGAGCCGCTCCGCGATGGCGAAGCCGATGCCGCGGGTCGCTCCGGTGATGATGGTAACGGTGTCAGCGAACCGTGTTGCTGTCATGACGCCTCCTTGCGTTGGCCGGCGAACCGGGGTGGGTGTGAGTGTGAGTGCGCGGTCGGGTGCGTGGTCGGGTGCGTGGTCGGGTGCGTGGTCGGGTGCGCGGGCCGTCGCTTGCCCCGTTGGGCGCGGCGGCCGGCGCTAGCGCCGCAGTTGCGCGCGGCCGAGGCTGTTGAGGTGCACCTCGTCTGGCCCGTCGGCGATGCGCAGGGTGCGCACCCCCGCGTACAGCGCGGCGAGCGGCGTGTCGTCGGAGACCCCGGCGGCGCCGAAGAGCTGGATCGCCCGGTCGATGATCGCCGCGACCGCGCGCGGCACGGCAATCTTGATCGATTGGATCTCGGTCATCGCCGCGCGATTGCCGACGGTGTCCATGAGCCACGCGGTTTTCAAGACGAGCAGCCGCAGGGAGTCGAGCTGGATCCGCGACTCCGCGATCCACTCGCGAATCACGCCCTGCTCCGCGAGCGAGCGGCCGAACGCGTGGCGCGAGTTCGCGCGGTCGACCGCGAGGGCGAGGGCGCGCTCGCCCATGCCGAGCGCGCGCATGCAGTGGTGGATCCTTCCCGGCCCCAGCCGTGCCTGTGCGATGGCGAAGCCGTCGCCCTCCGCGCCGATGAGGTTGCTCGCCGGTACGCGCACCCCATCGAAGCTGATCTCAGCGTGGCCGCCGTGGTCGCGGTCGTCGTAGCCGAACACCGTGAGCGGCCGCACAATCTCGACGCCGGGGGTGTCTCGCGGCACGAGAATCATCGACTGCTGGCGGTGCCGCTCGGCATCGGGGTCGGTCTTGCCCATCACGATGAAGATCTCTGCCTCGGGGTTCATCGCCCCCGTCGACCACCATTTGCGCCCGGTGATGACGTAGTCGTCGCCGTCGCGGCGAATCAGTGTGCCGATGTTGGTGGCATCGCTCGAGGCGACGTCTGGCTCGGTCATGCAGAACGCCGAGCGAATCTCGGCGCGCAACAGCGGCGCGAGCCAGCGCTCCTGTTGCGCTGGGGTACCGAAGTCGGTGAGCACCTCCATGTTGCCGGTATCGGGCGCGGCGCAGTTGAGGGCCTCGGGGGCGAGCCTGGGGCTCCACCCCGTGATCTCGGCGACCGCGGCGTACTGCACGTTCGTGAGCCCCGCTCCCCCAGTGACCTCGGGGTCGCCCGGCAGAAACAGGTTCCACAGGCCGCGCTCGCGCGCCTTCGCCTGCAGCTCCCGCACGATCGGCTGCGTCGCCCAGTTCGTTGGGTCTGCCGCGAGCTGTTCGTCAAGCACGGTCTCTGCTGGGATGACGAACTCATCAAGAAACTCTTGTACCTTTGCGGTGAGTTCGACGGTCTTCGTGTCGTGCGCGAAATCCATTAGAGCACCTGCAATCCGTTCTCGACGAGTGGGCCAACAAGCTCACCAATGCGATCGAAGCCTTCGCCGACGGTGCCGCCGGCCTGGTAGCGGTAGTGAATTCCCTCGAGAATCACCGCGAGTTTGTACGCCGCGAAGGCGCGGTACCAGTTGAGCGCTGGCGTGGCGATGCCCGCCCGCGACGCGTAGTGGTCTGCGAGCTCGGCGAAGCTTGGGTAGCCGGCCGCCGGGTTCACCGCGCTCGGAATGGCCTCGCTGCCGGGCAGCTCGGCGATGTCCCAGTACAGGGCGAACATGCCGAGGTCGACGAGCGGGTCACCGAGCGTCGCCATCTCCCAGTCGAGAATCGCTGAGATGCGCGGCGGGCGACCGTCGACGAGCGCGTTATCGAGGCGGTAGTCGCCGTGCACGATGCCGGTTCGCGTGGTCGTGGGGGGCGCAGCCTCGAGCGCCGCCTGGAGTCTGTCGAGCGCGGGCAGCTCGCGCGAGCGCGAGGCATCGAGCTGGCGCCGCCAGGTGGAGAGCTGCCTGCCGAGGTACCCCTCGGGCTTGCCAAAGGTCGTGAGGCCGACGGCCTCGACGTCAACCGAGTGCAGCGCCGCGAGGTGGTGCACGAGCTCGAAGCTCAGGCCCCGCAGCTCCTCCCGGCTGTACGCCCCGTTCTGCTCAGGGCTGGCAATCACCGCCCCCGGCGCCTTTTCCATGAGAAAGAACGGCGTGCCGGTGATCGCGCCGCCCGTGTCGTCGATCAGGTCGATCGCTGCGGGAACGGGAATAGAACTGTGCTCGAGGGCCGAGATGACGCGGTGTTCTCGGGCCATGTCGTGGGCGCTCGAGAGCACGTGGCCCAGCGGCGGCCTGCGCAGAATCAGGGGAAACCGCGCCCCTTCAATCGCGTAGGTGAGATTGGAGCGGCCCCCGGCGATGACCCTTGCGCGCAGCGGGCCAGCCGCGAGCCCGGGGTGGGCCGCGGCGAGCCACCCCGTGAGCGCCGCTGCGTCGAGACCCGGCGTCGCTGGCGTTTCGTGCGTGGCTGTCGTGGCCGGCAGCTTCGGCATATGCACCTGTCTTTCCGCGGCTCTTCATCGACCCGCTGAGGCCAGCATACCGGATGGTCGGTATGTATGGAAGAAACGCCGGTTCGCTGGCGGTGCTGCCGGCCCCGCGCGCTAGCCGTCGACGCGCAGCAGCAGCCGAAACGCAGCTCCAGCGCGCTCGACGCTCGGCTCGTCGCCCGAGATCAGATCAGCGTACGAGAACGACTCAGACACCCGCGACAGCAGGTAAGCGAGCCCCGCCGGGTCGATCGCGCCCCCAAGCGGCCGCTCGCCAAGCTCCCGGCGCACGAGCCACTCGACGGTCGCGAGAAAGCGCCGCTGAATGGGGCTCTCCTTCGTCGTCAGCAATCTGAGCGCGCGGGCGGGCTCGCGCCGCAGGAACGTTCGAAAGTAGGTCGCGTTAATCAGCCCGTCGACAAACTCCGTGAGCATCGCGACCAGCCGCGGTGCCCCCGACAGGTGAGCTGAAGCCTGCTCGGCCTGCACCCAGGTCGGCACCGCGAGCGACCACAGCACCTCGCTCAGCAGCGCGTCACGGTTGCCGACCCAGCGAAACAGAGAGGTGCGATCAACCCCGAGCTCCGCCGCGAGTTCTCCCATCGAAATGCGGTTCCCCTCAATGAACGCTTCGCGCGCGCGGTCGAACGCGCGCACGGCGTCGTCTCGGGTGTCGAGGCGATCAGAGAGCAGCGACGGGGCCGCCTCGAGCCCCACCCGCGCAATGTGCGCGCCGTCTATGCTGTGCATCCGTTTACTCTATCCGGCGACTATCGTCACGGTGCAACAAATTCAAAAACAGTGTGCACATTCTGAAATATGATGCATACTGGACACGGTCGCTGACGACCGGAGGGCCGACGAGACCGCCTCAGGCGCGTGCGTCGCACCGGTTGCGAGCGATGCAGCCCGGGCGCGCAACGACGCCGCGCCGATCCGCCACCAGAGGAGCCCCCATGTCAGAGGCATTTATCGTTTCCACCGCACGATCCCCCATCGGTAGGGCCCGCAAGGGCTCGCTCGCGTCGCTGCGCGGCGACGACCTCGCCGCCGCGATGGTGCGTGCGGCGCTCGACAAGGTCCCCGGCCTCGACCCCACCCGCGTCGAAGACATCATCCTCGGCACCGGCCAGCCTGCTGGCGAGCAGGGCTTCAACCTCGCCCGCATCGTATCGGTGCTCCTCGGCCTCGACACCGTGCCCGGCACGACCGTCAACCGCTATTGCTCCTCGTCATTGCAGAGCACGCGCATGGCGTTCCACGCGATCAAGGCGGGTGAGGGCGATATTTTCGTCTCGGCAGGCGTCGAGATGGTCAGCCGCTTCACCCAGGGCATGGCAGATGCCACCCCCGGCATCAACATCGAGAACCCGGTGTTTACCGATGCCGTCGCGCGCACGCAGGCTCGCACCGCTGCGGGCGCACCGACCTGGAGCGACCCGCGCGAGGCCGGGGCGCTGCCAGACGCCTACATCGCCATGGGGCAGACCGCCGAGAACGTCGCCCAGCTCCGCGGCATCACCCGCGATGAACAAGACGCCTTCGCGGCCCGCTCCCAGCAACGCGCCGAGGCGGCGATCGCGTCAGGCTTCTGGGAGCGCGACATCACACCGGTCACGCTCCCCGACGGCACCGTCGTCTCGGCCGACGACGGCCCCCGCCCGGGAGTCACCCTCGAGGCCCTCGCAGGGCTCGACCCCGTGTTTCGCCCAGACGGCACCGTCACGGCCGGCAACTGCTGCCCGCTCAACGACGGCGCCGCGGCCCTGGTTGTCGTCTCTGAGCGCATCGTCAACGAGCTCGGGCTCGAGCCCCTCGCGCGCATTGTCTCCACGGGCGTCAGCGGCCTCTCCCCCGAGATCATGGGTCTCGGCCCGGTCGAGTCGTCACGCCGCGCGCTCGCAGGCGCAGGCCTGTCGATCGACGACATCGACCTCGTTGAGATCAACGAGGCCTTCGCCGCCCAAGTCATTCCCTCGGCCCGCGAGCTCGGCATCGATGAGGAGCGGCTGAACGTGCACGGCGGCGCCATCGCCGTTGGCCACCCCTTCGGCATGACGGGGGCGCGCATCACCTCGACGCTCATCAACGGGCTGCGAGAAACGGGCGGGCGCTACGGGCTCGAGACCATGTGCGTTGGCGGCGGGCAGGGCATGGCGATGGTGCTCGAGCGGGTGTAGCCCGCACCACCGCACCGTTAATCACTTCCGCACTCCGTCACACCAGCATCACGACCCACTTGAGAGGACACCTCACATGACACGCACTGCCATCGTTACCGGAGCGGCCCGCGGCATCGGCGCCGCTACCGCCATTCGTCTCGCAGCCGAGGGCCACGCCGTCGGCGTGCTCGATCTCGACGAGGCCGCCTGCGCCGACACGGTCTCGGCAATCACCGAGGCCTGCGGCCGCGCCATCGCCGTCGGCGCAAACGTCGCGGACGGCGCCGCCGTCGCTGCTGCTGTCGCCCGTGTCGCCGAAGAGCTCGGCGCCCCGACGATTCTCGTGAACAACGCCGGCATTATTCGCGACAACCTGCTCTTCAAGATGTCGGAAGACGACTGGGATGCGGTGCTCGGCGTGCACCTGCGCGGCGCCTTCCTCATGAGCCGCGAGGTGCAGAAACACCAGGTCGAAGCCGGGTGGGGGCGCATCGTCAACCTGTCGAGCACCTCGGCGCTCGGCAACCGCGGCCAGGCCAACTACTCGGCAGCGAAGGCCGGCATGCAGGGCTTCACGAAGACGCTCGCGATCGAGCTCGGGCGCTATGGCGTCACCGCAAACGCAATCGCCCCTGGCTTCATCGTGTCAGACATGACCCGGGCGACCGCCGAGCGCATGGGGGTGTCGTTCGACGAGTTCGTCGGGCACATGGTCGCAGATATTCCGGTGGCCCGCGCTGGGGAGCCCGGCGACATTGCCAACGCTGTCGCGTTCTTCTGCTCCGAGGCCGCTGGCTTCGTCTCTGGCCAGGTGCTGTACGTCGCGGGAGGGCCCAAAGCATGACGATCACCGTTGCCACACCGGCGGAGCTCGCGGGCAAGGTGGGCGAGACCGCGACGGGCGGCTGGCTCTCGATCGATCAGCAGCGCATCGACGCGTTTGCGCACGCGACGGGCGACGAGCAGTGGATTCACGTCGACCCTGAGCGCGCAGCCAGCGGCCCCTTCGGCGCAACGATCGCCCACGGCTACCTCACGCTGTCGCTCATTCCCCACCTCGCCGGCGGGTTGATGGCCGTCGAGCGGCTTGCGATGGCCGTGAACTACGGCCTCGACCGGGTGCGCTTTCTACGACCCGTGACGGTGGGCTCACGGGTGCGAGCCACGATCGAGATCACCTCTGCCGAAGAGAGCCGACAGGGCTGGCGAGTCGGCAGCCGCACGACCGTCGAGATCGAGGGCAGCGAACAACCGGCCCTCGTCGCCGACACTATAGCGCTCTACGTGCCGGAGCGGTAGCCGCAGGCGCGGGCGGGGCTGGGTGCGCCGCGGGCTCGCCCCGCTACGACGCGAGCCTGGGCACGACGCGCATCGAATCGACGCGCTCGGCGATGACACCCTCGCGGGCCCAGCGCTCCTGCAGCCCGGCGAGCATCGCGGTGAGTGCTTCGCGATCGAGGCCATCGTCGATGAGCAGATGCACCTCGGTCTCGGGCGCCGTGAGGTCGCCTGCGGGGTCACCCGGCAGCAGGGCGAGCGCGCGGAGGGAGACCTCGCCAGCCGCCCCAGCCAAGAAGGCGTCGCGCACCACCGGGTCGGCCCAGGCGGGCGGCCCCGTCTCGCCGAGGGCGACAGCCTCGAGTTCGGGCCGCCGAATGCCAAACTGAGTGCCGGGCGACCCGGGGTCGACGATGATCAGGTCAGTGCCCTCTTGCGCCGCCGCTATCGCGGCCTGCGGGCCGGGCACCGGAATCGGGCGCGACCCGGGGTTCCAGCGCTGCATCGCGGCCACCGATGAGAACACCGGCATCACGCGCCGCCCATCGGGGCTCGCGACAGTCACGATCGAGAGCTCCTGGGTCTTCTCGACGATGCGACCGTCTGGCGTCTCCCCCAGCTCGCCGGCCTCGGCGAGCAGCGGCACCAGCACGCGGCAGCGCGACAGCTCCATGAGCACGGCCTGGCGCAACGTCGACAGCTGTGCAATGACCTCGGGCGCCGCACCGCCTGCGCGGTAGCCCTCGGCCGCAGCCCGCATCGCGGCGAGCGCGGTGGCGAGCGCTGGCGGGGTCTCGCCGTCGTCGTCGGCGAACGCGGTCTCGTGGTGGTCGAAGGTGCGACCCGCCCACGGAAACCCCGCCGAATCGGCTGCCCCGCCGGCAACCAAGCTGTCGGGCACGCCCGTCGCCCTCGGGGTGTCGCCGGTCGACGGCAGCTTCTTGATCGCCATCTCGCGCCCCGCGCTACCTGCCAGCTACGTCGAGCGCCGCTGGCAGCGTAAACGCACCGTCGTACAGCGCCTTGCCGATAATCGCGCCCTCGACGCCGTGCGGCACGGCCTCGCGGAGAGCCGCGATGTCGTCGAGGCTCGAGATGCCGCCAGAGGCGATCACCGGGCGATCGGTGCGCGAGCAGACCTTCTTGAGCAGTTCGACGTTCGGGCCGGCCATCATGCCGTCTTTCGTGACGTCGGTGACGACATAGCGCGGGCAGCCCGCCTCCTCGAGCCGCTCGAGCACGTCCCACAGGTTTCCGCCGTCTTCGGTCCAGCCGCGGGCCGCGAGGGTTTCGCCGCGCACGTCGAGGCCGACGGCGATCTGCTCGCCGTAGTGGGCGATCACGGCGCGAGTCCATTCGGGGTTCTCGAGGGCGGCGGTTCCGAGGTTGACGCGGGCGGCGCCCATCTCGAGGGCCGCTTCGAGGCTCGCGTCGTCGCGGATCCCGCCCGAAAACTCGATCTTCACCCGGTTCCCGGCCCTGGCGATGATCTTGCGCGCGATGCCGACGTTGGAGCCGCGCCCAAATGCTGCGTCGAGGTCGACGAGGTGGATCCACTCGGCGCCCTGCTCGATCCAGTCCATTGCCGCGTCAACCGGGCTGCCGTAATTGGTCTCGGTGCCTGCGGCCCCCTGGGTGAGGCGCACGGCCTTGCCGTCGACCATGTCGATGGCGGGCAGCAGCTGCAGCTTCGGGCTCGTCGCGAGCTCGGTCATTGGTTCTCCTTGATGGGGCGTGCGGGGGTGAGCGAGCCGATCCAGTTGCGGAGCAAATGGATGCCGGCCTCGCCCGATTTTTCGGGGTGAAACTGGGTCGCGCTCAGCGGGCCATTCTCGACCGCGGCGACGAACGGCTCGCCGTAGTTCGACCAGGTGACCCTCGGAGCGGTCGCGGGCGTGCGCCCCTCGAGCGACCACTCGGTGGCCGCATTGGAGTGCACGAAATAGAAACGCTCGGCCTCGATGCCCCGCAGCAGCACCGAGCCTTCGGGTGCCTCGACGGTGTTCCACCCCATGTGGGGCAGCGTCGGGGCTTCGAGCTCTCGCACCGTGCCCGGCCACTCGCCGAGGCCCTCGGTCTCGACGCCCCGCTCAATGCCGCGCTCGAACATGACCTGCAGCCCGACGCAGACGCCGAGCACGGGGCGACCGCCCGCGAGCCTGCGGCCGATGAGCTCGTGGCCCTGAATCGCACGCAGCTGCGCCATCACGGCGTCGAACGCACCGACACCGGGAACGAACAGGCCGTCGGCGCCGAGCACGCGCTGCGGGTCGCGAGTGAGCTCGACCTCGGCGCCGGCGCGCACGAGCGCCTTCACCGCAGAGTGAACGTTACCCGACCCGTAGTCGAGCACTGCGACGCGCGGGGCATCGCCTCCGCTCACAGCGCGCCCTTGGTGGAGGGAATGCCGGTCACCAGTGGATCCTTCGCTTTTGCCGTGCGGAATGCGCGCGCGAAGGCCTTGAACTCCGCCTCAGCGATGTGATGCGGGTCGCGGCCCTCGATGAGGCGCAGGTGCACCGACAACCTCGCGTTGAGGGTAATCGCCTCGAAGAAGTGCCGCACCATCGAGCCCGTGAAGTGGCCGCCGATGAGGTGAAACTCGAACCCCTCGGGCTCGCCCGAGTGCACGAGGTACGGCCGACCCGAGATGTCAACGACGGCCTGCGCGAGCGCCTCGTCGAGCGGCACGAAGGCGTCGCCGTAGCGCGAGATGCCGCGCTTGTCGCCGAGCGCCTCGAGAATCGCCTGGCCGAGCAGAATGCCGGTGTCTTCGACCGTGTGGTGCACGTCGATGTGCACATCGCCCTCGGCGCGCACTGTGAGGTCGGTGAGCGAGTGCCGCGCGAACGCGGTGAGCATATGGTCGAAGAACGGCACACCGGTTTCGATATCTGCTTCGCCGGTACCGTCGAGGTTCAGGGTCAGTCGAATAGCGGACTCACTGGTGGCGCGCTCAAGCGTCGCGATGCGTGCAGCTTCGGTCATGCTCTCGATCCTATCGCGAGGCATCGCTCTGGCGCTGCCTGGCCCGCCAGCGCATCACGGCCCAGATGCCCAGCCCGGCGACGGCTGCGACGCCGAGCACAACGAGGTCGGAGACGCCAGCGGTCGCCCGCATCACGTTCGCCTCGACGCCCGCCTGGGTGCTCGCATCGAGCATGCCGCCAAACTTTTGCGCCCCGTCGGTTGCGAGCATGAACACGCCCACCGCGATCGTGATGAGCCCGCCGATCACGTTCGACCAGGAATTGCGCCACCGCCCGATCACGAGCTCGCGCGGTCGCATCAGCTTACGCACCCCGGGTATGCGGTTCCACACCAGCGCAAGCAGAGCGAGCGGCACCGTCATTCCCGCGGCGTAGAGCAGCATTGTTGCCCCGCCCATGAGCGCGTTGCCGCCGAACGCCGCCATCGCGAGCACGGCGCCGAAGATGGGCCCCGCGCAGCCCCCGGCGAGCCCGTACACGGCGCCGAGCGCGTACACGGAGGCGACCGAGGTGCCCCGGGCGCTCTGCTGCTTGGTGAGCGCCGGGAGCGGAATGCCGAGCAGCATCACCGCGCCGAGCACGATGACGAGAACCAGCACCCACGTCATGAGGCCGCTGCGGTTGGCCGCGACCCACGCGCCGAGCGTACCGGCGAGCAGGCCGAGCGGCACGAGCGTCGTCGCGAGGCCAAGGAAGAAGGCCCCCGTGCGCGAGGCGAGCTCGCTCGGCCCCTGAAACGCGTACGCGAAAAACGCTGGCAGCACCATCACCGAGCAGGGGCTCAAGAGCGCGAGCGTGCCGCCGAGAAACGCTCCGAGCAGGCTGAGATCCACCGCGCGACGCTCCCTCTTCGCTAGTTCTTCTTTGCCTCGCGCGCCGCAGCCACCGCGGCGTCGAGCTGGTCACGGAAGGTGTCGACAGGTTGCGCGCCGCTCATGACCTGCCCGCAGTTGCTCGTGGCGAAGAACGGTACGCCCGTGACGCCGATCGCCTGCGCCTCGGCTGTGTCCTTGCGCACCGCGTCTTCGAACTTGCCGCTCTCAACGTCGGCCGTGAATGCGGCGATGTCTGCCACGCCAGCGGCCTTCGCGAAGCCAACCAGGGCCTCGAGGTTGAACTCGCCGTTCTCGTCTTTCGCGCTGTCGGGTGCGTGGTACACCTCATCGTAGAACTCGAAGTACCTGCCCTGATCGCCAGCTGCGCGCGACGCTGCGGCAATGAGAATTGAGTTCTCCCCGCCAACGAGCGCCGCGTCGTGAATCTCGAGCCGCACCTTGCCGGTCTCGACATACTCTTCGATCAGCACGGGCAGCGTGTCGCGCGAGAACGAGCCGCAGTAGGGGCAGCGGAAGTCGGTCCACTCGTGGAGCACGACCGGCGCGTCGACATCGCCGAGAGCGCGCGGGTCGTCGGGGTCGCGCCTGTCGGTGACGGGGCAGGAGTCAGCCGACTGGTCGGCCCCGCTGGAGTTGCCCGCACTGTTCGCCGATTCGCCACCCGAGCGAGGCGCGGCCCCCGCGCTGCCCGTGAAGCCCTGCGCGCCGAGCGCAGCAACGAGCAGCAGCGAGACACCGGCGAGAATCACCGTGGCGAGGCGCATGCGCCGGTAGCGGCGTTCGAGAGCGGGGCGGTCGAGAGCTTCAATCGGCTGCGGCATACCGTCGAGCCTAACGGGCTTTGCAGGGAGCTTCGCCCAGGAAGTGTTCACGAGCGAACCTGCGGGGTACTGCGATGGGCTTAGACACTCCCCGCCGGGCCGAAGGCCGTGATCGCGTCGATCACTACCTGCGTCTCTTCGGCAGTGCCGGCGGTGATGCGCACGTGCCCGGGAATGGCGAGGTCGCGCACCAGAATTCCCTGGTCGCGCAGGCGCTCGAACACGGCCCCAGGGTCTCGGAAGCCACCGACGAGCAAAAAGTTCGAGCCCGACTCGTGCACGACGTAGCCGAGACCGCCTAGGGCCTCGCCGAGCCTGTCACGCTGCGACCTGATCTCGTCGACGGTCGCTAGCATCGCGGCCGAATGGGCGACGGCGGTGGTCGCCGCCGCCTGCGTGAGGCCCGACAGGTGGTAGGGCAGCCTCACAAGCCGCAGCGCATCGACCACGGCGCTGTCTGCCGCGAGGTAGCCGAGTCGCACGCCGGCGAACGCGAACGCCTTGCTCATGGTGCGGCTGACGATCAAGCGGTGCCTGCCTGGCAGCAGCGAGATCGCGGTCTCGGTGTCGGTGTCAAACTCCTTGTAGGCTTCGTCGACAATGAGAATGCCGTCGAACGCGTCGTAGGCGGCGCGAATCGTCTCGAGGCTCATCGGGGTGCCCGTCGGGTTGTTGGGCGCGCACAGCACCACGATGTCTGGCTTGTGCTCGGTGATGGCCGCGACGGCGAGCTCGGGCGAGACCGTGTAGTCGTCGGCCCGTGGCACGTCAACCCAGCCGGTGTCGGTGCCGTCGGCGAGCAGCGGGTACATGGAGTAGGTCGGAGTGAAGCTCATGAGGGTGCGGCCTGGGCCACCAAACGCCTGCAGAATCTGCTGCAGCACCTCGTTCGACCCGTTAGCCGCCCACACCTGCTCCGGGGTGAGCCCGTAGCAAAGGTAGCCCGCGAGCGCCTCGCGGAGCCCCATGAACTCGCGGTCGGGGTAGCGATTCACGTTGCGAAGCGCTGCTGCGAGAGCCTCGGTGGCGTCGGCGATGAAAGCCTCGGGGAGCGGGTGCGTGTTTTCGTTCACGTTCAGGCTGACAGGCACCGCTGCCTGCGGCGCGCCATACGGCGCCTTGCCTACGAGATTGTCACGGAGGGGAAGATCACTGAGTTCGGCCACTCGCCCAGTCTAGCCAGCCGCCGCCGGCCGGTGAGCATGCGCCCCGTAGCCTGTGAAGCATTGGACGATCAGAACGCAATCGAACTAGATCGGCGCGGTTCGAGGCCCGTCGACGCAGCGACCCGGCCCGGCGTTCGCGCCGGTCGCGCCGGTCGCGCCTTGTGTGTGTCTCGCTACTCGCCGAATCTTCTGTTCGCCGACCGCGGCGTTTACCCGTCTTACTGCTCGATGAGCGCACCGCACACCGGTCGCGCTATGCGCGAGTCTTGCTACTCGCCGATCGCGGCGAACGTGAGGTCACTGCCCTCGAAGCGCAGCGGCACCGCGATCGAGTCGCCAGCACGCAGGTCTGCGGCATCGATCTGATTCAGCCGCTGCAGCTCGGCGACAATGTCGCGAGGGTCTGCGGCGGGGTCGAGCGCCGAGGCAATGCTCCACAGCGAGTCGCCCGACTGCGCGAGCACGTAGGGGAACTCTTGCGAGCTCACCGTGCCGTTTGCCTCTGCGCCCGGCGCTGCGAACGCCGCAGCCACACCGAGCGCCCCGGCGATCAGCACCGTGGCGAGGCCACCGAACACGATGCGCCCGCGCCTCGTCAGGCGGAGCTTGGCGGGGCCGGCCACGGTCGAAGCAGCCGCGCCAATGCGGGGGCTCAGCGGGGTAACGATTGCCGTTGCAGTCATGAGGAGTTCCTCTCTCGAGATTGTTCGATCACACTTCAGCAGTTCGAACATCTATTTCGAATATATCTTCGAATGAACGAAACCGCAACCGCAAACTTCGAACAAATATCGCAGCTATTCACACGACACTCGAACGAATGTTTGCCCCGCCTCGAATATCCGAGCTAGGGTTTCGAACAACGAGTTCACCCAATCAGTGACCTCCGACATTCACGCTCACCCCGGCCTGAGCCCCCGAACCCCCCTGAGCAGCCGCGCTCCGGCGCACACGACGACCGCACCACGAGAGGACGAGCGATGAGCGATCTGGCCTCAGCGCCGCGAAAGCCGCTGACAGAGAAGCAGCAGGCGATCCTGGAGTTCATCGCACGCTCGGTCGAGTCACGCGGGTACCCACCGAGCATGCGCGAGATCGGAGACGCCGTCGGGCTCTCCTCACTCTCGAGCGTTACGCACCAGCTGAGTCGGCTCGAACTCGGCGGCTACATTCGCCGCGACCCCAATCGGCCGCGGGCACTCGAGATTCTCGTGGAGCTCGCGGTCACGAGCAGCGCGCTTGCCGACTCCCCCTCGGTCGAGGCACAAGAGACTGCCTTCATCCCGCTCGTCGGCCAAATCGCCGCAGGCGTGCCAATCACGGCCGACCAGCAGGTCGAAGAGATCGTTCCGCTCCCCCGGCAGCTCGTCGGCGACGGGCAGCTGTTCATGTTGAAGGTCGTCGGCGAATCGATGATTGACGCTGCAATCTGCGACGGCGACTTCGTCGTTGTGCGCCAGCAGCGGGAGGCCGACAATGGCGACATCGTTGCCGCCATGCTTGACGGCGAGGCTACGGTCAAAGTCTTCCGCAGGCGCGACGGCCACACCTGGCTACTGCCGAGAAACAGCGCGTTCGAGCCGATTCTCGGCGATCACGCCGAGGTGCTTGGCAAGGTTGTCGCGGTCTTCCGCTCCGTGTAGCGACGCGCACCGCCCAGCACCAGAAACCCCCTGCAGAAACAGGGGGTTTCTGCATTCCCACGGCCCGAGCCCGCGCGCCCGAGCCTATTGAACGCAGATCACCCCGGTTTCTGCAGCCAGCGCCCCGCCGCGCACGGACCCAACCCCACAGCTCGCACGCAGCCGCGCCCGCAGCAACAGCGCGGAACGCCAAACTACACCATCTTGATTTGTTAGACGCAGTCCAACTAACATGTTGGTATGCGCTCCATCACCGCAGCTGGCCCGGTCACGCCAGCGCCGCCACCGTGGCCCGCCCCCGCCCAATCGCACCGGGCAACCCCGAGGTTTGTGACAGCCGGGCTGGCCCCGAACTTCGTCGACTACGCGCTCGGCCTCGAGCTCCAGGCCGAGGCCAGCGCCCGGCTGAGCCAATCGAACCCACCAGCGGGTTCGAACCCACCAGCCGCATCACACCCACCAGCGGGTTCGAACCCACCAGCCGCATCACACCCACCAGCGGGTTCGAACCCACCGGCCGCATCACACCCACCAGCCGATTCGAACGAAGTGAGTGCACGGAGCAACCCAGCCGCGCTCGCGCGACCGGGCGACGCGCACGACGCCGGCACGGTGCTCCTGCTCGAGCACACTCCGGTCTACACGGCTGGCCGCCGAGCAGAGGCGCATGAGTACCCGAGCGACGGCACGCCGGTCGTCGCCGTGAATCGAGGCGGCAAGGTCACCTGGCACGGGCCCGGCCAGCTCGTCGCCTACCCGGTGATTCGGCTCGCGAGCGGCTTTGGCGGGGCCGACCTCGTGCGCGCGCTCGAGGGCGCGCTCATCGCGGTCGTCGCCGAGTTTGGCATAGCGGGCACCCGCGTCGACGGCCGCACCGGAGTGTGGACCGAGCTGCGGGCCTCAGCCGCACCCGCACCAACACTCAGCAAGCTCGCCCAGATCGGCATTCACGTCAGCCGGCGCATCGTCACGCACGGCATCGCGCTGAACTGCAGCAATGACCTCGCCCCGTTCGCAAACTTCGTACCGTGCGGCATCACCGACGCCGGGGTCACCACCCTCAGCGACTGCGTCGGGCGCACCGTCACTCCCGCCGAAGTCGCCCCGGCACTCGAGCGCCATCTCGCTCCCGTACTCGAAAGGTTCGCCGTATGAGCGCCCAGATACTCCCCGCAACGGGCACGCGCCCCGAGCCCGAGCAGCGCAGGCTGCTGCGGGTCGAGGCCAAGAACGCTGAGACCCCCATCGAGCGAAAGCCCGAGTGGATCAAAACGCGCGCGAAAACCGGCCCCGAGTACCTTGCCGTGCAGCAGCTCGTGCGCTCCGAGGGGCTGCACACGGTGTGCGCCGAGGCGGGCTGCCCGAACATCTACGAGTGCTGGGAAGACCGCGAGGCAACGTTTCTTATCGGCGGCTCCATCTGCACCAGGCGCTGCGATTTCTGCCAGATCACCTCTGGTAAGCCGCTCCCTCTCGACCGCGACGAGCCGCGCCGCGTCGCCGAGTCTGTGCGCACGATGGGGCTGCGCTACGCGACAATCACGGGGGTGACGCGCGACGACCTGCCTGACACCGGAGCGTGGCTGTACGCCGAGACGATCCGCCAGATTCACGCGCTCAACCCCGGTTCGGGGGTCGAGGTGCTCGCCGACGATCTCGGGGGTCGACCAGAGCACCTCGCGCAGGTGTTCGAGGCTGCCCCCGAGGTGTTCGCGCACAACCTCGAGACCGTGCCGCGCATCTTCCGGCGCATCAGGCCTGGGTTTCGCTACGAGCGCTCGCTCGAGGTGATCGCCGAGGCGCGCGACGCGGGCATGATCACGAAATCAAACCTCATTCTCGGCATGGGCGAATCGCGCGACGAGGTGTCGGCGACGATGCGTGAACTGCGCGACGCGGGCTGCGACATCCTTACCCTCACCCAGTACCTGCGCCCGTCGAAGCTCCACCACCCCATCAATCGTTGGGTGCGCCCCGAGGAGTTCGTCGAGCTCACCGCCGAGGCCGAGGCGCTCGGGTTCGACGGCGTGCTCGCCGGGCCGCTCGTGCGATCCTCGTACCGCGCGGGTCGGCTGTGGGCTCAGACGATGCAGCGCAAGGGCCGCGCGGTGCCAGCGGAGCTGCGACACCTCGCGGAGCGCGCTGCCGGCGCAGACGTCACGGCAGACTTCCCGCAGGCCGTCGCCACGGTGTAAGGGGCAACCCGCAACGCGGACCGCAGCACCCAGCACCTCCCCGAACCGCGCAACCCCTAGACCAACAGATCCAGCTCCTCGAGCACCGCGAGCACCTGCTCGTGCCGGTTGAACGTGTAGAGGTGGATCGACGGCGCGCCGCCGGCGAGCAGCTCGCGCGCGAGCGAGATCGTGTGCTCGACCCCGAGCTCGGGCGCGAACCCGCCGGCCGCCTCCATCGCGCGCTCGAGCGAAACGGGCGCCGGGCGCCCCGCGAGCGAGGCGACCTTGCGCAGTTGCCCGCTCGTCGAGACGGGCATGAGCCCCGGCAGAATCGGCATCTTCAGCCCGGCGGAGCGGGCGGCGTCAACGAAGCCGAGGTACTCCTCCGCTAAAAAGAACAGCTGTGTAATCGCAAACTGCGCCCCCGCGGCCTCCTTCGCGAGCAGCCAGTCAATGTCGGCCGACTGCCCGCGCGACAGCGGGTGCCCGTTCGGGTAGGCGGCGACAGCGGTGCGCCCGACACTCGTGAACGCAGGCCGCTCGGCCCGCGCCTCGGCGATGAGCTCGGTGAGTTCGAGAGCGCTGAGCGACCCGGCAACCTCCGGGCTCGTTTCGTCGAGCCCGCGAGGTGGGTCGCCGCGCAGCGCGAGGAAGTCGTGGATGCCCGCGTCCATCACCCGGTGGATCGTCTCGCGCACAACCTCGCTGCTCTCGCCGACCGTGGTGAGGTGCGCGAGCGGCAGCGCCTCGGTGTGGTCGCGCAGGTAGGCGAGCAGGTCGAGCGAGGCGTCGCGGTGCGACCCATTCGCTCCGTAGGTCACCGAGATGAAGTCGGGGCCGACCGCAGACAGGTGCTGCACGGAGTTGCCGAGCGCGAGCGCCGCGGCCCCAGACCGCGCCGGGAAGACCTCGAACGAGAAGCGCGCGCGGGTCGGGGCACTGCCGGTGAGCAGGGTCGCGTTCATGGTGTGCCCTCCGTCGCCGGTGCGGATCCGCCACCGCTGGCGGCCGAGCCCACGCTCGAGCCGCCGCGCTCCGATCCACCAGCCACCGCACCACCAAGCACCGAACCACCAAGCACCGACCCGCCGAGCACCTCACCGGCAAGCTCCGTGCCGCGCACACGCGCGGCGACCTTCGCGAAGGCGACGTCGCGCGCGTGGTCAGGTGAGCCGTGCCGCGGTTTCTCGTCGATGAGATACGGCGAGAAGCCGCAGTCATCGGTCGAGCCGAGCAGCTCGGGCGGCACGAACCTCGCCGCGCGCACGAGCTGGTCGCGCACCTGTTCAGCGGTCTCGAGCTTCGGGTTCGTCGGGTTCGTTACGCCGAGCAGCACCCGGGGTGCCTCCCGACCAGCGGCCGCGAGCGCCGAGATTTCGCGGCCTACGAGCCGCGCGACGCGGTCGGGCTCCTTCTCGCTCGCTGCCTGCACGAGAAAGTAACCCGCCTCGATCTGAAACAGCTCGGGCAACAGCTCGGCGTAGTCGACGTCGGCGCTGTGCGCGGAGTCGTTGTCGTTGCCGGGGCAGGTGTGCACGCCGACGTGCGCGCGCTCGGCGTCCGTGAGCTCGCCGAGCACGCGGTTGAGCAGCTCGATGAAGCCCGCGAGCGCCCTCGGGCCGGCCCACGGGGCGCGCACGTCGCGCCTGAGTGCGAGCCTGCCCTCGGTGAAGTCGATCGAGACGCGGCTCGCGCCAGCGGCGAAGCACCGCCTGATGTCTTCGGCGCAGCCAGCGACGACGTCTGCAAGAAACTCCTCGCGCGAGTAGCCGCCGAGGCCGGCCTCCGGCACCGTGAGCGAGAGCATCGACGGCGAGATCACGGCCTGCTTCAGCGGCAGCTCGGTGTGCATGCGCGCCCGCGCGACGTCGTCGGCCGCCCAGCTCTGAAACCGAAACGGCGCCGTGGTGAGCCTGGGCACGACGCGGTGGTGCCCGTCTGCGAACACCGCGAATACCGGCCCCGCCTCGACATCGCCGCCCGCGAGCGGGTAGCTTGCGAAGCTCTGCCTGCGCTGCTCGCCGTCGCTCACGATCGGCGAGCCCGTCGCCGCGAGCCTGTCGAGGGTGTCGCGCACCGCGAGCTCCTGCTCTGCCTCGAGCTCCGTTGCCGAGATCGCGCCGATCTCGGCGTCGAGCACGGTGCGCTGCAGCCGGGCCGGGCGCGGCAGCGAGCCGACCTGCTCGGTGGGCAGCACGCCCACCGGCCAGGCCTCCGCCGCGCCCACAGATTCCGCGCCCACTACGCCTCCGCGCGCACGGCCTTCGCGGCCAGCACGAGGTTCGTGAGGCTCGCGACGGTCTCGTCGTAGCCGCGGGTCTTCAGCCCGCAGTCGGGGTTCACCCAGAGCTGCTCGCCCGGAATGCGCGCGGCGGCGATGCGAATAAGCTCAGTCTGCTCGTCGACGCCCGGCACGCGCGGCGAGTGAATGTCGTAGACGCCGGGGCCGATGCCGCGGGAGTAGCCGTGGTCGCCGAGCGGCTCGACGACGTCCATGCGGCTGCGCGCAGCCTCGATCGAGGTGACGTCGGCGTCGAGGCCGTCGACCGCGTCGATGATCTCGCCGAACTCCGAGTAACACAGGTGCGTGTGGATCTGCACGTCTGCTCCGGCTCCGCCAGTCGCGAGCCGGAACGCGCCGACCGACCAGTCGAGGTAGGCGGCCTGGCGGTCGCGGTCGAGCGGCAGCAGCTCGCGCAGCGCCGGCTCGTCAACCTGCACGATGGAGATGCCGGCGTCGACGAGATCCGCAATCTCATCGCGCAGCGCGAGCGCGACCTGCGATGCGGTGTCTGACAGCGGCTGGTCGTCGCGCACGAACGACCACGCGAGAATCGTGACGGGGCCCGTGAGCATGCCCTTCACCGGCCGCTCGGTGAGCGACTGCGCGTAGGCCGACCAGCGCACCGTCATCGGCGCGGGCCGCGACACATCGCCCCAGAGAATCGAGGGGCGCGTCGCGCGGCTGCCGTACGACTGCACCCAGCCGTGCTCGGTCACCGCGAAGCCGTCGAGCAGCTCTGCGAAGTACTGCACCATGTCGTTGCGCTCCGCCTCGCCGTGCACAAGCACGTCGAGCCCGATCTCCTCCTGCAGCGCGATCACGCGCGCGATCTCCTCGCGCAGGAAGCCGTCGTACGCCGCCTCGTCGATCTCGCCGCGCACAAACGAGGCGCGGGCGTTACGAATCTCGGCGGTCTGCGGGAACGAGCCGATCGTCGTCGTCGCGAGCGCGGGGATGTTCAGGCCGTGCTGCGCCTCCCGGCGGTCGGCCTCGCTCACGCGGGTGCGATCGGCGTCTCCGGCGGCCGCAGCGCGGGTGCGGATCGCGTCGACGCGCACGCCTTCAGCCGCGTCGCGGTCGGCGAGCACCCGATCAACCTCGGCGAGCTCTGCCTCGATCGCCTCCTCGCCCTCGGCGAGCCCGCGCGCAAGCACCGCGACCTGCTCGACCTTCTGGTCGGCAAACGCGAGCCACGAGCGCAGCTTCGCGTCGAGCTTTGCCTCGTCAGCGACGTCGTGCGGCACGTGCTGCAGGTTGTTCGACGTGCCAACGACGGTCTGAATGCCGGCGTCTGCGAGCGAGCGGAGCGTGGCCGCTGCCTCGCGCAGGTCGGTGCGCCAGATGTTGCGGCCGTCGACGACGCCGGCGACGAGCTGGGTGCCTTCGAACGCGGCGGCGAGCGAGCCGTCTGCGAGCTCGGCCGTCGGCAGCGAGCCGCGCACGAGGTCGGCCTGCACAGCCTCGACGGGGAGCTTGGCGAGACGGGCGAGCGCAGCTGACGCGTCGCCGTAGGGCGCTGCGATGAGGATCCGCGGGCGATCCGCCCCCGCACCGAGTGCCCCGTACGCGCGCTCAACAAGCGCGAGCGTTTCCTCGCGCGTCGTGCGCAGCGAGTCAGACACGAGCGCCGGCTCGTCGAGCTGCACCCAGGTCGCCCCGGCGGCGGCGAGCGCGGCGAGCAGCTCGGCGTAGACGGCGACGACCTCGTCGAGGCGCGACACGGGGTCGAAGCCCTCGCCGGCACCGTCTGCCGCCTTCGCGAGCAGCAGGTAGGTGACGGGGCCGACGATGACGGGCCGGGCCTCAATGCCCTGCTCGCGCGCCTCACCGAGCTGCGCGACGAGCGCCTTCGGGTTCGCACTGAACGCGGTGCGCTCCGAGATCTCGGGCACGCTGTAGTGGTAGTTCGTGTCGAACCACTTCGTCATCTCGAGCGGCTGGTGGGCCTTGTCGCCGCGCGCGAGCGTGAAGTAGGTCTCGAGGTCGGAGCCGGTGACGCCCGCGAAGCGCTCGGGAATCGCGCCGAGCGCGAGCGTCGCATCGAGCACCTGGTCGTAGAAGCTGAAGCTCTCTGGCACGGCCCCGCCCTCGGCTGGCAGCCCGAGCTCGACAAGTCGCGCCCGAGTCGCCGCGCGCAGCTCGGCCGCGGTCTGCTGCAGCTGCTCCTCGGTGATGCGGCCGGCCCAGAAGGCCTCGACGGCGCGCTTGAGCTCGCGGCGCCTGCCGATTCTCGGGTAGCCGGCGATGGTGGCGAGTGGAAGCGATGCAGCGGTCATGGGGCCCTCCGTCAGGTACAGTGCGTGCGTGTGACGGGCGGCGCCGAAGCGCCTTGCCGTGGTGCCCGTCTGCTGCAAAAGTACCCGGCGAGGCACCCCAAACCGGCCCCGATTTCGCACTGTTACCGCGTGCGACGAAGTGTTACGCCGCGCGCGAGATCGCGGCTGGAATCGGGTAGGTGCGCGGCGGCGGCGCTAGACGAGGAAGTCGTCGAGCTTCGAGAACATCTCCGGCGTCACGAGCGCGCGCACGCGCGTGCCGGCCTCGTCGTAGTCGAGCTCGAGCACGCGGTTGCGCTCGTGCAGCTCGGCGACGAGGTCGCCCCTGTCATACGGCACCACGACAGTGACCTCGCGGTCTGGCGCCGGAATCGCCGCGTCGACGCGCGCCATGAGCTCGTCGACGCCCTCGCCGGTGCGCGCCGAGACGAACACGCCGTCTGGCGCGAGCCCGTGCAGCAGCAGCCTGCGGGAGTCGTCGATGAGGTCGGCCTTGTTGAACGCCACGACCTCGGGAATGCCCTGCGCCTCGACCTCGGCGATGACCTCGCGCACGGTCGCGAGCTGCGCCTCGGGGTCGGGGTGCGAGGCGTCGACGACGTGCAGAATCACATCTGATTCCCCCACCTCCTCGAACGTCGAGCGGAACGCCTCGACGAGCTGGTGGGGCAGGTTGCGCACGAACCCGACGGTATCGACGTAGGTGAAGTCGCGCCCGTCTTGCGTCTCAGAGTGCCGCACGGCGGTGTCGAGGGTCGCGAACAGCTGGTTCTGCACGAGCTCCTGGGTGCCCGTGAGGCGGTTCAGCAGGCTCGACTTGCCGGCGTTCGTGTAGCCGGCGATTGCAACAGACGGCACCTCGCCGCGCTTGCGGTTCGCCCGCTTGGCTGCGCGCGCTGGCGCAAAGCCGGCGATCTGCTTGCGCAGCTTCGCCATGCGGGTGTTGATGCGGCGGCGGTCGAGCTCGATCTTCGTCTCGCCGGGGCCGCGCGAGCCCATGCCGGCGCCCGCCGCGCCCACTTGGCCACCGGCCTGGCGCGACATCGACTCGCCCCAGCCGCGGAGCCTCGGCAGCAGGTATTCGAGCTGCGCGAGCTCGACCTGCGCCTTGCCCTCGCGGCTCTTCGCGTGCTGGCTGAAGATGTCGAGAATCACGGTGGTGCGGTCGATGACCTTCGCGTTCACGACGTCTTCGAGCGCGCGCCGCTGGCTCGGGCCGAGCTCATCGTCGGCGATCACGGTGTCGGCACCGAGCGCGCGCACGAGCTCGGCGAGCTCCTGGGCCTTGCCCTTGCCGAGGTAGGTCGCGGGGTCAGGGTTCGCGCGGCGCTGCAGCACCCCGTCGAGCACCGTCGCGCCAGCGGTTTCGGCGAGTGCAGCGAGCTCGCGCAGCGAGTTCTCCGCATCTTCGAGCGCGTCTGCGGCAGACTGACTGCGGCCCGAGTTGAAGATGCCGATGAGCACTACGTTCTCGAGGCGCAGCTGTCGGTACTCGACCTCGGTGACGTCTTCGAGCTCCGTGGAGAGGCCCGCGACGCGCGTGAGCGAAGCGCGATCTTCACGGTCCATCTGAATGCCGTGGCCGGCCTCGCCGAGCTCGTCGTGGTCTGAGCTGCCGAGCGCCTGCGCATCGGAGAGGTCGCGAATCACCGAGGCACCGGTGCCACCGGCGCGCTTGAGTAGCCGCTCGAGCGGGTCTGTGGGCGCGGCCGCAGCTTCGTCGCCGCTCGCGGTCGCATCGGCCACGGTCTCGCCGCTCGCGGTCTCGTCGCTCACTGTCTCGTCGGTCTTGTCGTTCGTGATATCACTCATGTGCTTCCCAAGTGTACGGTGATCGCGCCACCAAAGCACGGATGTTCGCTTCGGGCATGTGGCCTGGGGCACGGGCTGGGATACTGGGGTGGTGAATCAGCACTACTTCTCAGAATCCCCCGCCGGCGACTTCACGCCGCGCGAGATCGAGGTCGAGCTTGCGGGCAGGGCGCGCAGCGTGCTCACCGCGGGCGGCGTCTTCAGCCCCGAGCACCTCGATCAGGGAACGGCGCTGCTGCTCGACACGCTCCCGGGCCTGACTGAGCTTCCGCTCGTGCCGGCCGGCGAGGCCGCTGATGCTGATGCTGATGCTGATGCTGCTGCTGCTGCTGCCACCGTCGACCACGCGACTGCTGCCGGGCCCGCTGGCGGCGGCCCCGCTGTGGCGGAGGCGCCGGGCGCGGTCGAGGCCCCCGGCACGGCGGCGAGCGCAGCCCCAATTCTCGATATCGGGTGCGGTTGGGGGCCGATCGCCCTCGCCGCCGCACTCGAGCACGCAGACCGTGAGGTCTGGGCAATCGACGTGAACGAGCGCTCTCGCGAGCTCACCAGGCGAAATGCCGAGCGGCTCGGGCTCGCAAACGTTCGGGTCGCGTCTCCCGAGGATGTACCGGCGGGGCTCGAGTTCTCCGAGCTTCGCTCGAACCCCCCGATTCGTGTCGGCAAGGAGGTGCTGCACGGCATTCTCTCCGAGTGGCTCCCCCGCCTGGTGCCCGGCGGGAGCGCGTACCTCGTCGTCGCAAAACACCTCGGAGCAGATTCGTTGCAGCGGTGGATCGCAGCGTCGTTCACCGATTTCGAGGTGGATCGCGTCGCCCGCAAGAAGGGGTTCCACGTGCTGCGCGCGATGCGCGACTAGGCCTGCGGCCCGGCCAGCCCTCGCGGGCCCCGCGAGTTCCACCACCTTCGGGCGCCCCGCGAGCTCCGGGCGCCCCGCGAGCTCCGGGCGCCCCGCCAGCTCCACCAGCTCCCCTGCTCCCCGCGCCTGCACCACCGGCGCCCCGCGCCTGCGCTCGATAGGCGATCTGCGGTAGATAGGCAGCAAATGCGACCTTTTCTCGTGTGCAGCGCCGATTTGCTAGGGAGCGCCGCGCTCGGCCCGCCGAATAGGACGGGTAGGCCCCGAAATTGGGTGGATCTTTGCTCGAGCCCCCATATTCTTGTGAAAAGACTACTGAGTCTTTGTTTGTGCCCCCTGAGGAGCAAGTGGGATACAAAGCAGCCTGCTCGGCCCGTCGTATGATGCTGGCATTCGATCATTCCACGACGGCGTGAGGAGGTACAGTGCACGGTGTATTCCACGCGCTCCGAGCAACCGAGCTCGCCGCAGCAACAGCGGCGCTTCAGTTGCCCGGCGCTGTGCTGTTGCTCACGGGCGAACCGGGCGCGGGCAAACACGTGCTCGCGCGGCAGGTCATCGAGCAAATCATCGACCAGCGCCTCCCTGCAGACGACGCAGCGGGGCAGCCTCGAGTCATCACGCTGAACGCTTCAGAGACGCTCCAACACATTCCGTTCGGGCTGCTCCACACCGCGTTCCCGGCGGCGGGGCTGCCCGAGTCACGTGACCTTGCCGAGGTATACCACGCGGTGCTCGCCGCCCAGCAAGAGTGTTCGGGCGGCGCGATCGTTCTTGTCGACGACGCAGACAGCGCCGACGATGAGAGCCTCCGCGTCATTGCGGCCCTCGGCGGGCACCCGGGCTTCCAAGTGCTCATCACCGCTCGCGATCGCAACGACCTACCGGGGCCAATCATGCGGCTCGTGCGCGACCGCAGCGTCTCCGAGGTCGAGCTCGCTCCCCTCGCATTCGCACAAACCAAATCGCTTGCAGCGCACCTGCTCGGCACGCCCGCCATCGAGGCGGAGACGCTCTCTCGGCTGCACCGGGTCAGCGGCGGCAACCCGCTCTTTCTCACGGAACTGGTCGCGAGTCTTAAGCGCTCCGGGTCACTCTCCCGTTTCGACGACCTCGTCAGCTGGAGCGGCGACAACGGCGAGATCCCCCCGTCGCTCCCCGCCTTTCTCGTCGAAGAGCTCTCGCGAGCGCACCCCGAGACCCGATCCGCCCTCTGCACCGTTGCGCTTGCCGAACCGGTGACGCTCGCGACAATCGCGAAGCTCGCCGATGTCGCGGCCCCCGCAGCCCTCGACCGGCTTCTCACCCACCGCGTGATTCGCGAAGACCTCGCCCCCGACGGCACACCGCTGCTGCGCACGAGCAACCAGCTCATCGGGGACACTGTGCGCGGCGCGATCCCCGCCGGTGAGCGAATTCAACTGCTGCGCAGCATCGCCGATACGCTGCCAACCCCGCTCGAGCTCGCGCCGGCAGAAACCCTGTTGCGCGGGGTGCACGTGCTGCTCGATGCTGGTCGCACGCCGCCGAGCCGCGCACTCTGGCGAGCCCTCGGCCTTGCAGTCGCCAGCAACAATTTCGGGCTGACGGTACGCGTTGCCAGGGCGCTGAGCGCACACCCCGGGCTCAGCCTCACCGAACGGCTACAGGCGACCACAGCACGGCTCCAGGCCGCCAGATTTTCGGGAATCTCGGAGTTTCTCGTCGCCCCAGATCTACTCACCGCACCGTTCACCGCCGACAGCGGGTTCGGCGCCGGGCCAGGGGCCGCGTTCGCGCCTTCATTCGAGCCTCCATTCGAGCCGTCGTTCGGTGTGCTTCCGGTGCCCTTCGAGGCACCGGCCACCTCAGCTGCACGCATCGACCTCGGCCTCGCCCGCGCCGATATCCTGCTCTACCGCGACGACGATCGCGCCGCGGCCCGCGCCCTGCTCACGTCGATGCTCGAGGCGGCAGGGGTCGCAGAGGCGGGTGCCGCGCACGTCAGCGACACCCCGGCGGGCGCCCGCACGCACCCGGCTGAGCCGCCGGGAACGAGCACCAACCCGGCGCCACCGTCCCCTGCCGGAGAGCTCTCTGCCCAGGCCTTAGCCGGGGCCTACATTCGCCATGCATACGCCGGAGAGTTCGCTGCCTCTGACGCGCTCCGCACCACGGCCGGGTTCCCCCGCAGCCTTCCCCGCCTCGTCTCGGTCGCTGGCGCAACGATCCTCATCGCGGCGCAACGCGGCGAGCTCAAATCGGCACGCGCCATCGCCCGTGACACGCTCCCGGCGGCCCTTGGCCGCCCGTCGGAGTTCCACTCCGCTGGAGGCGAGATCTTCGGAGCCCTCTGCATGAGCGAGCTCCTCAACGGCCAGGTCGCCGCGGCGGCGAGGCTCCACGTCGCCCTTCTCAACTCGCTGGAGCACCCGACCGGCCCGTACCGCGGCGGCACCGGCTACGTCGGAACATTCACTGGGATGCTCGCGCTCGCAGAGGGCCGCTGGGGCGAGGCGGCGTCGGAGTTCGCGGCGGCGATAAGCGCCTTCGGTCGCGCCGATGGCATGGGGTTTCTCGCCGTGGCGCTCTCGGGCCGGGCGCTCGCGCTCGCGTCGGCCGGCCGCACCGCGCTCGCCGCAACGGTGCTCGACACGCTCGAACAGACGCAACTGCGCGCGAGCCGCATCGTCGAGGGCCCGATACGACTCAATACGATCGCCGCGCGACTCTGGATAGAGGACCCAACCGCGCAGGAAGCCGCTCTCGAGCTCGTCGAGTGGGCGCACCAGCGAGAGTTGCACCTCGTCGAGTTGCGGGCGATCCACCTCGCCAGCAGCGCGCCCGCGAGGCTCCCCGCGGCGCACTTTGATCGCGCCAGCGAGCTCAGCGCCCGCATCGATACACCGTTCGCGCACACGCTCGCGGAGGCCACCGGCGAGCGCGCCGACGGCGGACCCGTGCAAGACTCTGCGGCGGTGCGCAGGCTCGCGCGAGGCGGCATTCGTGGCCCCTTCTTGTGGCGGGCGGCGCTGACGCAGCGTGAGCGTGAGGTCGCAGGGCTTGCCGTTCTGGGGTACTCAACCAAGCACATCGCTGCCACGCTTCGCGTGTCGACGCGCACGGTCGACGCGCACCTCGCAAAGGCGTTCGCAAAGCTTGCGGTCAACGACCGCGAGGGGCTCGCGCTGCATCTCGATCGGCGCGGCTCGCTCTGGGCCACGCCCTGACCGTCGCGGGCCCGATAACCCAGGCGCGTTGACCCCGCGCCCCCAAACCCGGCGAACCCTGCACTTCCCTCCGACACCACCCAGTTGTCACCGTGTGCAATGGGGGTGTCTCGGGGGGAAGTGCAGGGGTGATGCCGGAGCCCCGGCGTTCGCTGGTCTACCGCCGCTTCAGGGGGCTACTCACCGCGGCTCGCGTTCCCCGCGTGAGCGCCCCGGGCACCGCTGGCACCCCGGGCCCCGTGAGCGCGACGCCCTGCCATCAGCATTCCCCCTGCGACAAGCAGCGCCCCGAGAGCTCCAAGCGCACTCATGTTTGTCGCTCCGGTCTCGGCGATGCGCTGCGGCGAGGCCGCGGGCCGAGCTACACCCGGAGCTGCTCCCGGGGGCACGACGGGCACCACTGCCGGCGGCGTTGTGACCGGCGGCCGGGCCGCACACTCGGGCGTTGCCGGCGGGTACACGGCCGTGGCGGCCGCGGTCGGGTTGATGCGAATCTCGATGATCGTCTCGCCACGCAGGTCGTAGAACGGAGCCGATGGGTCTTCGAACCAGGTGCCGTCTGCTCGCTGCGTCCACCCCGGCCAGCCCGTTGGGTTGCCTGCCTCATCGATCGAGGCGCCGGGCCAGAGCATCTGGCCGGTCAGCTGCTGCCCACTCACCCAGCCATCTGGGTAGGGCAGAGTGTCTACCTTCGCCGCACCGTTCGCCAGGATTGCGGCGTGATCCGAGGCCGGAATCGCCGCGTCCCGCGCGGCATAGGCCTCAGGCGCCCACCAGATAATGGCGATCGGCAGCTCGCCCTCGTCACTGATGCCGGTCGGCGTCACCGCGTAGGTGAACCACGGGGTGTCGTTCACGCAGGCGGCGGTACCCGATACGGTCACGCTTCGCACGGGGGTTGTCGCCTCGCCGCAATCGTTGCCCGGGTTGTTGTCTGCTGTGTCGGCGGGCTCACCGACGCTACCGCCGTCGCCCTCGCCGTCGCCGTCGCCACCGCCGTCGCCACCGCCGTCGCCACCGCCCTTGCCGTCGCCCTCGGCACCGCCGTCACCGGCTCGGGCCGCTGGCCGCTCGGGCCACACCTGCGCAACCGCGCCGTCGCTCGCTACGCAGGCCCTGTTCACGACCTCGCCGGCCTCGGGAGCCGAGGTCACCATCGCATCGAACTCGATGACGGCTTCGCCGGCAAAGGCTCCCTCGTAGCTTGCGGTGACCGTTGTGCCGCCGGTCACTGTCCAGCCGACCGGGGCACTCACCCCGTCGGCGAACGCGAGGCCAGTGGGGAGTGCGTCGGTGACGACGGGGTTCAGCGCCGCGTGTTCACCCGAGGCCGTCACCGTGAGCGTGTAGCGCACGAGGTCGCCAACCTCCGCCGCGCCGTCGGGGGCCTCTGCCGACTTCTCGAGCGCGAGGTCGAAGTTCGGCTCCGGGCAGGCGTTCACCGTGACGGTCTCACTCTCAGACGCCTCGCCGTGGCTGAGAGTCACGGTGTACTCGCCCGGCCCCTCGATCGCCACGGTGACCGACCCTTCGCCGTCGACTCCGCGCACGGTGCGCACGGGGCTCGTCACCCCGTCGTGAGTCACGGTGAGCGAGTAGTCGAGGTAGCTGAGCGTCTCGTCGAAGAAGACCTCGAGTTCGGTCGGTAGGGAGTCTCCGAGCATGACACACTGATCGACATCGACCCAGATCTCAGGCTCGGGCACCGGTGGGTTGTCGCAGCCGTTCTCGAAGATCGCCTGCCCTTCCTCGCCCCAGTTCAGGCCGGGGAACTCGACGAGTTCGCCGTTCTCGATGTAGCTGAACGGCGGGATAATGTCGCGGTTATCCTGGTGATCAACGTGCCCGCGCAGCACCCCCATTGTGTTCGGCGAGATCGACACCCACTTACCGTCTTGACCGGTCGCGTGGCAGAGGCCCACCGGTGCTGGTTCTTCAGGGCACGGTGTGACCGTCAGCGATGCGGATCCCGATCCTTCCTCAGCGGTCGCGCCAACACGGGTGACCGTCAGTTGGTAGCCCCCGACGCCGAGCAGCGGTACTTGCACGGCCTGCGCCGCGGCGGTCGCGGTCACTACCATGAGCTCGAACGAGTCGCTGTCACCGATGGCGAGCGTCAGGCGGTACTTCTGCCCTGCGGTGAGCCCGGCGAGGTTCGCCGTGCCCGTGGCCGGGAGTTCGCCGCCGGCCGAGAGGCACTGCGACACGGTCAGGTCGACGCTGGGTGTGCTGTACACCGGTTGCTCCGGAGTCTCGCACCCGTTGTTGTAGATCGCCTGCCCGGCCGCGTCCCAGTTCAGGCCCGCGAAGTAGCGTTGCTCTCCGTCGTCGCGGTAGCTGAACGGTGGGATGATGTCGCGGTTGTCTTGGTGGCCAGCGTGACCGTTGAGGTCGCCGCTCTTCGCTGGCTCGTTGTAGACCCACTTGCCCGGGTTGCCCGTCGCGTGGCAGATGCCAACCATTTCTTTGTCGCCTCGCGGCGTGGCCGCGGGTGTTTCGCTCGACGATTGGGTTCGCGCGGTGGCTGGCGTGTCGACGGCCTCGGAGCCGCCCGAGCCCGCAAAACCCTCGCTGCTCTCCGTTGCCTCGGGCACGAGCTCGGGGCTCACCACCGGCTGCGGTGCTGGCGCTGGAGCTGGCTCGGGCGCTGGTGCTGGCGCAGGCGCTGGAGCTGGCGCTGGCGCTGGAGCTGGCTCGGGAGCCGGAGCTGGAGCTGGAGCTGGAGCTGGAACCGGATCGGGTGCCTGAGCCGGAGCTGGTTCGGGGGACGGCGCTGGCGCCGCCGGCTGCGCCTCAGGGGCTGCGGCTCCCGCGGATGCGTCAGGGGCGGCCTCGTCGGCGAAGGCCGCGAGCGGTGTCGGGCCGAGCACGAGCGCTACAGCCGCGAAGAGGGCGAGCCAGAACCGGCCCGCCCTCGGTGTTGCGTGGAACTCACCGGGTTCTCGGCGAGATGTCTGGAACATGATCGGGGTCCGATTTCACTCGCGGGAACGCGAGTGGCGCCCCCAAGCCAAAGTGGGGTCAACCGGTTTCCTGATCGGCCCCGACGCAGGGACCGACGGCTCCTACGCCATCAGCACCAGAAACTCAGCGGCGCTGCGGCCTCGGTGCACGATACGTGCAGCGTACGAGTGCGCCAACCAGTGGCGCATCGGTAGGAATTACCTAGGGCAGATCGATGGTGCCTCGGTAGACAAGCTCGGCGGGGCCAGTGAGCGAAACGTGCTCGCCCTCCTCGGTTGCGAACATCCGCACGCCGAGCCTCCCGCCCGGCACCGTCACACTCCAGCTGTTTGGCATCTGATCGCCACCCCAGTGGCGAAACGCGAGCGCTGCCGCTGCGGCGCCGGTGCCACACGACAGCGTCTCACCGACGCCGCGCTCGAAGACACGCATGGTGATGTGGGCGACGCCGTTCACGAGCAGCTGCTCTGCGGGCACCACGAACTCGGCATTCGCGCCGGCCGCGGGCACCGGCTCGAACGTCGGCGCGACGTCGAGGTTCAGCCCGTCGAGCTCAGCCTGGTCAGCAAGCACGGTAACAACGTGGGGGTTGCCCACCTCGATACCGAGGCCTGGGCGGGCGACCGAAAGGCCCTGCGAGGCGACGAGGCGCTCCTTGCCGAGGCGCCACCGGCCAAGATCCACCGTGTACCCCGCCGCACCGACGAGCACGTCTCGCACCCCGGCCCGGGTTCCGAGCGGCAGCGTGTCGCTCCGCTCGGGCGCGACGAGCCCCTCGTTGATGAGATAGTGCGTGTACACGCGCACCCCGTTGCCGCACATCTCGGCGACCGTGCCGTCGGCGTTCCAGTAGTCCATAAACCACTCGGCCTCGGGCTCGACCGCAAGCACGTCGGTGCCCTCCGGCAGCGCCCGCGACCGCACCGCACGAATCACTCCGTCTGCGCCAATGCCGAAGCGGCGGTCGCAGAGAAACCGCACGAGCTCGGGCGTCAGGTCGACCGTGCCCTCGGGGTCTGTGAACAATACGAAGTCGTTTCCTGTGCCGTGCCCCTTGGTAAATGTGAGTGCGGTCATGCGAAACCCCTTCGAAGGTCAGTGCGGCATTTGTGGGGTTCAGGTTATCGCACGGAGGCTGGGTGGGCGGCGAGGCTGGGTGGGCGGCGAGGCAGCGGGTCAATGCAGCAGCGCACAGGCTCGGTGATCTGCAGCAGCACAGGTTCGGAGGTCTGCAGCAGCGCACAGGCTCGGTGATCTGCAGCCGCTAGGTGCTCCGGGGCCATACTCGACCGTGGGAGCGCGGATCGCCTATCCGACGCAGCCGGCGCCGCCCCGTAGCCGCGTCGCCGCGCACGGGCGCTGGCTGCAGTGCATCGCATATCTGCAGTTCATCGACTCGAGCGGGCGCTTCCGGGGCCGTGTTCTGCAGATTACCTAGCGATGGTCGGCAGCGGTGGCGAGTTCGTCGAGAGCCGCGGTGTTCTTGCCGGCCGTCTGATCTACCCAGGTGGTGTTGGCGTATCGCTTGAACCAACTCACCTGTCGGCGCGCATACCGGCGCGTGAGTGCCTGCGTCTCGGCAATGGCCTCGGCCTCGCTCAGCTCGCCCCGAAGCTCGGCGAGCGCCTGCGCGTACCCGATCGCCCGGCTCGCGGTCTTGCCACGCTCGAGCCCGCGCGGAATGAGCCCGCGCACCTCGTCGAGCAGCCCGCTCTCCCACATCTGCTCCACCCTGCGGTCGAGCCGCGCGGTAAGGGTCTCGCGCTCGCACGAAATCCCGACGATGCGGGTGCCGGAGTGCGCGCGACCGGAGAGCCAGAGCTCGGGCTCGCTCGGGAGCGTCACCCTCGCGTCGCCGCCCAGCAGCGCGACCTCGAGCGCACGTACGACCCGCCTGGGGTTTCGCTGATCGACCGCGGTGGCGACATCGGGAGCGAGTTCGTGGAGCCTGGCGAGCAGCGGGCCAACCCCGGCCTGCTCGAGCTGCGCCTCGAGCTCTGCACGCACCCCCTCATCGCGTGGCGGAAACTGAAAGTCAAAGATCACACTCGACACATACAGCCCCGAGCCGCCGACGAGAATGGCGTCGGACCCGCGCGACAGCAATGCTGCGATGCACTCGCGCGCCGCAGGCTGGTAGCGCGCAACCGTAGCTTCCTCGGCCGGGTCGAAGACATCGAACAGGTGGTGTGTGACCCCGCGGCGCTGCTCGGGCAGGAGCTTTGCCGTGCCGATGTCCATGCCTCGATAGAGCTGCATCGCGTCGGCATTCACGACCTCTGCGCTGACGCCGCGGGCAGCGTACAGCCGCTCGGCGAGGTCGAGCGCCGCCTCAGATTTACCGGTGCCAGTCGCCCCGACGATCGCCCAGAGCGTCGCCACCCTACTGCCCGATGCGCAGCGTCGGCAGGCCGAGATTCACCGCACGGCCCCCGCCGGAGGCCGCTGGCGCTGGTGCACCGCAGCTGTCGGCCTGACGCCTATCCCAGGCGTCGCCCGCCCGGGTGCGGCGCACCGCGTAGCGCGCGGTGTCGTCGGCAATCACAAAGTGCGGCGCTGCCGCAGTCACCGTCGTCGTCACCATATCGCCGGGGCGCGGCTCCTCGCCGCCGTCTGGAATGGCAAAGTGCACGAGCCTATTGTCGGCCGCCCGGCCAGAGAGCCTGCGCGTCGCTCCATCTTTGCGGCCCTCGTGGCCCTGCACAAGCACCTCGACGGTCTCGCCGATCTGCGCCTGATTCTCCTCGAGCGACAGCCGCTCCTGCAGCGCAGCGAGCCGCTCGTAGCGCTCCTGCACCACGGCCTTCGGAATCTGATCTGGCATCGTCGCAGCGGGCGTGCCCGGGCGGACGGAGTACTGGAACGTGAACGCGCTCGCAAAGCGCGAGGCCTCAACGACGCGCAGCGTGTCTTCGAAGTCAGCATCGGTTTCGCCGGGGAACCCGACGATGATGTCTGTCGTGATTGCGGCGCCCGGAATACGTTCGCGCACGGCATCGAGAATGCCAAGAAACTTCTTCGAGCGGTACGAGCGGCGCATCGCTTTGAGCACGGTGTCTGAGCCTGACTGCAGCGGCATGTGCAACGAGGGCATCACGTTCGGGGTCTCGGCCATCGCAGCGATCACATCGTCAGTGAACGCCGCGGGGTGCGGGCTGGTGAAGCGCACGCGCTCGAGGCCCTCGATCTCGCCCATGGCCCGCAGCAGCTTGCCGAAGGCTTGCCGATCACCGAACTCGACGCCGTAGGTGTTGACGTTCTGGCCGAGCAGCGTGACCTCGATCGCACCGTCGTCGACGAGCGCCTGCACCTCGGCGAGAATATCGCCGGGTCGACGGTCTTTCTCCTTGCCACGCAGCGACGGCACGATGCAGAACGTGCAGGTGTTGTTGCAGCCCACCGAGATCGATACCCAACCGCTCGAAGCTGAGTCGCGCTTGGTCGGCAGCGTCGACGGAAACACCTCAAGCGACTCGAGAATCTCGACCTGCGCCTCGGCGTTGTGCCTGGCACGCTCGAGCAGCGCCGGCAGCGAGCCCATGTTGTGGGTGCCGAACACGACATCGACCCAGGGGGCTTTGTCGACGATCTCGCCCTGGTCTTTCTGCGCGAGGCAGCCGCCGACGGCAATCTGCATGCCCTCGCGCTCGCGCTTCACAGCGGCGAGCATGCCCAGGTTGCCGTAGAGCTTGTTCGCAGCGTTCTCGCGCACTGCGCACGTGTTGATCACATACACGTCGGCGTCGTCTGGGCTCTCGGCAGCGACGTAGCCGGCGGCCTCGAGCGAGCCAGACATGCGCTCCGAGTCGTGCACGTTCATCTGGCAACCGAGCGTGCGTACCGTGTAGCTACGGGCCGACCCGTCTGGGCGTGTCGCGGCTGGCGACGGTTCGATCTTCACTGCTTCGACGGTAGGCATGGCATCAATTCTACCCGCGACCAATCACAACGAGGAATCGGCCGGCTACTGGAATCTCACCGTGCCACGCCCCTGCGAGCGCGTGCCACCATCGAGCGCCTCGCGGGCAGCCCGAGTCGCGCGTTCGCCAGACCAGCCGCGCCGGGCGAGAAAGCCCAACAGGCGACGCTCGGCCGTCTGCCGATCGAGCCCTGTGAGCCGACGGGCACGCTCGCGCGCAGTCTGCGTAAGCAGTTCGAGCTCATCATCGTCGTCGAGGCCCTCGAGCGCGGCCTCGATCGCGGCATCTGGCAGCTGGCGCTCCCGCAGCTTCTGCCGAATTCGTGCCTTGCTCTCACCCTTCGACGACCGCAGCTTCTCGGCGACCGTGACGGCAAGATCAGCGTCGTCGAGGTAGAGCGCGTCGACGCATTCGGCAACCGCTTGCTCGGCGTCGACCTCGGGGTGGCCGAGCGACACAAGCGCCCGCTGCAGCTCGCCGCTCGAGAGCGCGCGGCGGGCCAGCAGCTTAACGGCGCTCTCGTAGGGAGTCGGGCCAGAGCATTCGGCCTGTTCGGCATCAGGCGTCGTCGCGCTCAGACCCGAGGCATGCACGCCCGAGGCATGCACGCCCGAGGCGAGCACGCCCGAACCATCTGCCACCGCATCGGAGGCTGGGCCCAGCAGCGCACGCAGTGCAGCAGCCGGGCGCGCACCGCCTGCGCCCCTAGGCTCCCCCTGCTGCCTGGAGCCGCGAGCTAGCCGATCAACGGTCGCCGCCCCGCGGGCCAGCGGATCAGCGACGGCCTCCCCGCGGCGCGGTGCCTCGTCGGGGGCAGCGGGCTCCGGCCGGCGAAGCCTGCTGCGAAACTCGATGACCTCTGCGAGGTCTCCCTGCTCCTCGCGCTGTGCCCGCGGCCGCTCTTCCGGGGGCGGAAGAAACCTGACCGCCACGGCTATGCGCTCGCGGCGAGTGCCTCGCCAGTATCGGCGTTTGGCTCGGCCGGCGCCTCCTCTTCCTTGCGACCGTTCACACCGAGCTTCGTGAGAATCTTCTCTTCGATCTCGAGTGCGGTGTCGGGGTTCGCGAGCAAGAAGCGGCGGGCATTCTCCATGCCCTGGCCCAACTGGTCGCCATCGTAGGTGTACCAGGCACCGCTCTTTTTCACGAGGCCGTGCTCGACGCCGTAGTCAATCAGCGAGCCCTCACGTGAGATGCCAGTGCCGTACAGAATGTCGAACTCGGCCTGCTTGAAGGGCGGGGCCATCTTGTTTTTCACGACCTTCACGCGGGTGCGGTTGCCGACCGCATCTTGGCCATCTTTCAGTGTCTGAATGCGGCGAATGTCGAGACGAACCGAGGCGTAGAACTTCAGCGCCTTGCCACCCGAAGTCGTCTCTGGGCTACCAAAGAAGACACCAATCTTCTCGCGCAGCTGGTTGATGAAGATCGCAGTCGTCTTCGTGGAGTTCAGGCTGCCGGTAATCTTGCGGAGCGCCTGCGACATGAGCCTGGCCTGCAGCCCGACGTGGCTGTCGCCCATGTCGCCATCGATTTCGGCCTTGGGCACGAGGGCTGCAACGGAGTCGATGACCACGAGATCGACCGAGCCCGAGCGAATCAGCATGTCGGCGATCTCGAGTGCCTGCTCACCGGTGTCTGGCTGGGCAACGAGCAGCGCGTCGATGTCAACGCCGAGCTTCTTTGCGTACTCGGGGTCGAGGGCGTGCTCAGCGTCGATAAACGCGGCGATGCCGCCCGCGCGCTGGGCGTTTGCAATCGCGTGCAGCGTGAGCGTGGTCTTGCCCGAAGACTCTGGGCCGTAAATCTCGATGATGCGGCCGCGCGGGAGGCCGCCAATGCCGAGGGCAACGTCGAGCGCGACCGAACCGGTGGGAATAACCTCGACGGCCTGCCGCTCCTGGCTCCCCATGCGCATGACTGCGCCCTTGCCAAACTGGCGATCAATGAGTGCGAGAGCCGATTCGAGGGCCTTCTCGCGATCCTTCGGTGCTGCCATGATGTCTTCCTTACGTGTTCGCGCGGCCAAACCGCTCAGTTGCTGCCTACCGTCTGTCAGGGCATCGCGTTTGATGCTGACAAGGCTGGGTAATTCCCTGGTTTCAGACTCTAGATCGAACCACCGACATTGTGCGCGGGCGGCTTCGAATCGAGGAGTTTGAGAACAGATTCACTACCTGTGGACGAAGATAACACTGTTCGAACACATATTCGAACGCGGCCACGCGGCGTGTCGCACAATCACCGCGGCAGCAGAGGCGCAGCGTTCGTGCCATCGCGGCCCCGGGCACGCAAAAGGCCCGAGCCGCGCTAGGCGCGACCCGGGCCCTCACTCAGCCGTCTTGCGGATCGGCGAGGCCGCGCCCGTGACGGCGCACCTCTGGAACCTCGAACTCCACGCAGAGCGCCTCCCAGACCTCGCGGGGCGAGACGCCACGCGCAAGAGCTTCGTCTGGCGTGGAGCCCAGGGCGGCCAACCAGTAATCTCGCAGCAACACCCCGGAGTGAGCTTCACCAAACTCCTCGGCGACTGCGGCACGAAAGGCGCGGTGGCGCATCTCTCGCTAGCGGGTGACGAGCTCGGGGCTGTACCCCGACACAAGATCTACCGGAACGGTGTCGGGAACCCGGCTCGGCATGGGCATCGACAGCCCCTCGACAATTGCCAGGCGCTCGCTCACTTCACCGAGAATCACCGACAGCGGGGTGTCTAGGGCGTCGGCAACTGCGGCGAGAATCTCGCTCGAAGCCTCTTTCTGGCCGCGTTCAACCTCGCTGAGGTACCCGAGCGCAACGCTCGCATCGCCAGCAACCTGCCGGAGCGTGCGCCCCTTCTGCAAGCGGAAGTCGCGGAGCACATCACCGATTTCTTGACGTACTAGCAGCATGTGCAACCTCCTTGAATCTGCACGACCCCGCGGCCGTGCATGTTACTTTACCCGGCAAACGCCAGTTCGGCATTCACCACCACTTACCGTGACACTGGGAACAACCAAGAGACTACCCCGTCTATTCCCCGAATTCCCTGAACTTGAGTCGGCTACACTCAGGTATTGTCGAATTCTCAGGGTTTTCCAGGAAATAACTGAGCCTATCGCCCCTCGAGCAGCGCGATCTCGGCGGCAAGCAGCTCGAGCGCCCCGCCCACCGAAGCCTCACGGATCGCCGCTCGGTCGCCTTCGGCGCCCGCGAGCCGCTCGGATCGGTCACCGAGCGGTGAGCTCACGCCGATCCACACGGTGCCAGCCGGCTGACCGGTTTGCGCGTCGGGAAGCGGGCCCGCGACCCCAGTCGTAGCCACACCGATGTCTGCTGGCAGGGGCGCACCAGAGACCGGCTCCCCGGCGGCTGGCGCGGCACACGCCACCCGCACGCCGGCGGCCATCTGTCGCGCCACCTCGGCGTCGACGGGGCCGTTGGCCGCGAGCCGCTCCGGGTCGACACCGAGCAACGACGCCTTCAGAGCGGTGTCGTACGCGACGATCGCCCCGGTGAGCACCCGGGAGGCCCCCGGCACCGAAACGATGCGAGACGCGAGCATTCCGCCTGTGAGCGACTCGGCTACTGCGATGCGCAGCCCCAGCCGCGCCGCTCTCTCAACGATCTCGGCCGCCAGCAGGTCGGCAGGTGCAGGCGCGGCGCGCCCAGATTCAGGCATTGCGCGTCGCCGAACCCCGGCCGCGCACGAAGGCAACGATGTAGTCGATGCCGCTCGCGATGGTCAGGAAGACTGCGATCGACATCGTGACGATGTTGACCCAGGTAAACACTGCTCCCGCTGCCCCCGAAAGGTGCGCGAGCGGGGTGAGGGCGAGCGCGATCGCGATCGATTGCGCAACGGTCTTCAGCTTGCCCATCCAGGCCGCAGCGACGACAACGTCGCTCACGATCATGAGGCGGTGAATCGTGATTCCGATCTCGCGGACGAGCACGACCGCCACGACCCACCAGGGCAGCTCGGCGATGATCGCAAGCCCGACCAGCGCCGCACCGGTCAGCGCCTTGTCGGCGATCGGGTCGAGCAGCTTTCCGAGGTCGGTAATCAGCCCACGCGAGCGCGCGAGGTAGCCGTCGAGCGCGTCGGTCGCAATCGCCACCACGAAGAATGCTGCGGCGCCCCAGCGCATCGCCTCGTTGCCCCCCGCGGCGAGCAGCAGCCAGAGAAAGAACGGTGTGGCAACGATGCGAGCCGCGGTGATGATGTTCGGCGCGTTCCAGTTACTGGGCGTTGCGCTGCTGACCGCCTGAGAGTTCATGCGCCAACTCTACCTGGGCGAACGGCTCTAGTCGCGGCCCGTGAGCTGCCAGGCATCTTCGGAGCCCTCGTCATCGTCATCGTCGCCGTAGTCGTAGGCCTCTGTCGCCGCGGCCTCCCGCTGTGCCAGCGGGTCGTCGTATCGAGAGTCGGCCTCGAATGTGCCCGCGCCCGCCTCGACTGGCACGATGACATCGGTGGCGGCCTCGCCTGCGGCGGGCGGCTGCGCGGGGGGCTGCGCGGGGGGCTGCGCCGGTAGCTCGGCGGGCGCCGGGGCCTGCTGCGCCGCCGGGGCGGATCCGAAGCTTGGCTGCGAGCCACCGCCACGAATGCGGTTGAGCACCTCGCCGAGCTGCTCGGGGGCAACGAGCACGTCGCGGGCCTTCGACCCCTCGGAGGGGCCGACGATATCGCGCGACTCCATCAGGTCCATCAGCCTGCCTGCCTTTGCGAACCCGACGCGGAGCTTGCGCTGCAGCATAGACGTCGAACCGAACTGAGACGTGACCACGAGCTCGATTGCGGCGACAAGCACCTCGAGATCGTCACCGATATCGGCATCGATCTCTTTCTTCTCGGCTGCCTGCTGCACGTCTGCGCGGTACTCTGGCTGCGCCTGGCCCTTCACGTGAGCAACGACGCGGGCGATCTCGGTCTCGTCGACCCAGGCGCCCTGCACGCGCATCGGGCTAGATTCGCCGTTGAGCAAGAGCAGGCCATCGCCCTGGCCGATGAGGCGCTCGGCGCCGACCTCGTCGAGAATCACGCGCGAGTCTGTTCCCGAGGCCACCGCGAACGCGTAGCGGCTCGGAACGTTCGACTTAATGACACCGGTCACGACGTTCACCGAGGGGCGCTGCGTCGCGAGCACGAGGTGAATGCCTGCCGCGCGGGCCAGCTGCGTGATGCGCTGAATCGAGTCTTCAACATCGCGCGGCGCGATGAGCATCAGGTCGGCGAGCTCGTCGACGACGACGAGCAGATACGGATACGGCTTGAGCTGACGCTGACTGCCCTCTGGGAGGCGAATGGACCCGTCGCGCACCGCCGCGTTGAAGTCATCGATGTGCCTGAAACCGAACGACGCGAGGTCGTCGTAGCGCATATCCATCTCTTTCACGACCCACTGCAGTGCTTCGGCAGCTTTCTTGGCGTTCGTGATGATAGGCGTGATGAGGTGCGGAACGCCCTGGTAGACGGTCAGCTCGACGCGCTTCGGGTCGACGAGCACCATGCGCACCTCGGCGGGGGTGGCCCGCATGAGCAGACTGGTGATCATCGAGTTGATGAAGCTCGACTTGCCGGAGCCAGTCGCGCCAGCGACAAGCAGGTGCGGCATCTTGGCGAGGTTCGCCAGCACGAACTCGCCCTTGACGTCTTTGCCGATGCCCACGGTCATCGGGTGAGTGCTGCGCTGCGCCTTCGCGCTGCGCAGCACGTCGCCGAGCGCGACGTTCTCACGATCTTTGTTGGGAATCTCGATGCCGATCGCGCTCTTGCCCGGAATCGGCGAGAGGATGCGCACCTCGTTCGAGGCGACGGCGTACGACAGGTTGCGCGACAGCGCCGTCACCTTCTCAACCTTCACGCCTGGGCCAAGCTCGACCTCGTACTGGGTGACGGTTGGGCCACGCGAAAAGCCCGAGACCACCGCGTCGACCTTGAACTCCTCGAACACGCGCGCAATCGCCGCCATGATCTGGTCGTTGGCCTCGGTGTGGGTCTTCGGCGCGCTGCCAGCCGACAGCAGCATCTGCGCAGGCAGCGAGTAATCGGCCTGCGTGGCCGGCGCGTGCGGCGGCGCGACGCTGAACTCGCGCTGCTCGGCGGCGGGCTGCTGCTCTGGCTCTGCGAGGGGCTCGGCAAAACTGTCGAAGGAGTCGTCGCCGAGGCCCGAGCCGCGCCTGGTGCCGGCTGCGGCCTGCTCGACGCCCTCGAGGCTGTCGAGCCCCTGGAGGCCGGCGAACACGTCGCTCTCGAACACATCGGTCGGTTCTTCTGGCGTGAGCGCCGACTCGAAGGCGCCCGGCTGAGGCGCGTCACCCGACGCGAGCACCTCGTCGATCGCCGCGGGATCGGGGAGGAAGTTCGGGTCTTCTTCGCGGCCGGTCGCGTTGCGGCGCCACCACGGAAGCGAGTCGCCCTTCTCGTCGGAATGGTCGAAGAGTTCACTGCTCTTCGCTTGTTCGTCGCCGGCCTCTGCCGCGGCGCGCGGCTCACGCTGCTCGGGCGCTGGCGCACCAAACAGATAGGCGTAGCCCTCGCGCAGCCGGTGAACGATCTTGCCAGGAGGGGTCTTCGTGACGATGAGAATCGAGAACGCGAGCAGCAAACTGAGCACGGGAACCGCGACCCACACCGTTGCGAGGTTCAGGGGCGCACCAATCAGCCAGCCGAGCAGACCGCCTGCCTCGGCGAGCCTCGCCATACCGTCGCGCGGCTTCGGCGCACCGCCGAGCACGTGCGCGAGCCCCGAGGAGCTCGCGAGCGCCAAGAACAAGCCGATCGCAATGCGTCGGTTATCGTTTACCGTCGACGGGTTGTTGAACAGCCACAGCGCAAACCCCGCCATGATGATGGGCAGGCCGAACGCTATGCGGCCGAACAACCCCCCAAACGTCCAGATATCGAGCTGCGTCGCGACGCTGTTGCCGATAAGAAACCACTCGATGACCGCACCGGCGAGCGCCAACAGCACGAGGAGCATCGGAAAACCGTCGCGCCTCGCGTCTGCCTCGAGCGGCTCGGAGCGGAACGCACGCGCACCCGCCCCGACCGCGTGTGAGAGCCCGAGCCAGGCGCGCACGGCGAAGCCCTCGCGCTCCTCTTCGACCATGAGCACCTTGGTCGTGGCCGAAGTGCGGGTGGAGCCGCGCGCGCCAGAGGCGCGCGACTGCGCACCCTTTGAGGCGCCCTTCGAAGAGGCACCCTGCGTTCGAGAACCGGCAGAGCCCCCGCGCGGCGAAGCGTTTTTGGCCATGTGAATACGGTACAAGGCGCCGCCGACATTACGTTCGCACGTGGCGGCGTGCCCCGAGACTCGCTTAGAAGTAGATGCCCCGGTTTGCCATGAACGGCCGCGGGTTCGTCGGAACACCGCCAACGAGCGTTTCAAAGTGCAGGTGCGGCCCGGTCGAGTTGCCAGTGCTGCCAACGTAGCCGATGAACTGGCCGGCGCCAACGTACTGCCCCAGGCTCACCGACGGGGTGTACTGCATGTGGCCGTAGAGCGTCGAGACTCCCCCGCCGTGGTCGATGCTCGCCATGTTGCCGTAGCTATATTGCCCGGCCCAGCCCGAGAACGAAACCGTGCCAGCAGCCGCTGCGTAGATCGGTGTGCCCTGCCCGATAGCGAGATCCATGCCGGTGTGGCCGTAGTAGCCCCACCACTCGGTCGACACCCAGTAGCCTCGCGGCAGGGGCAGCGCCCAACCGGTGGCCGTGCCGCCGCCACCGCCGGGGTTCGTGGTACCACCGCCGCCACCGGGAGCGGTGCCGCCACCGCCGCCGTTGTTGGCGTTGTTCGCCGCCTCTTCGGCAGCGCGCCGCTCCGCCTCACGCCGCTCTGCCTCGAGCCGCTGACGCTCCTGCTCCTCGAGCACGAGGCGCTCTTGGTAGCCCTTGGTGGTGTTCGTGGTCTTGTCTTCGAGGGCCTCAAGCTGCTGTTGCAGCTGCTTCTCGTTGGCCTCTTGCTCGAGCTGCTTCGTGCGAGCCGCGTCGGCGATCTCGGCGGCGCGCTGGCGGTTGTCGTCGGCCTCCTGAGCAAGCTTGTCACGCTCGGCTCGGGCCGAATCCGCCTGCTCGCCAAGTGTCTGGGCAGAGTTCATCGCGCGCTCGGCGTTCTGCCAGATGGTGGTGTTGCGCTCGGTTGCCTTCTCGGTCTGGGCCAGGCGGTCGAGCAGCGCGTCTGCGGTGCTGCCGTCAGATTCAAGGAAGAGGCTGAGGTTGCGATCGACCCCACCTGAGCGGTAGATCTGCGAAACGAGCCCGGCCGCCTGCTCAGAGGCCTGACCGGCCTCTGCCTCACTGGCCTTCGCCTGGGTGTCGAGCGTCTCCATTCGCGCCTGCGCGTCGCGCAGCTGCGACGCGGCCTGGTCGTACTTCACGGAGGCGGTCTCAGACTCGGCCCTGGTGCGCTCGACCTCTTGCTGCACCTGCACCAGCAGCGCCTTGATCTCCGTAACCTTCGCAGCGGCGGCGGCCTCGTTCTGCTTAGCGTTCTCGACGTCTTGCCAGGTCGGCAGGTCGGAGACGATGGCGCTTGCTGGCGTGAGCCCACCAACGCTCAGGCCACTCAGAAGCACGGCACCGGCGGCGGCCATGCCGAGCGTAAGCCCCGCCCTGCGGCGCAGTCTTGGCTGTGACGTGCTCGTCATTGTGAGATCTCGCTCCCTGTGTGATTCGGCGCTGCAACCGGCGCGGCGGAAACAACTATCTTGCGTAACCTACCAGTTGAACGTGAGGGTTTCCAGGCCAGGAGGCCAATTTCGTGGCCGATCTGGGGAAAGCACCCTCAACAATTATGCATCACACGCTCGCTATCGACGCAACACCCGACGAACGAGCCCACTTGCCTCTGGGACGCGCAACAGCAAGAGCATCGCAACGTAAATGATTCCCATAACCGCAGAAATAGCCAGGGCAAAGATAATTGCGAGAACGACGCCAAACTCGGGCGCTATGATCGCGCTGAGATTGCTCAGCGCGTACCCCGCGATGAGCGCGGGCAGCGCGGCCAGCGTGAAGCGAACGAAGCTCCCACAGAGCTCCTTCACCCCGAAATCGCCGATCTTCCGTTTCAGCAGCCAGAGCGCAAACAGGGCCTGCCCCACCGTCGTGAGCGTCCACACACCGGCGTACGCGACCCCAATCTGCGCCTTCTCGACGTACAGCACCGCAACGCTGGTGCCCACGATGAGCAGTATCAGCTGGGCCAAGATGAAATAGAACGGCGTCTTCGCGTCAGACAGGGCAAAGAAGCCGCGCTGCGTTGTGAACATCAGGCTGTAGGCCGCGAGACCTACTGAGTACACGCGAATCACCTGTGCGATGATCGCGATGTCTTCTGCGGTGCCAGACGCCCACATCACCCGGCTCACGAACGGCGCGGCCATGAACAGCAGCGCGGCGGCAAACACCATGAGCATCGACACCTGCTTCGAGGCGGCGACAAAGCTCCGCTTGAACTCGGGAATGTTGCCAGCCTGCCCGAGCTCGGCAAGGTTCGTGAAGTAGGCGGTGATGAGCGACACCGCGATCACCGAGTGCGGCAGCATGAAGACGAGCCAGATCTGCTGCATGGCGAACAGCGCTGGGCCCTCCCCCGATGCCATGTTCATGATGCGCGTTGTCACGAACCCGCCGAGCGTCATCGCGGTGACCGCTGCGAGCCCCCAGAACGCGGTCTTGCCGGTCTGCTTGAGCCCGACGCCGCGCCACTGGAAGTCGGGCGAGAAGCCGAGCCCCGCCCGGCGCCACGGCCAAATCAAAATCAGGGCCTGCGCCGCGATGCCGAGCGTCGCGCTGCCGCCGAGCAGTGCGATCGACCAGCCGTTCCAGCCGCTCACCGGCGGGTTGTTCGACGCGCCAAAGATGAGAATGTAGGCGAGAATGCCCGCGATCGCGACGACGTTTGCGATCGCGGGGGCCCAGGTAAACGGCCCGAAGACTTTCTTCGCGTTGAGCGCCTCACCGAGCACGGTGTACCAGCCGTAAAAAATGATCTGCGGAATGCACCAGTACGAGAACGCGATCGCGAGGTTACGCTGCTCCTCTGGCCACTCGGGCGAGAGGAGCCAGATCAGCGCCGGGGCCGCGACGAGGGCGAGCGCGGTCACCGCGAAGAGCGCGACCGACACCAGGGTGAGCACCTTGTTCAGGTACGCACGCCCACCGTCGGGGTTGTTTACCGACTTCACGATCTGCGGCACGAGCACGGCGTTCAGCATGCCGCCGGCGAGCAGCATGTACAGCGTGTTCGGCAGCACGTTGCCATTGGCAAAGGCGTCGGCCGAGCGAGACAGCTGACCGATCGCGTAGATGAGCAGCATGCTCTTGGCGAGGCCGAGCACGCGCGAGACCATCGTGCCTGAGGCCATGATCGCGCTCGCGCGCTGCAGGGCTGAAGCCATTAGTAGAACACATCCTTGCGTACGGCGAGCGCGTGACGCCGGGCGATTCGATCACCCACCATCTTCCACAGCTTCGCTTGGCGCGGACGCAACGCGAGGTCGAAGGTGCCAACGAAATCGGTCACGTCTTTTGAAAGACGAAGCTTATACTGACCGACTCCGTAGAGCCTGTGGGATTTGTTGTCGAGCTGATCGCTCGGCGGGGTGCCGATGAGGTCGTGGCGGGTCGCGCCCTGCTCCTTGCCCCAGCGGATCAGCTCGAGCTGCATGCGATACATCGCACCGGTTGGCAGTTTGGCCTTCGCCGACGCGCCGTCTTTGTACCCGCTCGTCTGCCCGAGCGCCGTCGCGAACATTCCCGCCACGGGCACGTCGCCGTCGTAGCCGAGCACGAGCTGGCCTCGACCTGCCGCCTGGAAACTCTGCCAGAAGTCACGGAAGTACTCGTACGGGCGCAGCTCGAACTTGTCTTCGGCAGTGCCCGAGAGCAGATCGAACATGATGCGGCAGTTCTCTTCGCTCGCAGCAACGCGGCGCACGTCAAACCCCTCGCGATCCGCCTTGCGAATCTTCGTGCGGGTGCTTGACGAGAACCCCGCCATGATCTCGTCTTCATCGCCCGAGATGTCGAGCACGATTGTCGAGACATGCGGCAAGACGTGCGCGCCCGGCTGGTAGCCGGCCGCGGCGAGCGTGGCGAACGCCTCGTCGCTCGCGATGAGCCGCGGCTCCACCTTCAGCAAGAACACGCCCTCGGCGCGCGCGAACTCGACGAGACGCTCCGCGCGCGCGACATATTCCGTCGCGCTCATAGGCGTTCCAGCCGCGTCGATCGACACGTCGGGGCCGCCGGGCACGTACCAGAAGCGGCCCAGCAGCGGGATCTGCTTTTCGAGCACGAGCGTCGCTGGATATTCCTCACCGACGACGTAGCGGGGCGAGTAGCGCTGGTGGCGCTTCACCTCCGCGTACTCGCGGCTCTGCCAAATCTCACCGCCGCCCGGGGCGCGCTCGACGAGCTCGTCCCACTGCGTAATCTCGTGTGCGGTAGCGTAACGAAGATTGTGCACCGTTAGACAACCACCACAACGGGAACGATCATCGCCTTGCGGCGCAGCTTCGTGCCGACCCACCGGCCAACGGTGCGGCGCACGACCTGCTGCAGCGCGTGCTGGTCGGTGACGCCCTCCTTCATCGCCTTCTCAATCGCGTCGGCGACCTGCGGTTTGATCTTGTCGAACACGTGATCAGCCTCGGCAACACCCTTGGCGTGAATCTCGGGGCCCGAGACAATCTGGCCGAGCGTCGTCTCGACGACCGTGATGACCGAGATAAAGCCCTCTTCCGCGAGGGTGCGGCGATCGCGCAGATCGTCGTCTGTCACCTTGCCGACGCTCTTGCCGTCGACGTAGATGAAGTCGATCGGTAGCTGGCCAACGATGCGCGCAACCCCGTCGTTAAGATCCACGACCGTGCCGTTCTCGGCGATGATCGTGCGGTTCTGCGGCACTCCGGTCTCGATCGCGACGCCGGCGTTCGCGATGAGGTGCCGGTACTCGCCGTGAATCGGCATGACGTTCTTCGGCCGCACGATGTTGTAGCAGTACATGAGCTCCCCGGCTGAGGCGTGCCCCGAGACGTGCACCTTCGCGTTGCCCTTGTGCACGACGTTGGCGCCAAGCTTCATGAGCCCGTTGATGATGCGGTAGACCGAGTTCTCGTTGCCCGGGATCAGGCTCGAGGCGAGGATCACGGTGTCGCCCTCGCCAACCTCGACCTGGTGCTCCTTGTTGACCATGCGGCTGAGCACGGCCATCGGTTCGCCCTGCGACCCCGTCGACATGTAGACGATGCGGTGGTCTGGGATGTCGCCGCTCTTCTTGAGGTCGACGAGCACGCCCTCTGGCACGTTGAGGAAGCCGAGGTCGGAGGCGATCTTCATGTTGCGCACCATCGAGCGGCCGAGCAGCACGACGCGGCGGCCGTTCTTCGAGGCGGCGTCGAGCACCTGCTGCACGCGGTGCACGTGGCTCGAGAAGCTCGCGACGACGACCTTGCCCGTCGCCTTTTCGATGACGCGCTCGAGCACCGGCCCGATGTCTTTCTCGAGCGCAGTGAAGCCCGGCACCTCGGCGTTCGTCGAATCGGTCATGAAGAGGTCAACGCCCTCTTCGCCGAGGCGAGCGAACGCGCGCAGGTCGGTGATGCGGCCGTCGAGCGGCAGCTGATCCATCTTGAAGTCGCCGGTGCCAATGACCATGCCCGCGTCGGTGCGAATCGCGACGGCAAGCGCGTCGGGAATCGAGTGGTTCACCGCGATGAACTCGAGGTCGAAGGGCCCGAACTTCACGCGGTCGCCCTCGGCGACGAGCGTCGTCTTCGGGCGAATGCGGTGCTCCTTGAGCTTCGCCTCGACGAACGCGAGGGTCAGCTTCGAGCCGACGAGCGGAATGTCTTCGCGCCGCTTGAGCAGGTACGGAACGCCGCCGATGTGGTCCTCGTGGCCGTGGGTGAGCACGACCGCGACGATGTCTTGCAGGCGGTTCTCAATCTGGGTGATGTCGGGGAGGATCAGATCGACCCCCGGTTGGTGCTCCTCCGGGAAGAGCACGCCGCAATCGACCACGAGCAACTTGCCGTCAATTTCGTAGACGGTCATGTTGCGGCCGACCTCACCGAGGCCACCGAGTGGTGTGATGCGAAGCGTGCCCTTCTTAAGCTTGGGCGGAGCGTATGGAGCGTTGGGCACTTGGCCTCCTGTTATTAGCGGGTGGTGCCTGCAATCTTGGGCAGGGCACCGCCGGCAGCCGCGTTGCGGTCCGGCCTGAAGTTTGAAAGGTCGACGCCGGGCACGTCGCGAACGAGTGCGAGGTCGTCTTCGATGAGCGCTGCTTCCCACTCTTCCGGCCCGACAAGCGGGAGCCGAACGCGGGGGCTCGAGATGCGGCCGAGGCCGTGAAGAATATACTTTACCGCGACTGTGCCTGGGACGTGCGTCATTGCGGCGCGCACGAGCGGCTCGAGCTGCTGGTGAGCTGCACGGGCGGTGTGCAGGTCGCCCGCGTTCACCGCGTCAACAATGACGCGGTAGGGCGCGGCCGCGATGTTCGCGGTCACGCCGATGAGCCCGGTTGCGCCGATCGAAAGGTGCGGCAGCACGTTCGGGTCATCGCCCGAGAAGTACATCAGGTCAGTCTGGTTGAGCACGCGGCTCACCTCGCTGAGGTCTCCCTTGGCGTCTTTCACCGCGAGAATGTTCGGGTGTTTCGCGAGCCGCAGGATCGTCTCGTACTTGATGGGAATGCCGGCGCGGCCCGGAATGTCATAGAGAATCACGGGCAGATCGGTCGCGTCGGCGACCATGCGGAAGTGCGTGAGCAGGCCAGCCTGCGTGGGCTTGTTGTAGTACGGGGTGACGATCATGACACCGTCGGCGCCAGCCTTCTCGCTGGCCTTGTACATCTCGATGGCGTGCGCAGTCTCGTTCGAGCCGCCGCCCGTGATGACCTTCGCGCGGCCGCTGCTGACCGACTTCGCGACCTCGACGAGCTTGAGCTTCTCGGGGTCGGTGAGCGTCGAGGTCTCGCCCGTGGTGCCGGTGACGACGATGCCGTCTGCGCCGCTCACGATGCAGTCGTCGATGTGCTGTTCGGTCGCGGCCCAATCGACCTCGCCCTCCGAGTCGAAGGGGGTGATGAGCGCGACGAGCACCTGCCCGAAAGGATTCTCTACGTTTGCCACTTCACTAGGCTACCGGATTGCCGGGCGCTGAGCGGCAGACAGAGCCGTAAGCGCCCAATTGCCCCCGCAACTACGCGGCAGCGTCGCTCCGCTCGTAACGCTCGAAGCGGTACCCGATGCCGCTTGCCGCGGTGTGCGGATCCCCGGCATCGACGAGCTTCCACTCTGCACCGATGACGGGCGCGAAGGTGTCGGCGTCGGGTGCCGTGACGTCGATGCGGGTGACAACGAGCTCGCTCGCGAGCGGCATCGCCTCGCGGTACAGCTGCCCGCCCCCCATGACCCAGGCTTTGGCTCCGCGCACCCTGGCGACGGCGGCAGAAAGCGAGGTCAGCGTCACCGCGCCCTCGGCCACAAAGCCGGGGTCGCGCGAGATGACGATGTTCTCGCGCCCCGGCAGCGGCCTGAAGCGCTCCGGGAGCGACTCCCAGGTGCGGCGGCCCATGATCACTGGCGCGCCAAGCGTGGCCTGCTTGAAGTGGGCGAGGTCTTCTGGCAGGTGCCACGGCATCGCTCCCGCCCGGCCGATGGCGCCGTCGTTTGCCTGCGCCCAGATCATGCCGAGTTCGCTCATACGGCCACCGGTGCCTTGATGCCGGGGTGGTGCTCGTAGCCGACGAGCTCGAAGTCTTCGTAGGCGTAGTCGAAGATCGAGCCGCGCTCGGCGAGTCGCAGCTGCGGGTACGGGAACGGGTCGCGGCCCAGCTGGGTGGTGACCTGATCGACGTGGTTGTCGTAGATGTGGCAATCGCCGCCAGTCCAGACAAACTCACCTGGCTCGAGCCCGGTCTGCTGCGCGATCATCAGGGTCAAGAGTGCGTACGAGGCGATGTTGAAGGGCACGCCGAGGAACATGTCTGCAGAGCGCTGGTAGAGCTGGCACGACAGCTTGCCGTCTGCCACGTAAAACTGGAAGAAGGCGTGGCAGGGGGCGAGCGCCATGTCGGGGATGTCTGCGACATTCCAGGCAGAGACGATGAGCCTGCGCGAGTCGGGGTTCGAGCGAATCTGCTCAACGACCTCGGCGATCTGGTCGATGTGCTCGCCGCCCGGCGTCGGCCAAGAGCGCCACTGCACCCCGTAGACGGGGCCGAGGTCGCCCTGCTCGTCAGCCCACTCGTCCCAGATCGTCACGCCGTTGTCGCGCAGAAACTCGACGTTGCCCTCGCCGCGCAGAAACCAGAGGAGCTCGATCGCAACCGACTTGAAGTGCACCCGCTTTGTCGTGATCAGCGGAAACGACTCGGCAAGGTCGAAGCGAAGCTGCTTACCAAACAGGCTGCGGGTGCCCGTGCCCGTTCGGTCTGACTTCGGGGTGCCGTGCTCGAGCACCTCCCTGAGAAGGTCTTCGTAGGGGGTAGGAATCGCCGCTGCAGTCATGCTCTCCATCGTACCGCCACCGAAATCTGCGCAGACCCTGAGATCTGCACGAGATAGGCAGCACAGGCGGGGTTCGAGCAGATCTAGGGTTGATTGCCTAGCGAAGCGCCACGCAGTCACGCAGGCACGCGAAGGCCCGCCCCCGGAACCCCGGGGGCGGGCCTTCGCTTGGCGCGCCGAGACTAGCCGTCGAGCCCGTCGTCGAACAGCTCCATTGCCGAAGTATCGTTCGTTGCGTCCGTCGTGCTCAGCACCTGCCCCTTGAAGAACCGGGGTGACACGCGCGACTGGATGAGCATGAGCACGACGCCCAGGCCAAGCATCACGATGCCGATGAGGCCGACCAGGCCGATGCCGGCGATGTTGCTTCCGGAGCCGGCAGCGGGGTCGAGGCTGTCGATCGTGGTCTGCACGAATACAACGAGGAGCAGCACGCCGCCAAGACCCGGGAGAATCACCTTCGAGATGAGCGCACCGGCGCCCTCGCGCGGCGCCTGCTTGCGGAAGTACCAGGTGCTCGCGAGCGCGGTGATGCCGTAGTAGAAGCACACCATCATGCCGAGCGCGGTGATCGTGTCCCAAAGCACGTCTTCGCTGATGAAGCGCATGATCGCGTAGAACACCGACGCGACGATCGACGACAGGAACAGCGCGACGTATGGCGACTTGTGCTTCGGGTGAATCTTCTTGATCGCAGCCGGGATCGCGCCGTAGTGCGACATCGCGAGCAGCGTGCGGGCCGGCGAGATAGCGGTCGAGTTGATCGACGCCATTGCCGAGACGAGAATCGCGAGCGAGAGGAAGATGGCTGCCGGGCCCATCACCGGGTGCGCGAGGGCTGCGAACACGTTCTCGGCGATGTCGGTGTTGCCGAGCCCTGTCGGGCCGTCCTCGATGCCGGCGTAGGCGACCGTTGCGGCCGCGGTGCCGACATACATCACGACGAGAATGAACACGAGAATCATCGCGGCCTTGCTCTCGGTCGAGATGCGGCCCTTCGATTTCTTCGTCTCTTCGCCCATCGTGAGCACGGTGTCCCAGCCCCAGTAGACGAAGATCGAGACGGCGATGCCGGCGGCAAAGGCGCTGAAGCTCGACACCTCGAGCGGGTTGAACCACGACAGCTCGGGCATGCGGCCCTCGGTGTTTGCGGGGTCGGCCGCGCCGATGAACATTGCGGTCGCGAACCAGAGCATGACCGCGACCTGGAAGAACACGGTGATGTATTGGAAGATCTTCGTCGAGGTCATGCCGCGGTACGAGATGAACGTTGCGATAGCCATGAAGCCGAGGCAGACGGCGATGTTAATGAACTTGTTCTCAGACAGGAGCGCGATATCGGGGTTATCGGCGATGATCGAGATCGATTGGAACAGGAACTCGACCGCGATGCCCGCGAGGTTTGAGAGCACGAGCACGGTGGCCGCGATGAGCCCCCAGCCGGCCATCCACCCAATCCAGGGCCCGAAAGCGCGCGTCGCCCAGGTGAACGAGGTGCCCGAGTCTGGCATCGCGGTGTTCAGCGCCCGGTAGCCGATCGCGACGAGCAGCATCGGCAAAAAGCCCATGAGGAAGATCGCGGGGGTCTGGTACCCGACCTCGCTTGCCGCCGGCCCAATTGCCGAGGTCAGCGTGTACGCGGGGGCACACACCGAGAGACCGATCACGAGCGCGCCCATCACCCCGACAGTGCCGGACTCGAGGCCCTTCTTACTGATTCCCGAGACTGAATCGAGTGTACGGGTAGCCGGATCGGCCTCGCCGAGGTCGTATTTACTCATCGCGTTCTATCGTCCTCCATCGGATGCAAACGGCCGGTTGCCTTGTGGGCTGGCCATTGTGTTACGCGGAAGATTGTAAGCCGATTCGGTCGATATGCCCTAATTCATCGGCAAAAGAACACGAAATTAGTCGCCCCGCAACGCAATCGCTTGCCGAATCGCACTTCTCGCGCGCTTTCTGTCGCCGGCGGCGTCATAGATGAGGCCGAGCCGCATATATGCTCGCCAGCTCCGCGGATCCGCCTCGGCCGCCTCTCGATACCGCGGAAAAGCGGCGTCGGCGACCTCGCGCACCTCGGCGCGCGTCACCTCGACGTCGATGAGCTCCGGCGGCAGCTCCCCCGCCGCCTCGAGCTCGTCGACGAGCTTCGTCGACGAGAAACCAAACATGATTTCGCGCGCGAGCGCCCACACCCCGAGCAGCGGAAACACCAGCAGTGCCACGCCCATAGCGATGGCGACGACATCACCAGAGCCGAGCAGCGCGACGGCTTTCACGCCCGCGAGCGCGAAATACAGCGCGAGCAGCACGCTCATGAAGATCACGCCGAGCACGGCGCGCGCGCGGGGGCTCATGCGCGCCCGCCGATGCCGAGAATGCGGTCGAGCCCGACGGTGAGCCCCGTCGCCCCGCGCACCGCCTCGAGCGCCGCGCGAATCCCGGCGACGTAGCTCTCGCCCGAGAGCGTGTCGTGGCGCACGGTGAGCACCTCGCCGGCGCCACCAAACCGCACCTCCTGTTGCGCGACAACGCCCGAGAGTCGCAGGCTGTGCACGGCGATGCCGCCGACGAGTTCGCCGCGCGCCCGCTGCTCGGCGAACGGGGCTGTGACGGGCGCCGCCCCCGCGGCCTCGCGCGCTGCGGCCATGAGCTCCGCGGTGCGCACTGCGGTGCCCGACGGCGAGTCGATCTTGCCTGCGTGGTGGGCCTCGATCACCTCGATCGAAGAGAAGTACGGCGCGGCGATCTCGGCAAGTGTGGTGCCGAGCACCGAACCGAGCGAGAAGTTTGGCACGAGAATCACGCCGGCACCGGGAACGTCGGAGACGAGGCGCTCGAGCGTTGCGAGCCGATCTGCAGACCACCCGCTCGTGCCGACGAGCACCCGTTGCCCGCGCCGAAGCGCGCGCTCAACGATCGCGGGCGACGCATCGGGGGTCGTCACGTCGACCAGAATGTCGGCGGCTGCGCCCTCCTCGGGCGCGCTGCGGCTCGTCAGCCGCGCAGCGAGCGAGAACTCGGGGTGCTCGGCAACCACCTCGCAGATGAGGCTGCCCAGCCTGCCCGACGCTCCGGCAACCGCAACACTTCGTACACTCTCGCTCATGCTTCGAGTCTAGCGATGCACCGCTGCGGTACTCTCGATGCATGACTGCTGCTCAGCCGCCGAGGGCGACGCTCCGCACGCTCGACGAGATCAAGACGTACCTCGCCGAGTCACCGCAACCCATCTTCTACATCAGCCGCAGCGCGACGAACCTGCTCGGCGTCGACCGCGTCGTCGGCGGGTTTCGCTACGTCACGCTGAGCGACAGCTGGGACGGGGCGCACCCGAACGCCTTCGCCCCGACGAACGTGCCGAAGCTCGAGCCGCGCGGCAACCTCAACGTGGTGAACTGGCTGCTCGCCAACGACCAAGTGCAGGCCTACATTCGCAGGTCAACGCCGGCCGGCTACACGCCGCAGGTCGTGATCTCGATGTTCGACGAGGAGTCTGAGCGGCTGTGCCGCGAGCTCGGCTACGAGCTCATCATGCCGCCGGTGAGGCTGCGCGAGCGCCTCGATTCGAAGATCGTCACGACGCAGATCGGCAACGATGCCGGGGCGCAGAGCGTGCCGAATATTCTCACGACTGTGTCGGGCTGGGACGATCTGCGCGAGCAGGCCGCTGCCGCGGGCCTCGGCGACGACCTCGTGGTGCAGCTGCCGTACGGTGACTCGGGCCGCACGACCTTCTTCGTGACCTCGCAGGCCGATTTTGACAGGGTTGCCGGCGAAATTTCTGGGGGCGGATCCGCGGCGCCCGAAATCAAGGTGATGCGGCGCATCAACCACCGCTCGTTCGCCGCCGACGCGGTGATCACGCGGGCAGGCACCGTCGTCGGCCCCGTGCTGCGCGAGATCACCGGCCACCCCGAGCTCACGCAGTACAAGGGTGGCTGGGCGGGCAGCGAGCTCTACCCCGGGCTCATATCGGAGCAGACGAGGCAGCGCGCGGTCAGCCTCGTGCAGCGCTTCAGCGACCGGCTCGCCGAAGAGGGGTATCGGGGCACGCTGGGCATCGACCTGCTCGTCGACACCGACTCGGGCGAGGTCTACCTCGGCGAGCTCAACCCGCGCATCACCGGCTCTGCGTCGCACTCAAACCTGCAGGGCCTCTCCACGACCCCCGCGACCGGCCGCGAAGCCACAGATGCGCAGACGACGCTGCCGATGTTCGCGTACCACGTGCTCGAATACTCTGGCGCCGATTTCGAGCTCGACCTCGACGAGATCCAGGCGGAGCGCGGCCGCGCCCTCGACGGCCAGACCTGGAGCACGCTCGTGATTCAGCACCAGCGCCCCGCAACGGAGCGCACCGACGTGGCCCCACGCACGGGCCGCTACCGCATCGGCGCTGGCGGGTCGCTCGAGTTCCTCTCCCCCGACCTCGACTGGCAAGAGATCGACGAGCCTGACGAGGCGTTTTGGTTTCGCAGCAGCGGGCCGGGCGAGATCGTATCGCGCGGCGTCGACATTGGCATGCTGATCACCCGCCGGCGCTCGCAAGAGGAGCATCACGCACTCAACGCTGAGACAAAGCGGCTCATCCCGTCGCTGCTCGGCAAGTACGAGGGCAAGCGGTTGCCGACTATTCAGCTGTACTGGCGCGCCGGGCTTCGCCGGCTGCGCGGGGAATAGCTCGGGCAACGGCGCCCGGCACGCCGCGGTAGCGCGATCCGCCCACCGTGGCCATCGAGCGGGGCGGATCGCGGCGCGCTACAGCCCCGACCTCGCGGTGTCGCCGACAGCGACGACAGTGAGCGGCGCGTTTGCGAAGTGCGCGGCGACGGCCTTGATCTCGTCTTGGGTGACCGCAGCGAAGCGATCGAGCGAGGTATCGAGGTCATAGAGCTCGCCAGCGCCGAGCTCGGCGCGCGCGAGGCGCCCCATGCGGGTCTCGGTGTCTTCGAGCGCGAGCGCCGACGAGCCAGCGATCTGCCCGAGGGAGCGCTCGAACTCCTCCTCGGTAATGCCGTCTGCTGCGAGCTTGGCGAGCTCCTCGCGACTGAGCTCGATCACCTGCGCGGTCTTCTCGGGCGCGCTGCCCGCGAAGATCCCGAAGAGCCCGGCGTCGGAGTAGCTCGCGCCGAACGAATAGGTCGTGTAGGCCAGGCCCCGCTTCTCGCGAATCTCTTGGAAGAGCCGGCTCGACATGCCCCCGCCGAGCACCGAGTTCATCATGCCGAACGCGAACCGCCTGGGGTCGCCCGCGACGAAGCCGGGGGCGCCGAGCAGCAGGTTGATCTGTTCGCTCGGGCGCTCGACCTTCACGATGTTCGGGGCCGCCGCGGGTGTTGCTGACACTGACGCCGCAGCCGGTGCCGCAGCCACTGCCTCAGCACCGCGCGCCCTGCGCTCGGGCGTGCGCGCCGTGTCGGTGTGCCAGCGCTCCTCGTGCGAGGCATTGAGCGCCGCGAGCACGAGCTCGACGAGCCTGTCGTGGTCGACCGCACCCGCGGCCGTCACGACAAGCGTCGACGGGTCGTAGCGGTCGCGGTAGTGCCGGTCGACCGCATCGCGATTTGCGGCGCGGATCGTCTCGGGCGTGCCGCCGATGGGCCGACCGAGCGGGTGGCCAGCGAGCACTTCCTCGAAGAAGCGCTCGCTCGCGACGTCGCCAAGGTCGTCGGCGGCCATCGCGAGCTCTTCGAGAATGACGTCGCGCTCGTTTTCGAACTCGGCCGGGTCGAGCACCGAGTTCGCCACCATGTCTGCGAGCGAGTCGACGGCCTGCTCAAAGTCGGCGTCGCGCACCTTGGCGTAATAGCACGTGTATTCCTTCGCCGTGAGGGCGTTGTGCTCGGCACCGATGCGATCGAAGCTCGTGGCGATCTCGTAGGCGTCGCGGCGTGGCGTTCCCTTGAAGAGCAGGTGCTCGAGGAAGTGCGTCGAGCCGAGGCTGCCGGGCGCGTCGCTGCGCTCCGCCTGCTCATCGCGCGAACCGATGCCCACCCAAAACCCGATCGTCACTGAGCGGGCGGCCGGCATGTGCTCCGTGAGAATTCGCAGGCCGCTCGGGTGCACCGTGCGGCGAATCGTGCCGCCGCCGAGTTCAACGGCGAGTTCGGGGAGATCGAGTGGAAACAGAATGGGTTCGCGCATCCCACCAGACTAGCCCGCCCGGCGCAGCCGCGATGCCTCGCCTAGTTCTCGGCTGCGCCGTTCGCCTGCTTCGCGGCGTTAATGAGCCGGAGCATTGATTCGTGGATCGCGGTGAGCTCTGGCAGGCTCATGCCGAGTCGCCGCGCCATCTCGTGCGGAACCGCGGTCGCCCGCTCGCGCAGCGCCTCCCCCGCTTCGGTGAGCGTGATCTCGAGCCTGCGCTCGTCGCTCGTGCTGCGCACGCGAGTCACGAGCCCCTCCCGCTCGAGCCGCTTCACGAGCGGTGACAGGGTCGATGGCTCCTGGCTGAGCAGTTGCGCGAGCTCGTTGAGCGACAGCTGGCGGTGCTCCCACAGCGCGAGCATCACGAGGTACTGCGGGTGCGTAATGCCGAGCGGGTCGAGCACTGGCTTGTATGCGCCGATCACGCTGCGGGAGGCAACGGAGAGGGCGAAACACACCTGGCGCTCAAGCAGCAGCGGGTCTACGTCTTCCATGCCCTCATTCTCGCGCATTTTTGCGGCGTCGCCTATACTTGCTTTGTACAGCATTCATTCGTGCCCCAATCATTTGTGAGGTAAGTTATGTCGCTCGGCGAATCCACCACCGAGAAGTCCGCCCCAGAGCAGCTCTTCGAGCCCAGCCCGACGCCGCGCATGCCGGTGTCAGAGGTGCTCCTCGTCGTCTTGGCTATGGTGCTGGTGTTCGGCGGGTTCTACATGATGGGTATGTCATTCAGCGTGCCCGAGTGGGCCTTCTGGTTGTTCGGCGGCGGCATCGTCGTCGACGCGGTCGGCTTCTGGGTCGCGTTCGGGCTCATCCCGAGCCGCGACAAGTAACCAGGCCCGGCGCTGCTCCCCCGCAGCGTCACCCCCAAAACCACGAAGCGCCCGCCGCATCCCTCTCGGGAGCGACGGGCGCTTCGTGTGTCTACGCGAGTTACTCGGCGTCGGCCTCAGCGGCTACCTCGGCCGGAGCCTCAGCAGCGGCCTCTTCGATGACGGGCTCGAGCGAGAGCTTGCCGCGATCGTCGACCTTCGTGATCTTCACGAGGATCTTCTGACCGACCGACAGCACCTCATCAACCGACTCGATGCGCTTGCCGCCGACGAGCTTGCGCACCTCGGAGATGTGCAGCAGGCCGTCCTTGCCCGGGAGTAGCGAGACGAACGCGCCGAAGGCGGCGTTCTTCACGACAGTACCGAGGTACTGCTCGCCGACCTCGGGGTTCTGCGGGTTCGCGATGGCGTTGACCTGCAGGCGGGCAGCCTCGGCCGAGGGGCCGTCGACAGCGCCGATGTAGACGGTGCCGTCGTCGTCGATCGAGATGTCAGCGCCGGTCTCGTCTTGGATACCGTTGATGGTCTTGCCCTTGGGGCCGATGAGCTCACCGATCTTGTCGACCGGGATCTGCACGCTGATGACGCGCGGCGCGGTCGGCGCCATCTCGTCGGGAGCGTCGATCGCCTGATCCATGACGTCGAGGATCGCGGTGCGAGCCTCCTTCGCCTGCGCGAGAGCGCCGACGAGCACGTCAGACGGGATGCCGTCGAGCTTGGTGTCGAGCTGCAGCGCGGTGATGAACTCCGAGGTACCTGCGACCTTGAAGTCCATATCGCCGAGCGCGTCTTCCGCACCGAGAATGTCGGTGAGGGTCGCGTACTGCGTCTCGCCGTTCACGGTGTCAGACACGAGGCCCATCGCGATGCCCGCGACAGCGGCGCGCAGCGGCACACCGGCGTTGAGCAGCGACAGGGTCGATGCGCAGACCGAGCCCATCGAGGTCGAGCCGTTCGAGCTCAGGGCCTCGGAGACCTGGCGGATCGCGTACGGGAACTCGTCGCGTGCGGGCAGCACGGGAACGAGCGCGCGCTCAGCGAGGAAGCCGTGGCCGATCTCGCGGCGCTTCGGGCTGCCGACACGGCCGGTCTCACCGGTCGAGTAGGGCGGGAAGTTGTAGTGGTGCATGTAGCGCTTGCTCGTGATGGGCGAGAGCGAGTCGATCTGCTGCTCCATCTTCAGCATGTTCAGCGTGGTGACGCCCATGATCTGGGTCTCGCCGCGCTGGAAGATCGCCGAGCCGTGCACGCGCGGAATGACCTGCACCTCTGCGTCGAGCGCACGGATGTCGCGCAGCCCACGACCGTCGATGCGAGCGCCCTCGGTGAGAATACGGCCGCGAACAACCTTCTTCGTGACCGACTTGTACGCGCCAGAGACCTGGCCCTCTGCCTCAGCTGGCAGCTCACCGGCGGCAACCTTCGCCGCGATTGCCTCCTTGACGCTCGCCTTCAGCGCGTCGTCTGCGTTCTGGCGCTCGACCTTGTCGGCGACCTGGTAGATCTTTGCAAGCTCGGTCTCGGCGAGTGCCTCAACCGCTGCGTAGACCTCATCGGTGTAGGGCAGGAACACGGGGTATTCCTGAACTTCCTTTGCCGACTGCGTCGCGAGCTCCTCCTGCGCCTTCACAAGCGCGGTGAGGAACGGCTTTGCTGCCTCGAGGCCCTGTGCGACGATCGCCTCGTCGGGGCGCGTCGCGCCACCCTTGATGAGGTTCCACGAATCCTCGGTAGCCTCGGCCTCAACCATCATGATTGCGACGTCTTCGGTGCCGTCAGCCTTGGTGACGACGCGGCCTGCAACCATGAGGTCGAAGACCGCGTCCTTCAGCTGCTCAACGTTCGGGAACGCAACCCACTGGTCGCCGATGAGCGCGAGGCGCACGCCTGCGATCGGGCCCGAGAACGGCAGGCCCGAGATCTGGGTCGACATCGATGCAGCGTTGATCGCGAGCGCGTCGTAGAACTCGCCGGGAGCGATCGACAGCACGGTCACGACGATCTGCACCTCGTTACGCAGCCCGTCGACGAACGACGGGCGCAGCGGGCGGTCGATGAGACGGCAGACGAGGATAGCCTCGGTCGAGGGGCGGCCCTCGCGGCGGAAGAACGAGCCGGGGATCTTGCCGGCGGCGTACGAGCGCTCTTCGACGTCAACGGTGAGCGGGAAGAAGTCGAAGTGATCCTTCGGCTGCTTCGATGCGCTCGTGGCCGAGAGGAGCATCGTCTCCTCGTCGAGGTATGCAGCAACGGCACCCTGTGCCTGCTGCGCGAGGCGGCCGGCCTCGAAACGAATGGTGCGCTTACCGAACTTGCCGTTGTCGAGAACGGCCTCGGCGAACTTGATTTCAGGACCCTCCACGGGTACTCCTTACATACGTGAGCGCGCGGGGGCAGTCCGGAAGCGCTGATTGCGCTGGCGCTGTGCGATCCGGAGCTGATGTTCAGTAGACGACCACCCTGGCGAAAGATTCAGGGGGATCCACCACCGAAGACCAGCCCACCCACCGACGGGCTCGATTCAACATTGACGCGGGCATGTGCCCGCTCTCACAGGATAGCACCGGGCCCCTCAAAACGGGCGGAGCGCTCCCGTGAGCGCCCCAGCGAGAGGCTCACCGGCACGCAGAAGGGGCCGGGGCGAACGATTTCGCTCCCGGCCCCTCCGTGCGGTGAGTTACGCGTCGATGACGACCGCGCGCGCCGACTCGGCGCCGATCGATTCTGCGAGCGCGTCGACGAGCTCCTCGGCGAGCGGCGAATCAATCGTCAGCACCGAGAGCGCCATGCCGCGCTTCTCGTCGCGCGCGATCTGCATACTCGCGATGTTGATGCCGGCGTCACCGAGCTTGCCGCCGAGCGTCGCGACGATGCCAGGGCGGTCGGTGTAGCTGAGCACGAGCAGGTGCTCGGTGAGCGGGAGTTCGACGTCGTAGCCGTTCACCTCGATGAGCTTCTCGATTTGCTTCGGGCCGGTGAGGGTACCGGAGACGGAGAGCTGCGTGCCGTCGGTGAGCGAGCCGCGAATCGTGATGATGTTACGGAAGCTCTCGGCGACGGCGTCTGCCGAGAAGCGGACCTCGACATTGCGCTGCTCGGCGAGCAGCGGAGCGTTCACGTACGAAACCGGGTCGGAGACGATCTTCGAGAAGACTCCCTTGAGCGCCGCGAGTCGGAGCGCCTCGACGCGGTGCTCGGCGAGTTCGCCGTGCACCTCGATGTCGATCGACGCCAGCGGGCCGGCTGCGAGACCCGCGAAGACCTGGCCGAGCTTCTCGGTGAGGGGCAGGCCTGGCCGAACGTACTCGTCGATGCCCGCACCGGCGACGTTCACTGCGTCGGGGACGAGGTCGCCGGCGAGCGCGAGCCGCACCGACTTCGCGACGGCGACGCCAGCCTTCTCCTGCGCCTCTGCGGTCGATGCGCCGAGGTGCGGCGTCACATTGACGTTCGGCAGGCCGGTCAGCGAGTTGTCGGCCGGGGGCTCCTGCACGAACACGTCGAGCGCTGCGCCCGCGATCTCGCCGGCCGTCAGCGCCTCGGCCAGCGCCGCCTCGTCGATGAGGCCGCCGCGGGCGACGTTGACGACGTACGCCGTCGACTTCATCGCCTTGAGCTGCTCGGCGCCGATCATTCCGAGGGTCTCGGGCGTGCGCGGCATGTGGATGGTGAGGAAGTCGGCGCGCTCGACGAGCTCCTCGAGCGACACGAGCTGCACGCCGAGCTGCTGGGCGCGGGGTGCGGTCACGTAGGGGTCGAAGGCGATGAGCTCGACGCCGAACGGGCGCAGTCGCTCGGCGACGAGCGCGCCGATGCGACCGAGGCCGATGATGCCGACGGTTTTCTCGTAGAGCTCGGTGCCGGTGTAAGACGAGCGCTTCCACTCGCCGGCCGAGAGCGACCCGTGCGCACGCGGCAGGTGGCGAGCGAGGCCAAGGATGTGGGCGACGGTGAGCTCGGCGGCGCTGATGATGTTCGAGGTCGGCGCGTTCACGACCATGACACCAGCCTGCGTTGCGGCCTTGATGTCGACGTTGTCGAGGCCGACGCCGGCGCGGGCAATCACCTTCAGGTTCGGCGACCAACCGATGGCCTCGCTATCGAGCTGCGTTGCCGATCGCACGAGCACGGCGTCGGCGGTCGACAGCGCCGAGCGCAGCGCGTCGCGGTCGGTGCCGTCGACGTTGCGAACGTCGAAATCCGGCCCGAGGGCAGCGATAGTGGCGGACGAAAGTTCTTCGGCGATCAGCACGACCGGCTTTGTCACGAGTGGTTCCTTCGGCATAGTTGAAGCGTCACAATTGCTACGCGTAAGCGCAGAACCATCAGTCTAATGGCCAGGGCAACCCCGAGCATGCATGCGGCGGGCGCTCGGCACCCAAAAACCGGCCGCTACGACATGAGGTGCATGATCTCGAGCTGCACCGCAGCCGCGACGCACAGCCCTGTGGCGAGCAGCAGCACGCGCACCCACGCCGTGCGGCCGCGGGCGAGGATCAACGCGACGACGAGCGCCACGATCGGCGCTACGACCGTCAGCCCGAGCAGTGCCCACGGCAGCGGCCCGAGCACGTCTCCGAGAAACGTCGACATGCCCACGAGGTTGCCAATGCCAGCGGCCACCGCATAGGCATAGAGCCCGAGCACCCCGACTGCGACGACCCACGCCGATACCACCCTCGCGCTCACAGTGCCGCTCCGCTCGAGAAGACCATCGGCAGCGGGAACGTCACAACAAGCCCAATGACGAGCGCCGCGACGAGTACCCTCGTGCGCTTTCTGGCGAGCACAAGCGCAGACAGAAACCAGAAGACGGGTGCGAGCGGCGCAATCCAGAACACGATCTGCTGCAGCGCGCCGCCGATCGATCCGCTCCCCGCAACCGTGGCGGCGTTCACGCCGGAGTAATACTGCGCCCAGCTCATCCATACCCAGGCAAAGAGCAGAAACAGCCCGCCGGTCAGGCCAAGCAGCACGACCGTGAGGCTGCCCATCTGGGCTGGGCCGGCCGCCGCTTCGGCGTCGTCAGCTAACTCGCCCTCGGGCGACAGCGCCGCAACCGGGTCGACCGGTTGAACCGGCGCGGCCGGTTCAACGCTCTCTGGCGGCGCCTCGACGGTCCACCCACTCTGCAGGGCGCTCTCGCGCTCCCCACCACTTCCGGTTCGCATGCTCATAATGTTACCGAGATTCAACAACAGACTTCTGGGAACGGGCCAGCGCCGCGACTACACTTAAAGCGACTTCATAGAAATCGCTACAAAGGAATACAGCACCGTGGTTGAATCCAGCAAGAAGCAGTCGGGCAAGGCCGCGGCCGCAGCAGACGCCCCCGCGACGAACGAGCCAACGTGGGCCCCCACTGCGGCCGCCAAGGCCACGGCCACGAGGTTCCGTTGGATCGCCGTCGCCCTCTGGGCCGTCGCCATCGCACTCGAGGCGGTCTCAATCTTCTGGCTGCTGCGCCAGCGCGAGTTCGTTGGCGAAGACGGCACGCTCGTGCGCGACGCCGACACCGGCCTGCTCGAGGCGCAGGGTGCAACGGCGACGTTCCCGCAGTGGGCGTTCGTCACGCTCATCATCGCGCTCGTCGTTATCGCCGCGCTCGCAATCACCGGCTCGATGCTCTGGAAGAAGGCGAACCGCCTCGACCCGGCCCGCCAGGCTGACAGGGTGCGGTTCTTTGTGCAGAACCAGCTGGGTGCGATCATCGCCATCATTGCATTCCTGCCGCTCATCATTCTGATCTTCACGAACAAAGACATGGACGGCAAGCAGAAGGGCATCGCCGGCGCGATCGGCATCGTGCTCGCGCTCGCCGCTACCGCCCTCGGTATCGACTACAACCCCGCCTCCGTCGAAAAATACAACGCCGACCAGTCAGCTGTCATCCAGCTCCTCGGGCAAGACCAGGTCGTCTGGGTCGACGGCGGCTCCGTCTACCACGTGTGCGAAAACGTCCCGGACATTCAGACCGGCAGCGACAAGCGCTTCGGCACCACCGCAGAAGCGATCGAGGCGAACAAGAACCGCCTGACGCTGAAATTCGCGAGCGAGCTCAGGGCATGCGGGCTCAACGTGCCAGAGAACGCGCAGGCCATCGAGGCCGCGCTGAAGGAGATTCAGGGCGGCGCGACCGGTGTCACGCTCCCCGCGCCGGTCTGGGCAAACCCCGCCGACGCACCGATCGAGATCGCTGACGCGGCACCCGCCGCCTAGCGGCTCGCGCCGCCTAACGGCTCGCGCCGCCTAGCGGCTCGCGGCGCCTAGCAGCTCGCGGCGCCTCAGCGCCCACGTCGCACGACGGGTGGCCTCCGGTGATACTTCCGGGGGCCACCCGTCGTTATGCTGCCGCTGCGATTGCGCCGGCCCTTCTAAGATGAACTGATGAGCACGCACCGTTTCGACCTCGCCGCGATCGGCGCTGGGCTTCCCGTAGCGGCATCGCACGCGCTCATCGAGGCCGCCGTGCAGACGGGCGCCGCGGTCATCACCGCTCCCCCTGGCAGCGGAAAGACGACCTACGTGCCAGCCCTCGTCGCGGCGGTGCTTGCCGAGCGCAGCGCGGTCTCGGCCTCTGCCGGGGCGCGGCCCGAGGACAGCCGGGCAGAGCGCGGAGAGCGGCCGGCGCGCACACTGCTCAGCCAACCGCGCCGCGTGGCTGTGCGCGCCGCGGCGCGGCGTATCGCTGCGCTCGACGGCAGCGCGCTCGGCGGGCCGGTCGGATTCACGGTGCGCGGTGAGCGCAGGGTGGGCCCCGACACGCTCATCGAGGCGCTCACCCCCGGAGTGCTGCTGCGACGGCTGCTCACCGACCCCGGCCTCGACGGGGTCGGCGCCGTCATTCTCGATGAGGTGCACGAGCGCTCCGTCGACAGCGACGTGCTGCTCGGCATGCTCGCCGAGGCCCGCGAGCTCAGGCCAGACCTCCTCGTTGTCGCGATGTCGGCAACGCTCGAGTCGTCGGCGCTCGCCGAGCTACTCGGGGCCGCGGTCGTAGACGTGCCAGCTGCCCTTCACCCCCTCACAGTTGAGTACGCGCCAGGCCCCGGCACCCGGCTCGACCAGCGCGGCGTCACTCGCGAGTTTCTCGGGCACATCGCGGAGCTCGCCGTCTCCGAGCAGGCACGCTCCGAGCACGACGCCCTCGTGTTTGTGCCCTCTGCACGCGATGTCGATGAGGTCGCCCGCCGAGCCCGCACGCTGCTCGCCGAGCGCGGGGGCCCGAGCGTCGAGGTGCTGACGCTGCACGGCCGGCTGGCCGCGAGGGAGCAGGATAGGGCTGTGTCTGGCAGACAAGCCGGGGATCCGCCCCGCATCGTGGTGAGCACCGCGCTCGCCGAAAGCTCGCTCACCGTGCCCGGCGTGCGGCTCGTCATCGACGCGGGCCTCTCGCGCGAACTCAGGCGCGATCGCGCGCGCGACATGGCTGGCCTTGTCACGGTCAGCGCCTCACGCGCAAGCGCGGAGCAGCGTTCCGGGCGCGCGGCCCGTCAGGGGCCCGGGCGCACGATCCGCGCCTACTCGGCAACCGACTTCGCGCGCATGCCCGCGGCGGCGACCCCCGAAATTCTCTCGGCCGATCTCACCGACACCGCGTTGCTGCTCGCGGCGTGGGGCACCCCGGGCGGCGCAGGGCTGCGGCTGCTCACGCCACCGCCCGCCGCGGCGATCTCGGCGGCCACCGCGACGCTGGCGACGCTCGAACTCGTCGACGCGGCCGGCCGCACGACCGCGCTCGGCCGCCGAGTCGCCGCGCTACCGGTCGGCGTGCGCGAGGCGCGTGCGCTGCTCGAGGGAGCCGCGCACACGGGCGACCCGGCGGCAACGGCGGCGATCGTTGCCGCCTTCTCAGGCGATTTCCGGGCGCCAGACGGCGACCTCGGAGGGCTCGTCAGGGAGCTCAACACGGGGCGCGCCCCCGGGGCCGAGCGCTGGCGGCGGGAGCGCGATCGGCTCGCGCGAATTGTCACCGGTGACCGCGAGGGTGCTGGTGACGGCGCTGGGGGCGGATCCGCGGGCACCGACGTACGCCCCGCCTCGCGCGGTGCCGGCCCCTCCCAGCGCACTGCAGGCCGCATCACGGCGCTCGCCAGGCCCGAGTGGATCGCCAGGCGCACCGGCCCGCACGCCCGCAGCTACCAGTTCGCGAGCGGCACCCGCGCGGCGCTGCCAGAGGGCAGCCCCCTGACCGCGCACGAGTGGATCGCCGTGCGCGAGGTGCAGCGGGCCGAGGGGCGGGCCGCCGACGGCACCGGCGCCGTCATCCGCCTCGCGGCGCAGCTCAGCGAGGCCGAAGCGCTCGAGGTCGGAGCGGCCCTGCGCAGCGAGTCGCGCGCCGCGTCGATCGAGGGCGGGCGCGTTCGCGTGCGCGAGGAGCAGCGGCTCGGCGCTATCGTGCTCTCCTCGCAGCCGGCGCGCGCCAGGAGCGACGACACCGGCCCGGCGTTCGCTGCCCACCTGCGCGACACCGGCCTCGCAGGTCTCCGCTGGAGCGAGAACGCGGCAGCCCTGCGCTCGCGGCTCTCACTGCTGCACCGAGAGCTCGGGGCACCATGGCCCGACGTCTCCGACGCCGAACTCGTCGAGACGCTCGACGACTGGCTCGGCCCCGACCTCGCCCGCCTCGCTCCGACGGCCTCGCTCACGACCCTCGATCTCGCAACGGCGCTGCGGCGAATGCTCCCCTGGCCCGAAGCGAGCCGTCTCGACGAGCTCGTTCCCGAGCGGCTCGCGGTGCCATCAGGTTCACAGGTCACGATCGACTACGGCGCGGTCACCGGCAGCGAGGGCCGCCCCATCGTCGCCGTCAAGCTGCAGGAGCTGTTCGGGCTCAGCGCGACGCCGCGGCTCGTCGCGGGGCGCGTGCCCGTGCTGTTCCATCTCCTCTCCCCCGCCCGCCGCCCACTGGCCGTCACAGACGACCTCGAGTCGTTCTGGAACGGGCCCTACCAGCAGGTGCGGCGCGAGATGCGCGGCAAATACCCGAAGCACCCCTGGCCAGAGGATCCGTGGACAGCGCAGGCGACTGCGCGCACGAAGCGGGCGCTCGGCGGGTGAAGCGCCCGGTAGGGGCCCAGCTCCGTGTCAGTTTGCCCCAGGTTTGGGGCAAACTGACACCTACTTCGGGGCCCGTGGTTGCAAAACGGCCTGTGGCCCCCGCCCGCTGAGCGGGTGGGGGCCACAGGCCGTTAGCACAGTCGTCGCTAGCGCGCAGCGCTGCCGTCGACGTAGTCCGAATCCTGCTGCTGCCATGCGAAGAGCTTGCGGAGCTCGACGCCGGTCTTCTCGATCGGGTGCGACTCCTCCTTCTCGCGGAGTGCGGTGAACTCGGGCGCGCCCGCGTCCTGATCCTCGATGAAGCGCTTCGCGAAGGTGCCGTCCTGGATGTCCTTCAGCACGCCCTGCATGCGCTCCTTGACACCAGCATCAACGATGCGGGGGCCCGAGACGTAGTCGCCGTACTCGGCGGTGTCGGAGATCGACCAGCGCTGCTTGGCGATGCCGCCCTCCCACATGAGGTCAACGATGAGCTTGAGCTCGTGAAGCACCTCGAAGTAGGCGATCTCGGGCTGGTAGCCGGCCTCGGTGAGGGTCTCAAAGCCGGCCTGCACGAGGTGGCTCATGCCACCGCAGAGCACTGCCTGCTCGCCGAAGAGGTCGGTCTCGGTCTCCTCGGTGAAGGTCGTCTTGATGACGCCGGCGCGGGTGCCGCCGATTGCCTTCGCGTACGACTTCGCGGTCTCCCAGGCGCTGCCCGACGCGTCGACCTCGACGGCGATGATGTCGGGGATGCCGCGGCCGGCCTCGAACTCGCGGCGCACAGTGTGGCCGGGAGCCTTCGGGGCAACGAGAATGACGTCGACGCCCGCGGGAGCCTCGATGTAGCCGTAGCGAATGTTGAAGCCGTGAGCGAAGGCGAGCGTCTTGCCCTCGGTCATGTGCTGCGCCACGTGGTCGTTGTAAATGCCGCGCTGGTGCTGGTCGGGTGCGAGCAGCATGATGACATCAGCCCACTCGGCCGCGTCTGCCACGTTCTTGACGGTGAAGCCGGCCTCCTCGGCCTTCTGGATCGACTTGGACCCTTCCTTCAGCGCAATAACGACCTCGACGCCCGAGTCGCGGAGGTTCATCGCGTGCGCGTGCCCCTGCGATCCATAACCGACGATGGCAACCTTCTTGCCCTGAATGATCGACAGATCGGCATCGCTGTCGTAGTACATTTCAGCCACTGGGCGTTCTCCTTTGTTGTGTGGTTTGTAAAACTTGCAGGCCTTGCGGCGATCGGGCGATCAGCCCGTCGACCGTCACTAGACCTTAAATACGCGCTCGGAAATCGACTTCGATCCGCGACCCATTGCGATGAGCCCCGACTGCGCAATCTCCTTGATTCCGTAGGGTTCGAGCACCCGCAAGAATGCCTCGATCTTCCCGGAATCTCCCGTGACCTCAATGGTGAGGGCCTCGGGCACGACATCGACAACGCGAGCCCGGAAGAGGCTCACGGCCTCGAGCACGTGCGAGCGGGTTTGGTTGTCCGCGCGCACCTTAATCAGCACATGCTCGCGCTGCACCGAGTTGCTCGAGTCGAGTTCGACGATTTTGATGACGTTCACGAGCTTGTTCAGCTGCTTCGTCACCTGTTCAAGGAGCACCTCGTCTTCGTCTACGACGACGGTGATCCGTGAAAGTCCATCCATTTCGGTCGGGCCGACCGCGAGAGATTCGATGTTGAACCCGCGGCGGGCGAACAGCCCGGCGACGCGGGTCAACAGGCCCGGCTTGTCTTCGACAAGGAGGCTGAGTACGTGACGAGCCATGATTACTCTTCCTCCCACTCGGGGGCTTGCTCAAGGGCATACTGGACATCGCTGTTCGAGGTGCCCTGACGCACCATCGGCCAGACCATCGCGTCGGCGCTCACGACGAAGTCGATCACCACGGGGCGGTCGTTCGTCTCGAGCGCAAGCTTAATTGCTGAGTCGATGTCTTCTTCTTTCTCGACCCGGATCGCGAGGCAACCGTAGGCCTCCCCCAGCTTCACGAAGTCGGGAACCCGCTGCGAGCCGTGCCCGGTGTTGAGCTCGGTGTTCGAGTAGCGGCCGTCGTAGATGAGGGTCTGCCACTGGCGCACCATGCCGAGCGAGGAGTTGTTGATCACTGCGACCTTGATGGGAATGTTGTTCACCACACAGGTCGCAAGCTCCTGGTTCGTCATCTGGAAGCAGCCGTCACCATCGATCGCCCACACGACACGCTCGGGCTCGGCGACCTTCGCCCCCATGGCCGCGGGAACCGCGTAGCCCATGGTGCCCGCGCCACCGGAGTTCAGCCACGAGTTCGGGCGCTCGTACTTGATGAACTGCGCGGCCCACATCTGGTGCTGGCCGACGCCCGCGGCGTAGACACCCTCGGGGCCGGTCAGCTCGCCGATGCGCTGGATGACGCGCTGCGGCGAGAGCAGCCCGTCGCTCGTCTCTGCGTAGCCGAGCGGGTAGGTCTCTTGCAGCCCGCGCAGGCGCTGCCACCACGCAGTCATGTCGGCGAAGTCTCGGCCGAGCTTCGCGGTCGAGACCGCCGCGATGAGGTCGGAAATAACCTCGGCGGCGTCACCGACGATCGGCACATCGGCCGCGCGGATCTTACCGATCTCTGCCGGGTCGATGTCGGCGTGGATCACCTTAGCGTCTGGTGCGAACAACGCCGCCTTGCCCGTCACGCGGTCGTCGAACCGGGCGCCGAGGGTGATGAGCAGGTCTGATTCTTGGAGCGCGAGCACCGCGGGAACGGTTCCGTGCATGCCGGGCATGCCCAGGTGCTGCGGGTGCGAGTCGGGGAAGACGCCGCGCGCCATCAGCGTCGTCACGACCGGCGCACCGACAAGCTCTGCGAGCTGCAGCAGCTCCTCGGCCGCTCCGGCGCGGTTGACGCCGCCGCCGACGTAGAAGACGGGGCGCTCGGCCTCGGCGATGAGCTCGGCAGCGGCTTGAATCTGCTTGCTGTTCGCCTTCGTGATGGGGCGGTAACCAGGCAGATCTACCCGCGGATCCCACACGAAATCGAGTTCGCCCTCCTGGGCGTCTTTCGTGATGTCGACAAGCACCGGGCCCGGTCGGCCGGTCGACGCGAGGTGGTAGGCGGCGGCGATCGCCGCGGGCACCTCGGCGGCCGTCTTCACGAGGAACGAGTGCTTCGTGATGGGCATCGTGATGCCCATGATGTCGGCCTCTTGGAAGGCGTCTGTTCCCATGAGATGGGAGAAGACCTGGCCGGTGATTGCGAGCAGCGGCACGGAATCCATGTAGGCATCGGCAATGGCGGTAACGAGGTTTGTCGCACCGGGGCCAGAGGTCGCGATGGCGACACCGACCTTGCCCGACGCAGCAGCGTACCCCTCGGCGGCGTGACCGCCGCCCTGCTCGTGGCGCACGAGGACGTGGCGCAGGTGTTCATCACCCATGAGGGTGTCGTAGAGCGGCAAGACTGCGCCCCCGGGGAGGCCGAAGACATCGGTGACCCCGAGCGCGTCGAGGCTGCGGACGACAGCCATGGCGCCGGTCATGCGTTCGCCGCGCGCTGGCGGCTCGCCGGTGTGACGTGGAAGAGCGTTCGACTCCAGAGTCATGTTTTCTTTCTTACGGTAAGAGTTGATTCGCGAATCGCGGATTGATCGAGGCATAACGCAACCGGGGCCTAGCCGGTGATGGCACCTTCAGATGCCGAATGCACGAGCTTCGCGTACTTCGCGAGCACGCCGCGCGTGTACCGCGGGGGCAGCGGGGCCCAGTTCGCACGTCGGGCCTCAAGCTCAGCGGGGTCTACCAGCAGATCGAGCGTCTGTGCCGCGATATCAACCCGTATCAGGTCACCGTCGTGCACGAGCGCTACTGGGCCTCCATCCGAGGCCTCAGGCGCAATGTGGCCGATACACAGGCCGGTTGTGCCGCCTGAGAATCTGCCGTCTGTCAATAGTAGTACATCTTTGCCGAGCCCCGCGCCCTTGATCGCGCCAGTGATCGCAAGCATCTCGCGCATGCCCGGCCCGCCCTTGGGGCCCTCGTAGCGAATCACGACAATATCGCCCTTGCCGATCTTGCCCTCGGTGAGCGCGTCCATCGCCGCGCGCTCGCGCTGGAAAACGCGAGCCGGGCCCTCAAACACTTCGGCGTCGAAGCCGGCGGTCTTCACGACGGCGCCCTCGGGCGCGAGCGAGCCGTGGAGAATGGTGATGCCGCCGGTCTCGTGAATCGGGTCGTCGAGCTGGTGAATGACCTCACCGTCGATCGGATCGGGGTTGAGCTCTGCGAGGTTCTCGGCCATTGTCTTGCCCGTGACCGTGAGCGCATCGCCGTGCAGCAGGCCGGCGTCGAGCAGCGCCTTCAGCACAACGGGAACGCCGCCCTGTCGATCGATGTCGGCCATCACATACTTGCCGAAGGGCTTCATGTCTGCCAGGTGCGGAACCTTCGCGCCGATGCGATTGAAGTCGGCGAGCGTGAGATCGACCTCGGCCTCGCGCGCGATCGCGAGCAGGTGGAGCACCGCGTTCGTGGAGCCACCGTAGGCCATGAGCAGCGTGATCGCATTCTCGAACGCCTTCTTGGTGAGAATATCGCGGGCGGTGATGCCCTTCGCGATCATGTTCACGACGGCCTCGCCCGAGCGGTGCGCGAAGTAGTCGCGGCGGCGGTCGTACGAGGGCGGCGCGGCCGAGCCGGGGAGACTCATGCCGAGGGCCTCAGCGATCGAGGCCATCGTGTTCGCGGTGTACATGCCACCGCAGGCTCCCTCGCCCGGCACGATCGCGCACTCGATGCGCTTCAGGTCTTCCTCGCTCATCGTGCCGGCTTTGCAGGCACCGACAGCCTCGAAGGCGTCGATGATGGTGACTTCTTTTTCCGTGCCGTCGGTGAGCTTTACCCAGCCGGGGGCAACGGAGCCCGCGTAGAGAAACACCGACGCGAGGTCGAGGCGGGCCGCAGCCATGAGCATGCCTGGCAGCGACTTGTCGCAGCCCGCGAGCAGCACCGAGCCGTCGAGGCGCTCCGCCATCATGACGGTCTCGACGGAGTCTGCGATCACCTCGCGCGAGACGAGTGAGAAGTGCATGCCCTCGTGGCCCATCGAGATGCCGTCAGAGACCGACACCGTGCCGAACTGCAGCGGGTAGCCGCCGCCCGAGTGCACGCCCTCTTTCGCGCCCTGCGCGAGCCGGTCGAGGCTCAGGTTGCACGGCGTAATCTCGTTCCACGAACTCGCGATGCCGATCTGGGGCTTGTCCCAGTCTTCGTCGCCCATGCCGACAGCGCGAAGCATGCCGCGGGCAGCGGCCTTCTCAATGCCGTCGGTAACGTCGCGACTGCGCGGCTTCATATCGATTGCTGCCTTCTCTGCCATGCGTTCATCCTACGCCTTGGGAGATTCCGCTGCCGTGACGTACAACGACTGTGGGCGCCCCGGTCAGTGACCGGGGCGCCCACAGCGCGGCAGCGAGCGCTGCTACTTGCCGAGCTTCGGCAGAATGGTAAACGGCAGAACGAAGCCGATCACCGAAAGCACGAGGCCCCCGGCGAACAGGAAGAGCTCGGTCGTTGCCCCGAGCGAGGGGTTGAAGCCGTAGCTCGCGAGCACGATGCCGCCCATTGCGAGCGCAAATGACAGCACGAAGACGACCGCGGTGATAGCGCTAACCGAGCCCTGTGAGCTCTCTTCGAACAGCTGCTCGCCCTGCTTTGCCATGTCTCTATTCCTCCGTGTTCAACGCTTTTTCGCGCGTGCGTGCGCAATTGCTCTCCAGCGTAGCCTAGCGGGGCGTCGAAGCCCACTGGGCACCCCCACGCAGTAGGGTGGAATCGGGGTTCTGATGAGCCCCGAAACGCAACGCAACTCTCCCGGAGGTGTCATTTGGCTCGGCAACGCATTGAGATCGGCAAGTACCTCACCAACATCGGTGTGCTCGGAGCCGCCGCCGGTGTCGTCTCAACCGCACGGCGAACGAGCACGATGCCCCGCGACTGGCGGCGTTTCATCGTGTGGGGCGTCTGGGTCGCCGGCCTTGTGCTCGCGATCGGCAGCGTGGCTATGCAGGAGCGCGACGCGGAGCTCGATCTCGATTAGTTTTCGGATTGCCCGGCGCCACTTGCCAGCCCGGGGCAAGGTGCGATAGTTTTCAGCGGTTAGGTGTGTCGGGAAGTCTGGTCGACGTTCAGTTCGACCAACCCACTCTGAGGAGCCTTCGATGACGAGCCCAACGCCCACCACACCAATTCCACACGCCCCGAACGCGCGCAGTCAGCGGCGGCCGCGGCGCCGGTTGTTTGCGTATGTCAGCCGGCGCGAACTCGTTCGCGTGAACAGGCTACTCAAGCGCGAGTTTGTCGGCGGCCTCATCATTATGATTGCAGCCCTCCTCGGGTTTGTAGCGGCCAACAGCCCCCTCTCCGAGTGGTTCCTTTCGCTGCGCGAGTTCAAGCTCGGCCCGGAGTCGCTCGGTCTCAACATGAGCGTGAGCCACTGGGCCTCCGACGGCCTGCTCGCGATCTTCTTCTTCATGGTTGGCCTCGAGCTCAAGCGCGAGTTCGTCGAGGGCGACCTACGCTCGCCCCGCACCGCGATCGTGCCGGTGGCAGCGGCCGTTGGCGGCGTGATCTTCCCGGCAGCGATCTACCTCGCGGTCAACGCAGGCAGCGACACGACGCACGGCTGGGCGATCCCAACCGCAACCGACATCGCATTCGCGGTCGCCGTGCTCGGCCTCATCGCGCCTCGCATCAACCCCGCACTGCGCATGTTTCTGCTCACCCTTGCCGTGGTCGACGACTTCATCGCGATCGCCATCATCGCGATGTTCTACACCGACGGTGTGAACCTCATGCCGCTACTCATCGCGGTCGCGCCCGCGCTCGTTTTCGCACTCCTTATGCGATGGAAGGGCGAATGGTTCGCACAGTCGCGTTGGGGCGCCTGGCTGATCCTCCTCCCCCTCGGCATCATCACGTGGGCCCTCTTTTACAACTCGGGCATCCACGCGACAATCGCCGGCGTCGTGCTCGCCTTCCTCGTGCCCGTGCGCGGCAAGAGCGGCGGTCAGGTCGCTGAGACCCTCAACTCGCGGTTCCACCCGCTGTCAGCGTTCATCGCCGTGCCCATCTTTGCGCTGTTCGCCGCCGGGGTGTCGCTGGGCGGCGCCTCGCGCTTCCCGTTCGACCCGGTTGCGATCGGCATCATCCTCGGCCTTGTGGTGGGCAAGCCTCTCGGCATCACCCTCACAACCTGGCTGCTCACCCGTTTCACCCGCGCGACGCTCGGCACCTCGGTGCGCTGGCGCGAGGTAATCGGCGTCGGCGCGCTCGCCGGTGTTGGGTTCACGGTTGCGATGCTCGTTTCAGAGCTGAGCTTCACCGACCACAGCGATATCGACACCGGCAGGCTCTCGGTGATGGTCGCATCGCTGCTCGCCGTCGTCGTGGCGGCCGCCGTGCTCATGCCCGGTGCGCGCAAGCGCGCCAAGCAGCCGATCACGCAGGCCAACCTCGTCGTCGGAGACGACTCGGCGGCCTAGCCTCCGCGGCGCCGCTTCTGCGGCGCCGCGGCACACGCGGGATACACGGTTTCGGCCCTCGATTTGATTCGATGAAAATTTGCGTGCTATCGTTAACTCCGTTGCACAGCGCAACAGGCGCCTTTAGCTCAGTTGGTAGAGCAGCTGACTCTTAATCAGCGGGTCCACGGTTCGAGCCCGTGAGGGCGCACAGATTAGCCCCGAGATCATCATGATCTCGGGGCTTTTTTGGTAGCGAACGCACCGCCGCTGCGGCGGGCAGATCCGCTGGTCGACACGCGCGTCACTGCCGCCAGCACGCAGACGCGAGATCAGGGCTATCGGCCAAAACGTGTGGATGGCGTTGGGCGTGTCTCACCCTCTCCCTGCCCAACCGCTGCGGA
>NZ_BAAAKZ010000002.1:35236-460921 GCF_039528015.1 Leucobacter albus | reverse complement strand
TGGGCGGTGCGGCTGGTGCGGCTGGTGCGGCTGGTGCGGCTGGTGCGGCTGGCGGGGGCGGCGGGGCTGGCGCTGCTGGCGGGGCCCTGCCCACGCTCCCTGCGCCCGGCCTGGCCTGTCCCACTGGATGACCCCCCCATTTCCTCCGAACCCACCCCCTTATTTTGCGAAAGATGGGGTACAGTTCGGAGGCAACGCAGGGGCTCGCCGGGCGAGGGCCTGAGAGTGCCGGTGCCAGTGCCAGTGTCGGTGCTGGAGCTGGTGCTGGTGCTGGTGCTGGTGCTGGTGCCGGTGCCGGTGCCATGCCAGTGCCCGTGCCCGTGCCACGCCGGTGCGCGTGCCAGGCACCAGCGACGATGCGCCGGTAGCGGCGCCGGAGGTGACCCGTGAACTCGAAGGCAGATCGCAGGCGACAGCGCGCAGCCGAGGCAGAGCAGCACCGCAGGGCGGGGAGGCGCAGGCGCGTGCTGCTCGCGAGCGTGCTCGGCTTCGGGCTGATTCTCATCGCGCCGATTCCGCTCACCGCGACGGCTGTGCCGGCGTGCATCGCCGGCACCCCCGCGTCTGAGTGCGAGCCGAAGCGCGAGCTGCAGTGGGTGCCGCTGTCGCGCCTCGTGTGGCAGGCGATTGCCGCCCGTGCAGAGTGAGCTCGGCGCAGAGCGCAGAGCGCAGAGCCAGAGTGTAGAGCGCAGAGCCAGAGCGCAGCGCCAGAGCGCAGCGGGCAGCCGCCAGCCGGCGGCGGCGCTCGCTACGCTCCGTGCTGCTCGGCGTGCATGAGCCCGCCGGCGCTGATCGCGTGCATCGTAATCGCGAGGTGCAGCGCGGCCTCGGCGGCCTCGACACCCTTCGACTCGCGCGAGCCTGGCAGTCCCGAGCGATCGAGCGCCTGCTCCTCGTTGTCGGTCGTCAGCACGCCAAAGCCAACGGGGCGCCCCGTGTCGAGCTGCACGCGGGTGAGCCCGTCGGTGACGGCGCTCGCGACGTACTCGAAGTGCGGGGTGCCGCCGCGAATAATCACGCCGAGGCAGACCGCGGCGTCGAAGCCGCCGCCGCCCTCTGCGATCGGGGTGAGCGCGATCTGCGCGGCAGCTGGCAGTTCGAACGAACCGGCAACGGTAAAGTGCGACTGCTCGGCGCCCGAGGCGGCGATCGCCTCGCGCGCCCCAGCGATGAGGCCCTCCATGATCTCGGTGTGCCAGCTGCCCGCGATGACGGCGACGCGCAGCCCGGTGGCGTTGACGGCGAGGCTGGGAACTCCTGCTCCACTCATAGTGATTGATCCTGTCGTGTCGAAGTTGGTGTGTGGGTGCGGGGCGAGTTACAGCTCGCCGGCTGGCAGCTGGTGGCCCATGCGGTCGCGCTTGGCCGCGAGGTAGCCGCGGTTCTCATCGGTGACGCCGACAAACAGCGGCACGCGCTCGGTCACGGTGAGCCCGTGCTCCTCGAGCTGGGTGACCTTGTCGGGGTTGTTCGTGAGCAGGCGAACGTCGCTGACGCCGAGGTCGGCGAGGATCTCGGCCGCGGCCGTGTAATCGCGGGCATCTGCTGGCAGGCCGAGCTGCAGGTTGGCGTCAAGCGTGTCGAGGCCCTGCTCCTGCAGCTGGTAGGCGCGGAGTTTGTTGGCGAGGCCGATCCCGCGCCCCTCCTGGCCGCGCAGGTACACGACGACGCCGCCGCGCTCGTTGATGAGATCTAGCGAGGCATCGAGCTGCGGCCCGCACTCGCACTTCAGCGACCCGAACGCCTCGCCCGTGATGCACTCGGAGTGCACACGCACGAGCGAGCCGGCACCGGGCATGCTGCCGTCTGGGAGCTTCGCGACGAGCGCGATGTGGTCTACCCCTGCGCGGCGATCGCGGTAGGCGAGCGCGCGGAAGTCGCCGTGCTCGGTCGGCAACAGCGTGTCGGCCCTGAGGCTCACGCGGCGCGAGACACCCTGCTCCGCGGGCGTGCCCTCTGGGTCGTGCTCGTTGAGGTACGCGATGAGCCGCTCGATCGTGGTCACGACGACGCCCTCGGCAGCGCCCAGCTCGATGAGGCCGGGCAGGCGCATCATCTCGCCATCTTCTGCGACGATCTCGGCGATCACGGCGACCTCGCGGAGACCGGCGAGGCGCATGAGCTCGACCGCCGCCTCCGTGTGGCCGTCGCGGGCGCGCACGCCGCCGTCGACCGCGCGCAGCGGGAGAATGTGGCCGGGGCGGTTCACGTCGGTTGGCACGGCGTCTGGGTTTGCGAGCACGCGCGCAGTGGTGGCGCGGTCGCTCGCGCTGATGCCCGTGGTGACGCCGTGGGCGGCGTCGACGGTGACGGTGTATGCCGTGCCCCTGACATCTTCATTGCGCTGCACCATCATCGGCAGATCGAGCTGGTCGGCGATCTCGTTTGTCATCGGTGCGCACAAGAGCCCCGAGGAGCGGCTCACCGTCCAGGCGATCCACTCGGCAGATGCGAGTTCGGCGGAGATGATGACATCGCCCTCGTTCTCGCGATCTTCGTTGTCGGCGACGATGACGGGGCGGCCGGCTTTGATCGCTGCGATCGCCTCCTCGATCGTTGCGATGCCCGGGGTCGCCGGGGTGTCTGGGGCTGCTGTGGTAGCTGAGATGCTCATTGGTGTCCTTTACCGGTGTGAAAATCTGGTGGGCCGCGCTACGCGGAGATCGGGGTTGCTGCCTGTGAAGCCTGATCGGCCGGCTCGCGGAAGCCGAGCATGCGCTCGACGTGCCGGGCGATGAGGTCGGTCTCGACGTTCACACGGTCGCCGGGCGTCAGCGCGCCGAGAGTGGTCGCCTCGAGGGTCTCGGGAATCAGCGATACCTCGAACCACTGCTCGGGCTCGCTCGCGGGCGAGATCGCGGAGACCGTGAGCGAGGTGCCAGACAGCGTGACCGAGCCCTTGTCCACGAGCAGCGGCGCGAGCTCGTGCGAGATCGCGAAGCGCAGCGTGCGCCACGCGTCGCCGTCGGCAGACGTCAAAAGCGTCGCGGTGCCGTCGACGTGGCCCTGCACGATGTGGCCGCCGAGCCTAGTGTCGAGCCGCGCGGCGCGCTCGAGGTTGACCCGGCTGCCCGGCACGAGCTCCCCGATCGTCGACATCTTGATCGACTGCGCCATCACGTCTGCGGCGAAGGTGCCGCGGCCGCTCTCGTCGGTGCCCTGCTCGACGACCGTCAGGCAGACGCCAGAGACCGCGATCGATGCGCCGTGGGTTGCGTCGCTCGTGACGAGCGGGCCGGCAACGGTGATGCGCAGCGAATCGCCGTTGGGTTCGACGGCGATGACCTCGCCGATCTCTTCGATAAGTCCGGTGAACATCTAGGGTGCCTCCTTCGGGGCGGGCGTTGCGATGAAGAGTATGTCGTTGCCGAGCTGCTGGGTGCTCGCGAAGTTGAGCCGTTGAATATCAACCATCGAGTCGGCCCCGATGTTCCCGACGGCGAGCCTCGGGCCGCCGAGCAGCGCCGGTGCGACGTAGACGAGTAGCTCGTCAACGAGCCCAGCGCGCAGCAGCGAGCTCACGATCGCGGGCCCGCCCTCGACGAACACCGAACGGATGCCGAGGGCGGCGAGCCCCGCAAGCTCGGCGGTGAGGTCGGTGCCGGCAAGCCGAATGGGCTCTGGGGTGTCGGCCCCGAGGGCGGGGTGGCTCCGCACGCGGGCGGCCTCGGGAATCGGGCGGCTGCCAACGATGACGGGCACCGGCTGCTCGGCAGCCGAGACCAGGAGCTCGCCAGAGGGTGCGCGCGCGGTCAGCGCTGGGTCGTCGGCGATGAGCGTGCCGGTGCCGACGAGTATCGCGTCGGCGAGTGCCCGGCGCCGGTGCACGTCGGCCCGGGCCTCTGGCCCGGTGATCCACTGGCTCGTGCCATCGGCCGCGGCGGCTCTGCCGTCGAGCGTCTGCGCCCACTTCACGGTGATGCGCGGCCGCGCTGGCACGGTGCGCGCTGCTGGGGAGTGCTCAGCCACGATCCGCCCCCTGCTGGCGCGAAAGCCACGGCGCGAGAAACTCGCGCACCTCGCGCTCGAGCACGCCGCCGGTCACCGCGACGCCCGCTGCGCGAAGCGTCTCGCCGCCGCCGCTCGACGCCGCCCCCGGGTCTTGCGAGCCGAAGGCCACCGCCCCGATGCCGCGGGCGATGAGCGCCTGCGAGCAAGGGCCGGTGCGGCCGGTGTGATTGCAGGGTTCGAGCGTCACGACGGCGGTGAGCTGCGAGGCATCGAGATCGTTGGGGAGTGCAGCAAGGGCCATCACCTCGGCGTGGGGCGTGCCGGCGCCCTCGTGCCAGCCCTCGGCGACGGTCTCGCCGGCGGCGTCGAGAACGACGCAGCCAACCTGCGGGTTCTCGTCGTGGGCCGGGCCACGCGTGGCGAGCGTGAGCGCTCGCCGCATGGCTGACTCAATCACCTCGGGTGAGAGTGCGTGCGCGGCAGGCATTGATTCCCTTTCGGGTGCCCGGGTTGGGGTGCACAAGGCAATGCCTTACACACCCGCGTTCCTCCTATCCGGACTTGTGCGCGGGCGACAGCCCCACACATCACCGTCGGTATCGGAATTTCACCGATTCAGCCCCGCAGATGCGGAGGTCGCGGACTTTCACCGCCGGTTCGGAATCCCACCGACCCCGGAACACCCCATCAGCATAGCGCGACCGGTGGCCGAAATGTTGTGCGATTGCTACGGGCGAACCTGCGGGTGCGTTTGCGGCCCGCCGGCCGGGTCGCACGCCGCCCGCCCGGCAGCCGGGTCACCCGCCCGCCGGCCCGCCGCCCCGGGCTCCAGCCACCAGCCCCGGGCCCAAGCCCAGCCCCTGGGCCCAGGCCCCGGGCCCAGGCGGCGAACAACCCCTAGCGGCGGGCGAGCCCCACGCGGTCGTACACGAGGTTCAACGTATTCGTAGCGATCTCGCTCGCGCGGTCGGCACCGCGCGCGAGCAGCCGATCGAGCTCGGCAGGGTCGGCCATCAGCTCATCTGTGCGCTCGCGAACCGGGGCGAGTGCACCCTCGACGACCTCGGCGACCGCCTTCTTGAGGTGGCCGTAGCCGAGGCCGGCAAACTCCTCCTCGATCGACTCGACCGAGCGCTCGGCGAGCACCGAGAAGATCGTCAGCAGGTTCGAGACGCCGGGCTTTGCCGCGCGATCGAAGCGAATCTCGTTGTCGTCGTCGGTCACCGCGCGCATGATCTTCTTCGTGGTGACCTTCGCGGGGTCGAGCACCTTGATAAGGCCCGCCTCGGTCTCGGCAGACTTCGACATCTTCGCGAGCGGGTTCTGCAGGTCGTAGATCTTCGCGACGGTCTTCGGAATCTGCGCCTCGGGCAGCACGAAGGTCTCGCCGAAGCGCGAGTTGAAGCGCGTCGCGAGGTCGCGGGTGAGCTCGACGTGCTGGCGCTGGTCTTCGCCGACGGGCACCGACTCCGCCTGGTAGAGCAGAATATCGGCGGCCATGAGCACGGGGTAGGTGAAAAGACCGACCGACGCCGCGTCGGCGCCGTTCTTCTGCGACTTATCTTTGAACTGGGTCATGCGGCTCGCCTCGCCGAAGCCAGTGATGGTGTTGAGCACCCAGGCGAGTTCGGCGTGCGCGGGCACGTGCGACTGAATAAAGAGGGTCGACTTGTCGGGGTCGATGCCGGCGGCGATGTACTGCGCCGCAGTGCGGCGGGTGCGCTCGACAAGCTCGGCTGGGTCTTGCGGCACGGTGATTGCGTGCAGGTTCACGACGCAGAAGATTGCGTCGTAGTCTTCCTGCATCTTGGTCCACTGGCTCAGCGCGCCGATGTAGTTGCCGAGCTGGAGGGAATCGCTCGAGGGCTGCATTCCCGAGAAGATGACTGGCTTTGAATCGCTCATGGGGTGACTGTATTTCTGTGTAAAGAGTGTGGGGTGCCGCTGAGTCCCCGTCTCGGGGAGGTGACGAACCGCCCGGGAGCTGGCCCGGGCGGTCGCGGCGAGAACTCAGATGCGGTAATCGACGACGACGGGGGCGTGGTCAGACCATCGCTCGTCGTAGGCCGCGGCGCGGTCGATGCGGTAGTCGAGCACCCGCTCGCCGAGCTGCGGGGTCACGACGTGGTAGTCGATGCGCCAGCCGGTGTCGTTGTCAAACGCCTGGCCGCGGTTTGACCACCATGAGTAGGGGCCGTCGACCTCGCCGGCGAACGTGCGCCCGACGTCGACCCAACCGTAGCCCGCGCCCTCTGAACCGTCGACGCCCGTGACGAGCTCGCCGCGCGGCCCGAAGAAGCGGTCGAAGTAGGCACGCTCGCGCGGCAGGAAGCCGCTCTTCTTGACGTTGCCCTTCCAGTTCTTGATGTCGAGCTCGCGGTGGCCGACATTGAAGTCGCCGACGATGGCTGCGAACTCGCGCTCGCCGGCGAGCTCGGTCATGCGCACGCCCATGGCGTCGAGAAACGCCCACTTGGCCTCTTGTCGAGGAGTGTCGACCTCGCCGGAGTGGGTGTAATTGCTCACCACCGTGAGCTGTGAGTCGCCGAAGGCGAAGTCTGCCTCGAGCCAGCGGCCCGACGATTGCACCGCGGCCTGCGCATCGGCGCCCCCGAGCCCAACGCGGTGTGACTGCGCCGGCACGCGGCTTGCAATCGCGACGCCCGCGCGCCCCTTGATCTCGCAGGGGTCGTGCAGCCAGTGCCAGCCTGCGGCGCCGAGAAACTCCTCGAGGTGCTCGTCTTGGGCGCGAACCTCCTGCAGCGCGAGCACATCGACATCGCGCGCGGCGAGCCATTCACCCATGCCTTTGCGGTATGCGGCCCTGATGCCGTTGACGTTGACCGACGCGACGCGGAGAGAATCTGCCATGACACCCAGTGTAGAGGTGCGACACGCGTAGCTCCACTGAGTCTCAATAGCCACTTGAGGGTTTACACTCCTCGGCTTGACATGTAGTGAATGACAAGGGTGTAATTATTCGAGAACGCGGCGTGTCAGCGTCGCAAACGAGAAGTCTTGAGAAAGGGGGCGCACCATGGAACACGCTTCAGGGCCCAGCGTTCCCGGCGACTGGTTCGTCGACCCGGTATTTCTCGGCACCCCCGGTATTCGCAAAGCGGCAGAGGACGAGGCGCTCGCCTGGCAGTCTGACGCGCTCTGCGCGCAGACAGACCCCGAGTCGTTCTTCCCCGAAAAGGGCGGGTCGACCCGCGAGGCAAAACGTATCTGCGAGAGCTGCGAGGTGCGCTCGGAATGCCTCGACTACGCGCTCGAGAACGACGAGCGCTTTGGAATCTGGGGTGGTTTGTCTGAGCGAGAGCGCCGCAAGCTTCGCCGCGAGGCGGGGTGAGCTTTGCGCTGCACGGCATGGCTTCAGCTTGCGGCCGTGCTGACTGCCTAGACTGACGGCGTTATGCGCAGCTCAGTTACCGCAGTTATCGTCGCTTCCCAGGGTGGGCAGTGGCTCGAAGAGACGATCGCAGGGATCGCCTCGCAAACGAGGCGCCCAAACGCGATCGTCGCCGTCAATAATGGCGGATCCGAGCGTGTTGGCAACCAGCTCGTCGGAGCGAATCTCGGCGGTTCCGAGGTTGCCCGCGTGCTCGGAATTCAGTCGAAGGTGTCGTTCGGCCGCGCGGTCGCGGCGGCACTCACGGCGGTGCAGCCGGGGCAGAACCCGGCCGAGGAGTGGATTTGGCTGCTCAGCGAAGACTCCTGCCCCGAGCCGGAGGCGCTCGAGCGCATTCTTTCGACGGTGCAGCGCGCGCAGTCTGTCGCGGTCGCGGGGCCCAAACTCGTTGATTGGGATCACCCTGAGCGCATCATCGAACTGGGGCAAAGCCTCACGCAGACGGGCTCGCGCTGGCTGCTGCGCAGGCAAGAGCTTGACCAGCAGCAGTACGACCACCTCGAAGACGTGCTCGGCGTCGGCCCCGTCGGCATGCTGGTGCGCCGCGACGTGTGGGACGAGCTCGGCGGCTTCGACCCCGCGTACACGAGCTACGACGACGCGCTCGACTTCTGCGTGAGAACCCGCCTCGCGGGGTACCGGGTCGAGGTCTCGCCTGAGTCGCGCGTTCGCTTCGCCCGCAGCGGCGTTGCCGGCCCTCACATTGACCGGTCGCGCGGTGTGCTGCGCGCAGCACACCGGCAGGCGCGAACCGCGCATCTGCATCGGCGCATCGCCTACGCCCGAGCGCTCCCGGCCTTCTTCATGTGGTTGGGGCTGCCACTGCTCGCGATCGCGCGAGTGTTCTGGGCGCTGATTCGCGAGCAACCCGGGCACATGTTCGGTGAGTTCGTGGCGGCGCTCACGGTGTTCTTCAGGCCGCGGGCGCTCCTCGCCTCGCGCAGGCGGGTCAAAGCCTCGTCGCGCGTCGGCTGGGCCGCGATCCGCCCACTGCGCACCGACCGAAAGACGGTTCGCACGGCCCGCATGATCGACCGCGAGGCTATTCTTGCCGCCCAGGGCCGCATTCCGCGCGAGCTCGCATTTGTGTCGAGCGGCGGCCTCGCCGTGCTCGCGACGACGGCCGTGCTCGCGATCGGCCTGACGTGGTGGGCGATCACGAAGACGAGCCTGTTTGGCGGTGGCATGGCGCCCCTCAGCCCGCTCGGCGAGCTCTGGCACCACACGCGCACGATCGACGGCGTTCCCGCTGACCCCTTCGCCTGGGTGCTCGCCGTGCTCGGGTCGGTGACCTTCTGGAACCCGTCGCACGCCCTCGTGCTGCTGCTCGTCATCGCGATTCCGCTCGCGGGTCTCGGCGCGTGGATCTGGGCCGCGCAGCTCACCGAGTCGGCCGCAGCCCGCGCGGTCGTAGCCCTCGGGTTCGCGCTCAGCCCCGTGCTGCTCGGCTCGATCGCGTCTGGCCGGGTGACGACGCTGATTCTCGCGGTCGTGATGCCGTGGCTGCTGCTCGCTGCGACGCGCTGCCGCGAGTCGTGGAGCTGGGCTGGCACCGCCTCGCTGCTGGCGGCGGTTGCGCTCGCGAGCGCGCCGGTGCTGATTCCGGCCGCCCTGATCTTCCTTGTCGTTGGCGTCTTCTCGAGTCTTCGCGGCGCGCTGCGCGTGCTGTCTGTCGCGATCGCGCCGCTCGTGCTGTTTGCGCCCAAGATCATCGCCACAGTGTTCAGCGGCAGGCCGTTCGACCTGCTTGCCGACCCCGGTATCGCGCTCCCGTACCAGCCGGGCACCACCTGGCACCTGCTGCTCGGCTTCCCCGAGTTCGGCCTCGACGGCTGGGCACGCATCTTCGAGTCGATCGGGCTCGGCGGTGCGCCAGCGACCCTGCTTGTCGGCGTGCTCATGCTGCCGCTCGCACTGCTCGCGCTGCTCGGCCTGTACACGGGGCGCGTCGCGGTGACCGTCTTGCACGCACTGTTCGGCGCGCTCGGCGTCGTCACCGCGGTCGGCTCGACGCAGCTCATGCTGCAGTCGACGGGCGACGTGCCGGTCGCGGTGTGGGCGGGCTCGGGGCTCGTGCTGTACTGGCTCGCGGTGCTCGGGCTCGCCGCCCTCGGCGCCGATACCGCCAGGCGCGCGGCGCCAGCGATCGTCGCTGTTGCGCTCGTGGCCGCGGTCGTCGCTGCCGGCCCCATTGCCGTGCGCCTTGCGACCGGAAACGTGCCGATGGCCGCGGGCGACACCCGCATGCCGGCGCTCGTGCAGGTCGCCGGTGAGCAACACCCGAATACGCGCACGCTCGTCGTGACGGCAATCGCCGAGGACGCCCTGCGCGCCGAGGTTGTGACTGGTGAAGGGCTCGAACTCGACGAGATTCGCACCTCGGCGGCGCTCGCCGAGCCCGGCCCGGAGGAGGCACGCCTTGCGGAGCTCGTCGCCGCGCTCGCGAGCATCGGCGGCGACAGCGTCGGCGACGCGCTGCGGGAGTCGCAGGTGAACTACGTGCTGCTTGGCAAGGGCAACGACCCGACGGGCGAAACCGAGCTGCAGCGCACGCTTGACCAGCACCCGGAGCTCGCGAGCGTTGGCGCAACCACGCAGGGCCTGCTGTGGCGCGTCGCCGAAGCAGAGGCTAGCGCCGACGACGAGGGCGACGAGTCTGCAGCGCTCATTGGCACCTCGTTTGGTGGGCAAACCGTGTGGACGGTGCAGCTCGTACTGATCTTCGCGATGCTGCTGCTCGCGCTGCCGACCGGCGAGGTCGTCGAGCGCCCCGAGCGGCGCCAGCGCCCCAAGCGGGTGCGCAAGTCGAACACGCGTCGCGAGCAGCGTGCAGCTGCTGTTGCGGCAAAGGCCACGGCCGCCGCGACGAGCACTACCGTCGCTGCTGACGCGGCTGCTGACGCGGGTGCTGACGCGGGTGCTGACGCGGGTGCTGACGCGGGTGCCGACGCTGCTGACGCTGCTGACGCTGGTGCTGGGGCTGGGGCGGCTGCCGACGCTGGTGACGGCGACGCAGGGGCCACCGATGCCGCTGTCGCTGTCACCGACGCCGATGCTGCTGTCGCCGATGCTGCTGACGCTGATGCGGCGCCAGCGAATGAACACACGAGCCCGGCCGCTGCGTTCGCGGCGGCGCGTGCCGCGCAGGCCTTCGGCGACGAGGCCCCGGCCAGCGCCGCACAGCAGCCGGAGCAGCCCGAGCAGCCCGAACCGGAGCAGCCCGAGCAGCCCGAACCGGGGCCAGCGGAGCCAGAGCAGAACGGAGGCGAGCGATGAGCAAGAGCGAGAAGTTTGTGCGCGGCGGGGCGCGCGCTCTCACCGGCCTGGTGATTACCGGAGCCGCGGCGGCGGGCGCGCTGTTGCTTGGCACGGTGCAGCTGCCGTCGATTCAGAGCACTCCGCACGCGTTGCAGGTGAACACCACGCAGGCAGGCGAGCGCAACATCGTGTGCGCCGGTGCGTTCCCAGAACTCGGGGCAGACCCGTCGCGGCCCGACCTCGCCATACCCACTGGCGAGGCCCAGGTGCTCGTTGCCGGAGATGGCGAGCTCGGCACACTCACAGGGAGCGGCCCTGAGGGGGCAAACGCCTCTGGCGCGCGTGTGCTCGTTGGCCAGGCAGAGGCGCCGCTCGCAGCGGCCCAGACACAGAAGATCGGTTCACCGACGCTGTCGGGGCTGACCGCGAGCGCGTGCGTTGAGCCGGTGAACGAGCAGTGGCTCGTTGGCGGTGGGAGCACGCTCGGGCTCTCGACGACGCTGAGCGTCGGCAACGCCAGCGCGGTGCCAGCCACGGTGCAGATTTCGGTCTTTGATGAGAACGGCGAGGTTGATGCCGTGCAGACCGCTGGCGTGATCGTTGCCCCAAACTCCGAGCAGATCGTCTCGCTCAACGGCTACGCCCCGAACCGCGAGCGGCTCGCGGTTCGGGTGACGAGCACTGGCGCTCCGGTCGCAGCGAGCCTGGGTGTTGCCCGGGTCGACGGCATCGTGCCCGTCGGCACCTCGACGGTCACGCGGCAGCTGCGCGCCGAGCGTCTCGTCGTGATTCCCGGCGTCGCGAATGAAGATTCGCATGATCACGAAGAGGTGCCAAGCGATACCGGCCCAGCCGACAGATTCCCGGTGCAGGTCAACGCGGTCGCGCCGGGCGACGCTGCGGGCACAGCTGGCGTGTATGCCATCGACGCCGCGGGCGTGCGCACAGAGCTCGGCACGCTCGACCTCGCGCCGCGCACGGTGGCGAGCCTGGCGGTCGAGACCTGGCCGCACGACGCGACCGCGGTCGTGATCGACGCAGATGTTCCCGTGTTTGCTGCCGCCGAGGGCGCCTCGAATTCGGGTGAGACCCACGACTTCCAGTGGTTTGCGCCCGCGAGCAAGATCGCCGCGGGCTCAGCGACCCCGGCGCCTGTGGTGCCGGGCGGCACGCTCATCGTTGCGAACGCGGGCGATGAGGCCGCCGAGGTGACAGTCGAGGGTGGCGCCGACGAGACGCTCACGGTCGGCCCGGGCGCCGCCGTCGAGGTGCCCGGCACCGGTCAGCTCAGCGTTACGAGCACCGCCCCGGTGTGGGTCGGTGTGCGCATGCTCGGCAGCGGCACGATCGCCGGGTACCCGGTGATGCCGCGCGCGGAGCACACGGGCGACCTCACCGTTTACACTCGCTAGAGCTTAGGCGGGCCGACCGCTCGGGCCCCGCGGCCGCGCTCGCGCGCGGCTCGCGGGGGCCGTGCGCGGCTCGCGGGTGGCCGCGGGTGGGCGCGGGTGGGCGCGCGTTAGCGCAGAAACGCAGCGGCCACCCCGGAGTCGACGGGTACGTGCAGCCCAGTCGTGCGACTGAGCTCGGGCCCGGTGAGCACAAAGACGGCGTCTGCGACGTTCTCGGGAACGACCTCCCTGCCGAGAATGGTGCGGTTCGCGTAGAACTGCCCGAGGTCTTTCTCGGCGATGCCGTAGGTTGCGGCGCGGTTCGCGCCCCAGCCAGATGCGAAGATGCCCGAACCCCGCACGACGCCGTCTGGGTTGATGCCGTTGACGCGAATCCCGTGCTCGCCGAGCTCGACCGCGAGCAGGCGAACCTGGTGCGCCTGGTCTGCCTTGGTCGCCGAGTACGCGATGTTGTTCGGGCCAGCGAACACGGAGTTCTTCGATGAGATGTACACGATGTCGCCGCCGAGGCGCTGGGCGATGAGCACTGCCGCGGCCGCCTGCGACACGAGAAACGAGCCCTTTGCCATGACGTTGTGCTGCAGATCCCAGTCGTGTTCGGTGGTGTCAAGCAGCGGCTTCGAGAGCGACAGCCCCGCGTTATTCACGACGAGATCGATGCCGCCGAATGCGAGCACCGCTGTGTCGATCGCGGCGCGAACCGCGAGCGGGTCGGCGACGTTCGCTGCGACCCCGATGGCGACGTCGGGCCCGCCGAGCTCGGCGGCGACGCGCTCGGCGGCTGCGAGGTCGAGGTCGGCGATAACGACGCAGGCCCCCTCGGCTGCGAGCCGGGTGGCGGTTGCCCTACCGATTCCCGACGCGGCGCCAGTGACGAAGGCGATTCGGCCCTGGTGGCTCTTGGGCTTCGGCAGTCGCTGCAGCTTCGCCTCTTCGAGCGCCCAGTACTCGATGCGAAACTTCTCGGCGTCTGAGATTGGCGCGTAGGTCGATAGGGCCTCGGCGCCACGCATCACATTGATCGCGTTGAGGTAGAACTCGCCTGCGACGCGCGCGGTCTGCTTGTTCGCCCCATACGAGAACATGCCGACGCCAGGCACCAGCACGATGAGCGGGTCTGCTCCCCGCATCGCGGGGCTGTCTTGGGTGCGATGTTCGTCGTAGTAGGCCCGGTATGCCTCGCGGTATTCTGAGTGCAGCTCGTCGAGGCGCGCGAGCTGTTCGGGCAGCGTCGCGGTCGCGGGCAGGTCGAGCAGCAGTGGGCGCACCTTTGTGCGCAAAAAGTGGTCGGGGCAGCTGGTGCCGAGTGCTGCCAGCCGCGGCGCCTTCTCTGAGGCGAGGAATTCGAGCACAGCGGGGGAGTCTGTGAAGTGCCCCACCATGGTGCGCTCGCTTGATGCGATGCCACGAATGCTCGGAGCGAGCGCGGCCGCTCGGGCGCGGCGCTCGGGCTCTGGGAGCGGGGCATAGCCGGGTCGCTCGGCGCCGAACGGGGCGGGTGATCCGTTCGCCTCGATGTAGCGCTCGGCCGTGTCGATGATCCACTGCGAATTGCGCTCGGCTTCGTCTGAGGTGGCACCCCACGCGGTGATGCCGTGCCCGCCGAGAATGGTGCCGACCGCGTTCGGGTGCGCGCGCTGCAGCTCGGCGATGTCGAGGCCGAGCTGGAAGCCCGGCCTGCGCCACGGCACCCAGAGCACCCGCTCGCCGAAGATGGTGCGGGTGAGTGCCTCGCCGTCGACCGCGGTTGCGATGGCGATGCCCGAGTCGGGGTGTAGGTGGTCGACGTGCGCAGCGTCGACGAGGCCGTGCATTGCGGTGTCGATCGAGGGGGCCGCCCCGCCCGCGCCGTGCAGGCAGTACGCGAGGGCGTCGACCATCTCGTCTTCGCGGTCGATGCCTGCGTAGGCCCCAGCGAGCTGCCGCACCCTGTCCATGCGCAGCACGGCGAGCCCACTCTCTTCGAGCGTGCCCAGGTCGCCTCCCGAACCCTTCACCCACAAGAGCTCGACCGGTTCGCCGGTGACGGGGTCGACTGCGCTGCCCTTGGCCGACGTGTTGCCGCCGGCGTAGTTCGTGTTCTTCGGGTTCTTGCCGAGGCGGTTGCTGCGCGCGATCAGCGCGGCTGCTGGGCTGAGAGACATGCGAGCTCCAATGCTGTTAGTTCTTGGTAGATATTACAAGATCTAACGTGAAGCGCAAGGGTTATCTGATCTCGACGAGCCCGCGGTAGGGGTCGAGGTCGGCCGCCGCAGGGTCGAGCTCAGTGATCAGCACATCGATGTCTTCGAGCGCGAGCGTCGTGGCGAGCGCAACGCTCCCGAGCTTCGATGAGTCGACGCAGAGCACCGTGCTCGCGCTGTTGGTCGCGAGGGTGCGCTTGACCTGGCTCTCGGCGAGCGAGGCTTCGGAGGTGCCGTGCACGGGGTGGATCGCGGCCGCCGAGGTGAAAAACACGCGATAGTGCATCGATGCGGCGGCATCGCAGGCGAGCTTTCCCACGAAGCTGCCCGTCGCGCGATCGCGCTCGCCACCGAGGAGCAGCGGAGTGGTCTCGGGTGCCGTCTGAAGCGAAACGAAGTTCTCGAGGGAGTTTGTCGCCACGATCAGGCCCGGCTGCGAGTGCAGTGCCGGGGAGAGCGCGCCGACCGTGCTCGAGGCGTCGAGCGCGATCGCGCCATCGCGCGGCAGCAGCGCAGCGGCCTTCGCGGCGATGGCCTGCTTTGCGCGCCCGCGGGTCTCGCGGCGCTCGCCAAACGGGCGCGGCCCCTGCACGGCGACCGCACCACCGCGCACGCGTCGCAGCAGGCCCTCGGCCTCGAGGTCGTCGAGGTCGCGCCGCACCGTCATCGCGGAGACCCCGAGCCTGGTCGCAAGATCTTCGAGCTGCGCGCTGCCCTCACGGTTGATCGTGCTGAGAATCTCGGCGCGGCGCGCCTCTGCGTGGAGTGTGCTGTTCGTGGCCATCGCCAGTGAGCCTTCCCGGTAGCCGAGTGAGTGATCTCGCTCAGACTAGCGCGCGTGGCGCTCGGGCCCTACGCGGTGGTCGCGCGCCGCCGATCGCTCGAGCTGCGAACAATGAGCTCGGGCTCGAGCACGACGTGGCGGTGCTCGTGCGCGTCGTCTCCAGCCGAGTGCTCGAGCAGCAGCTGCGCGGCGTGCTGGCCGAGCGACGCAATGGGCTGCCTGATCGACGTGAGCGGCACCACCCAGTCTTTGGCGAACTCGATGTCGTCATAGCCGACAATGGCGACATCGTCTGGCACCGACAGCCCAGCGCTCGTGAGTGCTCGGTAGGCGCCGAAGGCGAGCATGTCGTTGCCGCAAAAGATCGCGTCTGGCACGCCCGACTCGAGCAGCAGCTCGGCCGCCTGCTGGCCGTCGCGAATGCCGATGCCAGAGACGCTCACCTCGGTGAGATGCTCGCGCGGGTCGAGCCCGGCGGCCTGGAGGGCGCCGCGCGCGCCCTTGGCGCGCTGCCTGAACTGACGGAGGTTGGGCGAGCCGCCGAGAAAGGCGATGCGGGTGTGCCCGAGCCCGAGCAGATGGTTGATTGCGAGGGCGCCACCGCTAACGTTATCGACGGTTACCGAGCAGTGCTCGTCGCCCCCGTCGAAGTCGAGGAGCACGATCGGCAGGTTGCCCGGCAGGTTCAGGTAGCGGTCGGCGTGGGCGTCGGGGGTAGCTGGTGCGAGCAGGGCGCCGCGCACGCGCTGCGCGGCGAGCATCGTGAGCAGCGCCTCCTCGCGCTCGAGGTCTCCCTCCGAGTTGCAGAGCATCACGACGTTGCCCGATTCGCGCACGGCGCGCTCGAGCGCGTGGGCGGTCTCCATGTAAAACGGGCTCTCGACGTCGAGCACCACGAGACCGATGACCGAGCTCGCCGCGCCGGTGAGCACGCGCGCCTGCTGGTTCGGCACGAAGCCGAGCGTGCGAATCGCGTCTTCAACCACGACTCGCGTGCGCGGGTGCACGCGCTCGGGGTGGTTGATGGTGTTCGAGACCGTGCCGGTCGCCACCCCGGCGAGCTCGGCGACGTCTCTCAGCCGCACTGGGCCGCGCTCGTGTGCTGGGCTTCGCGACAAATCGGTTGCCTTTCGTCCTGGAGCGGCTGACTCAGATCACTCTAGGGCCAATGTGCGCCCGCTGTTGCGCGACGTGGCGTGAGCATGTAGCTTTGAACCGCTTCAGAAAATGAAGCGCTTCAAAAGTTATATCACGCAATGACGCGAGGGCAGTTTTCTGGCGGGGTTGCATTCCGATACGCAGTCGTAACAAGGAGAACAACATGAAGCAACGACGCTTTACCAAGGCCGCACTCGGTGTCGCCGCCGTGCTCACACTCGGGCTTACGGCCTGTACCCCCGGCGGGCAGTCTGCAGAGCCCGGCGGGTCGGGCGAGGGCGCGGGAGACGGCGACTACACGATCGCGATTGTTCCGAAAGACGCTACGAACCCGTGGTTCGTGCGCATGGAAGAGGGCGTGAAGACCTACGCGGCCGACACCGGCATGGAGGTCTACCAGAAGGGGCCAGCCGAAACCGACGCGACGATGCAGGCGCAGGTCATCCAAGACCTTATCGCCCAGGGCGTTGACGCCATCGGCGTGATTCCGGTCGACCCCGGCGCGCTCGAGACGGTGCTCAAGCAGGCGATGGACGCGGGCATCGTCGTGGTCACCCACGAGGGCGCGAGCCAAGAGAACACGATGTACGACATCGAGGCATTCAACAACAGCGACTACGGCGGGTTCATCATGGACAACCTCGCCGAGGCGATGGGCGAAGAGGGCGTGTACACGACGATGGTCGGCCACGTCACGAATGCCTCGCACAATGAGTGGGCAGACGGCGCGGTTGCTCGCGCCGAGGCGGAGTACCCGAACATGACCCTCCTCGAGGCCGAGCCGCGCGTCGAGTCGCAAGACGACGGCGAGGTCGCGTACCAGTCGGCCAAGGAGGTGCTCAAGAAGTACCCAGAGGTGAAGGGCATCGTCGGCACCTCTTCGTTCGACGCCCCAGGTGTTGCCCGTGCGATCGAGGAGCTCGGCCTGACGGGCAAGGTCTTCGTCACCGGCACCGGCATGCCTGCCGCGAACAAGAGCATTCTCGACAAGGGCCTCGTGAAGAGCCTGACCCTCTGGGACCCGGCAGATGCCGGCTACGCGCTCGCTTCGCTCGCGACGAAGATTCTCGACGGCGAGAAGATCGCCGACGGCGTCAACCTCGGCGTCAAGGGCTACGAAGACATGAAGTTTGCCGAGGGCAGCGACAAGGTGCTCGAGGGCAACGGCTGGGTCGTTATCAACAAAGACAACGTCGACAGCTTCGGCTTCTAACGGCGCCGAGGGTGCGCCCTGGCGCGGCAATCTGCCGCCGGGGCGCACCCTGGGTACCCCACACACAGAGCAGGAAAGGATGCGCTGATGGTGGAACACGTCATTGCAGTGCGCGGCGTCAGCAAGGCGTTCGCTGGAGTGCAGGCGCTCGACAACGTCTCGCTGGAGATCGCGCCTGGCGAGATTCACTGCCTCGCCGGCGAAAATGGCAGCGGCAAGTCGACACTCATCAAGGTGATTTCGGGGGTGCACGCCCCAGACGCCGGCACCGTCGAGCTCGGCGGCGAGCAGCTCGCAAAACTCAGCCCCCGGGCCGCAATCGCGGGCGGCGTGCAGGTCATCTATCAAGATTTCTCGCTCTTCCCGAACCTCTCGGTGCTCGAGAACCTTGCGCTACCAGCCGAGGTCTCAGCGGGGCGAACCTTCGTTAACTGGCGCCGCATGCGCTCGGTCGCCGCGGCGGCCCTGGCGAAGATCGACGTCGACATCGACCTCGACGCCAGGGTCGGGTCCCTGTCCGTTGCGCAGAAGCAGCTCGTCGCCATCTCGCGGGCGCTGATGAGCGACGCGAAACTCATCATTATGGACGAGCCGACGACGGCGCTCACCAAGCGCGAGGTCTCGGCGCTGTTCGAGATTATTCTCGGGCTGAAAGCTCGCGGCATTGCGACGCTGTTTGTGAGCCACAAGCTCGAAGAGGTCTTTGAGATCAGCGAGAAGTTCACGATTATTCGCAACGGCAAGCACGTCATCACTTGCCTGCCCGAGGAGCTCGACCACAAGAAGTTCTCGTATTTCATGACGGGCAGGGAGTTCGACGAGAGCCGGTTCACCCCTGAGATTTCGGCGGCCGGGCCCGTTCTCGAGGTCTCTGCGCTGACGAGTGCGGGAGCATTCGAAGGCGTCGACCTCGCGCTCCGGCCCGGAGAGATTCTCGGCATCACCGGGCTGCTCGGCTCGGGTCGCACCGAGCTCGCCCTCGCGCTCTTCGGGGCGTACGGCATCGACTCCGGCGAGATCAAGATCGACGGTGCGCCGGTTACCTTCGACGGAGTGCGCAGCGCGATCGCGCACGGCATCGGCTACGTTCCAGAAGACAGGCTCACCGAGGGCCTGGCCCTTGAGCGATCGATCGGGTCGAACATCGTGATCGCCGAGATCGATGCGTTCGTGAAAGCCGGAGCCCTCGACCATAAGCGCGTCGCCGCCGAGGCTCAGCGCTGGATCGATGAGCTGCGCATCGCGACGCCCAACGCCGAGAACGCCGTGAGCACGCTGTCGGGCGGAAACCAGCAGCGGGTGGTGCTCGCGAAGTGGCTCGCCACGCAGCCGCGCGTGCTCATTCTCAACGGCCCAACCGTCGGCGTCGACATCGGTTCGAAGCACGACATTCACCGGGTGCTGCGCGAGCTTGCGGCCACCGGCCTCGCGGTCATCATCATCTCCGACGACATTCCCGAGGTGTTGCAGAACTGCAACCGGGTTCTCGTCATGAACGCCGGCCGCATCATGCGTGAGCTCGACCCGGCGACCACCACCGACGCCGAGCTCGCCGCGCTGATGTCGGCGGATGTGGCGCCCCGACAGGAAGAGGGTTGAGATGCGCTCGTACCTCAGCAAAATCGTTCGCGCAAACGAGTTCTACCTGCTCCTCGTTATCGTCGTATTGAGCCTGATTATTCAGGCTCGCAGCGGCCAGTTCTTCACCGCCAACAATCTGGTCGACATCGCGAACGCCATGGTGGTGCCCGGGCTGTTCGCCGTCGGCGCCTTCATGGTGCTCGTGTCGGGTGGCATCGACGTCTCGTTCCCGGCGCTCGCCTCGCTCGCGGTGTACGTCACCACGCGCGTGCTCGTTGACGCGGGCTGGGGCGGCGGCATCTGGCTGCCGTTTCTCATGGCGATCGCGGTCGGTGCCGTGCTCGGTGCGTTCAACGGCCTCTTCGCCTCTCGCTTTGCCGTGCCGGTGCTCATCATCACCCTCGGCACCGCGAGCGTGTTCTCCGGCATCATGCAGGGGGTGCTCGGGTCTGTGCAGATTCCGAATATTCCCGCCGGCATGAGCGAATTCGGGCGCGCGACGCTCTTCGTCGCGAAGAACCCGCAGTCGGGGCTGACCTCGAACATGCCGGTGTCGTTCCTGCTGCTCATTGCGGTCGTCGCCATCGCGTTCGTCGTGCTCCGCTTCACCACGTTCGGGCGCGGCATCTACGCCCTCGGCGGTGACGAGAGCGCAGCCTCCCGCGCCGGTTTCAACGTGCGGCGCATCAAGTTCTGGCTGTACGTCGCCGTCGGCGTGATCGCCGCGATCGCCGGCCTCGTGCGCACGAGCATGATGGATCAGATGCACCCGACGAACCTGCTGGGCATGGAACTCATGGTGATCGCGGCCGTCGTGCTCGGCGGCACAGCGATCACGGGCGGCACTGGCACGCTCACCGGCGCGATGCTCGGAACGCTGCTCATCGTCATCGTGCAGAACAGCATGATTCTCGTCGGTATTCCGACGTTCTGGCAGGGCTTCGCGCTCGGCGTGCTCATCATCGTTGGCACGGGCATCTCGGCCGTACAGCTCACCCGCCGCAACCGCAAAAACTCGGCTGCGCTGATTCAGAAGGGCTCCGCATAATGCTCCAAAAGGTGACATCGTTGAACCCGCGCCTCGGCCTGTTCCGCGACCAACACGTTGTGCGGCTGGCCGCGATCCTCGCCCTGCTGCTGATCTTCTTCGCGATTGTGAAGCCGAAGAACTTCTTCGGGCTCGCGACCTGGCAATCGATGGCGATCCAGTTCCCCGAGTTTGGCCTCATGGCGCTCGGTGTGATGCTCGCGATGGTGATCGGGGGTATCGACCTCTCGGTCGTCGGCATCGCGAACATGACGGCGATCGGCAGCGCGCTGCTGATGCTGCAGATCGCTCCGGTCGGCTCTGACGCCTCGACTGGCTACCTCGCGCTCGCCGCGGCGATCGGGCTGTCGCTCGTGATCGGTGCGCTTGCGGGCGCGCTCAACGGCATTCTCGTTGCCAAAGTGCGCATCCCGGCAATCTTGGTGACGCTCGGCACGTTCGAGTTGTTCACCGGCATCGCCGTGATCGTGAGCGGCGGCAAGCCGACGAGCGGGCTCCCGCCACAGTACGCCGAGGTGATGGCGAGCCGGCTGTTTGGGGTGATTCCCATGCCGCTCATTATCTTCATCATCGGCGCGGTTCTCGTCGGGCTGCTCATGTACAAGAGCGCCTTCGGCACGAAGCTCTACATGCTCGGCTCGAACGAGACCGCAGCCCAGTTCAGCGGCCTCAAGACCACAAGCCTGATCATTCGTACCTACATGATCTCGGGCGTGCTTGCCTCGCTTGCCGGGCTCGTCATGCTCGCGAACTACAACTCTGCGAAGGCCGACTACGGCTCGACGTACACGCTGCTCGCTGTGCTCATCGTCGTGCTCGGCGGGGTGAACCCGAACGGCGGCTCCGGCAGACTCTCCGGCGTCATCCTCGCGGTCGTCGTGCTGCAGGTGCTGTCGTCGCTGCTGAACACGTTCCCGAACATTAGTAATTTCTACCGCCCGCTCATCTGGGGCGGGGTGCTGCTGCTGGTCATCGTCGTCAACCAGTGGGGTAAGAACAACAATCTCGCACGGCTCTTCCGCTGGAAAGGAAACGCATCATGAGGCTCACGAGTGATCGCCACGTCGTCGTCGGCGCAGATTTCGCGGGGTTCCCGCTCAAGGAGGCGGTGAAGGAGCACCTCGAGGCGCGCGGGTGGACGGTGCGCGACCTCACGCCAGTGCAGGCGGAGGCCCCGATGTACCACCGGGTCGGGTTTATGCTCGGGGCACAGATCGCCGAGCGTGAGTACGAGAAGGCCCTCGCGTTTTGCGGCTCGGGCATGGGCATTCACGTAGCGGCGAGCAAGGTGCCGCACGTGCACGCCGCGGTCTGCGAAACCCTGCCGGCAGCGAAGCGGGCGACCACAGCGAACAACTGCAACCTGCTCGCGATGGGGGCGTTCTTCACCGGCCCGCGCCTCGGCAAGGCGATGGCCGAGGCATTTCTCGAACACGGCTTTGGCGACGGCTACGAGGCCTGGGAGGGCTTCGACGAGTACCACCAGATCGGCTTCGACGAGTGCGAGAGCTTCGACTACGAGGCCTATCGCGCAAACAACTTTCAGGTCGTAGACCCGCGGGAGGCCCAGCTCGGGCCAGAGCCGCGCGGCCTCGCTTTCTAACAGAACGGACACACACCATGGCAAGAATCTTGTTGGCTGGCGAGTCGTGGGCCACGACCACGATCCACGCGAAGGGCTTCGACACCTTCACAACCTCCTCCTACGGCGAGGGCGCCGCAGACTTCATCGCGGCCGTGAAGGCCGGCGGCCACGAGGTCGTCTTCATGCCCAACCACATCGCCGCCGAGCAGTTCCCGACGACGGCTGCCGAGCTCGACGAGTACGACGTCGTCGTGCTCAGCGACATCGGGGCGAACACGCTGCTGCTGCCAGACCGCGTGTTCGCGCGCGGTGAGCGCATGCCCAACCGGCTGCAGGTGCTCGTCGACTGGACGCGGCGGGGTGGCGCCCTGCTCATGGTGGGCGGCTACCTCACCTTCCAGGGCATTGAGGGCAAGGCGAACTACCGCAACACCCCGCTCGCTTCCGTGCTGCCCGTCGAGATGGAGGTCGGCGACGACCGCGAGGAGACACCAGAGGGCGCCCTGCCAGTGGTTGCTGCCGCGCACGCCATCACCGCGCCCATCGCCGGCGAGTGGCCCGCGATTCTCGGCCACCACAGGCTCGCAGCCAAGCCGGGAGCCGAGGTGCTCGTGACGGTTGGCGACTACCCGCTGCTCGTTGTCGCCGAGGAGGGCGACGGCCGCGTCGCCGCGTTCGCGAGCGATATGGGGCCGCACTGGCTGCCGGCCGAATTCATCGCCTGGCAGGGCTTCGCCGCGCTGTGGCAGGGGCTCACGAGCTGGCTCGCCAAAGAAACCGAGTGAGCCGAGTTCGATGACGACACCGACGGGCCACGTCGCGGCGCTCGACTTCGGCGCCTCGAGCGGGCGGGTCATTGTGGGCGAGGTCGGGCGAGACGTGCTGCGCATGCGGCAGTTCGCCCGCTTCGCCAACCGGCCCGTGAGCGCCGGGGGCAGACTGCACTGGAACGTGCTCGCGCTGTGGCAGGGCGCGATCGACGGGCTGGCCGCGGCCGGCCGCGAGGTGCCCGATCTGATGTCGGTGGCAACCGATACCTGGGGGGTCGACTACGGGTTGCTGCGTGCAGGCAGGCTGCTCGGGAACCCCGCCCACTACCGCGATGAGCGCACTGCCGCCGCGCTCGCCGCCGTGCACGCCAGAATCGCACCCGAATCCATGTACCGGCGCGCCGGTGTCGAGCAGCTCCCGATCAACACGATCTATCAGCTCGCCGCCGACGGGGCAGAGGGGCTGCTCGACGCCGCCGACGGTGTGCTCATGATGCCCGACCTGTTCAGCTATTGGCTCAGCGGCAGGCGGGTTGCGGAGCGCACCATCGCATCGACGACGGGTCTGCTGAGCGCGGCGTCGGGGCAGTGGGACCCGGAGCTTGTCGCGGCCGCCGGGGTGCCGCCGGCACTGCTGCCGGAGGTCGTTGCCCCCGGCACCAGGCTGGGGCCGCTGCTGCCAGAGCTCGCCGACGCGCTCGGCCTTGCCCATAGCCTCGAGGTCGTCGCCGTTGGCGCCCACGACACCGCATCGGCGGTTGTCGCGGTGCCGATGCCGGCAGCCGGGGCGGTGTACGTGTCGTGCGGCACCTGGGGGCTCGTCGGCATGGAGCGGGCGGCCCCGACGCTCACGGAGGAGGCGCGGCTCGCCGGCTTCACGAACGAGTCTGGTGTCGACGGCCGGTTCCTGTTGATGCGCAACGCCATGGGCCTGTGGCTGTTGAGTGAGTGCGTGCGCGAGTGGGAGAGCGGCGGCGAACGCATCGACCTGCCAGAGCTCCTTGCCGCGGCCTCCGAGGTGACGGCCAAACAGCCAACGCTCGCCGTTGACGACCCACTCTTCGCGGCGCCGGGAGACATGCCGGCGCGCATCGCAGCCTGGTGCGAACAGCGGGGGGTGCCTGCCCCGAGCGGTCGCCCCGAGACAGTGCGCTGCATCGTCGAGTCGCTCGCGGTGTCGTTCGCGAGCGCGGCCCGCGACACAGCCAGGGTGGCGAATGCCCCGCTCACTCAGATCAATATTGTCGGGGGCGGCTCGCTCAACGAGCTCCTGTGCCAGCGCCTCGCCGACCACGCGGGCGTTCCGGTGTTTGCGGGGCCAGTCGAGGCGACGGCGCTCGGCAACGTGCTGCTGCAGGCCCGCACGATGGGCCTGATCGACGGCTCGCTCGACGAGCTCCGGGAGCTCGTGCGGCGCACGCACATTCCGGTTCGCTACGACCCCAGCTAGACCCCAGCTAGCACCCCGTGCCCCCACCACCACACGACCACCACACCACCACCACGAGAGGTCACCCATGAACGCGCGCATCGCCCCAGAGCTTGTCAGCCCAGAACTCCTCGCACTCACCCGCGCCCTCGGCAGGCCCGAGCGCGACCTCGTGATTCTCGCCGAGGGCAACACGAGCGAGCTGCTCGACGGCGGCGAGCTCGTCGTGAAGGCGTCGGGCTCCTCGATGGGGCAGGCGAGCGAAGACACGTTTGTGGTTGTCGAGCTCGATCCGCTGCTGCGAATTTTGCGCGACCCGGCGGCCGGCCAGGCCGATCTCACCGCGGCGCTCGCGGCAACCGATGCCGCGGGCAACCGCGTACGCGCCTCGATCGAGTCGCTTGTGCACGCGGCGGTGCGCGCGTTCGCTCCGGTGCGCTATGTCGCGCACACGCACCCGACCGACGTCGTCGCCCTGCTCGCGAGCGCGGCGGCAGAGACCGCGTTTGCCGAGCCGGTGTATTCCGAGGAGTACATGGTGCTCGGGCGCAGCCTGTTCGTGCCCTATGCCGAGCCGGGGCTTGAGCTCGGGCGGCTGTTCCTGTCGCGCCTTGAGGCCTACGTCGCCGCCCACGGCGAGACGCCGTCGCTCATTCTGCTCGGCAATCACGGCATCGTCGCGCTCTCTGACACGGTCGCGGGCGCCGAGGCGATTTCGCTCATGGCGGTGAAGAGCGCACGGGTGCGTCTGGGGGCGCGGATCGCGGGCGGCGTTGCGGCGCTCGACTCCGCGACGACCGCCGACTACTTCAACCGCCCCGACTTCCGCGAGCGGCGCGAGCACCTGGCGGGCACGCAGCCCGGGGCCTGAGCGCCGGGTCGAGGCACCGCGCGTAGACTAGTGGCATGACTTCACGGAGCCCGCGCGCAACCGGTCGGGCGACGCGACACGGCAGGCGCCCGATCCGCTCGTCGCTCACCGGGCCAGCGCTCGCGAACCCGGCGAGCCGAGTCGCGCGCTTCGAGGCGCACGCGCGCGGCGCGGTCGAGTTCTTGCAGCACGCGTTTCCCGACGAGCTGCGCGGCGTGCAGATCGGGTTTCAGACGGTGCCGACCGGTCGCGGCGAGAGCGGCTCGCCGATGCTGTTCTCGGTGGATCGCGCCGCCAGGAGCATCATGCTGTTTCGCATGCCGATTCAGCGCTCGCGCGGCCTGCACGTCGACGACGAGGAGCACCGCCGCTATTTCATCGAGCACTGCGTCTACCTCGCCGTGTGCGAGTACCTCGGCCGCGAGCCGTGGGAATTGCTGCCGGGGCGGTTCGACCACTTCTGAGGCCGCCGCGCGAGGCGCTGGGTTGCGTGTTTACCAGCCCGACCGGTCATAATAGGCACATGAGCGCACGAATCCTCGTAGTGGATGACGATAGAGCACTCGCAGAGATGCTGAGCATGGTGCTGCAGAGCGAGGGATTCCTTGTTGAGCACGCATTCGATGGCGTTCAGGCCGTCGAGCAGTTTCGCGCAACCCGCCCAGACCTGCTGCTGCTCGACGTGATGCTGCCAGGCATGGACGGCATTGAGGTGTGTGAGCAGATTCGCGCCGAGTCTGGCGTGCCCATCATCATGCTCACCGCCCGCACCGACACCCGCGACGTTGTGCGCGGGCTCGAGGTCGGCGCAGACGACTACGTCGTGAAGCCGTTCAACCCCGCCGAGCTCGTCGCGCGAATTCGCGCGCGGCTGCGCGAACCGCAGGAGGAGACGAGCGAGTCGCTGCAGATCGGCGACCTGCACATCGATGTCGCCGGCCACGAGGTGCGCCGCGGCGACACTGTCATCGCGCTGACGCCGCTCGAATTCGACCTGCTCGCCATTCTCGCGCGCAAGCCGCAGCAGGTATTTACCCGCGAGGTGCTGCTCGAGAAGGTCTGGGGCTACCAGTACAAGGCCGATACGCGACTCGTGAACGTTCACGTGCAGCGGTTGCGCGCGAAGATCGAGGTGGATCCTGACCACCCGACGATCGTGACGACCGTGCGCGGCGTCGGGTACCGCGCCGGCGCCCGCGCAGAGTAGAACGGGCAGATGACGGCGCCGAAGCCACGGGGCAGCGCGAGCCAGGCGCTGCGGCGCCTGCGGCTCCGCTGGCTGCGATTCACGCAACCGGTGTTCGGCCCGTTTCGCGCGCGCTGGAACAACTCGCTCATGGTGCGCACCATGACGATCACCGGCCTCGTCACGGGGGCTATGATCGCGATCGCTGGCGTCTACCTGCTCACGAGCGTGAGTAACGACCTCTACTCCTCGCGCCGCGATCAGGCGCTGCAAGACTCCGCGCGCGCGACCGTGCAGGCGCAGCGCATGATCGACTCGTTCGACCAGGCCGACCGCGGCGGGCTGCAATCGCTGCTCACCTCGGTGCTGCGCACCGTGCAAGACACCTCGGCCAGCCAGATGATCGACATTCGGCGGCAGCAAAACCAGGCGCCGTTCCCCGAGCTCTCGCCGGTCGCGAGCACCCCCTCTGCGCTCGGCCAGGCGGTGAGCGATGAGCTCTCGGACGCCGTGCTGGTCGCAGAGGAGCCGCAGTACTGGCAGGCGGTCACCTTCCGCGGCGAAGACTCGAAGGTCGCCCCCGGCATCGTCGTCGGCTCATCGCTCAAGTTCCCAGCCGGGGCCGGCGTCTTCGACCTCTACATCGGCTACGACCTCACCGACACCTCAGACACGCTCTCGTTCGTGCAGCGCACGCTGTTCATCACCGCGGCCGGCATGATGCTGTTCATCGGGCTGCTCGTTTGGGTGATCTCGCGCGTCGTGTTTCGACCGATTCGCGTCGCGGCAGACACGAGCAGGCGGCTCGCCAGCGGTGAGGCCGACGCCCGCATGCCCCGTCAGCACGACGAGCACTTTGACGTGCTCTCCGACGGCTTCAACGACATGGCAGACACGCTGCAGGCCCGCATCCAAGAGCTCGACGAGCTGTCGGTGATGCAGCAGCGCTTCGTCTCCGACGTGTCGCACGAACTGCGCACCCCGCTCACCACGATCCGCCTCGCGAGTGCTGTGCTCGACGGGCAGCGAGACACCCTCGAGCCCGGCCAGCAGCGCGCCGTTGAGGTGCTGAGCACCCAGGTCGAGCGCTTCGAGGCGCTGCTCACCGACCTGCTCGAGATCTCGCGCTACGACGCGGGCCGGGTGACGCTCGAGACGGAGCCGACGAACCTCGTTCACCTCGTCGACGAGGTGGTGACCGCGCTCCGGCCGCTGTCGCCGAGCCTCATCGAGGTGCGGCCACTCGGGGGGTACACGCCGATCGACGTCGACGCGCGGCGCATCAGGCGCATCATCTCGAACCTCGTCGGCAACGCGATCGAGCACGGCGAGGAGCGGCCGATCGTCGTGACCGTCGACTCGAACCCCGCGGCGATCGCGGTCGCGGTGCGCGACTGGGGCGTCGGTATGACCGCGGCCGACGCCGAGCACGCGTTCGACAGGTTCTGGCGCGCCGACCCCTCGCGCAAACGCACGCTCGGCGGCACCGGGCTCGGCCTCGCGATCGCGCGCGAAGACGCAGCCGTGCACGGCGGGTTCCTCGAGCTCTGGTCGGAGCTCGGGCTCGGCACGAACTTCCGCCTGACCCTGCCGCGCCACGACGACGTCACCAACTACCTCTCGCCGCTGCCGCTGGTGCCAGAGGACGTCTCTGAGGCATCGAGCATGAAAGACACGACGGGCGGCTGGCTGCGGCGCCCGTTCAGGCGCAGCGTGCGCGCACCGAGGGAGGGCAAGGCATGAGCTTGACAACCCGCAGGCGCCGCGCGCCCTTTGTCGGCCTCGCGCTGCTCGCGGCCGTGACGCTCGCTGGCTGCGCCGGCATTCCCGGATCCGGTAGCGTGCAACCCGGGCTCACCGACATCAACCAGGCGGAGCAGCTCGTGCAGTTCAGCGCGTTCGGGCCGACAGCGGGAGCATCGCAAGAGGAGCTCGTGCGAGGCTTCTTGACCGCGGCGAACTCGCCGGGCGACGACTACTCGGTGGCCCGCGAGTACCTCACCCCCGAGTACGCGAGCCAGTGGGATCCATACTTCGGGGTGCTCATCTGGGAGGGCTCGCGGCCGTACAGACAAGACGGCGACGCCGCCGGCATGCTCTCGCTCTCGGTCGTTGCCGAGGTCGACCCCATCGGGAAACTGCTGCCGACAGAGGCGGGGGAGAGCACCGAGCTGAGGTTCGAGTTCACGCGGCGGGGCAGCGAATGGCGCATCTCCTCGGCGCCAGCCGGGGTCATTCTCGACAGGTCGACCTTCGAAGCGATCTGGTCGCAGCACCAGCTCATCTTTCTCGGCCCCGGCGACCGCCCGGTCGCTGACACCCGGTGGTTCCTCTCGCGCGCGGCCCTGTCGACCGAGATCGTCGGCGCCCTCATCGAGGGGCCGAGCAAGCGCTTCGAGCAGGTCGTGCGCACCGGCTTCCCGCAAGGGGTCACGCTCACGAAGGCCGCCGTGCCCGTCGAGTCTGGCCTCGCCCGTGTCGATCTGAAGGGCGAGGGGCTGAGCAACCCGCAGGCGCAGCAGGAGATGCTCACTCAGCTCCAGGGGAGCCTGCACGCGGTTCCCGGGGTGAGCCGCGTCGAGCTGCTCGTCGACGGCACCCCGGTGCGCGACGCGACGGGGCCGGCCTCGCCAGCGGCGCCGGTGCCGGCCGGGGCGAAACTCGCGGGCAGCGTCGACGGCCGCTTCGGAGTTGTGACAGCGGCTGGGGTCGAGCCGATTACCGGCGTGACCGCTGCCGTCGAGGCCCTGCACGGCGACGCCGTCGCACTGTCGCGCTCCAAGACCGTCGCGGCCGTGCGCGGAGACCAGGGCATGAGCATCGTCGAAGACGGCTTCACGGCGGTCATCGACACCCGCGAGGGTCTGCTCCCGCCGAGCGTCGACGACGACCTGTGGGCCTGGTCGGTCTCGGCGGCAGACCCGGGCGCCGTGAAGGTCGCCGCCCCCGCCGGTACACAGCACGAGCTCGACGCGCCCTGGCTCGACGGGCTCGATGTGCGCGCGGTCAGGGTGTCGCCAGGCGGCAGCCTTCTCGGCGCACTCGTGAGCCAGGGGGCGAAGAGCTACGTGCTCGTTGGCGGTATCGCGCGCGACCCAGACGGCACCCCAACCGCGCTCACCCCTGAGGCCGATATCGAGATGTGGGCAACCGGCGAGGCGATCGACTTCGACTGGATCGACGGGCAGCGCTTCGTCGCGCTCACGAGGCAATCTAACGCGGGCAAGGTGACCGTTGGCGGCACCGGTATGTTCGCGATCGAGCAGGGCTCGGTGCCCGACGCCGTCGAGATCTTCGGGGGAGGCAACCGCACGCAGCTGCGCGTGCTGACTGCCTCGGGCGAGCTGTATGCGCCGCAGGGGGCGAGCGGCTGGCAGCGGGTCATCGCAGACATGGAGCTGCTGGCCAAGCGGGGGTAGCGCGGCGGCCCGAGGTGCGGGTGCGATCGCGGCTTCTCCACACCCGGGTCGCTTCGCCGTTTCGCACCTGTGGGCTCCACGTTCCGCGGCGCGAGCCGCGCCACGCGCCGCTCGCGCGGAAGGCTGAGGCGATGAACCAACACCACACGAAACTCAAGCTGCGGGAACTCGCGCTCGACGCGCTCGCGCTCCTGTGGCCGACGGCCTGCGCCGGGTGCGGGGCGCTCGACAGGGAGCTCTGCGACGGTTGCCGCGACGAGATCGTCACGGGGCCGCCGGCGCAGCCGCTCGTGCGGGTCGACGGTGCCGGAGCGCCGTGCTACGCCGCGAGCGAGTACGCGGGGGCGCTGCGCAGCGTGCTGCTCAGCTATAAGCACGGCGGCGCCTACGGGTTTGTGCGCCCCCTCGGCGCGCGCCTTAGAACTACCCTCGTCGCAGCGCTCGCCGCGACTCCCGAGACCACGCCTGACGCCAGGCCCGGCGCGCGCCCGGGCAGCCCCATGCCGCTCGTCGTGCCGGCGCCCTCCCGGCGCCAGCGAACGCGCGAGCGCGGGTGGCGGCACGTCGATGAGCTTGTGCGGGTGGCGCTGCTGCGCGGGCGGCTGCCGCTCGAGCGCTGCTCGGCGCTCGCAGCATCGCGCGGCCGAACCGGGCAGGTGGGGCTGAGCGCCGTTGCGCGCGAAGCGAACGCTAGCCGCATCACGGTGAGGCGATCGAAGACGCGCACGGTGCACGGGCGAAGCGTTGTGCTTGTCGACGACATCGTGACAACCGGCGCGACGGCGCGGGCAGCGGTGGCAGCACTCGAGGCGGCGGGCGCCACCGTCGTCGCCGTCGTGGCACTGTGCTCGGCGGTGCGCCGCGACGCGCCACAAAAAACAGAGTGGAACCTCACAGGCGAAAGAGGGTAATGTTCGAGAAAGGCGTAGTGGTGCGCCACACTGGCCCACCCGCCCGAGTCACCTGGGAGGTCGTCATGGACGTCAGCATCCACGGTCGGAATGTCGAGATTACAGATCGGTTCGAGCAGTATGTCGAATCGAAAACGGAGAAGGTCGCAGGCCTCCTTCCGAAAGCGCAGGCCTTCGAGGTGCGCGTCTCGCGGCTGAGTGACAAGAGCCCGAAGCACGGTGATCGCGTCGAGATCACCCTCGTCGGGCCCGGCCCGGTGATCCGTGCCGAGTCAGTCGGGCCAGACAAGTACTCGGCCTACGACATCGCCTACGGCCGTGTGCTTGAGCGCATTCGCCGCTCGAAAGACCGCGCACACGACCGCCGTGGCAAGGGCCGCACGTCGCTCGGCGACGCGGCAGCGAACGACTTCGCCGTGGTCGACCTGCAGCCCGCCTCGGCAGAGGTGATCGACGCTGTCGCCACTGGCTCCGTGCCCGTCGTGGCCGAGACCGACGAGGCATACAGCCCCGTGGTCATTCGCTCCAAGGAGTTCCCGGCAGAGCGCCTGCCCGTGGAAGACGCGGTCGACCAGATGGAGCTCGTTGGCCACGATTTCTTCCTCTTCATCGACGCCGAGACCGACAAGCCGAGCGTCGTGTACCGCCGCAAGGGGTGGAACTACGGCGTCATCTCGCTCGCAGAGTAATCGCCTGCGCACGACTGACCGCCCCGAGCATCTTCGGGGCGGTCAGTTTCGTTGCGAGGCCCGCTGCGACGCCTGTGATCGCACCTCTTTGCCCCAGCGGAGCACGTTCGTGAACGCCTCGCGCATGATGCGCCACGACATTTTCGAACGGCCGGCCGCGCGCTCGACAAACGTGATCGGAACTTCGGTGACGCGGCACCCCTGCCGCTCGAGCCGCCACGCGGTTTCGACCTGAAACGCGTAGCCCTCGGAAACGATGGAGTCGAGCTGCAGTCGCGTGAGGCTCTCGCGTGAGAGCACCCGAAAGCCGCTCGTCAGATCGCGCAGCTCAGATCTCAGCGCGCGGCGGGCGAAGGCCGTGCCCCCCTTCGAAAGCACGCGGCGGTGCAGCGGCCAGTGGACGATCCGCCCACCGGGCATCCACCGCGTGCCGATGACAAGATCCGCGCCATCGCGCGCCGCGGCGAGGAGCCTTGGCAGGTCGCCGGGCTGGTGCGAGCCGTCTGAGTCCATCTCAACGGCGAAGTCGTACCCGCGCTCGAGCGCGGCGCGAAACCCCGCGATGTAGGCGGTTCCGAGACCGAGTTTGCCGCCGCGATGCATGACGGTGACCCTCGGCGAGCCCCCCGCGAGCGCGTCTGCGATGTCGCCAGTGCCGTCGGGGCTCGCGTCGTCGACGATCAGCAGATCGACGCCGGGAGCCGCGGCGAGCACGGCCTCCGCGACAGGTTGCAGCGATTGTCGCTCGTTGTAGGTCGGCAGCACGACGAGCACTCGCGGGCGCAGCTGGCGATCTCGGGCTTCAGAATGCTGCACGAACCAATCCTTTCAGACCGCGAGCATAAAACGCGAGGGCCGGGGCCAACCGTTTGGTTGACCCCGGCCCTCGCTCGTGAGAACTACTCGGAGTTACTTCGCGTAGTTCGCGCGCAGGGTCGCGCCGAGCTCAGCGTCGACGTTCGTCCAGTACTGGAAGAATGCCTCGCGAATGCGGTCGACGGTGATCGACTCAGCCTGGCCGCCGAGCACGGCATGGAAGCGCGCCTTCTCCTCAGCCGAGAACACGTCGCGGTAAAGGGTGCCCGCCTGGCCGAAATCGTCGTCGTCGGCGCGCAGCGTTGCCGCGGAGCGCACGAGTGCGCCGTCGGCCTCCCAGTTCGCCTCGACGCCCTTGATCGGGTCGGCGACGGGGCCGCCAGCCTGACCGTACGAGTTCGGCGAGTAGGTGCGGTGCTCTGCGCTGTTGAAGTGGTAGCGCATGTTGCCCTCGTGCTGGTAGTTGTTCACCTCGCCAGCGTGCGGCTGGTTCACCGGCAGCTGGTTGAAGTTCGCGCCGATGCGGTGACGGTGCGCGTCTGCGTACGAGAACACGCGAGCCATGAGCATCTTGTCGGGTGAGATGCCCGTGCCTGGAACCTGGTTGCCCGGGGTGAACGCGGCCTGCTCGATCTGAGCGAAGAAGTTCTCTGGGTTGCGGTTCAGGGTGAAGGTGCCGACCTTGATGCGCGGGTAGTCAGCCTTCGGCCACACCTTCGTGAGGTCGAACGGGTTGAAGCGGTAGGTCTTCGCCTCTTCGTACGGCATGATCTGCACGTAGACATCCCACGACGGGAAGTCGCCGCGCTCGATCGACTCGAACAGGTCGCGGCGGTAGTAGTCGGCGTCTGAGCCGGCAAGCTTCTCTGCCTCTTCGGGCGAGAGGCGCTCGACGCCCTGCTGCGAGATGAAGTGGTACTTCACCCAGAAGCGCTCGCCCTCAGCGTTGATCCACTGGTAGGTGTGCGAACCGTAGCCGTTGAGGTGGCGCCAGCTCTTCGAGAGGCCGCGGTCGCCCATGAGGTAGGTCACCTGGTGCGCGGACTCGGGCGAGAGCGTCCAGAAATCCCACTGCATGTCTGCGTCGCGCAGGCCCGAGGCGCCGAGGCGCTTCTGCGAGTGGATGAAGTCGGGGAACTTGATGCCGTCGCGAATGAAGAAGGTCGGCGTGTTGTTGCCCACGATGTCGAGGTTGCCCTCTGGCGTGTAGAAACGCAGCGAGAAGCCGCGCACGTCGCGCCAGGTGTCGGGGGATCCCTGCTCGCCGGCGACCGACGAGAAGCGGATCAGCGTCTCGGCCTTGGCGCCGGGCTGGAACACGGCAGCGCGGGTGTACTGCGACACGTCTTCGGTGACCACGAACTCACCGAAGGCGCCGCCGCCCTTTGCGTGCGGGTTGCGCTCGGGCACACGCTCGCGGTTGAACGAGGCGAGCTTCTCGAGCAGGTAGTGGTCGTGGAGAACCGTGGGGCCGTCGGGGCCGACGGTGAGCGAGTGCTCGTTGTTTGCGACGGGGGTGCCCGTCTGGGTCGTCAGAGTGTTCTTCTCAGCCATAATGTCTCATTTCGTGGGGTTGAGTCGGATGGGAGTTTGGGACAGAAAGATCGTGGGCTCGGCGCCCGCTCGGTGCTGCTAGTTTTCGGGTGCCGCGTGCCCTGTGCCGCGTGCCCTGTGGCGGCGGGGGCGGGCTAGCCGGTCGTCGCGCAGTCGCTGCACAGGCCGTGGAACGTCACCTCGGCAGATTCGATGCTGAACCCGTGGTCGGTCGACGGCGTGAGGCACGGCGCGGCCCCCACCGCGCACGGCACGTCTTCGAGGCGACCACACGACCTGCAGAGCAGGTGGTGGTGGTTGTCGCCAACCCTTGCCTCGTACCGCGCTGAACCGCCAGCCGGGGTCACCCGGCGCACGAGATTTGCCTCGGTAAGCGCTGTGAGTACGCCGTAGATTGCCTGAAGCGAGGTGCCCGGGAGCTCGTTGCGCAGGCGCTCGTAGAGCTCGCTGGCATCGAGGTGCCCACCCGGCTGCAGTGCGTCGAGCACCGCCCGCCGTGGCGCCGTTGAGCGCAGGCCGGCGGCATTGAGCCGGGCGGCTGACTCGGTGGCGTGGTGTGTGATGGGCATGTACCCAGTGTAGCCCTTATTTTGAATGATTCAAATTAAGGGAGGAATTCCCAGCGCAACGCCCACAGCCGTTGCTAAGCTGAGGAGTTGTCACAATTAGGCAACGACGATGCCCTGCGCCGCAGCTCATCGCGCACTACCGTACAGGAGACACAACGTGGCGACAGTCCTCGAGAAGATCCTTCGCGTCGGCGAAGGACGCACGCTCAAGAAGCTCGAGCGGTTGGCCAAGACCGTCAACGATCTTGAGCCCTCCTTTGAGAGTCTCAGCGACGAGGAATTGCGCGGGGAGACCGACGAGTTCAAGGCCCGCCTCGCCGCGGGCGAAACGCTCGACGATCTGCTTCCCGAGGCGTTCGCGGCCGTTCGTGAGGCGGCGAAGCGCACGATCGGGCTGCGCCCCTTCGACGTGCAGGTGATGGGCGGCGCGAACCTGCACCTCGGCAATATCTCCGAGATGAAGACCGGTGAGGGCAAGACGCTCGTGGCAACGATGCCCGCGTACCTCAACGCCCTCGCGGGCAAGGGTGTGCACGTCGTCACAGTCAACGACTATCTCGCGAGCTACCAGTCAGAGCTGATGGGGCGCGTGTTCCGCGCGCTCGGGCTCACGACCGGGTGCATCATCTCCGGGCAAGACCCGGTGGAGCGTCGCAAGCAGTACGACGCCGACATCACCTACGGCACGAACAACGAGTTCGGCTTCGACTACCTGCGCGACAACATGGCCTCGACCGCTGCCGAGCGCGTGCAGCGCAGCCACTTCTTCGCCATCATCGATGAGGTCGACTCGATTCTCATCGACGAGGCGCGCACGCCGCTCATCATCTCGGGCCCCTCCTCGGGCGAGGGCAACCGCTGGTTTGGAGAGTTCGCGCGCATCGCGAAGACGCTCGAGGCAGGCGTTGACTACGAGGTCGACGAGAAGAAGCGCACCGTCGGCGTGCTCGAGCCAGGCATCGAGAAGGTCGAGGATCACCTCGGCATCACCAACCTCTACGAGTCGGTAAACACCCCGCTGATCTCGTTCTTGAACAACTCGATCAAGGCGAAGGCACTGTTCACGCGCGACAAAGACTACGTCGTGCTGAACGGCGAGGTGCTCATCGTCGACGAACACACCGGCCGTATTCTTGCCGGGCGTCGCTACAACGAGGGCATGCACCAGGCCATCGAGGCGAAGGAGGGCGTGCAGGTCAAAGCAGAGAACCAGATGCTCGCCACCGTCACCCTCCAGAACTTCTTCCGCCTCTACGACAAGCTCTCGGGCATGACAGGTACCGCCGAAACCGAGGCCGGCGAGTTCATGTCGACCTACAAGCTCGGCGTCGTGCCGATTCCGACGAACAAGAAGATGCAGCGCATCGACCAGCCCGACCTCGTCTACAAGAACGAGGAGGCAAAGTTCGCGGCGGTCGTCGACGACATTGCGGAGCGGCACGAAAAGGGCCAGCCCGTACTCGTCGGCACCACGAGCGTCGAGAAGAGCGAGTACCTCTCGCGCCAGCTCGCGAAGAAGGGCGTGCGCCACGAGGTCTTGAACGCGAAGAACCACGCGCGCGAGGCCGCGATCATCGCGCAGGCGGGCCGCTTCGGCGCCGTCACCGTCGCCACGAACATGGCCGGCCGCGGCACCGACATCATGCTCGGCGGCAACGCCGAGTTCCTCGCCGTGCAAGAGATGACGGCGCGCGGCTTCTCCACTGAAGAAGACCCCGAGGGCTACGAGGCAGCCTGGGACGAGGTGTTCGAAGCGGTGAAGGAGGCCGTTGCGGGCGAGGCCTCGAAGGTCACCGACGCCGGTGGGCTCTACGTGCTCGGCACCGAGCGCCACGAGTCGCGCCGCATCGACAACCAGCTGCGCGGCCGCTCCGGCCGTCAGGGCGACCCGGGCGAGAGCCGGTTCTACCTCTCGCTCGCAGACGACCTCATGCGCCTGTTCAACTCGGGCGCAGCAGCTGCCCTCATGAACCGCGACAGCTTCCCCGACGACCTCGCGATCGAGTCGAAGATGGTCACCCGCTCGATTCAGAGCGCTCAGAGCCAGGTCGAGGCGCGCAACGCCGAGATTCGCAAGAACGTGCTGAAATACGACGACGTGCTCAACCGCCAGCGCAAGGCGATCTACAGCGACCGCGCGCAGATTCTTGACGGCGAAGAGATCGAGGAGCGCGTTATCGCGTTCCGTGAGCAGACCATCGACGCCATTCTCGACTCGCACGGCGCAGACGAGAACTGGGACTTCGACGCACTCTGGTCAGACCTCAAGCAGCTCTACCCGATCGGGTTGACCGTCGACGAGGTCGTCGCCGAGGCGCCGAACGGGCGCGTCGACAAGAACTACCTGCGACGCGAGATTCTCTCTGACGCCGAGGTCGCGTACGCGAACCGCGAGGCGTCGCTCGGCGAAGAGGCAATGCGCGAGCTCGAGCGCCGTGTCGTGCTCACCACGATCGACCGCCGCTGGCGCGACCACCTCTACGAGATGGACTACCTCAAGGAGGGCATCGGCCTGCGCGCGATGGCGCAGCGCGACCCGCTCGTCGAGTACCAGCGCGAGGGCTTCACGATGTTCGAGGGCATGATGGGCCAGATCAAGGAGGAGTCGGTAGGGCTGCTCTACAACCTCGAAGTGCAGGTTCGCCCGAACGAGCCTGGCCACGAGGGCCACGTGCACCTCGAGGGGGGCGGGCTCGACGAGCAGACGAAGCCCGACGAGGCGCAGCTCAGCTACAGCGCGCCAGACGAAGACGGCACGCCCGAGGTGAGCGGCGCAGCGGCGAAGGGCGCGAAGGGCAAGCAGCGCCCAGCGCAGCAGGCTCAGCCGACCACCCGCGGCGCCTTCGGGCAGCAGGTGCCAGCCGATGAGGCAGGCCCGGCCAACCGCGCCGAGCGCCGAGCTAAGAAGAAGTAGCAAGCGCACCAGCGCTTTGCCCATCACCCTGCATCGACCCACGATGTCTCTCTGGAGGAAACACAGCAATGTCGAATGACACCACGTCACGACTGTCGAAGAACGAGCGCCGTGCTCAGGCACGGGAGCAGGCAAAGCTCGCTCGTGAGGCAGAGAAGAAGCGCGAAAAGCGCCGCCGCCTCTATATTCAGGGAGGCGTCGTGCTCGGCGTCATCGCGATTCTCGCGATCGTCGGGCTCATCTTGACGCAGACGCTCAAGCCAGCAGGGCCCGGCCCGAAGAACATGAGCTCGGGCGCCGTCGTGTTCACGAAAGACCTCAAGGTCGTGCCGTCGCCTGCGCTCGCCGACCCGAGCGCAGAGCGCGTTGCGCCCGAAACGAACCGCGACGAGCTGCCGCTCGATGTCACCGTGTACGTCGACTACATGTGCCCAGCCTGCGGTAACTTCGAGGCCCAGAACGGCGTCATGCTTGAGAACTACGTTGGCTCGGGCGACGCGAACCTCGCGATCTACCCGATCAACTTCCTCGATTCGACCTCGCTCGGCACCAAGTACTCGACCCGTGCGGCGAACGCCTTCGGTTGCGTCGTCGAGCAGCAGCCAGACTTCGCCTTCGAGCTGCACAAGCGCCTGCTGAGCCCCGAGGTTCAGCCGCAGGAGCGCACCCCGGGTCTCGACGACAAGGAGCTGCTCAAGCAGGCAGAGGCCGCCGGCGCGAAGCCAACGAGCGAGCTCAAGAGCTGCATCCAAGATCGCCCGTTCAGCGCGTTCTTCACCGAGAACTACACGAAGGCCGGCGAGGGCATCTCGGGCCTCGCAGAGGGCCAGCGCCTGCTCATGCCGAACAGCGCGACCGAGCTGCAGCCCGAGGGCGGGCCGCAGCGCCTCGTCTCGACACCGCTCGTGCTCGTCAACGGTCAGCAGTGGAATGAGGGGCGCGATGGCTCGCTCGAAACCTTCATGCTGAAGATCAAGGGTGAGATCGAACAGGCCGGTGCCGCTGACGCGGCAACGGAGTAACAAATTTCCGACTAAGATCGGAGGGGCGGCTTCGGCCGCCCCAGCGCCTCCTTAGCTCATCTGGTAGAGCAGCAGCCTTGTAAACTGCAGGTGATCGGTTCGAGTCCGATAGGGGGCTCACACGAACGGCCCCGCCTCGGCGGGGCCGTTCTGCGTGTGCGCGGGCGTGTGCGTGTTCGCGGGCCCCGCGCCCCGGGCCCCGGGCCCCGCCCGACAACTTTCTGCGGGAAACGCGCAGTATGGGCGTCTCTAAACGCGCGTTACGTGCAGAAACCTGCGTTGGGGTGGGCGGGTCGGGGCGGGGCACGGCGGGCACGGCGGGCACGGCGGGCAGGGCAGGGCACGGCTGGGAGCCGATATAGTTGGGCAAATGGCGCACCCCAAACTGCAGCTCGCGGCGGCCCTTGTCGGCTCTGGGCTCGCCGGAGTGCTCGTGGCCCTGCAGTCTCGCATCAACGGGGGCCTCTCGCAGCAACTCGGCAACGGCTTTGTCGCCGCTGCGATCTCGTTCGGCGGCGGCCTCGTCGTGATGCTGCTTGTGCTGCTGGTGTCGCGGCGCGGCCGGCAGGGCATTGGCCTGGTGCGGCGCGAGATAGCCGCCGGCAGGCTGCCGCGCTGGGCGCTGCTCGGCGGGGCAGGCGGCGCGTTTCTCGTGCTCAACCAGGGTCTGATCACCCCGCTCATCGGCGTTGCACTCTTCACCGTTGGCATCGTGGCCGGTCAGGTCTCTGGCGGCCTCGTGCTCGATCGGCTCGGGCTCGGCCCCGGCGGCAGAATTCGTGCCACCCCAACGCGTTTGGTCGGGGCGGCCCTCGCGATCGTTGCCGTTGTCGTCACGGTCGCGGGTGCGCTCGACTCGTCGCTTGCGCTGCTCGTCTTGGTACCTGTGATTGTGGGCGCCGGCGTCGCTGCGCAGTCGATGGTCAACGGGCTCGTGCGGGCGGCGGCGCAGAGCGCGGTGACCGCGACGCTCACGAACTTCATCGTTGGCACCGCGCTGCTCGTGCTCGCAGCCGTCGTGTCGCTGCTGTTCACCGGGTGGCCGACGCACTGGCCGAGCGAGCTGTGGCTCTACAGCGGCGGCCTGATCGGCGTGGTGTTCATCGCCGTCGCTGCGATGCTCGTGCGCAGGGCCGGCGTGCTACTGCTCAGCATGTCGAACGTCGCTGGGCAGCTCGTCGCCGCGATCGCCTTCGAAATCGGGTTCCCGCTGGCAGGCGGGCTCACGCCGGCACTGGTTGCGGGCACGCTCATCGCGCTCGTCGCCGTGGTGATCGCGGCTGTTCCGAGCAAGCCGGTGGCGGGCCGAGAATGACGGGCCGCGCCGAAGCGGACCAGCCCGCAGCGGATTAGCCCGCAGCGACCAGCCCGCAGCGACCAGCCCGCAGCGGATTAGCCCGCAGCGACCAGCCCGCAGCGACCAGCCCGCAGCGGATTAGCCCGCAGCGACCAGCCCGCAGCGATTTAGTCGGCCGCGTCGAAGCCGAGAGCAAGCGAGTTCATGCAGAACCGGTTGCCGGTCGGGGTGCCAAACCCGTCGGGGAAGACGTGCCCGAGGTGCGAGCCGCAGTTCGCGCAGCGAACCTCGGTGCGCACCTGCCCGAGGGTGGTGTCTTCGAGCAGCTCGACCGCATCGGGGTTGATGCTGTCGTAGAAGCTCGGCCAGCCGCAGTGCGACTCGAACTTTGTGCCGCTCTTGAAGAGCTCGGCGCCGCAGCCGCGGCACGAGTACAGGCCGTCGCCCCATTCACCGAGGAGTTCGCCGGTGCCCGCGCGCTCGGTCGCCGCCTCGCGGAGAATCGCGTACTCATCTGGCGTCAACCGCGCCCGCCACTCGCTATCGCTGAGTTGGAACGGGTAGTTGCCCTCGCCGATTGCTGCCATCATGCACCTTCCGAAGTTTGCTGCTGCGCCCAGCATACGCGCGATTCGCCGGGCGCCCGCTGTGCAAACCAAGCGGGGCGGAGCGCTGCCGAGGGCATGGGTAAGTGCCAAAGTTGCATCATCAGACGATATTCGTCAGACTATTACGGTGTATGCGAACTTAGGTCAGCCTCAGTTCGATCCGATGTGTGCCTGGGCGCCCGCAAAGCAGCCAAGCAAAACGAATTCTAGGAGACGCCCGTAGTGAGCACTCTCGCCGCGAAGAATGGCCGCCTCGGCGCCAAAACTCTTGCCGTTATTACCTCCCTGCTCGTGGCTCTGAGCGGGCTGCTCATTACGCCTGCGGCGCAGGCTGCCGAAACCGCAGCGGGGGCGGCCGCGAAGACGACCGTGCAGTCGGCGAGCGCCGCCGGGCTCGAGATTCGCGTCGAGTTCTCGGGCGTCGCGCCCTCGCCGCTCGGGCCCCCGCAGAACATGGGCGTCTACGCCGCGCTCGTGAAGCAGGGAACCGTCGAGACCGTTGGCCAGGGTAACTGGGTCACCCCCGCGCAGATGCCCGATGGGGCGGGCAGCACGACCTTTGTCGCCGCGCCTGCCGACGGCCTGAACCGCGACACCGCCTACGAACTGCTCATCTGGTACGCGCACGGCAACCCCTCAGACGAGGCGATCGTGCTGCGGCAGGCGATGACGGTGACCGACGAGCAGTGGAACCTCGTGTTCCCGCCCGCCCCCGAGGCGACCGCGACGAGCACCACGCTCACCGCGGCCGCGACGACAGTTGAGGCTGGCGCGAGCGTCTCGCTGACGGCGACCGTCGCGCCGACCGAGGCGGCGGGCTCCGTCGCGTTCGTTGATGCGGCCGGTGCGCCCGTGGGGTCGCCACAGCAGGTCACTTCAGGATCCGCCACGGTCACCACCCAGGCCCTCGCGGCGGGTTCGCACGCCTTCACCGCCACCTTCACCCCCGCAGACGCCGCGGCGTTTGCGCCCTCGACCTCCGCCGCCATCTCGATCACGGCGACCGAGGAGACGACGCCCGTCGAACCGGCCGAGCCCACCGTCGCGGCGGCCGTGACCGGTGCCTCGACCACGGGGCTCGAACTGTCGGCCACGATTGAGAACATCGTGCTGCGCGCGGCGGCCGATGTGCCCGATACGGGCAAGGACGACCAGGGTGTGTACGTCGGCATCATCGAGAAGGATCGCGTTGACGAGTACGCTGCCGACGCCAAGGCCGGTGCCACACAGGATTTCGCCTACAAGACGCTCATCAAGGGCGGCAAGGTGACGCGCGACATCAGCGTGCCGGCAGACAAGCTCGATCGCTCGAAGCAGTACGTGGCGGTCTCATGGCTCGCGCACGGCATGATGACGAAGGAGCGCTACCTCGGCCAGGCAGACCTGAAGGTCTCGACGGCTCAGTGGGACGCCGTCTTCCCGCCGAAGATCGCCGTGAAGGCCGCGGTCAAGGCTGAGGAGGCAAGCGCCAAGAAGCTCGAGCTCGACGTGCAGGCGAGCGGCATCGCGCTGCGCCCCGGCTCGGAGACCCCGAGCGGCCGCCCCGACGCGGGCGTGTACATCGGCATCATCGAGAAGAGCCGCGTCGGCGAATACGCAACTGACGCGCGGGCAGGCGTCTCCCAGACGAGCATCGGCGCGGGCTCGATCGTAGACGGCAAGTTCACGCAGACCGTCACGATTGCCGCCGACGAGCTCACCGCGGGCGCCGAATACGTCGCAGTGATCTGGCGCTCCCACGGCTACCTCACCGAGGCGAGCTTCGTCGGCCAGGCCGACGTGCAGCTGAGCTGGAGCCAGTGGCAGGAGCTCACGGGCGAGGCGGCGATGCCGACCTCGGTCGCTATCACGAGCTCCGCTCCGTCTGTGAGCGCAGGCCACAGCGTCGGCCTCGTCGCAACAGTCACGGCCTTCGAAGCAAACCCGACCGACAAAGCGCTGCCCATCGGCACCGTGCAGTTCTTCGCCGACGGCCAGCCCCACGGCAAGGCGCTCCCCGTGAGCCTCGTAAAGAAGTCGAAGACCGGTGCGACGCAGATCACCAGCCCCGAGATCGCCGAGGGCGACGCACGCGTGTTCACCGCGGAGTTCACGCCGCTCGACGCAGGCGACTACGCGCCGTCGAAGTCGGCCGATGTGACGGTCACGGGCACCGAGGCTACGGGCCCGTGGAACCCGCAGATCGAGGTCTTTCTGAAGATCAACGGCGAGGTCACCCCGTACACGGGGCAGAAGGTCTACCGCGGCGACGAGATCGTCGTGCGCGGATCGGGCTTCGACCCCGAGGCAAACGTCGGCGGCCGCGGCATGCCGCTGCCGTACGGCCCGCAGGGCAGCTACGTCGTGTTCGGCAACTTCACGGCAGACAAGTGGCGGCCCTCGCAGGGCTTCCCGGCGACCGCGCGCGCGGTGAGCGCTGACGCCCAGGGTTGGGTGCTCGCGCGCTCTGTCTTCGACACGGTGCCGGCGATGTACAAGCCGGCCGTGCAGAAGCAGTGGGTGGAGCCGACGGAGGGCGGCAGCTTCGAGTGGACGACGAAGCTCGTCACCCCGAAGGAGCTCGCGCCGGGCGGCAAGTTCGGCGTCTACAGCTACGGCGCCGGCAGCGTGAACAACGCTGCCGAGGAGCTCGAGGTCGCCATCGACTACGTCGACGCGGTGCGCCCTGGCAACCCCGCCATCACGGTGACGCTGCCCAACGGCACCCCGTACACGAACCAGGAGCTGCGTGAGGGCGACAAGCTCGTCGTGAAGGGAACCGGCTTCGACCCGTACGCAAATCTTCCCGAGAACCCAGCGGGCGGCATGCCCATTCCGAACTCGCTGCCGCAGGGCACCTTCGTGGTCTTCGGCTCGTTTGCGAACGAGTGGCAGCCGTCGAAGGGCGCCGCGGGCGCGACGCGCACGATGCACAAGGATTCTCGCAAGTGGGCGCTCGCAGAAGACACACTCGAGGCCGTGCCAGCGCAGTTCCGCGAGACGATTCGCAAGGAGTGGGTCGAGATTGACCCGGCGACCGGCGCGTTCGAGGCGACGCTCACGCTGCACACCCCCGAGAGCCCGCTCGAGGGCGGCACGTTCGGCGTGTACACCTACGCCGGCGGCGCGGGCCAGGCGGCCAACGCGGCGCAGGAGCTGCAGCTGCCCGTGAACTACAAGACGAAGACGACCGAGCCCGAGGTGCCAGTCGAGACCGTTGGCGGCCTCGACTGGGCGTTCAACACGGGTTGGAACGGCTACGTGCGCTTCGTGGCGGGCGGCACGATCACGGGCTCGAAGGGTGCGACGACCGACGCGAGCGGCCTCACGAACTACACGCAGGTGAAGGGCGGCAACTACGACCCGAAGACCGGCATCGGCTCGATTCACTACGAGGGTACGGTGCGTTACCAGAGCCAGGCCCACGGCTTTGATATCGCGATTAAGGACCCGCGCATCACGTTCACGTCTGCGACCGTGGCCGAGCTCTCGGCAGAGATCTCGAACACCGACACCGCCGGGGTCGGCAGCATGTCGCGCGTTGTGATGGCGAAGATCGCGCCGGGGGCGAGTGCTCTCGACGACACGGGCCTGCGCTCGTGGGCGAAGGCCACTGGGGTGTTCGCAAAGCTCTCGCACCCCGAGGGCTGGGTCGATTACTCGGGCAAGGACACTGCGCCGCTGAGCTTCAGCTTCGGCACCGCCGGCACTGTTGACCCGGGCGGGCCAGACGGGCCAGGCATCACCCCGCCGAAGCCGCAGCCCAAGCCGCAGCCCAAGCCGGTCGGTTCGTCTGGCCAGGCGCAGGCGGGCTCGCTCTCGTGGGGCATTTCCGCTGGCTTCAAGGATTACATCACCGGTCGCATCGCCAAGGGCGCGATCTCGACGAGCGGCGTCGGCGGCAGCGGGGGAGCATACCTCTTCCCGCAGGCAGCCGGCGGCTCGTGGAACGCGGCCACCCAGACCGGCACCGTGCAGTTCTCGGGCGTCGTGACCTTCACGGGGCACAGGGGCCTGCTCAACGAGCCGTTCGCGAACCCCGTGATCACGGTCACGAGCGCGACCTCTGGCACGCTGAGCGCGGGCGGCCGCACCTTCGGCCTCGACCTGGGAGCCGCGTCGAAGAGCGTCGGCGCGAACGGCGAGGTGACGTGGAGCGGCGTGCCGGTGAGCGGCTCGATCTCGGGTGGCGGCAGTGCGGGCGGCGCGGCGGGCAGTGGCTCGTTTGCGGCGGATCCGCTGAGTTTCACCGTCGGTGCAGCGAGCCGCGTGCAGTTTGGCTCGACCACCCAGACCGAGCAAAAGGCCGAGCGCGAGCCCGCTGCGACGGCTCCCACCACCGAGGGCATTCGCGTGATCACGCCGAAGGAGGAGCTTGTGCCCGGCGGCACGATCGAGTTCGTCGCCGCCGGCTTCGAAGCCGACGAGCGCGATGTGCTCGTGGTGCTGTACTCCGACCCGATCGTGCTCGACAAGAAGGCTGGCGCGAACCAGTTCGGCGAGGTGCGATGGATCGGCCAGCTGCCTGACGACCTTGAGCCGGGCAAGCACACGATCACCCTGCAGGGTTCGAAGGATGCCGGCGCGATTATCGACGTCATCGACCCGAAGAAGGCCAAGCAAGACAAGCCCGTCGTGAAACGCCAGGATACGGGTGTCGCTGAGGCCCAGGCCGCCGGCGTTATCCCCGAGGCCGCTGGCGGGGCAGTGTGGATGTGGTGGGCAGGCGCGGGAGCGCTGCTGATTCTCGCCGCAGCGCTGACCGCGCTGGTGGTGCGGCAGCGCCGCGCCGCAGGCGGTGCTAACGTCGATTAAGGCAACGCCAGTTAGCCGCTTGACCCTCCCGAGGAGACACACGTGAAACGAGACACCGCGCGCCGCACCGTGGCAGCAGGGGTGGCAGCCGGGCTTGCCGGCGGGCTGCTTCTGCTTGGCCCGGCAGGCCCCGGCTTTGCGAGCACCAGCGAGGCAGCGACCTGCACGGTGAGCGGCGGCGAGCTGAAGTGGGGCGTGAAAGAGCGCTTCCGCAACTACATCAGCGGCAGCATCGCGAACGGCGAGTGGACGACCGAAAACGGGGCGACGTACGAGACACCGGCCTTCGGCTGGGCGAACGGCGCCGGGCAGGTGCAGCCCGATCTCGAGGCCGGCGCCGTGAGCTTCACGGGCGACGTGCACTTCACCGGGCACGCCGGCGCGATGAAGCTCGACCTGCAAGACCCCGCGATCGAGTTCACCGGCCCCGGTGCCGCGCAGCTCGTGCTCGGCATGGGCGCGGTCGACACCGAGGGCGCCGACGTCGAGCTCGAGCCCGTCGTCGCCGCGCTCGTCGACCTGAGCAAGGCCACCGCGACAGGCACGAGCTACTCGGTGGCAGACGCCCCGGTGCGACTCACCGCCGACGGCGCCGCGGCGTTCAACGGCGAGTACGGCGACTACGTCGCCGGCGACGACATGGACGCGCTGTCGCTGTCGTTCACGGTGTCGGGCTGCGAGCTCGGCCTCGCGCCCGTCACGGAGACCCCCACCCCGTCTGAGGAGCCAGAGGACGTCGCGGAGGATCCAGCGCCGGAGCCCCAAGCGGCCCCGATCCCGTGGCTCGCGATCGCGATCGGCGGCATCGCGCTTGTCGCCGTTGGCGTCACCACTGGCATGCTCATTGCCGGGCGTAAGAAGCCCTCGAGCGACGACGCAGCGGCGCAGACCTCCGACGGGGCGCCGCCCCGCGACTAACTGCCGCAGCGTCTCTACGACAAAGGGCCTGGGCCACACCCGAAGGTGTGGCCCAGGCCCTTTTGCTGCGCTGGGGCTTAGAAGTCCATGCCTGCACCCGGGTCAGCTGCCATGGGAGCAGCGGGCTCGGGCTTGTCAGCGACAACTGCCTCGGTGGTGAGGAAGAGGCCTGCAATCGACGCTGCGTTCTGCAGGGCCGAGCGGGTGACCTTCACCGGGTCGTTGATGCCGGCTGCGAGCATGTCGACGTACTCGCCGGTCGCTGCGTTGAGGCCCTGGCCCACGGGGAGCTCCGAGACCTTGTGCGCGACGACGCCGGGCTCGAGGCCAGCGTTGAGCGCGATCTGCTTCAGCGGTGCCTCGATAGCGACCTGCACGATTGCCGCGCCGGTTGCCTCTTCGCCGGTGAGCTCGAGGTTCGCGAACGCCTTCGCGCCTGCCTGGATGAGTGCGACGCCGCCGCCGGGGACGATGCCCTCCTCAACAGCTGCCTTCGCGTTGCGCACTGCGTCTTCGATGCGGTGCTTGCGCTCCTTGAGCTCGACCTCGGTCGCGGCTCCTGCCTTGATGACTGCGACGCCACCAGCGAGCTTCGCGAGGCGCTCCTGGAGCTTCTCGCGGTCGTAGTCGCTGTCGGTGTTGTCGATCTCGCGACGGATCTGCTGCACGCGGCCCTCGACCGCTTCCTTCTCGCCGCCACCCTGAACGATGGTGGTCTCATCCTTGGTGATGATGACCTTGCGAGCGGTGCCGAGCATGTCGAGCGTTGCGTTCTCGAGCTTCAGGCCGACCTCTTCCGAGATGACCTGGCCGCCGGTGAGGATAGCGATGTCCTGGAGCATTGCCTTGCGGCGATCGCCGAAGCCCGGAGCCTTGACGGCTGCCGACTTGAAGATGCCGCGGATCTTGTTGAGCACGAGGGTCGCGAGTGCTTCGCCCTCGACGTCCTCAGCGATGATGAGGAGCTGCTTGCCCGACTGGATAACCGGATCGACGACGGGGAGCAGATCCTTGATGTTCGAGACCTTGCTGTTGACGACGAGAATGTAGGGGTCTTCGAAGACGACTTCCTGGCGGTCAGCGTCGGTGACGAAGTACGCCGAGAGGTAGCCCTTGTCGAAGCGCATGCCCTCGGTGAGCTCGAGCTCGGTGCCGAAGGTGTTCGACTCCTCAACGGTGACGACGCCCTCCTTGCCGACCTTGTCGATAGCCTCGGCGATCAGTGCGCCGATCTGCTCGTCGGCTGCGGAGATCGAAGCGGTCGCTGCGATCTCGGCGGTGGTCTCGATCTCCTTCGAGTTTGCGTGCAGCTCGGTGATGACCGCTGCCACTGCCTTCTCGATGCCCTTCTTCAGGGCGATGGGGTCGCTGCCAGCGGCAACGTTGCGCAGGCCCTCGCGCACGAGCGCCTGAGCGAGCACGGTTGCGGTGGTGGTGCCGTCGCCTGCGACGTCGTCGGTCTTCTTCGCGACCTCCTTGACGAGCTCGGCGCCGATCTTCTCGTACGGGTCGTCGAGCTCGATCTCCTTGGCGATCGAAACGCCATCGTTGGTGATCGTCGGGGCGCCCCACTTCTTCTCAAGGACGACGTTGCGGCCGCGCGGGCCCAGCGTCACCTTGACAGTGTCAGCGAGGATGTTGAGACCCCGCTCAAGGCCGCGACGTGCCTCTTCGTCAAACGCAATCATCTTTGCCATGTAATTCGCCCCTCCCGGACGTCTAGGGAAAGCGGCAGACACCACAGGTGTACTGCGCCAGGTTTAGCACTCAGTCGATCCGACTGCTAACACTAATTTTGGCACTCTGGTGCTGAGAGTGCAAGGAGAGGCGCTCGCCCGGAGCGAACGCAGATCGCCCGCGGGGCTACGGCTTGCCCGGGCCGGCGTAGTCGGTGCCGATGAGCACGGTGAGTCGCGCGCCACTGTCGGCGTATTCGGTCGCGAGGTAGGTCGAAACCCCTCCGAGCTCCTTCGCGAGCCCCAGGGCAGCGGCCTCGTCTGCGGCGTCGGCGTAGAACACCGCTGAGATCTCAATATCGGCGCTCGCTGCGGGCCCAGCAAGCGCGATCACGCCCCAGCCCTGCTCGGTGATCGCGGCGGCGACCCCCGAGGCGACATCGCCCTGGCTCTCGGTGCCATCGAGCACGGCGACGGTGGCCTCGGGGTCGAGTGCCGGCTTCACCTTGGCGGGGGCCTCGGCAGTCTCGGTCTCGGGCATGAGCGGGAGCTTTCCACTCGAGCCAGCGAGCGTCACACCGACGATGCCGATCGTGGTCAGCAGCGCTGCGCCAATCAGCCCGCCAACGACGAAGTGCCAGGTCACCCTCGGCTGCGCGGTGACCCGGTGGCTGCCGACGGCGCGGTCGTTGGAAATGTCGTCGAAGCGATCCTTGGGGTAGTCGGTCGTGGCCGCGCGGCGCGGATGTGTTCCGTGCGCCGCCTCGTGATCCTTCGCCACCCGCAACTCCCATTTCATTCGCCAGCGTCGGGCCGGGCGGCCTCGACAGCATTACCGATACAGAATACCCCGCCGGTGTGCGGCGATTGCTGAACGGGCTGGGAGCAGCCTACAGCGAGTCGGGAATATATATCGCGCGAGCGAGGGCATCGATGACGTCGGGCGTGCGACCGGCGCTCGCGAAGAGCAGCGCGTCATCAATGTCGATGATGCGGCGCTTCTTGCCCGCTGTCGTGAGCGCGATGCTCGGCTGCGCCTCGATCAGGCCGTCGACACCGTCGGTGCTGTTAAGCCCCTTCGACATCACCAAGATGATGTCTGGATCCATCTTCACGAGCGCCTCGTCGGTCATGGGGCGCTCGCCCTTCCAGCCGACCTCCTCGGCAACATCGATGACGCCGAGGGAGTCGAGGAGCGTGTCGACCCCGCTGCCCTCGCCAAACAGGTAGAACACGCCAGCGCCGCCTCGCACATACAGGAAGGCGACGCGGGGGCGCTTGGTCTCGTCGCTGGGAATGAGCCGGGAAACCTCGGCCTCCTTCGCTGCGATGGCGTCGGCGACCTTCTGGTTGAGCTCGGCCGCGGCGTCGGCGACGCCCAGAGCGGCGGCAATCTGCTCGGTCGCGGCGGCGCTCGACTCAGGGTCGACCGATCGTTTCACCACAACGACGGGCACGCCGGCGTTGCGCATCATGGTCACGAAGTCGATGCCCCCGACGCTCAGGTCAGTGAAGATCACGGAGGGCTCGAGGCCCAGCACCGACTCGGCTTCGATATCGTGGCCACCGCGCACCACGAGTGGGAGCTTCTCTGCGCCTGGAAATGACGTCGTGGCGTCTCGGCCAATGAGCTGGTCGCCGAGCCCGAGGTTGTAGACGATGTCGCTCAGCGTGCCCGTCAGCGAGACCGCGAGCACGCGCGACGTGTCAGTCACCTCGACCGGCACATCGCCCGACCGGTCGTGCGATTGCACGGTCACCGGCAGCGAGGCGGTCGGTTTCTCGGCGAGCGGCGTCACCGTCGGTGGGCCAACGAGTGCGGTCGTCGGCCCCTCGTAACTCAGCGGGTCTGCGAGCGGGGTGAGCGAGTCGAGGGGAGCGAGCTCCGCCGCGGCGCTGCCACCGCCCGAAGCCTCGGGAGCGCCCGTCTGGCAGCCCGTCAGCGTGAGGGCAACGCCGAGGGCAATTACGAGTGCGGCTCTCGTGCGAGATGTGCGCGGCTTGTGCATCGATACCCTCTCAAAAGTGTGACCCGAGCAAGCTTAACCTCACAAAGGTATGATGATGCGGGGGATTCGCTGAAATTCCCTCTGTACACGGCGCGATCTGCGCCCGGATCTCCTAGAAAGCCCCCCGCGCGAGCATGAAAAGCACCGACCGAACCTCGCTGTCGCGGCGAGGCAGTCGCGCACCCCTGTTGTTTGGCGTACTCGCGATTCTGCTCGTGCTCAGTGTGCTGATCTCGGCGGGCACTGGCCAGCTGGCGATTCCGCCGCACGAGGTGCTCGGCTCCGTGCTGCACCGCCTGGGCATCGATTGGCTGCCGTTGCCCTCGGTGCCAGCTGGTGACGAGGCACTCTGGGCGATCCGCTTCCCCCGCGTCGCGATGAGCGTGCTCGTCGGTGTTGGCCTCGCGGTCTCTGGCCTCATCATGCAGGCGATCTTCGGCAACCCGCTCGCGGAGCCCGGGGTGATCGGTATCTCGTCGGGCGCCGCGGTTGGCGCGGGCATCTCAATCGTATTCGGGCTCACGATGTTCGGCCAGTGGACCACCGCGATTCTCGCGTTCGTGACCGGGCTGATTGCGACCCTCATTGTCTACTCGATGAGCCGCGCCGACGGGCGAACCGAGGTGGTGACCCTCGTGCTCACGGGCATCGCAGTGAACGCGATCGCCGGGGCCGCGATCGCCGCGCTGACCTTTGTCGGTGACACCCAGTCGCGTGAGGCCATTGTGTTTTGGCAACTCGGCAGCCTGAAGGGCATGAGCTGGTCGCAAGTCGCGATCGTCACCCCGATTATTGCGATCGGCCTGATCGCCGCCTACGTCACCTCGCGCAAGCTCGACCTGCTCGCGCTCGGCGAACGCAACGCCCGCCACCTCGGCGTGAACGTGGAGCTGCTGCGCATCGGCATGATTCTCGTCGTCTCGCTGCTCGTCGGAGCGTCGGTCGCCTTCGCCGGCATCATCTCGTTCGTCGGCCTCGTGATTCCGCACCTCATGCGCATGGTGCTCGGCCCGGCCCACCTGCCGCTCGTCACCGCGTCGGCGCTCGCTGGCGCACTGCTGATGACGCTCGCAGACCTCGCCGCCCGCACCATCGTGCCGATGGCCGAACTGCCGATCGGCATTCTCACCTCGCTCGTCGGCGGCCCCTTCTTCTTCTGGTTGCTTCGACGCACCCGCAAGCGCTCGGGCGGGTGGGGCTAATGAACGCACGACACATCGCGCTACCCGAGCTCACGCCAGTCGGCTCGGTGGTCTGCTCTGCGAACTCGGTGATGATCGAGCGCGGGCGCAAGAAGCTGCTCGATGACGTCTCGCTTGAGCTGCGCGCCGGCGAGGTGCTGTCGCTGCTCGGGCCGAACGGTGCGGGCAAGTCGACGCTGCTCAGCCTGCTGTCGGGCGACGTCGAACCAGACGCCGGGCAGGTGCAGTTCAGTGGCAGGGCGCTGAGCGAGTGGTCGCTCGTTGATCTGTCGCGCCGCCGCTCGGTGCTGCTGCAGGAGAACCAGCTGCTGTTTCCGTTCACGGTGCATCAGGTCGTCGAGATGGGCCGTGCCCCCTGGCGCCGCACTGAGCTCGAAGACGACGATAACGAGGCGATCGGCGAGGCGATCGATGCCACCGACATCGGTCACCTCGGGCATCGCCGGGTGCCATCGCTCTCTGGGGGCGAGCGGGCGCGCACGGCCTTCGCGCGCGTGATCGCGGGCCGCACGGGCGTGCTCATGCTCGACGAACCGACGGCTGCGCTCGACCTCGGGCATCAAGAGGCGGTGCTCACGCTCGCGCGGGAGCGTGCTGCCGCTGGCGACGCCGTGCTCATCGTGCTGCACGATCTGAACCTCGCGAGCGCGTACTCCGATCGCATTGCGCTGCTGCGGCAGGGGAAGATCGTCGCGAACGGGGCGCCGAATGAGGTGCTCGACGCTGAGGTGCTCACCGACGTCTATCGCACGCCGGTCGAGGTGATTCGCCACCCCGAAACGGGAGATCGGATCGTGCTGCCCAAGCGGGCCTAGCCGCGCCGCACCCGAACACACTGCGCGGTGCGAAAGATTTCGCGCGGGGCCGCCGTGGCTGATAAAGTAGTTCGCTGTACGGGCACCGCCCGCACGGGTCCTTAGCTCAGTTGGTAGAGCGCGTCGTTCGCAATGACGAGGTCAGGGGTTCAATTCCCCTAGGATCCACCATTGTGATGAGTCGCGAGATGCGACACAGTTAGCGGGAGTCAGGCCATCGGCCTGGCTCCCGTTCTTCGTTCCGCCAGAAGCTTCGTCGACGGGTTATGTTGCAAAAGCGTGTGGATAGGCCCGGGCGCGTTCTGCACTTGCCTGGCATCGCGTGCGGTGTCATAGAGCGCAGGGCCCAGGGCTGGTTCTGTGAACCGGGGTCGTCGTTTCTGCTTTGTGTGATTTTGCTTGAGTGGCAGGAATCTGTTTCAGGAGCGCTTCCCACGCGACCTGAGAGTCGGCCCCGCACCATTGCCATGCCGGCGGGTGTGGTGTTCGTCGGTCGCGATGAGTGGGCACCAGGATCTGAGATAGGTTCCATCGATCATCACGCACTTGGGTGGGATCGTGACCTCGGCACAGGTAAGGGTCCGGGGTATACCGTCCCTGATCTTGCGGCGTGATCGCGGGGCTAGATGCTTTCGAGTACAGGCGGAATGACCTCATCATGCGCGGGACTGCTATGTGAGATTCATGCGAAGCCGCTAAAGTGGTAAATTGGCCCGGAGGCATGCCCTGGGCTGGGCCATAGGGGGGGGCAAGAGAACATGCAACCAAGCGCACAACAGCTTGGGGAACAAACAGATCGACGCTTGTCGCTGACAGTGTCTCGGCGCAGCTACGTGCAACAGGTGATCGAGAAGTCGCAGCAGCAGAACGGGATGCTGTTTGTCGTCGACGGCGAGGCCGGCATGGGAAAGACAATTCTGCTGCGCGCACTGGTCGACGCAGGGGACGAAGCCAAGTGGAACACCACCTTCGTGCGTGCCGACGAGATCGAACAACTCGAGCCCTATAGCTTCATCGAACGGCTCACCGCGAGCAATCTCTTTCCCGATTGGTATTTCATTCCCGACGCGAACACGACCCCGGTCGATCTTGCCCGCGAATGCGTACAACGACTTACGGCGGAGAGCCGCGATCGTGGCAACGTCATCGTCATCGATGATGCCCAGTGGATCGACGAAGCCTCGCAGCGGGTGCTTCGCTACGTGATTCCCCGAGTCATACGCAGGGGCACGTTCCTCGCGTTCGGTGCTCGTGCGCCGCATGTGCCAGGTAGCTTTGGGGAATTCTTGGTCACCCTATGCGGTGACAGTTCGCGCGATGCCGCTCATCACCTCAAAGCGCTCACTCCGCTGGAGATCTCGGGTCTTGTGCTCGAGCGTCACGGTGCAATGATCTCGGCACAGTCCGCCCAGCGTATCCTCGACGCGACCGGAGGCACCTTTCTGGGGGTCGATAGTGTGCTGGCCGCCATGTCGGATCGTGAGGTCTCGCAACTCCATCTCAGTTGGGAAACTGACATCAAGATCGACTTGCCCACGGACGCCCTGGTCCACTCCTTCAGGCAACTCGACCCGGCTGCCCGGCGCACTGCCGAACTTGTGTGCCTCGCTGGTCACGAACTCACGCTGCAGCAGTTGCGTCTCGCGGCGTCGCTGCTCGGTGAGCCTGTGCAGTACGAGCGCGCCATCGATGCAAATGTACTCGCTCATTCAGGGCACGATGAAGTTATTCTGCCGCGGCATGCGTTGCTAGCCGAAGCGATAGCAGACACTGTTTCCGCGGAGCGGGCGCGGCAGGTGTTTCGTGCGCTTGCGGAGACAACCTCGGGCCACCGTTCGATCCGTCATCGCATTCGGGGCGCTGAATCGTGGAACGACGAGCTGCACGAGTTCGTCGATTCGTATGTGCACGATGAAGCATCACAGGGCAGGCTCGTCAACGCGAGCGAGGCCCTGCGGGAAGCTCTCGCCCGTGCCGAGCTTCCTGAGGCACGCGCAAAGCTGCTCGCCGACCTCGCACTGCTGCACATGGAGGCGAAGACGAGCTACCTCGTGCTTGACATTCTCGACGAGCTCGAAACGCTGCCGAAAGACATGTTGCATGAGATGCTCTGCGTCGTGCTTGCCGCGCACCGCGTGGGAGCCGAATCACCTCAGGAACGCATGCAGCGCTTGCTCATGATGCACCCGAAGAACGCTGACGAGCTCGTTGTGCTCTCCTACTTTGCGTTCATGGTTGTCATTCTCACGATGCGCAGTCCCGACACATCGGGAGTCGCTCAGATTATCGCGCTGGCCAAGGGGCTCGCAGCGCAGTTGCCGGCGGATCCCGCTACTGTTGCAAACCCTCGTCTGAGATGGATGGTTGACCCAGTCGCGCAGGCCGTGGTTCTCGATTGCTACCTCCTCGTAGGCGCGCAACGCATCGCCGACGCGGAAACCGTAAAATCATCGCTCCCAGACCTAGTTGCGCGCGCGGAGCAACTGCCCGAAAGCGCCCTCAAAGTCGATGCGCTAGTCGCAATTGCTGGCAGCGAAGTATCGATCGGCGACCTCGCCGCGGCGAGAAACCACGCGCAACAGTCGGTCGACATGATCGACCGCGTACCCGAGCCGTGGGCCGCGGGAACTGCGCGAGTGATACTCGTCGACTGCATGATCTTGCAGGGCGACTACCAGGCGGCGAACGACTACCTGAGTCTGCTTGAAGAGTTTTCGTTCACCACGATGGACGTCGAGATGAGGCCAGCACTCGCGGCGCTTCGGGCCAGGCTCGCGGCGATCACCCAAGAAGGCGATTGGGTAGCGCACGCGGAGCACGCGAGGCGTCAGCGTGACTTCGTGTGGGAAGCCTACGAGCCCGCGCTTAACCTCATCACCGACTGCGAGGTGTCGCGAGTCACAGGCGACGTTACGGGGGTGCTCGTTGCGAGTGAAGGGGAGTGGGTCGAACGACTCGAGAACACGAGACACGGATTTCTCACGTACCGGGCGCACGCGCTCATTGACGCGGGAGAGCTCGATGAGGCTGCAACCCTCATCGAGCAGCTCGCGGCTTGGCGGGGAACGCGCTGGCTCGAGTATTGGGGCAGCCTCGACTGGCTGCAGGCGCGGCTTGTGCAGGCACGTGGCGATCACGATACCGCGCTCTGGCACTACGCTGCAGCGATCGAAAACGAGCCATACCCCTTGCAGCTGGGCCTCTGCCGCGCCGACTACGGCGAGCTCCTGCATGTGATGGGACAACGCGACGAAGCGTCGCACCAGCTCAGTCTCGCGGTGCGAGGACTTGAAGAGATCGGCGCCCTCGGTTACGTGCCCCAGGTGCGAAACCGGCTCGCGTCGATGGGCGTGCCGGAAGCTAACCAGATCGATGATGCTGCGCTCGACCTGCTTACCGATCGCGAGCGGCAGATCGTGGCGCATCTCGCGAAGGGCCGCTCGAACAATCAGATTGCCGAATCGCTGGTCGTATCAGTCGCGACCGTTCGCACGCACGTGTCGAACGTATTGCGCAAGCTGGGGCTCTCGTCACGCGGCGAAGTGGCGAAGCTGCACTACGACTATGCTCCCGGTGGAGTGAGGAAACTCGAGGCCTGATCCTCGGCGAGCAGATCGTGGAGCTTCTCAAGCAGCTCGGCGCGATTCGATGCGCCGACCCTTCCCTTAATACGGGCCACATGGTGTTCGACAGTCTTCGGTGAGATGTAGAGCTGCTCGCCGACAGAGCGATACCCGTGGCCGTCGAGTACGAGCCTCGCAACCTCCACCTCGCGAGCCGTAAGCACCGACGGTTTCACCGCAGACGCGTGTGAGCCCTGCTCTCTCATAACTTCGCGAGCGAGCTGCATCAGTGACAGCGCACTCTCGCGTTCCGGATGCTGCAACGCTGCTTGCCCGGCGAGGCGCGACGCATCCCACGTATGGCCGATTGATGCGAGGGCTCGCACGCTACGCTCAACCGAGTCAGCGTCGGACTCACCACGCAGCACCTCGAGCCACGTGTGTCCGGCCGTCGCGAGCACCGCCGCGTATGGGCTCTCAGCGCCGGCGTGAGCGAGCGCTTGCGCATAGGGGATCAGCGAGGCGGGGTCTTCAGCCTGGAACGCAGATTGCACTCCCTGCCAGAAGAACGGGGCGGCCCAGACCGGAGGGTGATCGAGCGACTGCAGAAGGTCGGTCGCATCGATGACCAATTGCTCGATGCGGTGCTCATCTCGCAAGCGCGCGGCAAGCACCATCATCTCGCCGAGCGCAAGCAGATCGAAGAGTGTGAGACGGAGACCGAAAGTGTGGCCGCGGATCTCGCGCCACGCGTTGTACATCGCTGAGAGATCTGCACGCCTTCGCGCGATGCCACCCTGCAAGCACCAGTAGAGCAGGAGGTCGCGTTCGCTGAGCGCCTGGGGCTTGCCACACCTGGCAACGTGCTGCTCGGCAGCGTCGAGTCGTCCCTGCACCATGAGACCCCACGAGAGCAGTAACAGGTGCCGTCGCCTCCCGCCCTCGCCGCCGAGGTGGCTCTGTAGCGCTCGGGTGAGGATGATTTCGGCGGTCGCGGGATCGCCGGTGCCAAACGCGACAAGCGCGGCGAGCGCAGCCGGACTCTCGGGAAACACCTGGTCCGCGCCGATTGGGGTGAGCGCAGAAGCTGACTTCGCGAGCAGATCGAGCGCACGTGGACCGGCCTCGTTGAGGCTCGCGATGAGCCCGTCAGCGAGATTGGACATGCCGGCCGAATAGCTCGTGAGACCATGAGCTGGCATGGCACCGCGCCACTGCACCGCTGACTCGAGGTCGCCCAGCCCGACTGCCGCGACTACGGCCCACGCACCGTGAACTCCGATGTGATCCGCACCGATGGAGCGGTAAATTGCGCTCGCGCGCTCGCAACGATTGCTTTGCAGGTGGGCACCCGCCGCAAGCAGCGCTGCACTGCGCTGCTTGTCTGAAGGTTTCGAGTCGAGGAGCTCTTCGGTGAGTGCGAGCACGAAGCTAGGTCGACACCTCGCCGCGGCATCGGTCGCGCGCCGAATGCGTTGAGCCGCATCATCCTCGTTGCGGGCCCGCGCCACCATAGTGAACGCACTGAGCGCCGCCGCGTCGTCTGGTGTCGTACCGAGAGCTCGCGTGAGTAGCTGCAGGAGTGCCTCGTCTGCGCACCCCGATTCCGCGAGCGCGAGGAGCGTTGACGTTCTTGGTGCCCCACCCGAACGCAATTCGGCGAGCACCTGATCATGAATCTCGCGGATTGTGCCCGCGTCTGCCTCGGCGATCAGGCGGGGAGCGGCAGAGGTGCGTAGCGTCCCCTCGTGCACGTGCACGATCCCGTCACGCATGAGGGAAGTGAGGTCGTCGTGGATCGCCTGCTGCGGCCTCGCAATACGCATCGTCAGCTCGCCAGCGTTTGCCGGTGCCGACACCGCGATATGGAGGAGCAGCGTCGTGACCTCACGCTCTCGGTCAGCTGCAAGCTGCGTGGCGGTGCTCATCGAGTCACCACGCTCTGCTTGCTGGGTGCGGCGGTGTGTGAGGGACGCGGAGCGCCTGCCTGCCCGAACTCCGCGGCCTTAGAAATCTTCTCCAGGCGGACCAGGCGCGCTTGCTCTCATTCACACCTTGGTTCAACGCGTTCGCACCCTCCGCTATCACCATGCCTAGGTTCTCAGGGACGTGGACGTCGAGTTCGAGATCTGCCGACAGTCGCTGGGTGAGGAGCGGCATTGCGGCGAGCCCGCCCGTGATGAGTGCCGCCTGTACTTCCTTGGGTGACTGCTCGATCGCTGTGCGCACCATGCTCACTATCGTGTCTGTCCACGGGGTTGCGAGCTCGTCGAGTTCGCTTCGCGCAACCAGCACCGGGTGAGCCGATCCCGGAAGATCTAGCTGCAGCGACGCCGTCGAACGCTGCGACAGTGCCTCTCGCAGCTGCCGGCACTCAGCGAGCGCGACTTGCGCCGCGGAAATGGTTGCCGCGTTGCGCGTATCGATCTCATCACCCACGTTCTTGAGACCGACCACAAGATGCCTGAGCACGGCTGCATCGAGTGCATCCCCGCCTTCTCGGTGAATAAAGGTGGGACTCAGCAGGGCGTGTGGTCTTGCCTGGCACTCTTGCACCACAACGACGCTGGTGAAACTTCGACGCGCGTCGATGACCACCACCTGCTGCGGCAGGGAGGCGCCGTTCAGCCGGTAGCCCGCGACCGCGGCCTCAGCCGCGTTCACGAGCGAAACGTTCATGCCGTGCGTGCTGAATGCCGCGTTGATGCGGCTGAGTACCTGTGGCGACCACCATCCGGGCACCGCGAGCATGAGCTCCCCCGCGAGGCCCAGTTCGGTGGTGAGGCTCAGTTGCTGCCCCGCGAGACTACCCGCGCGAAGGGTGGCGGCGAGACGCGCGGCATAGAGCTCCGCCGCGTCCTCAATCACGGTCGTGGGCTCACCGTCGGCGCCGACGCCAACGAGTACTAGGGGGAGAGCATCACCTATGCGTACGAGGAGATCGCTGTGCTGCGAGACCGGCTTGTCGCGCGGCTCGAACGGCAGGCGTTCTCCAGAACTCAGTGTGATGCGAGACGTGCCCGCTGCAATGCCAACCATATGCTCCCCCGTGTGCAGCCCCCCGACTGCGCTGATGTATATCGCGGCGCCAGCTCCATGCGTTGCGACGCTCGACGCAAGGCAGTGCCGCGCTACCCCGTATATGAACGATAGCCGCATGAGGTCAGAAATACCGCACTCCTAACTACCGATCTTGTGCTTCGAATCCCCTCATCTATCCCCTAATCACCCATCATGCTTGGGGCCCTGCACGGATGGTGCATCGGGAGGCGATCAGGGGGGCCCTCCCCGTCGTGTTGGGGGTGCCTGCGAACTTACAGTTGCCTAGGCGCTCGCCGAATTTGCGGTGGGCCAGATCAGACCCAAGGAGCACGTAGTGTCAGTTACATCAACGGAGCTTCTCCGTTTCATCCTCGGGCTGCTCGGTGACTCGGCGAAGGCAGAGGAGTTCATGGCAAACTCCTCTGACGCGCTTGCATCGGCAGGCCTTGCGAACCTCACTTGCGCAGACGTCGACGCGATCACCCCGGTGCTCGCAAATGCGTCGCAGGGCGCGGTGGCAATTGCTGGAGTGGGTTCGACCCCGGCTGAAATGGTGCAGCATCTCATCCAGAACGTTGCCGTGAGCAACTTCGATAACAGTGGAATCATTCAGAACGTCTGGTCTGCCGGCGAGCTGCGTCAGGCGTTCGCAAGCGACGGTGGCCTCGCCTTCGGCGGCGACTTCCAGACTGACGCCCCGATTATCACCGGCGACGGCAACATCGTCGCAACCGACACCGCTCAGGCGTCGGGCCGTGACACCATTCAGAACCAGGGCGATGGCAACCTCGCACTCGGTGGCGACCAGACGATCGCGCAGGATACCGGTGTGATTGCGGGCGGCGACGCACTCGCACAGGGTGACAAAGTCGGCGGCAACAACAACGAAGCTGAGAACACCGGCAACCAGTCTTCGATCTCGTTTGGTGGGAACAACAACGCGGCAGAGAACACCGGGAACGACAACTCGGTCTCGATCGGTGGGAACAACAACGCTGCTGAGAACACGGGCAACACACTGTCGGTCGGCGACGTCGCGGTGGATCTGTCTGACCGCTCTGATAACTCGGTGAGCGTCGGCGGCAACCAGAACAACGCCGAAAACACTGGCAACACGGTCGGCGACGTTGCGGTGGATCTGTCTGACCGCTCTGACAACTCGGTGACCATTGGCGGCAACAACAATGCCGCGGAGAACACCGGGAACACCTCATCAATCGGCGGGAACAACAACGCTGCTGAGAACACCGGCAACACCCTGAACATCGGTGATATCGCGGTGGACAGCTCCGAGACCATCGGAGGCGACTACTGGGAGAACGGCTCGAATACCGGTGGCATCGGCAACATCGACAATCGTAACCAGGGCAACACGACTGACTCAGGCAACACTGTTGCGATAACCGAGAACCACGACATGTCGACAAACTTCGGCAGCATCGCGCTCGATCTGTCGGACCACTCTGACAACTCGGATCATTCGAACAGCTCCGACAACTCGACGAACACCGTGATCGACGATCACTCGGTGACCACGGGTGACACGTTCACCGACTCGTCGACCACCTCTGGCGACCTCGCGATCGACCTCTCCGACCACTCGGACAACTCGAACAGTTCAACGAATACCGTGATCGATGATCACTCGGTGACGTCGGGTGACACGGTCATTGATGCGTCGACCGAGACCACGGGATACGTTTACGACGATCACACCTACAACGCGGGTGACACCTATACGGATGCGTCTTCGAGTTACGGCAACTACTACGAGGAGGGCTCGGGCAACTCGAACGTGACTGAGACCACGGTCGCGCCGGTGACGACCGACTACTCTTACACATTCGGCGCGTAAGAGACTCTGACCAAGCCCGAGGGGCCCGCGCTGCCGCGGTGCAGGCGAGCGGGCCTCTTCGAGCATCCCCACCACAGAGGAACCCCATGACTCACCCCACGCAGGCGGCCACAAGCCTAGCAGCGGTCATCGACGAGATGACAGCGACGGCGCAGCGATCAGGGCGACCTGACCTTGCAGAACGTCTTGCTGCGGCCGCAGCCTCGGTCGCCGACTCCAGCGTTCGTGTGGTCGTAGTCGGGCAGTTCAAACAGGGAAAGAGCGCCCTGGTGAACGCACTCGTCACCGCTCAGGTCTGCCCAATCGACGACGTGATCGCGACCTCGGTGCCGACGGTTGTGCGGTGGGGAGAACGGCTCACCGCCACTCTCATCACTGAACTCACCGGAGAGGACCAGGTGATCCGCACCGCCATCGACCCCGCCGAACTCCGTGCGCACGTCACGGAACTAGCCGGTGACACGGGCACCTTCGGCAACCTGCGCGCAGAGGTGACCCTGCCGCGGCGGGTGCTCGAGTCGGGTCTCGTGTTCGTGGATACTCCGGGTGTCGGGCGCACCCAGTCGCGGGCGGCCACCAACCTCACTCTCCTGCCGCAAGCAGACGTCGTCGTCGTCGTGACCGACGCGACCCAAGAACTTACCGAGCCCGAGCTTGCATTCCTCTCGCACGCAGCGGAGTTGTGCCCCCGCCTCACCTGCGTGGTGAGCAAAAGCGACCTGCAACACAATTGGCGCGCCGTCGTCGAAGCAAATACCGAGCACCTCGTCGCCGCAGGAATCGAAGCCCAGATGCTTGTCACGTCGGCAGTGATTCACAATCTCGCCGTGCAGCGGCAGGACCGAGAATTGCTCGCCGAAGCGGGTGTGACCGCGCTCGCCAGGCACCTGCACAGCCAGTGGAGCTCGGTGCTCGCAGAGCGCTACCGTCTTGCGGTCGAGGAGATCCGCTCCGTGGGCGGCCTGCTCGCAATGGTGGTGAATGCCGAACTCGAAGTGCTCGCGAACCCCGAAAACGGGGCCGCGGTGATCGTGGACCTCACGCAGGCTGAAGAACGCGCCGAACGCCTCACCAGGCAATCGGCGAGGTGGCAGCAGACGCTGGCTGACGGGTCAATCGAACTCATTGATGACATCGAGTTCGATCTCAGAGACCGTCTTCGCGCGGTCGGGCGTGAGGCCGACCAGCTCATCGAGAGCAGCGACCCGGGCAAATCCTGGGACGACATCGGAACCTGGCTTGCAGAGTCCGTGACTCAGGCTGTCGCAGACAACTTTGTCTGGGCGCACACCCGAAGCATGCACCTCGCTGACGTCGTTTCGCAACACTTTGTGATTGACGGAAGAGCTTCGGTGCCGGGGTTATCACTCGCGGGAAGCGAGAAGGCACTTCGCGCCATTGGCAGCCTCGACTACGTGGAGTCCGACGCGCTCTCCATCGGGCAGAAACTCATGATCGGCCTCAAGGGCTCTTACGGTGGAGTGCTCATGTTTGGACTCATGACCACGCTCGCCGGCATGGCGCTCGTCAACCCGATCTCGGTCGCTGCCGGCCTCATTATGGGTGGGTTCGCATACCGCAACGAGGCAAAACAGCGGCTCGAACATCGACGCAATGAGGCGAAACATGCTGTTCGCCGGCTCATCGATGAGGCCATCTTCCAGGTGAGCAAGGAGTCGCGGGACCGTTTGAATGGTGTGAAGCGAGTGCTGCGCGACCACTTCATTTCGGCCGCCGAGGATTTCAAGCAGTCGCTCGCTGAGTCGATGCGCCGTGCCAAGAGCGGAGCGGCCATGCCGCCTACCGAACGGGCGACACGTGTCGCGAAGCTGCGTCGCGAACTGCGCGAGCTGCAACTGCTCGGCGACCGCGCCGACGCGTCGCTCGCCGGAACACCGAGGGTCTCTGAGACTGACGGCCAGCCCGTCGTTCAGGAACGGCGGGCACTATGAGAAACCCGACTGAGTCTGCGACGTCGTTGGTGAACGCCGCGCGACGGCTCTACCCTGTCACTGACGATGTGCATGCGCAGCTCGACGCCCTCGAAGCACGCCTCACCGAACCATTGCGCGTCGCGCTCGTGGGATCGGTGAAGGCAGGCAAATCCACGCTGCTCAACGGACTCATCGGCGAGCGCATCGCCCCCACCGATGCCAGGGAGTGCACCCGTGTCGTCACGCGCTACGAGCACGGCCGTGTGCCACGGGTCACGGCACACCTGCCACACGGTGAAATCGTCTCGATCCCCGCGCGACGACAGAGCGACCGGCTTGAGCTCGACGTCGCGGGCCTGAGGCCCGAAGACGTGAGGCAGATCGATGTCACTTGGCCGGCCGAAGGCATCGCCGGTATCACCCTCATTGACACCCCTGGCACCGCATCAGTCACACAAGAGGTCTCACGGTGCACCGACCAATTCCTCCTACCCGAGGAGGGGGCAGCTGGCGCAGATGCCGTCGTATACCTCCTCCGATCCCTGCACGAGACCGATGTGAGATATCTGCGGTTGCTCAAAGAACGCACGAGACACGGCAACGCGGCAATAGGAGCGATTGCCGTGCTTTCGCGCGCTGACGAACTCGGATCGGCCCGTCTCGACGCACAGGTCGCCATCAACGAGACCGCAAATCGTCTGCGCAACTCGCCAGAACTCGAGGGAATCTGTGAAACTGTAGTTCCAGTCGCAGGACTACTCGGCCTCGGTGCAATCACCATGAAGCAGGCCGACTACACAACGTTTGTGCGTCTTGCAGCGCTTCCCGCAGCCAAGACCGACGCCGTGCTGCTCACTGCCGAGCGCTTCATCACCGCACGCTCGACCGAGCTACCCGCCGAGCGTGAGCGCAACGACCTTATCGAGAGGTTTGGGCTGTACGGTATTCGTCTCGCGCTCGCCGCAGTGCGAGGTGGTATCGAGGATGCCGGTGCGCTCTCTGCCGAACTGCTCAGGCGCAGCGGTCTCGATGAGCTCAGGCGTGTCATTGACGTACACTTCACCGGGCGGCAAGCCGAGCTCAAAGCACAGTCAGTGGTGTTCGCGCTGCACCAGTTGCTACGGCACCATCCTGCTGAGGGAACAGAGGAGTTGCTCGCGTCTGCTGACCAGCATATGGCTACCTCCCACACATATGCGGAGATGCAACTTATTGGCCGCATCTCGAGCGGGCGCCTCGACCTACCCGGCCCCCTCACCGAAGAACTCGAACGTCTCGTCGGGGGGAGTGGTGCGAGTGCAGCCTGCCGACTAAACCGCGACGCGGACGCCACTGGGCCTGAGCTGAAATTAGCGGCGGTGGATCATCTCTTGCGATGGCGCGAGCTCCGCGAAAACCCGCTGCTCGACCGGAGCACCTCGATGGCCTGCGCGATCGCAGAGCAGAGCTGCGTGCGCCTCATTGCAGGGCTCGAAGAAAACGCCGAGGGCGCGTTCGCCTGAATGCGGGCCGCCAGGTCATTCCGTTGCGCCGCGGGAACCCGGCCTCACTCGCTGTCGCCCGCACGCCCGGTCACCGCGTCTGCGAGCACAATCGTGCGCCGTTCCTCGCTTTGACGCAGCCATCGAGTCACCCGAGGGGTGCAGATCAGCACGGTAGCGAGCAACACCAAGCAGCAGGCGGTTGCGCTGAGCGCAAAGTCCCAAGCGCTCGGCTCTCTGAGTACCAGGCCGACCCCGAGCGCCAGAATAACCGCGATGCTCGCCACTGAGAACGTCACGCGTGCCGCGCCGCTTCGTGCCCGAATACACGTGCTTAGGCTCATCGCCTGCACGACCAGCGCGACGATAAGCGACGCCGCTGCAAGCGCGAGCAGCACGCTGGCAGCCTGCTCCACACTCTCCTCCGAATATTCCGTCGTAATGTCGTCTGGGAGTGCCGTGACAAGGTATGCGCGAAGCGCATCGAGTGTCATCCAACCGCCCACGATCGATGTGAGGGCGCCAAGCGCGGCTGCGACAATCAAGGCCGCCGCGACAACCGTGCGCTTAGGTCTCGCAATGAGCGTCTCAGCGTTGAGGTTCGACAAAACTGCCGGTCGTTCCGGTAGATTTCTGCGCTCCGTCTCCCAGGAGATCGGCGCGGGGTCAGGGTGTTTCGCCATGGTTACTCCGCCAATTGTTCGATTGCATATTGCACTTCTTCGAGCCCCGGCATGGTTTCTTTACCGTCGGCGCTACGCAGAATTGTTACGTCGTTGACACGAATCGTCGGGGTTGACGTGACGTCCGCGTCAATCGCCGCGTCGAGCGCCTGCGCAGCCCAGCTCTCAAACGTACGATCCGCGATGCACGACACCGCATCTGCGACCCCTGCTTGCTCCGCGAACTCCGTGAGTTGATCATCGGTGAGGCCGGTGGCACCCTCCTCTGGTTGGTTCGCGAGCAACAGGTCATGCATCGCGATGAATGCACCCACTCCGCCGAGATCAGCGACACACGCCGCAGCATTCGACGCGCGCTGCGTGTACTCGTCAGGGGAAGCATTCACAAGGAACGCAATGGGGCGATATTCGACGTCGATCGTGCCAGCGGTGACCTGTTCTGCGAGGTAGTCGGCCGTCTCATCATGAAAGACCTTGCACGAGGGGCAGAGGAAATCCTCATAGATGGTCACGGTGACTGGATTTCGTCCCGCGGCGGCGTCGGAGGTGTGCAGAAAACCGAACTGCTCGGTCGAGTTCTGCGGTGCTGCGACATCGCTGTCAGCCGTTCCGGACGTCGCGAACTGCAACCACAGCACCGCTGCCGCGGCAACCACCGCGATGAGTGCGACGAGCACTTTGAACACGAACTTGCTGCGGCCGCTGCCGTGAAGGTGTTCGTCGCGGATCTTATCAGCGAGCGCCTGACGGCCTTCGTGTCGATCGCTCAAGCGCTGATCCTCCCGTCGTGAAATGGACGTCTTCAGCGTACCAATTGGGCGTGGCCGTTGGGCGGCACCCCGGTTCTCATTGGAAGGGCTACACCTAAGGTCGTCGGTTACGACACCTACGACTGAAAGGCGCTGCGCTTCCGTGCTCGCACGCTACCGCCACCCGACCCTTGGCGACCGAATCGAGATTGAATTCCGTCTCGCAATAGGCGACACCAAAGCCCAGAGCGCGCGCATGCTCGGTGTTCACCGCACCACGATCTGCCATGAACTCCGCGGGACTTCCTAGCGGCCCGAACGCGGGCACGCGCACGCAGGGTCTGTGGGGCTGCTGAAGGCCTGATTAAGTTCAGAGTGTTTTATGCTGCCAGCCTGGTGGCATCGACCGGTGTCAGGCGGCCCAACCCACGCTGGCGACGTTTCCGGTGATACTCGCCCTCGATCCAAGCCGCGATCGCGAGCTTGAGCTCATGCTTCGTTGCCCAGTACTGCCGATCGAGCACACTCTTCTGCAGCACCGAGAAGAGCGATTCTATCGCCGCACTGTCACCAGCACTGACCTTCCCATCCACCTCACAACGGGTGACGTCTCAAAGCGCAACGGAAATTCTTCGAACCAAGCTGAGGCCCGCGGTCTGAACGGATCACAACATGTGACGGGTACCCGCGCTGCACGACGGCGTTCTCCTACGCCCTGACCGCGAGCGAGGCTTTGATCCGGTCATCGACCGCGCATCTTTGATCGAGCAGAGATACAACTTGCCCTCATGCGCGGTCGGATGCTCGATGAGATCGGCAATCCCGCACTCGTTTGGCGCCCCTTGTTCTTGTGCTGATGCATGGTTCCATTCTCTTTCCCAAAGCATGAAGTCTCTGAAAGCACCTGGGTCAGTACCAGTAGGCGTTCAGCGGGATCCAACGGCTCATACCGAGATCAAGAGCGATCATTTTCAGTGTCTCCGTGGTTTTGTGTCGTTGTACCGCTTCCTGGAACACTAGGTCGGTCGAACGCGGCACAGGGAAAGGCGCCTTCTTGCCCGAACCGATTCCTCGGCATGTTAGAGCCAGCGGGCGAAACCGAGTAGTCGGGTGAACAAGAACGGGCATCAGTAGATCTGGGGCAAGCTTCGAACCCTGCCGCCTACTACCAAGGCTCTTCTCACCCACTCACCTCCCCGCTGCGCTCGGTATCGGATCTGCAGGAGATCGCCCGGATTCGATCTCTTGGGGCCGATCGACGGCGGATTAGCGATTGAGCGCAGGCATTCACTGGTTGGTGCGGCGGGCTCGGCTCCGCTAGCGTGCCTCCGCGAGCTCGAGCCGCAGTTCGGTGACCCTGGTCGCTGCCTCGCGCAGCCGCGCGTCAGGGAGTGTGCCAGCCTCGGCAGCTGCGGTCACCCCGTCGACGAGGGCGGCGACTCCCGGCGCGTCCATGCCGATGACGGTGAGCGCCAGGTCTGCGCCGGCGGCGAGTGCAGCGACGGTCGTCGCGGTCGCATCTTGGTACTCGGGCACCCCGCTTGCGCGCAGCATGCCGAGGTCGTCGGTCACCGCCACCCCGTCGAACCCCAGCTCGTCTCTCGCCAGCGCGTACCACTCTGGCGCGAGCGAGGCCGGAGCCAGTGAGAGTGACGGGTAGCTGAGGTGGCCGAACATCAGCAGCTCGGCGCCCGCGTCGATGCCTGCGGCGAAGGGCAGCTTGTCGTTCGCTCGCCAGGCATCGAGCGAGAGGTCTGTGCGCGGAATGCCGGAGTGAGAGTCGTCGTCGGTCGCCCCGTGGCCAGGGAAATGCTTCAGCGTCGAGGCCACAACGCCGCGCTCGCCGGCAACCGCAGCGGCAACGCGCGGGGCTGCCTCGGCCCCGGTCGCACCGAGCGTGCGCTGGTAGATGAAGCTCCATTCGGCTGAGGTGACGTCGGCGACAACGCCGAAGTTGACGTTCACGCCGCTCGCGCTGAGCAGGGCCGCGCGCTCCGAGAACGCGGCGAGCGTCGCCTCGGGCGGCTCCGATCGGAGCGTATCTGCGCCAGCCAGTGTGTCCCACGGCAGCCGCGTGACGAGCCCGCCCTCCTCGTCGATGCCGACGAGTGGCGGCAGCTCGGGGTCGACGGTGAGCTGCGCGGTGAGCCCGGCGAGCTCCTCTGCCGTGCCTGGCACGTTCGCTCCCATGAGAATGAACCCGCCGATGCCGGTTCCTGCCATCAGCTCGCGCAGTTGCCCAGGGTCGGTCGTCGGCACGCTCGCCATGATCACCGCTCCGGCGAGCTCCCTGGTCGAGGCGGCAGCCACCCACTCGGTCGCTCGCGCGTGCCGCTGCTCGGCGGCGGTTGGCGGCTTTGGGGCGGGCTGCGTATCGTGTGTCGGCTGCGGTGTGGGGGAGGGCTCAGGCGCGCAGCCCGCGAGCGCGGTTGTGGCGATCGCAGCGCATCCGAGCAGCGCGCGGCCCAGCCCGCAGGCAAAGCCGCCGCGACGGCCCGCCCTGCCGGCAAAACCGGTGCGCTGCCTGTGTGTCTGCATACCGAGAGTCTATGCCCGGGGTGCGGCCCCGGGGCCCGTGCACGGTCGACACAGGGGTCGCACGACCAGTCAAAGTGGTCTATTCGAATTTGCCCCAAGTGGGCCTTGTGGTAAACCAAAATGCTCGAAAGGGTTGACGGTATGAACTCACGAACCGAGACCAACAGCATTGATTTTTCTGCCATCACCGATCGCTTTCGCGGGGGCGTCATCATGGACGTCGTCACGCCCGAACAAGCGCGCATCGCCGAGCAGGCCGGCGCAGTCGCGGTCATGGCGCTCGAGCGGGTGCCGGCAGATATTCGTGCCCAGGGCGGGGTTGCCCGCATGAGCGATCCCGATCTCATCGACGGCATTCGCGCCGCGGTCTCGATTCCCGTCATGGCCAAGGCGCGCATCGGGCACTTCGTCGAGGCGCAGGTGCTCGAGGCGCTCGGCGTGGACTTCGTCGACGAGAGCGAAGTGCTCTCTCCCGCGGACTACGTGCATCACATCGACAAGCGAGGGTTTCGCGTGCCGTTTGTGTGCGGCGCCACGAACCTAGGCGAGGCCCTGAGGCGCATCGCCGAGGGGGCCGCGATGATTCGCTCGAAGGGCGAAGCGGGCACCGGCGACGTCAGCGAGGCAACGAAACACATTCGCACGATTCGCGCGGAGATCGCGAGCCTTGCGAGCCTCGCGCCCGACGAGCTCTTCGTGGCGGCGAAAGAGCTGCGTGCCCCCTACGAGCTTGTCGCTGCGGTGGCGCGCGACGGGGCGCTCCCCGTGCCGCTGTTTACCGCGGGCGGGATCGCGACACCGGCCGACGCCGCGATGATGCTGCAGCTCGGGGCCGACGGTGTGTTCGTCGGCTCGGGCATCTTCAAATCGAATGCCCCTGAGCGCCGCGCCGACGCGATCGTGCGCGCCGCTCAGAACTACTCCGATGCCGCGGTCATCGCTGACGTCTCACGCGGCCTCGGGGAGGCAATGGTTGGCATCAACGTCGCCGATCTGCCGGCCCCGCACAGGCTGGCCGAGCGCGGCTGGTAGCCCCGCGCGCTGCGACCGCGCGTACACTGTGCGAGTGTCGTTCTCGCTCTGGATCTCGCTGCTCACCGCCTGCGTGGTGATCAGCCTGACTCCGGGGGCCGGGGCGATCAACACGATGTCGAACTCGCTCGCGAGCGGGTGGCGTCGCTCGCTGTGGGGCATCATCGGCCAGCAGCTCGCGCTGATTATTCACATCGTGATTGTCGCCGCGGGAGTTGGCGTCTTTGTAGCGCGCTCCCCGGCGGTGTTCGCAGCCATTCGCTACGCCGGCGCGGCCTATCTCGTGTACCTCGGTGTGCGGATGATCTGCGCGCGGCCGCGGGCCGCAGACCCCTCGGAGCCGGTGAGCGTGGTGCCTCGCATCACGAACCGGGCGATGCTGGTGCGCGGGTTTTGGGTGAACCTGCTGAACCCGAAGGCGATCGTGTTCTTTCTCGCCTTCATTCCGCAGTTCGTGCGTATCGATGCCCCGCAGTTACCGCAATACATGCTCATAGCCGGCACCGTGATGGCGGTTGACATCGTCGTGATGTGGCTGTTTTTTGCGGCCGCCGCGCGGCCCTTTGGGAGGTTCGCGGCGACCGCGCGGGGGCAGCGGGTGCTGAACACGGTGTTCGGGGCGCTCTTCGTTGGAGTCGCGGGTTTGCTTGTGTTTATCCACTAGTTCGTATGAGACTTGTATCCTTCAGCTATGAAGCTAGGGGGGAGGGGGGGGTCGTTGGAGGGCGAGCACGGCGCGGCGTCGCGGGCCGCGGGAGAACACCCGCGCGGGCCAGCGGGCTCGCGAATGCCTCAGGCTCCGCCAGAACTGCCCTCGCGCGTGCCTCTCGGCAAAGCGGCGCTCACCGCAGTGCGCGACGGGGCCACCGTCGTCGTTTGCGGCCCGCACGGGGCAGGGCGATCCACGCTGCTTCGCCGGCTGGCTGCGCGCACGGTGGCGCCTACCGCAGCACACACCGCAGCGCTCACGGCGGCGCGCGCCGAACCCTGCGCGCCGCAGGGTGGCGCCATCGAACTCCAGGGCAGCGCGGCGCTCCAGGGCACCGCCTTTGCACACCTCGCGGCGCTGGCCACTCGACTGCCGGAGCTCGCGGGGTACGCGGCGGATCCGCTCACGAGCATGGGAAGGCTCCGCGCGCGCGTCGCTGCCGGCCGCGTGACGGTCTTCGTCGACGACGCCGAGCACCTCGACGAGCCCAGTGCTGCGGTGCTCGGGCAGATCGCGATGCTTGGCGGGCTGCAGCTCGTGCTCGCCACGACGAGCCTTTCGGCGCTTCCAATTGACCTTCGGCAGCTCTGCGACCGCGGCAGCGCGGCGGTGACGCGGCTCGGCGAACTCGACACCGACGACGCCAGGGTGCTGCTCGAAGCGCGCCTGGGGCAGCCCGTCAATGCGAGCGCCGTCACCAGGCTGATGGAGGCAGCGGGGCCGACCGCCGCGGCGCTCGCACGCGTCGCTGACGAGGCGAAGCTTGCGGGTCAGCTCGTGAGTTCGCGCGGTTATCTGGTGCTCGTGCCTGCGCACCTCGCGCCCGGGCCGGTGGCTGGCGCTGCCTCGCGCCCTGCGGCGGCGACACTGCCCCCTGCGGCGGATCCTGTGCCCCCAGCGGTGGCCCCCCACGCCGTCGCAGCCAACTCGGAGGCGCCCGATGCGGGCCGCGCTGGTGCCGATGGGCGCGCGGCCGACCTCGCCGGTGCGAGCTCGGCGTTTTACGCGGGCGATTGGGCGAGTGCGCTCGCACTGCTGGGCGAGCTCGACGAGGCTGCAACCCCAGACGCGCGGCTACTCGCGGGCCGCATCGAGATACTCTCGGGCGACCCCGAACGCGGCAGGCTACTCCTCACGGCGCGCACCGACGACACCGAACAGTTTCGTGCGATGAGCGCGCTCTGGCTCGCGCACGGGGGCGACGGGCTCGACCCGGCGGCGTTTGGTCGCTGGGCGATCGAGCCGGGCTTCCCAGCGGAGCTGCGGCTCGCGTTTGTCGCCGCGCTCGTCGTGTGGGACTGCTATGGCGGCGACCCAGAGGCGGCGCTCGAACGCGCATTTGCGGCCCTTGAAAGCCCCGACTGGCGCTATGCCGAGGGCGAGGAGCGCGGTGCGCTGCTCTACGCTCTGCACCTCGCGATGCTCTGTGAGGGCTCCCACGAGCTCGGGCACGCGCACCGTGTTGCCGACATCGACTGGGATTCCCTCGCGCTCGATCACGGCATATTTATTGCGGGGCGTGCGCAGGTAGCCCTCGAGTACGGTCGCGTCTCTGAGGCGCTCGAGCTCGTCGAACAGGTGCTCGCGCTCACCCAGTTCAGCGACCCGCATGCCATCGCCGGGTTCGCCGCTGGCATCGGCGCTGCCGCCGCCACGATGCTCGAAGACACCGACCGGGCGCGCGAGCTGCTCACGCTCTACCACCAGGGAGCCGCCGCGAGCGGCCAGCTGCTTCGCCCCGAGGCCGAGCGGCTCAGCATCGCTTCGACGCTCTGGGTCGAGGGCGAGGCAGCCGCCCGCCAGCTCTTTCAGCGGCTACGAGCCCGCGCGGTCGCGGCCGAGCAGCACTTCCTGGTGATGCGCCTCGAGCACGACGCGTGGCGGTTGCGGCTCACTGATTCGGTGGATGCGCTCGCAGCTGCCGCCACGGGTGTCACCGGGCAGCTCGCTGGCTCGCTCCGGGCGCTGCCAGACCCGGCCCTACTTGAAGACATTGCCAGCACTCAGCACGCCAACGGACGATCGATCTACGCCGCAGAATTTCTCGCGGCGGCCGCGACCGCCGAGCGCGCAGCGGGCAACCGTACACGCTCGCAGCAGTTGCTCGCCGAAGCCGCGGAGCTTGCCGACGGGCTGCCTGGCGTGAACACGCAGCGCATCGCGCGGGTGCGGATCGACCCCGCGAAGCTCAGCGCTCGCGAAGCAGAGGTGTGCGTGCGCGCGGCCTCCGGGCTCACGAACGCCGAGATCGCCGACGAGCTCTTCCTCTCGCCGCGCACCGTCGAGGGGCACCTCCAGCGTGCCTACACGAAACTCGGCGTCAGTGACCGACGGCAGTTGTTTCTGCCGTACCCGGCGGCAGAGCCTACCTGATTCGCGGCGCTGGGGTACGCAGATCGTTGCGTTAGGGCGATCGTCGGGGGAGAGTTAAGCGTTTGCGGCGGCCAGCCGTAGTCGTGCACCGAAGGACCGAGCCATGATTGATCAACCCTCCACGCCCCCCGCACTACCCGAACCGGCGCCCGCCGCGCCGGCGCCCGCGGGGCAGGCCGGGCCCACCGGGACCACCGCGCCCACCGGGCAGGCAGCGCCTGCCGCGCCAGCACGCGCCGACGCAACCGACGTAACCGACGCAACCGCGGCCGTGCCTCGCGGGAGCTGCCCGCTCGGGCACGGGGCTGGGGAGGCCGGCAGTGGCGGATCCGCCGCCCTCGCAGAATCGCTCCGCGCCGCCGCGCGCTCCGACGATGGCTACTTCGGCCCAGACAGCGTGAGCTGGCGCGTGTTCGCCGACCCTGCGACGAAACTCGGAGGCGTCGCCGCGGTGCTGCTGCAGTCGCTGAACCCGATGATGATGCGGTTGTTCGCCGAGACCAGCGACTACGCGACCGACATTGAGGGGCGCGGCGAACGCACCGGGCTGTACCTCGACACGCTCGTCTACGGCGATCGGCTGCACGCAGACGCCGCAGCCGAGGCGGTGAACCGGCTGCACGCGAACAGCGTGTGGACCGACCCGAAGACGGGCCAGACACTGCGTGCCGACAACGAAGAGTGGCTCGCCTGGACTCATAACTGCCTCATCTACGGTCTGCTGCGGGCCGCTGACTCGTTCGGGCTTGAACTCACCGCCGCGGAGCAAAACCGCTTTATCGTCGAGCAGCACGCGGCCGCGACACTGGTTGGCATCGAGGCCCCCGAGTACCTGCCGAGCACGCGCGCGGAGCTCGACGACTACATCGACGACAACCGCCACTGGATGGCGCTGACGCTGCCGGCAGCCGAGATCTCGCGGTCGCTGCGCAAACCCTCGCTCGCGGGCAACCCCGTCACGACCTGGATCACCGTGAACGTGCAAGACGGCATTCTCTCGCTGCTGCCCGACTGGGCGCTGTTGCTGTTCGGCATCGAGGGGCGCCCAATGAACCTCAGCGCGGCCGCGAAGACGACGAGGCGCATCATTGACTCCGCCCGAAAGAACTCCTCGACTGCTGACATCATCGCCGAGGTCACCTCCCGGGTCGAGACCCACCCATATCGCAAGGCAAGGCGGGCATGACCCGAATTCGTCGGATCCGCCGCATGACCGCACTGCTGCTCGGCGGCGCGGCGATGCGGCTCCGTGCGGCCGGGCTCCCGCTGCTCGCGGCGATTCTGCTCACCCAGCTCGCGGTGTTCGCGATCGTGCTCCCGGTCAACCAGTGGCTGTTTCGTGAGGCGCTGCGCGCCGTCGGGCATTCGGGGCTCGATCTCGCCGCGCCGATCCGCCCGGAAGGGGTGCCGTTCACCATCGCGCTCATCGCGCTCATCGTGCTCATCGCGTTCTGGGCGATGGCGCTGCAGTTTGTGCTCTTCACCGTGTTGCTCAGTTCGACGGGCGAGCGCCCGGCCGCGCGCGAGCAGCGTCGCCACCTCGCGCTCGTGCTCCGAAAGATGCTCCGCCCGAGTGCGCTCCCGCTCATCGGGTACCTGTTCTTCCTGCTGCCGCTGACGGGCTTCGGTTTCACCTCGCTGCTCGCCAAGGGAATCGCGATTCCGCCGTTCATCTCGGGCGAGCTCGGCAAGACTCTCACGAGCTGGCTCGTGCTCGTGCTGTTTCTCTTCGTGCTCGGGTCTATCAACACGCGCCTCGCGCTCACCGTGCCAATTTTCGCGCTCACGACCGCGACCGGCGGGCGCGCATCGCGCCTGAGCGTGCGGCTCACGCGCGGCGCTGCGCCCGAGTGGGGAATCGTGTTCGCGGTCGCCACGGTGCTCGCGCTCGCGGCGCTCGCCGCCGTCGCGCTGTTCGTCGTCGCGCTGCTGCCGACGCTGCTCGCCGACACGATCGCTCCGGGCGCGGCGCCAGCGGTCGCCGCAGTGTCGCTCGGCGTCGCCCAGCTCATCACCCTCGTGCTCACGGGCGGTGCGACCGCCGCAATCGCCGCCGTGCTCGTGCACGCCTTTGGGGTGCAGCGGGCGAAGCTGCCGGCCGATGTGCGCGAGCTCGCGCCGAGCGGGGCAGGGGGCGCTGAGCGCTTGGCGCTAAGCGGGCGAGTAGCGCGGGGCGGGCGGGGAGCGGTCGTGCTCCCCGCGCTGATCGTGTGCGCTGCGGTTGCTGGATCCGCGGCATTTACCGCCGCAGGGTGGAACACACTGCACCGCCTGCACGCCGCGCCCGACACCCTCGTGCTCGCGCACCGCGGCTTCTCCGATGGCGGCGTCGAGAACACGATCGGCGGGCTCGAAGCCGCCGCGGCCGCCGGCGCCGATCTCGTCGAGATGGACGTGATGGAAACGAAAGACCACCGCTTCGTCGTGATGCACGACGCGAATCTTGCGCGGCTGGCGGGGGAGCCCGCTCGGGTCGCCGACCTCACACTCGCGGAGCTCACCGAGGTCGCGGTAACCGACCTCCACGGAAACGCAGGCACGATCCCGTCGCTCGAGGAGTACCTGCTGCGCGCGGCCGAACTCGAGATGCCGCTGCTCGTGGAGATTAAGCTCGGTGGCAACGACAGCCCCGACCATGTGGAGCGGCTCGTCGCCGAGATGGAGGGGCTCGGGGTGCTCGACGACCACATGTACCACTCGCTCGATGCGGCGAGCGTCGAACGGTTGAAGCGACTCAGGCCAGACCTCACCGTCGGCTACACCATGGCGTTTGCGGCCGTCGAGGCGCCGCGCACCGACGCCGACATGATCGTGGTCGAGCAGTGGACGGCGACCGACGAGGTGCAGCGGTCGGCGGAGCGCGCCGGCCTGGGGTTCTTCGCCTGGACGGTCAACGACACCGGCTCGATGCGCGACCACCTGCGCCGCGGCACCGACGGCATCGTCACCGATCACCCCGACGAGGTCGTGCGACTGCGCGGGGAAATGGCGGATCGGAGCGGGCTTGCCGCGGTGCTGTTCGACGCGCTCGCCAGGTTCGTGACGCTGGGGTAGGTTTCTTCCGGGGGCTTTGCGAACATTACCGCAAGGGCGGTGGTGACCGGCATCGACAGGACGAGCCCGGCGGCGCCGATGAGGGTGCGGATGACCTCCTGGGCAATCTGCTCCGAGGTGATGAGGTCCATGAGGTCTCGCGGGTAGGTGTAGATCAACAGCAGCACTCCGAGCATGGCCCCCGCGTAGGCGAACACCAGCGTGTAGATACTCGAGGCGATGTGGTCTCGACCGATGCGCATCGCCGACAGGTACAGCCTGCGCTTCGGGGCCTGCGGGTTCAGCTCACGCATCTCCCACACCGCCGACGCCTGCGCGACGGTGATGTCGTTGAGCACGCCGAGACCAGCGATGACAATCGTTGCGGTGAGCAGATCGTTCATGTTGAGGCCGGGCACCGCGATTGCCAGGCTCGCGTCTTCGGTGGAAGCTATCCCGCTGAACCGGAGCCACCTCGTGGTGACGAACCCAGCGCCCGCCGTGAACACGATGCCGAATATCGCCCCGAACAGGGCAGCAGTGGTGCGGTGCGAAACGCCGTGGGCGAGGTAGAGCACGAGCGTCATGATGCCCACTGAGCCAGCGACGGCGACAGGAACCGGTGGTTTGCCTGCGAGCACGGCGGGGAGCACGAACACGATGAGCACTCCGATGGCCGCCGCGACCCCGACGAGCGACAGCGCGCCGCGCCACCGACCGACCCACACGACGATGAGTGCGAACACGATCGCAACCGCGAGCATCTTGCCGCTGCGGGGGTAATCGTAGAAGTAGTAGTGCGTCTGCGACTCTCCGGGGGCGCCGCTTTCGCTCGCGATCACCCGCACGCTGTCTCCGGGCTGCGGGGCGACGTGGTGGAAGTTCGCCGGGTCGATGGTGAAGCCTATCGGTTTGCCGATCGGGAGCGTCGCCCGCACTTCGAAGCAGTCGCTCGCCTCGGGGGCCTCACCGGGCTGCTGGCCGGGCTGTTCGCCGGGCTGCTCGCCGGGCTGTTGCTGGATCAGGCTCCCCGCGGTCGGGGCGCCGCTGTTTGCGCACGGTATCGGCGTGAGGTTAGTCACACGAACTTCGAGAATCTTGCTGCTCGGCTGCACGGTTTCAGCCTGCACGCGAACGTCTGCGGGGTCTGGCCAGAGCGCGATGATGGCGGCGGTTGTTGCGAGCAGCAAAGCAACGAGAATGCCCCCGAGGAGCAGGTTGAGGCGCCGGCGGGCCCGCTTGCCCGGGTCGCGGGGGAGCTGTGCATTGGGCGCGGGGCTGGCCATCATGCATTAATGATATTGGTTTTCATTTGCCTTTGGCTAGGGCGGGGCGCGGTTCGGGGCGCGGGCGCGGGCGTGTCTGTGCTGGTCGGCTTCGCGTGAACAAATCCGATAAGCTATTCGAGTTGGCCCCTATAGCTCAGCGGTAGAGCTACGGACTTTTAATCCGCAGGTCGTAGGTTCGATCCCTACTGGGGGCACAGTTGTGTGATCTGGTTTTGCTCTTGAGCGGCTGGCTGAGTCGGCGGGCTGGGGAACGGTGCGTGAGGTGCCTCGCGCACTTGGTTCGGGTTGTTACTAGCTCTAGCGGCCCCCACTGGGGTTGGCCAGTGTGCGTCTCGGGAACGCAGATGAGGCAAACTGTTCACTCTAAGCGCTTTTTCAACTATGCTGAACGTGCCCTTAGGGTGAACGGAGGTGTTGTATGGACCCGCTACTTGCGGAGGCTCTCTCCGCGCGTCTGCGCGACTACGGCCTCGACGTCGGAAGCGACCCCGATCTGAGTCGCATTGAGCCTTATGCCACCGTTCCATTCGCCCTGAAGTATCGCGGGCAAGAAGAGCGCTTCCAGGTGACCTATGCACCTCAGATGACTCTGTCTTCGCTCGAGCAACCTATTCACACCAAGCGCGGGGAAGGTAAGCAGCTCATTGTTGGGCCCCGGATTACCGATCGCAGCGCGGAAATATTGCGGAGCAATGGGGCCAACTATATCGATGGGGGCGGCAACGCTTACATTTCGTTTGGCGACGTGCTGATCGACGTACGCGGGCGCAAGCCTCTCACACGGTTGGAGCGGAACGCCCTTGTGCATTCTCGCGGTGGTGTGAACCTCATGAGCCCGAAGCGTGCGCAAGTGATCTTTGCAATCCTGTCTTGGGAGCATCTTCTTGATGGGCCCGTGCGCGCCTTGGCAGTTGTCTCGCAGGTTTCCGTCGGACAAGCGCAGCAGACACTAGATCTATTGACCGAGCATGGGTTCCTCGAACGAAACCGTACGATTCACCAGTTCAGTCGAGACCGGCTCCTCGAACAGTGGGTGCAGGCCTACCCCTCGGGGCTCGGCGCGACACAGCTTCGCATGCAACTCGTCGGTGAGACCTCGTTGCCCCTCGAGTCCGACAGCCCGCTAGTTCTCAGCGGAGAATCCGCCATCGGTGATGCGCTTCGTCCGGAAACGTTAACAATCTATTCTGCGCAATTGCCCAACGATCTGATTCGTGCAAGACGATGGCGGCGAGCCGAGGGTCAGCCCAATATCTTCTTAAAAATGAAGTTTTGGGAAGACCCTAACCAGCAGGGTAGTGGCGGAGACGCTGCCCCACCGCTCCTTGTCTACGCGGACCTTCTCGCCGCGCAGGATGGGCGTCAGCGAGAGGCAGCCGGTGAGTTTCGACGACAGCGTGATCAACTACGCGCAGGCTGACTCCAGACTTTTCGATGAACTCACCAGTGTCGTCGACGCACTTGTAAGAGAAACAGGTATCGATCCCGGTCAGATTCTCGTAGTCGGCGCAGGCTGTCGCGACATCATGCATTCGGCGCTTGGCCACCCATTCACGCTCAGGGGCACCAGTGACACCGATTTGGGTATTGCGGTCGCGGATTGGACGATGACGAAAAGTATCGAGCGCAGCTTCCCCCGTACGGGTCACACCGGAATTCGCTACATCATCGAAGGCATGCCGGTCGATATCATGCCGTTTGGTGAGATCGAAGACCCGGCTGGCATCTCGACCCCAGAACCGCGGGGTTCGGAGATTGTGGTCTTTGGCTTCAATGATGTGTACCAGAATGCCGGCCGGTTGCTTCTTCCTACCGGAACTCAGATCCGCATCCCGAGTGTTCCTGGATATGCGGCCCTGAAGCTTCGTTCCTGGATCGACCGGTCCCCGTCGGGCGAGGACAAAGATGCGAAAGATCTCGCGATAGTTACGTTCTGGTACCGGGAGTCCCAGTCAATCCTCAATCGTCTCTACGGCACCGCCCAAGGGATTGAGGTGCTCGAGTCCGTAGGTTTAGACGTTCCACTTGCCGCGGCCCAGCTTCTTGGAGCTGATGCCGCTTCGCAACTCTCGCCTGCTGGGCGTGCGGATCTCATAGCTCGATGGGTGGAGACTCCTCAAGAGCTGCTCGCTCGCCATTTCACGCTCCCTCCTGGCGCTTCTGGAGACTTTGGCCCGGAGCGGCGGCAGGAGATTGTGGCGCATCTTTCGTTGGGTATAGCGAACTCCGGCAGCTGACGGCAAACTCCATGATGGGCTCGTACAGCTAGAATTCCTGGGTAATTTCAAAGCGAGCCCGGCCGAGGAAACTCCTCGGCCGGGCTCGCTTGCTTGGCTCGTGCCTACTCCTTGCGGCGCCCCGTGATGAGGCCCCAGGCAAGCAATACGACGAGCGCGCCTCCGATGGCAAGCGCCCAGGTCTGTATCGACCAGAACTCTTCAAGCGGTGCGTTGAACAGCAGCGAGCCGAGCCAACCGCCGACGACTGCGCCGACGACGCCGAGTATCAGCGTCGCGAACCAACCGCCGCCGCTCTTGCCCGGCATGATTGCCTTCGCGATAGCCCCAGCGATGAGCCCGAGCACGATGAAAGCTAAGAATCCCATGAGTTTCCCCTTTCGCTTGGGTCATCAATTATTCTCTGTTTGCCATGTGAGTCAAGGAAACTTTGAGTTTTCACAGTTGCCTGCCGTCGCCGAATTCAGCCGAAAGCGCACCTCCGTGAATCGTCAGCTCCGAGCGCCTACAGTTGAAGACATGCGGGCGTGCGAGGCGCCCAGTGTCGGTCGCCGACCGACAGGCCGCGACGTGAAGGAGGCGCTGCGTGAGCTGGGAACTCATTCCCGACGGGGGCACTCCCGGGGGGCCGCGGCGCCGCTTTCCATGGGGTGTGCCGCTTGCCGTTGGCATCGTCACCGTGGTCATCGGGCTGAGCCTGTTGATCTGGCCCTTCTTCGCGGCAAGCCGCATTCTTGCGCTCCTCATCGGCGTCGCATTCATCGGCAACGGCATCGCCGCGATTGTTGGCTCTCGGGCACGTGGGCTCGCCACGCCAGCGGCGATCCTTTTCATCGTGCTTGGCGTGATCGCAATCGCCTTCCCCGAGCTGACCGTGAGCGTGCTCGTTGGCTTTGTCGCGGCGACAATGCTGTTTGTGGGCGTGGTCTGGCTCGCGATCGCGATTCGCATGCGCGCCGCAATGCACTGGGCGTTCGTCGCGCTGCCCGCCGTGCTCGTAGCGCTCGGCCTCGTCGCGTTCGTGTGGCCGTCGCTCGCGCTGGTGATCGCTGCGTTCGTCGCCGGGCTCGTGACGACGCTCGTGGGCGGTTCGCTCATTTGGGCAGCGGTCGCGCTCCGGCGGCGAAGCGCGTAACCTTGCTCACCGTATGACACGAGAACACCAGCGCCCCGTACTGCAACCCTCAGCGGCCTTCGACGGCATCATCGGATCCGACGACCCCGAAGCCGCGCACCGACTTGCCCAAGAAACCTCCTGGGCCCTTCTGCACCGTGTGCGCGACGGCGCCGACCCTGAAATAGTGCAGCGCGTCGTTGATGTCGCGGCAGGCGACGGTATCAACGACATCGCCGAGCTGTGGGCGCGCGAGAGTGCGCACTCGCTCGCGGGTGTGCTCTGGCGCCTCTACCTGCTGCGCAGAATCACACTTGCTGACCCGGTAGGCACGGCAGACCTGTTCGCGCGCGGGTCGCGGCGGATCGGCACCATCGACCCGATTGTCGTCGGTGCTGTCGAGCCCGCCACGCCCGAGACGATTGCGGAGCTGTGCGACCGAATCTTGCGCGGCGCGTTTGTCGGTGACCTCGGGGTGACCCTCGATCGTGCCGCTGCTTACTCCCGAGTAATGGCCGCGGGGGCGGCCGAACTCGCTGACGATCGCGACCCCCACGACGAGGCACACGGAAGTCAGCTCACCACCAGGGCCCTGCGCTATGCCATGATTGCGAGGGAACTTGATGGGGCCGCCAGGCGATGGCGAGACGGAACGCTCGGCTAACGCACTGCGGGCTCAGTAACTGCGGGTACACTTATTGGTGCCGGGCCGCATAACCCCGGGCTCCAAAAATTGCCGCTTCGAGCGGCCTTCCGCCGAGAGGCGTTTTGCGGTCCGGTACTTTTGTGCCCGAACGCGGGGCCTGAGATTTGGGGCGCTGCGCGCGCCGTCGGCGCTGCGCAAGATAGGCAATCGGCGCTGCGACGGTTCTCGGTGGCTGGATGCGGTCGTAGGAAGGCGGATCGCCTAGCGTGTGCACGCCCGGGCGCCTGACTCGGGCGCCTGCCTCGGGTGCCTGCCTCGGGCGCCTGCCTCGGGTGCCTGCCCGCGAGCCGAGGGCTAGCTTCGCGAGCCGAGGAGCCGCTCGATAACGATCGAACCATCGGTCGCGCGTGGGAGCAGTAGCCAGGCGATCGCGTAGGTGCCGAAGCCGATCACCGGCAGGAGAAACGCGATGACCGTCACGAGGCGCACGGTAGTTGGGTTCCAGCCGAACTTCGCGGCAATGCCGCCGCACACGCCGCCGAGCACGCGGTTCGGGCCGCGGTGGATCGGGGATCGACGGAGGGTGTCGAAGAAACTGCGATTAGCCAATGCACTCTTCCTCTCTGAGCGGTGAGTGGGGTGTACCCAGGCTACGGAAATAACGACGGCTCGTCGCGCTGAACCCGGCGATCTCAGGGGAACCTCGGGGCTGTCTCGGGGGCGTCTCGGGGCTGTCTCGGGGCATCTCGGGGGCGTCTTGTGGGGTTTCCAGGCGGCGAGGCAGGGTGCAGCCATAGCGTTGCCAGCACCCTGCCAGCACCCTGCCAGCGTGGGGCCAGGGTGTGGGCGGGTGGTGGCGGGAAGCCTGCGCTGGATCGGTGATCGGCGCAGCCAGGGATAGAATCGGCTGCTAGCGTGCGGTCGACTGCAGATCGCCTATTGAGCGCTGCGGCGAGGGGCGCGCGGAGGCGGCGAGGGGCGCGCGGAGGCGGCGAGGGGCGCGCGGAGGCGGCGAGGGGTGCGCGGAGGCGGCGAGGGGCGCGCGGCGGCGGCGAGGGGCGCGGCGGTGGCGCGCCCGCGCGCGGTGAGATGCGGGGTCGCTGCGCTGGTGGAGCGAGGGATATCGCGGCACACGATTGGTGCGGTGAGCCCGTGGGCGGGGCGGCTTGGGGGGCGGTGAGGTCGAGCAGCCGGGGAGCTGCGCTCGCTCTGGGATCTGCGAAGGAACGTGCTGAAGCGGCTTGGTGCATGCTCGGGACGGCTGATCCCATATCTTTGGCTGGTGGCTGGTGGCTGGTGGCTGGTGGCTGGTGGCTGGTGGCTGGTGGCTGGTGGCTGGTGGCTGGTGGCCGGGCCGGGCGGGCCTGGCCCGCGGCACGCGCAAAGAACCCCCGCGGCACGAATGCCGCAGGGGTTCAGTTTGCGCAGGGTTGAGGCTTAGCCGAAGCGGCCCGAGACGTAATCCTCGGTCGCCTGTACGGTGGGCGCGCCGAAGATCGTGGCAGTGTCGTTGTACTCGATGAGCTTGCCCGGCTTGCCGGTGCCCGCGATGTTAAAGAAGGCGGTCTTATCGGAAACGCGCGAGGCCTGCTGCATGTTGTGGGTCACGATGACGATCGTATAGTCCTGCTTGAGCTCGGCGATGAGATCCTCGATCGCGAGGGTCGAGATCGGGTCGAGCGCCGAGCAGGGCTCGTCCATGAGTAGCACCTCGGGGGAGACGGCGATCGCGCGGGCGATGCACAGGCGTTGCTGCTGGCCGCCGGAGAGGCCGGCGCCCGGCTTCTCCAGGCGATCCTTCACCTCGTTCCACAGGTTCGCGCCGCGCAGGCTCTTTTCGACGAGATCGTCGGCATCGGTCTTCGAGATCCGCTTGTTGTTGAGCTTCACACCAGCGAGCACGTTGTCGCGAATCGACATCGTGGGGAAGGGGTTCGGCCGCTGGAAGACCATGCCCACCTCGCGGCGCACAAGCACGGGATCAACGCCGGGCGCGTAGAGATCCTCGTCGTTCAGCAACACCTTGCCCTCGACGCGAGCGCCGGGAATGGTCTCGTGCATGCGGTTGAGCGTGCGGAGGAAGGTCGACTTGCCGCAACCCGACGGGCCAATGAACGCGGTGACCGAGCGGGGCTCGATCGCGAGCGAGACGTCTTCGACTGCAAGGAACTTCGAGTAGTAGACGTTGAGGTCTTCAACTTCGATGCGCTTCGACATGTGCTGCTTTCTTGTGGGTGTGGTCGGTGATTATCGCGAGACGGCGGAGAACCGGCGGGCGATGAGGCGGGCAACAAGGTTGAGCGCCATCACGATGAGAATGAGGAGGAGCGCGGCGGCCCAGGCGCGTTCGATGAACGCGGAGGCCGGGTTGCCCTGGTTAGCGAACTGCGTGTACACGTACACGGGGAGCGACTGCATGCGGTCGCTGAACAGGTTGTAGTTCATGCTCGCGGTGAAGCCGGCGGTGATGAGCAGCGGCGCGGTCTCGCCGATGACGCGGGCGATCGCGAGCATGACACCGGTGGTAATTCCGGCCATCGAGGTGGGGAGCACCACCTTCAGGATCGTGCGCCACTTCGGCACGCCGAGCGCGTAGGAGGCCTCGCGCAGCTCGCCGGGCACGAGCCGGAGCATCTCCTCGCTCGAGCGGACGACGACGGGGATCATGAGCACCGCAAGCGCCACCGCGCCGATGATGCCCATGCGCACGCCGGGCCCGAAGATGAGCACGAACGCGGCGTAGGCGAACAGGCCCGCGACGATCGAGGGGATGCCGGTCATGACGTCGACGAGGAAGGTGATGATCTTCGCGAGCCGGCCGCGGCCGTACTCGACGAGGTAGATCGAAGTCATCAGCCCGAGCGGCACCGCGATGATCGTCGCAGCGAGCGTGATGAGGAGCGTGCCGATCATCGCGTGGAGCGCGCCGCCGCCCTCGCCCGTGACGTTGCGCATCGACGAGGAGAAGAACTCCGGGTCGAACCGCGCGATGCCGTTGGAGACGACGGTGATGGCGAGCGAGACGAGCGGAATCAGGGCGACGAGGAAGGCTGCCGTGACGAGCGCGGTGACGAACCGGTCGGTGAGCTTGCGGCGCCTGGTGGTCGCGGTCGATGCTGCAGAGAGAGACATGCTTACGCTCCGGTCCGTGCGGTCTGGCGGCTCACGATCCACCGCGCGAGCGCGTTCACGAGGAAGGTGACGATGAAGAGGATGAGGCCGGTCGCGATGAGCACGTTCACGTTCTCGCCGTAGGCCTCGGGGAACGTGAGGGCGATGTTCGCCGCGATCGTTGACGGGTTATCGGCCGTGAGGAGCTTGAACGAGACGATGCCGCTCGCGGAGAGCACCATCGCGACGGCCATGGTCTCGCCGAGCGCGCGGCCGAGGCCGAGCATCGCGCCCGAGATGATGCCGGGCTTCGCGAACGGCAGCACGGAGAGGCGGATCATTTCCCACCTCGTCGCGCCGAGCGCGAGCGCGGCCTCCTCGTTGAGCTTCGGGGCCTGGAGGAAGACCTCGCGAGAGATCGCGGTCATGACGGGGAGGATCATCACGGCGAGCACGATGGCCGCGGTGAGAATCGTGCGACCAGTGCCGCTCGCGGTGCCGCCGAAGAGCGGGATCCACCCGGCGTGCTCGTTGAGCCAGACGTAGAGCGGGCGAACCGCGGGGGCGAGCACGAGGATGCCCCAGAGGCCGTAGACGACGCTCGGAACTGCCGAGAGCAGGTCGATGAGGTAGCCGAGGAACTGGGAGAGCTTGCGGGGGGCGTAGTGCGAGATGAACAGCGCGATGCCGATTGAGAGGGGGAGCGCGATGATGAGCGCGAGCACCGCCGCCCAGACGGTGCCGAACACGAGGGGACCGACGTAGTCCCAGAAGTTTGTGGTGAGCACCGATGCGGTCTCGCCAGTGGCGACAAACGCGGGGATGCTCTGCACGATGAGGAAGATCGCGACGGCGGCGAGGATGACAAGAATCATGCTGCCTGATGCGATTGCCGTGCGCGAGAACACTCGGTCGCCGCGGCTGAGAACCTGACGCGGCGCGGTCGTGGATGCAGTCACTGGGGAGTGCCTTCCGGTGGGAGTGGGTGAAGCGGCTGTGATGACGCGCTGGGCGCGATCGGGTGGACCCGGCTCGTGTGAGCGGTTGCCGGGTCCACCCGAGAGTGGCCTAGCTGATCGCTGCGACCGCGGCGCTAGCCTTCTCGCGGAGCGAGTCGGAGATCGGGGCGGATCCCGCTGCCTTCGCAGCGGCCTCCTGGCCGTCGGCGCTGACGATGTACTCGAAGTACGCCTTCACGAGCTCAGCGTTTGCCGGGTCTTCGTACTTCTCGCAGCCGACGAGGTAGCTCACGAGCACGAGCGGGTAGACGCCGTCTTCGGTGCTGGTGCGGTCGAGCTCGATCGCGAGGTCGTTCGCGCCGCGGCCCTCTTCGAGCGGCGAAGCATCAACGATCGCGGCTGCAGCCTCGGGGGTGAACGGCACGTACTTCTCGCCGACCTTCACCGAGACGGTGCCGAGGCCATCGGCCTTCGACGCATCGGCGTAGCCGATGGTGCCGACGCCGCCCTTGACTGCCTCAACGAGGCCCGAGGTGCCCTGAGCTGCCTCGCCGCCGGTGATCTCGGCGGGCCACTCCTCGACCGAACCCGCGGTCCACGCCTCAGGGGCTGCGGCTGCGAGGTACTCGGTGAAGTTGCCGGTGGTGCCCGACTTGTCAGAGCGGTGCACGGGCACGATCGCCTGGTCGGGGAGCGTAGCGTCAGCGTTTGCCTCGGCGATCGCCGGGTCGTTCCACTTCGTGATCTCGCCGGTGAAGATCTTCGCGATGGTCGCCGCGTCGAGGTTCAGGTTGTCGACGCCGTCGACGTTGAAGACGAGGGCGATCGGGGAGATGTATGCGGGGATCTCGACGATGTCACTCGTCGTGCAGGCATCGAACGGGCCAGCGGTGATCTCGTCTGCCTTGAACGCGCGGTCAGAACCGGCGAACGCGACAGCGCCCTGCTGGAACGACTCGCGGCCAGCTCCGGAGCCCGACGGATCGTAGTTGATCGTGACGTCAGCGTTGGCGGTCTGGAAGCCAGCGATCCAGCCCTGCTGCTGAGCCGCGTCCTGCGACGAAGCGCCAGCGCCAGCAAGCGTGCCGGAGAGCGACGAGGGAGTGGTCTCCCCGCCGGTTTCGGGTGCGGCCTCGTTGGTAGCGCAGCCGGTGAGGATAAGCAGGGCGGCGCCGCCGACAGCGGCTGCCTTCATCGTGGATGAGAACTTCACGAGTGTCGTGTCCATTCTGATGTGGTGTGATCCTGAATGCCGGGCGAGTGCCTGACGCTGTCCACGCTAAGGAGCGGGTGTGACCGGGAGTCGACCGAAAGGTAAACATGAGGTGAACTCGCGGTGATGCTCGGGAGACGCCCAAGCGGAGGCGAAGCTGACGTAGGATGGCGAGCATTCGCATCGACGTGAAGGAGCGCGACGTGATCGCTGCAATTGCGGGATATGACGGGTACCTGTTCGACCTCGATGGGGTGCTGACACCGACAGCCGAGGTGCACATGCGCGCGTGGCAGCAGGTGTTTGACGAGGTGTTCGCCGAGCACAACATCGCACCGCCCTACACGGCCGACGACTATTTCACCTACGTTGACGGAAAGCAACGCTACGACGGAGTGGCGAGCCTGCTGGCCTCGCGCGGTGTGGTGCTCGACTGGGGTACGCCGACAGACGGCCCCGAGCAGCGCACCGTGTGCGGGGTCGGAAACCGCAAGAACGCCGTGTTTTCTGCCCTGCTGTCGAGCGAGGGAGTCGCTCCCTACCTGGGTGCCGTCGCCCTGCTTGATGCCCTTGCCGGGGCACCACTGGCGGTGGTGTCTAGCTCAAAGAACGCGGCAGAGGTGCTGCGCGCAGCCGGGCTGCGCGATCGGTTTGCCGCCGTCGTCGACGGTGCAAGGGCCGAGCACGAGGGACTGCGATCAAAACCCGAGGCCGACATGTTTCTGCGAGGTGCGGAGCTCCTCGGGGTCGAGCCAGGGCGCTGCGTCGCCTTCGAAGACGCGCTCAGTGGGGTGGCCTCGGCTGCCAGCGCTGGCTGCGGCCTCGTAGTCGGAGTCGACCGGGCGGGCGCGGCGCATCCGGGCGCCGCTGAGGCGCTGCTTCGTGCTGGAGCGCATATGATCGTTGGCGACCTCGGGGAGCTCGTCGCGGGCGGCGAGCAGTAGCAGGCGGTCGCCGGGCGATGGCTGGGTGACGGCTGCGTGACGGCTGCGAGACGGGGCGACCGGCCCCGGGTACACGAAACTTAAGGAAAAAGGACTGTAGATGCTCTCAGGTGGCACCACCCCGGCCGATGAGTGGGTGATTTCGGAGCGCGAGTACAGCGCCGAAACCGCGGGGCGCAACGAGACGGTGTTCGCACTGGGAAACGGCTACCTCGGGCTGCGCGGCAACCACACGGAAGAGGCAGAGAGCTACGAGCTCGGCACGTTTGTCAACGGCTTCCACGAGAGCTGGCCGATTCGGCACGCCGAAAGCGCGTACGGCTTCGCCAGGGTTGGCCAGACCATCGTCAACGTGCCCGACGCGAAACCCATGGAACTCGAGGTTGCGGGGGAGCGCTTCGCGCTTTCGGCCTCGCGGTTCACCGACTATGGGCGCGAACTCGACCTGCGCGGCGGGGTGCTGCGCCGCTCGGTTGTCTGGCACACCCGCGCTGGCGCGCGCCTGCGCATCGAGCTTACGCGCGTCGTATCGTTCGCCGAGCGGCACGTCGCGGCGCAACGCCTGTCGGTGACGCACCTCGGCGGCGGTTCGGCAGAGCCCGGCGCCGGGCCGCTCGCCCTCACGGTGATCTCGGGGCTGACGAACAGGGACGCCGCGCCAGCGGTCGTGCAGTCTGGGCCGAACGACCCGCGTCGGGCCGAGCGCGCGGAGGGGCGCACCCTCATACCCGCGGCGGCAGAGTTCAGCGATGACATGCTGGGGCTCGCGTATCGCACGGCCGGCTCCGAGCTCGCGGTCGCGGTTGCCGCGAGCCACGACGCCCCGGGAGCGGTGCTCCAGGCAGCCTCTGGCTCCGATGACGAATCGACGGAGACGATTCTCTTCGAGTTGCGCGAGGGGGAGCGCGCCGACGTGACGAAATACATCGCCTATTTCGACGGCGATGTCACCGAGGTCTCGGAGCTCGTCGTGCGCGCAGAGGCCGCCGTGGCGAGCGCAGCGCGGCGGGGGTTCCCGGCGCTGCTCGCCGCGCAGCGAGAGTGGCTTGACGATTTTTGGCGGCGCAGCGACGTGACTATTGCCGGCCAACCCGAGGCGCAGCGCTCGGTGCGCTGGTGCATCTTTCAGCTCGCGCAGGCGGCCGCCAGGGCCGACGGCCGCGGGATCGCCGCGAAGGGCGTGACAGGGTCGGGGTACTCGGGGCACTACTTCTGGGATTCCGAGGTGTACGCGCTGCCGTTTCTGGCCTACGCTGATCCGCTCGCCGCTCGCAACGCGCTGCAAATGCGCGTCGACATGCTGCCAGCCGCCCGGCACCGCGCCTGGGAGATGAACGAGGCCGGGGCCCTGTTTCCGTGGCGCACGATCACCGGCGAAGAGGCCTCGGCTTACTACCCCGCAGGCACCGCGCAGTACCACATCAACGCCGACGTGTGCTTCGCGGTCGCGAAGTACGTTCGGGCCACCGGGGACACCGGGTTTCTCGCTGCCGGTGGCATCGACATCGCCGTTGAGACCGCGCGAATGTGGCTGAGCCTCGGGTTCTGGCGCGGCGATACGTTTCACATTCACGGCGTGACCGGGCCAGACGAGTACACGGCCGTCGTGAACGATAATTTCTACACGAACGCGATGGCCCGCTTCAATCTGCGCTTCGCGGCCCGCGCCCTGTCAGAGCTGGCAGAGCTCGACCCCGACGCCTATGCGCTTGCGATCGAGCGGCTGCGTGTGGCGGAGAACGAGCCGCTGTCGTGGCAGCGGGCTGCTGCTGGAATGCACATCGGGGTCGATGAAGCCCTCGGCATTCACCCGCAAGACGCCGCCTTCCTCGACCGCGAGGTCTGGGACTTCGACGGGACCCCGCGCGAGCGGTACCCGCTGCTGCTGCACTTTCACCCGCTGGTGATCTACCGGCACCAGGTACTGAAGCAGGCTGACGCGGTGCTCGCGCTGTTCTTGCTCAGCGACGAGTTTACGCCCGAGCAGAAGCGCGCTGACTTCGAGTATTACGACCCGCTCACGACGGGGGATTCGACGCTGTCGGGAGTCGTGCAGGCGATTATTGCAGCCGAGGTCGGCTACTCAGATCTTGCCGTTGAGCACTTCACGAACGCGTGGTCGGTGGATCTGCGCGACCTGCACGGCAACGCCGCAGACGGTGTGCACGTCGCGTCAGCCGGCGGAGTCTGGTCGGCGCTGGTCTATGGGTTCGGCGGGCTGCGCGATGCAGGCGGCGCGCTGTCGTTCGACCCTCGGCTGCCGGCCGAGTGGCCCGAGCTCGCATTCTCACTGATGGTCGAGGGGCGGTGCCTGCGCGTCACCGTGCGCCAGGAGTCGCTTTCGCTCGCGCTCGACGCTGCGGCGAGCGACGCGGGTGCCGCGCCATCTCGTGGCGGATCCGCGGCTCCCGGCGAGGGCGCGGGCGTGAGCGTGCAGGTGCGCGGCGAGGCAGTGTCGCTGACACCGGGCGAGGCTGTGACGATCGCGCTCGCGGGGCAGGGCCCGCGGCTCACAGGGCGGCCTCGACGGCGCTCACGCTAGCGAGGGCCGCCCGGGCCGCCAACCCTGCACTTGCCTCCGAGAGCGGGTAGGTATCTGCGTGAAAAGGTAGGGGGCCTCGGAGGGAAGTGCCGGGCTCAGCCGGCGCCGGTGGGTCGCGGCGCCGGTGGGCCGGGGCGCCGGCGGGTCGGGGCGCCGGTGGGTCGGGGCGCCGGTGGGTCGGGGCGCCGGTGAGGTCAGGGGGCCGAGGTCGAGGCGCGCAGAGCGAGCGCCGTCGGCTCGATGATTCGCTCGGGTGGCAGCGTGGGGTCGCCGAGCCGCTCGAGCAGCAGCTGTGCCGCTGCGATGCCCTGCTCGTGTGGGCGCTGCCGCACGGTGGTGAGCCCGAACATCTCGGCGTGCTCGTGGTCGTCAATGCCGACGATGCTGAGTTCGTTGGGCACCGAGATGCCGAGCCGCTGGGCTGCGGTGACCACGCCGATGGCGACCTCGTCGCACACGGCAACGATGCCGGTTGGCCGGGTGCGCTGGTCGCCGAGCAGCCCGGTTGCCACCTGGTATCCGCCGGGCACCGACACCTCGGATTGCGCGTGGCGCGATAGCTCATCGAGGCCCGCGTGCGCCATTGCCTCGCGGTAGCCAGCGAGCCGCTTCGCATCGCCGAAGCTCGACTTGCGGCCGTCGGGGTCGCCGCCGACGAAGGCGATATCGCGGTGGCCGAGCTGAATGAGGTGCTCGGTGGCGACCCTGGCCGCTGCGTGGTCGTCGATCGAGACCAGGCTCGTGCCGAGATCGTAGCCGCCGATGCTCACGAGCGGCAGCCTGAGCTGCGTGAGCTGCTCGACCTCGGCCATGTCGGGGTCGAGGCCCGCGACGATGATGCCGTCGAAGCGGCGCCGCCCGAGAAAGTACCTGAACACGTCGGCGCGCGAAGCTGTGCCGCGCCGCACGTGGTAGAGCACGAGGTCGTAGTGTGCCTGCTGCAGCGCCTCTTGAATGCCCTCGAGCACCTCGCCGAAAAACCACCGCCCGACCGAGGGGCTGACGACCCCGATCGCGTGGCTGCGGCCGGTGACGAGGCTCGCCGCGTTGATGTCGACTGAGTATCCGAGCTCCGCGGCGGCGTACTCGACCCTGGCCCTGGTCGCCGGCGCGACGGCGCCCCTGCCGGTGAGCGCACGGCTGGCGGTCGCCGGCGAGACGCCGGCTGCACGGGCGACGTCGCCGATCGTCGGTGACTTTGGAAACGTTTCCATGTCACCATCATGCCTCACGCCGCGCCGAGTCGGGCACATCTCACCCGAGATTCGGCGTTTCGCCGCTCCTCGGAGCAGAGAGACACAATCGAAATGTTCGGCACTTGATGAACTCGGCCGCTCGGGTTAGCGTAGGGATGAAAACGCTTCCGCTTTTCCGTGTTGCCACCCTGTATCGGCACACAGGGTGGGCGTCAGACACAAAGGAGTGCTCAGTGAACACGCAAACTCAACAACGGCTCCTCCGGGCCATCGGCGTCGCCGGTGTGGTTGGCCTCGCGCTCGCGGGCTGTGCTGGCGGGCCGGCGGGAGACGGCGGCGGGTCAGGAGACGGCGAGTTCGCCGGGACTACCCTCACCGTCGCGGCAGCCTGGTCGGGCGCAGAGCAGAAGAACTTCGAGGCGGTGCTCGACAAGTTCGAGGCTAACACCGGCGCGAAGGTCGACTACACGAGCTTCGGCGACAACGGCCCGACCTACATCAAGAGCCAACTCGAGGGCGGCGCGCCGCCCAACGTCGCTGTGCTCGGCCAGCCTGCTCTCATGCAACAGCTCGCGGCAGACGGCGATATTAAACCGGTGAACGACGCGGTGAAATCTGCGGTCGACGCCAACTACTCCGAGTCGTGGATTGACCTCGGCTCGGTCGACGGCGAGCTCTTTGGTGTCTGGTTCAAGGCTGCGAACAAGTCGACTGTCTGGTACAACGCCGACATCTACGACGAGGCAGGGGCCGAGGCTCCCGAAGACTGGGATGGCTTGCTCACCCAGCTCGGCCTCGTGAACGACGCCGGCTACGCTGGCGTGTCGGTCGGGGCCGATGTCGGTTGGCCGCTCACCGACTGGTTCGAGAACGTCTACCTGCGCACCGCGGGCGCCGAGAAGTACGACCAGCTCACCAACCACGAGATTCCGTGGACCGACCCGTCAGTGAAGGAGGCGCTCGACACGCTCGCAACCCTGTGGGGCAGCGACCTCGTGCAAGATGGCGGCGCCCAGCGCGACTTCCCGACGAGCGTCACCGAGGTGTTCGGGGCCAACCCGCAGGCGGGCACCGTCTACGAGGGAGACTTTGTCGCCGGCAACATCACCGAAGACGGCAACTCGACCGTGGGTGAGAACGCGCTCTTCTTCGACTTCCCGGCCATCAACGGATCGGCCCCGGCGGTTGTTGGCGGTGGCGACGTCGCCGTGCAGTTCACCGACGACGAGGCGACCAACGCGCTCATGGAGTATCTGGCCTCGCCAGAATCGGCGGCCGAGTGGGTGCCGAACGGCGGCCTGACCTCGCCAAACAAGGGCGTCGACACGAGCCTGTACCCCGACGACACATCGCGGCAGATTGCCGAGGCGCTGACTGCGGCTGAGACCTTCCGTTTCGACATGTCTGACCTCACCCCGAGCGCGTTTGGCGGAACCCAGGGCCAGGGGTTCTGGCAAGAGATGATCACGTTCTACGAAAAGCCGAGTGACGTGCAGGGCGCGATGGAGCGGCTCGAGGCCGCCGCGGTCGAGGCATACAAGTAGGCGTCGGCGGTTCACAGTGACTGACACGGTCACCGCGGCGCCCCGCGGCGGGGGGACACGGGCCCCCCGCCGCACGGGGGCGCTGCGCCGCGGCGCGCTGACTGCCTCGTTTCTGGCCCCGGCGATGGTGGTGCTCGGCGCGCTCGTCGTTTACCCCATCATCTACACGGTGATTCGTTCGTTCTTCAGCCCGGACGGCGAGGAGTTCGTCGGCTGGCAAAACTACGTGACGATGTTCACCAACGAGACTACGTTCACCGCCATTCGCAATAACCTCATCTGGGTGCTTGTCGCGCCGCTCGCGTGCACGGTGCTCGGCCTGATTTTTGCGGTGCTGCTCGAGAAGCTCAGGTGGCAGACGGCATTCAAACTCATCATCTTCATGCCGATGGCGATATCGATGCTTGCCGCCGGCGTCATCTTTCGCGGAATGTTCCAAGAGAGCCCGAACCTCGGCGTCGTCAACGCGACGATCGTCGGTGTGAACAGCGTGTTCTCAGACTCGGCGTCTTACCCCGGCGCAAAACCTCGCCCTGACCAGGGCGTCGCGCTCAACGACGGCATCATCGCTACCGAGAGCGCGGTGCGGCCGGGCAGCACGGTCGTGTTCCCGTTGACCGGCGTGAAGGCAGCGGCGGTGCCCGAGGGTGCCGAACAGGCGGCCGAGGCGCGCTCAGCCGCGGCGACGGAGGTGGCGGGGACGGTGTTTCTCGACGTCGTGCGCGGCGGTGGCGGGGTGAACGGCGAGATCGAGGCTGGCAAGACGGGTCTGCCTGGTGTGCGCGTCGATGCGGTCGCCCCAGACGGCTCGATTCACGGCTACGCGACAACGGGGGCCGACGGCACGTTCTCGATCGCTGGCCTCGACGGCGCGACCGAGTACCGGGTCGCGTTGCCGGCTGCGAACTTCGACGCCGGTTTCCAGGGGGTGTCGTGGCTGAGCGCGTCGTTCATCAATATCGTCGTGATTCTCTCCTACATCTGGATCTGGGCGGGCTTCGCCATGGTGATGATCGCTTCGGGGCTGTCTGCGATCGACCGGTCGCTGCAGGAGGCCGCGCGAGTGGATGGCGCGAGCGAGTGGAAGGTGTTCTCGAAGATTACGGTGCCGTTGCTCGCGCCCGTGCTCATCGTGGTGTTCATCACCCTGCTCATCAACGTGCTCAAGATCTTCGACCTGGTGTACGTCATACCGCCGGGCACCTCGAAACCCGCCGCGAATGTCATCGCGGTTGAGATGTGGACGGTGTCGTTCGGCGGCGGCAATAACCAGGGGCTCGGCTCGGCGCTCGCGATCTTGCTGTTGCTGCTCGTCGTGCCCTCGATGATTGTGAACGCTCGACGCATGCGCAGAGAACGGAGCGGCAGATGACCGCGCTAGACGACCCGGTAGCGACGCGCCCGTCGTGGGTGCAGCCGAAGGCCGTGACGCCGAAACCAAAGTCGCTCGGTGCCCGCCTGCTGCGCGGGCTGAGCTCAGGCTTCGTGAACGCGCTCCTGCTGTGCGTCGCGCTGTTCTGGCTCGTGCCCACAATCGGGTTGTTCTTCACATCGCTGCGCTCGGTCGGCGACAACGCGTCGAGCGGCTGGTGGACGGCGCTGACGGCGCCGACCCAGCTCACGCTCGAGAACTACACGAATCTGCTGCAGAACCCCACGATCACCGGGTCGTTCTGGAACACCGTGATGATCGCTGTGCCCTCGACGGCGCTCGTGGTGCTCATCGGGGCGCTCGCAGCCTACGCCTTCGCCTGGCTGAAGTTTCCCGGGCGCGATTGGTTGATGATCGCGGTGATCGTGCTGCTCGCGGTGCCACTGCAGGTGGCGCTCATTCCGCTCGCGCGACTGTTCGGGGCGATGGGCCTGTTCGGCAGCATCGTCGCGGTGATTCTGTTTCACACCGCGTTCGGGCTGCCGTTCGCCATTTTTCTGCTGCGCAACTTCTTCCTCGAGATTCCCGAGGAGATGTTCGAGGCCGCCCGCATCGACGGCGCGAGCGAGTGGCGCATCTTCACGCGAATGGTGTTGCCGCTCGGGCTGCCAGCGATTGCGTCGCTCGCGATCTTCCAGTTCTTGTGGACGTGGAACGACATGCTGGTCGCGCTGCTCTTCACCAATTCCGATTCGATGCCGCTCACGGTCGCGATTCAGACGCAGCTGCGGCAGTTCGGCTCGAATATCGATGTGCTCTCGGCCGGGGCGTTTCTCTCGATGCTCGTGCCGCTTATCGTGTTCTTCGCCTTCCAACGGTTCTTTGTGCAGGCGCTGCTCGCGGGCGCGCAGAAATAATGAGGGGCGGATCGGAGGCGAGCCCCACTCGGCTGCGCCTAGACTCAAGCTATGCGAATCCTAGGTAACGGCACCGCGTCGACGCGGGCCATCCGGCGCTCGGTCTGGCGCAGCGGCGCGACGCTCGCCGTGCTCGCCCTCGTCGCCGGGGCGGCGGGCTGCGCTCCGGAGCCCACTGCGGAGCCGACCAAGACCACGGCACCCGAGCCGGTCGAGACTCCCGAGCCCGAGCCCGCCCCAGAGCCGCGGCCCGGTGTTGGGCCTGCGTGCCCGACCGATCACTGCGTGAGCGTCGCGTTCGCCGGAGACTTTCTGTTTCACCCGGGGCTCTGGCGGCCCTTCGCAATTCCGACGAACGATGCCGGCCAGAACTTCGACTTCGTGCCGCTGCTCGAGGGCGCGAAGCCATACCTCGACAAGAGCGACCTCGCGATCTACCAGCAAGAGACCCCGCTCGCGGCTCCAGGCGGCCCGTACGCCGGGTTCCCGCTGTTCAGCACCCCGCCCGAGGTCGCCGCCGCGGCCAAGGCGATCGGCTTCGACGTCGCGACGACGGCATCGAATCACAGCGTCGACATGGGCACCGAGGGGCTCGTGCGCACGCTCGACGTGCTCGACGCGGCGGGTCTCGAGCACACAGGCACCTACCGCGCCGAGGGTGAGCGCGACGTGCCACTCATCGTCGAGGCGAACGGCGCAAAGATCGCCATCATCACCTCGACCTACGGGTTGAACGGCAACTTTAGCGAGTTCGATTGGCAGGTCGACTTCAGCGGCACCGACTTCGACCTCGACATCCAGCGCTCGATCGAGAAGGCGAAGGCGGCCCGCGCGCTCGGAGCCGATATTGTCATCGGGCTGCAGCACAACGGTGCCGAGTACTGGTCGGAGCCAACGAGCGAGCAGACCGCTGACGCGCACGCGCTCATGGACTCGGGCGAGTTCGACTTCATGTACTCAAACCACACGCACTCGATTCAGCCGTTCGAGCTGTACGAGGGCAAGTGGATCCACTACGGCACAGGCAACTTCATCAGCGAGAGCGCGCCGCCAGCAAACCGGGTGAACAACGAGTTTCTGCTCTCGCGAATCCAGTTCGCGAAGCAGCCTGACGGCTCGTGGAGCACGACCGATCTCGCGTGGGCGGCGGCAACGAACCTGCAAAATCAGGGCTACAAGTGGTGCTCGGTTGCGAGCGATGCGCCGCAGGGCGTGTGCCAGTGGGCGGAGTTCGACGCCGACGTGCGCGAGCGCACCAGGGCGACGGTCGAGTCGATGGGCGCGGCCGAGCACGGCCTGCGCGAGTGGCGCATCACCGAGGAGTAGCGGGGCCTGCTCCAGCGCTCACCAGCTGCGCTCACCAGCTGCGCCCGCCGGCGCTACGCCAGTAGCGTGAGCGCGCCGGGCGCGACCCGCACCTCAAACGGCCCGCTGCCGACGAGCTCGCCGTCTGAGAAGGCGAGCTCGTCGCCAGCCTCGATCTTCACGGCAGGGACCCGGGTGATGGTTACCTCTGGCAGGTGCTCGTGCTTCGCCCTGGCAAGCAGCCCGAGCACGCTGAGCACGCGCAGCTTCGACCCGTGCGACACCTCGACGAGGTCGAGCATGCCGTCGTGCACCGAGGCCGAGGGGGCGAGCGGAATGCCGCCGCCGATCGCGCGCGTGTTCATCACGGTTGCGAGGATGCCCATGAACGAGTGCTCGCGTGCCCCGATCTGCACGACGAAGCGCCGCGACTTCAGCACCGCGAGCTCGGCGAGCAGCGCGAGGTGGTAGCGCAGCGGGCCAAGCGGCAGCCTGATCGCGTTCGCGCGCCGGTTGATCGCCGCGTCGAGCCCGATCGAGAGGCCGCCGGCAAACCAGTGCGGGTCGTGGCCCGGGCGCTCGACGACCCCGAGATCGACCGACAGCGGTGCCCCCTCGGAGCCGAGCAGCCTGGCGACCGCGGCCGCGGGGGAACGCGGCAGACCAAACTGACGGGCGAAATCGTTGCCGCTGCCGGCCGGCACCACGCCGATCGGTAGCGCCCGCGCCTCGGCGACCTGCAGCACGAGCCCGATCAACCCGTCGCCGCCGACGAGCACGATCCCGCGCAGGCCGCGCTTGCACGCCGCGCGCACCCGTGCCTGGCAGTCGGCCGCATCGACCCCGGTGATCTCGACCGCGTCGACGCCCGCCGCCTGAAACGAAGCGAGCACCACGCGGGCGACCCGTGCCCCGCGGCCGAGCGCCGAGCTCGGGTTCACGACCACACCGTATGGCGCATCATCGCGCATTGGCACCCCTTGACTGACGAGCCCGCACTAGTGTTTGAGCGGATACGACTCAACGCCGAGAATACCGGCGCCGGGCCGGGAACGCGAAAAGTGGAAGACCGAGAACCCGGCTGGTGGCAGCGCCGCCGCGTCGGCGATGTACTCGCCCGGCAGGCTCCCGCTCGCGAGCATGAGCTCGCGCGCGAGGTCGCCGAGCACGGGGAGGTGGCTGCAGACCACCGCCGATCGCCCGCGCGTCACGATCTTGCCGACGAGCCTGCGGGTCAGCGTGAGATCGCCCTCCTCCCAGAAATCCTGGCTCAGGCACTCGTGCTCGCGCACCTCGCGCTTCGTGCGCTCGGCGAGCGGCGCGACGGTCTGCAGACAGCGCGTCGCGGTCGACGAGTAGATGCGGCGCGGCGCGAAGCTGCGCAGAATCGGCACGAGCGTCGCCGCCTGCCGCTCGCCGGTCTCGGTGAGCGGGCGCAGGTGGTCGACCGGCTGCGCCTCGTCGCGCGGCGCGGCCTTCGCGTGCCTGAGCAGCGTGACCGAAAACGTATCGAGCAGGCCGGGGCCAGCGAGCCGCATGAAGACGTCGAAGAGCTCGCGATCCGCCTCGTAACTCAGCAGATCGCGCGCGGCGGCGGCAGGCACCCACTCGAGCGCCTGCACCTCGGAGTTCGGCTTGAACGTCGACGCGAGCGCCGCCTTCGGGGTCACCTCGGCCGCCCAGTACTGCACGATCTTCGCGTTGCCGCCCGGCATCTCGTAGTGGATCGTGCCGAGCGTCGCGCCAAGCGTCAGCCTGAGCCCCGTCTCCTCGCGCGTCTCGCGCACGGCGGCCTGAGGCATGCTCTCGCCCGGGTCGAGCTTGCCCTTCGGAAACGACACGTCGCGCTGCTTGCGGCGGTGAATGAGCAGCACCATGAGCTCCTCGTCGCCCGACGGGGTGCGCACGCGCCGCCACGGGATCGTGCCCGCGGCAAAGACCTGCTTCGCCACAGCCGCTACCTGGCTCGCCTCGCCTGGGTGCGGTCGATCATCACCAGATCCTGCAGATCGGGGAGCGGCTCGCCCTCCTCGCTGACGACACGGCGCTGCCAGGTGCCGTCGGCAAGCATGCGCCACGACGACACCTCGTCGCTGAACGCGAAGCCGAAGAACCTGTCGATGCGCGCGAGGTGGTCGCGCTCGACGATGCTCACGAGCACCTCGATGCGGCGGTCGAGGTTTCGGTGCATGAGGTCGGCGCTGCCGATGAAGACGTCGCGCTCGCCGCCGTTTTCGAACCAGTAGATGCGCGAGTGCTCGAGGTAGCGCCCGAGCACCGAGCGCACACGAATGTTCTCGGAGAGCCCGGGCACGCCCGCGCGAATCGAGCAGATGCCGCGCACCCACACGTCAACCGGCACGCCGGCCTGGCTCGCGCGGTAGAGGGCGTCGATGATGGCCTCGTCGACCATCGAGTTCGCCTTCAACCTGATGCCGCTCGGCAGCCCTGCGCGCGCGTTCTCGGCCTCGCGCTCGATGCGCTCGAGCAGGCCGGAGCGCAGCTGCAGGGGAGCAACGAGCAGCCTGTCGTAGTCGGTCTCGATCGCGTAGCCCGACAGCACGTTAAACAGCTTCGTCGCATCGCGGCCGATGTCTGGCGAGGTCGTGAACAGCCCGAAGTCTTCGTAGATGCGGCTCGTCTTCGGGTTGTAGTTGCCGGTGCCAATGTGGCAGTAGTGCCTGAGCCTGCCGCCCTCTTCGCGAATCACCTGCACGAGCTTGCAGTGGGTCTTCAGCCCCACGATGCCGTAGACGACGTGCACGCCGGCCTGCTCGAGCTTACGCGCCCACGTGATGTTCGCCTCTTCGTCGAACCGGGCCTTCACCTCGACGAGCGCGAGCACCTGCTTGCCGGCCTCGGCAGCCTTGATGAGGGCCGCGACGATGGGGCTGTCACCCGAGGTGCGATACAGCGTCTGCTTGATCGCGAGCACGTCGGGGTCGGTCGCGGCCTGCTCGATGAACGCCTGCACGCTCGTCGCGAACGACTCGTACGGGTGGTGCACGAGCACCTCGCGGCGCGCGATCGCGGCAAACATGTCTGGTTTGTCGCTCGGCGAGCTCGTGCGGAACGCGGGGTGCGTGACCGGAATATGGGGCTGAAACTTTAGGTCTGGCCGGCGCAGGCCCGAGAGCGCGAACAGCCCGGAAAGATCGAGCGGGGCCGGCAGCGTGTAGACCTGCTCCTCATCGATGTCGAACTCGCGCACGAGCAGCTCAAGCGTCGCCTCGTCGAGATCATCAGAAATCTCGAGGCGAATCGGCGGGCCGAAGCGCCGCCGCAGCAGCTCCTTCTCGAGCGCCTGAATGAGGTTCTCAGTCTCGTCTTCCTCGATCTCGACATCTTCGTTGCGCGTGACGCGGAAGACGTGATCGTCGATCACCTGCATGCCGGGGAAGAGGCCGTCGAGCTGGTTGGCTATGAGCTCCTCGAGCGCGATGAAGCGCACGTTGTCGTCGCTCTCACGCCGATCCACCCGCACGTAGCGCGGAATCATCTGCGGCACCTTCAACCGCGCGAACTCGACCTTGTCGGTGTTCGGGTTGTGCACCCTGATCGACAGGTTCAGCGCGCGGCCCGAGATGTACGGGAACGGGTGGGCAGGGTCGACGGCGAGCGGCATGAGCACCGGGTAGATGCGCTGCTCGTAGTAGTCGGTGAGAATCTCGCGGTCGGCGTCGTCGAGCGCCTCCCACTCGACGATGTGCACGCCCGCGTCTGCGAGCTGCGGCTTCACCTGCTCGGCGAAGCAGCGCGCGTGGCGCAGCTGCAGCTCGGAGGCAATCCGGTTGATCTCAGCGAGCACGTCGGTGGGCGCGGTGCCAACGTTCGTCGGCACGGCGAGTCCGGTGAGAATGCGGCGCTTGAGCCCCGCGACGCGCACCATGAAGAACTCGTCGAGGTTCGTCGCGAAGATCGCGAGAAAGTTCGCGCGCTCGAGCAGCGGCACGGTCTCGTCTTCCGCGAGCTCGAGCACGCGCTGGTTGAACGCGAGCCAGCTGAGCTCGCGGTCAATGTAGCGATCGGCGGGCAGCACCCCGTCATCGATGAGTGGAATCTCGCGGGTCTCTTCGCTCATGGCTCTATTCTGACACCTGTGGGCCGCGCCACTGCGTGCTTCGTGAATCAATGGTGAACCCGGCAGCCTCGTACATGCGCACGGCGCGCTCGTTCTCGCCGTCAACATACAGCGTGACACGGCTCGGGTGGTGCTGCGCCATGCGGGCGAGCGTCACGTCGAGCAGGGCCCTGCCGAGGCCCTGGCCCGCGAACCCTGGCACGATGCCGATGGCGTAGAGCTCCGTTTCGACATGTTCACCCTCGCGCACCGTTTTCACCCAGGTGAAGCCCGCGAGGGCGGCGGGGGCCGGCGCGGCGAGCAGAAACAGGTCAGCCGGGTTAAACCACGGCTCCGCGCGCATGAGCGCGAAGTCTTCGAGCGTCACTTTCCCCTGTTCGGGGTGCGAGGCGAAGGCCGCGGCGTTCGCGGCCACCCAGGCGCGCGCGTCGGCGGGGTCAGAATCGGTGGGGTGCGCGTCGGCGGGGTGCGGATCGGCGGGGCGATGACCCTCGCCGCCAGCTCGGCCGCCAGGGCCGTCCACGCGATCCGCCCCGAACGTGCGCAGCGCGAAGCCCGCTGGGAGAGCGACAGCGAGCGGATCCACCCCGCCGCCGGGGAGCAGCGCCGGGTCGAGCGCCATGCGATACAGCGACCGCACGGGAACGAAGCCCGCGCCGCGCAACAGCGCGCTCGCCGCGGGGTTCTCGCCGTGCGCCCAGGCGAGCAGCCCAGTTGCCGGCGTGCTTGTCTGGCTCGCGGCCTGGTCGCCCGCCGGCTCGCCTGCGCCACCGGGTGCGGCGCCGGGCCGCGCCAGGAGCTCGCGCAGCGCCCGGGTGCCGATGCCGCGGCCGCGGGCGGGCGGATCAACGACGAGATCGAGCTCGCCCTGCCCGAGAATGCCGACCGCGACGACCCCCGCCTGTTCGCCTGCGGCCTCGTCGCTCGCGAACAGCAAGAGCTCGCGCTGGCCCTGGGCGACTGCGAGCAGCGCCTGATCCGACACCGGCGACGACCCGTCGGCGCGCTCCGCCCGTTCGATGAGTGGCCGCGCGAGCTCCGCCGACCCAGCCACCGTCACCCAGTTCTTCGCCATGTCGCGCTCCTTCGTTCGCCTTGTCTGCCCTGTTCGCCCGTGCGGCTGTGCCCGCGTTGCCCGTGCGGCTGTGCCCGCGTCGCCCGCGTGCGGCACGCCCCCACCCGCGGTGCCAGCTACGCCTCGTAGCCCTGCTGGCCGCGCTGCTCCGGCCGGCCGCGCGCGAAGCCGTACCCGACCCCGCGCACCGTGCTGATGAGCCACTCGTGTTCTCCCAGCTTCGCGCGCAACCGCCGCACGTGCACGTCGACCGTGCGCGCGCCGCCGAAATAGTCCATGCCCCACACCTCGCTGAGCAGTTGGTCACGGGTGAATACCCGGGCCGGGTGCAGGGCGAGAAAATGCAGCAGCTCGAACTCCTTGTAGGTGAGGTCGAGCGTGCGCCCGTGCACGGTCGCGACGAAGTTTGACTCGTCGATCTCGACGCCCGCGGTTTCAATGGCGGTTGTCTGGGCAGTTTCGTCTGCGGCGTCGTCGCCTGAAGCTGGGAGCAGTCGCAGCCGGGCCTCGATCTCAGCTGGGCTCGCGTCGGGGGTGAGAAAGTCTGCGACGCCCCAGTCGTGGGTGAGCGCCGCGAGGGCGGCGTCGTGCAGCAGGGCGATGCGGGGCAGCCGCGTTCGCCCGGCGAGCGCGATGGCAGCCTGGCGTGCCGCGCGCGGATCGGCGGTGCCGTCGAGCAGGATCGCGGCGACGCGGTGCGGGGTTCGCTCGTACGCGAGCGCGGCCTGCAGCGGGGTTGCGAGGTTCGCGACGGCAACGGTGTGCGGCAGAATCTCGAGCGAGGGGAGCGGGCCGCCGCGATCGGACCCCGCGCGAGCCTCGGAGTGCGTCGGGGTGTGCACCGGAGTATGCCGCGCGTTGTGCGCCGGCGTCTGCGGCGCGGTTTCGACCGCGGTGAGCAGGAGCAGTTCCATGACTGACCTCCCAGATTTCCCGTAGGGAATCATCCTACTCGGCCGCGCGCGTCGGCAGTGTGGGAAGATGTGGGAATGAGTGCAAGCGAAACGACCGAGGCCGCGAAGGTTTCGTGGCATCTGCCGCGTCTCATCATCGCGTGGGCGGTCGCGGCGGTGTTCGGCACCCTCGTGACGCTGTTCGTACACGAGTCGCGGTTTCAGTGGCTCGCGCTCGCCGTCGGGGTGTCCACGCTCGTGACGTTCGCGCTGCAGCTCGGCACCGCGCAGCGCGAGGGCTTCATCAGCAGGCTCGCGTTCAGCATCTCGGGTTCGGTCGTGATTATCGCCTTCATCGACGTGGTTGGCACGCTCATCAACTAGCGGGCCCGCAGTCTTGCTAGACTGGGCTCATGCTTATGGCGCTTGAACTCTTCTTCCTCGGCCTGCTCGGCCTCGCGGGTGTCGCGATCGCTTGGGTCTCTGGCACGGTTATTTACAACCTCTTCAAGGGTCAGCGCTAGGCGCTCACTCCCATGACGAGCCCGTTCCTCTCTCTTCCTGGGGCGGTCGGTGAGCCTGTTGCGCTCCATTACGGCTCGCCCGTGATTGAGCAGCGCGCGCTCGACGCGGGCAACGCGATCGTCGATCTGTCGCACCGCGGCATCATCACGGTCGCGGGAGCAGACCGGCTGAGCTGGCTGAACTCGATGACGAGTCAGCAGCTGCTCGGACTTGCGCCGGGTGTCGCGACCGAGACGCTGCTGCTCGACCCGAACGGGCGCATCGAGCACGCGATCCGCGTCGTCGACGACGGCGAGACCACCTGGCTGCTCGTTGACGAGGGGTCGGCTGAGCCCCTCGCCGCGTTCTTACTGCGGATGCGCTTCGCGCTGCGGGTCGAGGTTACCGACGTGTCGGCAGACTACGCGGCCGTGCTTGCATTCGAGGGCGGATCGGCGGCTGCCGCACTCCGCGCCCTCTCTCCCGCTATCGAGTGGGCCGACCCCTGGGCCGAGGTTACCCGCGGCGGCACCCAGTATGCCAACGGCGAGCACGCCGGGGCGGGCTGGAGTGCGGTGCAGTTCGTGTTCGCGCGTGCCGGCCTTGCCGAGGTGTCGCTTGCGGCCCCGGCCGCGGGGCTCATGGCACTCGATGCGCTCGAGATTCGCGCCTGGCGGCCGTCGCGGGTCGGCGACGTCGATGAGCGCGCCATTCCGCACGAGTTCGACTGGCTCCGCAGCGCGGTGCACCTCACGAAGGGCTGCTACCGCGGGCAAGAGACGATCGCAAAGGTGCACAACCTCGGGCACCCGCCGCGGCGGCTCGTGCTGCTGCACCTCGACGGCTCAGAGGGCGAGCTGCCAGTTGCCGGCGCGCTCGTGTTCAAGGAGGGGGAGGGCGCTGACCCCGAAGCGCGCCCAGTCGGGCGCATCACCCGCGCAGCGCTGCACCACGAGTGGGGCGCGATCGCGCTCGCGCTGCTCAAGCGCTCGGTGCCCGGCGATCTCACACTTGCCGTGCGCGCGGGCGCCGAGGCAGGCGACCCGGCCGCCCCCGTCGAGGGCGTTATCGCGGCGGCGCAGGAAATGATCGTGCCGACCGATGCCGGGGCGACGCGCACCATTCCGAAGCTCAAGCGGCTGTAGTTTTCAACGCGCGCCTGGCGAACCTCGCTAAGCTGGAAGCATGACCAACACGTTGATCCTGCTCCGTCACGGCCAGAGCGAATGGAACGAAAAGAACCTGTTCACCGGATGGGTCGATGTTCGACTCACTGAGCGCGGGCGGGGCGAAGCGGCTGCCGCGGGCGCGCTGCTCGCCGAGTCGGGGCTGCTCCCCGATGTGCTGTTCACGTCGCTTCTGAGCCGCGCGATTCAGACCTCAAACCTCGCGCTCGAAAGCGCCGATCGCATGTGGATTCCCGTCGAGCGCTCGTGGCGCCTGAACGAGCGCCACTACGGTGCGCTGCAGGGCCTCGACAAGGCCGAGACGCTGCAGCAGTACGGCGAGGAGCAGTTCATGGAGTGGCGGCGCTCGTACGACACCCCGCCGCCCGCACTCGACGATTCGAGCGAGTTCTCGCAGGCGAACGACCCTCGCTACGCAAGCATCGACGGCGACGCGCCGCGCACCGAGTGCTTGCGCGACGTTGTTGAGCGCCTCGTGCCCTACTGGGAGGGCAGCATCTTGCCAGAGCTGAACTCGGGCAAGACCGTGCTCGTGACAGCGCACGGCAACTCGCTCCGGGCGCTCGTGAAGCACCTCGAGGGCATCTCGGACGCCGACATCGCGGCGCTGAACATTCCCACCGGCATGCCCCTCGTTTACGAGATCAACGAAGACGGCACCCCGACCGGGCCGGGTCGCTACCTCGACCCCGAGGCGGCAGCGGCTGGCGCCGCAGCGGTCGCCGCTCAGGGCAAGTAGCGTACAAGCGAAAAATTCTGGCCGTCTCGGTACCTACTGAGACGGCCAGAACTCTCTGATGCGAGTGTCGGAGACGACCTACCTGTCGTCTTCCTCCGTGTCCTCGTCATCGACGTTGTACTTGTCGGCAAGATCCGCCCAACGCTCTTCGTCAGAGCTATGACCCGAAGCGAGCTCGCGCTCAAGCTCCGAGTAGTTGGTGGCCGGGCTGAAATATTTCAGCTCCCGAGCGACTTTAGTGTGTTTTGCCTTCTGACGGCCGCGCCCCATGCGTGACCCCCTTACACATTTCGGGCCCCGTAGGATGTTCTCCCACGAGGCAGTACTCAATCAACATGGACGTATGGGCATGATCTTAGCACGTTGGGAACCAGGGTTTGCGGCGCTAACATAAGGTCATGACCTCGCAAGCACCGCGCCGCTCGGTAAAGCGCATTGTTCTCATTGGTGTGCTCGTGCTTTCGCTCGTCATTCTTGGCGTGGTTGCAGCGATTGTTGTCCCTATCCTGACGCACGCCAACAGCGGCAGCTCCGGTCAGCGCGTGCCAACGGGCTTTGTCGCGGAGTCAACCGCAACCGGCGCAGACGGCAACACCCGCACGCTCGCGGTCGAAAACCCCGACGGCACACCGGCGAAGCTCGATGCTCTCGTGCCAGGTGATGAGGTCGTCGTGCGCGGCTCTGGCTTCGATGCCGGTCTCGGCATATACGTCGGTTTCTGCGCGATTCCGCCCTCGGCCGACGTGAAGCCGGGGCCCTGTCTCGGGGGCATCCCCGAGGGTGCAGAACAGGGCGAGGCAGCAGCGCAGGAGGCCCTCGCAAGCGCCTGGATCACCGACGACTGGGCATGGAAGGCGTTCGCCACGCAAACCTACGACGACGCGAAGCTCGGGAGTTTCGAGGTCACCCTGACCGTGCCAGAAGCCACGGTCGAGGGGCTCGACTGCACGGTCTCGAAGTGCGCGATTGCGACGAGGTCAGACCACACGGCGATGAAAGACCGCGTGCAAGACATGCTGCTCCCCTTCGCCTACCAAAAGTAGCGCCCCGCCCGGCCCGGCCCGGCCCTGCCCGCCCCGACCCCACCATCTTTCTGCACGTAACAGGTGTTTGTTGGGTGGGTTAGCGCGTGTTTCGTGCAGAAAGTTGTGGGCCTAGAGCCTAGGGCCCAGGGCCCGGGGCCTATGCCGCGAGCGAGAGGGGGGCGCGGGCCGACAGCGCCGAACCGAGCAAGATCATCCGAATGCAGCGCTCGGCCGCGTCGCGCAGCAGCCGCTCGCCCTGCTCCACGGCCTGCTCGAGCTCCATCGGCACGGTGAGAATCGACGCGATCGCGTCGATGCCAATGTCGTGCACGTCGGGCGCGCCCGACCCGAGCGAGCCTGCGATACCGAGCACGGGCACGCCGGCCTGGCGCGAGCGCAGGGCGACCTCTGCCGGAACCTTGCCGCGCGGGGTCTGAAAATCGATCGCACCCTCTGCGGTGATCACGAGATCGGCCTGCGCAATGAGGGTGTCGAGGCAGGCGGGGGCCATACTCGGGTCGAGCAGCACCTTGAACCGAGGCGCAAGCCGCGCCCCGAGCACCGCGGCAAGCCCGGCCCCGAGCCCACCGGAGGCGCCGGTGCCCGGGCCAGTACGCAGATCGAGCTCGGCGGCACCCGGCGACACCCGCCCGAGCAGCGCGGCCCAGTGCTCGAGCCCCGAGGCGAGCTCCTCGACCTGCTCCGGGGTCGCACCCTTCTGCGGCCCGAAGACCCGGGCGACGCCGCGGGGCCCGCAGAGCACGTTGTGCACGTTGCAGGCGAGCACGATCTCGACCTCCCGAGCTCGCGGGTGCAGGCCAGCGAGGTCGAGGCGCGCGGCCCTCGCGAGGTGCCGGCCCCCGTCGGGGAGCTCGGCGCCGTGTTCGTCGAGGATCCGCACCCCGAGCGCAGCGAGCGCCCCCGCGCCCCCGTCGCTCGTGCCCGAATCACCGCACCCCACGATGATGCGCGTCGCGCCGTCGTCGAGCGCAGCCGCGATGAGCTCGCCTACCCCGCGCGTCGACGTCGCGCCCGGGTCGCGGCGATCGCGCGGCACGAGCCTGAGCCCGGCCGCCGCGGCCATCTCAACGACCGCCGTGCCGCTCGCCCGCCCGCCGAGCCTGGCCCAGTGGGCGAGTACCGGCTCGCCGACCGGCCCCGTCACGCGCAGCGGCACGAGCTCGCCGCCCGTGGTGCTGGCGAGCAGCTCGGCGGTGCCCTCGCCGCCGTCTGGCACCGGGTACTCGTCGACCTGCACCCCGGGTATGACGCGGCGAATGCCGGCCGCGATCGCTGAGGCGACGGCGTCGGCGCCGAGGCTCTCCTTGAATCCGCTGGGGGCGACGAGAATGCGCTGGGGAATATGCATGGACATGGTGGGCCTCCGTGAGGGGTCGACGAAGCACCGGGGTGGCCCCGGGAGCTGCGTGTGGTGGGTAGTGAGAGCTGGGCGGCCAGGGGAGTGCCCGGCCGACGCGGTTAGGTGAACGCGGGCAAGCCGAGAAGCGGCCACACCCACAGCGAGAACGCCATGATGAGGGCGAACATGAGCGGGGCGAGCCACCGCGACAGGCTGAGTAGATCTGCGGGGTCGATGCCGGCACCGGCCTCGGCGCTGCTGAACATCGCCACAGGTTTCGCCGAGCTCGGCAGGGTGTGACAGAAGCCGGCGGCCGCGGTCGACGCGAAGGCGGCGGCAGCCGGGTCGACGCCGAGCCCAGGCGCGAGCGCGATGATCACAGGGATCAGCGCGGCCGACCGCGCCGAGCGCGACTGGATGACGAGGTGCGCCGCGAGCGACAGCGCAACCACTAGCACGAGGAACACGAGCCCCGAGCCCTCGCCGAGGCCGCGCACCGGGCCGAGCAGCGTCTCACCGAGCCAGGTTGCCGCGCCCGTTTGCGTGAGCGCGGTGCCGAGCGCGAGCGTCGCCGCGAGAAACAGCATGAGCTGCCACGGCACCCGCTTCACCGCGGTACCGAGCGCGATGCAGCCGAGCCGCGGTGTGGTCGCGGCGATCGCCCCGAGCAGCGCGACGAGCGCGGGCGAGAGGCCGTGCAGCGGCTCGGAGCACCACAGCGCGACGACCACGGCGAGCAGCGTGAGCGCGCGGCGCTCGACCCCGGTGAGGGGTCCCTGCACGGGAGTCTCGGCGTCGCGCGCGAGATCTGCGAGCGTGACGCGCACGGGCGTGCGGCGCTCCGCCCGGTCTGTGAACCGCAGCAGCACGAGCTCGCACGCGAGGTGCGACGACACCACGGCGAGCGGCAGCCCGAGCACGAGCCAGCGCAGAAAGCCGATGCCCTCGCCCGTCGCCTGGGCGAGCAGCTGGCTCGTGATGAGGTGCGCCCCGGCCCCGAGCAGTGACCCAACGGCCGACAGCAGAATCACGGTCGGGAAGATGAGCGCGAGCGCGCGCAGCAGCCTCTGCCGCCCGGGCAGCGCCGAGGCGAGCGCGGCATACACGGGCAGCGAGAGCGCCGCGCGGCCGCTCGTCGCGGGGATAGCGAACGCCGAGACGATGAGCGCGGCCGTGCTCGCGTGGGCGAGCGCTCGCGGGGTGCGCGCACGGGTGACGAGCTGCGCCGCCCCGCGCAGCGCGAGGCCAGAGGCCGCGACGCCCGCGGCAAGAATGCACGCGCAGATGAGCAGCCAGATCGTCTCATCTCCGAGGCTCGCGAAGAAGGTTTCGGCCGGGAGCGCCCCGACGAGAATCAGCGCGACGGCCGCGAGGAAGGCGACCAGGGTGTCGTCGAGCGGGGTGAACACCCACGCCCAAACGGCAGCGAGAAACACGGCGATCGTGGCCGCGGCTGGGAGCGCGAGCGCGCCGGTAGTAGCGCTCACCGCAGTACCCGCAGCTGCGAGGCCCGTGCCGGGGTCGGGCCCAGCCCCCGTCGCAGCGCCTGCGGCAGAGTCGCGCAGGGCTGCCGGCGCGATCAGCCAGGCAGCGAACACCACGACGAGCGCCGCCGCGCCCCACCGTCGCAGAGTAGCTGGGCTCGCCTGCGGCGCCGCCAGGCGCTTGTCGCTTCGAACGGCACCGGCACGGGCGCGGGCGACGGCACCGGCACTGGCCCGGGGCGCGACCCGCGGCGGCACGGTCGCGTAGCGCACGGTGCCCGGCTCGGCCGCCGTGGCCTGCCGCTCGGCCGCCGTGGCCGGCAGCCCTGCTGAGGTTTCTGTCGCACTCATCGCAGCCGGTACCCCGCCCCGCGCACCGTCTCGATGCGCTCCGGGCCGATCTTCGCGCGCAGCGCCCGCACGTACACGTCGACGACGTTCGACGCCGGGTCAAAATCCATGCCCCAGACGTGCCCGATGAGCTGGTCGCGCGAGAGCACCTGCCCCGCGTGCTGCAGCAGCACCTCGAGCAGGTCAAACTCGCGCGCGGTGAGGTCGGCCGCCTCCTCCCCGACGGTCACCCTGCGGGCGCGCACGTCGAGCGTAAGGTCGCCGTGACTGAGCACGGGGCCGGCCTGGCGCTGGTCGCCGTCGCCGATGCGGATCCGCACCCGCGCGAGCAGCTCCGCGAACTGGAAGGGTTTCGTGACGTAGTCGTTCGCGCCGCCCTCGAGGCCGCGCACCGTGTCGATCACCGAATCGCGCGCCGTGAGCACGATCACCGGCACCGTGACGCCCTCGCCTCGCAGCTGGCTGAGCACCGTGAACCCGTCAATGCCGGGCAGGCCGATGTCGAGCAGCACGAGGTCGAAGGAGCCTGAGCGGGCGAGTATCAGGGCCGTCTCGCCGTCGGCCGCGGCGGTGGTGTCGTAGCCGGCGGTGCGCAGCCCGCGCGCCACGAACGAGGTGATGTGCGGGTCGTCTTCCGCGATGAGAATGTGGCGCATGTTACGACTCCTGGTGTGAGGGGGCTGGTGGTGCGGGGGCCTGCCGCGAAGTCGGTGACGGATCGGCGGCGGCCCGCTGCGTTTCGGCTGCGCTGGCGAGCTCGGGTGCTGGCAGGTCCATTCCAAACGTCGCGCCCTCGCCGAGGGTGCTCTCCACCCAGGCCGAACCGCCGTGGCCGTCGGTGATGGCCCGCACGATCGCGAGGCCGAGCCCCGAGCCGTGCCGCGGGGAGGAGCCTGCGGTGTCGCTGCGGGCGGTGTCGCTGCGGGCGGAGTCGCTGGTGGCCCCGGGTGCGGCGCTGGCAACGACATGGCCGCCGTGGCTGACGTGGCCGCCGTGCACGAACCGCTCGAAGATGCGCGTTGCTGCCTGCTCGGAGACGCCGGGCCCCTCGTCGGCGACCCAGACGTTGAGGCGGCGCTCGGCTCCGTGCCCGTCGAAGCGCGACCCAATGCGAATGCGGTCGCCAGCGTCGGTCACCTGCACCGCGTTCGCCGCCAGCTGCAGTACGGCCTGCGTCACGCGCTGCGCGTCGACCTCGGCCTCGCCTTCGGCGACCTCCATCAGCTGCCACCGGCGATCGCCGAGGGCCTGCGCCTTCGCCTCGATATCGAGCGTCAACGCCGCGATGTCGTGGGCGGCGAGGCGCACGAAGTCGTGCTGCTGGGCGCGGGCGAGCACGAGCAGGTCTGAGACGATGCGGCTCATTCTGGCGAGCTCGTCGCTCACCAGCCGCAGCGTCGCGCGGCGCTCCTCGGGGTCTTCGCTCAACAGCTCGAGGTGGCCGCGCACGATAGTGATCGGAGTGCGCAGCTCGTGGCCCGCGTCGTCGACGAAGCGCTGCTGAGTGCGGTGCGCCTCCTCGAGCCGGTCGAGCATCTCGTTGAACGTCGCCGCGACCTGCGCGATGTCGTCGCTGCCCTCGACGGGCACGCGGGCGGTGAGATCGTGCTCCGTGATATCGCGGGCCACCCGGTAGACCTCGCGCACCGGGGCGAGGATCTGCCCGGCGACGAGCCAGGCGACGCCCGAGCAGAGCAGCAGCCCGGCCGCCGCGACCCAGGCGAGGGTGCCCACTGCGCGGTCGACCGCCTGCCGGTCGGCAGCGGTGAAGTGGGCGATGAGCAGCGCGCCCTCGTGCTCGCCGACGAGGAAGTCGACTCGGCCCCAGCGCACCGGCTCGCCGTCGCTGAGCTCTCCTGTGCCGGAGCGCCGCTCCGGGTCGGTCATGGTCTTGAGCATCGCGGCGTCGGCTCCGGGGGTGGGGCTTGGTGTGGGTGCGGGCGTCGTGCCTGCGTCGCCGGTGCCGGTGCCGGTGCCGCTGCCGCTGCCAGTTGACCCGGTGCCGGTTGCGCCGGTGCCGGTGGTGCCGGTCGACCCGGTGCCTCGCCCCGGCACGCCCGACAGCGTTCCGACGGGAGCGCCCTCGACGAGCCCGACGATGAGCTCGCCGTCGCTCACCGACTGGCGCGAAAGATAGACCTCGAGCAGCCGCTGGGGCGTCGCGAACGGCTTCGTCGTCTCGGGGTCGACGCCCTCGGTGACGAACCTGGTGAACTCCTCCGCCTCCTGCGTGATCTGCGCGTTGGCCTCAACCTCGACGGTCGCGAGCGACAGGCTGCGGCCGATGAGGGCGATCGCGCAGAGGGTAAACAGCGTGCTCAGCACGATCCACACGGTGATGCGCCACCTCGCCGGAAGCGTGCGGGTGCGCATAGTGCGCAGCCGCGACGGGGCGTGCGGCCCCTCGGGCGCGGGCTCCGGCGCTGACCCGGGTGTCGGTGCTGCCGGTACTGCCCCGGATGCCGCCGGCGCGGCAGCCGCACTGTTCTCAGGGATCGGCTCGAGCACCGTCGTCGGGAGCAGCTCGGTTGGCGTGTTAGTCATCGTCGCCCCAGTCGTCTGCGTCGTCGTCCCAGTCGTCGCCGGTCGGCGCAGGTGCGGGCGCGGGAGCAGGCGCAGGCGCAGGCGCAGGTGCCGGTGCTGGTGCCGGTGCGGGGGGCGGTGCCGGTGCCTCGGGCTTGGGCTTGGGCTGCTCGGGCGGGGGCGCGGGGGCAACGATGGGGCCGGCTGGCAGCTCGGGGGCGCCGGGGGCCTGAATCACTGCGAGGCTTCCGAGCGCGATCGCGGCGGGAACCGCGATGAGGGCCCCGGGGAGCAAGAAGCGGCGTGCGAAGGTCATGGAATAATCGTGCCCGATCATTGTGAAGCGCAGATGAGGCTCAGATGAGAGAACCTTCATCTCCGGCATCCGGGCCCGCTGATCCGCCCCGCGCCTCGCCGATCCACCCCCGCCCACTGAACTTTCTGCACGAAACAGGTATTTAGCGCGCCGCTATTTGCGCCTTTCCCGCAGAAAGTTGCCGCACCGGGCGCGCCCCGCACAGGGCGCGCCCCGCACCGCGTGGGCCGGTGGCCCGCCTAGCGGCCCGCGAGCGGCGCGATCACGAGCTCAGCGATCGTGAAGATCGTGAGCCCAGCGAGCGAGCCGATGACGGTGCCGTTGATGCGAATGAACTGCAGATCCTTGCCGACCTGCAGCTCGATCTTTTCCGCGGCCTCCTTCGCGTCCCAGCGCTGCACCGTGTCTGAGACGACCTGCGCGAGGTCGTGTCGGTAGGTGCGCACGAGGTACTCGACGACCTTCATCACCCACACGTCGATCTTGTACTGCAGCGTCGCGTCGCCCTCGAGTTTTCGGCCAAAGTCGGCGACGGCGGCGGTGATGCGCCCGCGCAGTTCGCTCTGCGGGTCTTCGAGCATCTCGACGATCGCGGCGCGGGCGGTCTGCCAGGTGCTCGCGGCGAGGGTGCGGATCCGCGGGCTGTCGAACACCTCGCGTTTGAACGATTCGAGCTGGGCCTGCAGCGCCTCCTGCTCCTGCAGGTCGCGCGCGAGATCGTTCAGAAACTTTGTGATGGCGTGGCGTGCCGGGTGGTCGCCGTCGGCGGAGACGTTCTGCAGAAACTTCACGGCCTCGGCGTGCAGCCGCTGATCGACAAACTTCTCGACGATGCTCGGCATCCACTGCGGCAGGCGTGACGAAATCACCCTGTCGAAGGCCTGCGGGTGCTGCACGAGCCAGAGCTCGAGCCGGTTTGCCGCGAGATCGACAAGCGACTCGTGGTGACCGCCCGAGATGAACGACTCGGTCGCGCGCCCGAGCAGCGGCCCCCACTCGGGGTCGACGACGTGGCGGCGCACGAGCGACTCGATGAGGTCTTGCACGTCGCGGTCGTCGAGCACGGTGAGGGCACCGAGCCCGATGCCGGCGGCCATGTCGCTGACGCGCTCGGCGTGGCCTGGCTGCCGCAGCCAGGCGCCGGCCATGCGGGCCCCGCTGATCTGGGAGAGCTTGTCGTGTACGACGTCGTCGGCGAGGAAGTTCTCTTCGATGAAGGATCCGAGGCCCTCACCGATCTCATCCTTCTTATTCGCGATGAGGTTCGTGTGGGGAATGGGAACGCCGAGCGGGTGTCTGAACAGCGCGGTGACGGCGAACCAGTCTGCGAGCGCGCCGACCATGCCGCCCTCGCTAGCCGCGCGCACATAGCCGAGCCACGGCACGCGATCTTGCAGCACGAAGGCGATGACGAAGACGACGGCCATGAAGATGAGCAGGCCGACGGCGATGCCCTGCATGCGTCTGAGCGCGTGCAATCTGTCGAAGTCGGCGGGGGTGACGGCTCCGAGCGTACGTCGGCGAATCAGTGGCACCCTTCCATTATGCGACCTTGCGCATTCCGCGACGCTATCAGTCAGCCATGGGATAATTCATCACATGCAATTTCTTACAGTGCTCAGTCTGAAAAACCGGGCACTCATTGCGCTCGTGACCGTCGTCGCGGCCGTCTTCGGCCTCATCGGAATGTCCTCGCTCAAGCAAGAGCTCATGCCCTCCGTGGAGTTCCCGGCGATCGCCGTCATCACGACATACCCTGGGGCATCGCCCGATGTGGTGAACAACGACGTCTCTGGCCCGATCGAGACGGCGCTGCGCGGTGTGCCGAAGCTCGAGAGCACCACTGCGACATCGAGCACCGGCATGTCGGTCGTGCTCGCGCAGTTCACCTACGGCGTCGATATCGCAGCGACCGAGCAGAAGGTCGAGCGGGCGGTCAGCCGCATCTCGCAGATGCTGCCCGAGACAGTCGACTCGCAGGTCGTCGCCGGCAGCGTCGACGACCTCCCCGTGATTCAGATCGCCGTCACCCCGCCGAGCGGCGAAGACCCTGAAGAGACGGCGAAGCTCATCGAGCGCGTCGTCGTGCCCGAAATCGGCGACCTCGACGGCGTGCGCGAGGCACAGCTCTCGGGCGCTCGCGGCGACCGCGTCACAATCGTGCCGAACGCCGACAAGCTCGCGGAGACGGGCATCAGCCAGCAGCGCATCACCGACGCGCTGCAGCAGAGCGGCGTGCTCATCGCCGGCGGTACCGTCGACGACGACACGAACACGCTCGCGGTGCAGCTCGGCTCGGAGCTGAACTCGGCGGAAGACATCGCGGCGATCCCGGTGCCGCTGAGCGCCGACGACTTCATGGCGTACCAGCAGGCCGCGATGGCGCAGCAGCAGGCGGCGCAGGCGCAGCAGGGGCAACAGCCGGGCGGCCAGGCCGGCGCGCAGCAGGGGCAGCAAGGCCAGCTGCCGCAGACCTTGCCGACGCAGCCAGGCGAGCAGCCCGCCCAGCCCGAGGCCCCGACGCTGCCGGGGGTCGTCGCAATCGGCGACCTCGCCGACGTCTCGCTCGAAGCGAACCCGGTCACGAGCATCTCGCGTATTAACGGCGAGCCGGCACTCACCATCGCCGTGACAAAGATGTCGCAGGCAAACACCGTCGAGGTGTCGCACGTCGTGCAAGAGAAGCTCGACGAGCTCTCCGACCAGCTCGGCGGCGTGAAACTCACGGTGATCTTCGACCAGGCACCATACGTCGAGCAGTCGATCGAGTCGCTCACCACCGAGGGCCTGCTCGGGCTGCTGTTCGCGGTGCTCGTGATTCTCGTGTTCTTGATGTCGGTGCGGGCGACGCTCGTGACCGCGATCTCTATTCCGACATCGGTGCTCCTCGCGTTCGTCGGCCTGAACTTCGCCGACTACACGCTGAACATGCTCACGCTCGGTGCGCTTACGATCTCGATCGGCCGCGTCGTCGACGACTCGATCGTGGTCATCGAGAACATCAAGCGGCATCTCGTTGAGGGGGAGGATCGGGGTACCGCGATCCTTCGCGCCGTTCGCGAGGTCGCCGGGGCGATTACGGCCGCGACGATCACGACTGTCGCCGTGTTCCTGCCGATGGCGTTCGTCTCTGGCATGGTCGGCGAGCTGTTCAGGCCGTTCGCGTTCACGGTGACGATTGCGCTCGCCGCATCGCTGCTCGTGTCGCTCACGATCGTGCCGGTGCTCGCGTACTGGTTCTTGAAGCCGGCGCCGCGGGTCGCTGCGGGTGTGGTGGAGGGCGCTGCGGTGGGCGCTGGTGGCGGCGCCGCGGCGCACGCCGGTGGCGCGGAAGCGGATCGCGCGAGCGCCGTCACAGCCAGCGCTGGCTCCGCAGCCGACGCCGAGCATCGCGGCAACTGGCTCGCCCGCGGCTACCGCCCGATCATCGAGTGGACGCTCGGCAAGCCCGGCCTCACCCTGCTGCTGTCGGTGCTCGTGCTCGGCGGCACCGTCGCGGCCTCGCCGCTCATGAAGACCACGTTCATGAGCGAAGACGAGCAGAACTCGGTGGGCCTCACGCAGACCCTCGCGCCCGGCGTGAGCCTCGACGAGCAGCTCGCGCAGGCTGAGCGCGTCGAGGGCGTGCTCGCTGACGTTGCCCAGGTCGAGACGGTGCAGGTAACGATCGGCTCAGCCGACGGCATGATGGCGATGTTCGGCGGTGGCGGCGATGGCGCGATCAACTACTCGCTCACGCTCGACCCCGACGCCGACCAGGCCAAAGCGAAAGACGATATTCGGGCTGCGGTCGCGAAGATCGACGACGCCGGCGAGTTCGCGATCGGGCAAGCCGGCGGCGGCATGTCGATGTCGAGCGCGATCCAGGTGAACGTGACCGCGCCAGACCAGGAGACCCTTGCGGGCGCGAGCGACAAGATCGTCGCCGCGCTGAAGGAGCAGTCGGGTCTCGAGCAGATCGAGAGCGACCTCGCGATGTCGCGGCCGTACGTGCGCGTCACGGTGGATCGCCAGAAGGCAGCCGAGGCAGGCCTCAGTGAGGCGGCCGTCGGCGGCATGACGGCGAAGAGCATGCAGCCGAGCCAGGTCGGTCGCATCACGATCGACGACTCGACGGTGAACGTCTACCTCGATCTCGGCACCGCGCCAGCAGACATCGAGGGTGTGAAGGCGCTCACGCTGCAGACCGGTGTCGGCGAGAAGCGGCTCGACGAGCTCGCGACCGTCGAGGTTGCCGACGGACCTGTGACCGTTCGCACCGAGAACAACGTGCGCATGGTCACGGTTTCGGCGCTACCCAAGGGCGACGACCTCGGGGCGGCCGGCGTGCAGGTGAACGCCGCGCTCGAATCGGTCGAGCTGCCAGTCGGTGCATCCGCGAGCATCGGCGGCGTGATGAGCCAGCAGGAGGAAGCGTTTGAGCAGCTCGGCATCGCGCTGCTCGCGGCTATCCTCATCGTGTACGTGGTGATGGTCGCGACCTTCCGCAGCCTGCTGCAGCCGCTGCTCTTGCTCGTCTCGGTGCCGTTCGCCGCGACCGGTGCGATGCTGCTGCTGATCGCGACCGGCATCCCGCTCGGCGTCGCCTCGCTCATCGGCGTGCTCATGCTCGTCGGCATCGTGGTGACGAACGCGATCGTGCTCATCGACCTCGTGAACCAGTACCGCGAGCGCGGCGATGGGCTGCGCGATGCCGTGCTGCACGGGTCGCTGCAGCGCCTCAGGCCGATCGTTATGACCGCACTCGCGACGATCCTCGCGCTCACCCCGATGGCCCTCGGCATCACCGGCAAGGGCGGCTTCATCTCGCAGCCGCTCGCCGTCGTGGTGATCGGCGGGCTGCTGTCTTCGACCGTGCTCACCCTCGTGGTGCTGCCGACGCTGTACTACCTCGTCGAGCGCAAGCGCGAGGAGTCGCGCGAGCGCCGCAGCGGGCGGCGTGCCGCGCGGGCTGGCGCTGGTGCTGGTGCTGGTGCTGGTGCTGGTGCTGGTGCTGGTGCTGGCGTGACTCTTGCGGGTGCGGGTGCGGGTGCGGGTGCGGGTGCGGGTGCGGTTGCGGGTGCGGGCGAAGGTGCGGGTGCGGTTGCGGGCGCAACTACGCGTGACGCGAGCGCGGAGCGCGCTGGCGACGACGAAGAGCGGAATAGCTAGACCATGGCACAGAAGAAGCGGCGCGGGTTCAAAGCCCCGGCGAACTACGACCCGAATCGCAGCCGGGCCCCGAAGCGCAAGTACGGGGGCGCCGCTGCGCGCAGCGACCAGGCCGCCCAGGGAGGGGGCCCTGCAGACCGCAGGCGATCTGCAGAAGATAGCCTCGATTCGGGCAGATCGGGCCGTTCTGGCGCCGATCGCCGGCCTACGGCCGATGGCAATGCGGGCGCGCGCGGTGGCCGCGGGGCGGGCGGCGCCCGGGGCGCTGCGGCCGCTAGGCGATCTGCAGAGGATAGGTTCGATTCGGGCGCACCGGGCCGTTCTACGGCCGATCGCCGATCTGCGGCCGGTCGCGCACCGGGTGCTGGTGGCGCCCCAGACAGGCACGAAGCGCGGGGGGCAGGTGCTCCCGGGAGATTTGACCGTACCGAGCGCCCGGGCGGCGCGGAGCGCGGCGCGAAGCGGCTGCGGCCGGCAGGGGAGGCACCCCAGAAGTTCACGGCCAAGGTGTGGGCGGCGGATAGCGCGTCTGGGCGCAGCTTCAAGGAGCTCGGGCTCGGGCAAAACCTCGTGCGCACCCTGGGGGAGCTCGGGGCTGAATCGCCATTTCCTATTCAGGTGGCCACGATTCCCGATGCGATCAAGGGCCGCGACGTGCTCGGAAGGGCCGAGACGGGCTCGGGCAAGACCATCGCGTTCGGGGCAGCCCTCGTCGAGCGCCTGCTCGCGCTCAAGGCGCAGGGCAAGCTCGGTGAGCCCGCACCCAAGAAGACGAAGCAGCCCAAGCGCGGCGAGCGCGTGCTGCGCGGCTCGGGGGCCGCGACGCGCAAACCCAAGGCGCTGATCCTCGCACCGACCCGCGAGCTCGCACTGCAGATCGACCGCACCGTGCAGCCGCTCGCCCGCTCGGTCGGGTTCTACACCGCGCAGCTCGTCGGCGGTGTGCCGAGCGAGCCGCAGGTGCACGCGCTCGAGCGCGGCGTCGACATTGTGATTGGCACGCCGGGGCGCATCCGCGACCTCGTCGAGCGCCGCAAGCTCGACCTGCGCGAGGTGCAGATCTCGATCGTCGACGAGGCAGACCACCTGTGCGAGCTCGGGTTTCTCGAGGAGACGCAGTGGACGCTGCGGCAGACCGAGCGCGGCGGCCAACGGCTGCTCTTCTCGGCAACGCTCGACCGCGACGTCGAAGAGCTCGTCGCAGAGTTTCTCGTCGACCCGGCAGCGCACGAGATTGAGCGAGCGAAGTCGACAGTGCCGCACCGCGTCTACATGGTGATGCGCGAGGACAAAGAGGCGGCGACCCTCGAGTTCGCGCGCACCCCGGGCCGGCTCATGCTGTTTACTCGCACGCGCGTGGCCGCCGAGAGCGTCACCGAACTGCTCGAGAACGCGGGCATCTCCGCGACCTCGCTGCACGGCAACCTCAGCCAGGCGCGGCGTGAGATCAACCTCAAGCAATTCGCTTCTGGGAAGGCGCGCGTGCTCGTTGCGACAGATGTCGCCGCGCGCGGCATTCACATCGACGACGTCGACGCGGTCGTGCAGCTCGACCCGCCGCAGGAGGCGAAGGCATTTGTGCACCGATCTGGCCGCACGGGCCGTGCGGGCCGCGGCGGCCAGGTGATCACGCTGATTCCGCGCACCGGGCAGAAGCGCACTCGCGAGATGCTTGAGGAGGCGGGCGTCGAGCCGCTCGTGTTCGAGGCGTACGAGCCGAAGCACGGCGGCAAGCGCTCGTCGCGAAAGTAGAGATAACTACCAGAGAACGCACCGCGAACTTGTAGCTTCTGCACAAGGGTGCGGCGGGCGCGCTCGGGCGGCGTTGTCGTAAGCACCGCGCAGGCTTGAGGGGTGGGCGAAGCCGACATACGCTGGCACCATCATCAGGGAGGGCGTGATGCGGGCGTTGCCGCTCGGTCGGCCCCGACCCGCCGCCGTCAGGTTCGAATGGGAGATATCGATGGCCAGCACCACACCAGGCACCACCCCGCGCATCAACACTCAGCAGGTGAGCGACGCGCTCCTCGGCAAGTGGAAGGCCGAGCGGCTGCAGTCGCGCGAGCTCGTGCGCAGCAACCCGAGCCTGCACACGATTCCCGGTCAGCCAATGGACGAGCACCGCATCCGCGTGCTGAACCAGCTTCACGAGCTCGTCGACGCTGGCGCGATTCAGCGCGCGTTTCCCACCTACCTCGGCGGCGCAGATAACCACGGCGGCAACGTCGCGGCGTTCCAGGAGCTCGTGCTCGCAGACCCGTCGATGCAGATCAAGGGCGGCGTGCAGTGGGGGCTCTTCGGCTCTGCAATTCTGCACCTCGGCAACAAGACGCACCATGAGAAGTGGCTGCCCGACGTCATGAGCCTGAAGCTCCCCGGTGCGTTCGCGATGACCGAGATCGGGCACGGCTCCGACGTCGCCTCAATCGGCACGACCGCGACGTACGACGCCGACACCGAGGAGTTCGAGATCCACACCCCGTTCAAGGGTGCGTGGAAGGAATTCCTCGGCAACGCGGCGATTCATGGTCAGGCCGCGGTCGTGTTCGCCCAGCTCATTACGCGCGGCGTGAACCACGGCGTGCACGCGTTCTTCGTGCCGATTCGCACGGCTGACGGCAAGCTGCTGCCCGGCGTCGGTAGCGAAGACGACGGTGTGAAGGGTGGCCTGAACGGCATCGACAACGGTCGACTGCACTTCACAAACGTCAGAATTCCGCGCGAGAACCTGCTCAACCGCTACGGCGACGTCGCGGCAGACGGCAGCTACACGTCTGACATCGAGAGCCCCGGCCGCCGCTTCTTCACGATGATCGGCACGCTCGTACAGGGGCGCGTCTCGCTCGACGGCTCGGCCGTGCGCGCGATGCAGGCCGCGCTCGCGATCGCGATTCGCTACGGCAGCGAGCGACGCCAGTTCCCTGGTGCATCGGGCCGTGAAACCGTGCTCATGGACTACGGCCAGCACCAGCGTAGGCTGCTGCCGAGGCTCGCGGAGACCTATGCGATGGCGTTCGCGCACGAGCGGCTGCTCACGGTCTTCGATGAGGTCTTCTCGGGTGCGAAAGACACCGACGAGAACCGTGAAGACCTCGAGACGCTCGCTGCCGGCCTGAAATCGCTGTCGACGTGGGCGGCGCTCGACACGCTGCAGGAGGCGCGCGAGGCGTGCGGTGGTGCAGGGTTTATTGCGAAGAACCGCATCACCGGGCTGCGGGCCGACCTCGACATCTACGTCACCTTCGAGGGCGACAACACGATTCTGCTGCAGCTCGTCGGCAAGCGGCTGCTCACCGACTACGCCGCCCAGTTCAAGGGCGGCGACAAGGCCGCGCTTGCCCGCGCAGCAGCGAGCCAGCTCGGTGACCGCGTGAGCCGATTCGGCTTGCGTCAGCTCGGCCAGAGCATCGCTGACCTCGGGCAGACCTCTCGGTCGGTCGAGAGCTTCCGCGCGGCCGAGGCGCAGCGCGAGCTGCTCACCGACCGCGTCGAAACGATGGTCGCCGAGGTCGCCTCCGCGCTTCGCGACGCGACGAAGGATGTGCCAAAGGCCGAGCGCGCAGCCCGCAGCGAAGACGCGTTCAACGCCCAGCAGCACAAGCTCATCGAGGCGGCCCGCGCGCACGCCGAGCTGCTGCAGTGGGAGGCCTTCACCGAGGAGGTCGACAAGCTCAGCGACCCCGACACGAAGCAGGTGATGACCTGGCTGCGCGACCTGTTTGGGCTCACGCTGCTCGAGCGCCACATGACCTGGTACCTCGTGCACGGCCGCATGTCGGGCCAGCGCGCAGAGGCAGTGACCGCGTACATTGACCGGCTGCTCGGTCGCCTGCGCGAGCACGCGCTCGACCTCGTCGATGCCTTCGGGCTTGATGACCAGCTGCTGCGCGCCGAGATCGCGACGGGCATCGAAGAGGAGCGCCAGCAGGAGGCGCAGAACTACGTCGATGAGCAGCGCGCTGCTGGTCTGTGGCCCGTTCACGAGAAGGAGCTGCGCGCCCAGGCGAAGGCTGCGGCGAAGGCCGCAGGGCAGGTCGCCACTGCCACGAGCTGAGTGCCGCACGCAGCAAGCGCGCCTCGCACCCTCACCGGCTGCGGGGCGCGCTTGCTGTTCGGCGCCGCTAGCCGAGGTGTTGTGCAACGCCAGCGATGAAAGCGAGGCCGCTCAGCGGGCCTGGCTGCCGGCCAATTTCGCACATGCCTGATGTCGGGAGGGCAGAGGCGAGACGGGCGACCTGCGCAGCCTCACCAGCTGCGCGATCTCCGTCTAGTGCTGGCGGGGTACGCCGATTCACGACCGTGGCGGCGAGGCGGATTCGCGCGGCGGCCAGCTCGTCTGCGAGTTGGATCGTCTCGGTGACGGGAACTGGTTCGGCGACGCACACGGCGACGAAGGCCGTGCGCTCTCGGTCGCTGAGGGCCGCAGCGAGGCGTGCGAAACGTTCTCGTCGGGTGTGGAGCGTGTTCATGAGCTGGGAAGAACGGGGCGACCGTCGAGGGGCTTCAGCCGGCATGAGCCCCTGGAGCGCGTTGGCGAAGCGCTCGGATCGCTCGCGATTGTCGATGAGGGTGTCGACCCAGTGGCCGAGCTGGGTCGGCAGGCTCAAGAGCCTCAGCGTGTGGCCCGTTGGGGCCGTGTCGAAGACCACCGAGTCGTAGTCAGCACCCGGCAGTTGGGCGAGATCGGCGACTCGTTCGAGCATGGCCGCCTCATGACTGCCGGGGGCGTTCCGTGCGAGCTCGAGGTGTGCGGCAGCTTGGCGGTGCATGCGCTCGGGGAGGATTTCGCGCATCGTTGCAGACACCGCAGCCAGGTGGCGGGACACCGTTGCTTCTGGGCTGATTTCGAGCGCATCAACCCCGCCGGTGTCGAACTCGACGGCCGGTAGTGCCTCGTCGCCGAACGACCGCTCCCAGAGATGGCCGAGATTGTGCGCGGGGTCTGTAGAAACGAGGAGCACCCGCTGGCCGGCCGCCGCACGGGCGTACGCGAGGGCCGACGCGACTGTGGTCTTCCCGACGCCGCCCTTTCCCCCGACAAACACCAGCGGGCTTGAGCGGGTGGCGGTCAACAGCATGCGACGTTCTCCAGCGGCGATCGCGGCATGCCCATACGTCGGTGCCAGGCGTGAAAATCCCGGTAGAGAAACGGCATGAGCTCCATCGAATAGTAGGCGGCGGGGTCGGGAACCCCCAGGGCTTCGCCGAGCACGATAAGCGTGAAGAAATCATCTTCGGTTCGCTGTTCGCGGGCCAGGGTCTGGCGGTAGGGGCCGTGGTAGAACTGGCTCAGACCATCGCGGAATGCGCGCCAGTTGCGAGCGATGCGTTGCACTCCCAACTGGCGCGCAGTGGTCTCGTCGGGGCTCAGACTTCCTCCCGCACAGCTTCGAGCTTTGCGTCGGCATCGACTGGTTCGGCGGGCGAGAGCGCCGCGCGCCGCATTGCGAGCACAGCCTCGATGACCACCCAAATGCTCACCACGATGATCACCAGGTCGATCGCGAAGAGCAGCCAGTCGGGGTTCTCTGGGTCAGCGAACGATGTGAGCTGCTCGATGGCGGCCCAGAACGACATCACGAATACAAACCCGAGCGGGATGAGCGCGGGCCAGGGCGAAGACCGCTTGCGAATGAGCATGACCGCGAGAATCGACAGCGTGAGTGCGGCCATGAGCTGGTTGGTCGTGCCGAAGAGCGGCCAGATGCGAAGCCCACCAGACCCGTCGAGCCCCTGCGAGAACGTGAGCCCGAGGCCAACCACGACGACCACGAGGGTCGCCGGGACCTTTCCGATACGAATCTTGACGGCATCGCCGATTTCTTGCACGACGAAGCGCAACAGGCGCATTCCGGTGTCCATCGTTGTCGCCGCGAAGAGCACGGCCATCGTTGCCAGAACGGTTGCAGACAGTGATGCGGGTAGCCCGATCCCGTCTTGCATGAGCATACCCCCACCGTCAACGAAGGCTTGCACCCCGCCGGCCCCGAACGCGGAGTACACGTTCTCCCACTCGGCGACGGTGCGGAAGCCGGCGACGACCGCGAGAATGGTGCCGAGCGAAAGCAGCCCCTCGCCGACGGCCCCGAAATAGCCGACGAAGCGCGCGTCGGTCTCTTTATCGAGCTGCTTCGAGCTCGTACCGGAGGAGACCATGCCGTGGAACCCCGAGATGGCGCCGCAGGCAATGGTGACGAAGAGCAGCGGCACCAGCGAGGGGGTGCCGGCCGGAACTGCGTCGTTGATCATCGGGGCGACGATGTTGTGTTTGACATCGGCGAAGATCGCGCCGACGAGCACTGCGCCGTAGAGCAAGATCAGCCCAACGAACAGCTGAACGCCGTTGATGTAGTCCCGTGGCTGCAACAGCACCCACACGGGTAGCAGCGACGCAATTGCCCCGTACACAAAGAGCGCGACGATCCAGAAGGTTCCCGGGCTCATTCCGAGCGTCTGCTCCGGGAGCACGACCGGGTACATGTCTCCCACAACAATGAGGGCGTACAGCGCGGCGACGCCGACGATTGTGACAGGGATCAGCGGCCACTTGAGCCGGTAGACCGCCACCCCGACAAGGAGCGCAACGACAATCGCACCCCAGGTAGGGATCACCGCCGACGGCGTGCCGATGAGCAGATTCTTGATCACCACCGCGAACGCCGCGATGACCATGAGCAGGAGCAGAAAAATGACCACGAGGAAGAGGTTTGCGCCCCGCTTGCCGATATAGCGACCAGACAGGGCGCCGATTGACCGCCCCTTGTTGCGCACGGACGCCCAAAGCGCGCCGAGGTCGTGCATGCCGGCGAAGAACACGGTTCCGAGCGTCACCCACAGCAGCGCGGGCAGCCAGCCCCAAATCACGGCGATCGCGGGGCCGACAATGGGCGCCGCACCCGCGACCGAGGTGAAGTGGTGCCCCCACAGGATGAACTTGTTGGTGGGCACGTAGTCAACGCCATCGTTGAGCTCGTGTGCCGGTGTTGTGAAGTTTTCGTCAAGCTTGTACACCCGCCGTGCGAGGTACTTTGAATACACGAAGTATCCGAGTGCAAAGATGATCAGGCCGATGATCATCAAGAGAACGGGGCTCATGAGTGTCGGTTTCCTTTCTGCACGAGCCCCTCTGAGGAGGAAGCAGAAAGCGCGCCTCGCAACAGAAGCGCGAAGGCAGCAGAATTTCAGCCCCCCATTGAAGGTGCTCGGAGGCGTACGGGTCGCCAACTGTCAGGGACGGCTCCTGTGCAGTTCCCCTCGAGTTGCACGCTCAGTTGAACGTACTCAACACCCTACAGAGACGTCTGCGGAATGGAAGAGCTCGAAATCAGGGATGCCAATTTGTTATCTCTCCGGCGCGGCGGCGCCGGGCCGCGGCGGCGCCGGGCCGCGGCCAGCGCGGCCTACCGAATCTTCGTGCGGTAGATCGCGATGGCGGCGCCGTACGCCACGATGAGGATGCCGACGAGCCAGGCGAGCGCAACCCACAGGCCGCCGCCGACAGGCACTCCCGCGAACAGGTTGCGAATCGAGTTCACAATCGACGTGACCGGCTGATGCTCGGCAAACCACGCGACGGGCCCCGGCATCGTCGAGGTCGGCACGAACGCCGAACTGATGAACGGCAGGAAGATCAGGGGGTAGCTGAAGGCGCTTGCGCCGTCGACGGTCTTGGCTGAGAGACCCGCGATGACAGCGACCCACGTGAGCGCGAGGGTGAACAACGCGAGTATGCCTGCGATCGCAAGCCAAGCCCAGACCGATGCCCCGGTGCGAAACCCGAGCAGAAGCGCAACCCCAATGACGAGCGCGAGCGAGACGAGATTGGCCGCGAGCGACGTGAGCACGTGCGCCCAGAGCACGCTCGAGCGAGCGATCGGCATCGACTGGAAGCGCTCGAAGATGCCGCCCTGCATGTCTAAAAACAGTCGGTAGGCCGTGTAGGCGATACCGGAGGCGATGGTGATGAGCAGGACGCCCGGCAGCATGTAGGTGATGTAGGAAGCGTCGGACCCGGTGTTGATCGCGCCGCCGAGCACGAAGACGAACAGCAGCATGAGGGCGATCGGGGTGACGGCGGTCGTGATGATCGTGTCGGGGCTGCGGAGGATATGGCGCAGCGACCGCCCGGTGAGCACGCGGGTATCGGTGAGGGCGTGGGAGGTCACGATTCGTCCTTTCGCTCGGCGCCGCTGGGCGTCGCTGGGCCGGGCGCCGCGGGGCCGGTGGGTGGGGCGGCGGTGGCGGATCCGCCACTCGCGGATCCCGCAGCCGCGGATCCGCCTCCCGCCTGCTCCCCGACGAGCGCGAGAAACACGTCTTCGAGCGACGGCTGCTTCTCGACGTACTCGACCTTCGCAGGAGGGAGCAGCGCCTTGAGCTCGGCGAGCGTGCCGTGCTGAACGATCGTGCCACGGTGCAGGATTGCGATGCGGTCGGCAAGCTGCTCCGCCTCGTCGAGGTACTGCGTGGTGAGCAGCACGGTCGCCCCGCTGTCAGCGAGGCCCCGAACCGTCTGCCAGACGTCGACGCGGGCCTGCGGGTCGAGGCCCGTCGTTGGCTCGTCGAGGAAGATGATGGGCGGGTTGCCGATGAGGCTCATCGCGATGTCGAGTCGACGGCGCATGCCGCCCGAGTAGGAGCCAGCGCGGCGGTTGCCAGCTTCGGTGAGCGAGAACCCGGCGAGCATCTCGTCGGCGATCGCCGCGGGGTGTGGGAGGTGTCGAAGCCTGGCGACGAGCATGAGGTTCTCGCGGCCGGTGAGCACCTCGTCTACCGCCGCGAACTGGCCGGTCAGGCTGATCGCCTCCCGCACGCGGTGCGGGGCTGTTGTGACGTCGTGCCCGTTCACGGCGGCGGTGCCGGAGTCGGCGCGCAAGAGGGTCGCGAGGATCTTCACGAGCGTCGTCTTTCCAGCCCCGTTCGACCCGAGTAGCGCGAACACGCTGCCGGGCTGCACCACGAGGTCGACGCCGCGCAGCACCTCGAGCTCGCCGAATGATTTTGTGAGGCCCGTCGCCGAGATTGCCGGGGGAGGTGCGGCCGGGGCCTCCTCGGGGAGGTTGGCAACCGCGACCGGCGGATCTGCGCTCACTGTTCAGTTTTCTGTCTCGCCTCAGCGGCGGCGATCGCGCTGTTGAGCCGGGTGCGCTCGCGGTCGATCCACTGCTTGCCCGAGTACGCCTTGGCGAAGGTCTCGGCGAACTCGACGGGGTCGTCGCCGACGATCGCGCGCACGGGGGTGCCGTCGACGGCTGCGCGCTCCCACAGGTCGACGTGATCGCCGATCATGGTGACGAGGGTGTCGCCGTCTTCGGCTGCGCCGGCGTAGGTGAGATAGCGCTGGATCGCCTTTGCTGCGTCGCCGTAGGGCTCCGGCAGCGCGTCGAGGCGTGCCATGTGCTGGCGGTACTGCTTCTTCTGCTCGAGGGATCCGGTGATGGTTTCAAGCCACTTTGCGGCCATGGGGTGCTCCTGAATGTTCGGTAAATCTGCGATTCGGTGGTGGTGAGTGCGGGTTAGCCCCGCTGCCTGAGGTGTTCGATGCGGTCGGAGAGGAGGCGCCAGGTCTGCCAGAACTCCGCGAGCTGTGCTTCGCCCTGCGTGTTCAGGGTGTAGACCTTGCGGGGAGGCCCCTTCTCTGAGGGGACCTTTGCGACGTCGACGATGCCGCGCTGCTCGATGCGCACGAGGAGTGCGTAGATGGTGCCCTCGGCGATCTCGGCGAAGCCCTCGTCGCGCAGCCTCGTGGTGATCTCATAGCCGTAGGCGGGCTGCTCGGCGAGAATCGCAAGCACGATGCCCTCGAGCGTGCCCTTGAGCATCTCGGTGAGTTGGTTTGCCATCGGCGCCCTCCTGGTACTTAGTTCAACTAGCTACCGCTACAAAGTAACACTAAGTACCGGTACTTAGCAAGGCCGAGTACCGCGGGCGGTGTGCCCCATCTGCGCTAACCGGGTGTTTCTGCCGTAGATCGTACCGCCGCGGCTGAACGCTGCCTATCTTGCGCAGATTGCCGATCTAGCGCAGGCCGCGGCCCGAGACATGCGAGCTTCGACCCGAAAATCGCGCGCCGGGGTGCCAAGACAGGCCTCAACCGGGCAGCGGCTGTGGCGCGACCCGGTGGAGGCCCGCTACCGGCTCGGCTGCTCGTATGCTGGAGGAATGACCGAGCTGCGCACCCTGTACCCACCCATCGAGCCCTATGACCAAGGCATGCTGCCCGTGGGTGACGGCCACGAGGTGTATTGGGAGGTCTGCGGCAACCCCGATGGCAAACCCGCGGTGTTCCTGCACGGCGGGCCAGGCGGCGTGCTCGCCGCCGACTACCGGCGCTACTTCGACCCAGCCCGCTACCGCATCGTGCTGCTCCAGCAGCGCGGCAGCGGGCGATCCACCCCGCACGTGAGCGCCCCCGACGCCGACATGTCAGCAATTACGACCTGGCACTTCGTTGCTGACATTGAGCGGCTGCGCGAGCACCTCGGCATCGACAAGTGGCTCGTGTTCGGTGGCTCGTGGGGCTCGACCCTTTCGCTCGCCTACGCGCAGACCCACCCCGAGCGCGTCACCGAGCTCGTGCTGCGCGGCATCTTCACGCTGCGCAAGAGCGAGATCGACTGGTTCTATCAAGACGGGGCGTCACACATCTTCCCCGATGTGTGGGAGGAGTACCTCTCGGTGATTCCCGAGGGGGAGCGGGCGGATCTCGTTGCCGCCTACCGGCGGCGGCTGACTGACCCCGACCCGGCGGTTCACACCCCTGCCGGGCTCGCGTGGACGGTGTGGGAGAACGCAACCGTGCGCCTCATTCCGAGCGAGGAGGCGATCGCCGAGGCCCGCGAAAACGCTGCGGGAGCTGTGGCCTTCGCCCGCATCGAGAACCACTTCTTTTCGCACGGCGGCTGGTTTGCCGACGGCCAGCTCATCGCCGACGCCGGCAAGCTCGCCGGCATCCCCGGCGTCATCGTGCAGGGCCGCTACGACGTCTGCACCCCGGCGCGCACGGCCTGGGATCTGCACCGGGCCTGGCCCGAGGCCGACCTCGAGCTCATCGGCGACGCGGGGCACGCAGCGAGCGAGCCTGGCACCGTCGACGCGCTCGTGCGCGCAACCGACCGTTTCGCCGGGAAATAGTCGCGGGCCTGCGCCAATATCTCGGCTCACCGTTGGCACAGAGACGGGATAGCATTTCACCATGACCTTCAACGACAACGTACGCATCGACACGAGTCAGGTGCAGAAGCGCAGCGGTGGTGGGCGGCGAACCGGCATGGCGATCGGTGGCGGTGGCATCGGGCTCATGCTCGTGCTGTTTCTCGGCTCGCAGCTGCTCGGGGTCGACCTCACCGGGCTCGCCCCCGCGCTGAGCTCGGGTGGTGGAGGGTCGTCGAGTGAGCAAATCGTCGAGGTCGAGAAGTGTGCCACCGGCGCCGACGCGAACGCGAACGTCGAGTGCCGCATGACAGCGACGAGCGACTCGCTGAACCGCTACTGGAGCACCCAGGTCGGCAATTACCGCGGCCCGCAGCCCGTCGCCCTCTTCAGCGGCCAGACCCAGTCGCAGTGCGGCACCGCGTCGGCGGCGACCGGCCCGTTCTACTGCCCGCCAGAGGAGCGCATCTATGTCGATACCGCGTTCTTCAACACGCTGCGGAGCGACTACGGCGCCTCGGGCGGCCCGCTCGCCGAGATGTACGTGCTCGCTCACGAGTGGGGTCACCACATCTCGAACATCACCGGGTCGCTGAACCAGGCTGGGCGGGAGTCTGGCGCAACCTCGGGGTCGGTGCGGCTCGAGCTCCAGGCCGACTGCTTCGCGGGCGCCTGGGTTGGGGCCGCCCAGACAGTGACCGACGACAGCGGTGTGCCGTTCTTGAAGCCCGTGACGCAGGCGCAGATCAACGACGCGCTGAGCGCGGCAGCGGCCGTCGGCGATGACCACATTATGCAGTCCTCTGGCATGCGCGTCGACCCCGAGCGGTTCACGCACGGTACCTCGGAGCAACGCCAGCGCTGGTTCATGACGGGCTACGAGCAGGGGCCGACGTCGTGCGGCACGTTCGAGGTGCCCGCGAGCCAGCTCTAGTCGCTCGGGGCCTGGGCCGGGGCCGGGGCCGGGGCCTGGGCCTGGGCCTGGGCCTGGGCCTGGGCCGGGGCCTGGGCCTGGGCCTGGGTTCCCGAACCCTGCACTTGCCTCCGAGAACACCCCCTTTCATCGCGAAACAAGGGGATGTTCTCGGAGGCAAGGCAAGGGTTCGCGGCAACGCGCGGGGCGCCCCGGGGGTGGCGCCGGGGTTACCGCCTGGCCTCGCCAGCGGCGACGAGCCCTCCCATCGCCGTGCGCAGGGCCTCGACGGTCACCTGCACCGAGCGGCGGTGCAGCGTCTCTGGGCGCGTGAGCAGGTCGATGCTGCGAGTCGCGTTCACTCCCGTGAGCGGGCGCAGCACGAGCCCGGAAAGGGCTGACCCGACCGTGTACCGCGGCACCATGCCGACAGCATCGCCCGTCGCGACGATTGCGGCGACCGAGCCGTAGTCGTTGATGCGGTGCACGACGTTGACAGGCCTGTCAGCGACAGCGGCGATCGCGCCGAGCAGGTCGTCGGGGGAGTAGCCCGAACGGCTCGTCACCCAGGGCTCGCCCGCAACATCGGCTGGCGTGAGCCGCTCGCGGGCGGCGAGCGGGTGGTCAACCGGCAGCGCGATGTCGAGCGGCTCCTGCGCGAGCCGAATGACGCGGAGACCCGCGGTGGGCCACGGCGGGCTGTGCTCGAGCCTGTGCGCGATGACGAGGTCGTAGCTCGCGGTGAGCAGCGGAAACTCGTCTTGCGCCACGTCTTCGTCTGACAGCCTGAGCGCTGGCGCTGCGGCGACGCCACGCAGCTCCGACAGCAGCGCGCCGAAGATCGCCTGCGAGGCGCTGTGAAACCCCGACACCCGCACGATGCCAGATGGCTCCTGCTCGAACGCCTCGACCGCCCCGGCGGCGGCAGCCATGGCCTCGATCACCTCGGTGCCGGCGCGGGCGAGCGCGTGGCCCGCCTCGGTGAGCACGAGCGTGCGGCCATCGCGCCTGGTGAGCGGTGCGCGGAAGCCGCGCTGCAGCGCCGTGAGCTGCTGCGACACCGCCGACGGCGTCACGCGTAGGCTCTCGGCGACGGCGGTGACGCTGCCGAGCGTGCCGAGCTCGCGCAAGATCTCGAGCTGGTAGATCTCCATGGTGCCCTCCCTGTGACGGGCCACGTCGCATACGCGGCGGAGCGGCAAACTCCGGCGCTCAGGTCTGGAGCACCGCGAGTCTGTCGACACAACTATTTAGCTCTAGCTTAATCAAATCTGAAGAAAGATGATCTTGTTCTGAAGTATTTTTCGTGGCGAAATAGCTCTATGCGAGCACTTACGAAGCCGGAGCCGGGCCCCGGGCTTACTCTCACCGAGGTCGCGGATCCGCACTGCGGCCCCGACGACGTCGTCATCCGCGTGCTGCGCACCGGCATCTGCGGCACCGACCTGCACATTCTCGAGTGGGATGCCTGGGCGGCGAGCAACATCGCCACCCCGCTCATTCCCGGCCACGAGTTCTACGGCGAGGTCGTGGAGATCGGCAGCGGCGTCTGCGACGTGCGCGTCGGCGACCGCGTCTCGGGCGAGGGCCACATCGTCTGCGGCACCTGCCGCAACTGCCGCGCGGGCCGCCGCCAAATGTGCATCCGCACGAAGGGGCTCGGCCTGCACCGCAACGGCGCATTTGCCGAGTACCTGTCGCTGCCGGCGAGCAACGTCTGGGTGCACTCCGACACGATCTCGCCCGAGCTCGGCGCGATCTTTGACCCGCTCGGCAACGCCGTGCACACCGCGCTCGCGTTTCCGCTCGTTGGCGAAGACGTGCTCGTGAGCGGCTGCGGCCCGATCGGGCTCATGTCGGTCGCCGTCGCCCGCCACGTCGGCGCCCGCTACGTCGTCGCGACCGACATCAGCGACGCGCGGCTCGAACTCGCGCGCGGGCTCGGCGCGCACGCCACGGTGAACGTCGCGCGCGAGTCGATTCGCGATGCGCAGACGCAGCTCGGCATGCGCGAGGGCTTTGACATCGGGTTCGAGATGAGCGGCGCGAGCCAGGCGCTTCCCGGCATGCTCGAGAACATGAACCACGGTGGGCGCATCGCGATGCTCGGGCTGCCGACAGAGGAGTTCGCGATCGACTGGGCGAAGGTCGTGACCCACATGATCACCCTCAAGGGCATCTACGGGCGCGAAATGTTCGAGACCTGGAACGCGATGGCTGCGATGCTTGAAACCAGCGAGCAGCTGCGCGACCGAATCACCTCGGTGATCGCTGAGACCATCCCGGCCCGCGACTGGGAGCAGGGATTCGCGGCCGCGAAATCGGCCACCACCGGCAAGATCATCCTCGACTGGACGGAACTGTAATGTACGGAGCATTCAAAGCACACCTCGGCGAGCAGCTCGCAGAGATCGAGGGCGCAGGCCTGTTCAAGCGCGAGCGCGGTATTGCCGGGCCACAGGGCCCCGAAATCACCGTCGGCGATAGCCAGGTGCTGAACTTCTGCGCGAACAACTACCTCGGCCTCGCGGACCACCCGGCGATCGTCGCCGCGGCGCACAGCGCGCTCGACGAGTGGGGCTACGGCCTCGCGAGCGTGCGCTTCATCTGCGGCACGCAAGACCAGCATCTCGAGCTCGAATCGCGCCTGTCTTCGTTTCTTGGCACCGAAGAGACGATTCTCTTTGCCTCGTGCTTCGACGCGAACGGCGGCGTCTTCGAGACGCTGTTCGGGGCCGAAGACGCGATCATCTCTGACGCGCTGAACCACGCCTCGCTCATCGACGGCATTCGGCTCTCGAAGGCGCGCCGCTACCGCTACGCGAACTGCGACATGGCCGAGCTCGAGGCCCGGCTGCAGGAGGCCGCTGACGCCCGCTTCCGCGTGATCGTTACCGACGGCGTGTTCTCGATGGACGGCTTCGTTGCCCCGCTCGAGGCGATCTGCGACCTCGCCGATAAGTACGACGCGCTCGTGCTCGTCGACGATTCGCACGCGGTTGGGTTCATGGGCGAGACCGGTGCCGGTACCCCGGAGCTCTGCGGGGTGGCGGATCGCGTCGACATCCTCACCGGCACACTCGGCAAGGCCCTCGGGGGTGCATCTGGCGGCTACGTTTCGGGGCACGGTGAGATCGTGCAGCTGCTGCGCCAGCGTGCCAGGCCGTACCTCTTCTCGAACACGCTTGCGCCCACGATTGTCGCGGGATCGCTCGCGGCCCTCGACCTCGTCGAGCAGGCCGGCGACGCCCGCGTGCGGCTGCAAGAGAACGCGCAGCTGTTCCGGTCGCTCATGGCAGAGGCTGGCTTCGAGCTGCTGCCCGGCAACCACCCGATCGTGCCAGTGATGTTCGGCGACGCGGCGGTGACGGCCCAGGTCGCCGCCGAGCTGCAGCGCCTCGGCGTGTTCGTGACGGCGTTCAGCTTCCCGGTGGTGCCCCGCGGCGAGGCGCGCATTCGCGTGCAGCTGTCTGCGGCGCACACCGAGGAGCAGATTCGCGCGTGCGTCGCCGCGTTTGTCACGGCGACTGGGGCGGTGCAGCCGGCATAGCTGGATCGGGTGTTTCGCGTGGGGTGGGCGCTTTGTGCTGGGTGGGCGCGGGCTGAGTAGCTTGGAGGCCGTGACCGCGGTGCCCGGCTGGGTGCCGCGCCCGTGGCGCTTGCCACTGCGGGCTATTCGGCGACTGCGACCCCTGCGAGCAGCCCGGCGGCGAGGCCGCGCGCTGTCTGCACCCAGGCGTCGGTGCCCTCGAGCCCAGACTTTGCCATTGACCCCTCAAGCAGCAGCGCGAGGTGGGCGGCAAGCTGCACGGGGTCGCCGCCCGCCGCCGCCCCAGTGAGCTCGCTGAGATGCGCGGTGAGGATCGCCTGCACCTCGTCTTTGTGTGCCCGCACGGCGGCGCGGCCCGGGTGGCCGACCGGCAGCTCGGCCGCGGCGTTCAGGAGCCCGCAGCCGCGCCAGCCGTCGCGGTAGTTCCCGTTCGCGTGGTCGGCGTAGGCGTCGAAGACGGCGAGCACACGCTCCGCGGGAGACGTTGCGGCCACGAGCCTGCCTCGGTAAAGCGCGAGCCATTCGTCGTGCCGCTCGGTGAGGTATGCGGCAACGAGCGCGTCTTTTGAGTCGAAGCTGTTGTACAGGCTCTGTTTCGCGACTCCGGCCGCCGCGATGATCGTGTCGATGCCGGTGCTGCTCACGCCGGTTGCGTAGAACTCCTCGTGGGCGGCGCGCAGCAGTCGGTCGCGGGCCGGCAGACGTTTTGTGGGGGCGTCGCTCACTGCATACTCCAAGGGTTCGGCGTGTCTCGCACAAGCATATCAAATTAGACATATCGGTCTACTAGGCTGGGGGAATGCGCTCCAACACCCCCACCCGCCCCGGCCTCGGGGTGCTGCTCGTGCTGCTCGCTTCGCTCCTGTGGGGAACCACGGGAACCGCGGCGACCTTCGCTCCCGAAGTGGGGCCGCTCGCGATCGGCGCAGCGGCGCTCGGCGTCGGCGGGTTGTTGCAGGCCGTCGTCGCGGGGCGAGGGCTCGTCAGGGCCCTTCCGCTGCTCCGGCCGCGGTGGCGCCTGGTGCTGTTGGGCGGCCTTGCGGTGTTCGCCTACCCGCTCGCGTTCTACAGCAGCATGCACACGGCAGGGGTCACGATCGGCACGGTGGTGTCGCTCGGCTCGGCGCCGGTCTTTGCCGCGCTGCTCGATTGGGCTGTCGACCGTCGGCGCCCCTCGCGCCGGTGGCTTGTCGCCGCCCTGCTCGGTCTGCTGGGAATGGGGGTGCTCAGCGTGTTTGGGGGCCACGGTGGCCCCGCGGCCGGCGGATCCGCGGCGGCAAACGCCATCGCAAGCCCCGCGGGCGACACCCTCGCGGGGGCGGGAGGCACCGGCCAAATTGGGCTCGGGGTCGCGCTCGGGCTACTTGCCGGAGTGAGCTACGCCGGCTACGCGTGGGCGGCGCACCGGCTGATCGGCCCCGGCGTCGACTCGCGCGTGGCGATGGGGGCCGTGTTTGGTCTCGGCGGGCTGTTGCTGATGCCCGTGCTCGTGGCGACGGGAGGGCCCCTGCTGAGCTCGTGGCGCGCCTTCGGCGTTGGCGCCTACATGGCGCTCGTGCCGATGTTTCTCGGGTACGTGCTGTTCGGGCTCGCGCTGCGCCACATCGACGCGACGAGCGCGACAGTGCTCACGCTGTCGGAGCCCGTGATCGCAGCGGGGTTCGCCGCGGTGATTGTTGGCGAGCGGCTCGCGGGCGGCGGCGTCGTTGGAGTTGTGCTCATCGGAGCGAGCCTGGTGCTGTTCGCGCTGCCGGCTAACCGGTCGCGGCCGCGGTAGGGGCCCGAGTCGCCCGAATCGCCGAGAGGCCACAGCAGCCGGAGGGGCCACCGCTGCTACTTGCGCTTCGCCCGGCGGCGCTCGGCCTTCTCTCGCTCGCGCTTCTCGGTCGCGGCCTGAAGCTGTGCGCCGCGGGAGTTCGGCTTCAGTTTGGGTTTCGCCTTCGCAGGCTGCTGCCGTTTCTGCGCCTTGGCGGCCTGCGCGGCTTCGGTCGCCCTGGTGTGATCAGCGCCTCGCGAGGAGCGGGCAGTGCGGCCGCGCAGCACGCCGGCGAGCTGCTGCATATCTGCGGCGTCGCGATCCACCAGCCACGTCGCCCAGATCGTCGCGCCAGCAATCGGCTCCGTGACCCGGATCACCGCGTGCGCTTGCTTGTCGGTAATGTGCCTCGCGAGCGGCGCGGGCAGGAGCACGCCGCCGAGCCCGGTCGCCACGAGCTGCAGTGTGGCGCGCGGGTTCGCGGGCATCCATGCCGGGTCTTCCCACGGGTCGGCGGCAGGCCACTGGGGTGAGTGGTCGGGGTGATCAAGCAGGCGGATCGCCGCGAGGTCTGCGAGCGCCACCGATTCCTCGCTCGCAAGCTCGTGATCCTTGGGCAGCACGAGTGCGACAGCCTCATCGTAGAGTTTGAGCGCGTGCCGTGCGCCGGTCGGTCGGGCAGACGATGCGCCCGGTGCACTCGGGTCTGCACTCTGCGCGCACCCCGCCGGCTCGAGCCCGGGGGCCGTGCGCTCAAGGACCATGTCGAACTCGTCGGAGTTGCCAGGGCGCCCGTAGGGCTTGGCAAACGGAACGATGGTGAGTGCCTGCTCGGGCGACACCGCTTGCCACCTGCGCACCCACTTGCTCGGCGCGATACCGCGGGTGAAGCCGAGGGTGAGCTCTGGCAACTGGGGAGTCTCATTGTTCATATCAGTCTCATTCACAGCATCACGTCGGCATAGATCTCGTGGGTGTACGGCAGCCGGGCTGACGACAGCGCGATGCGGTAGTGGTCGGCAGACTCGACGTGCCTGAGCGGCGTGCCCTCTGCTTGGTAGTGCGGGTACGCGAGCCGGGCGTGGCCCTGCGGCGGCAGCCCACTTGCCGGAACGACGCGCCACCACGTGGTCGCGTGGCCGAACAGCGCCATCACGCGGCCCACGGCGCGGGGAGCCTCCGAGCCTACGGCGATGCCAACATCGCCGTAGGTCATCACGCTCCCGGAAGGGATGCGTTCGACCACGGCGAGCACGGCTTCGGTGAAATCGGCGTCTGGCACGAGACAAGCCTACGCCCGAGTGAGCGAGTACGACTGCGCGGGAGGCGAACCTGGGCTAGATGCTCGAGACTCCCAGGAGCATGCCGATTGTGTAGGTTGCCGCGACGGCGATGCCGCCGAACAGCAGCTGTCGGCCGGCGCCAGCGAGCCAGTTGCGGCGGGTTGTGCGTGCGGCGAGGGCACCGGCGAGTAGCAGGCCGACGCCGCCGAAGGCAAGCCCCACCCAGAGGTTGCCGAAGCCGAACACGAACGGAATGATCGGCACGAACGCGCCAACGCCGAACGAGAGCAGCGACGAAAACGCCGCCACCCACGGCGAGGGGCGATCGTCGAGGTTCAGGCCGAGCTCGTGGGCGAGGTGCACCCGCACCGCGCTCTCGGAGTTTGCGTGCACCTGCGCCGCGGCGACGTCGGCGGTGTCTGCGTGCATGCCAAGCCTCGCGAACAGCGCAGAGAGCTCTGCCTGTTCGCCGACGGGGTTGCGCGAGTGAGCCTCACGCTCGGTGATGACCTCGGCGTCGAGCTGCTCGTTGGCCGTGCGCACCGACGTGTACTCGCCGAGCGCCATGGAGATAGCGCCCGCGATCAGGCCCGAGATGCCGGTGATCGCGACGATGGTGTTCGAGGCACCAGCCGCCGCAATTCCGGCGATGAGGCCGATGTTTGAGACGAGCCCATCCATCGCGCCGAAGACGGTTGCGCGCAACCAGCCAGACGAGACGTCGGTGTGACGATGGTCGTACTCGTGCGGCCGGGAGATATCGCGGGGCTCAGACAGGGTGGTCACGCGGTCCTTTCGCGGTGGGTGGATCGAGCCGACTAGCTCGGCGCCGCAGCCGGAGGCCGAGCGCGTAAAAGCCAACGCTAACAGGCATTTTGTGTGAGGGAGAAGCCCTTTTGCGACCTCGATCCGCCGATCAATCGGGCTTCGGCACAGCGAACTTTGGTGACCGCCCAGCCGAGCTTCACAGCACAGTGACCGAGGTCGCCTGCCAACGCTGTCGAATCAGCTCGAAGCGCAGTGCGACGGCCCGCGCCCTGCCGGCAGCGGTGAGCACTACCGCGGCCTCCGCTACAACGTGCCCCGGTTGCATCGCGCGCACCCGGCGCACGGTCGGCACGACCCGGCGTTCATCGCGATACAGCGAGCGCCGTTCGATGTTGAGGCGTCGCAGTTCGGCGAGTTCGCTGGCGACGCTCTCGGTGATCCACCGCCCGAGCTGCGCGATCTGGCGGGTTCCCTCGACCGCCTCGAACGCGAACACGGCGACCGCGCCGATGACCCGGGCATCGAGATGCTCCTCCGGTTCTGCGATGGGCGGTGGCGCGGCGAGCTCCGGCGGTGCGGTGCCCGGCGGTGCGGTGCCCGGCGGTGCGGTGCCCGGCGGCGCATCGACCAGCGGAGCGGCGGGAACGGCGCGCAACCCGGGGAGGTTCGTGACCGGAACTGGAAGGGGCTGGGAAGAGGAGAGGAGTGGCGCACCCATGGCGTGGCTTTCTGTGTGAGATCTGCATGCCCGCGACCCCCTACGCGGCCGAACTTGGAACCTTAGGGTACGGGCGAGGCGCAATGGGCAGTCAAGAGGCGCATGGGCGGCGGTGGTTTACTTCCCGGTGAGAGAGGGCCCGGTGTCGGCGGGCGTCGCGCTCACGCACGAGTCGCCCGACAGCAGTGTTTGTGCGCTCTCCGCAAGCCGCGATCCTCTAGGCTTAGGGCGTGGCGACCCTTCGAAATCTTGCAACGAAGTACTCGGATCTAACGGAAGAGGAGCTCGAGTGGCTTGAACTACTCGCGCTCGACCTGCCGTTGCTCGCAGACGTTGCGCTCAGCGACATTGTGCTCTGGGTGCCGTCAGAGAACGGCGACTACCTCGCCGTCGCGCACAGCCGGCCGGCCGGGTACATTACGCTGTTCTACCGCGACGTAATCGGCGACTTCTTGCGCCCCGAGTGGCGCGAGGTCGTCGAGCAGGCGCTCGAGACGGGCAAGCCGGCCGCCTCGACGTCGCCCGCGTGGTACGAAGAGAACCCGATGAAGCTGACGGCGTACTCGATCAGTCGACGCGACAGCCAGGGGAAGGTCTTTGGCCCCTTCGCGGTTGCAACGGTGCACACGAGCGCGCACGATACGCAGCACGCCTCGCGCATCGCAGCTGCGTTCATGGAGGTCGCGAGCGACCTGCTCGGCATGATTCAGACCGGCGCCTTCCCTAACCCAGGCGGCATGGGGGGCCAGCAGGGCGCTCCGCGGGCAACCGACGGCCTCATTCGCGTCAACCTCGAGGGCATCGCAACGTTCGTGAGCCCGAACACGCAGACCACGTTCACGATGCTCGGGTACCGCGACGAGATCGAAGACCAGAACTTCTCTGAGGTGCTCTCCGAGGTGCTCAAGGGCCAGTTCGACACCAACGAGTCGCTTCCGCTCATTAGCCAGGGCAAGGTCGCCAAGCGCACGGAGATCTTCGCGCGCGGGCTCTCGGTCGCGATGCGCTCAATTCCGGTGTATCGCGACGGCGAGCGCGTCGGCGGCGTGATTCTTACCCGCGATGTGAGCGAGCTGCGCCAGCAGGCACAGGAGCTCATCACGAAAGACGCGACGATTCGCGAGATTCACCACCGCGTGAAAAATAACCTGCAGACCGTTGCCTCGCTGCTGCGGGTGCAGGCGCGCCGGGCGCGCAGCGAGGAGGCGAAGCAGGTGCTCGGCCAGGCGATGCGTCGCGTTGCCGCGATCGCCGTGGTGCACGACACGCTGTCGACGGGTCTCGCGCAGATCGTCGACTTCGACGTCGTCTTCGAGCGGGTGCTTGGCCTCGCGGCCGAGGTCGCGAGCCTGCACGGCACCACGGTGCACCCGCGCAAGGAGGGTGAGTTCGGGGAGCTGCCGTCGGAGTATGCGACGCCGCTCGCGCTGGCACTCACCGAGATTGTGACGAACGCGGTCGAACACGGGCTCGCTGGCCGCGAGGGCGAGGTGTTTATCCGGGCGGATCGCACGCCCGAGCGCCTCGCCGTCGAGGTCGTCGACACCGGCACTGGCCTGCCGGGTGGCACCGTCGGCGATGGGCTCGGAACGCAGATCGTGCGCACCCTCATCGAGGGCGAGCTCGGTGGGTCGATTCAGTGGGGCGCCGATGTTGCTGGCGGCACCCGCGTTGCCATCGACATTCCGCTGCACTGGCTCGCAGCGCAGACGAGGCCGATCCCGAAGGTCGAGCGCTAGCGGGTCGGCGCCCGGCGCGGGGCGGCTGGCGCGGGGCGGCGGCTGGCGCGGGGCGGCGGCTGGCGCGGGGCGGCTGGCGCGGGGCGGCTGGCGGGCACTGGCGCGCACTGGTGGCCCGTGGCCGTGAGCCCTCGCGTTGCCTCCGAGACAGACCCCTGTTTCGGTGTGCAAGGGGGTGTGCTCGGAGGCAAGCGCGGGGCTCGAGGCACTGGGGCCTGGGGTCTGGGGCCTGGGGTCTGGGGCCTGGGGCCTGGGGCCTGGGGCACTGGGGCAAAGGCAAAGGCAAAGGCAAAGCCAGAGGTAGTAGCCGGGGACACCGGCGCATGGGCTAGCGTTTGTCGCGGGAGCTCCGCACGAGCACGGCGATGCCGACGCCGAGCAGCAGCGTACCGAGGCCGAGGATCGTCGTGATGAGCCACGCGGTCGGATCGATCGACCCGCCAGCTGTACTCACCGCGACGTAGGCGCAGAACATCAAGATCAGCGAGCCCCACACGATCGGACTCGTACGCGGCCGCGGTTTGCGCAGCGCGGGTGCCGCTCCGGCGCTTCCGGTTGCTCCGGCGCTTCCGGTTGCTCCGGCGCTTCCGGTTGCTCCGGCGCTTCCCGCTGCTGGTGACGCTGGTGCGGTTGCACCGCTCGCGGCTCCGGGCCCCGGGTACGCCGCGGCGGGTGCAGCGTCGGCAGTGGGCGGCGTCGAGCCAGCCTGCGCCGAGTCAGCCTGCGCCGCGCGAGCGAACGCCGAGTCAGCTAGCGCCGAGTCAGCTAGTGCCGAGTCAGCTAGTGCCGAGTCAGTTAGCGCCGCGGTCGGTCGGGTCGAGTCTGGCAGGGCCGAGTCTGGCAGGGCCGAGTCTGGCAGGGCCGAGTCAGCTAGCGCCGCGGTCGGTTGTGCCGAGTCTGGCAGGGCCGCGGTCGGCACCGCCGTGGTAGGTGCCGCCACCTTGTCGGAGCTTGTGGCAGCTTCAGGGGCGGGTGTCTGCTCGGTGCTCATCGTGCGAGCTCCTTCTCTAGCTGTGCGATCTCGTCGCGGGTGAACTCAAGCGTATTCTGCAGGCGCTGCTCGCGCACGTCGCTGAGCCCTGGCTGATCCAGCTCGCTGCGCAGCTCGTCCTGTTCCGCTCGCAGCTCGTCGAGCTCCTCACGCAGCTCTTCGCGCAACTCGTCGCGCGACTCGGCGTCGCGCGCAGCGGCATCGTCCAATCCCGAGCTCGAGCGCGCGCCCGTGCGCGGCGCATCTTCGATTCGCACGCTGCCGGCGAGCATGTACACGGTGACCCGCGTTGCCTCTTCGCTCGGGTCGTCGCGGGTGTCGATGGTGCGAATCAGGATCGGCCCGCCGGCCGTCGAGGGGTCGTCGCTCACGCGTGAGGCATCGACCGAGCCAGCGAGCAGGCGAACCGAAAGCACCACTGGGGCGTGCTCGGGGAGCGTGATCACGGAGCGCCCCGCGCCGTGCCAGACGTCGAGCCGGTCAGGGCCCGCGGCATCGTCGAGCTCCGTGAGATCAAGGTCGGTCGTGCCGGCGATGAGCACCGTGCTCGGTGCGGTGGTCGACACCTGCACGACTCCGAAGGGCTGGAAGCGGGTGCCCGCCGGGAGCACCGAGCTGAAGAGCAGTGCGAGCACTCCGACGAAGGCGAGAAACCCCACCCACCCGGTGTTGCGGCCGCGAATGCCGGCGACGATGAGCGAGATCGCAAGCACCCCGGTCGCGCCGAGCAGGGCCGCGGTCAGCACCGTGTTCCCCTCGAGCTGCAGATCCCACGCGATGAGCGCGGCGCCGCCCGCGGCGAGCAGTGCGATTGCGAGGGTGATGACCACGTGTGCGGCTCCGAGCCGCATCATGTCGTGCTGCTGCGCGTAGCGGGCGCTCCACTCGTCGGCCTGCTTACCGACGTCTTCGCCCCATCTCGCGGCCTTTTCGCTGACGCGATCGGCGCCGTCTGAGAGGCGCTGGGCCCAGTCTTGCTGCGGCGCGTTTGGCGCGGTTGGCGCGGACGGCGCGGTTGGCGCGGACGGCGCGGACGGCGCAGTGGGGGCAGCCTGCTGCCACTGCGAGGCCCCCGGCTCCACGGAGGATTGCGCCGTGGTCGTGGCCGCGTCGGCAGGAACGGCGCTCGCCGCCGGCGCGGGGTGGGCGGCGTACCCGGGGGCCTCGAACGCGTGCGGGGCAGTGGTGCCCGGCGCCGCGTAATGGGGGCCGGTGAACGCGTGCGGGGCGGATCCCGGGGTGTTCCCAGCCGCACCGCCTGCACCGCTAACACCGCCTGTACCGCCTGCGCTCCCCGTGCCGCCGGCCGTTGACTCATCGCGCACCTTACGCCCGTGTTCGAGCACGAGCCTGCTGATAAGGAAGCCGGCGAGCGCGAGCACGGCGATCCACACGATGACGGAGATCGTTGTGGAGAGCCAGTCGGGCAGGCCGAACACGTTCCACACGCCCCACCCGCCGAGCGTCGTCAGGCCGAGCACCCTGAAAGACACGGGGAAGACGACGAAGACGCCGACCGCGACGGTGGCGACTACCGCCGCGGCCCCTGCTCGCCCCCGAAATACTTCCTCCAGGTGAATGCGGCCGCCCTGGTCGGGCAGCAGCAGCCAGCCGACGAGGTAGAGCACGATACCCGGGCCGCCGAGCACGGCGAGCACGATGAAGATGCCGCGCACGATGATCGGGTCGATCCCAGCCCGCTGCGCGATGCCGCCGGCGACTCCGGCGAACCAGCGGTCGCCGCCGCGGCCGATGCCGAGGCCACGAATCCAGGCGAAGAAGCCTGCGCCGAACGGTGCGTTCTGGGGCGGGCCGCTCGGGGCGGCACCTGGGGGAGGAGGGGTGTGGTTCATACTTCGAGTGTGCCCCGGCGTCGGGGCCCTCGGCTATGAGGGTTCACCCTGAGGTCACCCTGGTTCGCCCCCGACGGGGCTGTGCAGGTGTGGCGCGGGTGCTTTGATAGAGACATGTCCACTACACACCCGCCGCGCGGCCCGCTCACGCGCTCTCCCTCCGAGCGCCTGCTCGCCGGGGTCTGCGGGGGGCTCGCCGAGCACCTGCGCGTGCCGGTCATCGCCGTGCGGGTGACGATGCTCGCGCTTGCGCTCGCCGGTGGCGCTGGGGTGATGCTCTATCTCTGGCTGTGGGGTACGGTTCCGCTCGCCGACGCGGCCTCGCCGGTCGCGCCGATGCGGCGCGCGCTGACGCGCGAGGCCCAAACGCCAAGCGTTGCACCGCCGCGGGTGGGCCAGGGGAGCGCCGCCGCGCGGAGCGCGGCACCCCGAGGAACGGCACTGTTTGGCACTGCAGCGCAGAGCGCAGCGGCGCCAAGTACAGCTGCGCCCGGCGCAGCAGCGTCAGGCGCAGCCGGATCAGACGCGGGAGGGCCCGGAAGAGCGGCGCCAGGTACCGCTCCGCTCTCGGAGGCCGCGCATCCGAGCGCCGTGCACCCGCCCGCCGCGCATCCGAGCGGCATGCAAGCAAACCCTGTCCACTCAGGCGCACGGACGCCCGCTGCCGCCGCTGCGGAGCCCGCCGCACTGCCTGCTGCGGAGCCCGCCGCACTGCCTGCTGCGGAGCCCTCCGCACGAACCGCAGTTGCGGGCGGCGCCGGCGGTGGCAATCGTGCTGCTGCTGCTGCTGCTGCTGCTGCTGTGGCCCCGGCGCCCACGCGCGAGCCGCACGGCCCGACGAGCGGCGCCGACGGCGATGATGCAGCGCGCCCCCGCACGCGGTGGCCGGTCGCCGAGCTCCTGCTCGGCGCCTGCCTGTTGCTCGTCGGGGTGCTGCTCGTCGTGCAGCGCCTCGGCGTTGAGCTCAGGCTCTCGGTGATACTGCCCGGCCTTGCGGTGCTCGTTGGCGTCGGGCTCACATGGTGGCAGATCGCCGACAGGAACCGGCCAGACACGAACTCGGTGCCTCGGGTGCTCGGAGCGCTCGCCCTCGTCGCCGTCGGCATACTGATGTTCTTCGTGACCGCAGAAGACCCCAACGTCTGGACGGTGATCGCCGCTGCACTCGCCGCATTGGCCGGGGTCGCCCTTGCAATCGCGCCGTGGCTGCTGCGGCTCAACCGCGAGCTCATTGCCGAGCGCGCCGGCCGCGAGCGCGAGGCTGAGCGCGCGGAGATCGCCGCGCACCTGCACGACTCCGTGCTGCAGACGCTCGCGCTGATTCAGCAGCGATCGGCCCCGGGCAGCGAGGTCGCGCGCCTCGCGCGCGGGCAGGAGCGCGAGCTGCGGGAATGGCTGTTTCGCGCAGCAGACGGCGGCTCCGCTGCCCCGAGGGAGACCGCACTCGAGGAGCTCCGGGCGCACGCGGCGACCCTCGAGAACGCGCACGCCGTGCGCTTCGAAACCGTCGGCGTCGGCGCAGAGGTGCAGGTGCCAGAGCCCATCGTTGCGGCGGCTCGCGAGGCGATGCTCAACGCCGCCCAGCACGCGGGCGGCGAGGTGACCGTCTATGCGGAGGTGACCCCCGACAGGGTCTCGATCGACATTACCGACCGCGGCCCAGGCCTCGACCCCGAGCGGCTGCCCGAGGGGCGCATGGGGGTCAGGGAGTCAATTCTCGGCCGTATGAGTCGGGCTGGCGGAACTGCGAAGATTGTCCCGGGCCCCGGCGGCAACGGGACCTCGGTGCGGCTCGAGCTGCCGCGCGAGCCGAAACACGATGCCGCGAGCGACGCGGGGACAGGAGCAACGCTGTGAGCGAGAACTCAGTGGGTACCGAGGGTGAAGGCCCACAGGCCGCAGCAGGCAGCGAGCACGAGGCGGGCGCCGCGGCGCCGATTCGCGTCGTGATCGTCGACGACCACCAAATCTTTCGCACGGGGCTCCGCGCCGAGCTCGGCCCCGAGATCGATGTCGTCGGCGAGGCCGCAACGGTCGACGAAGCTGTCGCGACGATTCCAGGGCTCGCCCCCGACGTCGTGCTGCTCGACGTGCACCTGCCGGGCGGCTCGGGTGGCGGCGGTGCCGAGGTGCTGCAGCGGCTCGCGGGGGTCGCGGGGTCGACCCGGTTTCTCGCGCTGAGCGTCTCTGACGCGGCCGATGACGTCGTGAGCGTGATCCGTGCGGGCGCCCGTGGGTACCTGACGAAGACGGCGTCGGGCGCCGAGGTCACAGCGGCCGCGCTGCGCGTGCGCGGGGGAGACGCGGTGTTCTCACCGAGGCTCGCGGGCTTCGTGCTCGACGCCTTCGGCACGGGGCTCGGCGAAACAGCCGCGGCCGACGACGAGCTCGACCGGCTCACGGCGCGCGAGCAAGAGGTCATGCGAATGATTGCGCGCGGCTACGCCTACAAAGAGGTCGCAGCCGAGCTGTTTCTCTCGGTGAAAACCGTCGAGACGCACGTGTCGAGCGTGCTGCGCAAACTGCAGCTCTCGAATAGGCACGAGCTCACCGCCTGGGCGCTCTCCAAGCGACTGCTGTAGCGCACCGGGTGCGCGCGGCGCGCGGCGCTACGCCCAGCCCGGCAGCCACAGGTGCCAGCGCCAGAACCACTCCGGCACCGGCACGCCGGCCCACACCGGGAAGAAGAGCACCGCGAGCAGCACGGCCCCAGCAAGGAAGATGCCGACCGCGATGCGCCTGCCCGAGACCTCGTCGCGCGTGCCCCTGCGTCGGCAGATCACGCCGATAACGAGCGCGAGCGCGATCGCCGAGAACGGCGTGAGCACCACCGCATAGAACTGAAACACCGCTGACCGCGAGAGCGTCAGCACCCACGGCAGCCAGCCCGAGAGATACCCGACGACGACGAACGCGGCGGCGTACGCGCCGGCGCCGGCAAGCTGCCGGTGCCGCACAATTCGGGCGGGGTGGATCAGGGCTCGGCACACCCACCACGCGAGCAGCGCGAGGGCCGCAACCCCGCCCCACGTGACGATCAGGTTTGGCAGCGGCGAGACGACCGACGTCAGCCCGGTCTCGAGCGTCTCCCGGTACATCGCCGTTGGCCGGAGCCCGAGCGGCCACGTCAGCGGGTGCGCCTGGTAGGGGTGCGGTGCCGAGAGCGTCGAGTGCCAGGCAAACATGTCCACGTGGTACTGCCACAGCGCCAGGGGCCACGGCCCGTCGGCACGGCCCCAGCCGCCGGCGGTGCAGATCCACCCCGCCCAGCTGGTGACGTACACCACGAGCGCGGTCGGCAGCGCGATGAGCCCGGTCGCAACGGCCTGGAGCGCGGAGCGGGAGAGCGCGACCGCGGTGCTCGCGTGCCGGTGCCGCGACAGATCGACCGTGAGGCCGAGCGTGCGGCGGGCCTCGCGCGCCGCGACAACGCGCACGATCGTGTCGCGCGCGGCCGTGAGCAGCAGGAACGCGGCGAGCGGGTACAACCCCGACCATTTCACGGCCGCCGCGGCCCCGAACAGCGCGGCGGCGGCGATGAGCCAGGGCCGCGCCCACAGCACGGGTGGGCCGAGGCGTGAGAACGCCCGGCGATCCACCACCCACTCGTGGTCGCGCCACATGCACAGCGCGCCGGCAACGACGAAGAAGGTGAGCACCCCGTCGAGCAGGCCGACGCGGCTGAGCACGACGTGCACGCCGTCGACGGCGAGCACGAGCCCCGCGATGAGCGACACGGCCGTGCTGCGGCTGACGCGCCACGCAAGCACCATCGTCAGGCCGACCGTCGCGACACCGACGAGCGCGCCGCCGGCTCGCCAGCCCCACCCGGTGCCGTCGCCGAACACGGCGAGGCCGAGCGCGATCACCCACTTGCCGAGCGGCGGGTGCACGGCGAACGACGGTTCGTCGGTGAACGGCAAGCCCATGAGAGTGTCGTCGTCGGGCCAGACTGTGGGGAATCCGTGCGCGAGCTGCGTGATCGCGTCGCGCACGTAGTAGATCTCGTCGAATACGAGCGAGCCCGGCCGGCCGAGCGCCCAGAAGCGCAGCACCCCGGCGAGCGCGAGCACGGCGAAGACACCGACGGCGGTGAATCGGCGGGAACGCCTGTGCAAACTGACGGGCATACGCTCAGCCTACGGCTAGCATGGGAGAGTGATCACACGGCTCAGCTCATACTTTTTCAAGACACTGCGCGAAGACCCCTCTGATGAGGAGGCGCGCAGCCACAAACTGCTGCTGCGCGCAGGCTACATTCGCCGCCAGTCGCCCGGCGTGTTCGCCTGGTTGCCGCTCGGCCTCAGGGTGAAGGCGAAGATCGAGCAGATCGTGCGCGAAGAGATGGCTGCCGCCGGCGCGCACGAGGTGCACTTCCCGACGATGCTGCCGCGCGAGCCGTACGAGCTCACCGGTCGCTGGGAAGAGTACGGCGAGACCATGTTCCGGCTGAAAGATCGGCACGGAGCCGATCACCTGCTCGCGCCGACGCACGAGGAGGCTTTCACGGTGCTCGTGAAAGACATCGTGTCGTCGTACAAAGATCTACCGCTGCAGCTCTTCCAGATTCAAGACAAGTACCGCGACGAGGCGCGCCCCCGCGCGGGCCTGCTGCGTGGGCGCGAGTTCACGATGAAAGACGCGTACTCGTTTGACGTGTCTGATGAGGGGCTCGACGCGAGCTACCAGAAGCAGCGCGACGCCTACGAGCGCATCTTCACGAGGCTCGGGCTCGAATACGTCATCGTCTCGGCAGACGCCGGTGCGATGGGCGGCTCGCGCTCCGAGGAGTTCCTGCTGCCGATTGCTATCGGCGAGGACACGTTCGTGCGCTCGGCCGGGGGCTACGCAGCGAACGTCGAGGCCTACGTCACGCCCGTGCCCGACCCGCTGCCCATCGAGGGGCAGCCGGCGGCCGTGGTGTTCGATTCGCCAGATACGCCGACGATCGAGACGCTCGTCGCGCACGTGAACGCGACGATGCCGCGCGAAGATGGCCGCGCCTGGACCGCGGCCGACACGCTCAAGAACGTCGTGCTCGCCGTGACCAACCTCGAGGGCGAGCGCTCGCTCGTCGTCGTCGGCATTCCCGGTGACCGAGACGCCGACATGAAGCGCGTCGAGGTCGCCTTCCCGAACTGCGAGGTCGAGCCAGCAACTGCAGCCGACTTCGCGAAGCACCCTGGCCTCGTCAAGGGCTACATTGGGCCCGGCTTTGCCGACGCTCCCGTGCTCGGGCTTGAGGGCTCGTCTGGCGTAAAGTACCTGCTCGACCCGCGCGTGGTGCCAGGCACCGCCTGGGTCACCGGCGCGAACGAAGACGAGAAGCACGTCGCGCACCTCGTCGCCGGCCGCGACTTCACGGCAGACGGTGTCGCCGAGATCGCATCTGTGCGCGCGGGCGACCCGGCCCCCGACGGCTCGGGCCCCATCGAGACCGCCCGCGGCATGGAGATCGGACACGTCTTCCAGCTCGGGCGCAAGTACGCCGAGGCGCTCGGGCTGAAGGTGCTCGACGAGAACGGCAAGCTCGTGACCGTGACGATGGGCTCGTACGGCATCGGAGTGACCCGCATTCTCGCTGCGCTCGCCGAGCTGAACAACGACGAGCGGGGCCTCGTGTGGCCGCGCGAGATCGCGCCGTTCGACGTGCACGTCGTTGCCACCGGCAAGGACCCAGCGGTGATCGAGATCGCGGAGCAGCTCGTTCATGACCTCTCTGCCGCCGGCGTCGACCTCATGTTCGACGATCGCCCGAAGGTGTCGCCCGGCGTGAAGTTTGGCGACGCCGAGCTGCTGGGCACGCCGCGCGTTGTTGTCGTTGGTCGCGACGCTGCCGAGGGCTTCGCCGAGGTCTGGGATCGTGCCGCCGGCACCAAGGAGAAGGTCGCGATCGTCGACGTGCCCGCGCTGTTTGCGTAGGGGCTTCGCGGGGGTGCTGCGGGCGCGGGCGCTAGGGGCGCGGGCGCTGGGTTGCGGGCGCTAGGGGCGCGGGCGCTCGGGCGCGGGTGCCTCGCTCGGGCGCGGGCGCTGGGTTGCGGGCGCTAGGGGCGCGGGCGCTCGGGCGCGGGTGCCTCGCTCGGGCCACCCGGCGAGCCTTTTGCGCGACCCCTTTGCTCGACCCCTGCACTTGCCTCCGAGATCCCCTAGCTGCTGCGCGAAACTTGTGACGCTCTCGGAGGCTGCGCAAGGGGTGGGTTCGGGGCGAGGGCGTCGGGGCGGTAGTGGCCGGGCGGCTGAGTGGCCGGGCGGCCGGCGCAGCTATCTGCCCCCAGCTGGAGATTTGCGGTTGATAGCACCGTTCCGGTCGGCAGGAGCCGACGGAGTGCAGATCGCCCCGTGGTGTGCAGGGCCACCCCGCTCGCGCAAGGGCCGAGATCTGTCCGTGGTCGTGGCATTCAGATACGATTGCACCCAGCAACGGCAGGTCGCACCGACGGAGGCGCACAGTGACGAGCACCGCACCCATGCCGGGACGAGCCGAGAGAGGCAAGCCCGGCACAGACGTTGAGATCGTCTGCGCAGATGGTTATGTGCTCTCGGCTCGAGCCTTCCGCCCCGCCCCGAAGGTCGACCGCGGCCTCACAGCGGTGATCACCACGGCGACGGGGGCAAAGGCCTCGTTCTACTGGCGCTATGCCGACTACCTGGCCTCGCACGGTTTGCGGGCGGTGGTTGCCGACTACCGCGGCGTTGGCAGGTCGGCGCCCGAAGGCTCACCGCGGGCGCTGCGCGGCATGCGCACCCGCTGGCATGAGTGGGGCACCCTCGACATCGATGCGGTCATCGGTTGGGCAATGACAGATGGCCCTGGCCGTCGCATCGTCGGTGTTGGCCATAGCTTCGGTGGTCTCGGTATCTGCCTTGCCCCGCGAGCTGGGGCGGTCGAGCGGCTGATCACCGTTGGAGCGCAGCACGCGCACTGGCGAGACTATGCGACCCGGAGCCCGCGCACGCTGTTGCGCTGGCACATCGCCATGCCTGCGATTGCTGCGGCCGTTGGCTATCTGCCTGGGCGCAGGCTCGGGTGGCTCGAAGACGTGCCGCGCGGCGTCGCGTTCGATTGGGCGCGCGGGCGACGAAACTTCGCCGACACCATCGGGCGTGGCGGTGACCTCGTGATGTCGCGCATGGCGGGGCTCGAATTTGCGATGCTGGCCGTGGCGGCGACCGACGACCCGTTTGCGACGCCGGCCGCTACCGATCGTCTGCTGGGGTATCTGCCGCGCGCGCGGGTCGAGCGGTGTGAGCTCTCGCCGAGCGAGCTTGGGGTCTCCGAGATCGGGCACCTGGCGGTGTTCCATGAGAGGTTCAAGAACCCGCTGTGGGCCCGCTCTGCTGAGTGGCTGCTGCGTGACGCAGCGGCCCGTCAGTAACCGCTCCGGCCCTCGCTGAGCGCAGCCCCGCCAACCACCAAAGCACACGATAATCACCGGAGCACACGTTGTTGGAAGCAAATAGCGTGTGCTCCGGTGAACTACGTGTGCTCCGGCGGGTACTTCTTGCAGAACCTGGGGCCACTCGTCTCCCGCGCAGCGGGCGGCGTCACGGGGCTACGAAGCGAGAACCTCGTCGAGAATCTCTCCGGCCTTCTCCTCGTCGGTCTTCTCAGCGAGCGCGAGCTCGGAGACGAGAATCTGGCGAGCCTTGGCGAGCATGCGCTTCTCGCCTGCGGACAGCGAGCGCACCTCTTGGTCGCGGCGCCACAGGTCGCGAACGACCTCGGACACCTTGATGACGTCACCGGATGCGAGCTTCTCGGTGTTGGCCTTGAAGCGGCGCGACCAGTTCGTTGGCTCTTCGGTGAACGGGGTACGCAGTACCTCGAACACCTCCTTCAGGCCCTCCTGGTCGATGACGTCGCGAACGCCAACGAGGTCGCAGTTCTCTGCCGGCACCTCAATGGTCAGGTCGCCCTGGTCGACCTGGAGCTTCAGGAAGAGCTTTTCTTCGCCACCGAGTTTGCGCTTCTTCACCTCGATGATCTTGGCTGCGCCGTGGTGGGGGTAGACGACGGTCTCTCCGACCTCAAATTGCATCGAGTTGCTCCTTGTGTTAAACCAACCACTAGAATACCACAGCTCGCTGGCATGCTCCCGGTGTATATTGCGACGCGGCGCTCCCGGCTCGCACCTACCCGCTGCGGGGGATAGTATTGACACAGGTCTGCGTGCTTCGGGCGCGCACGTTTCAGTTCATCCACGGCTCGGAGGCCCTCTTGAAGAATCGGATCGCCGCTTCACTCGCGCTTGCAGCAGCGCTCACGCTCGGCATGAGCGGGTGCAGCCTCATCGCACACAACGCGACCGGCGTCGAGTACGCGCCAAGCGACGGCGTGCAGGTCACGTCGGAGGGCGTCGCGCTGCGCAACATCATGCTCGTCGCAGACGAGGCTGGCGAGAACTTCAACCTCGTCTTCACCTCGGTTAACAACACCGGCGCTCCCGCGAAGGTCTCGCTGAACATGAAGAGCGAGGGGGCCGACGCTACCGTCGACTTTGTTGCTCCCGAGGGCACGACCTCGTTCGGCAACCCCGAGAACGACGAGGAGGTCATCGTGACGACCCTCGCTGACCTGCAGGCAGGCCAGACCGTCAAGACCTACTTCACGATCAACGGCGTCGGTGACCTCACTGAGTTCATCCCGCTGCTCGACGGCACGCTCAAGGAGTACCAGGCGTACGTGCTCGACGAGGGCGCTGTCGCGGCAACCGAGGCCGACCTGTTCGACCTCGCGGCGATGACCGAGGCCGAGATCGCCGAGGCGGCGAAGGCCGCGGGTGAGTCGGTCGAGGAGTTCACGGCTCGCATGGCCGAAGAGCTCGCGGCCGCGACCAAGGCTGGCTAACACCGAGGTGTAGCCGCGCGACACCGCGCAACAAACGGGACCAGGCGATGCGCTCGCCTGGTCCCGTTTTGGTATGCGTGCAGGGAGCCGCGGGGCTGCTAGCCGAAGCGGTACCCGACGCCGCGCACCGTCGAAATGAGCTTCGGCTGCGCGGGCTCCTCCTCGATGCGTGAGCGCACGCGCTTGACGTGCACGTCGAGAGTTTTCGTGTCGCCGTAGTAGTCGCTGCCCCACACACGGTCGATGAGCTGACCGCGGGTGAGCACGCGGCCGCTGTGCCGCATGAGCAGTTCGAGTAGCTCGAACTCGCGCAGCGGCATGGCTATCTCGGTGCCGCGCACGGTAACGGTGTGGCGGTCGGTGTCGAGGCGGATCCCGTTCGACTCGAGTGCACCACCGTCGTCGTCGACCTGCGCTTCTTCGGCGGGCACGGCTCGCCGCAGCGCCGCGCGCACGCGGGCGAGCAGTTCGCGGGTCGAATACGGCTTGGTGACGTAATCGTCGGCGCCGAGCTCGAGGCCAACGACGATGTCGATTTCGCTGTCTTTGGCGGTGAGCATGATGATTGGCACCTGCGAGCGAGACCGAATCTCGCGGCACACCTCGGTGCCGGGCAGGCCGGGCAGCATGAGATCGAGCAGCACGAGGTCGGCCCCGTCAGCGCCGAAGGTGCGCACTGCGTCATTGCCGTCGGCGACGACCGTGACACTGTACCCCTCGCGCTCGAGCAAGAACGAGAGCGGTTTCGAGATGGACTCTTCGTCTTCGACGAGGAGAATGCGTGGGGACACTAGGCGCGTCCTTTCGTGTCTGTGAGCTGTTGGAGTGCTTTGCGAGTGCGTTTGACGCGCTTCGCGCGCTTCTTTTTGGGAATGTCGGACAGCGGGAATGAGAGCGTAAAGCGCGACCCCTCGCCGGGGGTGGATCGCACGGTGACGTCACCACCGTGGGCGCGCAGTGAGTGGCGGGCGATGCTCAGCCCGAGGCCCGTGCCGCCGTCGTCGCGGCTGCGGGCTCCGTCGACCCGGTAGAAGCGTTCGAAGATGCGCTCGAGGTGCTCGGGCGCGATGCCTGGGCCGGCGTCGGTGATGGTCACCGTGAAGTGGCGTTTCTTGTGGGCGATACGCACCCGCACGGATGCGCCGGCGGGAGAGTGTCTGATTGCGTTGCTGAGAATATTTGCGACGGCGCTGGCAATCGCGCTCTGGCGCCCCTGCATTGCGGAGGTGCGCTTGGGGGTCGAGCTGTCAATGAACACCAGGTCTACGCCGCGGCGCTCCGCGAAGCTCTCGTGGGCATCGATCTCATCTTCGACGACGGCCCGCAGATCCACGTGTTCGAGCTGCTCGGGTCGCAGCGTCGACTGCGCCTCAGAAAGCTGAATGATGTCGCGGGAGAGATCAGCGAGGCGTTTTGACTCTTTCACGAGGCTCGCCGCGAACTCGCGCACGAGCTCCGGGTCGTCGGCGGCCTCCTTCACGGCCTCGGCGAGTAGCCCGACGGCCGCGATGGGAGTTTTCAGCTCGTGCGAGACGTTTGCAATGAAGTCGCGGCGCATTGCCGTGAGGCGCTGCTCCTCCGCGAGGTCTTCTGCGATGACCGCGAGGAAGTCGCCCTCGATGCGAATGACGTGGGTGCGCACGGGGGCGCCGGGGTCGTCGGGCTTCGGGTCGCGGTGCGAGGGCGTGCCGGTCGCGAGAACGCCCTCGGCGCGCTTGCGGAACTCGATCGTGCGCAGCAGCCCGAGTTCGGTTGGGTTCTCGCTCTTGCGGGCGACTTCGTTGGCGTACACGGCTCTGAGATCGCGGTCGAGAATGACCGCGAACACGTCGAGCCCGTCGAGAATCGCTGGGGCGGTCTCGGGGAGGCCGTGGAGCTGTGGAAGCTCGGCGAGCTGGAGCATGTCTTCATCGTAAACGGCGGCGAACGTTCTGCGCACCAGCGCGTGAAGAGTTCGCTCAGTGTTTACCTTGTCGTGACGGGTAGTTCACACTGGGAGGCGAAAGTAAGTATGCACTGAGGTTGCCCACGAAAGGACATCATGCGCGCAGTATTCCAGCAGTCGCTGAGTGAGTTGCAGGAACGACTCGCCCACATGGCCGAGCTCGTCGAAGCATCGATTAACGAGGCGACCACCGCCTTCGGAAGCTCAGACGCCGAACTCGCAGAAAACGTCATCGAGCGCTCAGACGAGGTCGACGCGCTCGCCCTCGCGCTCGACGAGCTCGCCTTCGACATTCTGCTCAGGCAGTCGCCCGTCGCATCAGACCTGCGGCTTGTCGTAGCGTCGTTGCGCATGAGCTCGGAGCTTGAGCGCATGAGCGACCTCGCCGAGCACATTGCCGAGCTCGCGCGCTACCGCTACCCCGACAGCGCGATCCCGAAGGGGCTGCGCAAGACGTTTACGCGCATGGGCGCGCTCGACGTCGAAATGGCGGAGGCGGTCGTGCGACTGCTGCGCGAGCAAGACCCGGCCATCATTCTCGAGATTCGCGACCTCGAGGACGACCTCGACAAGCTGCACGCAAAAGTCTTCACGAAGATGCTCAGCGACAAGGTCAACGCAGACGCCCTCGGGCTCGTCGACGCGACGCTCGCGAGCCGCTACCACGAGCGCTTCGGCGACCACGCGGTCGGCGTGGCAAAGCAGATGCAGTTCTTCTTCTCAGGAGAAATCGCCACCGACTTCAACTAGTCGCGGTGCGACCGAAACATTCCCCGGGGCGTCACGCTGCAAACGGTAGGCTTGCAGCGTGACGCAACGCATTTATGACTCGCACGAGCAGGCCGTAGTCGACTTCGTTCCGCAGAACGCGGGCAGGGTCGGCATCTACGTCTGCGGGCCGACTGTGCAGTCCTCGCCGCACATCGGTCACCTGCGCAGCGCGCTCGTGTACGACCAGATGCGGCGCTGGTTTCGCGCAACGGGGCACGACGTGACGCTGATCCGCAACGTCACCGACATCGACGACAAGATTCTCGACAACGCGCGCATCGCGGCCGAGGCCGGCGGCTCCGAAGAGTGGTGGGCGCTTGCCTACCGCGTTGAGCGGGAGTTCACAGCGGCCTATGACGCGCTCGGCGTGCTCGCCCCGACGTACGAGCCCCGCGCGACCGCGAACATCCAAGAGATGGTGCAGCTCATTGAGCAGCTCATCGAGCGCGGCCACGCCTACCAGGCGAACGACGGCTCGGCGAGCGTGTACTTCGATACCGCCAGCTGGCCCGACTACGGCTCGCTCACCAGGCAGCAGCGCGACCAGATGGAAGACGCGGCCGACTCCGAGCCCGTCGGCAAGCGCGACCCGCGCGATTTTGCCCTGTGGAAGGCGCACCGCGACACCGAGCCCGACACCGCCTCGTGGCCGTCGCCGTGGGGCCGGGGTAGGCCCGGCTGGCACATCGAGTGCTCGGCGATGGCCGCCCGCTACCTTGGCGACGCCTTCGACATTCACGGCGGCGGGCTCGACCTGCGCTTCCCGCACCACGAGAACGAGCTCGCGCAGTCGCGCGCGGCGGGCCAGGGCTTCGCGCGCCACTGGATTCATAACGGGCTCGTGAACACCGGTGGGCAGAAGATGTCGAAGTCGCTCGGCAACTCGCTGTTCGCGGCGGATCTGCTGGCGCAAACGCGACCGATCGTGCTGCGCTACTTCCTCGGCTCAGCGCACTACCGCTCGACGCTCGAATACTCCGCAGGCTCGCTCGACGAGGCAGCCGCGGCCTTCGGCCGGATCGAGGGGTTCCTCGAACGCGCCGAGGAGTACATGGTTGCCTCAGCCGAGGATCCGCTCGCGGGAGCGGCAGCGGCCCAGCTCTACCTCGGCCCGCTCGACGGCGCCGCGACGACCGAGTCGCTGCCAGCGGCGTTCACGCAGGCGATGCTCGACGACTTCGCGATTCCGCAGGCGCTCGCGGTGCTGCACGAGGCGGTGCGCGCCGGCAACTCGGCGATCGACTCGGGTGACGGCGATGTGCTGTTACATCGCGCGATCGAGGTCGTCGCGATGCTCGATGTGCTTGGACTCGATCCACGCGATAGTCTATGGGGCGCGGCTTCTGGGAACGCCGCTGCCGACACAGCTCTCGACGCGCTTGTGGTCGGCCTCATCCAACAGCGTGCCGATGCGCGCGCGAACAAAGACTTCGCCACGAGTGACGCGATCCGTGATCGTCTCGCCGGTGCCGGAATCATCCTTGAAGATAGTCCGACCGGAACCCGCTGGAGCCACGCATGACCAATAAGAAGGGGCGCACAGGCGCCGTACGTAAGAAGGGGCTCGGCAAGGGCGTCGGATCCGGTGGCCAGGGCCGCCAGGCGCTCGAAGGCCGCGGCCCAACGCCAAAGGCCGTTGACCGCGAGTACCACCCCGCCGCGAAAGCCAAGGCGGCCCGCGAGCGCTACGAGGCCGCCAAGGCGCGCCACCAGCGCGGTGGCGCAGGATCTGGTGGCGGCCAGGGGCAAAGTAAGCGCAAGACCGACGAGTCGGAGCTCGTCACCGGTCGCAACGCCGTGCTCGAGGCCCTGCGCACGAAGATCCCCGCGACCACGCTCTACATCGCTGCGCGCATCGAGATGGACGACCGGATGCGCGAGATCATGCGCATCGCGACCAACCGCGGCGTCGCCGTGCTCGAGGTCATGCGGCAAGAACTTGACCGAATGACCGACCGCGACACCGTGCACCAGGGCGTCGTGCTCAAGGTGCCCCCGATGGAATACGCGCACCCGATGGATCTGCTTGAGGAGGTGCTGGATCGCGGTGAGACGCCGCTGTTCGTCGCTCTCGACGGCGTCACCGACCCGCGAAACCTCGGCGCGATCATTCGCTCGGTTGCCGCGTTCGGTGGTCAGGGCGTCATCGTGCCCCAGCGCCGCACCGCGAGCCTGAACTCGGCAGCGTGGAAGACCTCGGCTGGCGCCGCGGCTCGCATCCCGGTCGCACGCGCATCGAACCTCACGCAGACGATCAAGGAACTCAAGAAGCAGGGCCTGTTCGTCGTGGGCCTCGACGGCGACGGCGACGTGAGCCTGCCCGGTCTCGACCTGGCCGGCCGCCCGCTCGTGATCGTCGTCGGCAGCGAGGGCAAGGGGCTGTCGCGCCTCGTCACCGAGACCTGCGATGCGATCGTGTCGATTCCGATCTCGGCTGCCACCGAGTCGCTGAACGCCGGCATCGCCGCGTCGGTCGCGCTCTACGAGGTATCGAAGCTGCGCGCGGCCGAGGCCGCAGCTTCGGAGTAGCTAACCGCTCCCACAGCCCCGGCCCGCGCGTGTGCATTCGCGGGCCGGGGCTGTGCGCTGCGCCTGCACGCTACAGCTGGCCGGCGAAGGCGAGCATGGCCGTTCCGATCGCGAGCGCGAGCATGCCCAGGCAGTTGAACCAAAATGCAACGCCAAAGAACGTTGCCCGCACGTGTGCGGCTACCGCGCAGCAGAAATACGCAATCACCCCGACGTGGGCAGCGAGTGCGACCCCCGGAACCCAGATGCCCGCGAGCAGGCCCGCCACCGCGACTAGCTTGATGACGATGAGCGTCCACCACCAATCGCGCGGAAAACCGACTCCGGTGAGACAACTGCTGATAAACCGTGGCGGTCGCAGTGAGAGCACTGCGTCGCCTGTAAGGACGACCGCGAGCAGCGCAGTCGCCCACCACGGTGCGGGGACGAAGATCATGTGCGGTTCCTTTCACGGGGTGCCCCGACAGCGTGAGACGAGGCGGGAATGCTGCCCGGTGACGTCACGCTTGAACCGAGGCTGCAACACGGCAACGGCAGGTGGGGAGCTGCGATTCCGACAGCTGCTGGAGCGCGGTCAGCAGCGCGCCTGTGTCTGCATCCAACTCAGGCGGCCAAGTAAAGAGCAGCCCGAGGTAGGCGAGGTAGATTGCCCTCGCGCGGGTGGCTTCGAGAGTCGCGTCCGCTACCCCGCACGCCCGGGAGCAGCGATCGAGCTCCGCAGCAATCTCGTCAGTGAGCGTGGCTGCGAGCTCGGAGAACACGCGGGAGGAGTGCTGCCCGCTGACGAGGATGCTCGCATAGCTGCGACTGAGCTCGGGCTGGCGGGTGAAGAGCTCTGCGAATGGCGTGAACAGGAGGGTGAGCCGCTCTGCGCACGGAGCCGTTTGCGCTGTGGTGACCGCGGGGCGAGCGCTGTGGATCTTGGCGATTCGATCGTCAAACACCGAAACGAGCAGGGCGTTCTTATCGCCGACAGACATGACTGTGCCGACGCTGAGGCCCGCGGCAGCGGCGATGTCTTTGACCGTGGTATCGACGAACCCGAACGTTGCGAAGAGTCGTTCGGCAGCATCAAGCACCTGAGCGACTGATGTGCGGCGTTGAAGCTGGCGTGTGCGCATCTCGCCCTCCCTCAATGAACTGGTTCAGTGAACGCGTTCAGCTTACCATGTCGCTCGCCCAGCGCCAGCCCTTTTCGGCGTGAGACACAGAGGGGGCCTCCCGCATGCAGCAGGAGGCCCCCCTCGTGATCGTTGGTACGCGCCGTTACAGCCGCTCGAGCACGTAGTCGATCGCGCCGGTGAGGGTGCGCACGTCGTCGGGCTCGATCGCCGTGAACGTCGCGATGCGCAGCTGGTTGCGGCCCAGCTTGCGGTAGGGCTCCGTGTCGACGATGCCGTTCTCGCGCAGCGCCTTCGAAATAGCCGAGGCGTCGACCGAGTCGTCGAAATCAATGGTGACAACAACCTGCGATCGATGCTGCGGATCCGCCACGAACGGCGTCGCAACCTCGCTCTTCTCGGCCCACTCGTAGAGCACGCCCGACGACTCGGCGGTGCGCGCGGCGGCCCACGACAGCCCACCGTTGTCGTTGATCCACCGCACCTGCTCGTCCATGAGCGCGAGCGTCGCGAGCGCCGGAGTGTTGAGCGTCTGGTTCAGCCGCGAGTTCGATAGCGCGCCGGCGAGGTTCAGCGACTCGGGAATGTAGCGGTCGCCGTTGGTCTGCTGCTCAATGCGCTCGATCGCGGCGGGCGATACCAGCGCGAACCACAGCCCGCCGTCTGAGGCGAAGTTCTTCTGCGGCGAGAAGTAGTAGACGTCGGTCTCGGAGGCGTCAAAATCGATGCCGCCGGCGGCGCTTGTCGCGTCAACGACCGTCAGCGCCCCGGGATCCACCCCGTCGCCCGCCGCTCGGCGCACGTCGGCCATCACGCCTGTCGAGGTCTCGTTGTGCGGGTAGGCGTAGACGTCGACGCCGGCCTGGGGGAGCAGCTCGGAGCGCGAACCAGGCTCTGCCTTGCGAATCGTGGGCTCCTCGAGGAATGGCGCGGCGGCGGCCGCGGCGCCGAACTTCGCGCCGAACTCGCCGAACGTGAGGTGCTGGCTGCGGCGCGAGATCAGCGAGTGCACCGCCGAGTCCCAGAAGGTCGTTGCGCCGCCGTTCGCCAGCAAGATCTCGTAGCCCTCTGGCGCGCGGAAGAGCTGCGCGAGGCCCTCGCGCACGCTGCCGACGAGGTTCTTCACCGGTGCCTGGCGGTGCGAGGTGCCGAGCACAGTGGGCTGCAGGCTTGACAGGAAGGCAAGCTGCTCGTCGCGAATCTTCGACGGGCCGCAGCCGAAGCGGCCGTCTGCGGGGATGAGCGATGTTGGCAGTTCAATGGCAGGCATGGGCTAATTCTAGAGAGTATTCTGCGACCGGGTCGGCACTTAACCGCCGCGATTCGGGCCTCGCTGGCGAGATCCTGCTGACCGATGGCTGAACTCTTGCGTGAGTGGGGCCGCGAGATGTCGTAAGCTGGGCCTTACGCAGACTGCTTGTGGGGTATACATTGACGGACCTGATCGACACTACCGAGATGTACCTTCGAACCATTCTCGAACTCGAGGAAGAAGGCATCGTCCCGCTGCGCGCGCGGATTTCCGAGCGGCTCGGCCACTCGGGGCCCACGGTTTCGCAGACCGTTGCACGCATGGAGCGACTCGGGCTCGTTGTGGTGACGGGTGACCGACAGCTCGAATTCACCGAGGAGGGTCACGCCCGCGCGATCCGCGTGATGCGCAAGCACCGCCTCGCGGAGCGGCTCCTAGCTGATGTGATCGGGCTCGAGTGGGAGTTCGTGCACGAGGAGGCGTGCCGGTGGGAGCACGTGATGAGCGAGCAGGTCGAGCGCAAGCTGCTCAGCATTCTCGACCGGCCAACCGTCTCGCCCTACGGCAACCGCATTCCGGGCCTCGAGGAGCTCGGCGCTCGCCCAGCACCTGCTGCCAACGGCAATGAACTCGGCATGATCGATTGGCTGGCCCGCCCAAACAACCCGGCCCGCGCCACGATTCGCCGCCTCGCCGAGCCTGCGCAGTACGCGCCCGAGATGCTCGCACAGCTCGCCGCGGCCGGGGTCGTTCCCGGAAACATAGCTTCCTTCACTCGCACGGGCGACGTTGTTCGCGTTGAGGTGGAGGGGAACAGTGATGCCATCGACATTCCAGTGGAGGTGGCGGCACACATTTTCGTCTCGTAGATGAGGCGGCGTCTATTTCTGCCATTTTGTAGACGTTCGATATCGCCTGTTTTGGCGAGCCCATGATTTATGGAGCTGATACCCCGAGGAGACAGCATTGTCACTTCCAACGCCGGAGGCGCACCTCAGCGCAGTTCTTGAAGCCGTCGAATGCCGCAACCAGGGGGAGCCGGAGTTTCTCCAGGCAGTGCGAGAAGTCCTTGAGACCCTCGCGCCCGTGCTCGAGGAGCACCCCGAATACATCGAGGCCGGAATTCTCGAGCGCCTCGTCGAGCCCGAGCGCCAGATTCTCTTCCGTGTGCCGTGGGTCGACGACCGCGGCAAGGTGCAGGTCAACCGCGGCTACCGCATTCAGTTCAACGCGGCGCTCGGCCCCTATAAGGGCGGCCTGCGCTTTCACCCGAGTGTCAACCTGTCGGTCGTGAAGTTTCTCGGTTTCGAGCAGGTGTTCAAGAACGCGCTCACTTCGCAGCGCATCGGTGGCGGCAAGGGCGGATCCGATTTCGACCCGGCAGGTAAGAGCGATGCCGAGGTCATGCGTTTCTCGCAGGCCTTTATGACCGAGCTCGTACACTACATCGGCGAGCACACCGACGTTCCCGCGGGCGACATCGGCGTTGGGGCGCGCGAGATCGGCTACCTCTTCGGTCAGTACCGCAGGCTCACCCACCGCTACGAATCTGGTGTGCTGACCGGCAAGGGTAAGGGCTGGGGTGGCGCCGAGGTGCGCACCGAGGCAACCGGGTACGGCGCAGTGTTCTTCGCCGAGGAAATGCTGGCCCGCGCGGCCGACGGCGTTGCCGGGCGCCGCGCGATCGTCTCGGGCTCTGGCAACGTCGCGACCTATGTCATTGAGAAGGTGCAGCAGCTCGGGGGCCGGGCGATCACCGCGTCTGACTCGAGTGGCTACATCGTCGACGAGGCGGGCATCGATGTCGACCTGCTGAAGCAGGTGAAGGAAACCGAGCGCGCGCGAATCTCTGAGTACGCTGAACGCCGCCCGGGTGCGCACTTCGTCGCCGGTGGCAGCGTGTGGGACGTGCGGGGCGAACTCGCCTTCCCGTGCGCGACGCAGAACGAGCTCGGCGTCGACGCTGCGCGCGAGCTCATCAAGAACGGTGTGCGTGCGGTCGCCGAGGGCGCAAACATGCCGACGACGCCAGAGGCGATCGAGGTGTTGCAGGGCGCAGGCGTGCTGTTCGCGCCGGGCAAGGCAGCGAACGCCGGCGGCGTTGCAACCTCGGCGCTCGAGATGAGCCAGAATGCGGCGCGCTCGCGCTGGGACTTCGACAAGAGCGAGAGTCGACTGCACGAGATCATGCGCGACGTGCATGAGCTCTGCTACTCGGCCTCCGAGCGCTACGGCAAACCGGGCGATTACGTGCTCGGCGCGAACTCCGCCGGCTTCGTTACCGTCGCCCAGGCGATGCTCGAGCAGGGCGTGATTTAGCTCTCGTAATCTGAGCGTGACAATTTCGTGATGTTCGGTTAGGCTTGCTTCAGTCTTCGCTTCAACGGTCGCATTTCGACCGCCAACAAGCACCAACGTAAGGTAGATATTTCGTGAATTCACAGCCCAGTACCGAGGTCGTCGCTGCGACCGACTCCGCAGCTTCGTCCAAGGCGAAGGTCAAGAAGATCGCACGAGTGAGCGGCGCCGCCGTGTTCACTTTCGCTATGTTCGGCACGCTCGCGCTGCCGGCCTACGCGTTCAACGACCAGGAGGCGCCCGTCGCCGCCGTCGCCGAATCACAGTCGATTAAGGTGACCGCGGGCCCGTCGCTCACCAAGATCGATGACATTCCGCTCGAGGTTGACACCAGCGTCGCCGACCAGGAGCGCCGCGACCGTCTCGTGGCTGAAGCCGAAGAGCGTGCCAAGGAGCTCGACGCGGCGGCCAAGGGCGGCGAGAAGTCGGCCCCCGCTGCAGTCGAAATTCCGGCAGGTGCTGGCGCAAGCGGCCTCGTTGCAGCAGCGCTCGCCCAGGTTGGCGTTGGCCAAGACTGCACCGACCTCGTGCAGAACGCGCTCGCAGCGATCGGTCAGACTCAGCGTCGCGACCAGGGTGGCTACGACCACGGCGTGAACGACTTCACTCGCTACGGTGCGACCACCGGGTACGTGCACGGCAGCACCGCGCTTGCACCCGGCGACATTCTCATCTGGCCGGGCCTCCCACACGTGGCCGTGTACATCGGTGGCGGCCAGGCCGTTCACGGTGGCTGGAGCGGTGGCACCACCGTTGTCGACGCGATCAGCGTCTGGGGCCAGCTCCCCTCGACCGTCGTGCGGATGAGCTAACACTCGTTTTTCAGTGGGGCGCAGCTTTCGAGCTGCGCCCCACTGGTGTTTGTGGGGCCGGCTAGCGCTGGCTGAGCGTGGTGCGCGCCATCGTCATTCTGGTGATGGGTCGCGGGAGAGCGCGCTCGGTGCGCTAGACTCGTTTCTTGGCGCACGTGTGCGCCTTACGCCTTGGTAGCTCAGTGGATAGAGCACTTCTCTCCTAAAGAAGGTGTCGGAGGTTCGATTCCTCTCCAGGGCACAGAATGTGTGGCGGCGGTGCTGTGGCGCCGCGGTGCGGCGTGGCCGCGGGGCGGCGGCGCCGTGGTGCGGCGTGGCCGCGGTGCGGCGTGGCCGCGGGGCGGCGGCGCCGTGGTGCTTCGCATCTGCAGTTCCGGGGGCGATCTGCGCAGCCAGGGCCGTGTGCGGCGGTGTGTGGGCTTGGTTCGGCAGATCTCCGTGTGAGTGCAGATTCCCGGGCCCGGAAGGCCGCAGCATCGAACGCCCCGCGCCGACCATTTCGTGCTTCACACCTGCCCCGCATGGACTTTTGTTATAGATTCGGGCTACAGTTGCAACCTGTTGGGTAACCGAATTGCCCGGGGTTGGCGGTGCACGCAGTTGCGAGGCGGCTGCCCGGGCCCTCAGAGCGGAGGGTGCGCTGATGGAACTCACTCAGGCCCTTGCGGTGCTTGACGACGCCTCCGAGGCTCTCGACCAGACAGTGAGCGCGTTGCCGCCGCGCAGGTGGTCACGCCCAACGCCCGCCCGGGGGTGGAATATCGCCACTCAGATTGGCCACCTCGTGTGGTCTGACGAGGTCTCGTTGCGGGCGCTGCGACGCGACCCCGAGCTCGAGCAGTTTCTCGCGCGGGTTGCCGGCAGCGCGGTGAGCGGGTTTGTCGACCGGGGCGCCAGGGAGCGCGCAGCGCTGCCGGTGTTGCATCTCTTGCACGAGTGGCGCGCGGGCAGGCGGGCGCTGGCTCGTGCGGTGCTCGAGGCAGACCCAGGGGGCAGGGTGAACCTTCTCGGGCAGCAGGTGCTGCCGCGCACGCTGGTTGCCGCACGCATCGTCGAGACGTGGGCGCACGCACTCGATGTCTACGACGCGCTCGCTATGCAGGCGCCCTCTACTGCGGGCGTAAACGTCGTTGCGCGCATGGGCATGCGCACCCGCGAGGCGTCGTTCCGTGCGCGCGATATCGAGCTTCCGGTCGCCGCGGTGCGGGTTGACCTGGCAGCTGCTCACGGCGAGCGTCTCGAGTTCGGCCCCGCAGACGCCCCCGAGAGCGTCGCAGGCGACGCCTGGTCGTTCGCGGCGGTTGTGACACAGCGCCGCAACGTTGCCGATGTGAAGCTCGATGTCGCGGGCGACGGCGCCGCCCGGTGGATGCGCATCGCCCAGGCCTTTGGCGGGGTGCCGACGAACGGCCCGGCGCCGGGTGCACGCCTCGAGTGGCACAGGTAGCCGCTACTGCGGCTCCCCGATGGGCGTGAGCTCCTTCACCCACTCTCGCAACTCGACCTTGCGCACTTTGCCGGTTGCCGTGAGCGGCAGGGCCTCGACAACGAAGTACCGTCGGGGCACCTTGAACCCCGCGAGGTGCGTGCGCGCGTGCTTGTCGAGACTGGCCGCGAGGTCTTCGCTGTTGCTCGCTCCGCCCGACACGATGATCGCGGTGACCGCCTCGCCCCAGTAGTCGTGCGGTGTTCCGATGACCGAGACGTCGGTAATGCCGTCGTGGGTGTGCAGCACCTGCTCGACCTCGATGGGGTAGACGTTCTCGCCACCCGAGATCACCATGTCTTTCTTGCGGTCGACCAGGAAATAGAACCCGTCAGCGTCGATGCGCGCGAGATCGCCCGTGAAGAACCAGCCATCGCGAAACGACTCGGCGTTGGCGTCGGGGCGATTCCAGTAGCCCGAGAACACCGACGGCCCGCGCAGAATCAGCTCGCCGACGGTGTCGCCCTCGACGTCGCGCCCCTGCTTGTCGACGACGCGGAAGTCAACGTTGGGCGATGGCTTTCCAATCGAGCCGGCCTTTGTCGTGATGAACTCGCTTGAGAGCGATGAGGCGGCCGCGGCGGTCTCGGTCATGCCGAAGCCCTCAATAAACGCCATGCCCTTCGCTTTGAGCCCCTCGATGACGGGGATGGGGCATGGCGCTCCGCCGGTGATCGCGACGTTCAGCGACGAGGTGTCGTGCGCATCGAGTTCGCCCGAGCGCAATATCGCCGTCCACATCGTCGGTACGGCGAATGCCTTGGTGCACGCATACTTTTCGACGGCGGCTGCCCAGGTGGCCGGCGCGAACGCCTCGAGAATGTAGTTGCTGCCGCCCCAATAGAGCGTGGCAAGCGTGTACACGGCTAGGCCGCCGACATGGAACATGGGCGCGACGACGATGTTGCGGTCGCGCGGGCTCAGCCCCGTTTCCATGCTGTTGTGGTACAGCGAGACCCAGAACAGGTTGGCGTGGCTGAGAACCGCGCCCTTCGGCTTGCCGGTTGTGCCCGAAGTGTACATGAGCAGCGCAGCGCTGTCTGGGTCTACCTCGGGGAGGGGCGCCCCTGGGTCGCCGGAGTCGATGAGCTGCTCGAACTCGCTCTGTGCGCCGGCGCGGCGCTCTGCTGCCGTGAGCAGCGGGATCGTCTCCGTGACAGATGTGCCCGCCGTGGCGGCGATGACGGCCTCCTGCAGCGGTGTTGAGGCGAACGCGAGGGTCGCCCCGGAGTCGGCGAGAATGAAATTGATCTCGGTCGCGGTGAGCCGGTGGTTGATAAGCACGGTCACCGCGTCGAGCTTCGCGACAGCAAAGAGAATCTCGAGCATCGCCGGGCTGTTGAGCGCACACACCGCGACCCTGTCGCCGGCCGCGACGCCTCGCTCCCGCAGGGCAGAGGCCAGGCGGGTCGTGCGTTCGTCGAGCTCCCGAAACGTGATCGACGTGTCCGTCTCGACGTCGACCAGGGCGGGTCGGTCGCCGGTGCGAAGCGCGTGGATTGAAACCCATTTTCCGAGAGGAACGCTCATGATTATTCTCCTTTGAATGACCAAGCTGTCGGCCTCCGCCGTCGGTAGCGGTAGCCAAATCGACGCTCGTTGGTTACTGTATGTGAAGGATCAATAACAATCAAGGAAGATTGTTTTTGACTCACGAGAGTCGAAGCGAACTTCCAGGGCAACGGACGGGGTGGGGCGCGAATGGACGTCACGCAGGCTTTGCAGGCGCTCGGAGAGACTTCGGAGCTGCTCGACGAGGCGGTAGCCGAGCTGCCGGCGCAAGAGTGGCTGCGGCCCACGCCGGCCGAGGGGTGGAGCATCGCAGACCAGATCGGTCACCTCCTCTGGACAGACGAGGTGACGCTCACCGCGATCACCGACCCAGAGGGCTTCCGTGCCCTCGTGGCCGAAGCTTCGCGGGCGGCCGAGAGCGGCCAGGCAGACCTCGTCGACCGTGGCGCCCACGAGCGCGGCAGCGCACCGGCCGACGAACTCCTCGCAGCGTGGCGGTCGGGGCGGCGCGAGTTGCAGCTGGCGCTCGCGGCCGCGGATCCTGCTGGCCAGATTCCCTGGTTCGGCCCGCCGATGCGGCCGGTAACGATCGCGACCGCGCGCACCATGGAAACGTGGGCGCACGCGCTCGATGTATTCGACGCGCTCGGCCGCACGCTCCCTGCGACCTCGGCGTTGTGGGCGGTCGCGCGCCTCGGCGTGCGCACGCGCGAGTTCGCCTTCAAGATTCGCGGCCTGCCCGTGCCCGCCGCGGAGCCGCGCGTCGAACTCGAGATGCCGGGCGGCGCGCGCTTCGAAGCAGGCCCCGAGGGCGCGGCCGACCGCGTGACGGGGTCGGGCTGGGCGTTCGCCGCGGTGGTCACTCAGCGCAGAAATATCGCTGATGTTGAGCTCGTCGCGCAGGGAGAGGGGGCCGCGGAGTGGATGCGGGTCGCGCAGGCGTTCGCCGGCGCCCCGACCAGCGGGCCCGCGCCGGGGGAGCGGATTGCGTAGGGCGCGCCAGCCCGAGGTCTACATTGAGTGAGAGGAGCGACGCGGTGAACACATACGAGTCTGAAGTGATTGGTCGGGAAGAGATTACCGAGCTCAAAGCTGTGACAAAGCAATTCGTTGCTGCCGAGGTGCTTCCCGAGCAGGCCGAGTGGGAGCGCGCCGGAGAAATTCCCCGAGAGCTGCACCTCGCCGCGGGCCGGCTCGGGCTCATCGGCGCCGGGTTTCCGGAGGCGGTGGGCGGCGGCGGAGGTGGGCTGCTCGCGACCGTCGCAGTTACGGAGGCGGCCCACGAGGCCGGCATGTCTGGCGGAGTGTATGCGTCGCTGTTTACCGCCGGAATTGCGTTGCCGCACATGGTGCTCGCCGGCACGAGCGAGCTGATTGACAGGTTTGTGCGGCCGACGATTGAGGGCGAACTCATCGGCTCGCTCGCAATCACCGAACCCAGCGGGGGCAGCGATGTCGGGCACCTGCGCACGGCGGCGGTGCGCGACGGCGACGACTACGTCGTGAGCGGATCCAAGACGTTCATCACCTCGGCGACCCGAGCGGATTTTGTCACAACGGCGGTGCGCACAGGCGGGCCGGGGGCGAGGGGAGTCTCGCTCGTCGTTGTGCCGACGAACACTCCGGGGTTCAGCGTTGCGAAGAAGCTTGACAAGATGGGCTGGCGAGCCTCTGACACGGCGGAGTTGTTCTACGACCGAGCTCGCGTTCCCGTCTCGATGCTCGTTGGTGAGGAGGGGGCGGGCTTCAGCTATATCTCGCATGGGTTCGTGAGCGAGCGCGTGAGTCTCGCCGCGCAGGCCTACGCGAGCGCGCAGCGGGCGCTCGATCTCACGGTGCAGTGGTGCCGCGACCGAGAAACGTTTGGGCAGCCGCTCATCGCGCGCGAGACGGTGCAGTCGACGCTCGCTGAGATGGCGCGCCGCGTAGATGTGGCGCGGGTCTACACGCGCAGGGTCGCAGAGCGCTGGGACGAGTTCTCGGCGTCTGGTGCCGTGTCTGTGCCTGACGGCGACGCTGAGGGGTTGAGCATCATCTCGGCCGCGTCGTTTGCGAAGAACACGGCCACGATCAATAGCGAGTGGGTGAACCGCGAGGCGGTGCAGCTCTTCGGTGGCATGGGTTTCATGGCCGAAAGCGAGGTCGAACGAATCTACCGCGACAGCCCCGTGCTCGCGATCGGCGGGGGCACCGTGGAGATTCTCACTCGCCTGGCGGGGAAGCACCTCGGCTACCAGCCCTAGCGGTGCGCGGGCATCAAAAATGCGCATACTTGCGCAAGTGATTGAGTGTTGTTAGGCTTGCACTGCGCTTCGTTCGGTGAGGCTCTTGCGTGAACACAGGCCACTGATCTGACGACATCGAGAGATGCCCAAGGTTAAGACAGGCGCCCTCGGCTTAAGGGGGTGCCCGAGGTGGCTGCGTTTTGGCTACGTCACGCAATGCCGAAGCTCTGACATGGAAGCGCATTTCCCGAGCCGTAGGGCTCTTTTTGGTGTGCCCTGAGAGGAACAAGCAGCATGCGCACAGCACTCTATGAACCAACGATGCCGGGGGTGGCGGTCGGGCTCCCCGACGTCGCGGACTGGCCGGCACAGACAGCCACGGCACGCCGTGCCCCGGCGCGGTGGCGGAGCCAGGTATTCGAGGCCCCAAGCGTCGAGCGGGCAGGCAAGCGACGCGCGACAAGGTATGAGCGCTTCACCACGCGCATGGTGCTGGTGAGCAGCGTCATCATGCTCGGGGTCACGGCGTGCCTACACGTCTTTAATTACGGGCTCGAGACCAAGACCTCGTCGACCTCCGGCACGCACGGCAGCTTCTACAAAGAGAACGACTAGCGCCGTGACGAGTGGGCCGCGGGGCGCAGGCCACAGGCTATCGGCCGGGGGTCACCGGCCACCGGGTGCAGGCCACCGGCGATCGGCCGCGGGGCAACGCCGCGCAGAAACAGAAAGTGAAATTCATGAGTAAAGAGCAGGGTACGACGACGTTGTCAGGCAACGTGCAATCCCTCATCGGGGGCCGCTGGGTGCGCGTGCGGGGCGAGAGCCCGCGCCTGCACGCCGAGCTTCGCGACGCGTACGGTGTCGATTTCGAAGACGCAGCGGCTGCGTCGTTCAGCGCAGAGAACGGGTTCAGCTATGTGCCCGTCTCATACGTCACGCGAGCTGGCAGCGGCTATCGCACGATGCGCATCATGGTCGCGGTGAGCACCTCGACCGTCGTGACAATCGAGCCGGAGGAGGCGGCTGACGCCCTCGACCTGGCCGTGGCGCGCATGGGCCGCGACGGTCGCGAGAACGACAGCGCGGTCGAGGTTGTCGGCAGCATTCTGCAGGCGATCGCAGATACGACTGACGAGCTCGTGAGCGCGATGAGTCTCGGCACCGAGCGCATGATGATTGAGACCGGGGCGATACTTGAGAGCCTCGAGGCAAAGAAATCTCGCGAGTTTGGCGTGAGCGATGTCACGTACACGCAGCAGGAGCTCGCCGACATGGAGTCGCTGCTCTCGTATTGCATGGAGAGCCAGCTCGCGCTCGCCGAGGCCGCGCGGCACCTGCGCGCGAAGCTCTGGGGGCTCGGAGCGCAAGTTCGCACCGATCTTGCGCGCCTGATTGACGATATCGAGGCGATCGAGCCGCATATCGAGTTCGTGCACGATCGCGTGCGGCTGCTGCAGCAGACGAACAACCTTGCGCTCAACGTCAAGCAGAACCAGATCATTAAGGTGTTCTCGGTTGTCACCGCCGTCTTCCTGCCGGTGATGCTGCTCTCGACCTACTACAGCATGAACTTCGAGAACATGCCGATTCTCGAGTGGCAGTTCGCGGAGCCAATGATCATCGTGCTGAGCTTCGTGTTCGCACTCGCGCCGCTGCTGTATGTGCGCCAGCGCGGCTGGTTGCGCTAACCCCTTGCATTTCACTATTTATCTGAAGGAATCACACATGACCACCACACCAACCACCGAAGCCCGTTCCTCGGCCACGAGGCCGGTTGCCTGGAGCTCGCGCATCGATGTTCACCACCTCGGTGGCGAAAGCACCCATGCGAGCGCCACCCCGGGAACCTCGCGAAAGCGCGGGAGTTCAAAGATCGAGCGAGAGATCATCTGGGCCGTCGTCGTGCTCTACGCGGGCCTGATTGCGTGCTTTGCCGGCCTGCACCTGTTTGGGCTCACGCTCGGGTAATCTCCCGGCGTCAACGAGACCGATCCCACGCATGTGGGGCGGTCGTACTTTGAAAGTGTGACTATGCAAGACAACACTGAGTCGAGCGTGCAGCTCGAAACGAATCAGCTGCCGCGGCAGGGGTGGCTCCGCGTAAGGGCCTCAGACCAGATAATGCTCGGCAACATTCACCGGCAGTACGGGTTGCGGCTCGACCAGCCGGTGAAACACGCTGTCGAGGAGCAGGGCTTTGTGCTGCTGCCGCTCGACCTGCCGCTGCCCGACCGCGAGCCAGACGCGCAGGCCGCAGCGTCGTTCTCCTCCGCCGAAATCTTGATCGCCTTCACGCCGGAGCTGCTCATCTCGGTCGAGCCAGACCACCCCATCGATGCGCTGCGGCGTGCGCAGAACCTGTTGGCGCGATCGAGTGCCGCGCCGACGAGCCGCGATGCGCTGATTCTGGTGCTCGAGGAGCTCAACGACGCCATGCAAGAGACCGTTGCCCGCATCTCGCAAGTGCTCACCAACCTTGCCGACCAGGCGGTCGACAGCAGCGGGGGCTTCAAGATGGAGGGGCGTCAGGTTGGCGTCGCCGACATCGCGCAGACCGCGGTGCTGCTCGGGGGCGCCGAGGAGCTTATTGCCCGCACCGTGCAGGGGCAGCTCATGCTCGAGCGGGCGGCGCGGTGGGTGCGACGGGGTGGCGGCGAGGTCGATTTTGACTACTCGACGACACTCTCAGATATCGAGGGCGGGCGACGCCACGCCAGGTTTCAGCACGCGAAGGTGCGCAACATTCAGCAGTCGCTCATGACGACGCTTGATTTGAAGCAGAATCAGATCATCAAGGTGTTCACGGTCGTGACCGCCGTGTTCACACCGCCGACGCTGATCGCAGCGTATTACGGGCAGAACTTCGCCAATATGCCCGAGCTTGCGCTCGGCTGGGGTGAGTGGTTCGTGATGGCAACGACCGCGCTATTTGCCCTCGTGCCGCTCGCGTATATCAAGCGGAAGGGCTGGCTGCGATGAGCGTGCGGAGTATCACGCGCGACACCTGGACACGCGTTTTCGTCGACTCGGGCAGCGACTTTGAGACGGCCGAGCGTGTGGTGGCGAACCGCCTGCGTGGCAGCGAGGTCGACCACGAGCGGCGGCTGCCGGTGACGTTTGTCGCCGCCGGGGGCGGGGCTGCGCATGTGTATGAGCTAACCGTCATCGTGCTCCCTGACCAGATCATGACGATCGAGCCGGGCGCGGGGGTGCCGCTGCTGCAAGACGTCGAGGCGCGGCTGCAGTGGTCTGAACGCCCGGGTGAGGGCCCGCATCAGGCGTGGTACGCGATTGCCCAGGCCGGTTTTCAGGCCGCGGTTGCTGCGCTCGGCCTCATGGAAGCAGACATTAACACGGTGCGCGCGCCGATGGCTGAGGCGGCGCGGGCTGAGGCGTCGCGCAGCCTGGGGGTGAGCGATCTGCCGCGGGTGAACGAGCTGCTCGTTGACATCGATCACGCGCTCACGCATGTCGCCTCGTCGATCGCGACACTCACGCAGCTTGCCAGGCTGCTGCGCCGCGAGTGCACGGTACCGGGGGCCGGGGTGACCCGGCCGCAGGTCGACGCGCTGATTCAGCAGGGCGAGGCGCTGACCCGGCGGGTTGAGTTTATGGTCGATCGACACCGCTTCCTGTCGCAGGGGGTTTCGCAGCAGATCTCAACGAGCGACCTCAACATCGTGAAGATCTTCACTGTGCTCTGGGCGATTCTGATTCCGGGGACGACGCTGATCAACTGGTACGGGCAGAATTTCGAGGTCATGCCCGAGCTGAGTTGGGAGTACTCGAGCTGGGTGCAGATTCTCGGCGTGTTCCTGCTGGCCGTGATTCCGATCTACACCGTGAAGCGCGCGGGGCAGTTGCGGTAGCGGCGGGCTCGCGAGGCATGCCCGCCCGGGCATGTGTGTGGGGCGGATCGACCTGAGGTCGACCCGCCCCACACGTTTTGGTGGTTGTCGGCTAGTGGCGCCGCCCACTCCCGCCGCGTGTGACGGCGAGCGTGCACACGATCGCAACTGCAACGCACGCTCCGGCGATGCCGAACGGCATCGACTCGCTCTCGCCGTTGACGAGCACGGCAACGAGTTCGATGATCGCCGCGAGCGTCAGAAGCATCGCGATGAAGGCCAGCATCGATCGTACCCAGAGCCTGGTCGATGCCCGCACGGGGCGGGGCTGCTCGGCAGGGTCGGGTCGCTCTGGCGGGAACCCCTCGGTGTTGACCGGCCGGCCGATGCCGGAGTGAATGAACCAAATCGAGTGACGCATCTGAGCCTCCCCTGGGGGTCTGGCTGCCGTGGCAGCGAGCGCGATGGGGGCGGGTTCGGCCCCTCTCAACCCTAGCTCATTTGCGCAGTCGCGCAAGCATTCGAGGTGTTTCGGGAGATCGCATGGGTTCTCAGGGGTTATTCGGGGCTCTTAGGGGGCCTCGGGCGGCTTTTGCTCGGTCGCTTCGCCGGTGCCGGTGCCCTCGCCGATGTCGGTGCCTTCGCCGGGTTCGAGGAGCGACGCCAGCCCAGACGCGACCTCTGAGAGCATCACCTCATCTGTGTCGGCGTCGTAGTCAAACAGTTCGCCGTAGCGGCCCCAATCGATCGCGAGCGTGAGCTGGCGCTCCGCGTCGGCCTCGTTGAAGCCGCGGCGCAGCAGGTCACGGAAGAAATCGGCGCGCAGTGTTCCGGTGTCGCTGTTCTCGAGGGCCTTTACGATCGTGCGCACGAGCGGGGCCCTGGTGACCGCGAGGTGAGCGAAGCTCGCCTTGCTCTCCTGGATTCCGGCCCAGTGCCAGGCGTGCCCCGCATCGGTAATGAAGCTCTGCGCGCCGTCGACCTCGAGCAGGCCGAGCATGCTCGCGGCGTCGACGAGCGGCAAGAGGGCGTCGATGTCGAACGATAGCTCGTCTGCCAGGTCTGGCAGATCGGTCTGCCCGCCGTGCGCAACCACAATCTCGACGAGCCCCGCGAGACCTCCGCTCGTTGCCTCGGGCAGCGGGTGCGTGAGCGGCCCGGGAAGCGGCGTGTGCGCCCCCGGGGCGCCGGCGGGCCTGCCGGTGAGCAGCGCGTAGAGCTTGTCGACCGCTGCCTCGAAGGTGGGGCTCCGCTTGTCGCGGGGGCGCGGAATATGAATGGGAAGCTCGGCCTGTATCGTGCCGGGCGACCCGCCCAAGACGAGCACGCGGTCTGCCAGCTGCACCGCCTCCTCGATGCTGTGAGTGACGATGCAGATGCTCTGATCGGCGAGCTCCCGCTCGCCCCAGACCGCCATGAGCTCGCTGCGAAGGTTCTCGCCGGTGAGCACGTCGAGGGCAGAAAATGGTTCGTCCATTAACAGCAGGTCAGGGCGCTGCACAAACGCGCGCGCAAACCCGACCCGCTGAGCCATGCCACCCGAGAGCTCGCGGGGGTAGGCGGTCTCGAACCCGTCTAGCCCGATCGCGTCGATGGCCGCCAGAGCGCGCGCCCGCCGCTCCGCGCGCGGTACGGCTGCGGCGCGCAGGCCGAGCTCGACATTCTCGAGCACGGTCAGCCATGGCATGAGCGCAAACGATTGAAACACCATGGCGACGGCGGGCTCGGCCTCCGCCACAGGGACGCCGCGGTAGCGCACCTCACCGCTCGAGGGTTGCAGCAGCCCCGCGAGAATGCGCAAGAGCGTCGACTTTCCCGACCCCGAGCGGCCGAGCAACGCCACGATCTCGCCCTCTCGAATTGTCAGGTTCACGCCGTCTAAGACCTGCAGCGTGCCCCCGTCGGCAGAGGGAAAAATCTGAGCGATTTGCTCGACGCTCGCGAGTACACGCCCGGGGGGTTGGGTGCTGTAGACCTTCGTCATCGATTCAGTTCTTTCTGCGTTGGCTGCGGCACTACGCCAGAGAATATCGGGTTTCGGCGAGTCTGTAGAGCCTGCGCCAGACGAGCCGGTTCGTCGCGACGACGAGCACGCTCATGACGGCTACGCCAACGATCACGTGGCCGGTGTCGCCTGCGGTGGTTGCCTCGGCGATGTAGGCGCCGAGCCCTGCCGCGGTGAGCGTGGTGTCGCCGTAGCTCACCACCTCGGCCACGATCGAGGCGTTCCATGCGCCGCCCGCGGCGGAGAGCGCCCCCGTGACCCAGCTGCCGAACACCGCCGGCCCGTAGAGCGTGCGCCACGTAAGCACGCGATCGAGGCGAAGGCTGCGCGCAGACTCGCGAAGATCTATGGGAATCGCCGCGGCCCCGGCGATGACGTTGAACAGGATGTACCACTGCGAGCCCAGGGCCATGAGCAGCACGCCGCCGATGTCGAGGCGCACCCCGGTCGTGACAAGCGCGAGCGCAAAAAGGGGAAACAGAAAGTTCGCGGGAAAGCTCGCAAGAACCTGCACCATGGGTTGCGCGACGCGCGTGATTCTCGGGCTGAGGCCGATCCACACCCCGATTGGCACCCAGACGACCGTGCCAAGGAGCACCACAACCGCGACCCGAGCGAGGGTGATGAGGCCGAGCCCTGCCGTCACGGCGAACTGGTCGAGGCCTACCTCGGTAGCGACGAAGCGAAACGAGAGTACGAACCCCAGCGCGAGCGCCGCGAGCGCCAGAGTGCTCGCGGTAGCACGTAGCCAGCGGGGGAGCGCGGTACGCGAGCGCAGCGGTCGGCGGGCCGTGCGACCGAATACTCGCATCGCGTGATCGAGCCAGTTGCGCAGCGGCAGGGTGAGCGCGCCTACGGCTGCGGGAATGGCGGATCGGCGCAGCAGGTCATACACGACACTCGTTTGAGGGTCGGAGGCATCGGTATCGCCGAGTCTAAAGCGCTCGGCCCACGCGGTGAGCGGTCGCCAAAACACGACATTCACACCGATCACCAGCACCACCATGACCGCTGCCGCGAGCATCAGTAGATCGATGCGTTCCTGCTGCGCGGCGGCCGCAGCGAAGGCACCTATGCCTGGCAAGGCATATTCGCGTTGGTCGATCGTGAGCACCTCGGATGCGATGAGAAAGAACCAGCCCCCGCCAAAGCTCATCATGCCGTTCCACACGAGCGGAAAAGCACCCGATGGCGCATCGAGCTTCCAGAATCGCTGCCATCGAGTGAGGCGGAGCGCCCGCGCAGCCTCGTCGAGGTCGCGCGGCTGTGCGATGAGCGCCTGGTAGAAGGCGAACGTCATGTTCCACACCTGGCTGGTGAAAATAGCGAAAACTGCGGCGCTCTCGAGCCCGAGGGTTGAACCCGGGAAGAGGGCAAGCCAGAGTGGCAGCGTCACCGCGAGGAACCCGAGCACGGGCACCGATTGGAGCACGTCGAGCACGGGAATCATGATGCGCTCGGCCCCACGAACCCTCGCCGCTACCGTTGCATACACGAACGAAAAGACGACCGACAGCGCGAGCGCGGCAAACATGCGCAGCAGCGACCGGGCCGCGTAGTAGGGCAGCTGCGCGGGGTCGGTCGCTATCGTGCCGTGCGCATGCGAGGGATCGAATGGTGCCGCGAGGCTGGGAGAGACCTGCGACACCGCCCAGAACCCGACGAAGAGCCCTGCGAAGATGACGACGTCTGCGAGGCGGCTGCGCCCCCCGCGGTAGCCCGGGGGCTGAGCTCGGAGCGAGGCGCTGTGTACCTGATCGATTGCAGCCTCCTCTCTCTGGGCAGGGCGACATGGCGCTGGCTGGGCGAACCCAGCCTACGACATGCAATAACTTGCGCAAATCTTCAAATGATGGATCATTGAAAGATGGACGACCATCATTTGCCCGAGATCACCGAGGCGCAGCTGCACGCCGCCGCTGCGACGTTCGACATGCTGTCGACCCCCACCCGACTGCACCTCGTGTGGTTGCTCGCCGGGGGCGAATACGATGTGTCGACGCTGTCTGAGCTGGCGCAGGCGAACGTCCCGGCGATCAGCCAGCACCTTGCAAAGCTCCGGGCGGCCGGGCTCGTCGCCGCCCGCCGAGAGGGTCGGCGGCAGCTCTACAGGGTCGAAGACCCGCATATTCTTGCCGTCGTCGCCCAGATGTTCAGCCATATTGCGCCCGACGGCACGCTGTCGACAGGCCCCGATGCGCGCCGGGCGCCGCGGGCCCCGCGCTTCAACGTCGCTGGCCAGCCGGCCTAGCCGCGGGCTGCGGGCAGGGCCGGGGCCTGTCTGCGCTGGATAGGTGATCTGCGCAGCCAGGGGTGGATCGGGCCGGCTCGGGCCTGTGTTGTACTGATTACCGATGTTCTGCAGCCCCGCGGGCTGCGGGCAGGGCCGGGGCCTGTCTGCGCTGGATAGGTGATCTGCGCAGCCAGGGGTGGATCGGGCCGGCTCGGGCCTGTGTTGTGCTGATTACCGATGTTCTGCAGCCCCGCGGGCAAGGCAGCCCCAGCGGGCAAGGCACCCCCAGCGGGCAGAGCGGGCAGAGCGGGCAGAGCGGGCAGAGCCGGCACAGACCCGCAGTGCGCGCTCCAACCGGCTAGTTGGCCCCCTGGGGCGGGTGCACGAGCAGCTCCACCCGCTCAGCGAGGTAGCTCGCGAGCGTCTGCGCCCCCTCGAGCGGGGCACCAGCCCGCCACCGTACCCGCAGCTCGCCAGCGACGACCCCGAGGGGCAGCTCGGCGGGTAGTGCGAGGAGGGCGGGCTCGTCGAGCGCGACGAGCTGCGCGTCAAAGTTCACCGTCGTGCCCTCGGTGTACCCACCGTGCAGGGCGGCGGCGGCGAGGTCACGTCGCTGCTCGCGCGAGACGGACTGGTTGCCCGGGTGCGGGCGCACGGCAGCCCGAGTGGTTTTGCCCGCAATGAGGAGGGCGGGTGACGCCTCGGGATCCGCACCGATGAGTAACGTACCAACCCGCCAGACCTCCCCGAGCGGGCGCATCGTCGCCGCGCGGGGAATCAGTAGCTTGCGGCGCGGGGCAACGTAGGCGGCGAGGACCTCGGTCGGCACCCCGCCCCCGCGCAGGGCGGCGCCGGCCTCGCGCACCGCAGCCACCACAGAATCAACAAGCTCGCTCACGATGTTAAGTGTAGGCACCCCGCTGGGCCTAGGCTTGGGAGGATGCAGACCCAGCCCAACCGCTCAGCGACGATCCGCGCCATGCTCCTCGTGCTCGTGGGGTCGATCGGCATGCAAATCGGCGCCGCAATTTCGCTCTCGCTGTTCGCCGATCTCGGCGCGGCGGGCACGAGCGGTCTGCGCATGCTCATCGCCGCGGCCATCATGCTGGCTCTGTTCCGCCCGCGGCTGCGCGGCAGGTCGCGCGATGAGTGGATCGGGATCGTGCTGTACGGCACCGCGATGGCCGCGATGAACATGCTGCTCTACCAGGCGATCGAGCGCATTCCGCTCGGCGTCGCGACAACGCTCGACTTTCTCGGGCCGTGCATGGTCGCCTTCCTCGCCTCGCGACGGTTGCGCGAGGGGCTGCTCGCGATAGCGGCGTTCGCCGGCGTCGTGCTGCTCGCTGGCTTCGGCGGCCCGTTCGACCCGATCGGCCTGGTGTGGGGCGCCCTCGCGGGGGTGAGCTTCGCCGGCTACACGCTGCTCGCGCCGCGAATCGGCAAGACCGAGGGAGGGCTGCAGAGCGTCGCGCTCTCGGTAACGGTTGCCGCGCTGCTCACGACACCGTTCTCGCTGCCGGTGATCACCCAGGTGCAGCCGGCGCAGTGGGGGCTGCTCGCGCTGTCGGCGCTCGTGGGAACCGCGCTCGCGTTCTCCGTCGACACGATTGCTGGCAGGCTCACATCGGCGCGGATCCTCGGGGTCTTCTTCGCGTTCGACCCCGTCATGGGCACGCTCGTCGGCGTGCTGTTCTTAGGCGACGTGCTGACGGTGACCGCGCTCGCGGGCATCGCGCTTGTTGTTGTCGCGGGCGCGGGGATCGTGTGGTCGGCCGGCCAGCGGCAGGCCCCTGTTACGGGCGCGCAGCCGGGCAAAGCGGCGCACCCGGGCGGGGCTGCGCCCGGAGACGGGGCTGCGCACGCTGATGCGGCCGCACACCAAGGTGCGGCGGCTCACACAGGCGGTGCAACGGAGTCGCTCGAGATTGAGCGCAAGTACGAGGTACCTGCCGACGCCGCAATACCCGGCGCCGAGGCGTTTCGTGCGGTGGGGCTCGGCGTTGGTGTTGCCGAGACGAACGAGCTCAACGCGCGCTATTTTGATACCCCGGAGGGAGCGCTCGCTGCGCTCGGCCTCGCGATGCGGGTGCGCGAGGGCGGCAGTGACGCCGGCTGGCACCTCAAGGCGAAGACCGCGGGCGGCACCAAAGAGCTGCACTGGCCGCTCGCCGCGGAGATTCCGGCGGGGCTGCGCACCGAGCTCCGCGCACGAGTCGGCGACGTTGCCGACGGCGTGCGGCCGATCGCCGAGCTGCGCACGGAGCGCCGCACCGTTCGCCTCGTCGACAGTGCTGGGGTCGAGGTCGTCGAGCTCGCCGACGACAGGGTGCGCGCTACCGAGCTGCGCGGCGATACCAGGGTCGAGCGCGCGTGGCGCGAGTGGGAGGCGGAGCTTTTGCCAGGCGCTGACGAGGCGTGGCTCGACGCCGTTGGCTCGGCGCTCGAGAGCGCAGGGGCGAAGACATCGCTGAGCACCGCCAAGATCGCCAGGGCTATGGGCGCGCTTGTGGCGGTGGCGACCGCGCGGGGCGCTTCGCCCGAGATTATTGCGCGGTTGCAGGAGATGGACAGGTCAGACAGGGCCGCCGCGCGTAGGCTGGGCGCATGAGCAAATCATCGAAGCCCGGAAATCGCCCCCAGGGCAACGGGAAAGGCGACGAGCCGACGCCCGAGGCGAGGCGCAAGCAGATCTTCCTCGGTCTCGCGGTCGGCGCGGTGATGGGGCTCGTGCTCGGCTTCTTCACGCAGTTCTGGCTGTGGCTGCCGGCCGGGCTCGCGGTCGGCCTCGCGACCGGCGCGATCATGAAGCCGCCCGCGAAGTAGCGGGGAGGGCGCCGCAGTCGCCAGGGGAGCGCGCGGCGGAGCGCAGTGTGCGCGAGAGTGCGCGCTTGGTGCGCGAGAGTGCGCGATTGGTGCTTGAGTGTGCGCGATTTGCGCGCGATCGATGAATAATCACGGCGAAAGCCGAGGCGCCCGCTCCCGCGGCCGGGGGAGGATCTGGTTGGTGGATGTCCCACCCGATCAGGAGGCAGCAATGTCGATGAAATTGTCCCCAAGCTCGGAAGCCACGGTCGCCGCGACGGCGGCGGTGGTGGCTGCGAACGCCGACGAGATCACGCGCACGTTTTACCCGGCGATGTTCGCCGCGCACCCGGAGCTGAAGCGGGTGTTCAACATGGCGAACCAGGCCATCGGCGAGCAGCCCAAGGCGCTCGCGGCGTCGGTCGTGGCGTTTGCCGTGCAGCTCATCGACCCCGACGCCCCCGACTTTACCCCCGTGATGCAGCGCATCGCGCACAAGCACGTCTCGCTCGGCATCAAAGCTCGGGAGTACACGATCGTTGGCCACCACCTGCTCGCAGCCGTTGGCACGGTGCTTGGCGACGCGGTGACGCCCGAGGTTGCCGCGGCGTGGGACGAGGTGTACTGGCTGTTCGCGACTGCGCTGATCGCCGAAGAAGCGAAGCTGTACGCGCTCGGCGGCACCGACCCAGAGCAACCGTGGCGGCAGTATCGAGTCACCGAGCGCTTCGAAGAGAGCGAGGAGGTGTTCTCGCTGCTGCTGGCCCCGGTGGCCGGCACGGTTCCGGAGCACCGAACGGGGCAGTACGTTGCGATTGCGGTGGATCTGCCCGACGGGCAGCGACAGCCGCGCCAGTACACGATCTCGTCGGGGCCGCGCGGCGACTCGCTGCGGGTGACGATCAAGCGCGTTCGCGGTGCCGACGGTGCGCCAGACGGGCGCGTGTCTGGTTGGCTGCACGAGCACGCACAGCCGGGCGCAGTGCTCGACGTTTCGCAGCCCGCTGGCGATGTCGTGCTCGACGACAGCGATGCCCCGCTCGTGCTTGTGTCGGCCGGCATCGGCATCACCCCGGTGGCCGCAATCGTCGACGACGTGTCGAAGCGCCAGCCTGGCCGTACCGTGCGCATCTTCCACGCCGATCGGTCGCACGCAGACCACGCGCTCTACGCCGGGCTGCGTCGGCAGGTGCAGTCGATGACTGACGCCCGCGCACAGAACTGGTACGAGGAGGCCGCTGACTCCGCCCCGACGCTCTCACCAGCTAAGAGCGGGTACATGGATCTGACGGGAGTCGACCTGCCCGCAGCGGCGCGCGTCTTCATGTGCGGGCCGCTGCCGTTTATGCAGGGGGCCCGACGCACGCTGCTCGAACGGGGAGTGCCAGCGGCGAGCATTCACTACGAGGTGTTCGGGCCAGACATGTGGGCGCAGCACCCGAGCTAGCCGCGCGGCCGCCGGCCGCGGCTGGGGTGGCGCGCGCCTGGGCGTGGCTAGGCGGCCGAAGCGGCGTCGGCGCGCACCTCGAGCGCGATCTCGCAGCGGGTTGGCGTGACGAACGGCTTGACGCTCCGCACCCTGACGGGGCCAGGCACCTGCTGCAACTGGTGCTTGAGCAACTGAATGTGCACGGAGCAGACGAGGGCGCGCTCGGTCTCGATGGCGAACGCGTAGCGACAGGGCGTCACATCGACGTTCAGCTGTGACGCGTCGGGCCGCGGCTCGAGCCCGATGTCTTCGAGGTGCTCGTACAACGCATCGAGTTGCTCCAGCGCCGCGCCCCCGAGTTCGCCTCCGCGGTCGAGCTCGGGGGCGAGCCGGCGTAGCAGCGCGCCGCGCTCGCGCGCGCCCTCGGCTCGCTTGCGCGCGGCCTGGTTCTCGGCAAGATCCGTGACGGGGTGAAAGGCAACCGGCGGGCGGCCGCGAACGCCCGTGACGAGTGTCAGGCTGTTCACGAGCCCCTCGGCCTCGAGAATCGCGAGGTGCTCTCGTGCGGTGTTCAGGTGCAGCCCGACCTCTTCCGCGAGCTCCGCGAGTCTTCGGCCGGGCACCCGGTGCACCGCGTGCAGCAGGCGCAGCCTGCTGAGACGTGTGAGCCCACGAAAATCTTCGACCCTGCGAGGCATGCTGCCAGCCTAGCAACGCCGATTGCGCGCCCCGAAACCGCCAGAAGTTGCTATTGCCGGCCTGGGGGCGAGCTGTACACTCGCGGTACGGGACCCACGGACTGAGGACTGGTAGCGATCATGGAGCAGACGGTTTTTGAGACGCACCGCCCCGCTGCGCGCATCGTCGACGAATCGCTCGCCGACACGAGGCTCGGTGTGTACTGGATTGAAGACGTCGCTGCGAGTGCCGACCGCTACCCACAGCTCAGCGACAGCATCACCGTTGACGATGCCGTTGTCGGCGGCGGGTACGCCGGGCTCTGGGCCGCAATCAAGCTCAAGCAGGCGCACCCAGAGCGCCGGGTGGTGCTGCTCGAAGCGGTGAGGGTCGGGTGGGCCGCCTCGGGCCGCAACGGCGGCTTTTGCGAGGCGAGCATCACGCACGGCGAGCCGAACGCCGAGGCCCGCTGGCCCGACGAGACCGGCACACTGCGCCGCCTCGGCTACGAGAATCTCGACGCCATCGAGCGGTTCGTCACGGAGCACGGGCTCGACGTCGATTGGGAGCGTACCGGCCAGCTGTCGGTGGCGAACCAGCCGCATCAGGTGAGCTGGGTGGGGGAGCACCAAGACCCCAACGTGGTGGGTCTCGACGCCGCGCAAGTGCGGGAGCGCGTCAACTCGCCGACCTTTCTCGCCGGGGAGTTTTCTCCCCGCGAAAACGCGAACCTGCACCCGGCGAAGCTTACCGTCGCGCTCGCGAAGTTCGCGGCGAACATCGGCGTCGAGATCTACGAGGGCACCCCCGTCGATCGGCTCGACGGCCGCGACGACGAGCCGATCGTGCTCGAGACCACTCGAGGCACCGTTACGGCCGAGCGCGTTGCGCTCTGCACGAATGTGTTCCCCTCACTGCTCAAGCGATATCGGTTTCACACGGTGCCCGTGTACGACTACGTGCTCATGACGGAGCCGTTGAGCGCGGAGCAGCTCGACTCGATCGGGTGGGCCGGGCGCGAGGGGCTCGCCGACATGGCCAACCAGTTTCACTACGCGAGGCTCACGGCCGACAACCGCATACTCTGGGGCGGCTACGACGCGGTGTACCACGCGGGTGGAAAGATCAAGCGCGCCTATGAAGACCGCATGGAAAGTCATCGGCGGCTGGCGAGCCACTTCTTTACGACCTTCCCGCAACTCGCTGGGGTGAAGTTCTCGCATCGCTGGGCCGGGGTGATCGACACGTCGACGCGCTTCTGTGCGTTCTTCGGGCAGGCGTTCGGAGGCCGCGTACAGTACGTCGCTGGCTTCACTGGTCTCGGCGTGGGGGCCACGCACTTCGCGGCAGACGTCGTGGTGGATCGGCTTGAGGGTCACATCACTGAGCGCACCGAGCTCGAGCTGGTTCGCAGCATTCCCCTCCCGTTTCCGCCCGAGCCCTTGGCGACCATCGGTATCAACCTCACCCGCTGGTCGCTCGACCGCGCCGACCACAACCGCGGGAAGCGCAACCTGCTGCTCAAGGCGCTCGACGCGCTCGGCCTCGGGTTTGATTCTTAGTACGCCTGCTGTCGCCCGGGCTCGGCTGCCCGGGCTCGGCTGTCCGGGCACGGCTGCTCGGCCGCCCGGCCCTGTCGCCTGCCGTCGTCGCCTGGCATTCACCTATTCTTAAGCTTCGCGCCACCTTCGGCGAGTAGTTTCGTACCCCTACATGCGAGGCCGAATGTGCGGGGGAACTGTGAACAAGGTTGGTGCGCGTGCCCTTACGGCCGCGGTGATCGTATTCCTGTCGGGGGTGGCCGCCGGCGCGAGCCCGGCGGCGGCGCAGGAGATCGGGGTGCCAGCTGCGGCACCCGAAGCGCTGTTTACCGTGACGCCCGAGCGGCTCGTTGCCACAACGGCCGTCGGGTCTGAAGAGACCCGCACGGCAACGCTTGTGGCGAATCGACCGCTGAGGCTTACGGGCACCTCCGGCGGCGCGGGCTCCGACACCGAGACCACCAGGTCATTCTCCGAGGGCTGCCCGGCCGGCTGGTTCGGGTCGCGCACGATGCAGGCCGGCGACACCTGCGAGCTCACGTGGACGACGCACCCGACGAAACTGCAGTCGCTGTCGCAGGGTGTGAGCTTCACTGCGCAGGAGCTCGACGCTGCGGGCACACCCGTTGGCGAACCCACGCTCTCCTCGTTTGCGCTTGAACTCACATCCGCGGCACTGGAATTCAACCCGGCGGTCGCTCACGGGGAGGTGCCCGTTGGCCGCAACTCCTCCGAAACGCTGCGGTTGACGAACCGGGCCTCCGTCGATGCGCTGGTGACGCTCTCAAACTTCTCGGGCCCCTTCGCCGTAGATGAGCGCTTGCTCGTGCAAGAGCTGCGGGTGCCAGCACGCGGCAGCCTCGACATCGCCGTAGACTTTCGCCCCCTCGAGCAGGGCGCGCTCACGGGCTCTGCCGATCTGAGCTACCGGCTCGACAACGGCTCCACCGAGCGGCGCTCGAGCTACCTCAGGTTCTCTGGGGTAGGGACCGATGAGCAGCCGCCGGTCACAGTGACGGCGCCTCCCGTGGACTTCGGTACGGTGCGGGTTGGCCAGGCCGTCGAGCGCACGCTCACGCTCACGAACACGGGCGTTGATGAGGTCGCGATCGAGACGGTGAACGCTGCAGCCCTGCAACGACTGGGCATCACCCTCGGCGAGCTTCCAGACTACGGCTATATTGGCCGGGGCGACAGCATCGAGGTGCCGGTGACGTGGGCGCCGAAGACCGCGGGCAAGCTCGCGCAGCAGGCGACCTTCAACGCCTTTCGACTGATGCCAGCGCGTGCAATGGCCGAGGATCCGCCGGGCGACATCGTGGTCACGGTGGCGCTCAGCGGCACCGCGACCGAACCGACGCCTCCCATCGACACGGGTGATGGCGGCGACACTGGGGGAACGGGCGACACTGGCCAGACCGCTCGCCCCGTGCCGCATGCGCCGACCGCGCTCGCGAGCACGGGCGGGGGCGCCGCCATGGCCGGCTGGGGGGTCGCGCTGATGCTGCTGCTCGCCGGGGGAGCTGCGGCCGCGCTCGGGCTGCGTAAGAGGGGCTGACCCGGCCCGGGCGTCGCGTTCCTGAGCGTTCGCTGTATGCTTGACTTTTGGTCGAGCGCCTGTGGGGTGGACGCGCGGCTCGCACGAATCGCCCGCCCCCAAAGGAGCCCCTATGGCGCTGCCCTGGAAGCTGCACGGAGACGGCAAGACCGTTTCGCAAGACGCACTGGTTCTCCCCGAGGAGCGCCTGGGGTGGGGCCGCACGATCGGTTTTGGTGCCCAGCACGTCGTCGCGATGTTCGGCGCCACGTTCCTTGTGCCGCTCATCACCGGCTTCCCGCCGACCGCGACGCTGTTCTTCTCGGGCCTCGGCACCATGATCTTCCTGCTCATGACGGGCAACCGGTTGCCGAGCTACCTCGGTTCGTCGTTCGCCTTCCTCGCCCCGATCGCGGTGGCGACCGCCGGCTTCGACTACGGCGACGTCGCTGGCCTCGCCCGCGCCTCGTTCGCGATCATCGCGATGGGCGTGCTTGTCTCGCTCGTCGGCATTCTCGTGCAGCGCTTCGGCACCGGCTGGGTGAACGCGCTGATGCCACCCGTGGTGATGGGCGCGGTCGTCGCCCTCATCGGTTTCAACCTCGCCCCCGCCGTGAAGAACAACTGGTTCGGTAACCCCGCGGCAAACCCCGACGTGAACCAGGGGCTGCACTCGACGGCCGCGCTCATCACGATCGCGTCGATCCTGCTCATCACCGTGCTCTTCCGTGGGCTCATCGGTCGCCTCTCAATCGTGCTCGGCATGGTCGTGGGTTACATCGCGGCCGCGCTCATGGGCATCGTCGATTTCGACGCGGTGAAGAGCGCTGCGTGGGTCGGGTTCCCCGAATTCCACCTGCCGGCGAACCCGTTCCAAGACCCCTCGCTCTGGGGCCTGCTGCCCGCGTTCCTGCCCGTCGTGCTCGTGCTCATCGCCGAGAACGTCGGCCACGTGAAGAGCGTCGGCCTGATGATCGACCGCGATCTCGACCCGGTGACCGGCCGCGCGCTGCTCGCCGACGGCGTTTCGACGATTCTCGCTGGCTTCGGTGGCGGATCCGCGACGACGACGTACGGTGAGAACATCGGTGTGATGGCGGCAACCCGCGTCTACTCGACCGCGGCGTACTGGGTGGCCGGCATCATCGCGATGCTGCTGAGCTTCTCGCCCAAGGTTGGGGCGCTCATCTTCTCGGTGCCGGCCGGTGTGCTCGGCGGCGTGACGGTTGCGCTTTACGGCCTCATCGGCCTCATCGGTGTGAAGATCTGGATCGACAACAAGGTCGACTTCTCGAAGCCCATCAACCAGTTCACCGCCGCGATCGCGCTCATCGTGGGCATCGCCGACTTCAGCATGCAGCTCGGCAACGTGATGTTCAACGGCATCGCACTCGGGACGCTCGCCGCGGTTGGCGTGTACCACCTCATGCGCCTGGTCGCGCGAGCGCGCGGCACAGCGGTCGACACCGCGATCATCCGCTAGCGGAGCGCAATTCACAGTGACTTCGTCGCCCGGCGCACAGCGGGCGGCGAAGTCACAGCTACGACGCGCGAAGAAACACCGCAATAATGCGGCGAAATTCAGCCGACACCGCTTAGGGTGGCGGTGTGTGGAGTGTGGAACGTCGCAGGCGACCCGAACCAAAGGGTAGCGCCGCAGTAGCACCGGAGGTCACCGAGGTGGCGGAGCCGGCGAACAGTCACGCGCCCGAGGGGATCGCCACGAACTACCCCGAGCCCGAGCTCGGCGGGCCAGTTGCGGTCGTCAACCCCTTTGCCGAGGAGCACGCGGCCTGGCTGCGTGAGCTCACCGAAATCGGTGGGCGCAACCCGCTGCTGCACTTCGATGATCACCCGGCAAACCGCATCGAGCTGTCGTCGACCCACCCCGGTGGGCTGCCGCAGTTCATCTCGGGCAACAAGATCTTGCTGTCGGCGCTGATTCGCGACGACCTTGCGCTGCGCCACGCTCGCGCCGCCGCCGCGCGCGTCACCGACAAGGCCGTCGAGATGCGCACCATGCGCGGGCTTGAAACCGTGAACCTCGCGGTCGGGCTCGCCAAGTGGAGCTTCGAGGGCACCGAGTTCACCGCGCCGGTGCTGCTCAGGCCGCTCGCGATTCGCCGCTACGGCCGAGACTTCGAGCTCAAGCTCAAGAACTTCCCGGTTGTGAACTCGGAGCTGATCCGCGCGCTCCGCGACCAGTTCGGCATCACCATCGACGCCCGCTCGCTCATCGAGCTGTCGCAGGCCGAGGGCGTGTTCAAACCTCAGCCCGTCATCGACCGGCTCAGGCAAATGGTTGCGGGCGTGCCCGAGTTCGTGGTGCAGCCGCGACTCGTTGTGTCTTCGTTCCACAACATCTCGCAGGGCATGCGCGCCGACGCGGTGCGGCTCGACACCCCGATTCTGCAGGCGATCTGCGGCAGCGAGCCCGCCAAGCGCACCCTCGCCGAGAACTACCACCCGGTGAACCCGGTCTCGCCCGACGTCGCTGCGCCCGAAACTGATCGCTGCCTGTACGACTCCGACCCGGAGCAAGACGATGTGCTCGCGCAGATCGACGCGGGGCAGTCGATCGTCGTGCGTCAGCTGCCGGGCACCGGCGGCACCCAGACCGTCGTGAATGCCATCGGAAACCTCGTGCGCGACGGAAAGCACGTGCTCGTCGTGACCCCACGCCGATCCACCATCGACGGCATCACACATCGGCTCACCCGCGCCGGGCTCCCCGGCCTCGCCGTCACCCCGCGCAGGCTCCGCCGCAATCTCGTCGAGGCGATCAGCCGCAACGAGAACGCGACGGCCGAGCAGATGCGCGACGTCGACGAGGCGCTCGTGCGGCTGCGCGGCGTGCTGCTCGACTACCGCGACGCGCTCGCGAAGCCAGACGAACGCTTCTCGGTGACCCCGCTCGAGGCGCTCAGGCAACTCACCAACCTGTCGCTCGGCGACAACCCGCCGTCGACGACGGTGCGGCTTGACCCGCAAGCGCTCGGCCAACTCACGATCGACCGCAGCTCGGTGGCAGACGACCTCACAGAGGTCGCGCGGCTCGGCCAGTTCCAGTACGGGCCAGAAGATTCGCCCTGGTACGGCGTCGACTTCTCGAGCACCGAAGAAGCGCGTGCCGCCTACGGCATCGCCGTTGACCTCGCAGAATCGCAGCTGCCCCGCCTCATCACGATGGCAAACGAGGTCGTCGAACAGACGTCGATGCGGCCGTTCGAATCGATCTCCGAGCTCGGCGTGTACCTGCGCCTGCTCATGGGGGTTCGCGACACCCTTGACCGCTTCACGCCCGAGGTGTACGACCGCTCGCTCGCCGAGGTGATCGCGGCGCACGCCCCGCGCGGCAGCGACGAAGACATGACGGCCGCGAACAAGCGGCGGCTGCGCAAGCTCGCTCAGGAGTACGTGCGCCCCGGCGTGAGCATCACCGACATGTACTCCCGACTCGTGCAGATTCAGCAGCAGCGCGTGCTCTGGCAGCGCTACACCACGGTCGTCGGCGCCCGGCCCGAGGTGCCGCTCGGCATCTCCGACGTCGTCGTCGCCTTCCAGTCTGCATACCAAGACCTCGACAAGCTTGACGCGGTGCTCGGCACGACTGCCGAACCCGACCGCATGAAGAACCTCGGGCTGCACGACCTCGCATCGCGGGTCTCGGAGCTTGCGAAAGAGTCTGAGGTGCTGCAGAACATTCAGGAGCGCACGACGATCGTCGAGCGGCTGCGCAGCGCACGTCTCGGGCCGTTGCTCGACGATCTGTCGGCGCGTCACGTGCCGGCCGACGCCGTCGCGGCAGAGCTCGAACTCGCGTGGTGGCAATCGGTGCTCGAGCGCATGCTGCAGACCAACCCGGCGCTGCTGAGCGCGAACACCGGCGTCATCGAGCGGCTCGAGGCCGACTTCAGGCTCGTCGACGACGCCCACGCGGGCGCGAACGGCTCCTTGCTCGCCTCGAAGCTCGCAGACGCGTGGCGCGTTGCCGTGCTCGACAACAAGCAGGAGGCGCTCGCGCTGCGCGGGCTCTTGCGCAGCGGCTACGCCTCGATCGCGGCGCTCGCGCAAGACTCGCCCGCGCTGTTTTCGACCCTGGCCCCGGTGCTTGCGATGTCGCCCTACGAGGTCTCGCAGCTGCCAGAAACCGCACGGTTCGACACGGTGATGCTCGTCGACGCTGGCGCGACGACGCTCGCCGAGAACCTCGGCGCTATTCGCAGGGCAGACCAGGTCGTTGTGTTCGGGGACGACACGACTCAGACTCCGAGTGCCTTCGAGATCGGTGTGCACAGCCCCGGCGCCGAAGATGCGGGGGAGACCCCTGCGCTGCGCTCGGCGCTCTCAGAGCTCGCCGAGGTGCTGCCGACGCTGAAGCTCACGCGAAGCTACCGCGCCGGGGGAGAAGACCTCACGAACCTCGTGAACAACCGCTTCTACGGTGGCGAGATCAAGACGCTGCCGTGGGCGGGCAGCTTCCTCGGGCACTCGAGCTTGACCTACGACTTCGTGCCGGCCGGGCAGGGGCTGCCCGACCAGCACACCGGCGCCGTCGAGAGCACCGAGGCAGAGGTCGATCGAGTCGTGCAGATGGTGCTGCAGCACGCCGACGAGCGACCGGGCGAGTCACTCATGGTGATCACGGCGAGCGAGAAGCACGCCGTTCGCGTGTACCGCGAAGTGCTGCAGGCATTCTCAAAGTTTCCGCAGTATCGCGAGTTTCTGCTTGGTGAGCGGGCGGAGCCGTTCGCGGTGCTTACCCTCGAACAGGCAACTGCACAGAGCCGCGACCGCGTCATTTTCTCCATCGGCTACGGCCGCACCCCGCACGGCCGCGTGCTCTCGAACTTCGGGGCGCTCGGGCGGCCTGGGGGCGAGCACCTGCTCGCCATCGCGATGACCAGGGCACGCCGGGCAATGACGATTGTCAGTTGCTTTAAACCCGAAGATCTTGACTCGTCGCGATTGAAGCACGGCGTCGTCGAGCTCGCCGAGCTGCTCGCATTCGAGCACCCCGAGCCCGCACCGATCTCGCTGCCGGCTGAGACCGACCCGCTGGTTCGCGAGTTCGCTGACCGTCTCGGCGACCACGGCATCACCGTTGCGCTCGACTACCGCGGCGAGATTCCGATCGCAGCCTCGTACGGTGATCGCGCGATCGCGATCGATATCGACCTCGGTACCGCCGGTGCGAGCGATGGTGGCGCCAGCCTGCGCGAGGCGCTCAGGCTGCGCCCCGCCGTGCTGCGGCGTCTCGGGTGGCACTATCACCGCGTGCAAAGCTTCGACCTGTTCGCAGACCCCGAGGGTGTCGCGGCGCGCATTGCCCGTGTGCTGGGGGCGCCCGGTGCTGGGGCTGGTGCTGGTGCTGGTGCTGGTGCTGGTGGCGCTGGCTCCGCGGTCGCTCAGTAACGGGAGCGAGTGAGAGATGAATCAAGCGGGCACCCCCGAAGCCGCTGATCGTCGGGGCGCCGCGCGCGTGGCTGCGGCGCGCGTGGCCGGTGATGCCGAGGCCGCTGTGCGCGAGGCCAGTCTTGCCGAGGCCGGTCAGCGCGACCCGGGCTCACCAACCGGGCAGGGCGTGCGGCGAGTGCGCGGCTCGCGTCGCGCTCAGCGACCGGCTGCTGCTGGCGTAGACCCGAGCCCGGGCGACCACGCCCTGACCGCGCGAGCGGCAGAAGACAAGCCCGAGGCCTGGGGCGGCGCCCCTGTGCGCCGCGCCACACAGGTGGGCGAGAACGACGACCGCCTGCGCGCCGACAAACCCCCGCACTGGGGGTAGGGGCCAGGTGCCGGCTGGCTGGCTGACTGGCTGGCCGGCGCACGGCCCCGAAAGCGAACCCTGCAGCTGCCTCCGAAGCACCCCCGTTACCTGCGCCGGTAAGTAGGGGGTTTCGGAGGGAAGTGCGGGGTTGACGGTGTCTACGGGCCGCCCGGGCCGGGTCTTAGACCCCGAGCCCTAGGAGCCCGAGCCCTAGGAGCCCGAGCCCTAGGAGCCCGAGCCCGAAGACCCCGAGCCCGAAGGCCCCGAGCCAGACGAGCTTGACCCGGAAGACCCCGAGCCCGCTCCGCTGCCGGCGCGCGAATCGGTGCGGTAGAAGCCTGAGCCGTTGAAGGTAACGCCGAGCGAACCGAAGACCTTGCGCAGATCACCGCCGCACTCGGGGCACTCGGTCAGCGTCGAGTCTGAAAAGCTCTGGTAGATGTCAAAGCTGTGACCGCAATCGGCGCAGCGGTAAGCATAGGTAGGCACAATCGTCGAGCCTACCCGAAGTGGTGAATTCTTGCCTCGGTGACGGCCCCGTGCACCGCGACATCGTGCGCCTCTGTGGGCAAGTTCGTGTCGAGCACCTCTGACTCCCATACCACCGCGTACACCTCCTGCGGCGTTCGGTGGCAAGCACCGCCGCCCGCGTCGTCGCCCGCGTCGCCGCGACCGGCAAGCCGCGCAAGCTCGCGATCGAAGAACCCGCGCCCCCAACCAAGGCGGTTGCCCTGCAGGTCGACCGCTGCGGCGGGAACGAACAGCAGCTCCGCGGCATCCGCGGCTCCTTCGGGGCTTGCCGGGCCCGTGGGCTCGGGGATGCCGAATGCGCCGATCGCAAAACAGTCAGGCCGGTACGGCACCCACTCGAGCAGGTCGCCCGGCAACACCCGTGGTAGAAGCACCTCGATGCCTTGCCCGGAGGCCCACCTGAGATATTCGGAGGTGTCGGGTTCGCCAGCGACACCGACGAAACACGAGACCCGCTGTGCGCCCGAGCGTTCAGTCAACGCGACGAGGTTCGCCGTGATCGCGCCGTTGGCATCACCCTGTTGATCAACACCTTGCTTGTCGTGACCCTGCTTGCCGTCACCCTGCTTGTCGTGACCCTGCGCGGCGGTCTCCGACTTGCCGTAGCCGTGCGTGGCGGCCAGCTCACCGGCGAGATCGGCAGCGAGCGCAGCCCGTGCGACTCGGGCGGCTCGAATAGCGGAGCGCAGCCTGCGCTTGTCATCCATGCGTAGAGCCTACCGCCGCCACCGGGCCAGACGAGGCCCGAACCCAACCTCAGCCCCCAACTCAAACCCGAATGCGATCTCTGCCAGCGCCGGGTACCCGCGTGCCCGGGTACCCGCATGCCAGCGTGCCCGCGAATACCGCCACCACAGCCGCACCGAGATAGGCTTGCCCTATGACTGAAATCCGACCGAACGTCGTCAAAGCGGTGATTCCGGCGGCTGGCCTCGGCACCCGCTTCCTCCCCGCGACGAAGGCGATGCCCAAGGAAATGCTGCCGATCGTCGATAAGCCGGCGATCCAGTACGTTGTCGAAGAGGCCGCGAGCGCTGGCCTGAACGATGTGCTCATCATCACCGGGCGCAACAAAGACAACCTCGTCAACCACTTCGACGGTGTCCCGGAGCTCGAGTACACGCTGCAGAACAAGGGCGACGACAACAAGCTCGGCAAGGTACACCAGGCGAGCGAGCTCGCCGAGGTCCACTTTCTGCGCCAGGGCCAGCCGCTCGGTCTCGGCCACGCGGTTGGCCGCGCCCGCATGCACGTCGGCAACGAGTCGTTCGCGGTGTTGCTCGGCGACGACCTCATCGACGCTCGTGACCCGCTGCTCGATCGCATGGTCGACGTGCACAACACCCGAGAGGTGACGGTCGTGGCACTCATGGAGGTGCCGATGGAGTCGATTCACCTCTACGGCTGCGCCGAGGTCGAGGCGACCGACGAGGCAGACGTAGTGCGGGTGACCGCGCTCGTGGAGAAGCCGAGCCGCGAAGAGGCTCCCTCGAACCTCGCGGTGATCGGGCGTTACGTGCTGCGGCCCGAGATCTTTGACATCATCGACGACCTCGAGCCCGGGCGCGGCGGCGAGTACCAGCTCACCGACGCACTCAACGTGCTCGCGGCTGGCGAGGGCGAGGCTCCCGTGTACGGTGTGGTGTTCAAGGGGCGTCGCTACGACACCGGCGATCGCGCCGATTGGATTAAGGCGAACGTGCTGCTCGGCGTCGACCACGCGGAGCTCGGCGATGAGATCCGTGACTGGGTGCTCGGCTTCGCGGCTAAGCTCGCAGCAGAGACTCCCGCCGTCGACCCCGCGCAGGCAGACTAGCCGCGCGCCGCGGGGCCGACGGTGTTTTCAGGCGGAGCTGAGCTGCCCAGCTCGCTCGGGTCGGGGCGGGTCGGCATTCGGCTGATCCACCGCCGCGACGCGCGCACGCTCGAGCGTTTGCTCCGCGAGAACCGGGCCTGGCTCGAACCGTGGGAGGCGACGTACCCCGGAATTCCCGGGCCGACGCCCGGCGAGGTGTCGCTCAGGCCGACCATCAAACGGATGCTGCGGCAGTTCGACGAGGGTCGCGGAGTGCCGTTTGTCATCACCTACGATGGTGCCGTTGTCGGGCAGCTGAGCGCTTCAGACGTGTCGCGCGGTGCGCTGTGGTCGGCGAGCGTCGGTTACTGGATCGATGCCGGGCACGCGGGCAGAAACATCACTCCCACCGCGGTCGCGCTCGCGATCGACTACCTGTTCGCGACCGTGGGCTTGCACCGGGTTGAGATCTGCATTCGCCCGGAGAACGCCGCGTCGCTGCGCATCGTCGAGAAGCTCGCACTCAGGTACGAGGGGCGCCGGCTTCGTTACATTCACATCGACGGGGCGTGGCGCGATCACGACAGCTTTGCGATCACGCGCGAAGAGGTGAGCGGTTCGATGGTGGATCGCCTCGCCCCGCCCAGCTAACACCTGTTACTGGCCGGTGCGGCTGCTGAGAACCCGAGGCTTTGCGGCGCGCCGGGATGCTGCCCGGGCGCAGCGGTCGTTACAGTTACCACATGAGTACCGGAGGGCTTGGCGGCGGGGTGATGTTCATCGTCATCGCGCTCCTCTGGGGTGCGGTGCTCGTGCCGGCCTGGTTTCGGCGACGCGAGTTCAACGCCGCGGAGCGGAATGCGCTGCGGCTGCAGCGCACACTGCGGGTGCTCGCCGAGACCGCCGAGGTGCCGCAAGAGGTGCGCGTCGAAGCGACTGCGCGGGAGGCGCTGGCGCACGAGCGGTTGCTCCGCACAGCCCAGCGCAGGCAGGAGGCCGAGCGTGAAGCCGAGCTCGCCGCAGCGCGGGCCGAGCAGGTGCGCGCGGAGATCCGTGCGCAGCAGATGCAGAGAAAGCAGGTAGCGATGAATCGGGCGGCGAAGCTTCGGAAGCCAATCGTGCGGCGCCTGCGCTCGCTCGCGGCACTGCTGGGACTCGCCGGGGTGCTCGGTGCGCTCGTGGGGCTTGGAATGCTCATCGCGGGCATCGGACCGGCCGTGCTACTCGGGTCGCTGCTCGCCTTCACTGTCGGGGTCGGAACCCTGGTGCTGCTCGCACCGGGGCGCGCCAAACTCGCGCCAATCGCCGCCGAGCAGGCAGTCGTGTCTGCGGTCGCGGAGGTTCCGTCGTTCGAGCAGGCCGTCGCCACCGGGGAGACTCACGATTCGGCTGCGGCCCATGCCGCCGCACAGCGCGCGGCCGCCGAGCGGATCGAACGGGCGCGCACGATGGCTCGCGCACGGCAGGCACGAGCATATGCCCCGCGCGAGAACCAGACTGATTCGATGCTGCTGCGTGAGGCGCGCGAGCAGGTGGCACGTGATCGCGCAGGGGCTGCGCGCGCGGGAGTTGAGCGCGCCTCTGCTGGCGAGGCCGAAGCACCCTCACAGGGCGGAGCGCAGGAGCAGGCAGCGGGCCAGCGCAAGGAGCAGGCAGCGGGCCAGCGCAAGGAGCAGGCAGCGGGCCAGCGCCAGGGGCGGGCCGCCGGGCGAGCAAACTCGCGGCTGAGTGAGCTCGGGGTCGTCGGCGACACGAGCGAAGGCATGCCAAACCTCGACCAGGTGCTTCGCCGCAAGCGCAACGCCGGCTAGCCGGAACCGGCACCGGCACCGGCACCGGAACCGGAACCGGCACCGGGCACCGGCACCGGTGCATCTTTCTGCACGTAACGCACAGTATGAGACCCGCTAAACGCGCAAAGCCCGCAGAAAGTCGGGTCGACGGTGGCTGAGGGGCCAGGAGCCCCTAGGCACCTGCCTGTGGTGCCGCATCGGCAGCCGAGCCCGGCGCTGCCTGCGGGGTATCTGCCGACGATGCCTGCGGCAGGTCGACCCTGAACGTCGCGCCGCCACCGGGCGTCTCGTGCACGGTAACGGTGCCACGGTGCGCCTCAACGATCGATTTCACAATCGCAAGCCCGAGGCCCGAGCCGCCGGTTTCGCGGTTGCGCGAGCTGTCTGCTCGCCAGAACCGGCCGAAGATCTTGTCTCGAACCTGCTCGGGAATGCCCTCGCCGTGGTCGACGATCTCGACGCGGGTCATCTGCTGGGGCACCTGAATCACTCCGGTTGAGCCCGTTGTCGGCGAGCCCGAACTCGCACGCCTGCCGCCTGCGGCGCTGGCCAGGGCGCCAGAGGCGCCACCAGCACCAGCGCCTGCACCAGCACCAGCACCAGCACCTGCAGAGCCAGCAGCACCCGCCGCGCCAGCCGCACCTACGCCAGCACCAGCACCGGCCGCACCGGCATTGGGGCCAATAGAACCGCCACTCCCAGTCGCGCCAACGCCGAGCTGATGCGTTGGCGTGCCGGGGGCCGGGAGCGCGCTCACGACGATCTCGATCGGGCTCCCAGCGGGCGTGTGCTGCTTGGCGTTGCCGATGAGGTTCGTGATCAACTGGCGAATCTTGTTTTCGTCGCCGAGGGCGTGCGGGTTGCTCGGGTCCTCAACAACTGAGATCTCTCGATCGGGCGCGCCTGCCCTGGCATCGAGCGCGGCGTCGAGCGCGAGTTGGTTCAGGGGGAGCGGCGCGAGCTGCAGCGGGCGGCGCTCGTCGAGGCGGGCGAGGGCAAGCAGATCCTCGACCAGCGAGGTCATGCGAATTGCCTCTTTCTCGATGCGCTCCATCGCCTGGCCCACCTGCTCTGGGCTCTGCAGCGCGCCCATGCGGTAGAGCTCGGCGTAGCCGCGCACCGAGACAAGGGGCGTGCGCAGCTCGTGGCTGGCGTCACCGACGAAGCGGCGCATGCGCTCGATCGTGCGCTCGCGCTCCTCGAGGGAGCCGTCGAGCCGATCGAGCATCACGTTGAGGGAGTCGCCGAGGTGACCGACCTCGGTGTGCGGGCTCGCCACGAGAATGCGCTTCGAGAAGTCGCCGCGCGAGATCTCGAGGGCGGTCTGCTCGACCTCGGCGAGCGGCAGCAGGGTCGTCGTGATGAGGATCCGCGTGAGCGCCGCGCCCAACAGAATCACGGCGATGCCGAAGCCCGTAAACACGATGATGTACTGCGCGACGTGCTGATTAATGACGGTCGTCGAGTCGGCGATGAGCAGTGTGCCCGTGGGGCTGTCGTTCACGAGCAGCAGCGTGGTCACGCCGCGCCAGTGGGTGCCGTCTGCGCTCGACATCTCGATCGGCGGGAAGTTGTCGCTATCGCGCGCCTGGGCGGCCTCGAGGGTGATGCCGTAGCGGCTCACCTGGGGCAGCGACGCCGAGCGCCTGTCGCGGGAGTTGTCGAAGCGCACGTTGCCGTTGTGATCGAGCACGGCGACGTAGTAGCGGGCGTCGGCGCTCTCGACGTCGTCTTGGGTGACGCGGGCCGGGTTGGTGCCCGGGGCAAAGACGTTCGTCGGGTTGTTGCGCAGCTGTGCGAGCTCGGCGCTCTGCTGGTTGATCAAGATGGGGCGGAGCACCGAGAAGGTGCCCACCCCGGCGACGATGAGACCGAGGAAGAGAATGAACACCGTGACGATGGTGATCTTCGTGCGAAGCGAAACATCTGCCCAGTGGTTCCCGAAGTCGCGCAGCTGTGTCACTAGACGGCGTCTGCCTTCAGCATGTAGCCGAACCCGCGCTTGGTCTGAATGAGCGACTCGTCGGTGAGAGGGTCGAGCTTGCGTCGCAGGTACGAGATGTACGATTCGACGATGCCGGCGTCGCCGTTGAAGTCGTACTCCCACACGTGGTCGAGAATCTGCGCCTTCGACAGCACGCGGTTCGCGTTCTGCATGAGGTAGCGCAGCAGCTTGAACTCGGTGGGGGAGAGCTCGACCGAGGTGCCCGAGACGGTGACCTCGTGCGTGTCTTGGTCGAGGCTGATGGGCCCAACCTCGAGCATCGTCTCCTCGTCCTCTTGAATGGTGCGCCGCAGCACCGCGTTGATGCGGGCGATGATCTCGTCGAGGCTGAAGGGCTTGGTGACGTAGTCGTCGCCGCCGACGTTCAGGCCCTCGACTTTGTCTTCGGTGTCGTCTTTCGCGGTGAGGAAGATGATGGGGGCGGTGTACCCGGCAGACCGGAGCCGCTTTGTCACGCTGAACCCGTTCATGTCGGGGAGCATGACATCGAGAATGATGAGGTCTGGCTCTTCTTCGAGTACCGCCGAGATTGTCTGTGCGCCGTTGCCCACCGACCGAACGCCGAAACCGGCAAAGCGCAGGCTCGTGCTCAGCAGCTCGCGAATGTTCGGCTCGTCATCGACGATGAGGATCCTGGGGCCTTTTCGTTCAATGTTCATGTTCTCAGTCTCTGATGATTTGCTATGAACTTGCTGGAAGTGATCGGGGTGCCGCGACGTCTTCAGCGTCGAGTATCGTGTAGGCATAGCCCTGCTCCGCGAGGAACCGCTGCCGGTTCTGCGCAAAGTCTTGATCAACGGTGTCGCGCGCGATGAGGGTGTAGAACGATGCCTTCACGTCGCTCTGCTTGGGTCGCAGCAGCCGACCGAGGCGCTGCGCCTCCTCCTGCCGGGAGCCGAACGAGCCGGAGATCTGAATCGCGACCGACGCGTCTGGCAGATCCACCGAGAAATTCGCAACCTTCGAAACGACAAGAATGCGCTCCTCGCCCGAGCGGAACGCGTTGAACAGCTGCTCGCGCTCGTCGACCGGGGTCTGGCCGGTGATGAGCGGGCAGCCGAGCGACTCGGCCATTGACTCCAGCTGATCAATGTACTGGCCGATGACGAGCACGCTCTCGCCGGGGTGGCGCTCGATGATGTCGCGCGCGATGCGCTCCTTCTGGGCGGTCGAGGCGGCGAGCCTGTACCTATCTTGATCTTCAGCAACCGCGTACTCGAGCCGCTCGCTCTCGGGCAGATCGATGCGAATCTCGAAGCACTCGGCAGGGGCGATGAAGCCCTGCGCCTCGATGTCTTTCCACGCCGCGTCGTAGCGCTTCGGCCCGATGAGGCTGAACACGTCGCCCTCGCGCCCGTCCTCACGCACGAGCGTCGCCGTGAGCCCGAGGCGGCGGCGAGCCTGCAGATCGGCGGTGAGCTTAAACACGGGCGCCGGCAGCAGGTGCACCTCGTCGTAGACGATCACGCCCCAGTCCTGTGCGTCGAGCAGCGAGAGGTGGGCGTACTCGCCCTTTCGGCGGCTCGTGAGAATCTGGTAGGTCGCGATCGTGACGGGCTTCACCTCTTTTACCTGACCCGAATACTCGCCGATCTCGTCTTCGGTGAGGTTCGTGCGCTTGAGGAGCTCGTCGCGCCACTGGCGGGCCGAGACGGCGTTGGTGACGAGGATCAACGTCTTCGCACCAACCGCAGCCATCGAAGCCGCGCCCACGAGGGTCTTGCCCGCGCCGCAGGGCAGCACGACGACGCCGGAGCCGCCGCGCTGGAACGCCTCGACCGCCTTCGCCTGGTAATCGCGGAGCTCCCAGTCGCCCTCTTCGAGTGAAATGTCGTAGGGTTCACCCGGCCGGTAGCCCGCGAGGTCTTCAGCTGGCCAACCGCGAGCCACGAGCTGCTGCTTCAGCTCACCGCGTGCCCATGCCTCGACAGGCGCCGTGAGATCGTCGATCTTGTTGCCGAGCAGCGGCGCGATTTTCTTCGCCGACGACACCTCACGCAAGATTGCGGCGTCGTCGGAGCGGAGGATCAGGTCACCCTCGGCATCGCGCTCGATCGTGAGGCGCCCGTAGCGGCGCATCGTGTCGGCAATCTCTGCGGCTACGCCGCTCGGCACCGGGAATTTTGCGTGCCGGTTGAGGGTGTCGAGAATCTCCTCGGCGGTGTGACCGGCGGCCCGCGCGTTCCATAGCCCGAGCCGAGTGACGCGATAGGTGTGGATGTGCTCGGGGGCGCGCTCAAGCTCGGCGAAGACCGCGAGCTCGTGGCGCGCGTCCTCGGCATCTGGGTGCGCGACCTCGAGGAGCACGGTGTGATCGCTCTGAACGATGAGGGGGCCGAGAGTCATAACAGGCCATTCTACTCCGGTTCGCTGCGCGCGGGGAGTGTGCTGATGGTGAACGCGGCGCTACGCTGGCGGAGCGATCGCGGTAATCGAGGTAATCGCGTCGAGCGGCAGTGTGCGCTCCACCCCGGCTGCCTCGTCGAGCGCGCGCAGCCGCCCGGCCGCGAGCGAAACGGGCAGCACGGAGAAGGTGCGCACGGCGCCGCGAATCTCGACGGTGACGCTGAGTTTCGTGCGGTCGCGGATCGCGAGCGTAACCTGCCGGCTCACGTCGGTCGGCCCGTCTTGGCTCGACTCGAGCACGCGTTCGATGAGTGCCTCGATAGCAGAGGCGGAGGCGGAGGCGGAGGCGGAGGCTGAGGCTGAGGCTGAGGCTGAGGCAGTGGCGGGGGCAGTGGCGGTTGCCACGGAAGCGTCGGCCCGCTCGCCAGGCCCCTCGGTCGGTGCCGCACCGGGTGCCGCACCGGGTGCCGCAGCGACTGCCGTACCCGCTGCCCCGCACGGTGCCACGTCGGCTGCCCCGCCCGGTGCCACGAGCCCGGCGCCCCCGCGGGCGGGGTAGCGGGCATCGAGCAGGGCCGCGAGCACGTGATCGGCTCGCAGCCGCGACAGCAGCGGACGCACCTGCTCGTCGCCGGTCGTCACGCCGGCAGAGGTGCCGCGGGCCGCGGTACCGCCGGCAGCCCGGTCGGCGGCGGAGTCGAACGGGCCGCGCGCTGCTGGTTCCTGTAGCTGCAGGTGGGCGAGTCGGCGATCCACCAACACCGTCGAGCGCAGCTCGGGGCGAGCGAACTCGACCCGGGTGCGAGCGTCGTCACCGAAGTGCGGCACGACCACAATGCTGCCAGCGCGCTCGCTCAGCGTGGTGATGAGGTAGTCGACGGGCTGCGGTATGCCCGTGAGCGTGAGGCCCTCGATGAGCTCCCTGATGGTGTCGCCGGTGAGGCCGCGATGAAAGGCGTCAGACAGGGTGGCCTCCGAGATGCGCAGCGTTGACGCGACCCCGAGCTGTTCAGGGAGGGCGATGGCGGCCAGCGCGGCCTCGTCGCGCGCAGTGAGCGGCCCCGGCACAATGACCGAGAGGTCGGGCTGAATATAGATGCCAGGGGCTGTTTCTGGCACGCTGAGGTGCGCCGCGAGGTCGGGTGCGGCCGAGCCGGTGAGGGCAGCGACGCCGGCAGCGCTGAGATGGCCGCCGACGGTGACGCCGAGCCGTTCCCAGAGTTTCGCTGCGCGCTCGATCGCGGCGAACGTGGCCTCGGTGGCGAGCGGGTAGCGGTGCGGGAAGGCGCTGAGCAGCGGTTCGATCGCCGAGCCAGCCGTTGCGCCGGCAAGGCCGCCGCGAAACTCCGGCGGCATCAGTGCCACCGACGCGATGGCGAGCGCCGCCCATCGGTCGCCGCGTTCGGAGGTGAGCCAGGCGGATCCGCGGGCCACACAGAAGCCGCCCTCGGGGCGGGTGAGATCGGCTGTACGCAGCACCTCGAGGAGCTCGTCGGTGTGTGGGATGGCGAGCCGGTCTTCGGCCGTGCGCATCCAGGCGGCTGCGACCTCGCCGTTGCGATTGAGCTTCGCTGGCGTGCGCTCGAGATCGCGGAGCAGCCAACCGGCCTGGCCCGTCGCGGTGAGGGCTGAGGCGAACCACGACGAGGTATCGCCAGGCTCGGCTGGCACCGTGGTGGGGTTGCTGGCGGCCGCGAGAGACGCTGCTGACAGCCCGCGCGCGGTCAGCAGTGTCTCGAGCGCGTGGCCGACCTCGGCGAGCGGGGCGTTGTCTGCGCCAATGAGCCCCAGGGTGCGAAGCCGCACGTACCCTGTGTCGCTGGGGTCAGCGGTCGCTGCCGGGGTTGCGAGCAGCAGGAGTTCTGCCCGCGGGAGCATGGTGAGCGCCTGCGTGATGGAGTCGGATTTGAGTAGCTCGGTGGCGAGATCTAAGGGGTCGTTCACCGAATTTGGTGCCGCGATGCGGCGGGCGCGCGCGAGCTGGCTGAGCGCCGCGCGGTCGAGCGACGCAATCAGGGAGGACAGCGCGAGCGTGCCACTCATTGCGGGGCCGAGTCAGTTTTTCCCGCGGCTGACGGCTCGACTGCGGCGGCGCTGCGCAACGACAAGGAGCACTATGAGCAGCACAAACCCAACTGGCAGAGCAAACAGCGAGATGCCGTAGACCACCGGCCAGAAGCCCTCGGCGACCGCCTGCCGGTCATTCATGCCGACGATGAGCGTCGCAAAGAACGAGCCGAGGGCCACAACGATGATGCTGACGGTCGCGAACGCGAGTATCCGCTCGAACAGCGACGGGTTGCTGGTATCTTCGGTGCTCATTCCACCGAGTTTAGCGCGCGGAGATGTGGGAGGGCGCCAGGCTGTGATTTCGCACAGTTCGTGAAGCCCGAACGGCTAGACTGCTAGACAACGCGCGGTGCAACGGCCGCGCTCGAATACTTTCGGTCGCGAGACCGGTGCGGCGGCTGCCGCGAAAGGGAAGGGCGAGACATGCCGAACGGCAAGGTCAGGTTCTACGACGAGGAAAAGGGCTTCGGCTTTATTCAGGGCGAAGACGGGCAGCAGGTGTATCTGCATGCGTCGGTGATTCCGGAGGGCGCTGAGGTGCGCGCCGGTAGCAGGTTGGAATACAGCGTGGGCGAGGGGCGGCGCGGCCCGCAGGCGCTGTCGGTGCGCGTGCTCGACACCCCGCTGCTTGCGAAGCGCGGCAGGAAGTCGGCCGACGAGATGGCGCTGATCATTGAAGATCTCGTGAAGCTACTCGACGGCGTCGGCGGCAGGCTGAAGGCCGGCCAGTACCCCGAGCGACAGGCCTCACGCCAGGTGGCGACGATGCTGCGTCGCGTGGCGGATGATTTCGATGTCTGAGCGCGGCGAGTTCGACGAGGCGGCTGAGGCCGCTGAGGTGGCTGAGGCCGCTGAGGCGGCGACCGTCGAGGCGGTTGAGATCGCTGAGCGCGCGACTGCCGCGGTTGAGCTCGACGAGCCCGCTCCGGCCGTCGCCGACCCCGTGCTGCTCAGCGACCAGGCCCGCGAGCAGGCGCGTGCCGCGCTGGGTGAGATCACCGACGCAGCGACGATCGGTGTGGCCGTTGGCCATGAGGTGCACGATGCGCGCACCGTGACGCTGTTCTTCGAGAGCACGTTGGCCGGCTACCCCGGCTGGCGGTGGGCCGCTGCGCTCGCGCGGGTCGACGCTGAGGCGCCCGTGACCGTGCTCGAGGTCGAACTGCTCCCCGGCGAGGGAGCAATGCTCGCCCCCGAGTGGGTGCCCTGGTCCGAACGACTCGCGCAGTACCGCGACGCCCAGTCGCGGCAGGCGCGCCAAACGGCCGCCGAGCGCGCTGCCGCTGAGGAGGCCGCCGACGAGCTCGCGGAGTTTGACGACGCCGACGAAGACGCGCTCGAAAACGACTACGCAGATTTCGACGACGACCTTGACGGGGTCGATCTCGACGAGTCAGAACTCGATGAGTCAGACCTCAACGAGGGCGATAACGACGACGATAGCGACGACGACAGCGACGATCGCTAGTCGCGTGTGCTCGCGGCCTCGCGAGTAAGCTCCCGAGCCTGCGTGTCCCAGGTGAAAGTTGTCGGGGGCAGAGAGGCGTCGGGTGACGCCCCGCCGGGGGTCGCCGATACTCCGCCCGCTCTGGCCGTAATCGAGTGCTTTGAGAGCCGCGACACGAGTGGCTCATCGGCCGTGGGAGCCGGGGTCGCGGTGCCGATGAAGTCTTCGAAATGGAAGAGCAACAGGTGGGCCGTCGATGCGCCATCGGCCCCCGGGGCGGCCGCCGGCAGCACTGCCCAAGACAGCGGCAGGCAGGCGTCAAACGTGCTCTCCGCGCGCGCGGCCGCACCGGCAACGTCCCAGCCCCCATTGGCGGGCGGGCCCGCGAGCTCCGCGGCTTGTTCGACCGGAGAAATCTCGGTGACAGCGGCTGCGATGGCGGCCTCCGCACCCCGATCCACACACGACATGCTGAACTCGTCGGCGAGCCGCGGGTTCGCACCGAGAAACGCGTCGAGCGCCGACTGCTCGTAGGCCGCGACGGTGTTCTCGATGAGCACGATCCACGCATTGCCGACGAGGGTGTGTGAGATCGCTATCGTGCCACGCATGTCGCCCGTCGCAACCGACCGGGTAAACGACGTGGCCGGGCCGCGGTTCGATTCGGTGAACTCCGCGGCGCGCAGATCCGCCGCGAGTTGTGCGATTGCCGCGGCGGTGAGCTCAGCCGTGAACTGGTACAGGTACACGCTGTCGAGGTACACCACCCAGTTGCAACTGCGCTCCTGCCGCACCGCAGCAAGCGCCTGGCGCGTGGCCTCATCGCTGAACTCGTCGAGCAGTGCGCGGTCGGACTCGCCGTAGCTCGCGGTGACACGATCGGCACCGAACGAGGCGAGAAACGCGGCCTGCTCGGCCTCGGCGCTGGGGTTCGCCCTGTCGCAAGCTGGGAGCACCATTCGCTCGCCTCGAGCGGGCCGCTTCGCGTGCGCACCGTTGCGGTCAGAGGGGTGCGTGTCAGAGTGCGGCTCTGAAGCATCGGAGCCGTGGCACCCGCTGAGCAGCAACGTCATCGTGAGTAGCGCGCCAAGCAACGAGGCAGCCCGCCGCGCCGCGTGTGCGCGTGTGAGTATCATATCGCCGCCCCGTAACCGCCCTGTGGTGAGCGCTCTGCCTCCCACCATAGGGCCCCGGCGGGGGAAAATGGCGTGAATGTCGCGAACTCGTCTGAAGATGACGCATTAGCGAGCGGCGTGCGCCGCTGCGCGGCCCAACCAGTCGCGCACGAGCGCGCCGACCGTATCTGGCTGTTCAAGGTGTAGGTTGTGCCCGGCGCCGTCGAGCACGACAAACGCGCCTCGCGGGTAGTGGCCCGTGAACGCGAACGCATCGGCGAAACCGACAACGTGATCCTGCCGCCCGAACACATGGAGCGCAGGTGAAGCGAACGGCCCCGCCGCGCCGCGCTCGGGGGAGTATGCGTCGGTGTAGGTCGCGTTCAACCGGGCCAACACGCGCAGGTTCGACCCGCGAATGCCCGGTAGCACGAAGCGCTCGAACCCGCGCAGTGTCCGCTCGGTGTGCACGACGGCCATCTCCGCATACTCCGTGCGCGCATCGCCGGCGAGCTCAAGCACTGCCTCATCGTGCCGCACGACCTCGCGAGGCGGCAGGGAGCGCTTGTCCCGATCCAGCTCGAACGCGCCCGCCAGCGTCGCGAGCCCGACGCACTGCGCTGCGAGCTCGTGCGCAACGTGCCTGGCGACCATCGCCCCAAACGAGTTGCCGATAATCGCGAACGGCCCGCCGCCCGCGATCTCGCGCACCTCGGCGAGCACCGCATCAGCAACCTCCCGGGGCGTCGCGGCGCCCGTATCGCTCGCGCCCTCGGCCCACGGCAGATCGAGATACACGCGCCTCCACCCGTCGTCGGGAGCCATGTCTTCGAGCGGCAGCATGATGCGGTGATCGACACCGAACCCGTGCACCGCAATCAGGGGCACGCCGTCACCGTATGTCTGCGCAATCACGCTACGAGCCTAGTCGCGGTGCGCACGCTCCGCGGGGCGGTGAGTGTTAGCGTCTGAGGCATGAAGTTGCGTTCCTTCATCACCTCAGACACCCCGAAGCTCACTGCGATGCTCCACCGAGCCTATGCTGAGCTCGGAGCAGTGGGGCTGAATTTCAGGCTGTCGATCAGAGCGAAGCGACGGTGGACAGCGTGCAGTGGCCGGGGAAGACCTATCGCAGCGTCGTGATGGTGCGGGATCTCCCCGGAATAGAACCAAGCAACCCGGCAGGTTCTGCTGCGAGGGTTGATTGATCACTCCTTGGCATGAGAACGTGGGCGAGGACCAACGTATCGAAACTGAGCGAAGGCGATGCGATGCATTCGGATGACGCGACTGGGGCTGTGGGCCGTGCGGTGCGCGTGCGGGAGCGGATCAGTCTCGCGCTGATGCTGCTGCCGCTCGCCGGGTTGCTGGCCTTCTTAATGCTGCGGCCCGCGGTCTGGGCAACGAACCTCGCGGTGTTTTTCGACGGCGACGGCAACCTGGTTCGGAGCGATGCCGGGTGGATGCTCTCGGTGCTCGCGCTCGCCGCAGCGACGCTCTGCGCCTGGGTCGGGGCGCAGGGCCTCCGCGCGCAATGGAAGGTGAACCGGCGGTGGCAGCGCGGGTTTCTCGGTTCGATCGCGGCAGTGCTTGTCACCCTGGTGGTGAATTCGTGGACGATGACGCAGGCCATCGACGCGGGCGGCGCGCCGAACGTTGGGTGCGCGATTCTCGCCACGCTGGCCGCGATGCTCTACGGTGTTGTCTGCGCGTGGGTGTCGCCGCCAGACAGCGAAGATGTGTGGGCGCACACCTTCGACGGCGACCGTGATGCCGCAGCAGCCCTCCCGAACTAGCCGGTGACGTCGGCGAGCGGCACGAGCTCGCTCGGCATCGGCCAGGCCAGCCGGTGCGCGGGCAGCGGAACGCCGCCGATCGCGTCGCCGTAGTCATCCTCTTGCACGACGATGCCGTCGGGGGAGACCTCGATGATCTTTACCCTCGTCCAGCTGCTCGGGGTCTTCCAATACGCGAAGCGGTCGGCGAGATAGCCGATGCCGAGCTCTTCGAGCCGCTCCTCCGCGGTGAGCCAGTCGACCGCGGTTGAGCGCCTGCCGAGCAGGTCGATGGTCGCAAAGTCTTCGCCCTCGGGCACCATCCAGCCGATGAGTTCGTTGTCGCCGCGTCGGTGCTCGATCCAGTCGGTGGGTACAGCCATCACCCCAGCGTATGCGCCGGGGCATGAGAAGGCTAGCGAAAGCTGCGGCCTGTGCCGCTCGTCTGGGCGCTACGCGCGCAACCACGCGTGATCAGCGACGACCTTGCGACCGATGGCGCCAGAGAGAATCACCCCGGGGTGCGCGACCGCGAGGTACAGACCCCGCACTCCGTTGGCAGCGCCGACCAGGGGCTCGCCGCCCGCGGGCATCGGGCGATCCGCAATCAGCGCGGCCTCCACGCGCACGCCGGCGGTCGCCAAGAGCGCTGCCGCACCAGTACCGGCGGCGAGCACCACGCTCGCCGCGTCGATGCGCCCGGCCGGTGTGTCGACGCCAGTGACCAGGCCGTCGGTCCCGGTGAGCCGCAGCGCCGGGGTATCGAGGCGGATCTCTGCGCCGTGGCGGCGCGCGCTTTCGAGCAGCGCCCGGGTGAGCCCTACCGGATCCACCCCGGCATCCTTTGGTGCGTAGGCCACAGCGGCCGGCGCGCTGCGAAGCGACGGCTCCATTGCGAGCGCCGCGGCACCCGTGACGAGTTGCATGGGGCTGCCGCCCGCCCGGTGCTCGGCGACGAACTCGCGCGTGAGGGCGTCGGTCTCCTCCCACGACAATGCCCCGAACGGGCGGTGGCCGACGGCGCCGGGTAGCCCCCGGTCGAGCACCGTCACCGCGTGGCCCGCGCGCGCGAGCGAGTGCGCGATCGCTGCACCAACGATGCCCGCGCCCACAACCACGATGCGCCCGGGCTTCGCGCTGTGCGTTGTATGTCTTTGTGCCAGCCATGGAGTGTATCTGGGGTGCCGCGGGGCCAGCCCGGTTGCCGCCCGTGGACCCTGCACTTCCCTCCGAAACCACCCGCGTGTTTCGCGAGGGAACGGGGTGGTCTCGGAGGGAGCTGCAGGGCTCGGTGGGGCGGAGCCCAATCGAACTGAGTCGCCCCCGCGCCCGCCCACACGCGCAGCGCGTGCATGCGCGATCTCGCCCGGGCCCGCTTGCCCGCACCCGCGCACGCCGGCGCGGCTTACGCCTCGGTGAGAGTTTTTCTCATCTTGACGCTTGTGGTTTCGTAGCCGAGGGATTCGTACAATCCGCGCGCAGTCGCATTGAAGCCGAAGACGCTCAAACCTGGCGTGACCGCGCCCTGGGATCGCGCGTAGTCCTCGGCGAGCTGCATGCTGGATCGGCCGTAGCCGCTGCCGCGAAAAGCGGGATCAATCGTGATATCCCACACCCACCATGACGTCGGGTCTGTCGAGCTATCGCGCCCAACCCAGACGTATCCGACATGTTCATCTGCCTGGCTGAGCACGCCGAAGACTGCGTTTGTCGAGGTCGACTCCCCGCTGGGGAAGGCCGCGCTGATGCTCTGCTCGGCCTGCTCCTTGGCGGCCTCGGGAGAAACGCCTGCCTCGATGAGGTCGGCCGCGTAGGCGGCGATGCTGCTGGCCTGCCACGTCGGAAACTCTTCGTGCGTAACTGGCGAAAGGTGGGTGCTCATCTGGTTAGTATTGCAGGTTGGCGAATCGTCGCTTGGCCTGGCCCCCAAGCCAGGTGCGGTGAGGCGGCAGCGTAGCAACACCTAGTAGTCGGGGTAGATTACTTCGAGCTCGGGGAACGACGCTGGAACGTGCCGTTCGATCGGCTTGCCCGGTTCGATGTCGACGAGCAGGGTGGCGGAATCGAACCCAATGGTGCGTGTGACGATGCCCAGCTCGGTGTCAAAGACCATAGTGCTGCGCATCGCCGGGTCGGAGCCGTGCTCGAAGGTGAGCAGCATCGATTTCCTTCCGACGCGCTCGACGAGCACCGGCCGGTACCCATGGTCGTGCTCGCCCCACCACCCCAGTGTCTCGGGGAACGCCGGCTTGATGGCCGGCGGGAGAAAGTCTGCGAGCTTCGCCGGCAGCTGGAACACCTCGCCGCGATCAAACCTGACGCCGCCACGAAACTCCTCGACGTGGCCGTGCTCAGCAGTTGCGAACCAGGCCTCGCCGGCCCGATCCACTTCGATGTGCCACTGCTCGACCCTGTCGCGATCTTGCACTAGCGCACGCGCATGGAAACTCTCGAAGGTTTGCAGCGCCTGCAGCTGTGCAAGCACCTGCCCGCTCTCTTCGGGTGAGAGGATTCGGTCGAAGATCATACTTCGACAGCGTAGCCTGGCATCGGAGTGCTCGTTCCAAAGAGGCTGTCCAGGCAGATTCCTTACCGGTAAATCTCGCGTCGATGCCCAACCTCGATGGCGAGCACGACGGGTTCGGCGTCGCAGATTTCGCACAGCACTCGATTATCGCCCAACCGATACCGCCATTTGCCGCTTTGACCGCCAGTGAGGCCCTTGCCGGTGCTGCGTGGATTCACGCACCCGTCGATGTGCTTGTTGAGCCATGCCACGATGATGCGCCGCACTCCAGGGCCAAGCTTCCCGAGCTGTCGGTCCGCTCGCCGGGAGTAAAGGAGCCGCCACATCTAGAGGTGTTTCGCGGCGGCCCCGGACGCCGGCAGGGTCTGTGGGGTGTCGTCGAACTCGCGTTTCACTCCCTCCCACACACGAAGAACGAGCTCGTCTTCAATGAGAGACAGCGCGGCGGTGCGCACGAATTCAGACACGGTCATGCCAAATGTCTTCGCGTAGTCCACGAGTGCCTGCTTCTCTGCTTTTGCGAGTCGCAGCGTGATCGTCGTCGCGGTCATAGCACCCTCCCGTGTTACGGCGTAACACGTTGCTTGTTGAGGGCTGCCCGTCATCCGCCACCCGCACGCCCCAACGCGAGCACGAGAAAGCGGGGAGTAACCAGGGCTGGCCACTCCCCGCTTCAGGAGCTCCTGCTTAGACCGCGTCGCCCTCCGCGGGCCCCTCGGTATTCGGCTTCCAGCCGAGCGCGGGAGCAACGTGCTTCGCGAACGAGTCGAGAATGTGCAGGTTGTACTCGGGCCCAAGCTGGCTCGGGATGGTCTAAACTGCATCCATGAACAACGCTGCTATCTACTGCCGTATCAGTCGAGACGCTGAGGGCGAGGGCACAGGCGTAGCGCGCCAAGAGGAGCTATGTCGTGAGCTTGCGGCACGGCACGGGCTAACCGTGGTCGAGGTCTATACAGATAACGACATCGGAGCGAGTGAGAAGACTGACGCGAAGAAGGTGCGGCACGGTTTCAACAAACTTGTTGCGGACACGCGTGCGGGATTGTTTCAGCACATCATTGCATATTCAAATTCAAGGCTCACGCGACGAATTCGAGAGCTTGAAGATCTGATACAGCTCCATGATGAAACGCGCGTGGAGTTCAGAACGGTCGTATCTGGTGATGATGATTTATCAACATCGGACGGGCGCATGATTGCACGACTAAAAGCGACTGTGGATGCTGCGGAGTCGGATCGAATTTCAGAGCGTCAGAAAGCTGCTTTTCGATTTAAAGCCATGCAAGGAGAGCCAAAGATCACCCGCCAGCGTGCTTTTGGATGGGAGCCGGATGGGATTACGGTCAGAGAAGAGGAAGCCGCCAGGGTGCGGGCTGCTGTCGAGAAGATTCAGCGAGGGAGTTCAATCACCGCGATAGCACGAGAGTGGGAGCGGGCTGGGGTGCTAACTGCGGCGGGCGGGTCGTCATGGGATTGGACTACCGTGCGCCAGGTTTGTATTGGTTGGAGAAGTGCAGGCATTAGAACTTACAAGCGTGAGCCGCTCACAGATAGCGCGGGGGAGCTGGTGCGGGGGACATGGGAGCCACTCATCAGCTTGGAAGATAGGGCGTTGGCTCTGGCTGCGTTAGAAAAGCGAAGCCGTAAGAAAGTGCGCGAGGGTCGTTGGAAGCTCACCGGATTACTGTGGTGCGGTGAATGCGCGAAGCCGCTATATGGTCAGTTGTCTTCTGGCTCCCGAGGGATTGACACATACGCATGTAAGTCGGGCGATGTTTCTATCTCTGCTTTGAAGCTTGAAAATGTCATTCAATCTGCACTTTTATCGCGTATGAATACGCGAATGCATGAAATTGCTGAGCGTGCTGGGCTAAGGGAATCAGCTGCACCCATCGAATGGGATCAGGCTGAGGAGCTGGAACAAGTGAGCACACAAATCGCGGAGCTAACAGAGGCTTACAAAGCTCAGGAACTTCCGGGCACCGTGTTCATTCCATTAGTTCAAGAACTCGAAGCGAAGCGCACAGAGCTGCGCAAGGCGCGCGAAGAGTTCTATGCGTCTCAGGCTCTTGAAGAGTACGAACTCACAAACTCATTTGAAATCTGGAACAAACTGGGCGCAGATGTTCTACTTGCTCCCGAGATTCAATATGACACCGATGGGAACGAGTTCAAGCAAGTCGATGAAAAGCGCGAAGAAAAGCTTCTACTCATGAGAAGCGAGATAGAGCGGGTCATTGTTAAGAAAGGGCTACGCGGTCGAGCAAATCGCAACTTTGATAACTTTCTTGAACGGCTTGAGTTCCATTGGAATGATCAAATTTAAGGAACGGGGGCGCCCCCGGACGGCGTGCGCAAAGCGGCGCAAACGCTCACAAATGAGCCGATTCGATTGTAAAATATAACAGTGTCGAACCGGCTCACTTGTGCAATTCCGCCAGGTCTGCGGGTGGGTCTTATTTTGTTCATGCCAGTGGATAACAAACATGACACGCCAGATACTCGCAAGGGTCGTAATAGATAGTGTCTCCCTCTTTGATGGGCGCAACGACATCGAAGATGTGGAAGAAGTCAGGTTCATCAACGACTTCACCAACTTCGTAATCACGGTCAGCAACGCCGAACAGATAACTACGTTTTTTCGCCATAGTCATCACCTACTTCCAGATTGCGGGAAGTAAGCAAGATTGCCCATTCTGAAAAGTCACGAGCAATTCAGCCGAGCCGTTCGCGTGCTTCTTCCCGGTGAGATGCACCGACTTAGCAACGCCGTTGTTGTTGCATGTAGTTGGAACCGGTGCCGCTGCGTGTGCTGCTGTTGCTCCGCCTATTGCAATTAGTGCCGCGAGTGCTGCGGCGATAAGTCCTTTCTTCTTCATCTTCTTGCTCCTTGTTCGTGTAGAGGCTTACGCGCCTCAGCTTTTGTTTGTTCTGTGTGGTCGATGAATTCCCCCGCTCGGGTGATTTCTTCAAATGTGCCAATGGACTCCGTTAGCTCGATGCGCTCTTCTTGCTCCGCGATTTTCTCCGCCTGATATTGCGACTCCCACGGGTATGCGCTTGAAATCACGACAGTGCTGAAACATGCGGGCTTATTCCTAAAACGCGCTTCCAGCGTCTTACTGAAAGGGCTAAGAATCTCCGCCAGTCTGCCCATTTTCATGCTCTTGGAATCAAAGCCGGTGAGTAATAGAACGCTCTCGCCTTGGTAGTCATCAAATGGATGCGTGCGGGCTGCGTTAGCGATATACACATTTTCAGCGCCGTAAGCTTCCAGCGTCATACGGGTTCTAAAAGCGTTAGTAGCGCCCCAGAGGTAGCCAGCTGCAATCTCGCGCGTTATGCCCCTTGCTGCGGCTCTCTGCTTAGCGTGCTGCAAGTCTTCGAGGTGCTTCCCGTAGCGCCATGCCCCACCGTGCGAGAGAATCACATCGTCCGGGGTCTTGTTCTGCCACAAGATTGCGTCTTTCATCGCATCGAGGTCGGTGCGTCTGCCCTGTGTTGTATCGAGGTCGATAGAGCCTTTTTCTAAGCGTTCTATGCCAGGCTCACGGGTGCGCTCTTTGGTGCAATATGTGTAGGCGTCGCGCTTTGTGCCGTATCGAGTGCGCCAGTCTCCGCGTAGCTTGTTCCGTAGTGTGCTGCGGCGTATTTGGTGCGTGTGCTCGATGTAGATGTGGAAGTGTAAGAAGCCCTCGGGGTTCTTCTCTGTGCGTTCTTCGCCGCGTTCCATCTGCCCCACATATGCGGCGTAGGGTTCCAACGCCTCAATAATCTGCTCGCGGGTGTAGAGGGCTGCTGAGAGGGTGCCTACCCAGCTGCGGGATTCGGTTGCGTCGGTTTCTTTCTTCCAACTTTCTGAATTCTTCGCCATTGTCGTACTCCTGTATTTCTGCGGGGTTTGTGCCCTGCTTTCTGTCTCGTGCCTCAAAGCTCTGAGGCTGAATTAATGCCGTAGTGTCTCGGCTTTTTGTCTTGTCTCATAAGTGGGGGGAAACTATACGAACATGCGTTCGCCCCCACTTCTCAGGCGCTACGCGCCTGAGAGCACAGAGGTATTCGCCTACTCGGGTTGCTCTCACCTGCATCACTACGCCTCTCCCTGCGGTCGAGTCTTCGTTCTGCCTGTTCGTGCGCGCCTCGTATTCGCCCACCTCTGTGCTTTCAGGTTTATAGCTTGTGCGCATTGTGCCGGTGCCAGTCCCGCATAACCGCCACATCTTCAACGGTCAGCCATGCATAACCGTCAATATTTAGCGTTTTGATGCCTAAGCGTCGCGCCAGCTTCCTGACATACTCCGTAGAAGTGCCAGCGCCAAACTCTGCCGCACAATCAACTACTTTCACGCGCTCCCAGGGCTGCGGGGTCTTCCTGAAAATCTCAGGCGTTGAGCTCCTATAAAAATCGCTTAATTTAGCCATTGCGCTGCTCCTCGGGTGGTAGCTCCTTGAAAGCTTGAAACTCTGCGCTCAGGTCTTCATTAGGCTGCCGCGGCTCTTCCAGAGCCTTGCCATCAGTCTCAAAATCGCGAGTTGGTAGCGGCTCACGAATCTCGGGAACGAGTCCGACAGCGCCGAGAAAGCAATTACACAAAGATGTATCAACTACTTGCCCGCGTAGCTTCATGCTCATCAAATGGTCATCAAACTCTTTGAGTGTCCTACATAGGTGCGCCATTATTCTGCGCTCCCAGCTTTGAGGGGCTTGACGGTTGTAGCGGTGATTGAATATGCAACGCGTCCATTAGACACATACGGTGTTATTTCGATTTCGCCGACTGCCGCATACATGACACCAGGAACTAAATCGACAGGCTGTTCGACTGAAAGCCCGACATTCTTGTTCTCGTAGGTGATTTGTCCATCTTCATGCGCGAGAGCTTTTAAGCCAGTTGCATATTGAGTCTTACCGCTCTTAGTCAGCTTAGGTTTGCCGGTTGGTTTGCCGTCTTCATACTCCTGCTTTACCGCCTGCGCGCTTGCTTCCATTTTGACGAGAGTCATAAAGATAAATGGTGTTTCTGATGCTTTGAACATTGTTGTTCTCCTTGGGTTAAGTTGTGCGCGTTGTTGCTCACACTTCTAATATCAACATCAGAGACTTTTGAGGGCTGATAACACCACTGAAATAAGCAAAACCCCTGTTCAGCGTATGTATTTGAGATATGCGCATACCTACAAAAATAGGGGCTGATTCACCCAAGAAAATCAGCCCCCAGAGAGCCAAAGCCCTCACTTTAAATATCAGATTGGATACCCCTCGACAGGTCCTTCTGTGTTCGGCTTCCACCCCAATGCGGGAGCCACATGCTGCGCGAACGCTTCCAAGATGTGCAATGAATAAGCACTACCGAGCTGGTTCGGGATGGTGAGCATGAGCGTGTCAGCCGCCATCACCGCCTCGTCGGCCTTGAGCTGCTCGATGAGCCGGTCGGGCGTATCGGCGTAGGTCTTGCCGAACGTCGAGCGGAACCCGTCGATGACACCGATCTGATCCTGCGACTCCGAGCCTGGCCCGCCCCCACGGAGCCCGAAGTAGAGCTCGTCTTGCTCGGTGACGATTGGGAACACGCTGCGGCTCACAGAGACGCGCGGCTTGCCCGTGTGGCCGGCTTCCCGGTAGGCCTCACGGAACGCGTCGATTTGCTTGCGCTGGAGAATGCCAAGGGGTTCGCCCGTAGCCTCGGTGACGAGGGTCGAGCTCATGAGGTTGACCCCCATCTTGCCGGCGTTGATCGCGGTGTCGGTCGAGCCCGCGCCCCACCACACCCGCTCGCGCAGGCCCGGCGAGTGCGGTTCGATCGCGAGCCTGCCCGGAGGTGACATCTTCGGGTCAGCCTCGACGAGCGCCTCGCCCTCGATCGCGCGCAGGAACAGGTCGAACTTGGGCCTCGCGAGATCCGCCCCCCGCGGATCCTGCGAGCCCGTGTACCCGAACGCTTCGTAGCCGCGCAGCGCGGTCTCGGGTGACCCCCGGCTCACGCCGAGCGCGAGCCTGCCGTCGGAGATGAGGTCGAGAGCCGCCGCCTCCTCGGCCAGGTAGAGCGGGTTCTCGTAGCGCAGGTCGATGACGCCGGTGCCGACCTCGATGCGACTCGTGCGGGCCGCCATCGCGGTGAGCAGCGGGATGGGCGATGCCGCCTGGCGCGCGAAGTGGTGCACGCGCACGTAGGCGCCGTTCACACCGATCTCGTCGGCGCCCTCTGCGAGTTCGATCGTCTGCTTGAGCATGTCGCCCGCGGTGCGCACGCGCGAGCCTGGGACGGGGCCGTAGTGGCCGAAGGAGAGGAATCCGAATGATCTCATGCTCGGTGTAACGCGCCTCCGCGAATTACATTCCCGCGCATGTAAATCGGGCATGCCTGATCGTGGCGCGGCCGATCTCGCGGCGGCGCGTCGCCTACCCCAGCTGCGCCACCACCACGCACAGCACCGCGAGCAGCAGGGCGATGTAGCCCCATGCGTGCAGCCGATCGGGGAGCCGTGGCGGGCGCCTGCGCCACAGCACCACCACGGGCACGGAGCCCGCGAGCAGCGCGAGCGCAGCTCCGAGATCCACCGCTCCAACGGCCCAGATGCCCGCCTGCGCTGGCGCGTGCGAGGTCAGTAGGAAGACCGCAAACGCCGGCACCGCGACGGCGAGCGTCAGCGGGTTCGCGAGCGCCGCCGCCGTCATCATGGAGTGCCCTGCGCGGCGCATGAGCGGCACTGTCATGACGCTGCCGCCGACGCCGAGAAACGAGGCGAGCGCGCCGATCGGGGTGCCAAGCGCGGGGTGGATCGCGAAGCGCTCACGCCCCGCCCTCCGCCCGCCCGCCCCGGCTGGGCGCAGAAACCCGGGCCGCACGAGCGCGTCGAGTATTGTGACGGCGAGGTAGCCCACGAACCCCCAGGCGATGAGTGCGCCAGGGGCCGCGGCGGCGGCGAGTGCCCCGAGCGCCCCGCCGAGTGCGAGGAATATGAAGAGGGAGCGGGTGCCGCGCAGCTCGGTGAGGACACGCCGCGGGGTTGCCGCGGTCGCCACCGCCGCGTTCACCGCCATGACGACCGCCGAGGTCGCGACTGCCGTCACCGCGCCCCCGGCGCCAGCTTGCGCCCCCAGCCAGAGGATCACCGGAACGGTGACGAAGCCGCCGCCGAACCCAAATAGCACTGTCGTTGCGCCGGTGAAGACGCCTATCACGAGGAGGAGAATGATGCTCACTGCACCCATTCCACTCGGTGAAGGGCTGGCCGACAATCGAAGTCTGCTCCATTTCATTCGAGCTTCGGCCTAGGGTGGTGGTATGCGCAACGCATCGCTCGCCGACCTCGATCGCACGCCCATCGCCGTGCTACCCATCGCGACCGACTACCCGCCAGGCCACCTGCTCGACTGGCACGAGCACCGCAGGGCGCAGCTGCTCTACGCGGCGACGGGCACGATGCTCGTAGAAACCGCCGACGGCGCGTGGACGGTGCCGGGGGAGCGGGCGGTGCTCATTCCGCCGCGCACTCGGCACCGGGTGCGCATGCTCGACGTGCAGACCAACAGCCTGTACATCGAGCCCGAGGCTGTGCCCTGGTGGCCCGACACCTGCCGCGCGGTCGACGTGCCGCCGCTGCTGCGCGAGCTGTTGCGCGCTGCCGCCGATATTGGGGTGGGGGAGGGCGCGGGGCCTGGTGCCGGTGTTGGCGCTGGTGCCGGTACTGGTGCTGGCGTGCGCAGGGCCGAGGCGCTGCTTGGGCTGCTGCTCATCGAACTCGAGCGGGTGCGCGAGGTGCCGCTGCACCTGCCGCTGCCTGAGCATGGGCCGCTGGCCGAGCTCTGCCGGGCATACATCGCGAGCCCCGAGCTCGCGGTCACCAACGCCGACTGGGCGCGGGCAGCTGCGATGGGCGAGCGCACCCTCAGCCGCGAGTTTCGCGAGCTCACGGGCATGAGCCCCGCTGCCTGGCGCGCCAGGGCGAGGCTGCTCGCGGCCATCCCGCTGCTTGCGCACCAGACCGTCACCGAGGTGGCTGCGCTGCTCGGGTACGCCACCCCGGCGGCGTTCTCCTATGCCTTCGCTCGGGCCTTCGGTGCACCGCCCTCAGCGCTGCGAGCCCCCTAGCCGCTGCGCCCCCTGCCCTGCACCTGGCCTGGCCCTGCCCCGGCCCTGCCCCGGCCCTGCCCTGGCCCTGCCACCCGGCCCCGGCCCTGGCCCCTACCCTGCCCCTGGCCGCCGACCGCTCCGTCACCATGTTTTCGCTCCGTCACCATGCAAATGACGGGTATTTGCATGGTGACGGAACGAAAAGGCTCTGACTGACGAAGGGGCGGGCAAGGCTGGGGCCCGGTCCCGCGGCCGGGCCAAGGCCAGTGCCAGTGGGGGCAGTGCCAGAGGCCAGTGCCAGGAGCCAGCTCCAGGAGCCAGCTCCAGGAGCCAGCTCCAGGAGCCGCAGGGCCTAGGGCGCGCCGCCGAGGTCTGCCCGCGCGGGGCGGATGGCGTCGAGCGTGGCGCGCACGAGCCGCATCCGCTCAGCGGGCGGCAGGTCTTCCGCGTGCAGCATGACCTCGGTGAGCACGCCAAGCATCGAGCCGACGAGCGCGCGAATGACAAGCCTGATCTCCGGGTCCTCGGTGTGCCTGGCTGGGTCAGCCTGCCACCTGTCCCAGAGCGCGTCGCCGAGCTCGCGCTGGGAGTCTGCGACGTGCGCGAACTGGCGCGCCATGAGCTCGGGGGAGGCCGCGAGAATCTCGCGCACCTCGCGGGCCTTCGTGAACTCTACGTCGTTATCAAAAGAGGTGAGCGTCAGTTCGACCGCGGTCTGCAGCGAGATCCACGGGGCCTCGCCGGCCGGGCGCTCGAGCACGCGCTCGATGAAGGCGGCGGTGTACTCGGCACCGCGCGCGAAGAACACAGCGTCTTTCGTCGCGAAGTAGCGAAAGAACGAGCGCTCTGAGATGCCGGCGGCGGCCGCGATGTCTTCGACCGTGGTCGACTCGTAGCCGCGCTCTAAGAAGAGATCGATCGCCACATCGCTCACCCGCTGTTTGACGGCCTGGCGGGAGAGCTCTCGGAGCGTGGGCTTCGGCATGCTCACAGGTTAACAGCGTTGTTCTGGCATAGGCTGTCATTTCTGGCAGTGACTGCCACAAATGCGAAACCGGAGGAATAGTGAGCTCAACCACCCCCACAGCGCAGCACCAGCAGAGCGCGCCAGCGGAGCAGCGGTCGCGTGGCAACGCGCTCATCTGGATCCTGCTGTCAGGCGCGTTCGTCATGGTGCTCAACGAGACCGTCATGGGCGTCGCGCTGCCGCCGATCATGCGCGAGTTCGGGGTGACCGCCTCTGCTGGGCAGTGGCTCACGACGGCGTACATGCTCGTGATGGCCGTGCTCATTCCGATGGCTGGCTTCCTGCTGCAGCGCTTCACGCCGCGCGCGATCTTCGTTGCCGCGCTCGGCCTGTTCGCGCTCGGCACGGCGGCCGCCGCGTTCGCCCCGGCGTTTGCGGTGCTCGTGATCGCGCGCGTCGCACAGGCCGCAGGGACCGCGCTCATCATGCCGCTCATCACGACCACGATTCTCACGCGCATTCCCGAGGCGAGGCGGGGCCGCATGATGGGCCTGATCGCGATCGTGATGTCGGCCGCGCCGGCGCTCGGCCCGACCGTGTCAGGCCTGCTCATCACGGCGCTCGGCTGGCGGGCCGTGTTCTTCGTGGTGCTGCCGATCGCGGCTGTCGTGCTCGTTGTCGGGGCGCTGCTCATCGGCCCGGGCGACAGGGGCGAGCCCGTGAGGTTCGACGTGCTCTCGGCACTGCTGTCGCTCGTCGCTTTTGGTGGCCTCGTGTTCGGGCTCGGCAGCATCGGGCAGGCGATCGACGGGAGCGCACCGGTCTCACCGGCGGTTCCCATCATTGGCGGTGTCGTCGGGCTTGCGCTGTTCATCTGGCGGCAGCTCGCGCTGCAGCGTCGGGAGGCCGCCTTCCTCGATCTCCGCCCGTTCGCTGCCAGGCCGTTCTGGGTCGGCATCGTGCTGATCTCGGTCGTGATGCTGTCGATGTTTGGCTCGCTCATTCTCCTCCCGATCTACATGCAGAACGTGCTCGGGCTCACGCCGCTCGCGGCCGGTCTTGCGGTGTTACCTGGCGGGCTGCTCATGGGGCTCGCCGCCCCGTTCGTCGGGGCACTGTTCGACAGGGTTGGGGCGCGGCCACTTGTGATACCCGGGGCCTTTGTCGTGTCGGTTGCGCTCGTGCTGTTCACCCAGCTTGGCGACGCGAGCCCGGTCTGGCTCGTGGTCGTCGCGATGCTCGTGTTGAACCTCGGTATCGCGTTCATGATGACGCCGCTCATGACCTCGTCGCTCGGGTCGCTCGCCCCTGAGCTCTACAGCCACGGCAGCGCGATCTTCTCGACCGTGCAGCAGCTCGCCGGCGCGGTGGGTACCGCGCTGTTCGTCACGCTCATGGCGGTCGGCACCGCGTCGGGCGCGGCCGTTGGGCTCGGAGCGACGGCGGCGACGGCGCAGGGCATCCACACCGCGTTTCTCGTTGCCGCGGCGAGCTCGGTGCTCGCGCTCGTGCTCGCGTTCTTCGTGCCGAAGAAGCCCGCGGCGGCGGCCTAGCGGCGGATCCGCGACGCTTCGGAGATCATCGGGCCACAGCCCTGGCCCCACAGCCCTGGCCCCACAGCCCTGGCCCCACAGCCCTGGCCCCATAGCCCGAGCCCCACAGCCCGGGCCCGCGGTGCCGACACCGCCCCGAGTCGGTACCGCGGTACTACCCACGCGGCACCCGGGGGCGATCCGCCGGCACCACCGTGCGACGTACCGTCGAGGTATGAACGCACAAGCAGCAGCAATTGAGACGGTCGCGGGCGTCGCGAACCTCGGCAAGTACTACGGCAACGGGGAGCAGCGCGTCGTCGCGCTTCACGACGTGTCGGTGGGGATCGGTCGCGGCCAGTTCACCGCAATCATGGGCCCGTCGGGCTCGGGCAAGTCCACCCTCATGCACGTTATGGCCGGCCTCGACACCCCGAGCGCTGGCAAGGTCTGGCTCGGCGGCGACGAGATCTCAGGGCTCGGTGACGCCGAGCTCACGAAGCTGCGCAGGCGCCGCATCGGCTTCATCTTCCAGGCGTTCAACCTCGTGCCAACGCTCGACGTGCGCGGCAACATCATGCTGCCGTTCCAGCTCGACGGCAAGAAGCCGAGCCTGCAAGAAATGGCGTGGATCGACGCGCTGCTCGGCCAGCTCGGCCTCGCCGAGCGCCTCGACCACCGCCCCCACGAGCTCTCGGGTGGCCAACAGCAGCGCGTCGCGATCGCCCGCGCCCTCGCGACCAAGCCCGACGTGATCTTCGCCGACGAGCCGACCGGCGCGCTCGACTCGCGCACGGGCCGCGAGGTGCTGAAGCTGTTGCGCTCGGCGGTTACGAACTCCGGCCAGAGCATCGTGATGGTGACGCACGACCCGATTGCGGCGAGCTACGCCGACCGCATCGTGTTCCTCGGCGACGGCAAGATTGTGGCGGATCGCGGGGCAATGACCGCCGAGGAGATCTCGGCCACCATGCTGAATCTTGAGGGGCACGGGGCATGAGCGCCGCGAACGGATCCGCGCTCCGTGAGCACGCGGCCACGGTTGTTGTCTCGGCGCTCAGCACGATGTTCGCGGTCGCGCTCATTCTCACGACGGGGGTCATGGGGGCCGCGCTCGACCCGACGCTCATCGAGGAATCCGGCACGTTCCGCATGACCCTGCTCATGGTGTCGTTCATCTTCATCATCATCGCGCTGTACGTCGGCGCGATCGTCACCGCGAACACGTTCGCGACGATCATCGCGGGGCGCACCCGCACGATCGCACTGTATCGGCTCGTCGGGTCAACGTCGGCGCGGATCCGCTCCCGCGTCGCTGGCGAGGGCCTTTTGATGGGCGCGATCGGAGCTGTGATCGGCTTCGTGCTCGCCGAGGCGCTCATCGCCGGCGTCGTCGCGATCGGCCCCGGCCTCGGGTGGCTGCCCGAGGGGCGCGACTACCCGCTGTTCGATCCGCTCGCGATCGTCGCGGTCGCGATTGTCGCGCTCACGACCTGGGCCGCGGCCTGGGCGGGCTCGCGCCGCGTCGGCTCGGTCTCGCCGATCGCCGCAACCGGCGCCTCCGTCGAGCTGCGCCCCGAGGAGTCGCGCGGTCGCCGTGCGCGCACGGTGTGGGCGTGGATCCTCATCGTCATCGGCGTCGTGCTGCTCGCCCTCGGCATCGTCGCGAGCATCTTCAGCCCGATGGCGCTCATGATCGCGTTCTTCGGCGGGCTATTCTCGTTCACCGGCATCGCGATCGGCGCGCACTTCATCATGCCGCCAATTCTGAAGCTCACCGGCAAGCTCATCGACCGCGGGCCGACAGGCTCGCTCGCCGCGGCAAACGCCGTCCGCTTCCCCGAGCGCAGCGCTCGATCCACCATCGGCCTCGTGATCGGCGTCACCCTCGTCGTGATGTTCGCCGTCGCCCTCGATAGCTACCGCGCGATGACCCTCATCGCGTTCGACAACGACCCGATGATGGCGGCGATGCTCAACGAGACACTCGCGATCACCACCGCGATCTTCACCGGGCTCGTCGGCTTCTCCGCGATCATCGCGGCGGTCGGCCTCGTGAACACGCTGTCGCTCAGCGTCTTGCAGCGCACCCGCGAGCTCGGGCTGCTGAGAGCCCTCGGGTTCACCGGGTCGCAGGTGCGGCGCATGGTCGTCGCCGAGAGCGCCCAGATGACTGTCGCGGCCCTCGGCTTCGGCATCGTGCTCGGCGTGTTCTATGGCTGGGTCGCCGCGCAAACGCTGCTCGGTTCAGAGGTCGGGTTTGCCGCCCCGAGCGTGCCGTGGCTCGTCGTCGCGGGGGTCGTCGTCTTCGGCGTTGCGCTCGCGCTCATCGCGGCCGCTGCCCCAGCCAGGCGCGCGGTGCGGGTGTCGCCCGTGACGGCGCTCGCGGTCGACTAGTAGAGCACTCCCAGCCCCGAGCCGCCGATACCAAAGCTGGCCCCCACGAATGCGCCGTGGGGGCCAGCTTTGTGTGCGCTGCTGTGCGCTGCTGTGCGCTAGGAGGCCGCGAGTTCGCCTGCGGCGTCGAAACCAAACTCCCCGCCGATCATTGTCGCGCGAACCTCAATGTCGCGGATCCGCTCGGGGGCAACCGCCGCCGGGTCGTCAGAAAGCACCACGAGGTCGGCGAGCTTGCCACGCGAGAGCGAGCCCTTGCGGTGCTCGTCGTGCACGGCGTAGGCGGATCCGTGAGTGTAGGCACGCAGCGCCTGCGCGGGGGTGAGGGCCTCGGCAAGCCCGATGGGCGCGCCCGACTCCGAGCGGCGGTTCACCATGTCGTGCAGGCTGAGCATTGGCTCGCCGGGAACGACCGGTGCGTCGGTAGAGCCGGGAAGCTCGACGCCAGCTTCGACGAAGCTCCGCATGCGGTAGGCGAGGTCGACCCGGTCGGCTCCGAGCGCCGCGGTGAAGCCGTCGCCGAGCTCAGAAATGAACCTGCCCTGGGGCACCGGAATATGCCCGCCGGCGGCGATGCGCGCGACCTGTGCGTCGGAGGCCACCGCGACGTGCTCGATGCGGTGCCTGGCGTTCTCGCGGGCGAGCTTGCGCTGCCCGGCCTCGAACGCGTCGAGCACGACATCGAGCGCCCGGTCACCGATAGCGTGGGCTGCCACCTGCCAGCCGTTGAGGTGCGCGGCAACGATCTTGTCGTGCAACTCCTGCTGCTCCCACTGTAGGTAACCCGCGTTGCCGGGCGTATCAGCGTAGTCGCAGCACATGGCGGCCGTGCGGCCGATGAGGGAGCCGTCACTCAGCACCTTCACCGGCCCGACGCGCACCCACTCGTCGCCGAGCCCGCTGCGAATGCCGAGATCGATGCCCCAGCCGTCGCCGCCGTCGCCGATGGGGCCGAGGTCGTGCAGCGCATCGATGTATGGCATCAGGGTGAGCCTCGTCTGCAGCGCGCCGCGCTCCCGCGCGAGCTGGAAAGCGCGAATGTCTGCGGGGCCGTGGCCAATCATCGTGCCACCGATGCCTGGCTCGGTCGCACTCGTGAGGCCGTGCCTCAGTGCCCAGCGCGACGCCGCGCCAAGCGCCTCGACGAGATCCTCCTGCGGCACCGGGCGAAACAGGTGCGTCACGAGCGACATCGCCTGCTCCTGGATGAGGCCCGTGAACCGGCCGGTCGCATCGGTGCCCAGGCTGCCCCCGACGGGGGCCCGGAGCGCGGTGACGTCTGCGTGCCCCGCGAGCGCGAAGGCCGCGGTATTCGCTACGGCCATATGGTGCGAGTTGTGCAACAGGTACACGGGGCGGCCGCCGGTGATGCGGTCGAGCACGTCGATGTCGGGGTGCTCGCCGCCAAGCTTGTTCTGGTCGTACCCCTGGCCGCGCACCCAGGCCCCCTCGGGCCTACTCGCCGCGAACTCCGCGACGCGCGCGTACAGCGCCTCGAGCGTCGGCGCGAGCTCGGGCGAGAGGTCGAGCTGGGTCATCTCGAGGCCGAGCATCGAGAAATGAAAGTGGGCGTCATTGAACCCAGGGACGACGGGTGCGCCGCCGAGGTCGATGCGGGTGTCGGCGGTGAGGCCGTCGAGCTCCTCGTCGACGCCGACGATCAGGCCGTTCCAGATGCCGAGCCGGCTCGCGCTCGGGCGTGCGGGGTCGACGGTCGTGATGCGGGCGTTTTCGATGATCGTGTCGATGCGCATGGGGCTCCTTGTTCGGTGGCTGCTGTGCTGGTGCCCGTAAGGGGCGGATCCCCCGGGTGCCGGTGGCGCGCGGGGAAGGCGCGGGGCCGAGGGGAGCGGCCCCGCACCCGGGGGGGGGGCTAGGCGTCGGCGGTGCGCTGTGCGCGCTCGCGTGCGGCGGTAAAGCCGGTGAGCGAGGCGAGCGCGAGCACGCCGGCGATGGTGACGGCGACGAGCACGATGTTGAAGCCCGCGACACCCTGCCAACCCATAGAGACAAGGAATGACTGGGCGAGCAGCGGGGTGGTGCCGCCAATGAGGGTCGACGAGGCCTGGTAGGCAAACGAGACGCCCGTGTAGCGCACCTCGACGGGGAACGCCTGTGCGAGGAAGCCCGCGAGCACCGCGTAGTAGCCCGCGCCCGCGATTGTCGAGGCGATGATGCCAGCGGCGATCGCGATGACATTGCCGGTGTTCACGAGGAGGAACATCGGGATCACGAGGATCGCCTGCGCGGCAAGCGACCAGGCCATGAACTTCGCGCTGCCAACTTTCTCGGCGATGCGGGTCGCGATGGGCTGCCACAGGAACTGCACAATCGCGTTCACGAGCAACACATTGAGCATGACGCCACGGTCAATGCCGAGCGAGGTCGTCGTGTAGGCGAGCATGAACGCGCTTACGAAGTACGCCATGCCGATGCCGATCGCGCTGGCGAAGACGCCGGCGATGACCTGCCGCCAGTGGTGCTTGAACAGCTCGGCGATGGGTACCTTGATCTCCTCGCGGCTCGCCTGCTGCGCGAGGAACTCGGGGGACTCATCGAGGCGGGCGCGAATCACGAGGCCGATGATGACGAGCACGGCCGAGAACAGGAACGGGAGGCGCCAGCCCCACGCAATGAATTGCTCTGCGGGCAGCAGCGCCGCCAGGGCGAACGCCGCGGTTGCGAGGATGTTGCCCGCCGGGGAGCCCTGCTGCACGAACATTCCGCCGCGAATGACCTTGCTCTTACTGCCAGATTCGGAGGCGAGCAACACGGCGCCGCCCCACTCGCCGCCGACCGCGAAACCCTGGAGTGCGCGCAGCGCCACGAGCAGAATGGGGGCCATCACGCCGATCTGGTTCGCACCGGGCAAAATGCCGATGCAGAACGTGGCGATGCCCATGATGAGGAGGGTCGCGACGAGGGTGTTCTTGCGCCCGAACTTGTCGCCGAGGTGGCCGAACACGACGCCGCCGATGGGCCTGGCGAGGAAGCCGGCCCAGAACGTGGCGAACGAGAGCAGCAGGGCGGTGCCGGCTGATTGATCGGGGAAGAAGACGGGGCCGAACGCGATCGCCGCGGCGGTCGAATAGATGAAGAAGTCGTACCACTCGACGGTGGTACCGAGAAACGCGGCGAGCCTGGCCTTCTTTGCGTGGGCCTCGAGCGCGTGAGCGGAGCGGGGTGTTGACATGTGCTTCTCCGTTGTAGTCAGTGATGTCAGTGCGACCTCTCGAATGTAGGGCCAAACCGTCATGCCGTCTAATATCTAAAAAGCACTTTCTTCATGCATTGGAGGCATGCCATGGAACTTCGGGTCTTGCGGTACTTCGTCGCGGCTGCAGAGGCGGGGTCGGTGACGGGCGGCGCCGCGCGCGTGCATGTGTCGCAGCCTGCGGTGTCGCGGCAGCTCGCCGCCCTCGAACGCGAGGTTGGGGCCGCGCTCTTCGAGCGGGGCAGGGGAGCGCTGCAACTCACCCACGCGGGGAGGCGATTCCTCGAGATGGCGCGCGACCTGCTGCGGCGAGCAGACGAGGCGAAAGCGGTGACCTCACACAGCGACCCGGCCGACGTGCGTCTGCTCGCGGTAGCGCAGTCAACGACGATCGAGCGGACGATCGCGGCATTCAGCGCGCTACACGGGGCGGGCCTACCACTCGTCGACGCGGTCGCCGCGAGCCCCGCTGAGGTGTTTGACCGCGTTGAAGCAACGGGGGCCGACTTCGGCATCTCGACATTTGCCCCGCCGGCAAACTGGGCCTCTCGTCTCATCACGCAGGTGGGCATCACCGCGCATGTGCCCCCGGGGCACCCGCTGTTTGACCGCGCCAGCGTTGAGGTCTCGGAGCTCGTCGAGTACCCACTGCTGTGCATGGACCGCACTCACACGGCTCGAACCTCATTCGATACCGCGGTCGCGCAGGCGGGGGTCGGTCTCGCCCAGATCACCGAGATGCGCACCGCAAGCCTTGCACAGGCCCATGCCGCTTCGGGCAGAGGCATCGCGATTCTCACCGACCAGGCAAGCTTTGGGGTGCGTACGGTGCGCATCATGCTCGACGGGTCGCAGGTGCGGATGCGACTGTACGCGGGCTGGTACGCCGATCACTTCGCGGCCGCGCATATTCGCACCTGGGCCGATGCTCTCGCAGCGTGGGTGCCAACGCTCCCAGATGTTGCGCTCATTGATGCCCCTCCACAGGTCAAGCTGTGGGGCCTGCACGAGGAGCCAAGAGAGTAGGGTGGGGGCATGAGTGTAGTGATTGACCCATCCTTCGATCCTGTCCCTTCGCTCGCACAGACGACCAACGTCGTCATCGGCTCCGTCGCCGATGTCGAAACGGCTGCCGTTCGTGCGTGCTTTATCGCCGCTGAGGGTGATCTGCCATCATGCGATCACCTCGCGGGGCAAACCCGTGACTCCCTCGCGGCCGCCGGTTTTACCGGCAAGCCCGGGCAGACCCTGCGCCTGCCCGGTGAGACTCTGTGCGTGCTCGTCGGCACCGGTGAGGGCATCAAGACCGCCGCAAAGTTGCGTGACGCGGTCGCCTCGTTTACCCGCGCCGCAAGCGAGTCTGCGGTGCTCGCGATTGACCTGACCGGCGTCGTCGCCGGCGGCCTGAGCGCGCACGACGCGGCGCTCGCCGCGACCGAGGGTGCACTGCTCGCGCGCTACCGCTTCGAACAGCTCAAGGGCGAGGCAAAGAACGTCGCGCTCGAAACGCTGACCCTCGCAGTTGAAGACGCAGCTGCAGCGCAGCAGGGCGTCGACCGCGCGCTCGTGCTCACCCGTGCGGCAGCAGTGTCGCGCGATCTCGGCAACACCCCGCCGCGCCACCTGACCGCCGAGAAGTTCGCCGAGATCGCGGCGAAGCTCGGCCCCGAGTACGGCCTCGAGGTCGAGGTGTTCGACCGCGACGCTCTCATTGAGCTCGGCACCGGCGGCCTGCTCGGCGTGAACGCGGGCTCGGTCGACGAGCCCCGCATGGTCAAGCTGCGCTACACACCGGAGGGCGCCACTGCAGACACGGCTCACCTTGCGCTCGTCGGCAAGGGCATCATGTTCGATTCGGGCGGCATCAGCCTGAAGCCCGCGAACTCGATGGGCAGCATGAAGCTCGACATGATGGGTGCCGGCGCGGTGTTCGCAGCGATGCTCGGCCTGCGCGAGCTCGGCGTGAAGAGCAAGGTCACCGGGTGGCTGATGTGCACAGACAACATGCTCTCGGGCACCGCAACGAAGATTGGAGACGTGCTCACGATTCGTGGCGGCAAGACCGTCGAGGTAAAGAACTCCGACGCCGAAGGTCGCATCGTGATGGCCGACGGCCTCGCGCTGGCCACCGAAGAAGAGCACCGCCCCGACGCCATCGTCGATATCGCGACGCTCACCGGCAACGCGATGGCCGCCCTCGGACTGAGCACCGCGGCGACACTCGCGAACAACGACGAGGTCGCAGCGCAGCTCGCAGCAGCAGCCGAGCTCACCGACGAGCGCGTGTGGCCGCTGCCGCTCGACCACCGCTACGCCGACCAGATGAAGTCGAACGTCGCCGACCTGTCGAACATCGGCGGGCCCTACGGCGGTGCGATTCTCGCGGCGCTGTTTCTCAATGAGTTCGTCGGCGACATTCCGTGGGGCCACCTCGACATCGCGCCGACGATGGAGGTCGCGAGCGATGACCTGTGGCGCTCGACCGGCTCGACCGGGTTCGGTGCGCGGCTGCTCACCGAGTTTGCAGCACAGTTCACGGCCCCGGCACCCGCGGCGGGCCCCCAGCGAAGCGAGATGAAGTAACACGATGACTGAGACGCTGCTGGGAAACCGCGACGAATACATCAACGAGTTCATCGGTTTCGTAGGTTCATCGCCGAGCTCGTACCACGCTGCGCGCTTCTCGGCGGCGATTCTCACATCGGTGGGTTTCACCGAGCACCGCGAGGAAGAGGCATGGGGGCCGGTCGCGGCCGGCTCCCGCGGCCTCGTCGTGCGAGAGGGCGCAATCATCGCGTGGCACGCGGGCGAGGGCGTCACTGCGACCAGCCCCGTGCGCGTGCTCGGTGCACACACTGACTCGCCCGGCTTCGTCTTGAAGCCCCAACCAGATTTCACCGCGGCGGGTTGGTCGCAGGCGGGCGTCGAGATCTACGGCGGCCCGCTCATCAACTCCTGGCTAGACCGCGACCTTGGGTTCGCTGGGCGAGTGGTCACCCGCTCGGGTGAGGAGCGCCTCGTCTGCACGCAAGCGGTCGCGCGCATTCCGCAGCTCGCGATCCACCTCGATCGCGAAGCGAACGCCGGCCTCACGCTCGACCGCCAGCGCCACACGCAGCCGATTCTCGCGGTGTCGGCGCCCGAGACCTCGGTGATGGATCTGCTTGCCACGGCCGCGAACATGCCGCAGCCTGGTGAGGAGTTCGCCGCGGAGCCGACGGCAGTTCTCGTGGCGGATCAGGGGCGCCTCACCGCGGGCGACATCGCCGGCGCTGACGTGCGGCTCTACGACACCCAGCCCGCGAGCAGGATCGGGGCGCGAAACGAGTTTCTCGCCTCGCCGCGACTCGACAACCTGAGTTCGACGTTCGCGGGCCTCGTCGCGCTCATCGAAACCGAGCCCGCGGCGGGCACGATCTCGGTGTTCGCGTCGTTCGACCACGAGGAGCTCGGCTCCGAGACGCGCTCCGGCGCCGCAGGCCCCTTCCTCGAAGACGTACTCGTGCGCCTGCGTGCCGGGCTCGGGGCAACGCCAGACGAGGCCGCACGCGCGCTTGCGGCGTCGTGGTGCCTGTCGGCCGATGCCGGGCACTCGGTGCACCCCAACTACCAGGAGAAACACGACCCGAACGTGCGGCCGCTGGCTGGCCAGGGGCCGATGCTCAAGGTCAACGCGAACCAGCGCTACGCGAGCGATGCGCACGGCGCCGCGCTCTGGCAGCGCGCGTGCGACACTGCCGGGGTGCAGACACAGGCTTTCGTGTCGAACAACACGGTGCCATGCGGTTCGACGATCGGGCCGATTACCGCGACGCGCATCGGAATTCGCACGGTCGACGTCGGCGTGCCGCTACTGTCGATGCACTCGGCCCGCGAACTTGTGCACGTCGATGACCTCCACGGGTTGGCCCGCGCGATCGGGGCGTTCTTCGCCGGGGCATAGCTGTTTGCTCCCTGAGTGTTTCGCAATCGAAATTTTATGTTCGGTTCGATAAGATCAGGCCATGAGCGAGGTGCAACGACAGGGTGAGAAGGTACTAGCGCTCCCCACAGACCGGCTGATGCCCAACATTCAACGGTTCGGGCAGCAGTCGATCGAATTCACATTTCTAGGCCCGAACCTGCACGGGCAGCCGACGTGGATCATGTGGAACGCGAGCGAACCGCACCTCATCGGCATGCTCAGCCAGGGCAAGATGGGCTACCACTTCGAGCAGCGCACAGGCGACGGCGTGCAGCGGCTCGAGAATATCTCGCTCAACCGCGTGCAGCGCGCGCTTGGGGGGTAGCGGCTGCCCCGCAGTCTTCGAGCGTCGCGACACGCCAGGGAAACCGAATGGCTGCCCCGATTTGCGCGACGTGGCATTGTTGCCATAAGCTCATATCTCGGTAGCAAGGCAAGAAATTGTCTCGGCCCCATCGTTTAGCGGCCTAGGACACCGCCCTTTCACGGCGGCAGCACGGGTTCGAATCCCGTTGGGGTCACTGGTACCGAACACAACTAAATATGCATGGCCCTGTAGCGCAGTTGGTTAGCGCGCCGCCCTGTCACGGCGGAGGTCGCGGGTTCAAGTCCCGTCAGGGTCGCTGGCGTGAGGAGCCCTTCTTCGGAAGGGTTTCTTCATTCCCAAGGCGATTGCCAGAGTTGGTCACCCAGTTCGAATGATCGTCTGGCTCTGTAGCTCAGTTGGTAGAGCGTTCGACTGAAAATCGAAAGGTCACCGGATCGATGCCGGTCGGAGCCACGTAGCGGCTATTACACCGTTACTGAACCCCCGTGTAGCTTCTACATCACGGGGGTTCTCTAAATCTTGCTTCGCTTTGCGCGCTTGTCGCGCGGGGTGGCAACACAATTTCATATCTGGCCCTGTAGCGCAGTTGGTTAGCGCGCCGCCCTGTCACGGCGGAGGTCGCGGGTTCAAGTCCCGTCAGGGTCGCCATTTTCTTGTCCCACCGGCCTGGCCATGAGGTTGGCAGCAGGGCTCGTGGGCCCTACGCCGAAGCTAGGGCGATCGCGAGGAACGCCAGGGCGCCAGTGCTCGTGACAGAGCGCGCGAGGTCTCGGCGGTTCCAAGGAACTTCGAACCGCTGCCGTGCACTCCGGCGCTGAGCTTCGGTGTTCACGGGTGCGCGCTCGAGCTCGGTATTGAGCGGAACGTTTCCGGCTGCGGTGATGCCAAACGTCAACACCGAGCAGACCGCCCCCGCAGCGCGCGAACTGATGCGCTCGCTTCCCGCGGTGCTGTCTCTCGGCGGTGACGCTGTCTCGCCAGCATCTGCCATTCGAGACACCCTGCGCATCATGGCCGGCGAGCTTTTGCGGCCGCAACTCGGCGTCACCCCCATCGCCTACCTCGCACGGTGGCGCATGAGCGTCGCGCAGTCGCGACTGGCAAACGAGGAGGTGCCGATAGGCGTGCTCGCCGCGGAGCTGGGGTATAGCTCTGAGGCTGCGTTCAACCGCGCCTTCTCGCGGATCGTTGGGTGCACCCCCGGGTCCCTTCGCAAGAAGTCGAGATAGGCGTGGCTGGCTCCCCTCCTTGGCCCTCGAACTGCACCGTGCGTGCGGGTCGAGTTAGACGTCAGAAGTGTGGGTGGCGACGATGGCCTTATTGGCCAAGCACTTGCTGTCGCTCAATCTCCGCGTAGATAGATCTCGACGTGTGCGCTTGTCCATGTTGCGACCCCCGAGCCAAAGAAATCCCGATCTTCTGTCCAGATTGGGCAATCGAGCGCGAGCGCAGTGGCAACTATCGGCCAATCCATCGGGTCGCGAGAACCGATGCGCGGCAGTGCGATGTCCCGTAGGGGAGTGATAACATTCTCGTCCACAGTCTCAACAACGGCTCGCAGGCGCTCGAGGGATGCAATCAGTGCTTCGGGGTTGCGATCCCGTTTTGCGGCGATAGCGGGGAGGTGCCGTTCTGCCTCCTCGAAAGCGACTACCGGCACGAAGAAAGCGACTTCTGCCCCGTACTGGCCTATGAGCTCCCTCACGCGCTTCCCAAGCACCGCTCGAACGAGGATGTTTGCATCGAGGACGATGCGTCGTGGGGTCATGCGCTCTGTTACAGCTGACGGGCTTCTCGACGCAGCGCATCGAACTCGGCCACGACCTCGTCCTCGCTCGTGCCCCATTCCTCTAGAAGCGAGTGAGCCTTCTGTGCAGCCTCGACATAGGCTGCGATGTCGGCTTTGCGATCGCGATGCACAGGAATGAATAGGCCAACCGTCTGCCCGTGCCGGGTGATGGTCACGGGCTCGGCCTGGTCGATGAACTCAGCGAGACCTTTTCGGAACTCGCGAACTCCAACGGTGGTGATCATCGCCTCCCCTTTGGGTTTTGTGTATCTGTGTGTACACAATATCACTCGTTGCCTGGCGTGTCGAGAGTGGTGACCCCCACGGGCCGCCAGGTGTTTTTCGAGGTCCACCGGTCTACACGCGGCTTTAAACGCTCTAGTACCCCGCCTTGGCGAGCGGGAAGAAGAGAACCGTGAGTAGCACTGCGCCGGCGAACAGCGCAACATAGCCGATGATGAGGCCAGCGAACGCCAGCCCCCAGCCGCGTTCATGAGTGCGCTTGATCTGCGAGAGCGCAATGTGGCCCAGCGCAATCGCCGCGACAGCAACGAAGAATGAGAGCACGAACGACAGGATCGCAAGCGTGTTGAACTTCTCAGTAGTGACGAAGTCGGCGCTTCTCAACCTTTTGGCCCTTGTTCCCGCGCCGATGGCGATGATCACCCCGATGATGAATACGAGGATGATCAGCAGTCACAACGGCTGCCACTCAGCGCTCATCTGCTGACCCGCATGCGCAGCGCAACCGCGCTTCGGCTGATTAGCCGGGGCCCGGCAGCGTTAGTGCAGTATCGGCCGCGGCCAGGAGTGCAATCGCTGGCTCACCGCGCCGAGCACCCTCCCCGGCGTGAGCCGCAGCGCCGTGTTGCGCAAGGCCGCGGCGACGGGGCCGCTCGCCTGTGCCACCCGGCCAGCCATGCGTGAGCGTTGCATGATTGCCCTGGTGCGCTTCTGCCGCAGCGTCGAATACCGGGCGAGCGCTGCTCCCAGCTCACTCGGGCGGGTGTCGCGCAGCAGCAGCGCGAGCGTCGCCGCGTCTTCGATTCCCTGCCCAGCGCCCTGGCCGAGGTTGGGCGTCATCGCGTGCGCGGCGTCGCCGAGCAGTACGGTGCGACCCCGCGCAAGTGTGTCGAGCGGCCGCGCCAGGTCGTAGATGTCGTGGCGAATCACCGCGGCGGGGTGGGTAGCGGCCAGGCAGTGGTGGATCGGGGCGTGCCAGCCCGCAAAGTGTCGCGTGACGGCCTCGTGCTCGTCTGCGAAGGTCGTGCCCGGAGCAGTGTTGAGCGTGCCGAACCAGTACACCCGGCCGTCGGGGAGCGGCACGATACCGAAGAGCTGGCCGCGGCCCCAGGTTTCGCCTGCCTCGCCGTTGATATCCACGGGCTCGCTGGTCACCCCGCGCCACGCTGTGTAGCCGGCGTAGCGCAGCCCAGGGTCCATCCCGAGCGCGGCCCTGTTCGCACTGCGCGCGCCGTCGGCGACGACCACGAGGTCGAACTGCTCGGTGCGGGTGCCGACGGTGACGCTCGGGGATCCGCCACTGGCCACGCGCGCGGCTGCTCCCGCGCGGATCGTCCCGTCGCGCAGCTGCCCGGAGAGCGCGCGATGCAGCTCGACCCGGTGCACGCTGCGCAGCGACGCGACCGCGCTCGGCGGCACGGTGACCAGCCACGAGCCGGAGGGGTGACGTTGGCCGGCGCGCATCGTCGCGATCGCGTCGCTCGACACCGCTCTGACCGCATCGCCGAGACCCAGCATGTCGAGGGCCTCGAACGCGTTGCTGAAGAGCGTCAATCCGGCGCCGTCGGGGCTCGGCGAAGCTCTCCGTTCAAACACAGTGACCTCGTGGTCGTCGGCCTGCAGGCCAGCTGCGGCGACGAGGCCGCCGACCCCCGCACCGATCACTGCGATTCGCATCGATGCTCCGTCGGCCGAATCGGGGAGGGGTCGGCAACACGGTCTGCACGAAGGCCATCGCGAACGACCTCGCTCTCGCTCGCGTTTGCGCCTGAGACGACGCGCTCTTGCAAAGCCTCAGCCATGCTGTTCGGCAGGGTATCGCTGAGCTGCTTCGCCGTGCGCACGGTAGAACCTCGCTTCTCGAGCCTATTCAATCTTACCAGCGAGTGTGATGCGTCGTAGGGTGCGCTCACATGTCGTCGGGGTGCTCCGGCCTCCATCGGTGCTTGTCGCGGTGTGGCCTGAGAGGTGCAGCGTGCGCGCTTCGCCAGAACGGGCTCGCTGGTCACCCCGCGCCACGCTGTGTAGCCGGCGTAGCGCAGCCCAGGGCCCACCCCGAGCGCAGCGCGGGCCACAGGGCATAACCCGGTGGCAAGTGCACCGGCCCCCAGGCGAGCACTGCTGACGAGTCTGCTTTGCCCGTGGCGCGGAAACGCCGCCAGATTGTTGGCCTCAGCGCCAGCTTTTTCGCTCACGGGTTGTTATTCAGCAAGTTTGGTTGTATTGTTTTGCCCTGACGGCAACTCAAGAGGTTGGTTGCTGCTCTCTATGCAAGTTCATTGTTGAATTTGTTCTCAATGCCGAGATGGAAAGTGCGCCTTCATGACTAAGACGAACCCCACAACCAAGTGGGTGATGCTGAGCCTGTCCTACCTGGTTCTCATTGCCTGTTTCATCCCCTACATCGGATGGACCCCGAGCCTGCTCGAGATCTCCGAAGAGCTGTCGCTCAGCGCGAGCCAGGCCGGTCTGCTCGCCTCAATCACCGCGCTCGTCGGCGGCATCATTCTGCCGTTCGCCGGAGTGATCGGTGACAAGATCGGAATCAAAAAGATCATCCTCGTTGGTCTTGTCGCTGCGATCGTCGGCCAGTTCGTCTTCGCGGTCGCGCCTGACTACGGCGTGCTCATGCTCGGCCGCGCCATCAGCGGCCTCGGCGTCGGCCTGCTGTTCGTCGGCCCGTACACGATGGCGATCAACTGGTTCGAGCGCGAGCGCAAGAGCGGCATCGCGCTCGGCGTGATGTTCACGACCGACGGCATCGGCTCGGTGTTTGCGCTCTACCTGTTCGCAATCGTGCTCGTCGCGTTCGGTTGGCGCACTGGCTCGACCATCGGTGGCGTCTTCCTCATCGTCGTGCTCGTCATCGCCGCACTCTTCCTCAAAGACGTGCCGCCCGCCCAAGCCGACGAAGCCGCCCATGAGTCTGACACCAGCGGCCGATCCGCCGTCAGCTGGCTGTTCAGTCGCAACGTGCTGGTTGCCGCGGCCTTCTTCATCGGCGAGTGGGGCATCTTCGCGGTCGTCGCGGTCTGGATGCCGACGATCCTCATCGAGGACGCCGGCTGGTCGACCACGGCCGCGGGCTTCTTCGCGTCCTGCTATGTGCTCGCCGGCATCGCGACCTCGATCATCTTCGGCCTCATCTCCGACAGCCTGGGCAAGCGGAAGAACCTGATCTTGCTCGCCGGTCTCGCGATGACGCTCTTCATGGGCGCACTCACCGTCAGCATCGCCTCCGGCAACTACGTGTTCGCCGCGATCTGCCTGCCGCTTGTTGGCCTGGGCGTCTACACCGGCATGCCCCTTGCCCTGGCGCTCGCGACCGAGTCCGTGCCCGCGCGCATGGCCGGCGCGGTGAACGGCTTCGTGCTCGGTATCGGCTTCATCGTTGGCGGGTTCGTGTACCCGTACGTGATGGGGCTGGTGAAGGACTCCACCGGAGACTACGTGCTCGGGTTTGTTGGCATGGTTGTGGCCACCGCGCTGCTGAACCTCTGCCTCCCCTTCTTCGCCAAAGATGTGCGGCGCGCGCAGCCGGCCGAAGCGCTCGTGCGCTAGGCGGCCAGCGCGGCCGACCGTCGCGCACGCACACTGTCACGAGAACGAACGACAAAGGAGTGTTCATGGCTGACGTTTCACGTCGAGGCCTCTTGGTCGGGGCCGCCGCGGTCACGGGCCTCGCCGCCGCTGGAATCATCGCGGGCAGCGTCATCACCCGGCAAGCCGGTCGTGACGAGCGCGGCAATAACTGGGACGTCATCGTCGTAGGCGCCGGGTCGGCAGGGATCGGCGCGGCCCGGCGCCTCATCGACCAGAACCCGAGCCTTCGGGTAGCGATCGTTGAGGCCAGGGACAGGATCGGCGGGCGCATGTTCACCGATCGCACGTCTATGGGGATTCCGGTGGAGCGGGGCTGCGAGCTTGTGCACGGTGGCCCCTACGCCGACACCTACCCGTGGATCAAGGAGGCCGGGTTCGACATGCGGATGTTCTCCAAGAACTACATTCGTTTGAACAACGCTGGCGACAGCTCGCCCTCCCACGCGTGGCACGCCCCTGATGCTCCAGCGTCGTGGGCGTTCCCTGCGGGTATCCCTGACGGTCTCGTGAGGTTTGACCCCGCGGGGGAGGGGCAGCCGCTGCCTGAGGTGCTGCCACGGGAGAAAGCTGACGCCTACCTCGCCCGCCTGGGTATCGCGCCCGACAACATCCCGAGTGGCCTCCGGTACCTGCTGACCGACGACGCGGAACCGCTGTACGCGACCGACGCAACCGCGGTCGGTGAGGTTCTGACAGCGTGCATTCGCTACTCCTTGCACCCTGAAGAGGCGCCCGAGCCCGAGAAGCTTGACCCGGATGACCCGAAGTACAACGACGGCGACTACAAGATCATCGGCGGGTACGACCAGCTGCTGACCTTCATCGCCGACGACATTCCCGTATTCCTCGACACGGTGGTTGAAGAAGTGCAACACTCGAAGAGCGGGGTGGAGCTGGTTACGTCGCAGGGCACCATGTCGGCACGCCGCGTCGTGATGGCCGTTCCCGCCGGGGTCATGCAGCGCAGGGGCATCGACTTCACCGCCGGGCTTCCCGACCGCAAGTGGGTGGCATTCGACGAGTTCCAGTACAGCCATATCTTCAAGTGCCTGCTCGAGTTCGAGGGGCAGGTGTTCACGCCCGACGGCAGCGCGACCTGGGGCTACGCCGAGTCAATGGACCTTACCCCGACGACGCTGTGGAACGCGTCGATCGCCCAACCTGACTACGGCGGGCAGGTCATTGTCGGCTGGGAAACGGGCGAGGCCGCTCGGGAGCTCCATGCGCTGCCGCTCGAGCAGAAGTACGAGGCGGTCTTGGATGTCGTTCGCAAGAGCGCGGGAGACCCAGGGCTGCGATACAAGAAGGCCCTCATGACTGACTGGGCGAACGAGCCCTTCAGCTGGGGAGCCTACGGGCACGGCGGCAACGAGAAAGATATGTCTGCGCCGACCGATGACGTGCTGTTCTGGGCGGGGATGCGCACGAGTACGGTGACGGCGTCTTATGTGTCAGGCGTGGATCAGGCCGATGAACTGCTTAAACACCTGTAGCGCGCGGTCGCTCACTCCCAGCCGCTGAGGGGTCTCGCCGCCCGCCTCGCGCAACGCTGTGCTGGTATAACGCCCACCCGAACACGATCGTGCCGAGCAAAAGGATGACGCGGGCGAGCGTGATCGCCGCGACCGTGAGCGTGCTCGGCAGACCGCCGGCGACGAGGAGCCCGATCATTCCGACCTCGTAGGCGCCGACCCCGAGCGGCTTCTATGCTCGAAAGATATAACCAGGATGCTTGGGTGCATGATTCTTGCCTGCACCTCGCTAAGTCGGGGGCAATCTGCGACACTGACAATATGAGGCTCTCCGCTCCCCTCGACGTCGCAGCGATTCGCCATGCCTGTGAAAAGTACGGCGTGGCACGGCTGCGAGTTTTCGGGTCGTCGGTTACTGACCGGTTTGCCCCTGAGACGAGCGACATCGACTTTCTGGTGACGTTCAAAGACGGGAGGGACAACCTCTTCGACGACTACTTCGACCTGAAGTTCGAACTTGAACGTATTGTTGGCCGAAAGGTTGACTTGGTGACTGAGCGATCTTTGAGAAATCCCTTCTTCATCGCGAGCGCCCTCGAGAACGCTCAGGAACTCTATGCAGCCTGAAGCAGGAAGCCATCTCTGGGACGCTGCTGAAGCGGCGAAGCTGGTTGCAGAATTCGTTCGGGATAGGACACTTGCCGAATTCAATTCTGATCTCCTCTTGCGGTCGGCGGTCGAACGTCAATTGGAGGTCTTGGGTGAGGCGCTGAACCGGCTCCGTCGGGAAGACCTAGACACAAGCAGACGGGTACCTGACCTGGACAAGATCATCGGAATGCGGAACGTCATTGCGCATGAGTACGGCGAGATCGACTACGAGATCGTATGGCAGGCTGCCACGACCAGATTGGTGTCATTAATTCCAGTTCTCGGCGCACTTGTAGACGAGGCAAAGCAGGAGACTGGGATTTAGCTGGTCCTTTCCCGCCCGAACCTCGCAACGCTGTGCTGGTAGAACGCCCACCCGAACACGATCGTGCCGAGCAAGAGGATGACGCGGGCGAGCGTGATCGCCGCGACCGTGAGGGTGGTCGGCAGACCGCCGGCGACAAGGAGCCCGATCATCACGACCTCGTAGGCGCCGACCCCGTTCGGGGTCGTGATCACCATGCTCGTCACCGTCGCGAGCCCGTATGCGACGAACACGAGCGCGGGGTCGGCGAGCACGCCGATCGATGCGAGCGCGACCCAGAACAGGCCCGCGTCGCAGAAGTGCAGCAGAAACGACCACGCAAACGGCGGGAGCAGGGTGCGGGGCTCAGCGAGCAGCGCCCTGAGCTCGAGGTGTAGGCCGTCGAAGAAGCGCACGAGGGGCTGTGAAGCGGCGATGGCGGGTCGCCCGAGGACGCGCCCGGCGCCGTTCGCGAGCCGGGTGAGCACGCCCGCGAACCGGTGAAGCGCGCGGCGTCGCCCGAGCAGCAGCACGCCGCCAGCGACCGCGAGCACCGCCAACGCGCCGACGCCCGCGGCCGCCCACATTACCGGGGCCGTACCCCGCCCGCTCGCGATCAGCCAAATCGCCGCGGCGAGGAGCAAGAGGCTGAACGACACGAACGTGACGCCGAAGCGCGCAAGCTGCGCGAGCGTGCCCTTCGCGGGCGCGACCCCGAGCCCCGCGAGTTTCCAGCTCGTGTAGGTGATGCCCGCGGCGCCGCCAGACGGCAGCATGTGGTTCGCGAAATTGAATTCGAGCGACATGCGGATCGCGGTGAGCGGCCGCACGCCGCGTAGCTCCCCGCGGGCGCGCAGGTACGAGAACAACGCCTCGCCGGTGGCCGCGAAGCTCGCGAGCTGCACGGGAACGAGGAGGGAGAGCGTCCACGGGTTCACAAGGTGAAGGCTCCCAAACGCCTCCAACACCGTCGGCCAGGCCGCCCACACGATGGCCGCGACGATGAGCAGGGTGATGGCGCTGACCCAGAACCGCGGCGACCGGTGCCAGGCCCCCGTCACTCGGTGAGCTCCCGCTGCACCCACCGCTTGCGGTTGCCGACGCCGTGCCGGGTTAGCGTCAGACTGTCGGTCTCGTAGTAGCGCCCCAACTTCTCGCGATCCACCGAGCGAAACAACCTCGCCTGCACGATGAGCCGCCGGTCGTAGCGCAGGGTGTGCCCCGTGCGCAGCAGCGCGATGGTCACGTCGACGTCTTCGCTCACGTGCTCGTCGCCGAGCTCGATGAGTTCGCGCGCGGTCAGCCACGCGTCGCGGCGCAGCGCGCTGTTGAAGCCGTAGAGCATCGGTGTGATGCCGATGCTGCGCTCGTGCCACCACCTGAAACCGCGATACCACCACGAGAACCAGAGCGCGGCCCCCGGGGAAAGCTCCGCGATCGCCGCGCCCCCGCCGAGCGCATCGAGCGTCGGCTCGCGAAAGGCCGTGCGGATGCGCGCGACCCAATCGCTTGGCACTAGGGTGTCGGCGTCGATGCGAGCGATCACGTCGCTCTTGGCCGCGTCGAAGCCGGCGGTGCGGGCGTAGGTGACGCCCGCGCGCTCCTCGCTGACAACGCGAACGAGCGGAAACTCGCGGGCGATGCGGGCGCTGTCGTCGCTGCAGGCGTTGTCGACGACAACGATCTCGTCTGGGCGGTCGGTCTGCTCGTGCAGCGCCCGCAGGCACCGAGCGAGAATCGGTGCCTCGTTGTGTACGGGAATGACGACGGAGATGGTGGGGGAAGTCACCCCTCAATTCACCCGCGATTTCTTCGCCCCCGCGATGACCTGGCCGCGACATTCGGGGTAGCGCTGGCGCTACCCGGGGCGGGCGACGTTTCGCTAAGTGTTCAGTTTGGTGGGCGGGTAACCCATCGGGCGATGGGGTCTTATTAAAGGTTATCTTGGCAAGCTTTAATATGATCAATTCATGCCAAAGGAAACTGTAGAAAGCTCCGGGTGGCCGGCCGTGCAACTCGAGGCGCGCCCCTGGCAGCGCAGCGGGAGCGAAGTCGCATCGCGGCGGGCGCTGTTGCGCGCTCACGGCGAGTACCGAGCGGCGGTTCCACCCGAAATACGAGAAGCGTCACTCTCGCTGTCGAGTGAGACAGTCGCGTTGGCAGACGACGCGAGTGCGGCTCTCGCACGCTTCGACGCTGAAGCCGGTCCCATCGCTGCACCGTTCGCGGCGATCTTGCTGCGAACCGAATCTGCTTCTAGCTCGGAAATTGAGCAGCTCACGGCGAGCGCCAAACAGGTCGCACTGGCTGAACTTGGGGCTTCAACTTCAGGCAACGCCAGGCTCGTTGTCGCAAATGTGCGTGCGATGCGCGCCGCGCTTGAACTCGCGAGCGGCATCAGTGAAGCAGCGATCATCGCGATGCAAGCGTCGCTGCTCGGAGAGAGTAGACCGGAGCTCACGGGGGCGTTTCGCGACCAGCAAGTGTGGATTGGGGGAGGAAGCCTCTCTCCGCACGGCGCCCTCTTTGTGCCGCCGCACCAAGACCGAGTGCCTGCGCTGATGGCAGACTGCGTCGAGTTTGCGGAGCGTACCGACATTCCCGTTCTCGTGCACGCGGCGCTTGCGCACGCGCAATTCGAGACGATCCACCCGTTTCCAGACGGCAATGGGCGCACCGGGCGGGCACTCATTCACTCGATGCTGCGCGCCTCGGGCCTGACGAGAAACGTGACCGTCCCCGTGTCGGCGGGCCTGCTGCGAAACAACGAATACTACTTCGCCGCACTGACCGAATACCGCGCGGGCAACCCCGCGCCGATCGTCGCAGCGGTGGCTGAAGCTGCGATCTGGGCGGTGGACAACGGCTCCGCACTCGTCGCTGAACTGCGAGAACTCAGCGAATCTTGGGCGACAGAGATTCCCTCGAGGCGGGGCTCGGCAGCTGCTCGACTCGGAGAACTGTTGTTGCGGCAGCCAGCCGTGACCGCTCAGCTAGTTGCAGATGAGCTGCGCGTCTCGATCCCCGCGGCCCAATCGGCGATCGATCGGTTCGTGGCGCATGGTCAACTGCGGCAGACCAACGAGTGGCGGCGCAACCGCATTTGGGTCGCTCACGGTGTGCTCGCGGCGCTCGACGGCTTTGCCGCTCGAGCTCGCCGCCACCCACCCCAGTAAACTCCAACAGACGGCACTCAGAGAGGGCGGAAGCGATGACCGGACTGGACTACCTGGTGTTCGACGATGCCCTGCGGGACCCGAGCGCGCGTGCGGTGTTCGACCGCGCGGTCAAGGCGGTGAGCGACGACACAGCGCAGAAGGTGAAGCTCAGCCGCGGGCACGGCTTCGAGATCGACGGGCAGGGCATCCTCGGGTCTGCGGTACTCGAGTACGTGCTCGGGCTCGTGCCGGCTGACGAGTTCGACTTCGAACAGACGCGCGCTTTCACCGAGCGCATGCGCGTGCTGCTCGGTTGGCACGACATCTCGTACACGCTGCGGCTGTGGGCAGAGACACGCCTGTGCGAACCGTACTTCGAGAACCTCGGCGAGGAGTGGAGCCCCGACTGGCAGCTGCGCGACGGTGCCGGTGGCAACCACCTGCCAGAAGCATTCTTCCAATTCTCCTGCTATGTCGCGATCGGCGAGCTGAAGCACGGGCCGAGCTACGCCTCGGTGAGCGCGAACCGCATCTTCGATTGGGTGACGCGGCTTGGCAGCGATCTCCCTGCGCAGCTCACGAAGCACGGCACGGGGGAGCTGCCGAAGGAGCTTGCCTCGTTCCGCGGCGACGGCGACGCTGCTGGCGTCACGATCAAGGCGAACGATGCGCTCGCAACGATTCGCATCGCCGTGAAAACCGAGAACGAAGCGAGCTACCGGGCGGTGCTCGACACCCTCGTGCGACTGCTCGAAACGACCGACTTCCCGCGCTCGTACGCGATCGAGTTTCGGGGGCCAACGAAGCAGTACCTGCCGGTGAAGAAGCTCCCGAAGAAGGGCGCCAATCAGCTGTTCGCCTACGCGGTGGTCTACCCGGCGCTGTGGCCTGCGATCGAGCGCTACGCGCGCGCCGCGATGGGCGAGTACGAGTGGTACACGAACCTCGACGACGAGCACTGCGCGATGCCGGGGAGCTTCGCGGTGTTCGCCCTCGCGATCGCTGACGCGACGGGTGGCGGATCGGCGTACGTTCAGCTGGCCCTCGACTATCTCCGCGAGGTCGACGGCGAACACCAGTCGCTGCAGCAGCACTTCGTCGACTGGTACCTCGCCGAGCACGGCTTCGATGAGACTGGCATCGCGTACCTGCTCGCCTGCGCAGCGAACAGCCAGCAGATGCGCCACCACAAGACCTACCCGGCGCTGATCGCGAACGAGGCAAGCCTCACGGCGCTGCTCGCTCATCGCGGCACGCAGCCCACGTCGGGGGTCGCGGCGCTCTCTGCGAATCTTTCGGGCGAACCGGTCGACGACTACGCCTGGCGCCACGCCCTGTACGTGATCTGGGGCGACGCCGCGGAGCAGCGCGATTCCGCGGGTGTCGTCGGCGCGAAGCTCATCGCGAAGGCGCCCGACGTGCTTCGGCCGCTCTACGAAGCGGTGCTCGCGTAGCTCCGTTTGGTCGCTGGGGTGGTCGGGTGGCCGGGCTGCCGGGGTGGTCGGGCTGCCGGGCTGCCCTGTGCGACTGCCTAGAACAGGTGGGCGCAGCTTTCGAGTGTCTCCTGCAGTTCGCCCATTACCGACAGATCCTCGACGAGACGCTGTTCGAGGTCCGTGAACTCGGCAAACGAGTACTTCGCTTCGAGGCCCTCAAGCGAGCACTCGCAGTAGGCTTCGGCGCCGTCTGACGTGCGCAGGCACTCATTCGTGAACGCCTCGCGGTTCTCTGCCGGCCACGCCGTGCCAGCCGGTGCTTCTGAAGCTGAGGGCGCCGCTGCTCCGCAAGCTGAGAGGAGCAGTGTGGCCGAGACGGCAGCGAGGGTGACCGAGAATTTGGATAGGAAATGCATAGCTATCACCCTATCGGTGAACGAGTAGCCCCTGAGGTGGGCGAGCTGTCGCATTGCGGGCGCCGCCGGGCGCGCGAATAGCCCCGGCACCGTTGCCCACAACTTGCGATGCGGCCGAGGCCCTGCGCGGTTGTCCACGAATGACTCATGCGCGTGAATCGCTCCGGGCAACTCCGTATCGTGGGGCTCCAGGCAGCAAATGGTGACCCAGTCTGCATCGAGGTGAGCTTGCATTAGTGCAACTGATTCTCCAGATTTTGCTGCACTCACGCAGCCTCACTCGCCCCGCGCCGGCGCATCGAGCACGGCCCACAGTACCGGCCGCGTAACCGCGACGCCGGCGCGCACGAGCAGCAGCCCGAGGCCGAGCACCAGCGCCGCCGCGAGCAGGAAGAGCGGGGCGACCGCCGCGGCGATGAAGACGAGCGGCGCGGCGATGATTACCGCGGCGAGCGCGGCCCCGACGACAGCGAAGGCGGTGGGGGAGAGCGCCCGCCGGGCGCGTGTACTGTCAATGGTCGAGCGCGGCATTCCCATCCGGTCGAGCGCGATGGAGAGTTCGCGCCGCTCGAGCACGGTAGCGGTTTGCGTGAGCGCCGTCTGGCAGGCGACCACGGCGAACGAGACGGCGACGAGCGCGACGAGCATCGTTCGCGCGTCGGCGAACAGGAGCAGCTGGTCTGGGGTCATGATCTCGCGGCTCTGGCTGCGGCTGATCGTGTCGAGGTAGCCGAGGAGGGAGCCCGCGGGGATGAGCACAAAGGTTGCGAGGGCGAGCGCGGAGACGCTGCGCCAGGCCGTTCGCGGGTCGTCTTCGATGCCGCGGGCGGCGACGAGCGTCGCCGCGTCTGCGGTGCGCGACGCGGTGCGCTTGGCGCGCAGCGCGATGGCGAACGGGCCGACCAGGCCGAGCACGCCCTGGATTGCCAGCACGGCGACCGTGAGCGCCGCAACGGTGACCACGACGCCCCAGCCGGGCGACGCGAACTGCACGACGAGCAGCGCCCCGCCGACGGCGAGCGCGGCGACAAGCACGCGGAGCCAGCTCAGCCTCGGCGCCTCCTGCCTGGTGCGTACGCCGAGTGGCGAAAGCACGACCCGGCGCAGCCCGAACAGCGCGCTGAGCGCCGCGATCGCGACGAGTGCGGGTGGGATCGCACCGGCGATCCACCACGGCAGCCACCGGTCGAGTCGCAGCCCCGTCGCGCTCAGCGGCTCCCCGTAGACGGTGAGCGGGCCGAGCGCGAGCGGCAGCAGTGCGGCGAGGAGCGTGCCGGCGAGCACGCCGATCGCCGCCATGAGGGTGATCTCGGTGACGGCGAGGGCGCGCACGCGCGCCGCCGTCACCCCCAGGAGCCGGAGCGTTGCGAGGCGATCGTCGCGGCTGCGGGCCGCGAGCCTGGCGGTCGCGGTGCCGAGCGTGATGAGTGGGACGAGAAGGAGACCTGCGAGCCCGATTGCGAGGATCGGGTACCCGGGCTCGGGTGACGACACCCGCCAGAACGCGAAGGCGAGCATCGCGACGGCGAAGCTCAGGAGCGTCGTCGCCCCAGCCGCAGCCACCTGCAGCGTGTGCACCGTTGCCGCTTTGCCCCGCGGGCGGGCGAGCATGACAATCGCGAACCCATTCATTGCGCCTCCTCGACTCGGCCATCGCGCAACCGAACGACCCGGCCGCAGCGGGCCGCGACCTGTTCGTCGTGCGTGACGACGACGAGCGCCCGCTCGGGGCCGGTCGATGCCGCGACGAGCGCGTCGAGCACCTCGCTCGCGGTGCCAGAGTCGAGCGCGCCAGTCGGCTCGTCGGCGAAGATGACACTCGGCCGCACCGCGAGCGCTCGGGCGATCGCGACGCGCTGCGCCTGCCCGCCCGAGAGCTGCCCGATGCGGCGGGGGTCGAGCCCCGCGAGCCCGAGTCGGTGGAGTTCGGTGGCGGCGCGGGCGTTCGCCTCGTGGCGGGAAATGCCTGCGAGCAGGAGTGGCAGCGCCACATTCTCCCCGGCGGTGAGCTCTGGGATGAGGAGCCCCTGCTGAAACACGAACCCGAATCTGCGGAGCCGGAGCCCCGACCGCTCGGCGTCGGTGAGCGCGGCGAGGTCGTCGAATCCGTCGCCGTCGGGCCTGCGGAGCAAGACCGTGCCGCGGTCTGGCGGCAGCACCCCGGCGAGCGCGTGCAGCAGCGTCGACTTGCCCGAGCCCGAGGCTCCCATAATGGCGACCGCTTCCCCCGGTCGTACTGTCACGCTTGCGTCGCTGAGCGCGAGCGTCTGCCCGAACGTCTTCGTCAGCGATTCCGCGCGCAACAGCCACGGGTACGGGTCGGCGCTGTGGGTGGGGTGCGGGCTTCGGGGCGTATGTTGCATCGTGTGGGTTCCTCTCGCAGTGCGATCGCCTCCCACGCTACGAAGCCTGAGTGGGGCCCGAAGCCGCCCGCGGGCCCAAGAAACGGATCCCGGTGTCCACCCTGGGGTGGTAGCCGACACGGCGAAGCGCGGGCGCTGCGTTCCGTGCTGCGGCAAGGGTCGTGCCCAATCCCCGACGACGACTCCAAGAGTTCAGCTAATTCCACTCTTCCGCAGGCGACGGAAATGATTTATTATCTGAACATGAGCAATCGTGTGCGGCCCGAATTTGAGGGGAGAGGGGAAGAACTTCTCGCTGTCGTTGAGTCAGCGTTGCGGGATAGGCTCCCCGGAGGCTGGACGTTCACGCGCGAGACGGAGCGCTCGGCCACGGACCGGAGCGTGGACGCGTGGTACACGCTCCAGACAGCGAAGGGTCTGTACAGCCTGGTGGCCGTCGAAACGAAACGGCTGATCGAGCCGCGCGACGTGCCCCGGCTCGCCGAGCGCCTCCACGGTGCGCTACCGTCAGATCGGTGGGGCATCCCCATACTCGCTGCTCGCTACCTCTCGGAGTCTGTTCGCGCCCGCCTCAAGGAAGCCGGGTTGTCATACGTTGACGCGACGGGCAACATCTATGTCCACGCCGACGAGCCGGCACTCTACATTGCCGACCGGGGGCTAGACCATGACCCTTGGCGCGGGCCCGGGCGCCCCAGGGGCACGCTGAAGGGCGCACCAGCTGCCCAAGTCGTGCGGGCACTCGTCGACGCCCCGGGCCCTTGGAAAATGCGGGCGTTGATTGCCGCCTCCGAGGCAGCAACCGGCTCCGTGTACCGGGTGGTCGACTTCCTCGACAGCGAGGGGCTCATTTCACGCGATGATGGCGGACTCATTCACGTCACCGACTGGACCAAGCTGCTTCGCCGTTGGAGCCGCGACTACGAGTTTCTGCACACGAATACAGTCACCAGGTGGATCGCGCCTCGCGGTGTCGAGCACGCCCTCGAGCAGCTGCGAGTCAACGCCGGTGACGGATATGCGGCCACCGGAACAATCGCTGCGTCAACCTGGGCGGAGTATGCACCGGTTCGCTCAGCGATGATCTTCGCGAAGGACCCGGCAGTGGTCGCTGAGCTGATGGGGGTGCGGGCTGCGGATACCGGCGCCAACGTGCTGCTGGCTGCGCCCGCCTTCCCCGCGCTCATGCGTGGGGCGTTCGAGCGCGCCGACGGGCTTCGCATAGTGACCCCGGCCCAGGCAGCGGCAGACCTCATGACCGGGCCCGGTCGCGCCCCCAGCGAGGCAGAAGAATTGTTGGAGTGGATGAAGGGAAACGAAGATGCCTGGCGCAAGGTCTGAAGACATTCTTGTCCGTGCACGATCCGCCCTCTTGGACGTACTCGAGGCGCTGTGGGAACAACGCGACGCGATCGTCGTGGTGGGAGCTCAGGCCGTCTATCTGCGCACGGGATCGCTCGACGTTGCGCTCGCAGAGACGACGAAAGACAGCGATGTCACGATCGACCCCGGCCAGCTTCGCGCCGACCCGCGCCTCGAGGAAGCCATGAAAGAAGCTGGGTTTCTCCCGACAGGCAACCCTGGGGCGTGGCTACGACCCGACGGAGTTCCCATCGATCTGATGGTTCCGGAGCAACTCGCTGGCAAGGGTATGCGCTCCGCGGAGATTCCGCCGCACGACAACCGAGTCGCCCGCCGGGCGCTGGGGCTTGAGGCAGCGCTTGTCGACAACAACGAGATCGTTATCGCCTCGCTTGACCCGCAAGATTCACGAACGGCTAGCGCCAAGGTTGCGGGGAGCGCTGCGCTGCTCGTCGCAAAGCTCCACAAGATCGGCGAGCGCATCGACACGCCCCACCGGTTGCAAGACAAAGACGCCCACGACCTCTATCGGATACTCCGCGCAATTCCAACCGAGAGTCTCGCGCAGGGGGTGACGAGACTGCTTTCCGACAACCTCAGCCAAGAAGTCACCGAGATCGCCATGAGGTACCTGAGAGACCACTTTGCGGCTGGCCCAGACGCGACCGGCTCGATGATGGCGGGCCGCGCCGAAGCAGGCGTTGGCGAACCCGAGACCGTCGCAGCCGCAACAGCATTCCTCGCCCAAGACTTGATCGAAGCACTTGCGACAGGCGACCTGGGCGGAGCCTGACCCCGAGCCAGAGGCGCACCCCACGCTACGAAGCCTGGGTGGGGCCCGAAGCCGCCCGCGGGCCCAAGAAACGGATCCCGGTGTCCACCCTGGGGTGGTAGCCGACACGGCCAAGCGCGGCTAGCGTTAGGAACCGGGCACCCGTGCGATGGGCGGGCGGCGCGGGAGAGGGGAGAAGCCGATGAGCGCAACCGCTGCTTCGCCGCGCGACGGCACGATCCGCGAGGAACAAATCCGCAAGGATCGGATCCGCACCGGCGCGACCGGCGACCGCGCACCTGCCGACCTCGCGCTCCCGGATCGCCCGCGCATCGTGCGCTGGTTCGCCGCCCGGCCGCGCATCGCCGACATCGCCGTGATGCTCGCCTGCGCGCTTCCAGCGAGCGCGGCGCTCCTGCTCGCCGGGCCCGAACCAGCCTGGCTCGGGTGGGCGTGCATCGTTGGTGTTGCGGTTGCGCTGTGGTGGCGGCGCCAGCACCCGCTCGCCGTGCTCCTCGTCATCGCTGGCGTTGGCGCGCTGAACCCGGTCTACGCCCACGCTACCGGCGGGCCGGTGCTCGAGCTCGCGTTCGGAATGTTCGCGCTCGCCTCGCGCGTGCGGCTGCGCACCGCGGTGCTCGGCGCGCTTGCCGCAGCGGGGATTATTGTTGCGGTGGCGGGAATGACGGCGCTGCTCGGCATTCGCACCGGCCCGCCCGTCGTGTTGCTGCAGCCGAGCGAGCTCATCGCGCTGGCCGCCGGCGTCGCCGTGCGCCAGGCGCGCGAGCGGCGGGAGGCGCTCGCGCAGCTCGTCGCGCTGCGCGAGGAGCGCGCCGCAGCGGCCGAGCGGGCGCGCATCACCGCCGAGATGCACGACGTCGTCGCGCACTCGGTGACCGTGATGGTCGCGCTCGCGGGCGGGGCGGCAGCGGGCTGGGAGAAGTACCCCGAGCGGGCGCGTGAGGCACTCGGCCAGCTCGGCGACGTCGGGGCAGACGCGCTCGGTGAAATGCAGCGGATCCTGCGCGTGCTGCGACACGGCGACGACGCCCTTGACCGCGACCTCGAACGCGCCGGTCACAACCTCCCCGACCTCGGCGAACTCATCGAACGAAGTCGTCACGCGGGGCTCCCCGCCTGGCTGACGATTGCCGGCGAGCTGCCCGCAGACCCGGGGCTCGCGACAACGGTGTACCGCATCGTGCAGGAGTCGCTCACGAACGCGCTTCGGCACGCGCGAGGGGCGACGCACGTCGAGGTGCGCATCGCGCGCGAGGGCGACGCGCTTGCGGTGAGCGTCACCGATAATGGGCGCGGTGACGCGGGGGATCGGCGCGGCGCGGGCGTCGGCCTGCGAGCGATGCGGGAGCGAGCGCACGCGTTCGGCGGCGAGCTCGCGGCAGGGCCGCTGCCCGTCAGTGAGGCGTCCCCGGGCTCCGGCTGGCAGACCCGAGCGCTCCTGCCGCTCAACGAAAGGCACCCATGACCGTACCCGTTCGCGTGGTCGTCGTCGACGATCAGCCGCTCGCCCGCGCGGGCAACGCGCTTATCCTCGACTCCGACGACGGTATCGAGGTCGTCGGCGAGGCCGGCACCGGCTTCGAGGCGCTCGAAGTGGTCGCCCGCGAGCTCCCCGACGTCGTGCTCATGGACGTGCGCATGCCGGTGATGGATGGGCTCGAGGCCACCCGCATTCTCACCGAGCGCCACCCGGGAACGCGCATCATTGTGCTCACCACCTTCGACCTCGACGAGTACGCGTTCGGGAGCCTGCGGGCGGGGGCGAGCGCGTTTCTGCTGAAGAGCACGAAACCCGCGGCCCTCGTCGACGCGGTGCACACGGTCGCCGACGGGGCCGCGGTCGCCGCGCCCCGGCTCACCGCACAGCTGATTGAGCATTTCGTTGGGCAGAAGCAGGAACAGAGGCAGGGGCAAAGGCAGGGGCAGACGCTGAGCCGGGAGGGGCAGCGCGGTGTGGCGGATCCGCGACAGGCTGATCGCGCGGCCGACCCGTCGAGTGACCCCCTCGGTGCGCTCAGCCCGCGCGAGCGCGACGTCTTCGCGGGCATCGTCGCCGGGCAGACGAACGCCGAGATCGCGGAGGCGTTGTTTCTTGCACCCTCGACCGTGAAGTCGCATGTGAACCAGATCTTCGCGAAGCTGCAGCTGCGCGACCGCGTGCACGCCGTGATTCTCGGCTACGAGCTTGGCCTGGCAGACCGTGAGGGGAGCGAGAACCGGGAGGCGGAGCCCGGCGGTGAAGGCGGCCGAGGCGAACCCTCGCGACCGTAGCGAAATCACTGTTTATTAAAACATTTCGCATAGGAATTGATAGACCGCCGCCTGTTTCCTGGATATGGTGATGGGGTCTGGCGACTGCTTCGGCCGCGGTTTTTCGATGCCTCGGCGACGCACTGCGGTCGCTTGCACGCCGATAGCCGAAGTTGGGGAACGAGCAAAGGGGAGCGATGTCGCGCGTTCAGTACAGCCGCAAAGAGGGTTTTCGATCGGGTGGGCGAGCGCGCCGTGTGCTCGCCGGTATTGCGACAATCGCAATGCTCGGTGGGCTCGGCGCTGTCGGCGCCTCGCCAGCAGTCGCTGAGCCGGCCGGAAGCGACCTCGTCGTCTTCGCAGACACCGAGCTCGCAGCGTGCGTGAACAATCAGATCGGAGGCCGGGCTGCTGATGCGCCCATTACGCATGACGATCTCAACAAGCTCTATGGGCTCTCGTGCAACCAGAAATTTGCGGTAACGTCGCTCGACGGGCTGGAGCACGCTCAGAAGATCACCAACATCTTCTTCGCCGGCGGCAACCACGACTTCTCCGCCACCGCGTCGCTTTCGGCCGCGGCTGCCATGCCGAAGCTCAACAGCATCACGCTCACCGACGCAAACGTCAGCAATGCGTCGTTTCCAGCGCTCGCCGGCGTGGCCGGGCTTTCCACGCTCAGCCTGACCGGCAACCCGGCGCTCACCGACCTGGCCCCGCTCGCCGAGATGCCGAAGCTCAGCAAGCTCGACGTCTCGCGCAACGAGCAGTTGAGCGACCTGTCGCCGCTCGCGAGTTCGGCGAAGCTCAGGGACTTCACGGCTTCGCAGAACCCGCAGCTGAGAGACCTCGGGCCGCTCACCGAGCTCACCACGCTCACCTCGGTGAGCGTCTACAAGACCGCGGTCGCGACGCTCGAGCCGCTCTCGAACCTCACCGAGCTTACGAACCTCTCCGCAAGCTACACCGAGGTCGATTCGCTGTTGCCGCTCCAAAAGCTCACGAAGATGCGCAACCTCAGCTTCGACTACGCGAAGCTGGAGAGCCTCGACGGCATTGAAGACATGGCCGACCTGCGCACGCTCGAGGTGAACTACAACGGGAATATCGGCGACGATATCGACGCGATTCGCGGCAAGCCCGAGCTCACCCGCCTCCACATGAACGCGATTGGCGCGACAAAGCTTGACCCGCTGTTTGAGCTGACCGGCCTGACGAACTTGCAGGCGATGGGAAATGAGATCTCGTCGCGCGTTGGGCTCCAGGCCGCGCCCGCGAGTGCATCCACAGGGTCGTTCGCCATCACCGCGCAGCGCATTCCGGGGGATCCGAAGTATGTTCCGAAGGGTGCGGAAACGTACCGACACGATGCCACCGGGCAGCTTGCAAACCGTGACGGCAGCTTCCCACAACCCGGGGGCAACCTTGCGCCGGAGCCGGCTCCGAAACTACCGATGATGAACATCAAGGTGTTTAAAGCCTGGCCCGATCTCGAGTACACCTTTGCCGAGGAAGGCACCCAGAACGACCGCTTTACCGGCACCGTAATGATGCCGATCGTCTGGAGCCAGATCACGAGCGAGGACAGCGCGACGATCCCGTTTGGCGAGGAATGGTCACATGAGGTGACGTACACGGAGGGCTTCCCCGTCGCCGAGATCAGGCTCGAACCCGTCCCGGAGTCGAAAACGGGCGTTCCTGGGTGGCTCAAGGTCTCGGGGTCGAACCTTGTCGGCACGCCAAACGCGTTCGGCGACTGGAGCTTTGACATTGTGGTTGCAGACGCGCTCGGCAACCAGCTCACGCAGCGATTTGACCTCACCGTGCCCAAGCCGGGGAACACGGTGTTCGAGCTCGGCGCAGACGCCGCTGTTGCTGCCGGGGCGCCGGCCGAGTTCGTTGTGACCCGCGCCAACGCTTCACTGAATCCGTTCACCGGAGAGGCGAGCGTCACCGTCGAGACCGTCGACGGCACGGCGAAGGCTGGTAAAGACTACACGGCGCTGACACGCACGCTCGTGTGGGCAGCTGGGGAGACAAACCCCCAAACCGTCACGGTGCAGACGCACCCAGGTAAGGCTGGCGACGACGAGCGGGAGCTCTCGCTGCGGCTCACGAACCCTCAGCCCATGGAGGTCGCCGAGCTCGGGGGCGGCTTCTCAGCAGACCTCACGATTGTGTACCCGACCCCTGGCATCACCACCTTCTCGATCAGCGAGCCCCAGATCGTCACCGGTGCGGTGGCGCAGCCGGGCGATCAGCCCGGCGACGGCGAGCAAGAAGTGGAGTTTACCGTGCAGCGCACAAACAGCATCGTCGACCCGTGGACCGGCGAGGCGGGCGTCTCGGTGAAGATCTACGACCCGGCCGCAACTCCCGGCGACGACTACTCTCGCACCGAAACCCTCACGTGGGGCCCCGAGGAGAACACCCCGATGACCGTGAAGGTGCGCGTGCGGCCGGGCGCGGCAGGCGACCCGAAGCGCCTGCTCGCGCTTCGCCTCACGGAGGCTACGCCCGCTGCATACGCGAAGCCAGGCCCGAACCAGGTCACCGGCCTTGCGATCGTGTACCCGGAGCCCGAGGCAACAGTGTTCGAGCTTGGCGAAGACGCGCGCGCCGACGCGGGCGACTCGGTGACGATCACCGTCACGCGAGCAGACGCCCTGTTGAACCCGTGGACGGGTGAGGCGAGCGTGCGCGTGCGAACCGCAGACGGCTCGGCTGCTGTCGGCACCCACTATGAGGCTATCGACGAGGTACTCACGTGGGGCCCTCGCGATGCGGAGCCACAGTCGGTGACGGTGCGCACGCTACAGACGCAGTCAGGCGAGCGCGAGCGCACACTCGTCGTTGCGCTGAGCGAGCCGAGTAAGTTCTCGGAGCTTGCTGAGCGCAGCGCAGCGACCGTCACCATTGCATACCCCGCAACGAACCCACCCGTTCCCGGCGGTGACGACGGTGCGAAGCCCGGCCTGCCCGGCGGCGGGCTGGCAGACTCTGGCAGCGGTGAGCGCGGAGCGTTGCTCGCTGCGGGAGCTGCCGTGCTCGCGCTGCTCGGCGGGGCCGGTGCCCTCGCGCTGCGCCGCCGCACCCTGCGATAACCGGCTCCTCGCCGCCATGCTCACCCCCAGTCGACCCCGAGCATGGCGGCGCTGAGCTGCCAGTGGCGCTCGGTAAGCCCGGCGTCAGCGGCTTGACGGTGGGTGCGCCCGACCCTGCCTGGCGCGGAGTAGTAGGTGCCCGACGCCCAGCCGTGCCCTGGCTCGCCGTCGATGAAGAACCTCAGGCGGGCGCCACCCGCCGATGGCGACGAGAGAACTGACTTGAGTGCGCCGTGGTAGATGGCCTGAAAGTAACTGTCTGTCGCAGACGCAAAATTCGAACGAATAAGGCCAGGGTGAAACGCGACAGAGCTCAGCCCAGCCGCGTGCAGGTGTGCATGCAACGACTTCGCAAACAGGATGTTCGCGAGCTTGCCGTTGCCGTAGGCCCTGTTGGCCGAGAAACTCTCCCAACCGTTGAGGTCATCGAGGTCGATGTTGCCGAAGAGTCTGGCGCCAACACTCGCGGTGAGAACCACAGACGCGCTCGACGCGATGAGTCTCTTGCGAAGCAGATTGGTGAGGAGGTAGGGCGCCAGATGGTTCACCTGAAAGGTGCGCTCGAAGCCATCGCCCGTCGCTATCGGCCCCGAGAACATTCCGCCGGCATTGTTTGCGAGCACGTCGATGCGATCGCACTGCGAGTTCAGGCGCTCGGCGAGCTCTCGCACCTCATCGAGCCGGGTGAAATCGGTGACGTGAAACTCTGATCGGGTCGCAGTCGCCACTTCGCGGGTCTTCTCGGGCGAGCGGCCAACAAGAATCAAACGCGTGTTGGGGCCCGCAAGCTGGTGCGCCGCGGCGGCGCCGATACCGTCGCTGCCTCCGGTGAGAACGACCGTGCGGGTCTTCGTTGACCGCATGAGGGAACCCTTCGTGTCGGGCCTGTGGGGCCATCGGGATGATGCGGGGTCGGTTCCTTTGTAGGCTACGGAGCTTGAGAGCAGCTGGGCAGTGTGGTGAACGCAATATTTCGGTATTCGGAATCGGTGCGGATCAGCCGACAGAACACCGGTCTCGGCAGTTTCGACCCGCTGAAACAAGGGAAAGCGCTGCACGGACACCTTTGCCACGAAAACTTGCGAGTGACTGTGCAAAAGTGCGGATGGGTGTGCCGAGGTCGCTGCGTAGCCTGTGTGAATCCGCAGTGACGCGACGATAGGGCAGGTATGAAAGCGAATTACGATCGACCGGTTTCACCAGCGACCTCGGTTGCGCAGGTGATTCCGCCGAAGGGCGCAGGCAAATCGAAGAAACTGGCCTCCCGCCACATCACGATGATCACCCTTGGCGGCATTATCGGCGCGAGCCTCTTCGTCGGTTCGGGCAACGTGATTCGCAGCGTCGGCCCCGCGGCGCTCGTGAGCTACCTCATCGGCGGCGTGCTCGTGTTCCTCGCGATGCGAATGCTCGGCGAAATGGCCGCAGCCCGCCCGACGACGGGCTCGTTCATGGAATACGCGCGCGTCGGCCTCGGCGATTGGGCCGCCTATTTCGTTGGCTGGCTGTACTGGTATTTCTGGGTCGGGGTGATCGCCTTCGAGGCCGTCGTGAGCGGTGCGATTCTGCACGGCTGGATGCCGGGCGTGCCCGAGTGGGTGTTCTCGATCGCGATGATGCTCATCTTCACGATCACGAATGTGGTCTCGGTGCGCTCGTTCGGCGAGGTCGAGTTCTGGCTCGCGAGCATCAAGGTCGTCGCGATCGTCGTGTTTCTCGGTGTCGGTGTGCTGTTCGCGCTCGGCTTCTGGCCTGGCGGGTCGTTCTCGCTCCCGAACCTGTGGGAGCACGGCGGTTTTGCCCCGAACGGTGTCTGGCCGGTCATTGCGGGCGTCGCGATCGTCATCTTCTCCTACTTCGGCACTGAGATCGCCGTCATGGCTGCCGCCGAGTCAGAAAACCCCGCGAAGGGCGTGCGCCAGGCGACGACCACTGTGGTCTGGCGCATTCTGCTGTTCTTCGTCGGCGCCGTCTTCCTCATCGTCGTCATCGTGCCGTGGAATGAGCTCCCAGACCCGCAGGTCGAGGGCCCCTTCGTGCACGTCTTCACGCTCTACGGTATTCCAGCGGCAGGCGCAATCATGAGCGCCGTCACGCTCACCGCCGTGTGCTCGGTGCTGAACTCGGGGCTGTACTCGGCCGCGCGCATGTTCGCCGCGCTCGCCGAGCAGGGCTATGCGCCGGCGCTTGTCGCGAAGCGCTCGCGCAATGGCGTGCCGATCGCCGCGGTCATCGCCTCGACCCTCGGTGGCTACGCGGCGGTCATCGTGAACTTCGCAGCCCCTGAGTCGGGCATCTTCGACTTCATCATGAACTCCGCGGGCCTCGTCGCGCTCTTCGTCTACGCGTTCATCGCTGCCACGCAGATTCGCATGCGCCAACGCATGTCGAAAGACGAGGTCGCCGGGCTCGAACTCAAGATGTGGCTGCACCCGTGGCTCGGCATTCTTGTCATCGTTGCGGTGATCGGCATCGTTGTGATTATGGTCGTGAGCGGCGACGGCACGCGCACGCAGGTATGGACGAGTCTGGTCTCGGTCGGGGTGCTGGCGATCTTCTGGCCGGCGGTGCGCAAGCGCCTCGCTCGGGTGCGCGCAGCGAAGGCCGCGACCGAGGCCTCCTCCAAACCGGCAACCGCGCAGCCCGAGCCTGGCCCAACCGAGCACTAAGCCAGCGCGAGTACACTCGGAGCCATGAGCTACCGAGAGCTGTACGCGCAGCGTCAGGAGGTCGTCAGCGAAGCACTCGCTGACGGTGAGTGACGGCCCCGTTCTCGCCGCGTTCACACTAACGTGTGAGCACGGCGAGATTGGCGAACCCTCACTCGAATCTCTGCGGAGCACACGGGCGGTCACGTGACCCCGCGCTCCCGAAAGGCTCACTCATGCACCCCCTGACAGAATCATTCATCCGCTCCTCGTTCGTCAACGCGTCACGCCGCGAAACGAAGGAGCTCTCACTGCCCGATCACTTCGAAACGCTCTCAGAGGCCGACTGGGCCGCGCTTGACTACTACGGCTGGCGCGACCCGAAGTTCGCTAGGCGCGCTTACGCGGTGTTGCCGCTGCTCGACGGCGACCCGGTTGGCGTGTGCTTCACGCAGGCCGAGGCAACGCCACGCTCGCGCGCGATGTGCAACTGGTGCCGTGATGTGCGGCTGCCAAACGACGTCGTGTTCTGGGCGGCGAAGCGCGCCGGTGCGGCCGGCCGCCGCGGCGATACCGTCGGAATTCTGTTGTGCCGCGATTTCGAGTGCTCGAAAAACGTGCGCAACGACCCGCCCCCCGCCTACGAGGGCTACGACGTCGCAGCCGCGCGCGCCGAGCGCATCGACACGCTCCGCCTCAAGGCTGCGAGCTTCGCCGACATGCTGGTTACCGGCCGGTAGCGGCAGGCGGCGGGCTAGCATGGGGCCATGAACAGGTCTGACTACGCGGCAGCGCTTCGAACGCTACTCGAACCCCAATCTGTGGTGACTAGCGACCGGCTCGCGAGCTTCGCGGCGGCCGCGGCCGACGGTGCCGCCGACGCGATCGTCGTGAACGTGTTTGTCGATCAAGACGGCGAGGGCCCGTTCGACGTGTGGGCGCGCTTCGAAGGGCGCGACGCCTTCGCACTCGATCGTAGGTTCGACGATGCCCGGCAGCTATTCGGTGTCGAGTGGGGCGAGCTAGGGTGGGAACCCGACGTGCCTGGCCGCCCGGCCTCCTGGTCGCGCGACGACCTCGAAACGGCGGTCGTGGCAATCGTCGCTGGGTGGCTGCGCGAACTCCTACCGCCTGAGCGGCCGACGCTGACTTGGCGGGTCGAATCGCCTGACGGGGCCGTGACTGGCGAACTCGGACGCTAGCGCGCGTCGCCGGTGAGCTGCGCGGCGAGCCCCGCTGCGTCCTGCTGAATCCAGTACTCGACGATCATTCCGTCGGCCACGCGATACACGGCGCTGCCGACCGTTTCGAGCGGCCTGCCCGTTGGCTCGTGCCCGTCGATCACGCCGAGGTGGTGACCACGTTGGATCCACCTCGCGTACGCCCTGTCGCCGTCGACGAGCAGTTCGTCGACCTCGAGGTCGAAGGGCCCGAACATGTCGCGCATCTCTTCGACGTGCTCGGTGTAGTTCGCCGGGCTGCGTTCGAGGGTTTCGCGCGCGCCGGCGCGCACCTGGTTCGCGAGCACGACGGGCGCGAAGAACTCCGCGGCCCGCTCTGGCGAGCGCCCGCTGCGCACGTGCAGCAGAAATTCGCGAACAGTGGTCTCGGTGGTGCGGGTCATGCATCGAGTGTACTGGGGCCGCGGGGGCGCAGAGCGATATCGGGGCAGGGGCGGGCGAGTGGAGCGGCGCTCGATAGGCAATCAGCCTGGCCAAGGTCTCGAGGCGCGGATCCCGGGCTCGCGAGTGCAGATTGCCCTTGGTTGTGCTGCGGGCTCCTCTGGCGGGTGGTGCCTGCGGGCGCTGCCGTGGAGAGCAAATCTGCCCAGTATCGGGCGCAGGCCTCGGAATCGAGCCTAGGGAGTGCCGATCACCCCGGTGGGCGCAGAGCTCGGGGCCGCCCACACAAGGGCTGGCGCTCGCGAGAGGGAGTATCCTTTTCTCGTGACCCGCATCCTCTTCTTCGAGCCGCGCATCGCCGGCAACACCGGCAACACGATTCGCCTCGCCGCTGGTACCGGCGCCGAGTTGCACATCGTCAACCCGCTGTTCGATTTCGAAGACTCGAAGCTGAAGCGAGCCGGCCTCGACTACCACGACCTCGCGGTCGTGCGCCTGCACGACTCCTTCGAGGCCGCGCTCAAAGCCCTTGCCCCGGGCCGCATTTTCGCGTTCACCGCGCACGCGACCAGGCCCTACACCGACGTCGCCTACGAACCGAGCGACGTGCTCCTGTTCGGGCCCGAACCCACGGGGCTGCCGCCGGAGATTCTCGCGCACGAGGCAATCACCGACAGCCTGCGCATTCCGATGCTGCCTGGCCCGCGCTCCATGAACCTCGCCAACTGCGCGGCGATTGCGAGCTACGAGGCGTGGCGCCAACAGGGGTTCGCCGGCGCCCAGTAGCGAACTCGGTCAATTCGGTGCCACGCGACGCTAGTCGATGCGCGCATGCTCCGGGGTCGCCGCGGTCGCCGGGTAATCTGCGTGAGCTGCGTGCTCTGCGCTTGCCGACCCCTCCGCGGCCGACTCCGCAGCGGTAGCCGAATCTTCCGCGGTCGCCGCGTGCTCCGCGGTGGTTGCATCGGCGTGCACGCGGCGCGGGCCGTACCCCGACCGCCACTCCCACACGCCGATGACAACGAGCCCGGCGCCGAATGCCACGAGCCACCAGGGGAACCCCGGTACTTTCGGGCCTGTGCCGGCATCGTCGAGATCTCCCTGCGGGGTCGGATCGATGCGTTCGCCGGTAACAAGAATGCGGTGGGTGTTCACGCCGAGCGGGGTGCAGGTGATGAGCGTCATGAGGTCGCGGCCCGGAACGGCACGAATCTCCTCGGTCTCGTGCGGTTCGACAACCTTGGTTTCGAAGACGCGGTAGGCGTAGACCTGATCGAGCACCTCGACGGTAAAGGTGTCGCCCACCTCGACGCGGTTGAGATGGCTGAACATCGTCGCGTTCGCGAGCCCGCGGTGCCCGGTGAGCACGGCGCGCGTGCCCTCGCCACCGACGGGCAGCGAGGTGCCCTGCAGGTGCCCGATGCCCCGCAGCAGGGTCGCGTCACTGGTGCCGTGGTAAACAGGCAAATCGAGCTTGATGGCGGGAATGCGGATTCTGGCGAGCACGCCGTTGGGCTGGACGTTGAGGGTGTCCCAGTACAGCGCTGGGTCGACCGCCCCGAGCAGCGCCTCGCCCGTACCCTCGGCAATATTCGCGCCGCCCGCGAGCAGCGCTCCCGAGCTGAGCGCGGCGTTGTAGGCGTTGGCCTGCGCGAGCATGTCATCGATCTTCTGCTGCGCGAGCTCCTCGTTCGCCTGCGTTTGGTTGAGCACGATGTTCGATTGGTTCTGCTGCGACACCCAGGCGGCGGCGAACGGGTACAGCAGGAGTACCAGGCCGACGAGCAGCAGCGCAGAGACAGCGGTGTTCAGCCAGGAGTGGCGCCACTGGCGGGCGCCAGCGCTCGCACGGCGGTGCTTGGGTGCATCGGTCACTGCGGTCTCCCTTCCTGGTGATCAGAGCTGCCCGCGAGGGGTGGAACGCCGAGTGCGGCGGGCGATCTACTCGGGGCGGCCGCCCGCGGGGTGGATCGCCAAGTGCGCGTGACGATCCACCCCTGGCAGCGGCCGGGCGTGCGCGAGCGTCTACTCGACGCGCGCCTTCTTGCGGCGCGAAATGATGATGCCGGTCGCGATCGCGATGAGCGCGACGCCGCCGGCGACGAGCAGCACGCTGCCCATTGCGCCGGTGATCGGCAGGTTGGGGAGGTCGCCCTCGTCTGCGCCGACCTGCGTGTTTACGACGGTGACCGAGGCATCTTCATCGGTGACCGAGAGAATCAGGCCGCCGACGAGCGGCTTGTAGCCGCTCGGAGCTTTCGTCTCGTAGACGCAGTAGTTGCCGGCGCCGAGTACCTCTGTCGGGGTCTTGCCGTCGTCGCCAGACACGATTCCCTCGAGCACCTTCGTGGCCTGAGCCGCTGGCTCATCGGGGCAGCTCGTTGCGGCCGCTCCCGCGGAGTAGACGTCGAACGTCGCTCCCGCAAGCGGCACATTCTCAGCGCTGCCCTTGTTCTTCGCCTGCTTGAGCACGTGCGCCCCAGCGAAGAACTCCTCGGGGCCAATAACCTCCGGGCCCGTGGAGGTGGTGCCGTTCACGGTGACCTCGGCGACGTTCTCGGTGCTGCCGGTGCCGACGGCGTCGGCCTTGATGGTGAGTACGATGCTGCCGCCGATGTTCGCGTCGAGCTTCGCGAGGCCGGAGCTCTCAAACTTCAGCTCGATCGCGTCGCCCGTCGAACCCGCGGGCTCGGTGAGCGTGTAGTCGGTGCCTGCGGTCAGCGCGACGGGGTCGCCGTCGGCATCGAACAGCGTGACGGTGCCGGCGGTGTACTCGAGGAAGTCGCCCAACTTATCGTTGATGCGGAACTCGGAATACGTTTCGTCAGCGCCGAGCGGCGCGATCGGCACCGTGATGTCGAAGGTGACCTTGTTGCCGATGACCTGGCCGTTCTTGGTCGCGCCGCCACCGACGATGACGTTCTTTGGGTAGATGTGCGGGTTGTAGTTCCACACGGGGCTGCCCTCGGCGCCGTTGCCCGGGTAGGGCACGGTAATCAGCGTGGGTTCGGCGCCCGGAATGGAGTTCGCCGCCGGGGTACTCTCATAGACGACGTAGGCGCGGTCGGCCGGGAGGTCGAAGACGGCGACGCCGTCTTCTGCTGACGTTGTTTTTTCGCCCAAGCACTGGAGTGAGAGCGCGGTGCCGCCCTCGGTGGCGATGGGCTCGCCGCCGGTAGTGAGCGTAATCGTGATGTCTTTGATGCGTTCCCAGTCGCTCGCCTTGGAGAGATCGAGCTCCTTGATCGCGCAGGCGTCGAAGCCCGCGACGAGGGGTTTCGCGCCCTCGAGCTCGATCTCGGAGCCGTCATTGGGGCCGAGGTTGACCTCTGCGGGCTGCTCGAGTTTGTGGATGGTGAGCGTACCCTCGCCGCCGTCGCCGGGAGCCGCCGCAAACGCAGGGGCGGCGGCAAAAGTGAGCGATGCCGTGGCAAGCAGGGTCGCGCCGAGTAGCGCGATGGGTCGCAATCTATGGGTATTCCGAGTATTCATTGGGTGTCCTTTCGTCAAGCTGTTGCGTGTCGAAGAAGTTGTGATGAGCGGGTTCGTGGGCAGCAGTGCGACGCTGGCCTGTGGAGTTCACGCGATTACGCTGCCCTCCGTTCTGCGGCGGCGCGAAGGCGATCGAGCCTTCGTCGGCGCAAATAGACGAGGCCGGCGGTGACGAGCGCGCCCGCCCCGGCAAGCCAGTAGGTGAGGGAACCGATGCCGCCGGTGAGCGGCAGCGCAGGGAGCTCCGCGGGAGTCGCGGCGATGACGCGAAACACGCTGTGGGCACCCTGGGGCACGTCGACGGGGGCATCGTTGTTGGCACGATCGAGGTCGACCCAGCAGTGCCGCGGGGCCTGCCCGGCCGTCGGGGCGAGCGCCGCGCAGTCGGGCTGGGTGAGATCGAGCGCCTGCACGCCGAGGAGCGATAGCCCCTGCGGAACCGCGGGGGTGAGCGTGGCTTCGCCCGGGGCTGCGATCACGCGCGGCTCCGCGTGAGTCAGCGCAATATCGGCGCCCGAGCCGGGGCTGACTGTGAGCCCCCAGCCCTCTGGCAGCAGCGTGGTTTGCCCGCCGAGGCGGTGCGCCATCGCGCTCACCTGGGCGGCCTGGTTAGCGAGAGAGCAACTGACCGGCTCGGCCACGTCGGCGTCGCTCGCGAACATGAGCACCCGCGTCGCTGGGTCGAACACCTCGGTCGGCAGTACGGCCCCGGTGGCGTCGGCGCACACCGGGTCGCCGGCCGGCCGGTAGCGCTCGGCGAGGGGGTCGGCTGGCGGGTCAGCGCGCGGCCGCTCGTCGACCCGATAGGCCGTGTCGCGCTGCAGTTGTGCGGGGGCTTCGCCAGACAGCAGCAGCACGTCGGGGCCGCCGGTCGCGGTGATCTCCCAGTTGTCTGCCGCGGCGTCTTCGAGCTGCGGCGCCGCGGCGGCGACCGGTTGCACGGTCTTCTCGCCAGTGACCTGCACGGGCAGCGCGACGCGCACCGTGCACACGGGAGTGCTCACGGGAGACTGGTTGCCCGCCGCGTCGGTCTGCACTGCAGAAATAGCGTACGTGCCGTTGCCAAGGGGCGGATCGAAGGTGTAGCTCCATGAGGAGTCGGAGACGGTGGCATCATCCGAGCGGGTGCCGTCGACCATCACCGCGACGGTCGCGCCTGGCTCGACGCCGGCCCCCGTCACCGTGAGGTCGCCGGCGGCTGCCGGTGAGACGGGGCAGACCATCGATGGCGCGGGCGGCGGGAGCGTGTCAACGGTGAAGGTGACGCCCCACTGCGGCGGGTCGCTGCCCTCCTGCGGGTTCGACATGCCGCTCGTGGCATACCAGCGGTCGGGGTGCTGATCGGTCTGCGCCGCGGTGACCGTGTAGCTGCCGTCGGCGAACGCCTCGGGCGGCACGTAGGTATAGCTCCAGGCGCCGCCGGGGTCTACGACAACATCGGCGGCCTGGACGCCGGCGTGATCGCCGTCGATGATCGTGGTGAGGCCCGGGTCGTGATAATCGCCGATACCGCTGCCCGAGAGTAGCTTCAGCGTGATGGTGTGGCCGGGCTCGCCGGAGCCCGAGAGCTTCAGCTCGCCCGGGGTGTTGAGTGCTGAGCCGTGCGCTGGCACATCAATGTGCGGCGGCGCGGGCAGCGCGAGCTGATAGTTGTTGAAGACCGTGGCCGGCGTGAACTTCATGAGGTCGGCGTTCGGGGTGATCATGCCGTTGGCGTCGAAGAGGTCGCTCGGGGAATAGGAGAGCCGTGGGGCGCCGTAGTCGCCATTTATCGTCTCTGGGTCATGTGACTCGGGCCAGGCGAGTAGGCGGTAGAACCCGTTGCCGCCCGCGTCGCGAAAGTCGATAGTGCCGTCGACGCCCACGCGCTCCGTGAGCCCCTGCGCGGCCTGCTCCGGCGTCCAGCCCAGCTGGGGCGATTTTGCGTGCTGCGCGATATTCTTCGACACGAGGTCGACACCGCTCGTGCCGCCGCCGCGCGGCGGCACCCCGGTCACTCGAATCGGTGCGGTGTTGATCGCCGTGACGAGGGAGCCGTTCTCGTGCACCCAGGCGTACCAAAAGCTGTCGGTCACGCTGCCTGTTGGCCCCCGAGATGCGCTGCTGAAAGGGTTGTTGACGGGATCGATCGAGAGCGAATTGAGTGGGGCAACGCCCGGCGGGGCGCCGTTCACGCCTTGGCTCAGCGAGAGCCCCCAGCTCGCCTGGCCCTTGCTCCAGAGGCTCGCTGTTCCGTTGTACTGGATATTGAGCTGAGGGCCGACGATAGAACGGGAAGAAGACGAGCCGTAGTAGATGTAGTACTCCAGCGGGTGCACGACCCGGGCGGAGCTCGTCCACGAGGAACTCGTTGACGTTGGCGGAGAGTTCTCGTAGCTGAAATACAGGTTCATCGTGCTCAGCAGCCCGCCTGGGATGTTCGCGGCGCTCTGGTTGTCTGAGATGTTTCTGTCGCCCTCGGCCGAGATCACGAGAAAATCGGAGTTCCCAGACGGGACAACCTCGTGAATTGTGTAGTACTGGTCGTGGTTGGCAGCCCAGTTCGCGGCGCCGGCCGGCCCCTGGCCGAGGATTGGTTTGTAGCGCAGATGGTATCTAATGCTGCCCTCGTTGTGGTCGTAGCCCAGCCGGAGGTACTGGCCGTTCACCGGGGTCAGCGCCCCTGAAATCGGGTCGACGAAGCCGCGCGGTACCTTCAGTATGAAATCTGCACGAAACTCATCGATTACGTCGTCTTGCCGGTCGTTAAACGACAACAGCTTCACGAGCTGGGGGTCTTCGAGCCTGTCGGCGGCAACCGCGGGGCGGGGGCGGCCGCCCATGCTTGCGGTGAGAATGGCGGCGCCGGCGATTGCGAGCACGATTGCGAGCGCGATCGATCGGTAGAGCTTGCGCCCACGCGAGTGCTTGGCTCGGCGGCGCGTCGTTGCTGCCACGCTGTGTGCCATCTACACCCCCAAAGTTTCTGGGGTCAGCTAACCACGGGGTGCTCAGGAAATAAATAGGCGATACCGAATCTATATACAAGCAATTCGTGGAAACTTGCTACTTCGGCCCGTATCGAAAACATATGCAAAACCCGATACGCCCTGGGAACGCCGCGCGGAGTTAACTGGGCCGGTGCCACGAGTCGTTGTTTCCGCCCCGCTTTCCGCTTCGCAGCCCCCGAAGTCGCCGGACTCCCCGCCGAAACTGGCCTGGATAGACACCGCCAAGGGCTTGCTCATCGTGCTCGTCGTGCTCTGGCACGTGGTGATGAAGACCTATCTCGAGATTGACTGGCGCGTCGGGCTGCCGATACCGGGCGTCTGGGGGTTCGTGAACGATTTCGCCTACCCGGTGCGAATGCCCGTGTTCTTCGTGGTTTCCGGTCTGCTCGCTGCAAACGCAGTCGCTCGCCCGTGGCACGCGGTGTTGCGTGGTCGAGTGATTCGCTTCGTCTACCTGTACCTGCTCTGGAGCCTCATTCATATGGTTACCATGTGGGCCTTCCCCGACTTTCCCACGCTCGTTCCCCGGAGTCTCGCCGAATTCGTCGAGGCCGTGACAATCAGCCCGCCGAATACGTGGTACCTCTACGCGCTCGCGCTCTACTTCGTGATCGTGAAGCTCCTGCGGCGGTTGCCGGGTTGGCTCGTGCTGGTGCTCGCCGCGCTGCCCGCCATCGCCGTAGCGGCAGGGCTCGTGGATGTCGTGAGCAATCGCGGGTCGCTGATCTCGAATCTCGTGTTCTTCGTGGTCGGCGTGCAGTTCGCGGCGCAGATCAAGGGGGTCGGTGCGAGGCGGCGCCCGATCATCGCACTCACCGCGGTGCTCGCCTATACGGCGTGTTTCGCGGCAATGCGCCTTGCGCACGCAGAAGCGGTTCCCGGGGTGTGGCTCTTCGTGTCGCTCGTGGGGGTGGGTGCAGGGCTTGCGCTCGCGCCTGTACTCGCCGGGATCGACCGCGTCGGGCCCGCGCTCGGCTGGCTCGGCACCCGCACGCTCGCGGTGTACGTCATTCACATGCCGCTGTTGGCCCTCGTCGATTCGGTTCTCGTTGAGCCACTCTCTGAGTCGAGGATCGCAGTGCAGCTCGTCGCCGCGGTCGCGCTGCCGATCGTGCTCACCGGCATCATCGTCATCGCGAGTGTTTGGCTGGGGGAGCTCTGCACACGCGATGGCCTCACCTGGCTTTTTGACCTCCCGCGGGGGCATCGCGCCTCGCGCGACGCCCGGTCGGCTGGCGGGCACGGGCGAATTTCGTATCGCACCCCCGTCGCGGTGGCCATCATGATTTTGATAGGCGTCGGCGGGGCCGGGGCCACCGCCGTGCCAAGCGCCGTCTCCGATCCGCCGCGGTATGCGGCAGCGCGGCCCGGCGAGGTGAGCATCGGGGCCGTCGGCGACATGCTGCTGTACTCCGCCGAACAGGGCGTGCCAGCAGGCGGTGGGAGCGCATATTTCGACGGTGTGCGCCACTGGTTCTCCGACGACCTTGTGACGGGCAACCTCGAGCAGGCGATCACGGCCGACACGGGGCACGGCAAGTGCGGCACCCACGCCGACTGCTTCGCGTTTCGCAGCGACCCTGCCGCAGCCCAGCTCTTCAATGGCTTCGACGTGCTCAACCTCGCGAACAATCACAGCAGAGACTTCGGTCAGGCCGGCTATGACAACACCCGGGCGGCGCTTGCCGCCGCCGGAGTGCGCACGGTCGGGGATCGCAATGAGATCTCATACTCTGCAATCGGCGATACGGTCGTCGCACTGGTCGGGTTTGCGCCCTACGACGGCTTCAATCGGCCAACCAATCTGCGGCACGTGAAAAAGGTGGTGCGCGCGGCGGCCGAGTGGGCAGACATTGTCGTCGTGCAGGCGCACATTGGGGCAGAAGGAAAGGGGGCCGACGTCGTGCGACCGGGCATCGAGATGATGTACGGCGAGAACCGTGGCGACCCGGTTGCCTTCGCGCACGCGGCCGTCGATGCCGGCGCCGACCTCGTGCTCGGGCACGGCCCGCACGTGCTACGTGGCCTGGAGTTCTACCGCGGCAGGCTCATCGCATACAGCCTCGGAAACTTTGGCGGGGGAGGCGTGTTTGGCCGCGACCCGGCGACGCGATTCGGGGCCTACGTCTCGGTGCGACTGCGCGCCGACGGAAGCTTCGCCGGCGGAGAGGTGCGCTCCGTGCGGTTCGACTACGAGGGCGGCACCCCGGTGCCCGACCCCGGGGGCGAGGCGGCAGCCCTCATGAGCGAGCGCGGGCAGCGCGACTTCGGGGCGAACGCCGCGGTGATAGACGGGGCGGGGTCGATAGCGGAGCGCTAAAGCTCCGCGGGTGAGCGACGCGCCCGGACGGCTCAGTGCAGCGCGACGTTGGCGAGATCCTGCCGCGTCGCCGCGCCGAGTTTGGCGCGGGCTTGGGCGATGTGTGACTCAACGGTTCGAATGCTGCAATGAAGCTGAGCGGCGATCTGGCGGTTTGAGAGCCCCTGTGCTGCCAACTTCGCGGTCTCGCGTTCTCGCGGGGTGAGGGTGTCGAGCGCCGGCACCGGTAGCAGCTCGGGGCGATACCAAGCGATTCTGTGCCTGAGCGTCGATTTGATCTCGCGGGTCGCCTCATCGCACCGGTGCACACCTGAGACAGACCGGCGCCGAACAAAGATGCGGCGTGACTGGGCGAGCGCGATCGCTGACGGTGCCCACTTTTCAAGCGTGCGCAGCTCGAGGCCGAGATGTAGGAGTTCGAACGGGTTGCCAGCAGAGGCCGCGGCTCGGTGTGCTTCGCGTAGCTTCAAGATCGGGAGCGCGTTTACCTGGTGAGACACTTCTGCGGCTGCCGGCGGTGCTGGCTGGTGAACATGGCCGGCCATGTAGCTGATGATCGCCGACAATACCGAGTCGCCCGATGGGCCGTACGCGTCAGAGCGTGCGACGAGTTCTAGCTCGTGTTTGGCGAGCGCGAGGTAGGAGCGCAATCTGAGTGGCAAGTATTGGGGGGCACAAGCGAGAAAACGCTCCCATTCGAGCGCTGCGCGAGCGACATCACCGCAGGGTAGCGCGGTCGCAGCCGCAGCAAAATGGCGCATCCAGCGGGCGTGGTATTCGCGGAGGGAAGTGTTTGCGGCGATGGTTTGAAGTTCGTGCCGCCGTTTGGCAAACTGGCCCGCAAGTAGCGCGGCATAGCTCTGCGCTACCAATACCGTTGAGACCAGGTGCTCGAACGCGCCCTCGGAAGGGCTTTCAAAGGTGGGCAGTGGTGCGCCGGTGTCGAGCCAAGAACCCTGAGGGATGTACCCGTTCCAGACCTCCTCGAGATCAGTTAGTACTGTGACGAGAGTGTTCACAGCCGGATCTTTCGACTGCGCTGCGACGCGACGCATTTGGGGCACCTCTGTGGGAATGCGCCGATCTGCGTTCCACAGATCGAGCGCGAGACTGACGCCGGCATTGGGGCTGGCTCGGCCGCTGTCGGGCTGAGTTGGCGCGTCGTGCCTAGCCGTTCGGGCAAGGGCGTCGAGCCTAGCGCGAATGAATTGAGCCGGTAGGTTCAGCGAGGCCGATGTTTCCCCCTCGTCTGCTTCCAAAAGCGCTAAGCCCGCTGTGGGGCTCACAAGCTCCCCGAGTACAGCGGCGTGGTTCACGAAGCCATCAAACAGCTCGGGGGTGTTCTCGCGCAAGAGGAGGGACCTTGCCAGGCTGTGCTCGCCAAATGCTGACAGTCGGGAGATGCTCTTCCCGATGAGGTCAGACTGCTGAGTGCGCAGAACTGGCGTGACGTGACTTGATTCCTGGGGGAAGGCACGTATTGAGTGCTGCACCTCATGCTCCGTTAACGGAAAGCCTGCCGCTGCCTTCTTGAGCAGCCGGGACTGTATCGCACGCTCGTAACGATCGATGTGGCTTGGCGAGGCACAGGTCGAGAGCGCGGCCCCGAGTAGCCGGGGGACATATGCTAGGCCTTCATCGTCGTGGCGCATCAGTACTCCCTTGCGCGTCAGTGTGTGGGCGTGCTCCGTGCCAATGAGTTCTTTGATTCCGGCGTGATCGAGTGGGCCGAGGGAAGCGAGCGCAACCGCCGCAGCAGCTGATTCTGGTGACAGGCCTCCGAAGGCCTCAGCGATGCTTCGTAGTAGCCCGGAAGTCTCGTCGATCACGTTGCGGTTGTTTAGGCCGGGCCGCGGAAACGTCGAGAGTGTTCGCATCTGAGCCAAGTGGAGCAGGTCCAAAGCCCAGCGAGGCCGGCCCTTCGCGAGCTCAACGATCGCCTCCTCAGTCGCCGCATCGATGAGATCTTCGCTACGGCTGTGGAGCAGGCGTTTGATTTCAAAGGGCTCGAGCGGCGCAAGCACAAGGGGGTGGAGTGATTCGAAAAGCGCGTGTTGTCGGACGTGCGTGGTTGAGGTGTTCTGCAGCGTCGCGGCGAGCTGGCTGTCATGGTTGCTCGGGTCTAAGACGACGACAAGCGCGCCGCCCGCAGAGAGTCTGTCGCGCACAAGAGACACGGCCCGAGCGTCTGCCTGTTCGAACGCATCGATGAGCACTGCCGATGAAACAGGAGCTTCGTGAAGTGTGCGCGGCAGTTCAGGGCTCGCCGCGGCAATAGCGACTGCCGAGCCACCCTGCTCACGCAGGCGGGCCTCGAGAGTTGTCAGAAAACTTGTACGACCGCTGCCTGAATGGCCGACAACGAGCAAGCCTCTGCCTCGCCCGAGCATCGCCACGGCCTCGGAAAGAATCTCCTCGCGGAATACGTACGCCAATTGCACCATCCTGAAAACTCCTCAACGAGTCCAGATAAAACCCACCCCACGCCCACAGGCTTTCAACAGAGAATACCGATTAGGGACAGAAATTCAAGGGGTCTCTCAGGCCCGCGCCGATAGAACTCAGTAATGCTCCCTGAGTGTCTCAGTAATACTGAGCTTCATTGTTGTGGCTTCTTGCGCCTGCTTAAGATCGGCCTACCCTGGCTCTTCATTCCAAGTGGCGCAGTGTGGCGCGGTCTGGAATGTGGAACTCGTTACTTTGTCGTGTAGTGAGGGAGAACGCGCAATGAAGCACCAATACTCAACGGTGAGACGCCGAGGCTTATCACGGCCACTCGCAGCCGTCACGGCGGCAGCGATGATCACCGCGCCGGTGCTGCTCTCGAGCAGCGCTGCGTACGCTGACACGGAAGTGTCTACAGCAGAATCAGCCGCACACGGTCATTGGCTGTGGGCGGAGGGGCTCAACCTCGGTGTGGTCGGTGCCGCCTACACTCAGTCAGCGGTCGGCTCTGCACCTGGCCCATCGACCGACGCATTAAACGTGAGCCTCCTCAGCGGGCTAGCCGATGTGAGCGTCGGAACCGTGTCTATCCCACTTATCAAGCCTTCGCCCGCAGACCGCGGGCTTCTTGAGCTTGGGGCGCTCGGAGCAGTGTCAAGCTATTCGGCCTCGCCGACCTCAACTACCTCGGTTGCCGCGAGCGGGTTACTCGGCGAACAAGGCTCGTTGAACATCGACGCTGTGCCTGGGCAAGACTACGGCCCGGCGACACTTGACCTCAGCGATTTGCTCTCACAGATCATTGGGAACGCACTCACTGATTCATTGCTGAATCAGGCTTCAATCGAAATCGGAGCCGTCGGGGCGCGAGCGAGCAAGACAGCGGGGGAGGTAGAGTCGCAATACATGCTCACCGAGCTCAACCTTGGCGTGCATAGCCCAGCAGTGGGCGAAGTTGCGGGGGTAGTCGAGACTCAGGTTGGCAACCTGCTGCGCCCGCTGCAGGATTTGCTCGGGCCGACAGGGGCGATCGAAACGATTGTCTCGAACCTTGTGCGCGGTATCGACCGCTTACCGTTGGTCGACGCCACGCTGAACAACGCATCGATCGATACCCAGCCGTTGCTCACGGAGGTCCAGCGTGTGCTCTTCGACGCGCCATTGGAGAATGCAGATCAAAGCGTGGTGGTGGACCTTGCGAGCGGCAAGATCAGCGTCGATCTCGGGCGTCTTGTTGTTGACAGGACTGGGGCGATTGGGCTGAACTCGCTCCCGGCGAACACGGAGGTGCTGCACGGCGACACGGTGAACGCTATCCTCGATGGCGTTACTGACGCATTGCTTGGCGCTGGTGAAAACTCGTTGCTTTCGAAACTTGCAACGACAATCGAAGCTGGGCTCTATAACGTTGAAGTGAACGTGAGCGTTCAAGCTGATGTCAAGATAACTAACCCGATCCCATTGCTCCCTGACCTCGATCTGGTGAACGCGCCCGTCACGATCATAGGAACGCTCGGTGGGTTTGTGGGCGCCCCCGGGCACACCGCCCCGGTTCCTGACGTCAGTCAGATTGAGGTGGCGGATATTCCGCTCGGGACCGTGTTGCAACCTCTCGTTAGCCTGCTCGGAGGCGCTGTCGTGTCGATGGGAGACGCGCTCAAACCCGCTGTGACAACTATTTTGAACCAGCTGCAACCTACCCTGATGCAGGCCGTGGAGCCGCTGGTGTCGAATGTGCTCACTGAGGGGCTTGGGCCAGTCCTGCGTGAGATCGCGAGCATCACGATTAACCATCAGCCCACGAACGCGCCGTTCCTCGAACCAGGCGGCGACCTCGGGCCCGACTCGTTTACTGTTCGAGCATTGAATGTAAGCCTGCTACCGCGTGTTGGTCAGAACGGTGCGGTTGCTCTGCAGCTGGGGTCTGCTTCAGTGCGTGCCCTCGACGAGGAGCCGGGCACGGATCCTGGGACCGATCCGGGCGCCGATCCGGGTGCTGATCCGGGTACTGACCCGGGCACTGATCCTGGTGCCGATCCTGGTGCCGATCCTGGTGCTGATCCAGGCACTGATCCGGGTACTGATCCCGGGGCAGATCCGGGTGTTGACCCGGGTACCGATCCGGGCATTGATCCCGGGGTAGATCCTGGTGCTGATCCGGGTACCGATCCGGGTACCGATCCGGGTGCTGATCCGGGTGCTGATCCGGGTACCGATCCTGGTACTGATCCTGGTGCTGATCCGGGTACCGATCCGGGTGCCGATCCTGGTGCTGATCCGGGTGCTGATCCGGGTACCGATCCGGGCAGTGATCCCGGGGTAGACCCTGGTGCCGATCCTGGTGCTGATCCGGGTACTGATCCTGGGACTGATCCTGGTGTTGACCCGGGTACCGATCCGGGTACCGATCCGGGCAGTGATCCCGGGGTAGACCCTGGTGCCGATCCGGGTACTGATCCTGGTGCTGATCCTGGTGCTGATCCGGGTACCGATCCGGGCACTGATCCCGGGGTCGATCCGGGCACTGATCCCGGGGTCGATCCGGGCACTGATCCCGGGGTAGATCCTGGTACCGATCCTGGTACCGATCCGGGCGCAGATCCGGGTGTTGACCCGGGTACCGATCCGGGTGCTGATCCTGGTACCGATCCGGGTACTGATCCTGGCGCAGATCCGGGTGTTGACCCGGGTACCGATCCTGGTGCTGATCCGGGTACCGATCCGGGTACTGATCCTGGCGCAGATCCGGGTGTTGACCCGGGTACCGATCCTGGTGCTGATCCGGGTACCGATCCGGGCACTGATCCCGGGGTAGATCCTGGTACCGATCCGGGCGCAGATCCTGGTAGCGATCCGGGTGCTGATCCAGGAGTGGACCCTGGCACTGATCCGGACAGTGACCCCGGTGCTGATCCTGGTGCTGATCCTGGTGCTGATCCTGGTGCTGATCCTGGTGCTGATCCTGGGGCAGATCCCGGTGCTGATCCCGGTGCTGATCCTGGAGTTGACCCGGGCGCCGATCCAGGTGTTGATCCAGGTACTGACCCGGGGGCCGACCCAGGTACAGACCCTGCTGCAGACCCAGGTGTGGATCCAGGTTCAGACCCTGGCGCTGACCCGGGGACCGACCCAGGCTCTGACCCTTCCGGCCAGCCAGGCGTGGACCCTGGGACTGACCCCGGAAAAGACCCGGGAGGCAATCCGGGCGGGAAGCCTACCGGCGGGACCCCTGTCAACGGCAAGGGAACGGTTCTGACTATGACTGGCGGAGAGAGCCTCTGGGGCCTTGGAGCGCTCACGATGGTGATGGTAGTCGGAGGGGTCCTCCTGACCTGGGCTTCGCGGAGGCGCGTGTGAGTGTGACAGGAAAGATATGAAATTCGGGCCTTAGCAAAAGCGGCGCGGCGACTACAGAGCGAGAGACTGTGTCGCCGCGCTGCACTTCTGCGCTACGGTGAGTGCAGGCAACCTTTCACTGGAGAAAGTGTGGACACTTTGGCGACTGTGGACAAGCCCAGAGAAATCACTACCGACAGCGGGCCCGGTACGTCGGGGTGGCGGAGGTCGCGGGCCGCAAGTGTCGTTGCGGCTGGCGCAGTAGCGCTGCTGGCGGTACACATGTTCTTCACGGCTGTGTATAACACCCCTTCAGCCGGGCTGAAGTACGAGATTCTGCCAGGGAAAGCGGCAGACAGTTACATCCGCCCGTATCTCGTGCAGGACTACAAGATTTTCGCGCCTGACCCAGTCGATACAGACCGCCAGCTGTGGGTGCGCGCGTGGATCCAACTTCCCAACGGCGAGCGGGCTCGATCTGAATGGGTGAACACCTCGGCTGTTGAACTTGCCGACCCCTACCGCCGAACGTTGCGGAAGCAGCTGTCAGTCGTTGGGGCCGAGAGGCTGATGGCGGCCTACCGAGGGTTGAGTGAGTCACAACGAGTGGTTGCTGCGGAGAACCATCATGAAGGTGACGCGCTTTATTCGCTCCGCGACGCGCTTGTCGCTGCAGATGGGTCGAATACCGCCGCTGTCCGTGCGTTCATTCGAACCGACAATTTCGCTGCTTCCTACGCCACGCAGGTTGCCCACGCTTTCTGGTCGGATAGAGGCGAAGTGCTGGCTGTGCAGGTTCGGGCCGTCTATGACCCCGTTGTCCGTTGGAGAGATCGTCATGACCCCGACGCTGCGCGGCCGAGCGCAGCCTATACGGATCTCGGTTGGGTGCCCGCCATGGAATGGGCAGGGCAAGATCGTGACGCGTTCGGAGACAGCTTTCTTGGTTGGGCCGAGAAGGCAGGCATCCGCCCAGAACTCGAAAGCGCAGAGGCCGGAACCAAGAATCAGGGGGAAACCCAATGACGCGAACGATCTCGGGCTTGTGGGCACAGCTGTCAGCGTGGCTGATGGATGCACGGCGCGCCACCTATGGTCTTGCCCTGCTGCGGATTGGGCTGGGGGCGTCAACTGTCGTCATCCTTGCGCTCTACCTGCCGAATCTCTCCTATACATTCGGGCGGGGGTCGCAGTGGGGTCAAGCACTATTTCGAGACTCTTCGGTGCACTCGTATGCTGCACCGATCGGGTGGTTCTTTTCTCGGGGGGAGCCAGACGAACTCTTAGTCGTGAAGACCATCGTGCTCATGGCTGTTGCCGTCGCATATGCCTTGGGCTGGCGAATGCGCGTGATTTCTCCACTGTTTGTCGTGCTGTGGCTCGGGTTCTCCACCCTCGACCCGGTGGTCACGAACACCGGGCACTATCAGACTTTCCGACTCTTTATTATTTTCTTGCTTTTCGCAGATACCTCCTTTCGGTGGTCTCTCGACTCCCTGCGGCGTACTCGCAACATTGCCAGACACGGAGACTCGTGGATTCCGCCACGATTCGGGCTTGGGAAGGCGAGATTGCCGGAATGGGTCCCTGTGCTCAGCAACAACATTGCGGCGATCCTTATCGGGTACCAACTCTGTGTGATCTACGTGACGAGTGCGCTCTGGAAGATGCAGGGAGCGACCTGGGTCACGGGAGTTGCAGCCTACTATCCACTGCAGGTCGAAGAGCTCACACTCTTTCCGTGGCTGAACCACCTTGCGTGGCAGATAACGCCCGCGGTGTTTGTTGCCTCGTGGGTCAGCATTTACGGGCAGCTATTGTTCCCCCTGATGCTGCTGAACCGCTGGACTAGAATCTTGGGGCTCGTGCTCGTAACGGGCATGCACGCCTCGATCGCCATCTTGTTGGCGCTGCCCTGGTTCTCTCTCATGATGATTCTTGGCGACATGGTGTTCGTTCGAGATCAGACCTGGCGTCGGTGCGCTGACTGGGTGAAGCAGCGCATTGCTCGACGGAGGTCAGCGGGGGTTCGCTCGAGGTCTCGCCCCGCCTCCGCAGGCGATGCCAGCGATGCCAGCGATGCCAGCGGTGCCAGCGGTGCCAGTGATGTCAGTAATGTCAGTAATGCTCTGAGTGCGCCAGCGGGGCCGCGATGAATCCCAATGAGCGGTTGCGTGCGCACGGCGAGCGCGAGGAATAGCGTGCCGCGATGGCGGCGCTAGGGGAGCTGGCCTTGCGCTGCCCTCGGGTCTGCCAGGCGTGCCACGGTGGGCCTTCAGTACGGGTGGTGCGGTCTCGTTGGGCGCCGGCCACGTGTGGTGGGTGAATCGACCCCCCCCCCCGAAGCCGACGGGTGCCGCAGCACAAGCTTGACACGAAGGCGGGGGGCGATAGCGCAGCCAGATCCGCATGATTCGGGCCTGTAGTTTTGCAAGTTCGGTATATCGAAGTCTATAGTTGGCTCAGTCGCAATTGAGCGGGGCAGCCCTGCCCGCACGCGCCTGAGTCATAGACGGAGGACACAATCTTGCCCACTTCACACCCGAAGCGCCGCGCATCCCTGACGCTGGTTCTGGCCGCCGCCGGGCTGATCGCCCTCGCCGGCTGCGCGAGCCCTGCAGCCCCTGCTACCCAGAGCGATGGGGCCGACGACGACCGCCCGGTCGTGCTCACCACCTTCACCGTGCTCTCCGACATCGCCGAGAACGTCGCTGGGGAGCACCTGCGCGTTGAATCGATCACGAAGGTCGGGGCCGAGATTCACGGGTACGAGCCCACCCCCGGCGACATTCGCCGCGCGAGCGAAGCCGACCTGATTCTCGACAACGGAATGGGGCTCGAAGCCTGGTTCGAGCAGTTTGTCGCCGACCTCGATGTGCCGCACGCCGTGGTGAGCGAGGGCGTCGAGACGATCGATATTCGCGAGGATGCCTACAGCGGGATGCCGAACCCGCACGCCTGGATGAGCCCGTTGAACGTGCAGGTCTACGTCGACAACATGGCCGCCGCGTTCGCGGAGCTCGACCCCGAGAACTCGGCCGCCTACGCGGCGAACGCGGCCGACTACAAAGCGCAGCTGCAGGAGGTGCAGGACGAGCTCGTCGCCGCACTGAACGTGCTGCCGGAACGTCAGCGGGCGCTCGTGAGTTGCGAGGGGGCCTTCTCGTACCTGGCGCACGACGCCGGGCTCACCGAGAAGTACATTTGGGCGGTCAACGCGGAGCAGCAGGCGACACCGAAGCAGATCGCCTCGGCGATCGAGTTCGTGCGCGACAACGACGTGCCGGCCGTATTCTGCGAGTCGACGGTGTCTGATGCGCCGATGCGCCAGGTGGCCGAAGCAGCCGGTGTCGAGCTGGGCGAGGTGCTCTACGTCGACTCGCTCTCCGAGGCAGACGGCCCGGTGCCGACATACCTCGACCTGATCCGCCACGACGCAGACGCGATTGCGCGCGCGCTCGCGGGGGCGACCAAGTGAGCACCCCGGCGATCGTCGTCGACGGCGTCACTGTGCACTACGGCGACGTGCTCGCACTCGATGGCGCCTCGCTCACACTCGAGCGCGGTCGAGTGTGCGGCCTGGTCGGCATGAACGGGTCTGGCAAATCGACGCTGTTCAAGACGATTGTGGGCATGGTGCGCCCCGACACCGGTTCGGTGCTCATCGACGGGATGAGCCCCGCTCGCGTGCGCAAGACGGGGGCGGTCGGGTACGTGCCGCAGAGCGAAGACGTCGACTGGGGCTTCCCGCTGTCGGTGCGCGACGTGGTGATGACCGGGCGCTACGGCAAGATGGGGCTGACCCGTCGGCCGAAGCCCGCAGACCACCTGGCGGTCGACGAGGCGCTTGAGCGTGTCGAGCTGAGCGAGTACGCAGATCGCCAAATCGGGCAGCTTTCTGGCGGGCAAAAGAAGCGCACGTTTGTTGCGCGTGGCATCGCCCAGGGCGCAACGACACTGCTGCTCGACGAGCCGTTCGCTGGCGTCGACAAGCGCTCCGAGGCGACGATTACTCGGCTGCTGCGCGAGCTCGCCTCAGACGGCGCGACCATTCTCGTGTCGACGCACGACTTGCACGCGCTGCCGAGCCTCGCCGACGAGGCGATTCTGCTGATGCGGCGCGTGCTCATGCACGGCCCTCCGGGCGAGGTGTTGCGCCCGGAGAATCTCGCCAGGGCGTTCGGGCTTGATGTGATGGATCGGAGCGAAACCCAGTGAACCTCGTTGAATTCTTGCTTGAGCCGCTGAGCTATGACTTTATGGCGCGGGCGCTCGCGACGACGCTCATTGCGTCGATTGTGTGCGCGGTGCTGTCGTGTTGGCTCGTGCTCATCGGTTGGTCGCTGATGGGTGACGCGGTCTCCCACGCGGTGTTGCCCGGGGTGGTGCTCGCCTACATTGTCGGTGCCCCGTTCGCGCTCGGCGCGGTCGTGTTCGGCTTTCTCGCGGTTGCGCTCATCGGCGCCGTGCGCGATACGAGCCGGGTGAAGGAGGACGCGGCAATTGGCATCGTGTTCACGACGCTGTTTGCGCTCGGGCTCGTGCTCATCTCGGTGACGCCGTCGCAGACCGACCTCAACCACATCATCTTTGGCAACCTGCTCGGGGTGTCGCAGGGCGACCTGGTACAGATCGTGATTCTCGGCGCGGTGACCCTCGTCGTGCTCGTCGCCAAACGGCGCGATTTCACGCTTTTCGCGTTCGACCCCGTGCACGCGCACGCGATCGGGCTCAATCCGCGGCTGCTTGGGGCGGCCCTGCTTGGGCTGCTCGCGCTCACCTCGGTCGTTGCGCTGCAGGCGGTTGGCGTCGTGCTTGTCGTGGCGATGCTCATCATTCCCGGGGCAACGGCATACCTGCTGACCGACCGGTTCTCGCGAATGCTCGTGCTCGCCCCGGCGATCTCGGCGGTGTGCGCGGTGGTGGGGCTGTACTGCAGCTACTACCTCGACACCGCCTCGGGGGGTATGGTTGTGCTCGCGCAGGGGGCGGTCTTCGCGCTCGTGTACCTGCTGAGCCCGCGCCACGGCCTCATCGGCACGCGGCTGCTTGCGCGCCGGCGCCGTCGGCAGCTCGCGGCCGAATCGACGGTCGAATCGGCGGCCGAATCGCCGACCGAATCCGTGGCCGAAGTGGCGGCTGGGGAGGCGGCTTCGGCGTCCCTGCCGCGGTAGCGTTCACCGAACTCGCAGCTGGTTACTATGCTCGATAGTTTACTATCTAGCATAGTAACCAGCGTGAGGAGCTTCATGTCGCAGACCACCGCCCAGCGAATTCGTTCGTGGATCGTGCCCATCGGCATCATTGCCATCGCGGGCCTGCTCATCACGCTCGTGGTGCTGCAGGTGCGAGGCGGTTCGGCGCCGAGCGGCGGTGCCGAACCGCCCGAGGGGCCCGATCTGAGTTTCGTCGAGACCCGTGACCCGGCAGACGTGCAGGCGGCGGGGCCGGTCGATGCGCCGGTGGCGCTCGTGGTCTACTCCGACTACCAGTGCCCGTTCTGCGCGAAGTGGAGCAACGACACTCTGCCGACGATGCTCGAGTACGCCGATCGCGGCGATCTGCGCATCGAGTGGCGAGACGTCAATCAGTACGGCGCCGACTCGGAGCGCGGCGCGCGCGCAGCCCATGCCGCCGGCATGCAGGGCAAGTTTTGGGAGTTTCACGACGCCCTCTTTCCGGGTGGCGAACACCTGAGCCCCGAGCAGCTCTCCGAGGAGTCGCTCGTTGCGCTGGCGGGCGAGCTCGGGCTTGACGCGGAGGCGTTCCGCACCGACCTCACCTCGCCTGCGACGCTGCAGCTCGTGCAGCGGTACGCCGCCGCCGGGCAACAGCTCGGAGTCTCTGGCACGCCGACATTTGTGCTCGGCGGCGAGCCCATCGTCGGCGCGCAGCCCGAGAGCGTGTTCGTCGAGACGTTCGAGCGCGCCCTCGCGAACGCGGGGTAATCGTGGAGATCGGATTTGTCACCGCGTTTCTCGGTGGCGCACTCGCGCTGCTGAGCCCGTGCAGCGCGCTGCTGCTGCCCGCGTTTTTCGCCTCAACGGTTGGCTCAAAGCTGCAGCTGCTCGTGCACGGGGCGACGTTCTACCTCGGGCTCGCGCTCACGCTCGTGCCGTTCGGGCTGGGGGTCGGGGCCCTCGGCTCACTGTTCATCGAGCAGCGCGGCCTGGTGATCGCCGCGACCTCTGCGGTGCTGGTGGTGCTCGGGGTGTTGCAGGCGCTGGGCTTCGGCTTCGACGTGTCGCGAATGGTGCCGGGGGCGGGGGCGGTTCAGCGGCGCGCGTCTGGTCGGACCGGGCTTGTGCGCACGCTGCTGCTTGGCGCCGTTGGGGGCGTTGCGGGGTTCTGTGCCGGGCCAATATTGGGGGCGGTGCTCACGCTCGCGCTCGGTCAGGGCAGCACCCACGTCGCCGGCGCGATGCTCGCGGTGTATGGCGCGGGCATGGTGGTGCCGCTCGTCGTGATCGCCGCGCTCTGGGAACGGCTTGGTGCGCGCGGTCAGCGGCTGTTGCGCGGCCGCTCGGTGCGGGTGTTTGGGCGCGACCTGCACACAACCTCGCTCGTCACCGGCCTGCTGATCGCGGGCGTCGGGCTGCTGTTTTGGTTGACGAACGGCCTCGTATCACTGCCAACGCTCGTGCCGACCGCGGTGCAGGCGTGGGTGCAGGAGCGCGGAGCAGTGTTCGCGAGCCCCGTCTTCGACGTGCTTGGCATCGCCCTGCTTGCGGCACTCGCGCTGTGGTGGTGGGTCGTGTCGCGCAGGCGGGCGACTACGCGAGCGGCGGAGCCGGGCCGGCGGTAGTCGCGGCGGGGCGGATCCGCGGCGGGGCCGACCCGGCCCGGCTGCGGCGCCCCGCTACTTCGGGCTCGTGTCGCTTGCGGAGTCGTCGCTTGCCTGGGCGCCGCCCGCTTCGCCGCCTTCCGCCTCTTTCGCGAGCTGGGCGCGCACATCTTCCATGTCGAGCCCCCGCACTGCGTCGATCAGCTGATCGAGCGTGGGGGCGGGCAGCGCCCCAGCCTGCGCGAAGACGTTGATGCCGTCGCGGAAGGCCATGATTGTCGGGATCGACGTGATGCCGAACATGCCCGCGAGCTCCTGCTCGGCCTCGGTGTCAATCTTGCCGAAGACGATGTCGTCGTTCGCCTCTGACGCTTTCTCGAACACCGGGGCGAACGAGCGGCACGGCCCGCACCAGGCGGCCCAGAAGTCGAGCACGACGATGCCGCCGTCAGCGATGGTCTGCTCGAGGTTATCCTTGGTGATTTCAACTGTGCTCATAGTGTGCGGCCGGTGAGGGTCGTCTCCCGCGCCTCCCTCTCTTCTCTCAGCGTACGGGGCTGCCCGGTGCGTGGCGAGCGCTGTTCACCCCTGGCTAAACCCTCCGGCCGCTGGGGCGGTTGTGCAGCGTCGCGCTCTCAGCTCTGTCGCAGAAAGCAGCCCTACGGTTACTATGAACGATAGTTGACTAGGGGTCGTAGGTGACCCGGTTGGAGAGACCCGCATGGCCTGGACACCGAGCGCCGCTCGCCAGCGACTCGCGCTCGCTTGGCGCGCGCTTCAGGCCTGGGGGCCGCGTCAGTACCGCGTCGCCGCTCTCGTTGCGCTCGGCTTCGCCGTGCTCGTTGGCGTCGCCACCGTGCTCATTCCGAACCCGTGGTTCTCTCGAGAGATTGCAACGGTGTGGTGGAACTACCCGGTGTGGATCCTCACCGCCATCGGCGTCGGCCTGCTCACGGCGACCTATATGCGACCCGCGTCGCGCGGCCAGGCGGATACCGCTGAGCTGGCGGCCGAGCAGGCGGCAGAGCGCAAGACGAGCCGCATGGGCATCGCGGGTGGAGTGCTGACCTGGTTCGCGGTTGGCTGCCCCGTCTGCAACAAGATCGCGCTGCTCGCACTCGGCTATTCCGGTGCGATCACCTGGTTCGCGCCGCTGCAGCCCATTCTCGCGCTCGCGGCCCTCGTGCTCACCGGCGTGGCGCTCGTGTGGCGCCTGAGCGGCCAGATCGCTTGCCCCATGCCCGCAACCAAGCGGCCGGCAGCGGTGAAGGAGCTCGCCCGGTGACGAAGCCCTCAGCAAACGAGGCGGCTACCGCAGCTGGCGCCGCCGCTCAGGCCGAGCCAGCACGCCTCGGGGCGCTCGAGGCGCAGGTGATGGAGCTTTTGTGGCAGGGCGGCAGCTTCTCCGTGCGCGACATCATCGACGGGCTGCCGTCTGAGCCCGCGTACACGACGATCGCAACGGTGCTCGCAAACCTGCGCAAGAAGTCGCTGGTATGCACGAAGAAAGACGGCCACGCGACCCTCTACGGCGCCTGTGTGAGCCGCGAGGAGCACGCGGTGCGCATTATGGAGCACGCGCTTGAGGCCTCGGGCGACCGCGAGGCATCGATCTTGCACTTCGTGAAGGGCATGCCAGAGGCCGACCTGCGCCTGCTGCGCGAGCACCTGCTCGGCGGGGTAGCCGAGCAGTGACCGCGACGCTGAGCGCGCTCCTGCTGTCTGGTGCGGTGCTCGCCGCGGCGCTCGGCGGGCCGGCGCTGCTCAGGCGGGCCGCGCCGGCGCTCAGCGCGGTTCCGCGCGTCGCCGCGCTGCTCCTCACCCTCGCGGGGCTCTTGTGGATCACGGCGCTCGTCGCGATCGGCCCGGTTGTCGCCCTGATGAGTTCGGGGCCCGCCTGGCTGCCGGAACAGGCCGCGGCGGTGTGCGGCCGGTGCCTGAGCGCGGCAGCCCCGATCGCCGGCAGCGGGCTGACGCTCGGCATACCCGCGGTGGTGCCGCTCGCGATTCCAGCGCTTGGCGCCCTCGCCGTTGGCGCCGGTCTGGTGGTCGAGTTTCGATCGCTGCGCGCCACCCAGCGGCGCTACGGAGCCGCGCTCCGCGCGACCAGTGATGCGGTCACCGTACTCGGGAGCCGCGCCAGGGTGACTCGTGAGGGCGACCTGCGGGCGTTCTCGCTGCCGCACAGACACGGCGGCATCGTGCTCTCGCGCGGCACCCTCGGAGCGCTGAGCCCGGCTGAGCTCGCCGCAGTACTCGCGCACGAGGCAGCGCACCTCGATCAGCGCCACCACTTCGCACTCGGGGTGCTCAACGGTGCCACCAGGTGGTTTCGGTGGGTGCCGCTCGTGCGCGCGATTCGCGACGCCGTGCCGCACTACCTCGAGATCGCCGCCGATCAGGTTGCCCAGCGCTCGGCAGGCACGCGCGCCCTCGCCGGCGCGCTGCTGAAACTCGGCTCGGGGCCTCACGCGGAGGGGCCTCACGGGGAGGGGGCTCAGGGCGCTGCGGCTTCGGGCGTGGGTGCCCCGGGCGCCCTTGGCACCGGTATCCCAGCGCACGCGGTGTTGCACGCCGCGGGCTCTGAGCGCATTCGCCACCTGGTCGGGGCGCCCCGCCCGCGCGCGAGCACGGCGCTCGCCGCCGCGGTCGGTGCCTATGCCTGCATGCTCGCGGGTGTGGTTTTTGCCGTGCAGCTCCCCTACGTCGTGGCGGTGCTCACCGGTTGCTTCGTGCAGTAGCGCCGCCGCCCCGGTAACTTACTCCACGCCGAGTTCTCCCGAGAGCCGCTCGTGCATGGTGCGGGTGCGCGGGTTCATGCCGATGAGCTCAACCGACTTGCCCCGCCTGGCGTACTTCGTGGCGATCGCATCGAGCGCCGCGACCGAGGAGGCATCCCAGATGTGCGAGTGCGTCATGTCGATGACCACCCGCTCGGGGTCGCCCGCGTAGTTGAACATCGTCGTGAGGTCGTTGCTCGAAGCGAAGAACAGCTCGCCCCGCACCGTGTAGGTGGCGACCGAGGCGGCGACCGTGCGCTCCACCGCCACTACGTGCGCCACGCGGCGCACGAACATGATCGCTGCCGCTGCCACGCCTGCGACGACGCCGATCGCGAGGTTGTGGGTGAGGAGCACGAAGGTGACCGTGACGAGCATCACCAGTGTCTCGCTCTTCGGGAGCCGCTTGAGCGTTGCCGGGGCGATCGAATGCCAGTCGAAGGTCGCGATTGACACCATGATCATCACCGCGACCAGGGCGGCCATCGGAATGAGTGACACGACGTCGCCGAGCACGAGAATGAGCACGAGCAAGAACGCCCCGGCGAGGAAGGTCGACACCCTGGTGCGGGCACCTGACACCTTCACGTTGATCATCGTCTGCCCGACGACCGCGCACCCGCCCATGCCACCGAAGCAGCCCGAGAGTATGTTTGCGGCGCCCTGAGCCCAGGTCTCGCGGGTCTTGTTCGAGGGGGTGTCGGTGATGTCGTCGACGAGCTTCGCCGTCATCAGCGACTCCATCAGCCCAACGAAGGCCATGCCGAGGGCGAAGGGGCCGATGATGCCGAGCGTCTCCCAGGTGAGGGGCACGTCTGGGAAGAAGAAGGCTGGCAGGCTCGTCGGCAGCTCGCCCTTGTCGCCAACGGTCGGCACGTTGAGTGCGAACACGACAGCGGCGGCCGTGACAATGACGACCGAGACGAGCGGCGCCGGCACCACCCTCGTGAGCTTCGGGAAGAACACGACGATCAGAATGCCCGCCGCGACGAGCGGGTACACCGCCCAGGGCACACCGATGAGTTCGGGCAGCTGTGCTCCAAAGACGAGCAGCGCGAGGGCGTTGACGAACCCGACCATGACGCTGCGCGGGATGAACCGCATGAGCTTCGCGACCCCCACCACCGCGAGCACGATCTGCAGCAGGCCCGCGAGCAGCACGGTCGCAATGAAATAGTCGAAGCCGTGGTCGCGCATCACCGGGGCGATCACCAGGGCGACGGCCCCCGTCGCGGCGGTGATCATCGCGGGCCGGCCGCCGAGGAAGGCGATGGAGACCGCCATGATGAACGATGAGAAGAGCCCAACCTTGGGGTCGACCCCCGCGATCACCGAGAACGAGATCGCCTCGGGAATGAGGGCGAGTGCGACGACGAGGCCCGCGAGGGCCTCGCGCAGCAGCGCGCGCGGCGAGCGGAGCGCCCCGAGCACCGTTGCCTGGCCGGATGGCGTGCCGGCGGAATCGCCGGGGGAGGCGCCGGCTGAAGCGCCGGGGGCTGCGGGCGATGGCAGGGGCATAGGGTCCTCTCGAGCTGCGCACGGGTCGCGACCCTCGATTCTTCCACACCCCGCGCGCCAGCCAGCGCTCGACGAGCGACCAGGCGCCCGCGGCGGCGGCCCGCTATGCCCGCGTGATGGTCGCGGCGATCGAGGTGCCGCCGTCGGGGTTGATGACGGCGAGCTCCTCGCTGCCGTCTGCGAGGGTGCGCCCGACGACGTGAAACTGCTCGCCGACGAACAGCGGCGCGCGGGCCGAGAACGAGAACCCGGCGATCGTGTCACCCGGGTGGGCGTCTCGGAAGCTGTCGACGATGTAGGTCGCAAGCAGCGGCCCGTGAACGACGAGCCCCGGGTAGCCCTCGACCTCGGTGGTGTAGCGGTGATCGTAGTGAATGCGGTGGGTATTAAACGTGAGCGCCGAGTAGCGAAACAGCGTGGTCTCGCCGGGCCGGTGGGTGCGCGCCCACTCCCAGCCGGTGGGGGCCGGGGAGTCGGGGCGGGGCGGCTGAGCCGCGGATCCGCCCCGCTGGGTGACGGCCTCGCGGTAGACGATCGTCTGGCGATCGACAACCGCGAGCGCTCCGTCGGCGGCGATCTCGTGACGCAGCACAACGAAACACAGGCGCCCACTGCTGCCGTGTTTCGGAGTGATCGCCTCGATCGTTGTCGTGCGTTCGAGCGCCTGGCCGACGGCGATTGGGGCACGAAACTCGACCTCGCTGCCCGCCCACATGCGGCGCGGCAGATCGAGCGGCGGCATGAATCCGCCGAGCTGCGGGTGCCCGTCGGGGCCGAGTTCGCTCATCGGAGCGGTCGGCGTGAACTGCAACCAGTGGCCGAGGGGGAGCAGCGTCGCGGTGTCTGCGGCCGCGGGGTCGAGCGGCCTGTCGAGCACGGCGCCGAGCCCGATGGCGGCGGATCGCGAAGCGACGTCGCGGGTGACTTCGAAACGCCCGACCCACTCGGAGAGGTCGGGGGTGTTGTGCTGCTCGGTCATGATCCTCCTTCGGGGCAACGGCGCCCATTTCTATATAATATAAAACATTTCAAGATCGGCGCGCGGCGCGCGGCGCCCGGTGCTCGGGTGGCGAGGGCTGCCGCCGGGCGGCGGGCGCGATTGCGGCGAACAGTGCAGGGAGGCACCATGGCGGTACTGCCACAATACTTCGCTCGACTGTCGGGGGCCGGCGAGTTCTCGCCGCTCGACGACATGCGCTCCGCCTGGGCGTCAGACCGGGTTCCAGGCCCCGCGGTCGCGGGCCTGCTCGCGCTCGGGGCCGTCGACGCGGCGCGGGAGCTCGCGCCGGGCGCCTCGCTCATTCGCGTGACGACCGAGCTGCACTCGGTCGTGCGCGTCGCGCCGGTCACGCTCGCGCACAGCGTGCTCAAGGCGGGCCGGCGCCTGACGCTGCTGCTGGTGACGCTGCGGCAGGCCGGGCACGAGGTCGCCAGGGCGCACGCCGCCTTCGCCGCGCCGCAGCCAGCGCCCGGGAACGACCTCTGGCTGCCTGACCTCACGGTTTCGCCCCCTCCGCCAGGCAGCGAGAGCGACGCGCTCGGGCGGCAGTACTACAGCGCGCTATCTGGGTGGGTATCGCGGGGAGCCGAGGTTGCGGCGGTGTCGCAAAAGGGGGTGTGGATCGAGGGCGTCGAGCTCGTCGCAGGCGAGCGCACCCCGCCCGAGGCGCTCGCCGGCCTGCTCGCCGACGCGGTGAACCCGGCCGGGAGCTGGGGGAGCGGCGGCATTCACCACATCAACGTCGACGCCACGCTGCACCTCTCGCGGCGGCCCGAGTCGGGAGGTGTTGGGTTGCTCGCCGAGCGGGTCGTCGAGGGCGCTGGCGTGCTGGCGACGAGCGCCGTGGTCTTCGATCGCGCCGGGGCCCTCGGGGTGGCGACGGCCACCTCGATCGCCCAGCGCTCCGCGGTCGATCCGGCCCGCTGGGCCCCCGGGTAGTGGCGCGCCCCGGTTGCGGGCCCCGCGCCGCGGCGGTGGGGCGGGCTGCGGCTGCGGGGTGGGGGCAGCGACGGCTGCCGCGCATGCCCTTGTCTCGCGTTTGAATATATTGTATATTTAATATTCACACCGGGGTTAGGTGCCGAGAGGAATCGTCGATGAAGATTGTGGTGCTCGTCAAAGAGGTGCCAGACACCTATGGGGAGCGCACGCTCTCGCTCGAGACAGGCCTCGCCGAGCGTGCGGCCGGCGAGGCGGTGCTCGATGAGATCTGCGAGCGGGCGCTCGAAGTGGCGCTGAGCCAGGCCAGTGCCGAACCGGCCGAGGTTGTCGTGCTCGCCGCCGGGCCAGAGGGCGCCACCGCGAGCATTCGCAAGGCGCTCGCGATGGGGGCGGATCGGGCGATCCACATCGTCGACGACGGCCTCCGCGGCGCCGACATCGGCCTGACCGCTGAGGCGCTCGCCGCAGCGCTGCGCGAGGAGGCGCCAGATCTCGTGCTCGCCGGCAACCAGTCGACCGACGGCGCCTCTGGCATGCTCCCGGCGATGCTTGCCGAACTGCTTGGGCTGCCGCTGCTCGGCGGGCTGGGTGCGGTCGAGGTGACTGCCGAGCGCGCGAAGGGCACCCGCGCGGCTGATGGGCTCACCGAGGAGGTTACGGCCACGCTGCCGGCCGTGATCACCGTCACCGAGCAGCTGCCCGAGGCCCGCTTCCCGAATTTCAAGGGCATCATGGCGGCGAAGAAGAAGCCACTTCGGGTGCGCTCGCTCGCCGAGCTCGGGGTCGACGGCGACCCGAGTCTTGCGCCCCGAACGATCATGCTCGATATCTCAGAGCGCCCCGCGCGAGACGCCGGCGTGCGGGTCGTCGACGACGGCACCGCCGTCGCGCAGCTCATCGAATTTCTCACCGCGAACCGGCTCGTCTAGCGCCGCGGCTGATTGAGAGGACACTCACATGAACTCCGCCCCAGGCGCCCCCGGCGCCATTGATGCGACCGGTGCCGCTGTTGCTCCCGGTGCGCTCGATAGCCCTGGTGAACGGGGCCTCTCGGCCCCCGTTCTCGTGCTGCTCGAACTCGGAGCAGACGGCGGGCTCGCTCAGGCGGCCGCTGCGCTGCTCGGGGTCGCAGCCGAGCTCGGCTCGCCCGTCGCGCTGATTGTTGACGGCGCGGAGGCACACGCCGCCGCTGCCGCCGAGCTTGGCGCCGCGCTCGTGCTGCGCGCGGGGGAGGCCTCCGTCGCTGATCGGGCTCCCGTCGCCGACCTGGTTCCCGAAGATGACACGGCGGCTGGTACCGACCCTGTCGCGGCGCTGAGCGCGGCGGCGGCTGGTCTGCGGCCTGCAGCCGTGCTCGTCTCGCACTCCGCGCGAGGGCGGGAGCTTGCCGCGCGCTATGCGGCGCGGTCGAAGTCTGCCGTGCTCGCCGACGCGGTGGCGGTCTCGCGCGACGAAGAGGGCATCGTCACACAGCACGCGGCCTACGGCGGCGCCTACACGGTCACGGCGGCGGCGACCTGGGGCGCACCGGTTATCACGCTCCGGCAGGGGGCCGGCGACGCGCGCGCCGCGGCCCGGCCTCTCAGGGCCGAGACCGTCGAGCTGTCTGGCGAGGCGCCGCTGGGCGTTACCGTGCTATCTGCGACGCCGGAGGTCGTGACGACGAGCCGGCCCGAGCTACGAGGCGCGAAGCGCGTTGTCGCGGGCGGGCGCGGGCTTGGCGCGGCCGAGGGCTTCGCGCTCACCGAGCAGCTCGCCGATGCGCTCGGGGCGGCCGTCGGTGCTTCCCGCGCAGCGGTCGACGCCGGCTGGGTGCCGCAGGGGGCGCAGGTGGGCCAGACCGGGGTATCGGTGTCGCCCGACCTGTACGTCGCGCTGGGCATCTCTGGGGCCGTGCAGCACCGTGCAGGTATGCAAACCGCGAAGACAATCGTCGCGGTGAACACAGACGCCGAGGCCCCGATCTTCGAGATCGCCGACTTCGGCATCGTCGGCGACGTGCACTCGGTGGTGCCCGAACTCGTCTCCGCGCTCGAAGCCCTGAGGTCGTGACATGGTGACGGTGCGGCGCGGGCTCCCGCGCACCCCGGGTGGCGAACCGTGGCCGCTCGCCGAGGCCGGTCGCCTCGCCGCGCCCGGCCCTGCGGCGCCGGGCACCGCAGCGCCCGCCCTCGCGGTGCCTGGCCTCGCCGCCGCGGCCGTTGCGCCTGTTGCGGTCGCTGTCGAGCTCCCGGTGCCCGCGGCGCAGCCCGCGCATCGGGTGAGGCGCGGGCTGCCGCGCGTTCCCGGCGGTCAGCCCTGGCCGGATACGACGGGGGCCCCTGCAGCGCCCGCACCCACAGCAGCGCTGGCACAAGCGCCCGTGGCGCCGCCAGCTCCCGCACAAGCGCCCGCAGCGGCGCCAGCGCTCGCGCAAGTCTCAGCACAAGCGCCCGCGTCGCCCGCACAAGCGCCCGTGCCCCCAGCGCCGCGAGCGCGAACGCCGCTCCGGCGAGGCGCCGCGCGGCTGGGGCTGTGGGCCGCCGGGGCCGTCGTCGCGGCCGGCATCGTCGTGCTCGCTGCGCGCGGCGTGACGACGCTCCCAGGCGTGCCCGAGTTTCTCGCGCGCTACCCGGGGGAGTACGAGCCAGCAGTGCAACCAGCCCCCGGCTTCCCCGCGTGGGCGCGCTGGAGCCACTTCCTGAACTTCTTCTTCATGGTGCTCATCGTGCGCACGGGGCTGCTCGTGCGGCACCAGCAGAAGCCGCCGGCGTTCTTCGCGTCGAAGCGCGGCGGCACAAAGGTGAGCATTTACCTCTGGCTGCACACGAGCATCGACCTGCTCTGGCTCGCCAACGGCGTGGCGTTCGTTGTGCTGTTGTTCGTGTCTGGCCACTGGGCGCGCATCGTGCCGACGAGCTGGGAGGTTGTGCCGCACGCGGCCTCTGCGATGCTGCAGTATCTGACCCTCGAGTGGCCGGCAGAGAATGGGTGGGTGAACTACAACGCGCTGCAGCAGCTCATGTACTTCGCTGTCGTGTTCATGGCCGCCCCGCTCGCCGCGGTGACCGGTCTGCGCATGAGCAGCTGGTGGCCAGAGAACACCGAGCGTGCCGAGCGGCTGAACCGCGTGTTCCCGGCGCCCCTCGCGCGCGCGGTGCACTACCCGGTGATGCTGTTCTTCGTGCTGTTCGTCGTGGTGCACGTGTTCCTGGTATTCGCGACGGGTGCGCTTGCGAACCTGAATCACATGTTCGCGGGCACCGACAGGGTGAGCTGGGTGGGCTTCGCCTGGTTTGCCGCTGGGCTGCTCGTGACGGCGGCGGTGACGTGGGCGGCAAGGCCGCTCGTGCTTGCCCCGATCGCGGCGCTGTTCGGCCGCGTCAGCGAACGCTAGACCAGTGAGGCGCATCCCGCTGAGGCGCACCGACTCTAGATGCGTGGCACACACGGTGCGACGCGCACACCGACGAAAGGAACGCCCATGGCGACACCCGATGTGGCGGCAGCCGCAATCTCCTACCTCTTTGTTCCGGCATCGAAGCCTGAGCGCTACGAGAAGGCACTCGCGAGCGAGGCCGACGCGGTGATCATCGACCTGGAAGACGCGGTCGCGCTCGCCGACAAAGACTCGGCGCTCGAGGCGCTGCTCGCGGCGTTCGGCGCAGGGCTCAGCAGGCCTGCCCTCGTGCGCATCAACGCCGCAGATTCGCCGTGGTTCGAGCGCGACCTTGCCGCCCTATCCGCGCTCCCGCCCACCGCGGCGGCGTCGCTCGCGGGCATCGTGGTGCCGAAGGCGGAGCGAACGGCAGACCTCGAGCGCGCCGTCGCGACGCTGCGAGCCGCCGGGGCGGGCCTCGAGGTTGTCGCGCTCATCGAGAGCGCGCCCGGTGTCGCCGCGGCGCGCGAGCTCGCGGCGACACCGGGGCTCACCCGGTTCGCGGTCGGCGCGGCCGATCTGTCGTTCGATCTCGACTGCGAGATCGGTTCGGCCACTGTCGACTGGGTGTACGCGCAGCTCGTCGTTGAGTCGCGGCTCGCGGGGCTCGCGGCCCCCGTCGCCTCGCCGCCGTTCGAGATCCGCGACCTCGGGCTGGTTGAGCGCGAGGCTGCGCGGCTGCGGGGTCTCGGCGCAACCGCGCAGCTGAGCATTCACCCGGCGCAGCTCCCCGCGATCCACACCGGCTTTCTGCCGAGCGCCGAGGCGATCGCGTGGGCCCGCAGGGTCGAGGCTGCGGCCTCTTCTGGCGACGGGGCGGCGCAGGTCGACGGGCAGATGATCGACAAGCCGGTGCACGAGCGCGCCGGGCGGATCCTGGCCCAGGCCCGCCCCTAACTTCGGGCCGGCGGGAGCCTCGGATCCGCCCGGCTGCGCCATCAGGAAACCTAGCCACCACGCAACTGCGGGGCCACGGTTACACACCGTGGCCCCGCAGTTGCGCGCCGCTACTCGGCCGGAGCGAACTCGGCGCGAATGCGCTCGCTGTCTGCCCCGAGCGCCGGCACATCGCCGAGCGCGTCGCCGAACGAAACCGGCGGCAGCGCAACGCGCGCCTCGCCGCTCGGGGTGCGAATCGTGCGCCACCGATCGCGCGCCGCGAGCTGCGGGTGCGCCGAATACTCCGCCATGGTGCGCATCTGCGCGTTCGCGATGCCGACCTCGTCGAGCAGCTCCTGGAGCTCGGCGACCGAGCGGCCCCGCAGCCGGTCGCCGATCGTTGCATCGAGCGCCTCGCGGTTTGCGACCCTCAGCGAATTCGACGCGAACTCCGGCACAGCGGCGAACTCGGGCTGACCCAGCACCCGGTCGCAGAACAGCGCCCACTCGCGCTCGTTCTGCAGCCCGAGAAACAGCGTGCCGTCGGCGGCTGGGAAGGGCCCGTAGGGCGCGATGCTCGCGTGGGCGGCGCCCGAGCGCTTCGGCGAGGCACCCGAGTACTCGGCGTAGAGATAGGTCTGCTGCATCCACTCGCCGAGCGCCTCGAGCATGCTCACATCGATGCGGGTGCCCTCGCCGGTGCGCCCGCGCTGAATGAGCGCGGCGAGCACGCCGGAGTACGCGTACATGCCAGCAGAGATATCGGCGACCGAGACCCCGACCTTCGCGGGGTGCTCCGGCGTGCCGGTGAGCGAGAGCAGCCCGGCCTCGCACTGAATGATGAGGTCGTACGCCTTCTTCCTCGCGTACGGGCCGCCGGGGCCGAAGCCCGAGATCGACACCGTGATGAGGCGCGGGTTGAGCTCTCTGAGGGCCTCGGCCGTGAAACCGAGCCGGTCGACGGCGCCGGGGGCGAGGTTCTCGACGAACACGTCGGCGCTTGCGAGCATCGACCGCAGCAGGCGCTGGTCTGCCGGGTTCTTGAGATCCATCACCACCGACTCCTTGCCGCGGTTGAGCCACACGAAGTAGCTCGCCTCGCCGTTCACGGTGGTGTCGTAGTTGCGAGCGAAGTCGCCCGAATCGCGCTCGATCTTGATGACGCGCGCGCCGAGGTCGGCGAGCTGGCGCGTCGCGAACGGCGCCGCGACGGCCTGCTCGATCGACACGACGGTGATGCCAGACAGTGGCAGCGTGGCCATGAGCGTAGCCTCGCCCGGCCTACAGGCCGCCGCGCGCGACGAGCTGCGACGCGATGACGTTTCGCTGAATCTCGTTCGTGCCCTCGCCGACGATCATCAGCGGGGCGTCGCGGAAGTAGCGCTCGACATCGAACTCGGTCGAGTAGCCGTAGCCGCCGTGAATGCGCACGGCGTCGAGCGCGATCTCCATCGCGATCTCCGACGCGAACAGCTTCGCCATGCCGGCCTCCATGTCGGCGCGGGCGCCGCTGTCGTACTTCTCGGCGGCGAGCCTGGTGAGCTGGCGCGCGGCGGTGAGCTTGGTCGCCATGTTCGCGAGGTAGTGGCCGATCGCCTGGTGCTTCCAGATCGGCTTGCCGAAGGTCTCGCGCTGCTGCGCGTACTCGAGCGAATCTTCGAGGGCGGCCGACGCGACGCCGAGCGCGCGGGCCGCGACGTTGATGCGGCCGGTCTCGAGCCCGCGCATCATCTGCGCGAAGCCCTTGCCCGGCTCGCCGCCGAGCACTTGCGCCGCGGGGGTGCGGTACCCGGTGAACACGAGCTCGCAGGTCTCGACGCCCTTGTAGCCGAGCTTGGGCATGTCTTTGGAAACCTCGAAGCCGGGCCCCGGCTCGACGAGCACGATCGAGATGCCGCGGTGCCGTGGCTCTGCCGCCGGGTCGGTCTTGCACATCAGGGCGATGAGGCCAGAGCGCCTGGCGTTCGTGATCCACATCTTCGCGCCGTTGATGACGAGGTCGTCGCCGTCGCGCACTGCCGTCGTCGTCATTGCCTGCAGGTCGGAGCCGCCGCCGGGCTCGGTGAGGGCCATCGTTGCGCGCAGCTCGCCCGTTGCCATGCGGGGGAGGTAGCGCTGCTTCTGCTCCTCTGTGCCGAACTCAGCAATGAGCTTCGCGACGACGGTGTGGCCGCCCATCGCGCCGGTGAGCGTCATCCAGCCGCGGGCGAGCTCTTCGGCGACCTGCGCGTAGCAGGGCATCGAGACGGGCAGCCCGCCGTACTCCTCTGGCACGGCGAGGCCGTAGATGCCGAGCTCCTTCATCTGCTCGATCCAGCGCTCGGGGTACTCGCCCGAGTGCTCGACGTCGCGCACCGTCGGCTTCACCTCGCGATCGATGAATGCCCGTACGGTGTCGACGAGAAAGCTCTCTTCTTCGTTGAGGTGCGTCATTGCGTGTCCTTCACATCGGGTGCCAAACGGCCCTGGTGGGTGTACATGATTTTATATAGAATATAATTAGGCCGCGGGGTGAAGTCAATCCCTGGGAGCGGCGATGGGTGTTCGGCGGGAGCTGTTCGGCGATTGCAGCTCAGCGAAGGCCGTTCGTGGCTAGCCGCTCAGCGGGAGCTGTTCGGCGATTGCCGCTCAGCGATGGCCGCTCGGAGCTAGCCGCTCAATAGAATTGAGCTCAGGCCAGGGAGACCGGGTGTGAGCCCGCGCGGGTGCTTGCTCGTGCGGGTGCTTGCTCGCGCGGGGCGCGCCACCAGTTAGAGGAGAACCACATGCAACGACGCCAACTCAGCGATGAGGTCGCCGCCCACCTGCGGCAGTCCATCATGGCGGGCGAGCTCGCGCCGGGCACATCCGTGCGCGCCGAGGCGGTTGGGGAGGCGCTCGACGTGTCGGCGACGCCCGTGCGCGAGGCGCTGCACGCCCTGCGCGCCGAGGGGTTTCTCGACCTCGTGCCGCGCAAGGGGTTCACCGTGCGGGCGCTCACCGCGACCGATATTCGCGACATCTTCGAGGCGCACGCGCTCGTCGCGGGCGAGCTCACCGCCCGCGCGGCCCGCGCAATCACCGACGAGGCCGCTGCCGAACTGTCGGCGACGCACGAGGCGCTCATGGCCGCCGCTGCCGCTGGTGACACGGCTGAGCTCGATCGCCTGAACGACGAGTTTCACCGCCGCGTCTACGCCGCCGCGGGCTCCGAGCGGCTGCGCTGGGCGCTCGGAAACTTCGTGAAGTACGTGCCGAGCGCGTTCTACGCGCAGATCGACGGCTGGCCAGAGGCCACCGCGGCAGACCACGCGGCCGTGCACGACGCCGTGATCGCGCACGATGCAGCGGCCGCCCGCCAGGCGATGTCGGCCCACATTCGTAACGCCGGCGAAAAGCTCGCCGGGTACTTCGAGGGGCGCACACACTCGTAGCGGGTGCTCGCGGTGCGGGCTCGTGGTGTGGGTTTGCGGCGGGTGCCTGTGGCGGGGTTCTGTGGCGGGATGCCGTGGCGGGATGCTGTGGCGGGTGCCGATAACTAAGGGGGAAATGCATGACCGGGTTGACGCTATTGCAGGGTATTCGGGTGATCTCACTCGAGCAGTTCATCGCCGGCCCCTACTGCACCTCGCTGCTCGCCGACGCCGGCGCCACGGTGACGAAGATCGAGCGCCCGGGCGCCGGCGACCCCAGGCGCGGCTACGACCCACGCGTCGGCTCGGGCGAGGAGGCCATCAGCGGCGGCTTTGCCTCGTATAACCGCGGCAAGCGCTCGGTCACGCTGCCGCTTGACACCCCTGGCGGGGTCGCCGAGCTTGAACGATTGCTCGAGAGCGCCGATGTGCTCGTGTGTAACCTGCGCCCCGGCGCGCTCGCGCGCATGGGGCTCGCCCCCGCCTCGCTGCGCGAGCGCTTCCCGCGGCTCGTGATCTGCGAGATCACCGGGTTCGGGGCCACCGGCGGTGAGGCCGCCGACTGGCCGGCGTTCGACTCCGTTATTCAGGGCATGTCGGGGCTCGCGAGCCTTATCGGTGAGGCAGACGGGCCCCCGACGCTCGCGCCGATGGGCACAACCGACATGCTCACCGCGGTCTACTCGGCGGTCGGGGTGCTCATGGCGCTCGTGCAGCGCGCCCGCACGGGCGAGGGGAGCCTCGTCGACGCCGCGATGTTCGACATCACCGCCGCGTTTCTCGAGCGCCCGCTGACGCTGCACGAGTTCACGGGCGAGGTGCCGAGCCGCGGCATCGATCGATTTAGCCCCGTCGGGGTGTTTCGCGCGGGCGACGGTGGCTGGCTGTCGATCGTGATTCCCACCGATGACATGTGGGCACGCTGCGCTCGGGCGCTCGGGCAGCCCGAGCTCACCGAACACCCCGAGCTCAACACCGTGCTCAAGCGCGCCGAGGCCATGCACGACCGCGTCGTGCCACTGTTCGAAAAGTGGGCAGCGGAGCTCACCCGCGACGAGGCCGCCGCAGCGCTGCGGGCTGCCGGGCAGCCCGTCGGGGTCGTGCAGAACGTCGACGAGGTGCGTGCTCACCCGCAGCTCGCGCACCGAGAGCTGTTCGTGCCGATGGCTGATTCGATCGCCGTCGACGCGGCCGGGGAGCCCCTAAGGCTGCCACGACTGCCGCTGCTGTTCGACGGCGAGCGCGCGCACCCGGGCCCCGTGCCCAAGCTCGGTGAACACACGGACCGCGCCTAGGCTGGCGGCCCCGGGCGGCCCCGGGCGGCCCCGGGCGGCCCCAGGCGGCCCGGCGGCCCCCGGCGGCCCGGCGGCCCCCGGCGGCCCCAGCGCGTGAACCCCGCAGTTGCCTCCGAGACCACCCCCTTGTTGCCGGAGGTTTAGGTGGGGTTTCGGAGGGAGCGTAGGGGTTGACGGGCCGGGGCCCGCCGCGGTGCCCGCCCGCGGCTGCTCGCGGAGCCAGCCCGCGCCGGCCTGCCCCGCGGCGGCCAGCCCGCGCAAGCCCGAGCTTGCGCACCCACCCACGATGGGGTACCGTATACCGTATCCCATAAAGGAGTGGTGAATGAGCGAAACAGCAGACCGTGAGCCCCGCATTGTCGTGGTTGGAGCCGGCCCAAGCGGCTGCTTCGTAGCGGGCGCCCTCAGGCGCGCCCTGCCGGCCGCGCAGCTGCTCGTCGTCGACAGGCTGCCGTGCCCCTTCGGCCTCGTGCGCTACGGAGTGGCGGCAGACCACCAGAGCACGAAGAACATCACGAGGCAGTTCGATCGCATCTTCACCAAGGAGCGGGTCGACTTCGCGGGCAACGTGCGCGTGACCGCATCGCCCGAGCCGGGAGCGGTGTCGCTCGACGAGCTCGCGGAGCGCGCCGACGCGATCGTGCTCGCGACCGGGCTCGCGGCAGACCGCCCGCTCGGCATTCCCGGTGACACCCTCGACGGCGTCTTCGGCTCCGGCGCGATCACCCGAGCGCTCAACACCCACCCAGACGCCGACACGGCTGGCATGCTTGACAGGCTCGGCGACCACGTCGCGATCGTTGGCATGGGCAACGTGGCTATCGACCTGGTGCGGTTTCTCGCGAAGACGCCGGCAGATTTCGCGGGCAGCGACGTGAACGATGCCGCGCTTGCCGCCTATCAGGCAGCGCCGGCGACTAAGATCACCGTGCTGTCGCGCTCCGCCATCGCGCACGCCAAGTGCGACGCGCAGATGGTGCGCGAGCTCGGGCAGATCGCCGGGCTGCGTGTCGAGATCGAGGGGGCTGGGTCGGTCGACGCCGAGGCGCTTGACGACAGGGTGCAGCGCTCGCGGGTCGAGGCGCTGCGTGCGCTCGCCGAGCAGGCGCAGGATCCGCGGCCACGGGTCACGCTGCGACTCGTCTTCGGTGCGACCCCCGTGCGCGTGCTCGGGGAGGAGCGCGTGGCGGGGCTGCGGGTGCAGCGCGCAGGCGCTCCCGCGACCGAGCCCACTACGACCGACATCGCCGCGACGAGCGTGCTGTCGGCCATCGGTTTCGCAGCAGACGAGCACAGCCCGCTCGCAGACGCGTCAGACGTCGGCGGCCGCGTGCGGCCCGGCCTCTACCGCGTCGGCTGGTGCCGGCGCGGCCCGAACGGCACGATCCCTGACAACCGGGCTGATGCCGTCGCGGTCGCCGCCGAGGTCGTCGCCGACCTCGAACGCGGGCAGCTCGGCCGCGGCCCGCTTGACCCTGCGATGCCGCTGCTCCCCGCAGCGATCGCGGCCGATGCGGTGAGCTACAGCGACTGGCTGCAGATCGATCAACACGAGTGCGCCACCGCCGCTGAGAGCCGCTCCCGCACCAAGCTTCCCACCAGAGCGCAGATGCTCGACGTCGCCCGTGCTGGCACGTCGGGCGCGTAGCGCGACCCACCCACCACCGTCACCCCGAAACGAGACAACAATGAAGTTCACCGTGCTCTACGGCACCGAATCCGGCAACTCCGAGTTCATCGCCCAAGATCTCGTCGACCACCTCGCAGGCGAGGGCTTCGACGCCGAGCTTGGCGACCTCCAGTCCACCGACCCTTCCTCGATCGATGCGGCAACGGGCCCGTACCTCATCGTGTGCTCGACGCACGGTGAGGGTGAGCTGCCGCACACCGCGATCCCGTTCCTCGCAGCGCTCGAGGAGCAGGCGCCCGACCTCAGCGGCGTGCGCTACGCGATGTTTGGTCTCGGCGACACGTTCTACGCCGAGACCTACAGCCAGGGCAGCGAGATCATCGACCGCAAGCTCACCGAGCTCGGCGCCCAGCGCGTCGGCGACTACGGCCGCCACGACGCCTCATCGATCGACGACGGCACCGAGCTTGCGCTCGCCTGGGTGCCCGGCGTGATCGCCGAGCTGCAGGCTCAGCCCGCCTAGCGGCGGCCCCGAACACTCACGAAGCGGCGACGGCGCCGCACCCTCGAAAGGACTCATCATGACTGTCGGACACGACAACGACCACCTGCTCACCTCGCTCGCCTTCGAGGACTCGGTGCCGCACGCATTCTTCAAGGAGCTGCGCGACAACGACCCGGCGCACTGGACGGAGCCCGGAGACGGCAGCAGTGGCTACTGGACGTTCACCCGTTACGAAGACGTCGTCGAGCTCAGCCGCGAGACCGGCACGTTCTCGTCGGAGAAGGGTGGCACGACGCTCGAAGACATTCCCGCAGAAGATCTGCAGGGCAGGCGCACGATGATCGACACCGACCCGCCGCTGCACACCGGCTACCGCAAGATTCTCGCCCCGAGCTTCAACCCCGGCATCGTGCGGCGCAACTGGGACGAGAAGGTCGACAAGATCGTCGTCGAAACGCTCGACGAGGCGCTCAAGGAAGACACGTTCGACTACGTCTCGAAGATCTCTTCCGAGATTCCGGTGCGCGTGCTCGCCGCGCTGCTCGACGTGCCAGAGGGCGAGGAGTACTACATCATGGAGCTCGGCGACGAGATGATCGCGAGCTCAGACCCAGACCACGCCCCGCGCACGGCTCTCACCCCCGACGTGCTCAAGGAGAACAGCAAGTACCAGTTCTCGAGCCCCGCCGGCCGCGAGCTCTGGGAATACGGCGACAAGCTGCGCATCGGGCGTGAGAAAGATCTCGGCCACGACATCTTCTCGCTGCTCATCACGAGCGAGGTCGACGGGCGCAAGCTCACCCCGCACGAGCTCGCGAACTTCTTCTCGCTGCTCGTGATCGCCGGCAACGAGACGACCCGCATGGCGTTCTCGCACGCGACGAAGGCGTTCTGCGACTTCCCCGAGCAGTACCAGAAGCTGCGCGAGAACCCAGCGCTCATCGACAGCGCGGTCGAGGAGATTCTGCGCTGGGCGACCCCGATCCACCACTTCCGTCGCACCGTGACGCGCGACGTCGAGATGCACGGCAAGCAGCTGCGCGAGGGCGACAAGGTCGCGATGTGGTACGCCTCGGCGAACTTCGACGAGCGCGTGTTCGAGAACCCGCACACCTTCGACATTGAGCGCAAGCCGAACTTCCACCTCGCGTTCGGCGGCGGCGGCGCGCACCGCTGCCTCGGCAACTCACTCGCGAGGCTCGAGCTGAAGGTGCTGCTGCAGCACCTCATCGAGCGTGTCGAGCGCATCGAGCTCGCGGGCGAGGTGCACCGCCTGCGCTCGAACCTCACACACGGCGTGAAGTCGCTGCCCGTTCGCGTGCACCGCGTCGCAGCCTAAGACGCACGACCGCGAAAGGATCACGCACATGACGCAACACACCGACCAAAACCGCGGGCACTGCCGCCCGCTTCGCGGCGACACCCTCGCATTCATCGACCGAGTGCAGGGCCTGCGCATCGGCGGCGCCTGGGGCGCGCAGGCGAGCGACGGCGGCACGTTCGCCTCCGTCGACCCGGCGACGGCGCGCGAGCTCGGCGAGATCGCCGCGGCCACTCCCGCAGACGTCGACCTCGCGGTCGCCGCGGCCGCGCGCGCCCTCGACGCCCCCGAGTGGCGAGACATTAGCCCGGCGACTCGGGCGCAGTACCTGTTCGACCTCGCCGACGCCGTTGAGCGCAACCTCGAGACGCTCGCCGAGCTCGAGTCGCTCGACATGGGCAAACCGATCGCGCAGGCGCGCGACGACATGGGCGGCGTCGCCCTCGTGTTCCGCTACTACGGGGGGTGGCCGACGAAGCTCGAGGGCGACATCAACCCGGTGCGGCAGCCGTTCATGGGGCTCACGCTGCGCCAGCCCATCGGGGTCTGCGCGGCGATCACGCCGTGGAACTTTCCGCTGGTGATGGCCTCGCACAAGATCGGCCCGGCGCTCGCCGCGGGCAACACGGTCGTGCTCAAGCCCGCCGAGCTGTCGAGCTATTCGACGCTGTTTCTCGCCGATCTCGCGCGCGAGGTTGGGCTCCCAGACGGGGTGCTGAACGTTGTCACGGGCGCCGGCAGCGTGGTGGGCGAGGCGCTCACCACGCACCCCGAGGTGCGCAAGGTGTCGTTCACCGGCTCCTCCCCGGTCGGGCAGCACATTCTCGCGGTCGCGAGCCCGCTCATGAAGAAGGTGAGCGTCGAGCTCGGAGGCAAGACCGCGAATATCGTCTTCCCGGATGCGGATTTGCAGAAGGCTGCCGCCGGCTCCGCCGAGGCGGTGTGGGAGAACGCCGGCCAGGTGTGTGTCGCGCCGACGCGGTTGTTCGTGCACGAGAGCATCGCCGATGAGATGGTGCGGCTGCTTGCTGAGGAAACCGCGAAGCTGCGCCTCGGCGATCCGCTCGACGAAGCCACAACGATCGGCCCCCTCGTCTCGGCGAAGCAGTTCGCCACGGTGAGCGGTTACGTCGACGCGGCGCGCGCCGAGGGCGGCACGATCGCCGTCGGCGGCGAGGCCCCGGCGGGGGAGGGGTTCTTCCTCGAGCCGACAATCGTCACGGGCGTGACGAACGATATGCGGGTGGCGCGCGAGGAGATCTTCGGCCCGGTGCTCTCGGTGATTACGTTCACCGACGAGGAGGAGGCGCTGCGCCTCGCAAACACCTCTGACTACGATCTGTCGGCTGCGCTGTGGACGCGCGATATCGCCCGCGTGCACCGGCTCACACAGCGGCTGCGCGGCGGCCTCGTCTGGGTGAACACCGTCGGCAAGCTCGACCCCGGCATCAGTTTCGGCGGGCAGCACCAGTCTGGCAACAGTCGCGAGCTCGGGCGCGAGAGCGTGCTCGAGTACACGAAGAGTAAGTCGGTGTTTATCGACCCGCGCTAGCGGGCACCAGCGGCGGGCCGCCGGCCCGCCGCCACCCCAGGGTGCCCGCACCGCTGCGGCGCACCCACCACGAAAGGACACACGCATGAACACACCCCCCACCGTCGTCATCACGGGCGGCTCCTCTGGCATCGGCGACAAGACCGTCGAGCGCTTTCTCGCCGACGGCGCGACGGTCATCGTCGCCGACCGCAACCCGTCGCCCCGCGACGTGCAGACGATCATCGTCGACCTCACCGACCCCGCGTCGATCGCTGCGGCGGCCGATGAGTTGCCGGCGCACATCGACGTGCTCGTGAACGCGGCCGGCGTCTCTGGCAAGAACGGCGTGGAGGCCGCGCTCGCGGTGAACTTCCTCGGCATGCGCGATTTCACCGAGCGCGCCGCGACCCGCATGACCGTCGAGTCGAACATCGTCTCGATCGCGTCGACGACCGGCTTCGAGTGGCGCAAGCGCATCGACGGGGTGACCGCGCTGATTCGCTCGGGCTCGCTCGCCGAGGCCGTCGAGAACGTGGCGCCCTACCTGCCCGAGGGTGAGGAGGCGTACGAGGCTTACAACCTGTCGAAGGCGACGGTGATCGTGTGGACGATGATCTCGTCGCGTCAGCTCGTGCCCGGCATGCGCATGAACACGGTGAGCCCCGGGCCGACCGAAACGCCGCTGCTGCAGGATTTCTATGACTCCATCGGCGAGGCGCAGCTCGACCCGCTGAAGGAGTTCGCCGGCCGCCACGGCACGCCCGAGGAGCTCGCCGCGGCGATCGCGTTCTTGGCATCGAGCGAAGCCTCGTGGATCTCAGGCGAAGACTTGGTTGTTGACGGTGGGGCCGAGGGCGGATTGCTGCGGCAGCAGCTGGCGGCCGCCGTGGGGGCATAACCTCTACACACGCGCATCACAGCACTCAACTATTGTAAATATAAAATATTTGGTATACGGTATCTCTTAAGGGGCGAGCGCTAGCGTTTGACCCCGCGAAAACCAATCAAGGAGGATTTGGTGACTGAGAGTCTGCTCCCGGAAGGCATCCACACCGTTGAGATGATCTTCGCCGACGTATTCGGCATTCTGCGCGGCAAGAAGGTACCCGCCGCCCAGTGGGCACGCGCCCAGCACGAGGGGTCGCACATTCCGGGCGCACCGCTCTACTGGGGAGTGCGGTGCGAGTGCCCAGACGAGTCGCCGGCCGGCGGCATGGACGAGGGCTACCCCGACATGGTCATCATGCCGGTGCCCGAGACCCTGCGCACCGTGCCCTGGCGGCCGGGCATTGCGCAGGTGTGGTGCGAGATCGAAGACGAGCACGGCAACCCCTCGCCGCTGTGCCCGCGCAACGCGCTGAAAGACGTGCTGCGCGAGTTCGAAGTCGACGGCATCGACGCGAAGATCGCGCTCGAGATGGAGTTCTACCTGCTCGACCGCGAGACGTTCCAGCCGCTCATGAGCAACATGAACACCTACGGCGTGTACGACAGCTCGCCGTATGACGCGGTGCTCACCGACATGATGAAGAACCTTGTCGACTACGGGCTGCCGGTCGAGGCGGGCATGCAGGAGTATGGCACGGGGCAGATGGAGATCACCCTGCGCTACGACTCGGCGCTGCGGGCGGCAGACGACGCCATTCTCATGCGCTCGGCGGTGAAGGAGCTCGCCGCCAAGCACGGTCTGGTCGCGACCTACATGGCGAAGCCGTTCGACAACGAGAGCGGCTCGGGGTTGCACGTGCACCAGTCGCTCTGGAAAGACGGCAAGAACCTGTTCGACGCTGCCGACGGGCCGTCGGAGTACGCGATGCACTACCTCGGTGGGCTGCAGAAGCGCATCGGCGAGTTCTCGCTACTCGGCTCCTGGAGCGTCAACGACTACAAGCGGCGGCAAGACTTCACGCTCAGCCCGACAACCGACTCCTGGGGTGGTGACAACCGCACGGTCGCGATCCGCATGATCGAGGCGCACGGCAGCTACCGCTTCGAGCAGCGCGACGCCTGCTCGACGAGCAACCTGTATCTCACGGTCGCGGGGCAGCTCGCCGCGGGAATTGACGGGGTGAGAAACGCGGTGGATCCCGCACCGCGGTGCGAACTCAACGCCTACACCGACCCGACCGCCAAGCGGCTGCCGCGCACAGTGCTGGAGGGCATCGCGGCGCTCGAGGGCTCGGATCTCGCGCGCAAGGTGTTCAAGCCGCTGCTCGTCGATACCTACGTCGACACCGTGCGGCGTGAGTATGACGCGATCATGCAACCCGTCTCTGAGATCGAGCGCGCGCGCTACATCGGCGCGGTGTAAACGGAACGCGAAAGCGCCGGTGGGGTCGATGCCCCACCGGCGCTTTCGCGTATCGCTCGCAGTGCCTCCCCGGGGTCACGGAGAAAAGCGAAAGGGTCGCTGCGACGTTAGATCTCGTGCAGCGTGCGGCCCGAGTGAATGTGGTCGAGCACGAGCGCGTGCGCGCGGTCGGCGTCGCCCGACTCGATCGCCTCGACGATGCCGCGGTGCTCGCGGTCGAACTCGCCGACGACGTCGTCGCTGTCGAGCATGCGCGCCCAGATATCGGAGGTGAGCACCCGGTTCCACAGCAGGTCGAACGACTCCTCGAGGTGGGTGTTGTCGATCGCCTCGATCGTCAGTCGGTGAAAGCCGCGGTTGGCGAGAAACACCTCCTCTGCGGTTGTCTGCGGCTGTGCGATGATGCGTTCGTAGCCCTCGCGAATGCGCTTGACGGCGTCGCCGCCGAGCTCCGTCGCGCGGCGCACGGCGAAGCCCTCGATCGCCTCGCGTGCCTCGTAGCGCTGGTTGAGCTCGTCGGTGCTCACGTCGCACACGACGTAGCCGCGCCCGCCGTGCGGTTCGATCACGCCCTCGCGTTCGAGCCGCTGCAGGGCCTCGCGCACGGGGGTTCTGCTGATGCCCAGCTGCTCGGCGAGCTCGTCCATGAGCAGCCGTGTCCCGGGCACGAGCTCCTTATTGAGAAACCCCTGGAACAGGTGACGGTAGGCTGCCTCGCCGAGCGTCTCCCGGGAAATAGAAATCTTTTGAATCGCCAAAGGCCGGTTACCTTCCGTAAGTGTGCCCTCAGGATAGCAAGCGCTGCCGGGTTGCGGCTGGCTGGGGTGAGGGCGTGACAGCACAGGGGTGCCGGGCGGCCGACTCATGCGACCGCCCGGCACCCCTGTGGGCTGCGTTTACCTGGTCGCCTGTGGCTCCTCCTCGGGCGCTGCGACGACCTCGATGCGGCCGGTGCCGATCGCCGACCACTCGTTTCGGCGCTTGCGCTTCATGCGCTCGGCAACCACGAATCCGATGACCCCCATGCCGAGGTAGAGCAGCGCGACGATGAAGGGGGCCGCGCCAACCTCGCCGCCGACGAGGTTGCCGAAGTTCGTCACGATGAGCACGACGCCGGCGCCGAGCACGAGCGTCGCAAGCAGCGGCGCGATCGTCGTCGTCCATAGCCCGTCTTCCGTGCTCTTGTGGCGTCGGAAGTACATCACGATCGCCCACGAGCACAGCGCCTGCAGCGAGACGAAGCCGACGGTTGACGCGGCGGCTCCCCAGGTGAAGATATCGAGGTAGGGGTCTGCCCCGAGCGCGAACAGCGCGAGCAGCAGCACGACGTTCACTGCGCCGACGGTCATGCTGCCGCGGTGCGGCGACTGCGCGACCTCGCGCACGTAGCCAAGGCTCTTCGGGAGCACCTTCTCGCGGCCGAGCGAGAAGAAGTAGCGCGAGATCGCGTTGTGGAACGAGAGCACCGCGGCGAAGGAGCCCGTGACCACGAGCACCTGAATCACCCAGACGACGCCCTGGCCGAGGTAGTCGCTCGCTGCGGTGACCACCATGTTGCCCGGGTCTTGGAGGGCAACCTGCATCGCCTCGGAGCGGCCGTAGGCGAGCACCATCACCCAGGTCATGAGCGCGTAGAAGAGCGAGGTGAAGATCACGGCGCCGATGGTGGCGCGCTTCACGGAGCGCTTCGGGTCTTTCGCCTCTTCGGAGTAGATCGCGGTCTGCTCGAAGCCGATGTACGAGGCGTACCCGAACGCGAGGCTCACGCCGAGCCCCGGCCCGAAGAGCCCAGCGGGGTTCCACGAATCGACGGTGACGCCCTCGGCGCCGCCCGTGAAGATCACGGCGACGGCGAGAATGAGCAGAATGGAGAGCTCGGCGATGAGCAGCAGCCCGAGCACCTTCGCGCCGACCTCGAGGTTGCTGCGGCCGAGCGCGACGCAGATGACGATCGCGGCGATGCACAGCAGGTACCACGGAATATCGACGCCGGTCGCCTCGAGAATGAGGTTGTTCGCGACGTAGCCGAAGAAGCCGAGGAGGGTAATAATCGAGCAGAAGTACGCCGCAAGCGCGACGAACGACGCGCCGGCGCCCCACGACGGGCCGAGCCCCTGGGCGATGTAGGCGTACATGGAGCCCGCGTTGCGGATCCGCCGACTCATTGCGACGTAACCCACCGCGAACAGCAGCAGCACGAGCCCGATGAGCACGTACACGAGTGGCGCCGACATGCCGACGCCGTGCCCGATGAGCAGCGGCGTGATGCCCATGACGCACGTGAGCGGGGCAGCGGCGGCGATCACGAAGAACGCGATCGCCGGCGCGCCGACGGCGCCGCTGCGCAACGACTGATCAGTCGTCGCTTCGGTTGTTGAGGAAGACACCATTGTCACCTTTCTTCACGGCCGCGCCGGGGTGGGGCGGCCATTCCCTATGGGGTATGTGCTCGGTGGGTGCGGCTGCGGCCTGATGCGTCGTTCGCCAGAAGTGGCGCCCTCCCCGTCGAGGTCGTGCCGCGCCGGTGCGATTCGCCGGATTTGGCGAGACAAAACACCGAGTACGGTATACGCTAACAGTCATGGTCGCTCAAATCAACGAAGAATTGGCTCCGGTCGTCTACGTCAACACCTGGCGCAAGACGATGGACATCACCCCGTACGGCATGTTCGACATCGATGCGTCGATGACCGACTACGTCACCCGCACCCAGAACGCGGGCGCAATTGTGCTGCAGGTTCCGCGCGATGTGCCCGACCGCGCGCCGCAGATTCTTGCGGGCGCAGACGCCCTCGTGATTATTGGAGGCGAAGACGTCGACCCGTCGTTCTACGGCCAGGAGCCCGCGGGCAGCAAGAGCACGAACGCCGAGGCAGACGCCTTCGACCTCGCGCTTATTCACGAGGCGAAGCGGCGAAACCTGCCCGTGTTCGCGATCTGCCGCGGCCACCAGCTGCTGAACGTCGCCTTCGGCGGCACGCTGCACCAAGATATCGCCCAGGAGCCCGTGAAACACACTCCCGGCCCCGCGCTGCCGGGTGAATCGCCCGTCGCCGAACACGACATCGAGATCGCGCCCGACAGCCGGTTCATCGGCGCCGTGCTCGGCGAGACCGCCCGCACGAACTCGATCCACCACCAGTCGGTCGACCGCTGCGCGCCGGGCTTTCGCGTCGTGGCGACCGCCCCAGACGGCATCGTCGAGGCAATTGAACCAGAGACAGGCGACTGGCTGGCACTCAGTGTGCAGTGGCACCCTGAAAAGATGGCCGAGCACCAGCGGCTGTTCGACTGGTTCGTCGCCCGGGTGCGCGAGAGGCCCCGCCGCTAGCCCGGAGGGCCCACCACCCCGGTAAACGAACGCAGCAACTGAACGCAGCGATTCACCCTAGTGATTCACGCAGCAATTCACCCCAGCATTTCAACGAAGAAGGAGCGGGAGCATGACCAACGCACTTTGGAGCGGGCAGGCGCACATGCCGTCGGTGCTCGGTAGGCAGATTACGATCGAGCGCGGCGAGGGGAGCACCCTCACCGGCAGCGACGGCGCGCGCTACTTCGACGCGACGTCGAGCCTGTGGTACGCCAATATTGGGCACGGCCGCGAGGAAATGGCCGAGGCAGCGGCCGCCCAGATTCGCAGGCTCGAGGCCTATCACGTGTTCGGCCGGTTCACGAACGACCGCGCGGTAGAGCTCACCGAGCGCCTCGCCGCGCTCTCGCCGATCACCGACCCGAAAATCATTCTCGGCAGCGGTGGATCGGACGCAGACGACGCGGCGCTCAAACTCGCCAGGCACTACTGGCAGGCGGTCGGGCGGCCCGAAAAGCGCGTGATCGTGAGCCGCGAGAACGCGTATCACGGCCTCCACGCCTACGGCACCGCGGTCGCGGGCCTCGACTTTAACCGTCAGGGCTTCGGCGAATCGCTCGTGCCCGACACCGCGCGCGTCTCACGCGACGACCCGGCAGAGCTCGAGCGTCAGCTGCTCGAGATCGGGCCAGAGCGCATCGCCGCGTTCATCACCGAACCGGTCATCGGCGCTGGCGGCGTCTTCCCGCCTGCACCCGGCTACTTCGAGGCCGTGCAGCGGCTCTGCGACGAGCACGACATTCTGCTCATCGTCGACGAGGTAATCACCGGGTTCGGCCGCACCGGCAGCATGTTCGCCACCGAGCGCTACGGCCTGCGCCCCGACATGGTCACCGTCGCGAAGGGCATCACGTCTGGGTACGCGCCGCTCGGCGGCATCTTCGTCGCTCCGCGCGTGTGGGAGCCCTACTACTCCCGCGGCGCAGACTCGGCAACGTTTCGCCACGGAGTGACCTACTCGGGGCACCCCACCGTGGCCGCACTCGCGCTCACGAACCTCGACATCATCGAGCGCGAGGGGCTCGTGAGCCGCGCGGGCGAGCTCGCCACCGTGCTCGAGCGCGAGCTCGCACCGCTCACAGACCACCCGCTCGTCACCGAGATTCGCTCGACCGGGCTCATGGTTGCCGTGCAGCTGGGCGAGGCAGCGAGCGCCGTCACCGTGTGCGACAGGCTGCTCGATCACGGCATGATCGTGCGCCCGCTCTCGGTGAACGCGCTGCAGATCAGCCCGCCGTTCATCTCCGAACCCCACGAACTCACCGCACTCGCCGCGAGCATCCGTACGGTGCTTGACGGTTCACTCTAGGAAGGATCACCCACATGGCATACGAAACCGCCGACCCGCAGCTGTACGCGCGCTCGCTCGAGGCGCTCGCCGCAGTGCCCACGAGCCCGCTCACCGGAATGGACGGCACGATTGCCGTCACCGACCCCGCGACCGGGGAGCAGATCGCCACGATCCCCAACCACACGGTAGCCACCGCGCTCGAGGCCGTGAGCCTCGCCGACGCGGCGGGCCGGGCGTGGGCGAAGACGACGCCGCGCCACCGCTCCGATGTGCTGCACAACGCCTACGCGCTGCTCATCGAGCGGCGCGACGACCTCGCGCTCGTAATGAGCCGCGAGATGGGCAAGACGATCACCGAGTCGTACGCCGAGGTGCAGTACGCGGCCGACTACGTGCGCTGGTTCGCCGAGGAGGCGCTGCGCGCGGGTGGCAGCTACCGCGAGGCCCCCGCCGGCGGTGCGACGATGCTCACCACCCGCGCGCCCGTCGGGCTGTCGGTGCTCATCACCCCGTGGAACTTTCCGATGGCGATGGCGACGCGCAAGATCGGCCCGGCGCTCGCCGCAGGCTGCGGCTGCGTCGTGAAGCCCGCGACGCTCACCCCGCTCACCACCTACCTCACCGTGCAGCTGTTCGAAGAGGCGGGCGTGCCCGAGGGGCTGATTCAGGTCATCACCACGAAGAGCGCCTCGGCGTTCAGCGAGGCGGTGCTCGCCGATGAGCGCGTGCGCAAGGTGTCGTTCACCGGGTCGACGCCGGTCGGCTCGACGCTCATGCAGCTTGCGGCGAAGAACATCATCAAGAGCTCGATGGAGCTCGGCGGCAACGCGCCGCTGCTCGTGTTCGACGACGCAGACCTCGACCGCGCGATCGAGGGCGCGATGCTCGCGAAGATGCGCAACGGCGGCCAGACCTGCGTCTCGGCGAACCGCATGTTCATTCAGCAGGGCATCGCCGACGACTTCATCGCGGGCTTCACCGAGCGCATGGCCGCGCTCGTGCAGGGCAACCCGCTCAACCGCGAGGTCGAGCTCGGCCCCGTGGTCGACGACCGCGCCGTGCAGCGGCTCGAGCACCTCGTCACCGACGCGGTCTCGCACGGCGCAGACCTGCGCACCGGCGGCAACGCTCTGCCGGGTGCTGGCACGTTCTTTGAGGCGACCGTGCTTGATAATGTGCCGGTTGCCGCCGAGATCACGACGACCGAGATCTTCGGGCCCGTGGCCTCGATTACCAGGTTCCAGACGCAGGAGGAGGCGATCGCAAAGGCGAACGACACCTGCTTCGGGCTCGCCGCGTTCGTCTTCAGCGAGAACATTGACCGCGCGCTCAACGTGTCTGAGGCGCTCGAGACGGGCATGGTCGGCATCAACCAGGGCCTGCTCTCGAATGTCGCCGCGCCGTTCGGCGGCGTGAAGCAGTCGGGCATCGGCCGCGAGGGCAGCTCTGAGGGGCTCGAGGAGTACCAAGAGATTCGCTACTTCAACCTCACGCGGCGCGAGACGTTCTAGCGGGCCGGGTGCGGTGGCCGGGCCGGGCCGCGCGCGGCTGCCGGGGCGCGGTGGCCGGGCGCGGCGGCTTGGGCTTGGCCCTAGGCCGCCCCGCCCGCCGCCCACTCGTCGGCGAGTAGCGCGTAGGTCACGCCGTCGATCCACCCGAGGTCGCGGTGCAGCGAATCGCGCACGGAGTACGACTCCCGCCGCATGCCGACCCGCTCCATGAGGCGCCACGACGGCTCGTTCGCGGCGAACGCGCCGGCCTCGACGCGGCGCAGGCCGAGCTCGGTGAAGCAGAGCTCGATCACGGCGCGCACGGCCTCGGTTGCGAGCCCGCGGCCGCCCACCTCCGGGTGAAACGTCCAGCCGAGCTCGGCGTTGACGCCCGTCGCCCGGTCGCGCACCTCGCGCTGCCCCCAGCCGTCACCCGTGCTCAGCATGATGTCGCCGACGATGCTGCCGTCGAGCTCCACCACCAGATAGTCGAGGTACTTCTCGGGGTACGTGTTCACCCAGTCTGCGTGGTCGACGGGGTGCCAGCCGAGCCACCTGCCGACATCGGGGAGCTGCCGGTGCCGCCAGAGTGCCTCGGCGTCGGCCAGCTCTGCCGGCCGCAGGCTCAGGCGCTCGGTTAGCAGCGGCCAGGTGAGCGATCGAAATGCTCGTGGAGAAGCGGGCGGGGAAGCGGGAGTGACTGACACGCTCCAAGCGTAGTTGAACGGGTCTGGGCAGCGGCCGTGTGAGAACGGGTGGGGCGGGGCGCTGCCTCGCTGAGCGGTGGTCGGCGGGTGGGTGCTGCCCTACAGCAGGTCGTAGGCCGCTGCGGCGTGGACGGCCTGCTCGCGATTTGCCACCCCGAGCCTGCTGTAGAGCTCGCGGGCGTGGCCCTTGAGCGTGTTCGGGCTGATGTGCATCTCGGCCGCGATCGCGACGAGCGTGCGGCCACTGACGAGCAGCGACAGAATGCGCCGGTGCTGTTGGGTGAGGGCCGGCAGGGTCTTGCCGATGAGGATCGGGCGGCTGAGCAGCCCCTGCAGCTCGGCCTCGCTCATGCCGGGAGGGAGCGAGGCGGGCGTGAGCGATTCGAGCCACGCGCGAAACTCGAGGGTCTCGAACCCGAGCACTGTGGTCCACTCGTTCGTGAGGCTCGCGAGCTCGGCCGTGCGGGCGAAGTGGACGAGCGCCGCCTTCGTGTCACCCGCCTGGGCGAGGGCCGAACCGCGAATCATGAGCGCAATGGCCGTTGTCCAGTGAGCCCGCTCGCGAATGAAATCAATGCTGAGAGGCCCCTGCGGCGAGGTCTCGACGAGTGCCGCGCGATAGTTCTGCGCGGCGAGCTGGTAGCGCAGCGCGTGCAGGCCAGAGAGCACGCGGTCGATGATGTGCGCGCCCGAGACCTCGCTGGTGTGCACCGAACGCAACTCGCGCCAGGCCTGGCCGAACTCGCCCTGCGACGCGAGATAGTGGCTGTAGATCAGGCGGGCCATTCCCATGAACTGCGGGTTGTAGTGCTGCCAGGCCTTCGTGCGCAGCACCAGCGCCCAAGCAAGCATGCCCTGCTCCACCCGCTTGGTCGTAAACACGCTGTACATCGTTGCGAAGTGGAGGTACGAACGATAAGGCGTCGAGAGCGACGAGTGCACCGCGCGCACCCGAAGCCCCTCGATTGCCTCGTCTGAGAGAGACACCTGCTTACCCGCGAGGAAGAACTCCGTGATGTCAGCAGGCGCGCGGGCCGGGCCAGACTCAGGCCCCGCGGCGATGAGTTCGCGCATGCGCTCGAGCGAGGCCGGGTGTCGATCGAGCTCGCGAAACAGCGCCAGCACGAGCGTGTAGAGGCCGGCGGCCTCAGCGAGCAGCTCAGGCGTCGCGTGCGCACTGCGGCCGATCGCCGCGCGCAGCTGCGGAATGTGCTCGAGCGGGTCGAATGTCAGCGCATCGGTGAGCGCGATGGCGAGCCTGGCATCGTCGACGCCGTCATCGGGCCCGTGGCTCGAGGCGAGCAGGCGCGCCGCTTCGAGCCGCAGGCGCTGGGCGTCGACATACGCATCTACCGAGAGCGCCAATAGCTGCCCGACCGTCGCAACGCGTAGCTTCTCCCCGGCCGAAAAACTGGGCGCGCCGCGTGTGAGCGCGACAAACCGCTCGTAATCCCAGCGCGGGTTGCGGTCTTCGCGAAACCGCTTCGCGAAGAGCCCCTCGATCTCTTCGATGGCCTGTTGCGCTGTGTATCGTTCGCCCTCGTCGTGCTGCGCCGAGCCGTTTTCGGTTTGAATCGGGTCGAACACCGTGGTGGCATCGGTGGCGCGCGCGTCGCGGAAGAGGGCGTAGAACCGCCGATCCAGATCCTCGATTTGCTGCTTCAGCCTGAGGAAGATATCGATTGCAGCCGGAATAGTGTTCGCCGCGAGAAGCTCCTCGGCCGGTGTCGTGCGCGAGGGAGCCGTGTCGGCGCGCAGCGCGAGCAGCTTGTCCATGACCTCGGAACCCTGCCCGGGGGCGAGCGCCTCGACAGCGTGCGCGAGGCGAACGACCCCGGCCTCGCGGAGCATCTCGAGCGTCGGGTACTCGCGCAAAACGTTGAGCAGGGGCGGAATGATCTGTGACCTCGCACCCTCGGGGCTCGGGTCTCGAAACGCAGCGACGTAGCGCTCGGAGAGCGCTGTGGTTTGCGCGTCGATGGCGCGAAACTGACGGTCTGCCGCGGCCTGGAGATCCGCGCGGGTGCGAATAATGCGTTGGAGCGATGGCAGCTGCCCCAACGGCAATGACGCTGCGGTGTGCGGTGACGAGAGCCACGCGGTCGCGACGCGGGTTGCGCTCCACTCCGGGCGCGGGGGAAGCAGGGCCAACGCCTCAGACGTCACACCGTCGAGCACCTCGGGAATCGCGAGCAGTGTGTAGTCGGCGATCACCACGAGACCCTTTGGGCGCGCGGCCAGGTAGTCTCCGGCCGTGACACCAGCTGAGTCGTCTGTGACCGCGTACTGCAACCCGGTAGCCGATCGCGCGACGGCAACCATGTGGCCCGTAGTCGGCAACTGCATCGCTCTCCCTCTCTCACCGGCCGCGCAGCGTGGCGCTTCGCCAGTCGCGGTGGTATGTGGTTGAGACTAGCCCTCTCGCAAAAGTAAAGCTGTAGGCATATCAGGGCGTTTGGCGAAGATTCGCCAAAACACGAGCACCGGTCTCACAGCCTACGGCGCGAACCACCCGCACTCCACCCCATGGCGCACGGTTTTTCTCGCTCCAACCGGGTGTACTTGTAACCGATCACACCGTCTCCGGCCCCACCGGAGAAGTGCCCCGCTCGCGAACGTGCACCCACGTCGCGATGCACGGTATCGGAGCCCCCCTCTGTGCCAAAGCGGGGCACCGGTGTGATCGTTGGTTCGGGGAGGGCCCACGCCTTCACGCCGGGCCCGCGAGCATATGCAGGCACGGGAACGCGCGCCAGCTACGCTGAGGCCAGCGATCGGCAACTGCCAGTGGCTTGACCAGGGTGGCTCATCGGGCGCCCGCAACCGAACGGGTGCTGATCATGACGACGACCGTTGCTCCTACCCTCGAGGGCCTCGGGCCGCTGCGTTTTACGCGGGCGCGCGCTGAAGACTTCCCGCCAGTGGCCAAGGCCTACACTCGCCTCTCTCAGACGGCGAAAGAGAGCGGCTTGTTCGCGAGAGCTCCGTGGTTCTACGCCCTCGTCGGTCTCGCCATCGCTATCGGTCTCGCTGCGACAATCACCGGGTCGATTCTGCTCGGCGACAGCTGGTTCCAACTGCTCATGGCTGCGGCGTTCGCCCTGCTGTTTACGCAGATCGCGTTTCTCACCCACGAGGCGGCACACCGCCAAATTCTCTCGACCGGCCCGGCAAACGACCGACTCGCGCGCGTGCTCGCCGCGAGCATTGGCATGAGCTACGCCTGGTGGGATTCGAAGCACACGCGCCACCACGCGAACCCGAACCGTGTCGGCAAAGACCCCGACATCGAGATCGACACGATCTCGTTCATCGAGGAAGACGCCGTGAAGGCCCGCGGGTTCATCAGGTTTCTGACGCAGCGGCAGGGGTGGCTGTTCTTCCCGCTGCTCACCCTCGAGGGGCTAAACCTGCACCGTCACAGCCTCGTCTACCTGTTCCGGCGCGAGCCGGTGAAGGGGCGGTGGGTCGAACTCTCGATTATCGTCGCGAGGTTCGCGGTGATTCTGGTGCCCGTGTTCGTGTTTCTACCCGTCGGGCTCGCGTTCGCATTCATTGGGGTGCAGCTCGCGGTCTTTGGCGTCTACATGGGGGCATCATTCGCGCCCAACCACAAGGGGATGCCGGTGATCGCTCACGACGCACGGCTCGACTTCTTCTCGAAGCAGGTGCGCACCTCGCGCAACATTCGCGGCGGCTGGTGGGCGACGTGGCTCATGGGCGGGCTCAACTACCAGGTCGAGCACCACCTGTTCCCGAGCATGGCCCGGCCGTACCTGTCGAAGGTGCGCACGCTCGTGATGGAGCACTGCAAGACCCTGGGCGTGCCCTACACCGAGACGTCGCTGCTTCGCTCGTACGCGATCGTGATCGAATACCTCAACCGCGTTGGCCTCGCGGCCAGGGACCCGTTCGACTGCCCGATTCGTGCGGAGTACCGCAGGGCGTGACGGCGTGGGACACGCCGTCATCTAGACTCGGCCCATGCGGTCTATGCACGGTGCGGCGGTCGTCGGCTCTGGCCCGAACGGCCTCGCGGCCGCGGTCACGCTTGCGCGTGCCGGCCTGCCCGTAACGGTCTTTGAGGCCTCCGACACAATCGGCGGCGGTGCGCGCACCGGTAGCCACGTGGCGCCGGGAGTGCGCCACGATGTGTGCTCATCGATACACCCGATGGCGCTTGCCACAGGCTTCTTTCGCGAGTTTGAGCTCGCCAAGCGCATCGACTTCGTGATTCCCGATGCTTCTTACGCGCACCCGCTCGACGGTGGTGCTGGGCAGCGTGCAGCCGTCGCCTATCGCGATCTCGAGCGCACGGCGGCCGAGCTTGGCGACGACGGCGCGGCCTACGCGCGACTGTACGCGCCGTTGCTTGCGCGGCTCGACGGTGTACTCGACCTCGCACTCGGCGGTGCGCTCGCACGCTGGCCGAGCGACCTTGGCGCGGCGCTTGCTTTCGCCGCCCGCGCCCTCGAACAGGGTACGCCCGCGTGGGGCATGCGATTTCGCTCGGAGTCGGCCCCCGCGTTGCTCGCGGGCGTCGCCGCGCACAACGTCGGGCGGATGCCGGGTCTGGCCGGGGCAGGGGTCGCGCTCGTGCTGGGGGCACTGGGGCACAGCAGCGGGTGGCCTGTGCCGGTTGGCGGCTCGCAGGCGATCACCGACGCGCTCGCAGCCGAGCTGATCGCGTGCGGCGGGAGAATCGAAACCGGGCGGCGCATCCGTGACCTTGGTGAGCTCGACGGCTACGAGTTGCGGCTGTTCGATACGTCGCCTCGGGGCCTCGCCGAGATCGCAGGAGAAGCGCTGCCGCAGCGCTATCGGCGCAAACTGCTCCGTTTTCGCTACGGCGACGCTGCGGCCAAAGTCGACTGGGTGCTCAACGGGCCCGTCCCGTGGCTTGATCAGAGAGTTGCTGCTGCGCCGACAGTGCACCTGGGCGGAACTCGGGCAGAGATCGCCGCTGCAGAGGCTGCGGTCGCCCGCGGGCGGCACGCAGATCGACCGTACGTGCTGCTGACGCAGCCGACCGCGAGCGACCCGGGCCGCAATGCCCCCGGCGTGCACGCCGTGTCGAGCTACACGCACGTGCCGAGCGGTTCTACTGTTGACGTCGGTGCCGCGGTGACGGCCCAGGTCGAGCGGTTCGCGCCCGGGTTTCGTGAGCGTGTGGTCGCCGTGCACGTGACGCCAGCTGCGCAGCTCGCCCGCGACAACCTGAACTACATCGGGGGCGACTTCAGTGCGGGCGCGGTGTCGCTGCCGCAGCTGCTTGCCAGGCCGGTGATGTCACCCGAGCCCTGGCGCACTCCGGTGCAGGGAATCTATCTGTGCTCGTCTGCGACGGCCCCGGGGCCCGGCGTGCACGGGCTCGCCGGGTGGTACGCGGCCAGGGTCGCGCTGAGGCGAGAGTTCGGAATCGAGTCGCCGTCGCTCGCGCTCGGCGCCGCCGACTGAGGCTCGAGACTGGCCTGCATGCTGCTGTGCCGGGCTTCGTGCTGCTACAGATGACGGTGGGGTGTGGGGAGTCGCAATATTGGGGGAAGCGAAGGGGGGAAGCCCACTCCCCACACACGCGCACCTGCTCACCGTGATACCGAATTTGGGGGAAGGTATCGCATCAGAGAATGTGGTGAGCGGCCCTGCACTGTGCAGCAGGGCTACCAAGAACCATACGGCCCAAACGGCTGCCTAGGCTAGGCCGACACATGATTTGCGTAAACCAATTAGTGTTCTGCGTAGTAAACGGGGGAGCCTACGTGGGCATTTCTGAGTAGTGCGTGGTGAAACGAGGTGCGCCGCGACCGGCTCCCTGAGGGGAGCCATCGGTTAGGTCGGCTGGTCGCCTGCCCGGGGTGCCGACGTCGAGCGGGCCGGGTCGACGGCGGTGCGCCTGAACACTGCGCTGAGTTCGGTGCGAGAGCCGATGCCGAGCTTCTTCATCGAACGGGCGATGTGATTTTCTACCGTGCGAATGCTCAGGGTCAGACGATCAGCTATCTCCCGGTTGCTCAGCGTCGCGGTGAGGGGGGCGATCTCTCGTTCCCGAGGTGTGAGCGCGGCAACGCCCGGGGCCTGCTCGCGATAGACCACCCGGCTCAGCGGCTCCCGCGTTGCCGCGAACGACTGCAGCGCTTCGTCGTATGCGCTGGCATAGGCTTCCGACGGGAGGCGCCCCTGCTGCCGGTGCGCAAAGTCGATATCTTCGAGAAAATCGGCGGCGGCGGCGAGCTCGGGAAGGCCGCGGAAGCGGGCGATGTGCTGAATGATGCCCGGATCCTGTCGCGTGGCGGCGCGCGCGAAATCCACGATCGGCGAGATCCAGGCGTGGCTGGGGTGCTGCGCGATCTGATCGAGTAGATTGATTGCCTCTGCCGAAGGCGTGAGCTGAAATGCGAACCGGGCCATCGACCATGCTGAGTAGTAGAACCCCCGCTCCATACAGGCGCGTGCCTCGGCGAGAAACGCGTTGCCTGCGGCCGGGCGGTTCTGCGAGAAGAGCACCTCAAGACAGTCGCCGAACTCGGGCCGCATTCCAGGCATTGGGCCGCGCGCCCCGTCATAGGCCCTGCTTTCGCTGAGCAGCGACTGGGCGATGTCGCTCCTGCCGTCGCGGTGGTGCAAGAACGCCGACCAGCGCAGCATGGCGGCATAGAGCACCGCATAGCGCAGATCGAGGTCGCCGACCGACAGGGCCTGGCTGAGCACCCGCCGCGCCTCAGACACCCGACCGAGGCCGAGCAGCAGTTGCGACCGAACGTAGGAGTGCATGAGAAACGGGACGGGGTCGTCGCCAGGGTTCAGGCTGAGCGGGTTTGCGATGAGGTCGTCGAGCGCGTCGTCGAGCGCGGCCTGCCTGATGCGCGTGATGAGCAGGTTCTGCTCAGATATGACCCGCTGAAACGGGAGCGCAGCCTGCGGGAGTTCTCCCGTCGCGTTGCGAGGCTGATCGCCCGAGGCGAGTAGCACGTAATCGACGAAGGTCGCGGCGAAACCGAGCGGGTCGTCGCCTGGGGCGGCGAGCCAGGCGTTGACCGCGGGCACCCGACCCTCATCGCAAAAGGTGACGTAGGCGACGTAGGCGTCAAATCCCGGGGCGTATTCGGCGTGCGAAGCTCGGAGCCGTGTTTCGTAGTCGGTATCGGGCTCACAGCCCTGCCCTCGCAGCACGAACTCATGCAGGGCGAGCTGCAGAAGCTCCGGGCCGGTCGCCCGATCGGCCGGGGTTGCCTCCAAGATTTCCACGGCGGTCGCAACGTACCCGCCGGAGCGCAGGAGCGTCTCGAGATAATCGATGGCCCGCGGCACATCTTGGTACCGTCGCCACTCTCGCGCGGTGTGGGAGAGCAGCCACTCGGCCTGTTCGCGCATGAAGCGTGCGAGGCCGGCGTTGTGCGTTTCTTCGGAATCTGAGAAGTGGGCGTGCGACGGAGGCGTCTGCTGCGACCCCGAGAGAAACTGGCTCCTTGCGGCCGGCGCGGTCGGGCCCTGCACCAACTCGGATGCGGCGATGTGTAGCAGGTCGATCGGCCGCCGCCGGAAGTAATCGGCGATGAGCGCGGGGCGGGGCGAGACTCGGGAGTTTCCGTGCGGATCGCGAAACACCGTGATGAGCCCCGCGCTTGTCAGGGATTCAGACGCGGCAAGGTCGAACCTGTGGAACTGTTCTGCAGTGAGATTGCCGACGAGCGAGAGCGAGTGCAGCAACCGGATCGAGGTCTCGTCGAGCGGGGCCAGTAGCCGCTCGACGCTCTCTTCAAGATGGCCGTTCCAGAGCTCGCCGCCCGGGCACGACCAGCGCCCGGCCGTGAGTCTGATGACCCCCGTTGCCTGGCCAGAACGTAAAATGTCGGCGGCGACGCCCGTGATGCCGGAGGACATTGAGAACACTTCGGACGTCAGGTCTGGGCTCACCTGCCCGTCAAGCATGCGTTCGGCGAGCACGCCGACCTGCTCGAAACTCAGCGCGGGGAGCTCGACCCTAGCATCGGCGCGCAGCGCGAGCGAAACGAGACGCTGCTGCTTCGTTAGCTGGCGAAACGGTGCGGTCACGATGACACTCGACAGCTGCGGCCGTTGCAGCAACGGAGCCAGGGCTTGCGCAGAGTGCAGGTCGAGCCACTCGGCGTCGTCGATGAGGAGGACCGAATTCGGGGTCGAGGCGAGCTCGACGGCGAGCGCGTCAGTGACCTCGCCCGGAGTCGCGTGCGGTGTGAACCGGTCGGCGGCGATCATCGCCTGGCGAAGCGCGGCGTACTTTAACTCGCTGAGCGACGGGTCTCCGCTCATGCGCACGGCAGAGAAACCGAGGGCGTTTAGCGCCGTTTCGAGCTCATCGAGCACCGTCGTGCGGCCAAACTCTCGGCTAGCAATCATGCGCACGCTCTCGTGGCGTCTGATGTGTTCGAGGAGCTTGTCAACCTCTTTGACGCGCATGGGCCACACCTTCCGAAGTCGCTGCGGAGTGACCCGCACAGGCGCTGAGTACCTCAGTGGGCTACTCAGCGAACCCCAAATTACACTACTCATCTCGGCGAATACAAGGCCCTAGGCAACCGCCTAACAGGCCGCAGGCGCCACTCAGAAGCGCGGCTGGCTCATAGCGTTTTCTATGTCACCACGGGGGTGTCGGACAGCCCCCGTAGGTCGTGAGACAGGCTGCCCGATGCTCGTGGAACAGGCACCCACGATAGCGATTGGAACAGCACAATGGTTGAGACTACGAACACGAAGAAGTCCGGGCGAAAGCGCGCCATCATCACAGGCGGAGTGCTCCTCGGGGCTGGCGCACTGGTCACCGCGGCAGCGTTCACCGACTTTGCCCTGCTTGATCTGAACGGTGACGGCGGCTTCGGCGGCGTCGAGAACGCCTACAACATTCAGGTGTCTACGGGCCAGGAGAACACCGTACCCGACGTCTCGACCTGGGTCGAGGCGAACCCCAACTCCGAAGCAGTAGCCCCCATTGAGGGCGCCGATGCGTTGATTCCCGGTGGCGCACCCATCTACGTGAACCTCCCGGTGCTCAACGATTCGGCCTCGATGGCCTCAACACTTGACCTCGTTTTGCACAACGTCACGGCTACCGTCGAAACTCCCGAGGGGGCGGCGATCGACATCGCGGCGGCGAACGAAGCGTACGCCAAGCTGATTCGTTTCCAGGTTGCCCAGGTTGACGACGCGAGCACGGTTCCGACCGACTGGGTCACCCCGACGGGCCTCGCCTTTGACACAAACGGGGCGGTGCCGTCTGTCGCACTCAGCGATCTCGACCCGAGCGCGGGCAGCATCATCGTCGTGAAGGTGTGGCTCGAGGAGGGGCAGACTCAGGCAGAGACCAACCTTGCGAACGGCGGCACCGTTCAGGTGCAGGCGCGGTTCGACGGCGAATCGAAGAACTAGTTCGGGTTTCAGCGGGTGGCGCCATGCGCGCCGCCCGCTCCCATGGGCAGCGAAGAAGGGGAGGCCAGCGATGAACGAGCAGCCTACAATGGCCGCCCAGCAGCAGCGCGTGCCGCGCCGGGCGTGGGCCACCCTCGGGCTGCTTGTCGGCACGGCGGCGCTCCTCACGGCGGCAACCGTGGTTGAGCGGCACTCCTTCGACGCGGTCTTCACCCCCGGCGCGGAGCACGACTTCAATATTCAGGTCGACGGCTCGTACGACGACTCCTGGACGCTGGAGCGGGCCCAGTGGCACGAGGGTCGCCCGAACACCCTCACGATCGAGGCAACCCCCGACGGGAGCGGTGTGCCGCTCCCGCCTGGCAGGGTCGAGACCTTTCTGCTCGGCGTGCGAAACGCAAGCCCAACCCTCGCCAGCACGCTCACGGTTGAGCTGTTTGACCCCGATCCGCTCGGGGCCGAGAGCGACCCGACGACTGGGAGCAGGCTCGAACTGTTCGATGCGCTGCACTTCACGCTGTCTGACGGCGAGCACGTGATCGTCTCGGGAAGCGGCGCCGAAGCGCTCAGCGGCGCTTGGCAAGCAGGGCTCGCGCCGACCGAGGCGCGTCTGCTCACGCTCACAATCCTGCTACCCGAGAGCGTCACCAACGACTACAACGGCGCAGGCACCGGCGTCGGAATCAGATTTGACGGGAGCTCCCTATGACCGACAGCAGAAGTGGCGCCCTGCGCGGCCTGCTCGCGCTCGGTGGGATGCTCGCCATCGGGTGTGCGGCCCTCGGCGTCAGCGTGACGCAGGCGGGGTTCACGAACGAGTTTCAGGGCACCGGCGCGGTGTCAGGCAGCATCGATATCGCCCAGTCGGCAGACGGGGCAGATCAGCACGCCACGGTTGATGATGCGAGGCTGCTCACCGAGGGGGCAGCCAGCTCCCCAATCCTGGCACTCGACGAGATTCCAACGGGCTGGCCCGCTCAGGAGTCGGTCACCTTCCCGGCGACGGTCTATTCGCTGGGAGAGACTCTCGTCGACGTGAGAGTGCGCATAGTCGACCTCACAGACGACGAGGCGACCCCCTACCCATCGCTGTTGTTCGGAGTGCGCGCCAACGGCGAGATCGTCGGCGACGGCACTCCGATAGCGGGGCCGTGGTTTGATGACCACCCTGGCGGCATAGTCGTCGCAGAGCGACTCGCCCCGAACACCGAGCTCAGGCTCGACACGAGCGTCTGGCTGAGAGGAGATGCCCCTGACGGGCACTGGGCGGTGCCCATCACGGTGGGGCTGCAGATCATCGCCGAGACCGTCGGCGGAGACACGATTGTGTTGGAAGGGGAATGGCGATGACCACGAAGCAACGGCACGGTGCACTGCGCGCGGCGCTCATCGTCGTGGTCACTGCCGTGCTCCCGTTCGCTGGCCAAGCATCGGGCGCGCACGCGGCCGGGCTTCTCGAACCGAGCAACACGGCCGTGGCGTTCGACACACCGGCCCCAGGGCACTCCACTGAGTGGACGATGGCAGCGGAAAACACGAGCGGCGGCACGGTCGGCCTCAGTATCGAGATTGCCGAGGTCTCTGGCACCGCGACCGCCGGAGACGCGCCGCTCAGGTTGACCATCGAAGACGCCGCTGGTGCGCTCCTCGCAGAGGGCGCCGCGAGCGCATTGGTCGGAGAGTCGTTCGATCTGCCCGACCTTGCTGCCGGCGAGACGGTGCGGCTGCGTGCGGCGGTCACGCTGCCGTTCGCCGCAGGCGACGACTACCGCGGGAGCACCGCGAGCATTCGCGTCGACTTCATTGCGACGGGTGACAGTGCGCAGCTGCCGGGCGTGCCTCCGGGGCCAGGTCTTTCGGCAACGGGCTCAGTGGCTCCGCTCGCGCTTGCCTGCGTCGCGCTCGCCTTGCTGTCAGGAGGCATCGTGCTCACCGTGCGTCGCCGCAACCGAACGGAGGAGCCCCGTGCGTAACCGCCCCGCTCGCCGCGCAGGCGGGCCACGACACTTTCGCGCCGCGCCGAGCTCGCTGCGCCGCACCGCCGGCCTCGCGACACTGGCACTCGCCGGCGTGGTGGCCGTGACCCTCGCCGGGGCCGCGGCTAACGGCGCCGCCGGCTTCCGTGACCAAGCGACGCTGCACGCGGAATACTCCGCAAGCTTTGAGCTCGGCATGCTCTCCGATAGCGGCGACGTGGTCGCGCTCGGCGGCGATCCGCTCACCCTCGAGTTCTCCCCGGGCACTGCCTGGGTGCCGGGCACGACCGCGCAGCTGAGCTTCGACGCTGTGAACAACAGCCCCGCGCTCGCCGCCGAACTCGTCATCGGGATTGCGGCGAGCGCCGACGACGCGGCGCTCGCCGAACACGTGCGGGTGACGATAACCGAGCAACGCGGCGAAGACGTGACGGTGCTCGCGGGCAACCCTGATGCCCCCGGCGAGAGCACGGTGACTCTCGCTGAGGCCGCAATCGGGCTCGCATCTCCGCTCGAGCGGCGCGGATCGGCTCCGCTCGAGCTCGGCGATGCCTGGGATGGCCCAGTGGGCAGCAGGGCCATCGTCACCGTCTACCTGCACCTGCTCGACAGCCCCGAGCTGCGCGCGCACAGCTCGGGGTCGCTCACCTCAACACTGACTATGACCGGGAGGTCAATCGTATGAACGCCACACGCTTCGCGCGCGGCAACCCGCGCCTGCCGAAACTCCTGCTGGCCGGCGGGGCGATGCTGAGCCTCGCCGCGCTGCTCACCGCCGACGCGACGGCGGCGGGCTTCGTCGACAGCACGTACGGCACCGCGCAACTGCGCACAGAATCCCCGCTCAGCGTGCCGCCGGTCGACTACGATCAGTCGGCGAACTCGTCGCTGTTCCTCACGCGTACCGGCGACCTGTACGTCGCGGGCGACCGCAGAAACGGGGACGGCAACGGGGGCACGCAGGCGCCCACGGCTGAGCCGACGAGGGTGAACTTTGGTGAGGGCGTCACGATCATCGACGCGATCGGATCCACCAATGACTTTCACACCGACTGGACCAGCACCAATAGCTATATGGCGCTCGACAGCAACGGCGGAGTGTGGACGTGGGGGAGGCCCTACGGCGGCGGCGGAATCACCGGGCACGGCCCGCAGTCTGACGCGCAGAGCCGCGCGGCCCGCCGGGTCACGCAGGTCGAAGGCGGCGGCCCCATGCCGGCGATCATGCAGATCAGTCGCTCCGAGAATCAGTTCTACGCGATCGACGGTGAGGGGAACCTGTGGGCGTGGGGGTACGACGGTGAGAACCTCCCCGTGCCGACCTCGGGCAATCGCGCCTACCCGGCGCTCGCGAACACCACCGTCGCCGCACCGTCAACTGGCACGTGTGCGACATCAAACGCTGGTGTCGTGCGCTGGCACTCGCTCTGGGGCGGCAACAACTCGAGCGGCGCGGTCGCGACAAATGGGCTGATCTATACGTGGGGTCACGACACGTCGAACGGGCTGACCGCCACACAGGTGAATGCCCGCTGCCCAGCGCTCCACGAGGGCCCCAACAGGGTGCTGTTTCAGCGCTACCCCGAGCTCTACCAGACCGCGGCTGGCGAGGTGTATGACGAGGCGACGCTCACGACCGAGGCGGCGCGGCACGCGCGCTACCTCGAGATCGTCGAGCACATGCGCCCCCGCACGCTCGCCGAGTGCTCAACGGTGAAACCTGCCGGAGTTGTTGACGAGTCGGCATGCCCCGTGCGCCAGTACGGGTTTAGCGCGCGAGCCGGGCGACTGCTGTTGCAGACGGGCGAGCTTTTCACGTGGAAGATCTCGACTGCGAGCTACGGCGACCCCTTCCTCGGGCGCGCGGTGACCGCGGCGACCCCCGCATACGCGCCCCACCCGGTGTCGTTTGGCGGGTCGACGAACTCGCTCGATCGCGTCGTGACGGGGGTGAGCGCATCGTTCGGCCTGACGCGCGAGGGCGTGTTGTATGGCTGGGGCGAGAACAACTACTGCCAAGCCGTCGGCAAGCCAACCCAGAACGGTGCACTCGTCGAGGCTGACTGCGCCGAGTTCGGGCGCGACTCTGCGACGGGCCGGCGGGTCGACACGCCGATGCCCGTGCAGAACCTGCCTGAGGGCCAGCGGGTCGTGCGCGTCGCCGCGACACAGTGCGCCGCGTGGGCCGAAACCGAGACCCGCGAACTCTGGGCGTGGGGTGGCGGCACGGTTTCTGGCGCCGACTTCCGCTACTGCAAGCAGCCGAGCAGCGGGCACCGCGGCTACAAGATCTATGACTATGGCTCGGTGACCGACGAGCACCCGCTGGGAGTGCCCGTCACCGCGACGACGACCGGCACGATGCGGGTGCGGGGCGAGTGAGCCGCCTGCGAGATGGGCTGCGCACCTGCGAGTCGGGGCGCGCAGCGATGAGACGAACGAGATTGGAAGACACATGCGAGTAATGGCTGGGATACGGTCGGTGGTGTTGTGGATCGGGGCCACCCTCGGGGTGGTGTGCATCGCCCTGTTCGCCGCCGGGCTGGTGTTCGGTATTAAGCCGTACGTTGTTGTCTCAGGCTCGATGGAGCCCGAGATGCCGGTCGGCGCGCTCGCGCTCGCGCGCGCGGTGCCCGCGGTGAAGGTCGACGTCGGCGACATCGTCACCGTGCCGCGCACCTCCGGCGCGGGCGTTGTCACGCACCGGGTTGTCGCGACAGACACCGACGAAAACGGTGCGATTCTGCTCACCCTCAAGGGTGATGCGAACCTCACAAACGACCCTGACGAATACCGCGTTGCCACGGTCGGCAAACACCTCGCTACGGTTCCCGGCCTGGGGTACGTCGCCGGGAGCCTGCGCACACCGTTCGGCCTTGTCGGCGTCTCGATCGTGGTGCTCGTGTTTGCGCTCGCGGTGTTCGTGAACCCACGCGCGCGAGCTGCGGTATCGCCGGCTCGGGCAGCGGGTTAAGGCTTCTCGGCGCGCTCGCCGACGCTGAGCTCGAGCCTGAAGTCGACGGGGGCGCCGCCGAACAACCGCCTGCCGGCAGTGGCTGCCGCCTCTTCGACGACGAGGGCGACCGCATCGGCGTGTTCTGCTGGGCTGTGCACGATGACCTCGTCGTGCAGAAAGAAGGCCAGGTGCGGTACCCGAGCGAATACGGTGCCCGACGCGGGCGCCTCGCGCGCGGCGGGCACCGGAGCGAAGTCGGTGAGTTTGCCCCGTATCTCGGCCAGCCACGCCAGGGCCCACTCAGCGGCCGTGCCCTGCACAACAAAATTGCGGGTGAAGCGGCCGCGCTCGCGGGCGCTGCGGCGCGCGGCATCCTCGTCGCGGCGCGACGCCCCGGGAAGCGACGCGGCGGCCTGCACGTTATTCCACTCCGCGTCTGGTGGGGGCGAGGAGCGCCCGAGCCAGGTGGTCACCGTGCCCCCGCGCTCGCCCGCGGCAGCGGCATCGTCGACGAGCCGCATCGCCGCAGGGAACCCGCGGCGCAGCTGCGGTACGAGTCGACCGCTGTCGCCAGAGGTGGCGCCGTACATTGCACCGAGCATGGCGAACTTTGCCTCCTCCCGGGTGTCGACCACGCCACCCGCGACGAGCCCGGCGTAGAGATCGCTGCCGCGGCCAGCAGCTGCCATGGCCCTGTCTCCCGACATCGCGGCGAGCACGCGGGGCTCGAGCTGCGAGACATCTGCGCTCACGAGCACCCAACCGGGGTCGGCGCGTAGCGCGCGTCGGAGCAGGCGCGGCAGCTGCAGCGCACCCCCGCCGTTCGACGCCCAGCGCCCGGTGACGACGCCACCCGGAACGTACACGGGCCGGTAACGCCCGTCGCGCACCCACTCGTCGAGCCATGCCCACCCGTTCGCCGTGAGCAGCCGGCTGAGCTTCTTGTAGGCCAGCAGGGGCGCGATCGCCGGGTGTTCGTGTTCGTAGAGCTCCCACTGCGAGGTTGACTCGACGGCTATGCCCGCAGCGCGCAGCGCGCGAAGCAGTTTGGGAGGGGAATCGAGCGACGCCAGCGGATCGCCGAGGGCCTCCCGCACCTGCGCGGCCATTGCGAGCATGCGCGCTGGCTTCTCGGCGGCCGACGCCGGGCGGGGGCCGAGCGTCTCGATGAGAATGCGGTTGTGCTCAGCGGTATCCCACGGCAGCCCGGCCGCCGACAGCTCGGCAGCGATCAACGCCCCAGCAGACTCTGCCGCGAGCAACAGTGACAGCCTGCCCGCCGCGCTCGATGAATCGACCGCGGCCCGCTGCCTGCCGAACTCGGCGAGGGCCTCGGCGAGCGTGTCCCTGTGGTCACGCGCGGCTGGCGCGCGGTCGAGGTCGAACAGCGCGGGCTCTGGCAGCGACGCGGGTACCTCGTGCGTATCTGCCAGCGCTGCAGGCTCCGCCCAATGAGCGGCAGCGATCAGTGGTTGCCGCCCCCGCACGTGCTCGGAGTTGCGCAGAATCTGGTGGGAGAGCATGAGGTCGTGGCAGCGAGCCACCCGCACCCCGGCCGCGAGCAACTCGGGGTACACCTGCGCGGTGCTCCACCACACCCAACGCGGTGAGTGGTCTGCTTCGTGCTGAGCGACGAACGCAGCGAGTGTGCCCTCCTCGATCGAAACGGGGGCTCCTGGCTCACCGCTCGCCGACACGTGGGCGGCGGCGAACACCCCGTCGGGGGTGCGACCGAGCACGCACCAGTGCGGCGGAGACGGCTGGGTTTCGGTTGGCACACTCTAACGCTAGCGACCGCGCCCGACATTGACGGGGAGATCCGGGGACGACAGCGGTGACGACGCCCCTCGGGGCGAGGTCTAGTAAGGGGGTAGCGGCCTCAGAGGCCGCACAAAAGTTAAGGATTCATCACGAAATTTGCATCCGGGTTGATTTAGGCGGTAGTGCGATAGGGTTGCTCATATCGGCGCATTCTTTCCGATTGCTTCGCCTCAGTGTCTTACAGCCGCTGGTGTGTTTCCCCGGGCTGTCCCGCTGATAAGTTCAATTCCGCGCATCCGCGCGACCAATACGAGCCGCCTCGGCGGCTCCGCATCACAAAGGAATGCTCTCATGGCAACCGGCACCGTCAAGTGGTTCAACAGTGAAAAAGGCTACGGGTTCATCGCACCCGACGACGGCTCGGCAGATCTCTTCGCGCACTTCAGCGCGATTGAAGGCACCGGCCGTCGCGACCTCGAAGAGAACCAGCAGGTCGAGTTCGATACTGAGGATGGCGCTCGCGGCCCGCAGGCCGTGAACATTCGCAAGCTGTCTTAAGCGACTTCACATGGGGGGTGTCGTCCGGTAACGGGCGGCGCCCCTTTGTGTACCCGGCACCGGGCGGCGCAGCCCCGCACTCCCGGGTAGCGCAGCCCCGCACTCCCGGGTAGCGCAGCCCCGCACTCCCGGGCGGCGCAGCCCCGTGATTTGCGACCCACAGGAAACGCTCGGCTAACTCTGTCAGGGTACCCGGTATGGGTATACGTATCGCGCTGGTCCCGCTGCTCGCTGCAGCTCTGCTCCTCACGGGTTGCGCCACGGCAAGCCCCAGCGGGGCGGCCGCAGAAGCCGAGCCGGCTGCTGCCCTCGAGATCATCGCCGACCTCGGAGTTGATACCAGCGACCCTGCCGCGATTATCGAGGGGCTTGACACGCTTCCCGTCGCGAACAGGCCAAGCCCCGACGATCTCATCGCGTCGGTGCAGCCGGGCGAGCTCCTGCTGCAGCCTGGCGATGTTTCGCTCCCGCTGACCGGCACCGATTTCTACCTCTCGATCGCGCCCTACGTCGAGCAGACCCACCCCTGTGCGTTCCATAGCCTCACGACCTGCCTCGGGGAGCTGCAGCGCACCCCGATCGAGCTCACTGTCACAGACGTCAAAACCGGTGATGTTGTCGTGAACGAAATCACCGCCACCGCCGACAACGGGTTCGTTGGCGTCTGGCTGCCCCGTGACGGCGAGTTCGACGTGCGCATCGTCGGTGAGCAGGGCGCAGCCGAGCAACGCGTCACTACTGGCGCCGAAGACCCGACCTGTCTCACGACGATGCAGCTCGCCGCTTAGCGCCGAACGCGCACCGGGCAGCGCTGATGGGAGTGGCCCGCGGCCTATCAGCCGCGGGCCACTCCCATCATGCACAACGGGTGACTACGGTAGCTGCGAGGCTGCCGCCCTGTCGAGCACGTAGACCACGTTCGGGTGGCGCTGCGCGACGCTCGCGGGGAGGGCCTCGGTGATGGGGCCGTTGATGGCTGCGGCGACCGCCGCTGCCTTTGCCTCGCCAACGGCGACGATCACGAGCTTGCGGGCATCCATGATGGTGCCGAGCCCCTGCGTGATGGCGTGCGTCGGCACGTCGGCCGAAGACGCGAAGAAGCGCGCGTTGTCGGTGATGGTTTCGGCGGTGAGCTCGATCTTGCGGGTGCGCGAATCGAGCGGCGAGCCCGGCTCGTTGAACCCGAGGTGCCCGTTGCGCCCGATGCCAAGAATCTGCACGTCGACGCCGCCAGCCTCGACAATCGCGGCCTCGTACTCCGCCGCCGCCTCGGTCGTGGCGTCGGCGGCGGGCACGAGCACGAGCTCGGGGGAGAGGCCCACGGGCTCCACGACCGTTTTGGTAATGACCGTGTGGTAGCTCTCCGGATGCTCGGGGTCGATCCCTGCGTACTCGTCGAGCGCAAAGCCCCGCACGCGCGACTGATCGAGGCTCTGCTCGCGAGCGAGCTCGGCCCACGCGGCGTAGAGCGGGAGCGGGGAGGAGCCGGTCGCGAGACCGATTACCGCATCGGGGCTGGTCTTGATTGCCTCAATGACCTGTTCGGCCGCGAAGCGGCCGAGTGCGTCTGCATCGTCGAATACGCGTACTTCCACCGGGCCGTACCTTAGTGGCCCTGTGCTGCGAGGCGCTGCTGCGCCTCTACGATGAGCTGCTCGGCGTCGGCTGCTGAGCCCCACGCGTCAACCTTGACCCACTTGCCCTCTTCGAGATCCTTGTAGCGCTCGAAGAAGTGCGCGATCTCCTTGCGCGTGTACTCGGGAATGTCTTCGACGTCTTGGATGTGCGACCAACGCGGATCCTTGTACTGCACCGCAATGACCTTGTCGTCACCGCCTGCCTCGTCGCTCATCTTCAGCACGCCAACCGGGCGCACCTTGATGCCGACGCCGGGGAACACGGGGTAGTCGAGCAGCACGAGCACGTCGAGCGGGTCATTGTCTTCCCCAAGGGTCTCCTCAAAGAAGCCGTAGTCTGCGGGGTAGACGAACCCGGTGTAGAGCACGCGGTCGAGGTAGACGCGACCGGTCTCGTGGTCGATCTCGTACTTGTTGCGGCTTCCCTTAGGGATCTCGATGACGGCGTCGAATGCGGCGGTCATGCGCGCTCCTTTATGCTTGCGGTCGAGCGGTGTCGGCCTGGTTGCGAAATATTGCCGAAGCTAAGGCTACCCGATGTGTTGGCCGGGGTACCGTAGAAGCGTGGAGCATCCCCAATTCATGCAGGTCAGGCGCGCGGTGCGCCGGGCGCTCGCCGATGTGGTCGGAGGCGGCGAGGCAGATCCGCTCGTGCTCGTCGGGGTCTCTGGCGGGGCAGATTCCCTCGCGCTCGCGGCTGCGCTTTCGGCCGAGGCCGAGGCCGCCGGGGCGCTCGCGGGGGCGCTCGTGGTAGATCACGGCCTGCAACCACACTCCGCCGACGTCGCACAGCGCGCCGCCGGTCAGGCCGAATCGTTTGGCCTCGACCCGGTCGTCGTGCGGCGCGTGAGCGTGCGGGCAGACGGCGGCCCCGAGGCCGCAGCGCGCGCCGCAAGGTACGACGCATTCGCGAGTGTCGCGAGCGCGCACGGGGCCGCGGCTGTGCTCACCGCCCACACTCGCGATGATCAGGCCGAACAGGTGCTGCTCGGGCTCGCGCGCGGTTCTGGCACGCGCAGCATCGCCGGTATTCCCGTGGCGCGTGCGCTGACCGAATCGACGCGACTGCTGCGACCGCTGCTTGACCCGGCGCTCGATATCACGCGGGCGACGACGGTCGCGGCCTGTGTCGAGCTCGGCCTCGAGCCGTGGCAAGACCCGCACAACCAAGACCCGGGATACGCGCGCGTGCGCGTGCGCGAGACGGTGTTGCCGCTGCTCGTCGAGCAGCTTGGCGAGGGGGTGCGGGCGGGGCTTGCGCGCAGCGCGGATCTCGCGCGCGAGGATGCTCTCGCGCTCGATGAGTGGGCGGATCGGGTGCTACGCGAACTCGGTAGTGCCGAGCAGCCTGGCGGCGTGGTCGTGCTCGGCCCGGAGAGCATCGGGGCACTGACCGCGGTTCCCGCTGCGATTCGCCAGCGGGTTATTCACCGCATCGCCGCGGAGCACTTCGGGGCGAACCTCAGTAGGCAGCACACGCTCGCGCTCGCGCGACTGGTCACCGACTGGCGGGGAAGGGGGCCGGCTTTTGTGCCGGGCATCCGCGCAACGCGCACGCGCGAAGCCCTCACGCTCGCGCCCCAGCTCACCTCACCCCGCGGCTGAAGAGCCAAGCGCTTGGAAAGCTGATCCACCACTCATCGACAGCGCACTACGATGGACGCATGGACGCGAAACACCTTGGCGATGATCTGACCGTAGTGCTGCACACGGAGGAGGAGCTGCGGGTGCGCCTCGCAGAGCTCGCTCGCGAAATCGAGCGCGACTACCCTGCCGAGCCCCCGCTCCTCGTCGGCGTGCTCAAGGGCGCCGTAATGGTGATGGCTGATCTTGCGCGCGAGCTGAACTTCCACGCGCAGATGGACTGGATGGCGGTCTCGTCGTACGGTGCGAGCACGAAGTCGAGCGGTGTCGTCAAGATTCTCAAAGATCTCGACGCAGACATCACCGGCCGCGATGTGCTCATTGTTGAAGACATCATCGACTCCGGGCTGACGCTCGCCTGGCTGAAAGAAAACCTCGAGAGCCGCGGCGCAAAGTCGGTGCGCATCTGCACGATGCTGCGCAAGCCGGAGGCCCTGAAGGTCGATGTCGACGTCGCCTATGTTGGCTTCGACATTCCCGTCGAGTTCGTTGTCGGGTACGGCCTCGACTACGCCGAAAACTATCGCAACCTCCGCGACGTCGCGATTCTCGCACCGCACGTATACTCAGGCTCCTAGCGTGCGCTCGGTCCGCCCTGAGCGGACAAGCGCCGTGAGCGGGGAGAAGTGTCAGAGGCCTCGGCTACGCTTAACTCGCTGCATCCTGCCAATTGAAAGGCCCAGACTTGGCTGATAAAACGTCCGAGACCCCGAAGAAGGGTCGGCGCTTTCTGCGCGGACCCTTCGTGTACGTTGCCATCGCGATCATCTTTGTGATGCTGGGCTGGTCGTTCCTGTCAGGGGCGAACACCCGCGAGGTGACCACCGAGCGCGGCCTCGAGCTCATCGCCGAGGGCAAGGTGAAGAAGGCCGAGATTATCGACGGCGACCAGCGCGTGAACCTCGAGCTCACGAAGGCTGACAAGAAGGCAGGCAGCGACACCGTCTTCTTCTACTACGTGAATCAGCGAGGCGGCGAGATCGTCAGCGCGATCGACGAGGCGAAGCCGAAGGGCGGGTTCAACGACCTCGTGCCGAAGCCCAACCCGTTCTGGTCGCTGCTCGGGTTCATGCTGCCGCTCTTGCTCATTGGCGTGCTGCTGTGGTGGATGCTGTCGTCGATGCAGGGCGGCGGCCGAGGCGTCATGCAGTTCGGCAAGTCGAAGGCGAAGCTCGTCTCGAAGGAGACGCCGGTCGTCACGTTCGCAGACGTTGCGGGGGCCGACGAGGCCGTCGAAGAGCTCGAAGAGATCAAGGACTTTCTGCAAGACGCGTCACGCTTCCAGGCAGTCGGCGCGCGCATTCCGAAGGGCGTGCTGCTGTACGGCCCTCCCGGCACGGGCAAGACCCTGCTCGCGCGGGCAGTCGCGGGCGAGGCAGGCGTGCCGTTCTACTCCATTTCGGGCTCCGACTTCGTCGAGATGTTCGTTGGCGTCGGCGCCAGCCGCGTGCGCGACCTCTTTAAAGAGGCGAAGGCGAACGCCCCGGCGATCATCTTCATCGACGAGATCGACGCCGTTGGCCAGCGGCGCGGGCAGGGCATGGGCGGTGGCCACGACGAGCGCGAGCAGACGCTGAACCAGCTGCTCGTGGAGATGGATGGCTTCGACCCAAAGGCGAACGTCATCATGATCGCGGCGACCAACCGCCCCGACATGCTCGACCCGGCGCTGCTGCGCCCGGGCCGCTTCGACCGCCAGGTGGGCGTCGACGCGCCAGATATGCGCGGCCGCTTGATGATTCTGCAGGTGCACGCGAAGGGCAAGCCGCTTTCGAAGAACGTCGACCTCGAGGTCGTCGCGCGCAAGACTCCAGGCTTCTCTGGCGCCGACCTGGCGAACGTGCTCAACGAGGCGGCGCTGCTCACCGCGCGATCGAACGCGCAGCTCATCGATAACCGCGCGCTCGACGAGGCGATTGATCGCGTGATTGCAGGCCCGCAGCGCCGCACCCGCGTGATGAAAGACCAAGAGAAGCTCATCACCGCCTACCACGAGGGCGGTCACGCGCTCGTTGCCGCCTCGCTGAACCACACCGATCCGGTGACGAAGGTCACGATCCTGCCGCGCGGGCGCGCCCTCGGCTACACGATGGTGATTCCGCTCGAAGACAAGTACTCGGTCACGCGCAACGAGCTGCAAGACCAGCTCGCGTACGCGCTCGGCGGCCGTGTCGCAGAGGAGATCGTGTTCCACGACCCGACGACGGGCGCTGGTAACGATATCGAGAAGGCGACCTCCACCGCGCGCAAGATGGTCACCGAGTACGGCATGACGACGGCGGTCGGCCCCGTGAAGCTCGGCCAGGCGCAGCCCGGCGCCTTCATGGGCGACTTCGGGCAGTCGCGCGACTACTCCGAGGGGCTTGCCGTGCAGATCGACGCCGAGGTGCGCGCCCTGATTGAGCAGGCGCACAACGAGGCGTACGAGCTGCTCGTAGCCAACCGAGACGTGCTCGACCGGCTTGCCGGGGAGCTGCTCGAAAAAGAGACGCTCGACCACATTCAGCTCGCCGAGATCTTCCGCGACGTGAAGAAGCTCAAGCCGCGTGCGACCTGGCTGTCGCACGGCGATCGGCCGGTTTCTGACCGACCGCCGATCGAGGTGCCGGCAGCAGTGCGCACGGATGGGCCGACCGCCGACAAAGTAGCCCAGGGCGAGAGCTCTGCGCAGGCACCAGACACCCCGACGGAGTAGCGCCGTGAACGCTGGGGTGGATCGGGGCCGGGTCGCGCGAGCAGTTCGCGAATTGCTCGTTGCGATCGGCGCCGACCCCGACAGTGCGGAGCTCAGCGCCACCCCGGAACGGGTCGCAGAGTCGTACGCTGAGTTCTTCGCCGGCGTTGGGGTCGACCCGCAGCAGTTTCTCGCCGACGCGATTCCGGTCGATGGCGAGACGGGGGAGCTCGTGCTCATGCGCGATATCGCCCTGCGCTCGGTGTGCGAGCACCACCTGCTGCCGTTTCGCGGGCTCGCCCACGTTGCGTACCGGCCGGGCGAACGCGTCGTCGGGCTCAGCGCCCTGCCGCGAGTGGTCGCTGCGCTGGCCGAGCGCCCGCAGGTGCAGGAGCGATTGGGGGAGCAGATTGCCGAGGCGCTCGTGACGGGCCTTGCCCCGCTCGGCGTGCTCGTGGTGCTCGAGGCGACTCACGGTTGCGTGACCGATCGGGGCGTGCGCGAGGTCGGCGCCGAAGCGGTCACGATTGCATCGCGCGGCTCGCTCGCGGAGCCGGCCGCGCGCGCCGAGGTCATGGCGCTGATCGCGCCAGGGGCCGAAAGGTGTGCGCTGTGACGGGCCCCGTGGTGCTCGGCGTGCTCAACGCGACGCCAGACTCGTTCAGCGACGGCGGCGACTACCTCGAGCCCGGGCTGGCGATCGAGCGGGCCAGGCAGCTCGTCGCCGCGGGCGCGCACGTGATCGATGTCGGAGGTGAATCGACGCGACCCGGAGCGACAGCGGTGCCACGAGCTGACGAACTCGAGCGTGTGCTGCCGGTGATTCGGGGGCTTGTGGCCGAGGGCATCGTCGTGTCGATCGACACGATTCACGCCGAGACAGCGGCCGCCGCGGTTGCAGCCGGCGCGACTTATATCAACGACGTCTCTGGCGGGCTGCACGACCCCGAGATGCTGGCCGTTGCTGCGCGCGCCGCCCGTGAACACGGGGTAGCGCTCATCGTCGGGCACTGGCGCGGCATTCCAGACCCAGCCAACGACCGGTCGCACTACGGCGACGTCGTCACCGAGGTGCGCGACGCGCTCGCGGAGCGTGCGGCGGCGGCGATTGCGGCCGGGGTGGATCCGGGGCTGCTGATTCTCGACCCGGGTCTCGGCTTCGATAAGACCGGCGAGCAGTGCTGGGAGTTGCTGCGGCGGCTCGGCGAGCTACGGGCCGCGGGCTACCCGGTGCTTATCGGCGCATCTCGCAAGCGGATGCTTGGGGAACTGCTCGAGACCGTGCCCGGGGCGGCGACCGCTCCGCGCGACCGCGACGGCGCGACCGCCGTGGTGAGTGCGCTCGCGGCGCGTGCGGGCGCGTGGGGTGTGCGGGTGCACGACGTCGCTGGCACCGCGACGGCGATCGCTGTTGAGCGCGCTTGGTCGGGCTCGGGCGGGGGCGCCGGCGACCGGATCACCCTGACGGGGCTCGAGGTGTTTGCTCACCACGGCGTGTTCGACTTCGAACGCGAAGAGGGGCAGCGGTTCTTTATTGACGCCGAACTCAGTGTCGACCTGCGTCAAGCCGCGGCCGGCGACGACCTCGAAAATACCGTGCACTATGGTGAGCTCGCCGACGCGATCGTGGCGGCAGTGGCGGCCGATCCTGTCGACCTCATCGAGACCGTGGCCGAGCGCGTAGCGCAGCTTGCGCTGAGCTACGCAGCGGTCAGCCGGGCACGCATCACCGTGCACAAGCCAGACGCGCCAATCGCGGCGCCCTTCGCCGACGTTTCCGTCACGGTCGATCGCGCACGGGGGCGGCGATGATCGCCCAGGTGGTGCCGGTGTTGCTTGCCTTTGGCTCGAATCTCGGTGGGCGCGGCGACACGATCCGCGCCGCGCAGCGCGAGCTCGCAGCCGCGCCCGGCATCACGGCCTTCGAGGCATCGCCGCTGCGAGAGACGGTGGCGCTCACGCTCGACGGCCCCGATATGCACGCCCCGAAATACGTGAACGGCGTCGCGCGTGCCGATACGACGCTCACGCCGCACGAGCTCCTCGACGTGCTGCAGGCGGTCGAGCGCGACTTCGGCCGCGTTCGTGACAAGCGATGGGGCGATCGCACCCTCGACATCGACCTCATTCTGTTCGGCGGGCGGGTGATCGCCGACGACCGACTGACGGTGCCACACCCACGTGCGCACGAGCGCGACTTCGTGCTCGCTCCCTGGTTGCAGCTCGACCCGCACGCTGTGCTGATGGGTCACGGCCCCGTGGCTGCGCTGCTCGAGCGCGTTGGCGACACCACCGCGCCGTTCAGTGAGGAGGCCGCGACATGAGCGGCGAGCAGCGGCTGCGCGGGCTCAACCCGCTGCACCTCGTTGCCTCGGGCGCGATCGGTGCGGCGATCGCGCTGCTCATTCAGGCTTGGCTGCTGTCGCGCGGCCGGCCATCGCTCGTGCCACCCTATTCTCTCGCGGTCACACTGACGCTGCTCGCAGCGCTGCTCATCTCGCTCGGGCTCAGACTACGGCGACACATGAAGAAGGGAACGGGCGCGGTTGACCCGTTCCACGCGGTGCGCCTACTCGCGACGGCGCGTGCCGGCCAGCTCGTCGGTGCGCTGTTCACCGGGTTCGGCGGCGGGCTGCTGCTCTCGCTGCTGGGAAGGAGCGTGCCCGCGCCGATCGAGACGTGGCTGCCGATGCTCGTCACGCTCGTCACGGGGGCACTGCTGCTTGGGTGCGCGATCGTTACTGAGCACCTGTGCCGCGTGCCGCCCGGCGACGACCCCGAGGGCGAAGACGGCGCGGGGCTGGCTACACTTGAGACGTGACCCAACAGACGCACCCCGAACTCGCACCCCAGTGGCACCGAGTCTCCCCGAAGTACGCAGTATCCGATCTCATCATTAATGTGGTGACCTCGTTCCTGCCGCTCATCGTCGTCATCATCGTCTCACTGTCGAATCACGGTGAGGTGCCGTTGTGGCTGACGCTGGTGCTGTGGGGGCTTGTCGCTTTCTTCCTCATCAACTCGCTGTTCGCGTTCCGGCGGGTGAAGGCAATCGGTTACGTGCTGCGCGAAGACGACCTCCTGTTTCGCCGAGGCATTATGTTCGAGCGCATCGTCTCGGTGCCCTACGGCAGGCTGCAGCTCGTCGATATTACCCGCGGGCCGCTGCTGCGCGCGCTCGGTCTGTCGACACTGAAGTTTGTGACGGCCTCTGCCGCGACGGGGGTGCAATTGCCCGGGCTGCAGCAGGCAGACGCCGAGGCGCTGCGCGACAGGCTCGTTGAGCTCGCCGAATCGCGGCGGTCGGGGCTGTGACCTCCCACGAATTCCCGGGCGCGGAGCCTGGCGAGACGCCAGGCGAACCGAGGGCCGCAGGGCCAGAAGCTCTGGCTGCAGAGCGGGGCGCTACGCCCGCTGAACCGGCAGGGGCGGAGCAGATGCCGGGCACCGCAGACTCCGAGGGGTGGCGGCGCCTACACCCGCTATCGCCGCTCCTGCGCGGCGGCCTCGTGCTCGTCGTGCTCGTCGGCGTGATTATCGCGAACTTCCGCGATCTCTTTGTGCGCCTCTTCTTCGGCGGCGCCGCGGGGGCGCAGGCCGGTGAAGACGAGTTCGAAAACATCATCGTGATGCTCTCGAACGGGCAAATCTTGCTCATCGCGCTCGGCTCGGTGCTTGCGCTCGTGCTCGTGATCGTCGGCCTGGCCTGGGTCGCCTGGCGCTTCCACAGCTACCGGGTGACCGCCGACGCGGTTGAGTCGCGCTCGGGCGTCGTATTTCGGCAGCACCGACGCGCCCCGCTCGACCGAGTGCAGAGCGTCAACCTGCAGCGCCCGCTGCTCGCTCGATTGCTCGGGCTCACGAAGATTGAGGTACTGACCGGCGGGCAGGGCGGCAAGGTCGAGCTTGCCTACCTCGGCCACCGAGACGCGAAAACCGTGCGCGAACGCATCTTGTTGCTCGCCACCGCCCGCAGAAACGGCGAGAGTGTCGCGCAGCCGATCGACGAGATCTCGGCGGCAGCTCCCGTGTACTACGACGGCTCGGCCTACGCCGCCCCCGCCGACGCGCTCACCCAGCGTGCGCAGGAGTTCGCAGACTTCGATGTCGACCCCGAGGCGGCCGCGGCGCAGGCCCTCGTGAGGGTGCCTCTTGGGCGCCTACTCGGTTCGATTCTGCTGAGTTGGGAGGCGGTTATCACGCTGCTGCTGCTCTTGCTCGCAGTGTTCTGGGGCGTCGTGAGCTCGGCTATCGGCGTGGTGACCGGTAGCGATGGCTTCCTCGCTTCGGGCGGCATCTCGCTGCTCACCGTCATTCCACTCATCTTGGTGACGTTCGGCATGATGTTCAGTCAGTTCAACAAGGGCTTCAACTTCGTGCTGTCGCGCGGGCGCGACTCGGTGCGCGTAGGCTCGGGGCTCACCTCGACAGTGACCGATTCGATTCCGTTTGGGCGCATCCACGCGATCGAGGCGCGCCAGCCGCTGTTCTGGCGCCCCTTCGGGTGGTGGCGCGTGCGCGTGACGCTCGCCGGCCACTCGGTGTCTGAGGCCGGCCAAAACGTGACGCAGAACATCGTGCTGCCGGTCGGGCGGCACACCGATGTAGTGCGGGTGATCGAGACGCTCGTTCCCGGCGCCGCGACCGGCGTCACCGAGGGGCTCACCGGCCCGGGCGACGGCTACCTCCGGGCTGGCGCGCGCGCTGGCTGGTTACTGTGGTTTGGCAAGCGACGCGCCGGGATCCGCATCGACGTGCCCGCGAGCACCGACGGCAGCGCAGCGCCGCTCACCGACGCGACGCTGCGTGTGCGCCGCGGCGCCCTCACGCGCACGTTCATCATCATGCCGATCGTGCGGGCCCAGTCGGTGCAGCTCAGCCGCCCGCTCTGGCACTACGTGCTCGGGCTTGCGTCGCTGCAGGCCCACACGGTGCTCGGGCCTGTGCGGGTGTCTGTGCGAGGGCTCGGTCTCGCCGACGCGCAGCGATTCTTCGGCGAGCTGTCGGCGACGATGCTCGCCGTGCAGCGGGCCGAGTCTGACACGCACCCCGTGACGAGGCGCCAGGCGCACGATGACGACGCAGCAGGCTAGCCGGCTCGGCATCGGCATCGTCGGCGCGGGCCGCGTGGGCCCGGTGCTCGGCAGGGCCCTGGCGGGCGCGGGCCACGCGATCACCGGCATCAGCGCCGTGAGCGAGGAGAGCCGGGAGCGGGCCGAAGCCATGCTCCCCGGCGTGCCGGTTCTTGAGGTGCAAGAGATCGTGCGGCGATCCGAGCTCGTGCTGCTCGCAATTCCCGGCAGCGAGCTCGAGGGCCTCGTCTCCGGGCTCGCGAAGCTCGGCGCCTGGCAGCCGGGGCAGCTCGTCATTCACACGGCGCCCGAGCACGGCACCGGCGTGTTTGCCGCGGCGCCAGGCGTGATTCCCATCGCGCTGCACCCGAGCATGGTGTTCACCGGCACGAGCCTCGACATTGCGCGCCTGAACGGCGCGACGGTCGCGGTGACGGCTCCGGCAGTCGTGCAGCCCATCGGCCAGGCGCTCGTCGTTGAGATGGGGGCCGAGCCAGTGCTCGTCGCCGAAACTGACAGGGCCGCGTATGCCGCGGCGGTCGCCGCCGCGGCAGCAACCGCCCGCCGGGCGGCGGCTGAGGCCGTTCTCGTGCTGCAACAGCTCGGCGTGGCGCGCGCTGACCGCATCGTTGGCGGCGCTGTGCACTCGGCAGTCGACGAAGAGATGGGGCGCCACGGCGGCGACGTCGATCTCGGCAGCTAGCTGGCGCGGGCACGAGCCGAGGATCCGCACCCGCGCGCTGCGCGACCCGACCCGGCGCCGGGCTGAGCACAACCGCACCCCGCGCCCCGCACCCCGTGCCCCGCGCCGGAGCGCGCACTCGGCGCGAATGCGAGAACCCCAGCCGCCTCGCATAAGATGGGTGTCTACGCCTACACAACGGAGGAACCCGCCACATGAGCGAGCACACTGCGCCGAACCCCGCAACTGAACCAGTTCAGAGCGAAGAGGAAATCTTCGAGCAGAAGCGCATCCGCCTCGAGAAGCGGGAGCGGCTGAACGCCGCGGGTGGGCTCGGTGGCGGCGCGTACCCAGTCGCGGTGCCTGTCACGACGACGATTCCCGAGGTTCGCGCGAAGTGGAAGCAGCTCGAAGACGCGCCAGACTCGCAGTCGGGCGAGACGGTCGGCATTGCCGGCCGCATCGTCTTTCAGCGCAACACCGGCAAGCTCTGCTTCGCGGCGCTGCAGGCCGGCAACGGTCAGCGCATTCAGGCGATGCTGTCGCTCGCGGAGGTTGGCGAGGAGTCGCTCGCCGAGTACAAGGAGCTCACCGACCTCGGTGACCACCTGTTCGTCAGCGGCGAGGTCATCTCGAGCCGGCGCGGCGAGCTGTCGATCATGGTGAAGGAATGGCAGGTCGCCGCGAAGGCGATCGCGCCGCTGCCGAACCTGCACGCGGAGCTGAACGAAGAGACGCGGGTGCGCCAGCGTTACCTCGACCTCATCGCCCGAGAGCAGGCGCGCACTAACGTGGTGACGCGTGCCCGCACCATGGCGAGCCTGCGCGAGACGTTCGCGAAGCGCGGCTTCATCGAGGTCGAAACGCCGATGCTGCAGACCATGCACGGAGGCGCCTCGGCGCGCCCGTTCGTGACGCACTCCAACGCGTTCGACATGGAGCTCTACCTTCGCATCGCGCCCGAGCTGTTCCTCAAGCGCGCGGCCGTTGGCGGCCTCGAGCGCGTGTTCGAGATCAACCGCAACTTCCGCAACGAGGGCGCCGACTCGACCCACAGCCCCGAGTTCGCGATGCTCGAGTCGTACCAGGCATACACCGACTACAACGGCATCGCCGATCTCACGCAGGAGCTCGTGCAGAACGCGGCGCTTGCCGCAAACGTCGACTCAGATCGCGAAGGCACGCACGTCGTGCAGTGGGCCGACGGCACGCTGTTCGACCTCGGTGGGGAGTGGAACCGCATCTCGATGTACGGCTCGCTGTCTGAGGCCGCCGGTGTCGAGATCACCCCCGAGACGAGCGTGGCAGAGCTGCAGGCCATCGCAGACAGGGAGGGCGTCGAGGTGCCGCTCGCGAACCACGGCAAGCTCGTCGAAGAGCTGTGGGAGCACTTCGTGATCGACTCGCTCACCACGCCGACGTTCGTGATGGATTTCCCGGTCGAGACGAGCCCGCTCACCCGCCACCACCGCTCGATTCCCGGCGTCGTCGAGAAGTGGGATCTGTACATTCGCGGCTTCGAGCTCGCGACCGGGTACTCCGAGCTCATCGACCCGGTGGTGCAGCGCGAGCGTTTCGTGCAGCAGGCGGCAGAGGGCGCGCGCGGCGACGTCGAGGCGATGAAGGTCGACGAGGAGTTCTTGCGCGCGCTCGAGCACGCGATGCCCCCGACCGGTGGCATGGGAATGGGCATGGACCGGCTGCTCATGGCGCTCACCGGGCTGGGAATTCGCGAGACGATCCTCTTCCCGCTCGTGAAGTAGTAGGCGGCGGGCGCCTCGCCCGCCGCCCTCCCTCAGGCCCCGAGTGCGCGCACAGGGGCCTGAGGTTTTTGTAGGTGTGTGATGGTTGTATGACGGTGCAATGCCCAGGAAACCTTCGGGGGTGGGCGGGTAAGGTTGGCAATTATGGATAACTGGTGGATGAATGCCGTCTGGTCGCTCACGCCGACCGTGCTCATCGGGATTTTCTTCTGGATGGTGATGCGGCTGATCCTGCGCGCCGACCGCACCGAGCGCCGCATCTACCGCGAGATCGAAGATCAGGAGCGCGAAAAAGCAGGCTTGCCGGCGCGCGAGGAGTAACCGCCGCTTTTTCGCTACAGTTAGTGCAGGCGCGGGTTCCCGCGTAGCTACTGCATTTCCAGGGAGAGGGCGCGCATGGAGTTCTTCTCTGGCTGGAATTGGGCCGCGATTGGCGCTGCCGTCGCCGTCACGATCGACATGGCGATTCGCATCGTTGCACTGTTTGTCGTGCCCCGCAATCGCCGCCCAACGTCGGGGATGGCCTGGCTGCTCGCAATCTTCCTGTTGCCAGTGCCGGGGCTCATCGTGTTTCTCATCATCGGCAGCAACCGGTTGCCGGCGCATCGCGAGGAGAAACAAGACGCCATCAACCAGCTTGTCGCGGGCCTCGCCGAACGCGAGAACCGCGGGCTGATCTCTGATATCGACGCGATGTCGCCAGCGATCGAGAGCGCCGTCAGGCTCGGGCAGGCGCTCGGCGCGCAGCCCATGCTCCGCGGCAACGTCGCGACGATGACGATCGACTACGAGCTGTCGTTTCGGCAGATCGCTGAGGCTATCGACGAGGCCACAGACTATGTGCACGTGCAGTTCTACATTCTCGTGCACGACGACACGACCGACGTCGTGTTTGCGGCGATGCGCCGGGCAACCGCGCGCGGGGTGAAGGTGCGCGTGATGCTCGACCACATCTCGGCCGTGAGAAACCCCGGGAGGCGGCGCACCGCTGAGAGCCTCGACGGCATGGGCGTCGAGTGGACGTACATGCTGCCGGTGCGCCCGTGGCGCGGGGAATACCAGCGCCCCGACCTGCGCAACCACCGCAAGCTCGTCGTCGTCGACGGCCGTGTTGGCTTCACCGGGTCGCAAAACCTCGTCGATTCGAGCTACAACAAGCGCGGCAATATTCGGCGCGGGCTCCACTGGCGCGACATCATGGTGCGCGTGGAGGGGCCGATCGTGCTCGGGCTCGAGGCCGTGTTCCAGGCCGACTGGTACCTCGAGACCGACACCTACCTCGAGCAGCTCGACATCGAGACCGTTGAGACGGAGTTTCCCGGCGAGCTCGATTGCCAGATCGTGCCGAGCGGGCCGGGGTATGCCTCGGAGAACAACCTGCAGGTGTTCGTCGCGCTACTGTATGCCGCGAGGCACCGCATCAGCATCACGAGCCCGTACTTCGTGCCTGACGGCTCCATTATGAACGCGCTGCGAGCGGCGACGGCCCGCGGTGTCGAGGTCGAGCTGTTCGTGTCAGAGATTGGCGACCAAGCGCTCGTCTACCACGCCCAGCGCTCGTACTACGAGGAGCTGCTCACCGCTGGCGTGCGCATCTGGATGTACCGGCCACCCTATATTTTGCACTCGAAGCACTTCACGATCGACGACGAGGTCGCGGTCGTTGGCTCCTCGAATATGGATCCGCGCTCGTTCGGCTTGAACATGGAGATCTCAATGGTGGTGCGCGGGGCGAGCTTTGTGCGCGACCTCGATGAGGTGACCGACTACTATCGGGCGAACTCGCGGGAGCTGCTCCCCGAGGAGTGGGCGAAGCAGCCGCTGCGTTCGCAGCTGCTCGACGGGCTCGCGCGCCTCACCTCAGCGGTGCAGTAGCGGGGGCGCGGTCGCGGGGTCGAGCAGCGCTGCGGTGTACCCGGCGGGCTCGCGGCGCAGCAGCCAGATCTCGCCGTTCGGGATCCGCGGCATCTCTGCCCCAATCAGCCGACCGATGCCGGCGCGCAGCATTGCCCCGTGGGCGACGACGATCGAACCGGGCGCGCTGCGATAGATGCTGTCGATTGCGGCGGCGGAGCGCTCGGCGACCGAGTCGAGCGGCTCCGAACCGGGAATGCCTCGCTGTCCGGGCCATCGCGCCTCGATGTCTTCGACGAGCAGCCCCTCGGCCTCGCCGAAGTCGCGCTCCCAGAGGCCTTCGTCGATGGTTGGGGCCGCGAGACCCAGCCGCTGCGCGATGATCTCAGCGGTCTCGATCGCGCGCCCGAGCGGGGAAGCATACGCCCCTTCCCATGGGCCGTGCGCCGCGGTAGCGAGCAGGGCGCCCGCCGCACTCGCCTGCGCCCTGCCCGTGTCGTTCAGCGGCACCTCGGTGCGGCCCTGGATGCGCCTGGCGTGGTTCCAATCGGTCTCGCCGTGTCGAACGAGCGCGAGTACGGGGGGTGCCGCTGGGGCTGGGGTCACAGTCATGCTCTCAACGCTAGCGCGTCGGGCTGAGACGCTCGGTGCGCGGTGCGCGGTGCGCGGTGCGCGATGCGCGGTGCGCGGTGCGCGGGGCGCGTGCGCGGTGCGCGGGGCGCGTGCGCGGCCGGTGCTTGTGGCGCGTGTGTGTTGGCTATGGGCGGCAGTACTGTGATGCATGAACCCCGCTCGACGCATAGGCGGGTGAAAGGGAGACTTCTGATGTTTGTCGTGACTACCAACGATGTGCCCGGCTATCGCGTGACCCGTGTGCTCGGCGAGGTGATGGGGCTTACCGTGCGCTCCGCCAATTTCGGGCAGAACTTTACCGCGGGGTTCCGTGCGCTCGGCGGCGGCGAGATGCCGGAGTATACGAAGGTCATCTACGAATCGCGGTGGGAGGTCATGCACCGCATGTGGGCCGAGGCGCAGCAGCGCGGGGCAAACGCGGTGATCGCGATGCGCTTCGACTCCGGGTCGATCGGTGCCTTCACCGAGTTCTGCGCTTACGGCACCGCGGTGGTGATCGAGCCGCTCGACGCGGGCCAGGCCCAGCCCCCTGCTCCGGGCCAGCCCCCTGCTCCGGGCCAGCCCCCTGCCGCGGTCCAGCCCCCTGCCGCGGTCCAGCTGCCGCCCCAGCCCTAGCCCGCTGCACTGCATATCCAATCTGCAGCCGATAGGCCCCACCCAGGGTTCTGGGCCCTATCTCCTGCAGATAGCCCGTGCAGCGCAGCGCAGCCCGGGGTCGCGCAGCACCCCCGCCGGCATAGTTATGCCCCCGAGTTGAGTCACCTGTGCCCTTTACACACGAGGTGCAGCGGGTTAGTGTCTGTTATACCAAACCTTGGCTATGCATCAGATTTGTATTGACAAGGTGTCTGATCCGTGTGATCGAGGGGGAACCTGTGGCTCGACCTGTGCTTGTGCGATTCGCGATTGGGTTGGGCGCCACCGCGGCACTCCTGGCCACCGCGGCTGTCGGCCCCGCGGTGGCGGCGGAGCCCGGCCCGGTGCCCGACTCCGGGCCCGAGGCGGGCGGCACGAGCGTGACGCTGCCGGGGCTGCCCGAAGAAGCCTACGTCTCGATCTCGGCCGGCCGCGACCACTCGCTCGCGCTCGGCACGAGCGGCACCGTGTACGCCTGGGGCGCGAACGGCAACGGCCAGCTGGGCAACGGAACGAAGGTAGACGCCGCCGCGCCAGTGCCCGTCGTGATGCCCGAGGGCGTGAAGTTCACCGAGGTGAGCGGGGGCGGGCGGTTCTCGCTCGCGCTCGCAGAAGACGGCTCGGCGTACGCCTGGGGCGCGGGCTTCAATGGGCAGCTCGGCCTCGACTCGCGAGACGATGCGCTCGTGCCAACGCGCGTGCACATGCCAGCGGGCGTCACGTTCGCCGCGCTCTCGGCAGGCCAACTGCACTCGCTCGCGATCACGCCAGACGGCACGGGGTACTCCTGGGGCACGAACGCGGGCGGCAGGCTCGGCATCGGCGACGCAAACGAGAACGTTTTCAATAGCTTCGTGCCGATTAAGATGCTCATGCCAGCGGGCGTGACCTTCGCGGAGATTCACGGAAGCTTTGTGCACTCGGCGGCGCTCGGCACGAACGGCATCGTCTACACCTGGGGTGAGAGCACGACGGGCCAGCTCGGGTCGGGCGAGACGCCACTGCTCAGCGCGCCGACCGCGGTGACGCTGCCCGGCGGCGCTCTTGCGCAGCACGTGGCCGTCGGGCAGGTGCACACGCTCGCGCTCGGCGAAGACGGTACGACCTACTCCTGGGGGCAGAACCTCGACAAGCAGCTGGGCGTGAATCTCGAGCCACTGAACAGCCTCGTGCCCGTCGAAGCCGACGGGGTGGCGGGTCGCAGCGCGACGCAGCTGCGCGGCGGGGGCACGTTCTCGTTCGCGTTTGCACCGGGGGGCGAGCTCACTGCGTGGGGCACGAACCCCGCCGGTTTGACGGGCGAGCCAGGTGTCACCACGTCGGTTCAGGAGGCGCCGGTGGCGCTGCCTTCGGGCGTGACCCCCGTCGATGTGCGCACGGGCTATGGATTCACCCTCGTGCTCGGCAGTGACGAGGAGCTCTACGCGTGGGGAGACAACCCGAGCGGCCAGCTCGGCAACGGCTCGACGACAGCGAGCGACGCGCTCGCTCAGGTGCCGCGACCCGAGGTGAACCTCGCGGGTGTGAGCTTCGGCGGGGTCGCCGCCGCCGAGTTCGAGGAGCTCGCAGTCGGGGCAGTACGCGCGGTCACGCCGCCCCACGCACCGGGCCCGGTCGACGTTGTAGTGAACTGGGAGATCGCGGGCGTGCCGCAGCCTCCCATCACCTACTCCCAGTCGTTCACCTACACGGGCGCCCCGGCGGTGACCGACCCGAAGCCGCAGGTCGTGAACGACGGCGCGACTGCCAGGTTCGAGGTGGCGGCCTCGGGAAGCCCCGCGCCGACGGTGGCCTGGGAGGTGTCGCGCGATGGCGGCAAGACGTGGGAACCGGTGGCGTCTGACCCAGCTGCTACCGTGAGCACCGACGGCCTGAGCCTTCAGGTCGCGGCCGATCTCGCGCACAGTGGCTTCCAATACCGGGCGATCGCAACGAGCGCCGGTGGTGAGGCGGTGTCGGCCGGCGCGCTGCTCACGGTGCAGCAGGCGACAGTGGTGGATCCGGGAGGCCCCGGCGGGCAGAAGCCCACCGGCCCCCAGGGCCCGAATCTCGCCACCTCGGGCTCGATTGCCCCGCTCGCCGGCGCGGCGCTCGCGGCCCTGCTGCTTGCCGCGGGGGCGGTGCTCGCGGCGAGCACCCTCGCGCGCAGGCGGTAGCGCGCCCAGCCCAAGGCCAGGGCAGCCGCCCGAGCGCCAGCGCATACTCGGCAATCTGCAGTAGGTCGGCCCCAGACACCGGTTTGGGGTCGACCTACTGCTGTTTGCCTATCGAGCGCAGGCGAGGCGAGGCGCAGCCCTCAGCCCGCAGCCCGCAGCCCCCACCACCCACCACCCAGCACCCCCACCGACCCCACAGCAACCGCTAGACAATTGAGTTAGCGACCGCTAACCTAAATGCAGGCGGGCGCACGGACGCGCAGTGCCACAACCGGAAGGGGGCGTCGATGGAGACTCTCGCGAGCCAGGCCAGACCTGCGAGCGCCGAGTACCGCGCGAACGAGGAGGCGCACCGCGCCGCCGTCAAGGGGCTGCGCGAGCGCCTCGCCGAGGTTGCGCTCGGCGGCAGCGAGGCATCGCGCGAGCGCCACCTGAGCCGCGGCAAGCTGCTGCCTCGCGACCGCGTCGAGCGCCTCGTCGACCGGGGCAGCCCGCTGCTCGAGGTCGGGGCCCTCGCCGCCGACGGCGTTTACGACGAAGACATCCCGGCCGCCGGCCTCATCACCGCCGTCGGCGAGATCCACGGCCGCAAGGTCATGATCATCGCCAACGACCCGACGGTGAAGGGCGGCACGTACATGCCGCTCACCGTGAAGAAGCACCTGCGCGCGCAGGAGATCGCGGCCGAGAACGAGCTGCCCTGCGTGAGCCTCGTCGATTCGGGAGGTGCGTTCCTGCCGCTGCAAGACGACGTCTTCCCCGACCGCGAGCACTTCGGGCGCATCTTCTATAACCAGGCGCGCATGTCGGCTCGCGGCATCGCGCAGATCGCCGCGGTGATGGGGTCGAGCACCGCCGGCGGCGCCTACGTGCCAGCGATGAGCGACGAGGTCGTCATCGTGCGCGAGCAGGGCACCATCTTCCTCGGCGGCCCGCCCCTCGTGCGCGCGGCGACCGGTGAGGTCGTGAGCGCCGAGGAGCTCGGCGGCGGCGTCACCCACACCCGCGACTCCGGGGTTGCCGACCACCTTGCCGAGAACGACGAGCACGCGCTCGAGATCGTGCGCGACATCATTGCGCAGCTGCCCGCCCCGGCGCCCCGCGCCTGGGATGTCGAGGCGCCGGAGGAGCCCGCCGTCGACCCGAGCCAGCTCTACGGCGTCGTGCCGCCAGAGCCGCAGTCGCCCTTCGACGCCCGCGAGATCATCGCGCGCATCGTCGACGGCAGCCGCTTCCACGAGTTCAAGCGCGACTTCGGTTCGACGCTCGTCACGGGCTTCGCCCGCATCGAGGGCCACCCGGTCGGCATCATTGCGAACAACGGGGTGTTGTTTGCCGAGTCGGCTCAGAAGGGTGCGCACTTCGTGCAGCTCTGCGACACTCGCAAGATTCCGCTCGTGTTCCTGCAGAACCTGTCGGGCTTCATGGTGGGCCGCGAGTACGAGCGCGGCGGCATCGCGAAGCACGGCGCGAAGATGGTCACCGCCGTCGCCTGCGCCCGCGTGCCGAAACTCACTGTGATCGTGGGCGGATCCTTCGGGGCAGGCAACTACGCCATGAGCGGGCGCGCTTACTCGCCCCGCTTCCTCTGGATGTGGCCGACGTCGCGCATCGGCGTGATGGGCGGCCCGCAGGCAGCCTCCGTGCTTGCGACGGTCAAACGCGACAAGATCGAGGCCGCCGGTGGCACCTGGAGTGCCGAGGAGGAGGCCGAGTTCTCGCGCCCCACCCTCGAGCGGTTCGCCGAGCAGAGCGATGCGCGCTACGCGAGCGCCCGGTTGTGGGACGACGGGATCATCGATCCGCTCGACACTCGCGGGGTGCTTGGCCTCGCGCTCGATACCGTTTCGCGGGCGCCGCTCGCGGATCAGGGCTACGGAATCTTTCGGATGTGATGGCGATGTTCTCTTCAGTACTTATTGCAAACCGCGGCGAGATCGCCTGCCGGATTATCAGAACCCTCAGCGACCTCGGCGTGCGCTCGGTCGCCGTCTACAGCGAGGTCGACGCGGGCGCCCCGCACGTGCGGCTCGCTGACGAGGCCGTCGCGCTCGACGGCTCGGAGCCCGGCAGCGCCGGCGGCTACCTCAGCGTCTCGCAGATTATCGCGGCGGCGAGGGCCACGGGGGCCGAAGCGATCCACCCCGGTTACGGGTTCCTCTCAGAGCAGCCGGCGCTCGCGCTCGCCTGCGCCGAGGCCGGGATCGTGTTCGTCGGCCCCTCGGTCGAGGCGCTCGAGGTGATGGGCGACAAGATCAGCGCGCGTGCGCGCGTGCAGCAGCGCGGCGTGCCGGTCGTGCCTGGCGTCTCAGAGCCCGGGCTCTCGAACGACGAGCTTGTCGAGCGGGCGCGCGAGCTCGCGTTCCCCGTGCTCGTGAAGCCCGCCGCCGGCGGCGGCGGCAAGGGCATGCACGCGGTCGCGCAGCCGGAAGACCTCGCCGAGGCGCTCGCGACCGCGCGGCGCGAGGCAAAGGCATCGTTCGGCGACGACACCCTGTTCCTCGAGCGACTCATCAGCCGCCCACGCCACATCGAGGTGCAGGTGCTCGCCGACAGCCACGGCACCGTGATTCACCTCGGCGAGCGCGAGTGCTCGCTGCAGCGGCGACACCAGAAGGTCATCGAGGAGGCGCCGGCGCCGAACCTCACCGACGAGTTGCGGGCGCAGCTCGCTCAGGCCGCGGTCGAGACGGCCCGCAGCATCGACTACCGCGGCGCGGGCACCGTCGAGTTCATCGTGTCGGCAGACGACCCGAACGAGTTCGCCTTCATGGAGATGAACACCAGGCTGCAGGTCGAGCACCCGGTGACCGAGGAGGTCACGGGGGTGGATCTCGTCGCAGCCCAGCTGCGCGTCGCTGCCGGCGAACCGCTCGGCATCGCGCAGGAAGACGTGCGGCTCACCGGGCACTCGATCGAGGCGCGAATCTACGCGGAAGACCCGCGCGCAGGGTTCCTTCCCACCGGCGGGGTGCTCGAGGCGGTTTCGCTGCCTCAGGGGGAGGGGATCCGCGTCGATGCCGCCCTGACCGAGGGGGCGAGCATCACCTCCGACTACGACCCGATGCTCGCGAAGGTCATCACCTGGGCGCCCGACCGAGCCGGCGCAATTCGGCTGCTGCGCGCGGCCCTCGCCGACACGATCACCCTCGGCGTCGACACAAACGTCGAGTTTCTGCGGCTGCTGCTCGACGACCCCGACGTGCGCGCGGGGCTGCTCGACACCGCGCTCATCGAGCGCGTCACGCCAGAGCTCGCCTTCCGCGACGCCGACGACGACGCGTTCGCCGCGGCGGCGCTCGTTCTGTTTTTCCGCGAGGCCCAGGCGACGCAACGCGCGGCCGGGCCGGGCTGGCGGGTGGGCGAGCCAGCGCCCGCGCGCTTCAGGCTTCGCGCGGTTGGCCAGACGGACACGGTGCGCACGGTGTTCGTCGCTGGTAACGCCGCGGCAGCGCGCGTGCGGATCGCCGACGCCCCAGGATCCACCGCCGCATCTGGCGGGGCAACGGCCCCCGAAACTGGAAGCGCCGACCGAGAGTGGCGATCCGCCGCCGTGCGCGTCAGCTACCGCGCACCCGGCGCCGCAGGCCAGCATCGCCCCGCGGGCACCGCGCAGGTGCTGCTCGACGGGCGCGCAACCCACGTCGACTTCGCGTTCGACCCGCGCGCCGTGAGCGCGCGGCCGGGCAGCATCGCGGGCGCGATACGCCTCGCGAGCGGGGGAGCGACGTGGCGGTTTGAAGACGTGGTGCTCGAGCGCGTCACCCGCACCGACGCGGCGGCCCCCGAGCTGCTGTCGCCGATGCCGGGCGCCGTGGTCGCCGTGCACGCGGAAGACGGGGCGGCAGTCGCCGCCGGCCAGCCCATCGTGAGCGTCGAGGCGATGAAGATGGAGCACGTGCTGCGCGCCCCGGTCGCCGGCACCCTCGTGCTGCGGGTCGCACCCGGGCAGCAGGTCGGCGCGAACGAGGTGCTTGCCGAGGTCGTGCCCGACGCGGCAGCGCCAGCGACCCCCGAAGTAGGATCGGACGCAGGCCAGCCGAGCGACACACACCAGCCGAGCGACGCCACCAAGGAAGGGGCAGCACGATGAGCGAACGCAGATTTGAGCAGCGCGGGCGATACTTCGAGGAGTTCGAGGAGGGCGACGTCTACGTGCACGCCCCGGCACGCACCGTCACCGAGGCAGACAACGTGCTGTTCACGACGCTGACGATGAACCCGCAGTCGCTGCACCTCGACGCCGAGTGGTCGGCAACCACCGAATTCGGCGAGCGGCTCGTGAACAGCATGTTCACCCTGTCGACCCTCGTCGGGCTCTCCGTCGCGCAGCTCACCCAGGGCACGATCGTCGCGAATCTCGGGTTCACCGACATTCGCTTCCCCGCGCCCATGCGGGCCGGAGACACGATGACGGCAGAAACCCGCATCATCGGCAAGCGGCTCTCGAAGTCGCGCCCGGGCCAGGGAGTCGTTGAGTTCGAGCACACGGCGCGCGACCAGCGCGGCAACATCGTTGCGGTGGCGAAGCGCTCGACGCTCATGCGCTGCCGGCCCGACGGGGCCCCCGAAGTTGACGCCTCGGGGTCGGCCGAGGCCCCTGAGGCGGCGGCGGCGGTGGCAGCGGCGCCGGCACCCGCCGATGCACCCCGGCTGACCGCGACAGCCCAACCAGGTGCCGGGAGCGGCGCGTGATCGCCGGCTCCGCGCTCCTGTTCTGCCCCGGCGACCGCCCCGACAGATACGAGAAGGCGCTCGACCGTGCCGACGCCGTGATCATCGACCTCGAAGACGCCGTCGCGTTCGGCGACAAGGCTGCGGCGCGCGCCGCCCTCATCGCGACCCCGCTCGACCCCGCGCGCGTGATCGTGCGCGTGAACCCGCGCAGCTCCGAGTTCTTCGCCGACGACTTCGACGCCGTTCAGCGCACCAACTATCGCAAGCTCATGCTGCCGAAGGCCGAGACGAGCACCGACCTGCGCGGGCTCGAGGGGTACGAGGTGATGGCTTTGTGCGAGACCCCGCTGGGGGTGCAGGGCGCAGACGCGCTCGCCGCAGACCCGCGGGTCGCTGCCCTCACCTGGGGCGCAGAAGACCTCGTTGCGGCGATCGGCGGGTTCAAGAGCCGCACGCCAGACGGCCGCTTTGGCCAGGTTGCAGAGTACGCGCGCTCGCGCGTGCTCATCGCAGCCGCGGCTGCCGGCAAGCCGGCCTACGACACGGTGCACCCCGACCTCGCCGACGACGCCGGCCTGCGCGCCGAGGCCGCCGAGGCCGCCGCGGCCGGGTTTCGCGGTGCGATGTGCCTGCACCCGCGCCAGGTCGAGATTCTGCGCGACGCGTACCGGCCTGACGCGCGCGCCGTCGAGTGGGCGAGCGGTGTGCTCGCCGCGGCCGCCGAGGCGCCAAGCGGGGTCTTTGCCTACAATGGGCAAATGATCGACGAACCGCTGTTGCGCCAGGCCAGGCGCATTGCAGAGGTCGCGAGAGAGTAGGGCTGAGCCGTGAGCGATGGGGCCGGTGGCGGTGCTCGTGCTGGCGTTGGTGGCGCCGGCGGGGCCGGTGGTGGTGCTAGCGCCGGCGGCGCCGGCGGGCAGCCGGTGGCGGGGCAACCGCGGCAGCCGGTAGTGCCGCGCCGGTCGGCGTCGCTGCTGCTCGTGCGCGACGATCCGCTGCGCGTGCTCATGCTCAGGCGAGGCAGCTCGCGCGGTGCGTTTCCGTCTGCGCTCGTGTTCCCCGGTGGCGTGCTCGAACCCAGCGACGCTGGGCTTGCCGCGGGGCACGTCGCGCGACGCGGTGCCGCCGGGGCGGGCGTAGCGGGGCGCGCCGCCGCGGGGCGCGCGGTCGCGCCGCCCGATGAGGCGGCATCCCTGCGCGTCGCGGCGATCCGCGAGGCCTGGGAAGAGGTCGGGGTGCTGCTTGCGCGCGACGCGAGCGACAGCCACCTCGCCGGCTCCGCGGTGCCCACCCCCGTTGCCGCGGGGGCCGGTGGGCTTGCCGGCGTGCTCGACGCGGCCGGAGCTCGGCTCGCGCTCGAAGACGTGGTGCCGTTCGGTCGGTGGATCACCCCGATCGGCGGCAAACGCCGCTTCGACACCGATTTCTTTCTCGCCCGCGCGCCAGAGGGCCAGGAGCCGACGGCCGACGGAGTCGAGGCGGTCGCGATTCGCTGGGTGCGGCCGGCCGAGGTGCCCGATCTGAGGAGCGAACTGCTGCTCCTGCCGACGCTCATGAACCTCAGGCGACTCGGGTCGTTCGCATCGGTCGCCGAGGCGATCGCCGGGGCTCCCCGCTTTCCGCGGGAGCCCGTCACGCCGACCGTGAGCATCGGCGACGACGGCACGCCGGTCGTGCGCATTCCGGCTGCGGCGGGGTACGGGGTGACGGAGTTTTTCCCGCAGGATCCCGGGCACTTCAAGCTCGAGGGTTAGGCCTGGCGCAGGGCCCCGTCGGGCGCCTGGTGCCGGGCCCCGTCGGGCGCCTGGGGCGGGGCCTCTGTCGGATTCCAAACGCAGGGCCCCTGTCGGGCGCCTGGCGCAGGGCCTCTGTCGGGCTCCAAACGCAGGGCTGCTCTCGGCCCCGGCGCCTACGCGGCCGGCGCCTACACGGCCGGCGTCTACACGGCCGGCGCCTACGCGGCCGGCGCGGCGGCGAAGAGAGCGCCGAGGGCGAGCTCGGCGAGGATCTCGCGCACCCGCGTCGGTGAGGCGAGCGAGCCGCTGTAGGGGGTCGAGTTCAGCAGGCCGAAGACCGCGTGTAGCCGCACGGTCAGGTCGGCGCGGCTTGCGCCGGGCATAAGGCGCTCGGTGACCTGCACCCACCCGTTCACGTAACGGCGCTGCAGGCTGCGCACGCGTCGCCGGGGCTCCTCCGGCAGATTGACGAGCTCGCGCTCCTGCGCAAGAATCACGTCTCGCTCGTTCGTGGCGAAGTCGAGGTGGAAGTGGACGAGCCTGCGCAGCGTCTCTTCGTCGCCGAGACTCTCAGCGATGATCGCCTCGTACCCGGCGAGCAGCCGCTCACTGGCCCCGACGAGCAGCTGCGTAAGAATGTCTTCTTTGCTCGAGAAGTGCCGGTAGAGCGCGGGGCCGCTCACTCCAACGGCAGAACCGAGCAGATCGATCGAAACTCCGCTGAAGCCGCGCTCTGCGATGAGCGACGCCGCGGCCTCGAGGTAGCGTTCGCGGCGCTCCGCTTTTGCGCGCTCCCGTGGCGATGCTGACATGGCCTCATCGTATCTCAGGGGCGCAACCTCGGCGAGAAGTTGCGCCGTGTCAGTTATCGAGCGGTAACACTGTGCCCGCGCGCGGTTCGCTGTTCACGGTGAGCAGGTCGCCGACCTCGCAGTCGAGCGCCCGGCAGATTGCGGTGAGGGTCGAGAAGCGGATCGCACGCGCCCTGTCGTTCTTGAGCACTGACAGGTTCACGATGCTCACTCCGACCCGCTCGCTGAGCTCGGTGAGGGTCATGCCGCGCTCGGCGAGCAGCTCGTCGAGGCGACAGTGGATCGCGTGCCCGTCTTCGGGTTCTGCCGGGCTCATATGAGCCCCTCGGTTTCCCGTTGCACGCGCGAGCCGACGGTGTAGGCGGTTGCAATGATGCCGAAGACAAACACCGCGATGAACAGCTGCACTGGGTTGAGCGCAAGCATGAAGTTGAAGAAATCTCCCTCGGAGAGATCGAGGAGTGCCTCTGTGGTGCCCATTTGCCTAAGGATAGGCGGGAGCATGTAGCCGAAGATGGCGGCAAAGCCAGTTGTCACGATCAGGGCGGTGTTGCCCCGACCGAAGAACACGCCGCGTAGTGCGCGCTGGCCGAGCAGCACCAGACAGACGATCACCGTCGTGATTGCGAGGAACTGCACTGCGGCCTCGGCGATCAGCAACCCGGTTGCTGGTGCGACGAGTTCGGGGATATTGACTGTCGCAGTGACCACGCCGGCTGAGACCTCCGCGCCACCCGGCCCCAACGGGAGCTTGCCCGCGAGGTCAAAGAAGTTGGCAGTGACAGTGTGTGGGCCCTGACCGAGGATTGCTGCCGTGGTAGAGACAAAGGAGACGGCGCTGCTGACGACGATTCCGGCACCGAGCAGCATGAGTGCGACGAGTGCGATGCGATCGGCTTTGGCTGGGCGATAGTTGGATGGGGCGGTCATGCGTATACGTCCTTGCGAGTGTCGGGCCTCGACCGGCAGTCGTGGGCCAGTTGATGAATCACACGAGCCCTTCGGTTTCGCGCTGCAGGCGGGCACCAACTGCATAGGCGACCGTCACAATGCCGAAGGCGAAGAGTCCGAGGAAGTACGGCATGAAATCGCCGCTGGTTCCGTAGACAGCCGGGCGAGCGACCGAGAGTCGGCTGATGATCTCGTTTGACGCCATCTGGCCGAAGAATGTCCATGCTCCGTATCCGGCCGCGGCCGCCAGACCGGCCCCGGTGAGGAGCGCGGTGTTGCTTCGATGGAACACGGTGCCGCGAATGGTGTTTCGCGCGAGGAGGGTGAGGCACACGATGATCGTCGCGATGGCTAGAAACGTGACCACCTCCTGGGTGATCAGTAGCCCCGTTTCTGGGCCGCTGAGCTCGGCTACTTTGAGGGTGCCTGTGGTGATTTCTGCCTGAGTGCCGCCACCTGAGCCAAGCTGAACCACAGTCTCGAGGTTGCGAGGGGTGACCGGGGCACGGTGCGGGCCGGGGCCGGTGATGCTGGCAACGCGGTTCCACAGGCGGATTGCCCGTTCGATGCCGATCGCCAAGCCCGTTGCGATAAGCGCGTAGAGCGTGACCCGGTCAACCGCGGCCGGGCGATGGGGCGAAGCCGCGGGCGCCCGTTTGGAGACATGCATGGAGGTTCCTTCCGTGGCTTTTATCGATTATCGATAGTATCGCTTATCGATAAGTTAGCGATGAAGTTTGGTTGCTGTCAAGTGTGGGTTCTCGGCATTGCGGGGCGGCAGGCGCGAGCGCGGCGGCGCGTAACGCCTCTGGCGAACACGGCCCCACGCACGCCCAAGGGCGCGTAGCCTTAAACCAGCGACGGATCCACACCCCGTGCGAGCCGTCAAGGAGGGTATAGATGTTTGAGAGATTCACTGACCGCGCTCGCCGCGTGATCGTGCTCGCCCAGGAAGAGGCGAAGCTGCTCAACCACAATTACATTGGTACTGAGCACATTTTGCTCGGCCTCATTCACGAGGGCGAGGGTGTCGCGGCGAAAGCTCTCGAGCAGCTCGACATTTCACTCGACGCTGTGCGCGCGCAGGTTACCGAGATCATCGGCACCGGCCAGCAGCCGCCGTCGGGGCACATTCCGTTCACGCCCCGCGCGAAGAAGATGCTTGAGCTGAGCCTGCGCGAGTCGCTGCAGCTCGGCCACAACTACATTGGCACGGAGCACATCCTGCTCGGCCTCATCCGCGAGGGCGAGGGTGTCGCAGCCCAGGTGCTCGTGAAGCTCGGCGCCGACCTGAACCGCGTGCGCCAGGCCGTGATCCAGCTTCTCTCCGGCTACCAGGCCGGCAAAGAGAACGCGACCGTCGGTGCCCCCGAGGCCGGCGACGCCCCCAAGGGCTCGCAGGTGCTCGACCAGTTCGGCCGCAACCTCACGCAGGCCGCCCGCGAGGGCAAGCTCGACCCCGTCATCGGGCGTGAGAAAGAGGTCGAGCGGGTCATGCAGATCCTCTCGCGCCGCTCGAAGAACAACCCCGTGCTCATCGGCGAACCGGGCGTCGGTAAGACCGCGGTCGTCGAGGGCCTCGCGCAGGCCATCGTCAAGGGCGAGGTGCCCGAGACGCTCAAGGACAAGCAGGTCTACGTCCTCGACCTCTCGTCGATGATCGCGGGTAGCCGCTACCGTGGCGACTTCGAGGAGCGCCTGAAGAAGGTCACCAAGGAGATCCGCAACCGCGGCGACATCATCATCTTCATCGACGAGATCCACACGCTCGTCGGCGCCGGTGCTGCTGAGGGCGCGATCGACGCAGCGAACATCTTGAAGCCGATGCTCTCGCGCGGCGAGCTGCAGACCATCGGTGCGACCACGCTCGACGAGTTCCGCAAGCACTTCGAGAAGGACGCGGCGCTCGAGCGCCGCTTCCAGTCGATCATGGTGAACGAGCCGTCGCTGCCGCACACCATCAACATTCTGAAGGGTCTGCGCGACCGCTACGAGGCGCACCACAAGGTCTCGATCACCGACGGCGCGATTGTCGCCGCCGTGAATCTCGCGGATCGCTACGTGCAGGATCGCTTCCTCCCAGACAAGGCCATCGACCTGATTGACGAGGCCGGCGCACGCCTGCGCCTCTCGATTCTGTCGAGCCCGCCCGAGCTGCGGGAATTCGACGAGAAGATCGCCGTGGTTCGCGCCGACAAGGAGCAGGCGATCGAGGCGCAGGATTTCGAGAAGGCCGCGAACAAGCGCGACGAAGAGAAGAAGCTCATCGCCGAACGCCTCCGCCTTGAGAAGCAGTGGCGCGCGGGTGACGTTGCGACGAATGCCGAGGTCGATGAGGGGCTCATCGCCGAGGTGCTCGCGCAGGCGACCGGTATTCCCGTGTTCAAGCTCACCGAGGAAGAGACCTCGCGTCTCCGCTTCATGGAGGATGCCCTGCACCAGCGGGTCATCGGCCAGAACGAGGCGATCTCGGCGCTCGCGAAGACGATCCGCCGCCAGCGCGCTGGCCTGAAAGATCCGAAGCGCCCCTCGGGCTCGTTCATCTTCGCCGGCCCCACGGGCGTCGGTAAGACCGAGCTCGCGAAGGCACTCGCCGAGTTCCTGTTCGACGACGAAGACGCGCTCATCTCGCTCGACATGTCGGAGTACGGCGAGAAGCACACCGTTTCGCGCCTGTTCGGTGCCCCTCCCGGGTTCGTCGGGTTCGAAGAGGGCGGCCAGCTCACCGAGAAGGTGCGCCGCAAGCCGTTCTCCGTCGTGCTCTTCGACGAGATCGAGAAGGCGCACCCCGACATCTTCAACTCGCTGCTGCAGGTGCTCGAAGAGGGGCGTCTCACCGACGGCCAGGGCCGCGTGGTCGACTTCAAGAACACCGTCATCATCATGACGACGAACCTCGGCTCGTCGGCGATCGCAGGCGGCCCGGTTGGGTTCCAGCTCGAGGGTGACTCGCAGGTCGGCTACGAGACGATGAAGGGCAAGGTCAACGAGGAGCTCAAGAAGCACTTCAAGCCCGAGTTCCTGAACCGTGTCGACGACACGATCGTGTTCCCGCAGCTGTCGAAGCCAGAGCTCCTGCAGATCGTCGACCTGTTCGTGAAGCAGCTGAAGGATCGCCTGCTCGACCGCGACATGTACATCGAGATCACGACGCCCGCGCGCGAGCGGCTCGCAGAGATCGGGTACGACCCGACGCTCGGCGCGCGCCCGCTGCGTCGCGCGATGCAGCGTGAGATCGAGGATCAGCTCTCGGAGAAGATCCTCGGCGCCGAACTGCTCGCGGGTGACACCGTGATGGTCGACGTCAAGGAGGGCAAGTTCACCTTCGACACGAAGCGTGACCAGCAGAAGTCGCACGGCGAGGCCTCGGCCTCAGCCGCGGCAGCTGCCGCATCGACCGGCATCACGCCCGGCCAGGGAGAATAACTCCCAGCCCTCAGGGGCAGATCGCACGGGGAATTGCAGGGGCTCGGCATTGCGCCGGGCCCCTGCTGTGTGTTTTTGGGAGCTCTACGCCTGGGGCACGGGCACGTGGCCTGGGCGACTGGGCTCTGGGCGACTGGGCTCTGGGCCTGCCGCAGATAGGTGATCTGCACGCGATAGGCCCAGATCGCCCGAGGTCTACCGTGTGAGCGCAGATCGCCGATGCACCGCAGCGGCTTGCTTCTTCACCGCGGCAACCGTGCAGACTCGCCGACCCCTATCCTGAGCACCTCCACCCGCCCCCGCACCCGGTGTGGTCGGCGGCATTCCGCTACACAGCGGGAGCCCCTCACCCCGGCTCACCCGTAAGGCCCCTGCCGGTCGGCGCGGGCGCCGCGGGCGCTCTCTCGACCCCGGCCGCACGCTCTGCGGTAGATAGATGATCTGCTCGCGATAGGCCCAGATCGCCCGAGGTCTACCGTGTGAGCGCAGATTGCCGATATACCGCAGGAGCGGCCTTGGTCCCCGGCCTCTGGCTCTGCCCGGAGCGCAGCCCGAGGGCCTGCGGTAGATAGGTGATCTGCTCGCGATAGGCCCAGATCGCCCGAGGTCTACCGTGTGAGCGCAGATTGCCGATGTACCGCAGCGGCTCGCACCTGCGGCAGGGCCGGGGCCCGAGCCGGCGCGGGCGCCTAGCGGCCAGCCGCGGCCTCGTGCGCGAGCAATCTTTGCTTCACCTCGGTGCCAAACAGGTACCCGCCAAACCCGCCATCGGCGCGCACTATGCGATGGCACGGCACGATGAGCGCTACGAGGTTCGTCGCACACCCCGAGGCCGCCGCGCGCACGGCAGCGGGCCGACCGGCAAGGGCGGCAAGTTCGCTGTAGGTCACCGCCCTGCCAGGGGCCACCTGACGCAGCGCGCGCCACACCTCCCCGCGAAAGGGCGTCTCTCGTTGCGCCACAGTGAGGCGGTCAATCGCACCGAGATCGCCTGCGGCATAGGCCGCGAGCGCAGCCGGCACCGCTCCCGTAGCCGCGGGGGCCGGGGCGAGGCCCCGCCCTGCCAGCACGGGGTTGCTGGCGCGCAGCCGCTCCCACAGCGGGTCGACCGTCGGGTCAGCAACCCCGGCGCCAGCGGCCCCGGCGCCAGCCGCCCCGGCCCCAGCTGCCCCGGCGCCAGCTGCCCCGGCCCCAGCGGCCCCGGCGCCAGCAACCCCGGCGCCCGTCGCCCAGAACCCGGCCGCACGAACCGTGTCGTCTTCGGGCGACCAGATGGCGAGAAACGAGTGGCCGATAATGTCGGCGGTGGCCCAGGCGAGCGGTTCGGTCATCAAGCACTCCAAGTGTCGTGGTGGGGGAGCCCAAGCGGGCGGGTGGGTGGGTGTGGCGCCGTCAGCCGCCCTGAGCGGCAAGAAAATCAGCCCAGAGCAGCTGGGTGGCGTAGCCGCGGTAGGGGCGCCAAGGCTCGGCGAGCCGCTCGGCGGCCGGGGCGCTGTCGACGCCCAGGGCGCGGCGCAGAATCAGGTCGCCGGCGGGGTAGGCGTCGGGGTCGCCGAGCGCGCGCATTGCGATCAGCTCGGTCGTCCACGGCCCGATGCCACGAATCTGCAGCAGCTCGGCGCGCGTTCGCGCCCGGTCGGCGCCGGGGTGAAGCTCGAGGCCGTCAGTGAGCGCTCCGGCGAGGGCTCGCAGCGTCGCTGCCCGGGCGCCCGTGATGCGCAGGCGCTGCTGCAGTGCCTCGGCAGACTCCGCGGCGACCCGCGCGACGTCGACCAGGCCGAAGAGTGAGTCGCCCGGCGCCGCGTACGCCGCGATGAGCCGGCCCTGGAGCGTGCGCGCCGCCGCAAGCGACACCTGCTGCCCGAGCACGGTCGCGAGCGCGAACTCGTTGCCGTCGCGCGCGCCGGGCAACCGCAGCCCCGGTCGAGCGGCGGCGAGCGGGCCGAGCAGCGGGTCTTGGCCGAAGGCGGTGGCGAGCTGGCCGGGGTCTGCGTCGAGATCGAGCATGCGCCGCGCGATCTGAATCGCGGGCATCGTGTCGGCGAGGCTCGGCAGGGTAAGCACGACGGGAACGCCGAGCGTGGTGCCTGTCTGCTCGGCAGGCGGCGCAATCTCGCCCCACGCGATGACGACCTGCGCGGTGCCGCCGGGCACGTCGAGCGCGTGCGTCGAATCGCCGCCAGCATCGCCCGAGACAAGATCGCGCCCGCCAATCGCGTGGGCCGCGAAGAACGCGCGGGTCGCGACCGGGTCGAATGGGGTGCGAGTCTGCAGCCGCAGCGCGAGGCGCGGCTGCGCAGGGGAGAAGGGGTCGTCGGCCGAAACGCCGGGACCGGCGCTAACGCCACCCCCATCAACAGCAGCGGCCCCGGCACCCACACCGCGCCCGGCGCCGGCCGAGCCCCGCCAACCCCGTGGCAGCGCAGACGGCGCCACCCCGAACTCCTCGCGCATCGTCTCGCCAAACTGCCTGACGCTGCCGAACCCCGAGGCGAACGCGACGTCGGAGAGCGGCAGCGACGTCTGCTCGATCAGCACGCGCGCTGCGTGGGCGCGGCGCGTTCGGGCGAGCTGGATGGGCGTTGCGCCGATTTCGTCGAGCAGCATGCGCCGCAAATGCCGCTCACTCACCGCGAGCTCGCGCGCGAGGCCGGCGACGCCCACTGCGTCGATTGCACCGTCGCGGATCCGCCGCACAGCGCGCGCGACGAGGTCGCCCCGGTGATCCCAGTCGCGGCTCCCCGGGAGCGCGTCTGGTCGGCAGCGTTTGCACGCGCGGAAGCCGGCCGCGACGCATGCGGCCGCGCTCGGAAAGAAACGGCAGTTCTCGGGCTTCGGCTTGCGCGCGGGGCACGATGGCCTGCAGTAGATGGCCGTGCTCGTGACGCCGAGATAGATGCGCCCGTCCCACCGCTGGTCGCGACCAGACGCGGCCCGATAGCAGGCGTCAAAGCTGAGCGGTAGCGAGGCAAACGTTGGGGTCACGTGAATATTCTGCCGCGCCGCCGCGCGCCCCGCACGCGGAAAACGGACACGGCCGTTGGGTGCGGGCAGCGCACTAGACTTTGGGAATGAGCATGAGCGACCCCAGCGCTATCACTGTCCGCCCGGCGACCACGCACGACGTTGCGAAGATCGTCGGTCTGATGGAGCCGCTCGTCGCGAGGCGAATCTTGCTCGGCAAAGATCTTGTCGAGCTCTACGGCGCCGTTCCCGGGTTCATGGTCGCCGAAGACGGTGACGGCCGAGTCGTCGGCTATGGCGCCCTGCACGTGATGTGGGAGCACCTCGGCGAGGTGCGCACGCTTGGCGTCTCGGAGGAGTACCTCGGCCGCGGCGTAGGTCGCGCCGTGCTGCTTGCGCTCGAGCAGCGTGCGCGAGACCTTGGGCTCAAGCAGTTGTTCTGCCTGACGTTCGAGACCGAGTTTTTTGGCCGCAACGGCTTTGAAGAGGTTGGCGAAGACACCGAGCTCGTCGCCGCCGATGTGTACGCAGAGCTGCTGCGCTCGCACGACGAGGGCATCGCCGAGTTCCTGGATCTAGCCAGGGTAAAACCAAACACGCTCGGCAACACCCGCATGTTGAAGCGGCTATCGCAGTAACTCGGGGTACGCTGTGGCCATGGCCAGGCGTCCTTCCCAAGACCCGTCCGATGAGCACGGGGTGAGGTCGGCGCTGCGCGATCCGGTCGGCCCGAAAGATCGCAGCGTCTATCTGCGGCGTCGGTTGATCGTGTTGCTCGGGCTCGTTGCGGTGGTCGCAGCGATCGTGCTGATTATCGTGCGGCCAGGTTCGAGCAGTGGATCGAGCACGTCGAACACTGTTGAACTGCCGAGCGACGTTGCGGCGAAGCCAGACGCAGACAAGGCGAAGGCCGGCGCGCCAGCGGCGTGCGCGGCTGGCTCGCTCGAGGTCGTCGCGGTGACGGATCAGGGCTCGTATGGCGACGGAGAGCTCCCGCAGCTCTCGCTGAGCGTCGAGAACACGGGCTCAGAGGAGTGCGTTGCAGACCTCGGCACCGCTGGCATGTCGTTCACCGTTTCGAGTGGCAGCGACGACGTGTGGCGTTCGACCGACTGCCAGGTTGACGCGGAGTCGCTGCCCGTCGTGCTGAAGGCCGGCGAGAAGCTGACGACGGAGTCGATTCCGTGGGATAGGACGCGTTCGAGCACGGAGACCTGCGAGATCAGCCGAGACCCGGTGGTGGCGGGCGGCGCCTCCTACCACCTCGCGGCTGCGGTCGGTGGCGTTGCCAGCGAAGAAACCGCGCAGTTTCTGCTGTATTAGGCGAGCGGGCGCGTAGCGCCGCGTAGACTCGGCTGCATGACTCAGCTGCCACCAGACCCCGATCAGCACGCCCCGCAGGCCGAGCCCGCACAGCCGGAGCCCGCGCAGCCGGTACCGGGTCAGCAGCCGGCGCCCGAGTACGGCCAGCCGACCCAGCCGCAGGCTGCGCAGCCCGGCTACGGCCAGGCCTCGGAGTACGGCCAGCCGGTGCAGCCGGGGTACGGCCAGCCGGTGCAGCCGGGCTACGGGCAGCCGGCGCCCGGCTACGGCCAGCCGGTGCAGCCCGGCTACGTGCAGCCCGGCTACGCGCAGCCAGCGTATCTGACCTCGGGGCAGTACCCGCCGGTGAAACCGCCGATGAACGTGTTCGCGATTATCGGCTTCATCGGGGTGTTTTTCTTCAGCCTCGTCGGCATCATTCTCGGCCATATCGGCCTGAGCCAGATTAAGCGCACGGGCGAGAGCGGGCGCGGCCTCGCCCTCGCGGCGACGATTATTGGTTACGTGCGTATTGGCATCGAGACGATCGTGGTGGTGAGCTGGCTCGCGGTGCTGGGCTGGTTCGGGTTCTCGGCGAGCACATCCGCCGCGCCCACCTTCCCCGAGTCAGACTCCGGCTACTCGGAGGAGTACGACTCGCAGTCGGGGAGCGGCTCTGACACGGGCTCGACCGATGGCGACATCGACTTCTCGAACGCCCCGTGGGTTGGCACCGACGGCGAGGCGTTCTGCTCGGCGCTGCTCACGCCAGACGCGTCGGTAGAGCTCGGCTCCGTCGAATACTACGAGAACCTGCTGCCGCTCACTGAAGATCCGGCGGCGCGCGCCGCGATCGAGGAGCGGATCGCGAACGTGCAGGCCACCCCCGACGGGTCGGTGGGCGGGGCGCAAGACCACTTCCAGAATCTGAGCGACTGGGCTGAGGTCAGCGCCGAGTTGACCTTCGCGTGCCTCGGGGTCGACTCCGCGCCCTAACGAGCGGCGCGCGTGTGCGTGCTGGGTGCCGCGGGCAGTGCGCCCTGGCACCCAACACCCTCCCTCGCGCCCTGCGCGGGCGCCCGCCGCCGCTACCCAGCTGCGACGGCCCGCCCCGCCGCGCGGCCCGAGAACAGGCAACCGCCGAGAAACGTGCCCTCGAGCGCGTTGTAGCCGTGCACTCCGCCGCCACCAAAGCCCGCTGCCTCGCCGACCGCGTACAGCCCGGCAATGGGGGTGCCATCGGCTCCCAGCGCGCGCGATGACAGGTCGGTCTGAATGCCGCCGAGCGACTTTCGCGTGAGCACGTGCAGCTTGATGCCGATGAGCGGGCCCGCGGCTGGGTCGAGCAGTTTGTGCGGCTTCGTCGTGCGCGTGAGCCGGTCGCCGAGGTAGCGCCGCGAGTTGTGCACGCTCATGGCCTGAGCGTCTTTCGAGAACGAGTTCGTAAACTCTGCGTCGCGCGCACGCACCACGGCCTCGACCGCGGCGGCGTCGAGCAGCGGCTCCGCGGTGAGCGCGTTCATCTTCGCGACGAGTTCTGGCACGGTGTCGGCCGTGACAAAGTCTTCGCCCCGGTCGATGAACGCCTGCACGGGCCCGGGCGCGCCCGAGCCGAGGCGGGTCTTCAGCAGCAGTTTCTTATCGCGCGTGGTGAGGTCTGGGTTCTGCTCCGAGCCCGACAGCGCGAACTCCTTCGCCGCGATCTTGCTCGACACGATGAACCAGGAGTGGTCGTGCTCCGCGAGCCCTGGCAGCGTGCGCAGCAGCTTGAGCGTGCCGAGCGTGTCGTGGCCCGGCAGCCCGGGCGCGGGCAGCCGCCGCCCGAGCGCGTCGAGCCACAGCGGCGACGGCCCCGGCAGAATACGAATCGCGTGGCCCGGCCACACGGGGTACCAGTTCTTGATGCCCTCGGTGTAGTGCCACATGCGGTCGCGGTTGACGAGCCGAGCCCCCGCCTCGCCCGCGATGCCGATCATGCGGCCATCGACATACGCCGGCACGCCCGTCACCATCTCGCGCGGAGCGCTTCCGAGCCGCTCCGGCCAGTGTTGCCTGACGAGCTCGTGGTTCCCGCCGATGCCGCCGCTCGCGATGATCACCGAGCCGGCCCGCAGCTCGAACTCGCCCGCGGCGTCGCGGGGTGACGGGGCCCCGCGATCCGCCCCGCTCGGCGCGAGCACGGTGCCGCGCACCCCGACCACCGCCCCGCCCTCGGTGATGAGCTCGTCGACGCGGTGACGGTGTGCGAGCTTCGTGCGCCCTGCAGCGACGGCGTCGTGCGCTGCCCTCACGAACGGTTCGACGACTCCGGTGCCCGTTCCCCACGCAACGTGAAACCGGGGCACTGAGTTGCCGTGCCCGGTCGCGGTGAGATCTCCCCGCTCGGCCCAGCCCACCATCGGGGTGAGATCGACGCCGACCTCGCGCAGCCACGAGCGCTTCTCGCCGGCCGCCCACTCGACGTAGGCGCGCCCCCAGCGCGAGGCCCAGCCGTCTTCGGGGGTTTCGCCTGCGAGCCTGTCCCACTGCGCGCTGCCCTGCCAGTCTTGCCAGGCGAGCTCGAACGAGTCTCGCACGCCGAGCCGGCGCTGCTCGGGTGAGTCGACAAGAAACAGCCCGCCAAACGACCACCAGGCCTGGCCGCCGAGATCTTGCGGCCCCTCCTGGTCGAGCACGATCGTGCGTAGCCCAGCGAGGTACGCCTCTCGAGCCGCGACAAGCCCCGAGAGCCCGGCCCCAACAACAATGACATCAGCGTCCATGCCGCCATGCTACGCGTCGGCGTCAACCTCCGCGAAGGTTTCTGCCAGCTGCTGGCCCGAGAGCGCCTGAATCGCGAGCATCATGCGCTCGGTCGTCTCGCGGCGCGCCCGCCCGGCGGGTAGCGCTGCGAGGTCGGAGAGATCGAGCGGAGGGCCAAAGTGGATCCCGACCCGCTGGCGCCTCCCTGTGCTGGGGTCGCGCAGCTTTCGGTTCGACCCGACGATTCCGACGGGCACGACGGTCGCGCCCGTCGCAAGCGCCAGCCAGGCCGCGCCCCCGCGGCCGCGGTAGAGCCGCCCGTCGCGCGAGCGGCTCCCCTCGGGAAACACCGTGAACACGCCCCCGGCGGCGAGCACGTCGCGGCCCGCTTCAAGGGCGAGCTGGCCTGCGGCTGCGGATCCGCGATCGACGGGAACCGCCCCAATGCCGCGGAAAAACCACCCGCCGATCGCCCCGCGAAACAGCGAGGCCTTCGCGAGAAACTGCACCCTGCGCGGCGCGAAAGACGGCAGTAGCACCGTGTCGAGCATCGACTGGTGGTTGCTGACCATGAGCACCGGGCCCGTCGCGGGGAACCACTCGCGGCCCGTCACGCGCGGCCTGAACAGCAGCCAGAGCAGTGGCCGGAGAATCGCGCGGCCGATATAAAATACCGGGCCGGGGGTGGCGGGGGAGTTCGCTGATGGCACGGCAAGCAGTGTATCGGGCCGCCCCCGCCGGCCCCGCCGGGAACGCCAGGCTAGCCGGCGTAGTCGCCGGCCGCTGGCAGGCCGAAGAACTCCTCGAGCGTGTTCACGCCCTGGGCGCGCAGCTCGGTCGCGAGCTCGGGGCCGACGTAGCGGTAGTGCCACGGCTCGAAGTGGTAACCGGTGATGCCCTCGAGCCCGTTCGGGTAGCGCATCGTGAACCCGAACTCGGCCGCGCGCGAGTTCAGCCACTGCCCGGCCGCGGTGTCGATGAAGCACTCGTCGAGCGTGCACGCGTCGTTGCCGGCAAAGTCAGCGGTGAGCCCGGTCTGGTGCTCGGAGTGGCCGGGCCGGGCCGAGGTCGTGTCGGCGAAGGCCTGGCCCTGGTTCGCGACGAAGTTGCCGTAGACGCTGACCTGGGTGTCGTAGCTGCGGTACGCGCTGACGATGTGGATCGCGACGCCGTCGGCGGCCGCGGCCGCGACCATGCGCTCGGTGGCCTCGGCAGCAACCGCGCGCAGCGGCTGGCCGTTCGTGCTGTGCACGTTCGGGGTGACGAGGTCGGTCGGAATGTAGTTCTGCGGGTTGAGCGGGCGCAGCTTGTTCACGATGACCCAGATCGAGTTTGGGTCATCGAGCGACAGCGCCGCCTTGTCGAAGCCCGGAGGGGCGGGCTGCTCCGTTGGCTCGGGCTCGGGCTCGGCCGTTGGCGCAGGTTTCGTCTCTACGCTTGGCCCCGGCCCGGGCGCGGTGGGGTGGATCGCGTCGGGTTCGGCGGCACACGAAGCGAGCGCGCCGAGACCGACGAGGGCCACGAACGCGGTGGCCGCGATGCGGGCCGCGAGCGCGGTGCTGCGAGCTGTCATGTGCTTCAGCCTAGCGCGGTGTGCGCGGCGCGCGCCCGCAAGATGGGTTGCCCGAGTCGGCGGGCCGATCAGAGGGCCGCGGGCGGCGCCTGCGCGATCCTAAGCCGAATGTCGCGCGCGGGTGGCAGAATGAAAGCATGGTGATTGGAACCGCAGACCTGCCTGACCCCGACGGGCCGGAGGATCGGCCGTCGCCGGCGGGCAACCCCGGCTGGCTGAACGACGAGGAGCTCGCGTTCGTGCGGGGCCGAACCCCGGTGCTGTATGTCGAGGCGGTTCCCGTGCGGCTCGACGGGCTCGGCAAGGTGATCGAGGTGGGGCTGCTGTTGCGTAGCACCCCCGAGGGGCACCTCACCCGGGCATTCGTGTCGGGCCGCGTGCGCTTCGGTGAGCCGCTGCGCGAGGCGCTGTACCGGCACCTTGAGAACGATCTCGGGCCGATGGCCTTCCCCCAGATGCCGTCGACGCTCATGCCGGCGCAGGTCGCGGAGTACTTTCCCATGCCGGGAATGTCTCAGTTCGTCGACGAGCGGCAGCACGCCGTCTCGCTTGTCTACGTCGTGCCGGTGACGGGCAGCTGCGACCCGCGCCAAGATGCGCTCGAGGTGACGTGGATGACCCCGGAAGACGCGCTGTCGCCCGGCACACTCGACGAGCTCCCCGGCGGGCGCGGGGCGCTGCTGCGGCAGGTTCTCGGTAACGTCGGCTGTTAGGTGTGACGCGCGGGGCGGATCCGCGGAGCTGATCTGCCCGGCCCCGCCGGCCCGCGTCGACTGCGCTCGGCCGATCCGCTCGCCAACTACCCGCGCTGGTACGCGGCAACGGTCTCGGCGAGCGCGGTGCCCCACGGGGTAGCCGTGACGCCGAGCGCGGCCTCGGTGTCAGCGGTGTCGACGAGAAACGGTGCCTCGAACTGGTACGCGCAGCGCGCCACCTCGCGCAGTTGCGCGTCGAACGCGCCGAGCGCGCGCAGTAGTGGCGTTGGGATGCCGCGCACGCGACCAGCGACCCCCGTGATCGCTTCGACCTCTGCGGCGATGTCGCGCTGGCTGCGCGCGTGGCTCGGCACGAGCCACGGCCTGCCCCAGAGGCCCGATGGGGCGCTCGCTGCGGCAACGAGCGTGCGCGCGATGTCTGGCAGGTAGCTCCAGGCGTGCGGCTGCGCGGGGTCGCCGACGGCCCAGGCGGTCTTTCCCGCGAGCAGCGGGTCGAAGAAGCGGTGCCCGAGGTGCGCGGTCGGGCCGGCGCCGGGGCCGAAGTAGTCGCTCGCGCGCACCTCGACGGCCCGAATCTCGCCGCGCGAGTGGGCAGCGAGCACGTCTGCCCAGCCGCGAGCACGGATCTCGCCCTTGTGCTCGGCGGGGCGCGGTGCGTCGGCGGCGGTCATGGGGTGGGTGACCCTGCCGTGGGCGTAGAGGTTGCCCATCACGACGAGGCTCGCCCCGCTGTTTCTGGCAGCGGCTATCGCGGCCTCGAACACCGGCGGCCACTCGGTCGCCCACGCCGGGTAGGGCGGGTTCGTGCAGAGAAAAATCGTGTCGGTACCGCGCGCTGCGCGGGAGACGTCCGCCGGGCTACCGGCGTGGAGCGCGACCGGGGTCGCGCCCGGAAGCGGTGTGCCGCGGCGGCTGGCGACAGTCACGCGGTCGCCGCGGGCAGCGAGTTCGCGGGTGAGCGCGGCGCCGATGAGGCCCGCGCCGAGGACGAGGTGGGTGGGCATGAGATCCTTCCGGTGGCAGTAACGAGAACTACAACGAGAGCAGTGCTCTCTGATAGTAGGCCAGCGTGATCGCGTACGCAAGAGCAGTGCTCTCTCTTTTGGGTGCGGTAGATTGTCCCGGCACCCGCAGCGCGAGAGAATGTGGGTATGTACCCTGAACCGCCGGCGAAGACCGGCGCCGCGCACGCCGCCTCCGAAACGCCCGGCACCGCAGCGGCGCCCGCCTCCGCCGCACCCACCGCTGACGCCGCGCCCGGGCCCCGCCAGCTGCACCGCGAGGCCACCACGTCAGAGATCCTCAGGCTCGCGCGGGCGCAGCTCGCCGAGGTCGGCCCTGCTGGCCTCTCGCTGCGCAAGATCGCGCGCGAGATGGATCTCGTCTCGTCTGCGGTCTACCGCTACTTCCCGAGCAGGGACGCGCTGCTCACCAGGCTCATTCTCGACGGGTACAGCGAGTACGGTGCGGCGGTTGAGCTGGCCGAGGCGCCCGTGAGCCGCGATGACCACCGGGCGCGGTTTGAGGCTGCGGCTGCCGCCCTGCGCGACTGGGCGCTCGCGAACCCCAACAGCTACGCCCTCATCTACGGGTCGCCCGTGCCCGGGTACCACGCGCCGCAAGATACCATCGCGGCGGCGAGCCGGGCCGGCCTCGTGCTCATGCGCATTCTTGAAGACCTGCGGGCGGCGGGCCACGCGTTCCCGGCCGGCGGCGAGGTGTTTGCCCAGGGCGACGCGGTCGCCCACCTGCGAGACCGGCTCGGGCCGACGCTCGATGCCGGGCACATCGCGCTCGGCATCGACGTGTGGAGCCACCTCATGGGGCTCATCTCGTTCGAGACGTTCGGGCAGTTCACGAACATGATCACCGACCCGGGGCGCTTCTACCGGGCCGCGGTCGCCGAATCACTCACCCGCTTCGGGCTGTAGGGCGTGCGCGCCCGATGCGTTCGAGCGCTAAGCACTCGCTCCGTTCGCTTCCTGCGCTACGCCGCCCGCGCGCCGTTGGCGCTGCGCCGCCCGCGCGCCGTTGGCGCTGCGCCGCCCGCTCGCGGCTTGCGCTCCGGCTCGCCCCGCCGTTTCGCCCCGCCGTTTCGGCTACGCCGCCCGGCGCTCCCAGGCAATGAGGTAGGCCTGAGAGAACCCGCGCGAGCACTTGCCGCACGAGGCCTCGCGCACGGGCTTGCGAAAGCGGTAGTGCTCGTGCCCGCCGGGGCAGTGCCCGACCCAGGGAGCTCGCTCGTGGGCGATCTCACCGTGGTGGGTGCGGCCGCCGACATACCCGAGCTCGCGAGCGATGCGCATCCAGCGCGGCCCGTGCGCGGCATCGGGGTCGGCCAGCGCGTGCGCGACCTCGTGCAACAGCACCTGGTGAATCTCGTCGTCTTCGAACTTCTCGGCGAGGTATTTCGAGACGGTGATGCGCCTGTCGGTGTAATTGCAGAGCCCCGCTCGGCGCTTCGCGTTGTCAAACGCAAAGCTCCACGCGCCAGCGCCGAAGCGTGGGTCGAGGTGGTGCCTGATGAGCGCGTCGGCCCAGGCGCGCACCCGATGCAACTCGCTCACGGCTAGGCCCCGAACAGCCCTGGCGAGGGCGCGGGGGAGTCTACCGCCGTCGCGTCGGTGACGGGCTTCGTCGACCCGATGAGCTCCCTGAGCTCGCGGTCTGCGAGCAGTCGTGCGGGGTGGGGGCCACCTGCGAGGAGCCGCGGCAGCCAGTCGAGCTCGCTGCCAGCGGAACCCGCCGCGCCGTTCGAGGCGACGATCACGACGTTGCCGAAGCGGCGACCCTTGAGCACCTGCGGCTCGGCGATCGCGGCGACCTCGCGAAACAGCGTGGTGAGTGTCGCGAGCTGACCGCGCACGAACGGCAGGCCCGTGCCGTCGGCTGCGTTCACCACGACGAGGCCGTCGGGCGCAAGCAGCGGGCGCACCAGCTCGTAGAACTCGACGCTCGACACGTGCGCGGGCGTCTGCGCGCCCGAGAAGATATCGACGACAACGAGATCCATCGCGCCGTGCATGCCTGCCGGGAGCTTGCCGAGCACCTCGCGGGCGTCGCCGTGGCGCACGCGAATGCTCGCGCGCTTCGGCAGCGGCGCGGCTTCGCGCACGAGGTCGACGAGCGCGCTCTCGAGCTCGACAATTTGCTGCCTACTGCCGGGTCGTGTCGCCTCGACGTAACGGGGTAGCGAGAACGCGCCACCGCCGAGGTGCAGCGCCGAGATCGGTTGCCCGCTCGGCCTGAAGAGATCGATGACGTGGCCGATGCGGCGCATGTACTCGAAGAACAGGTCTGACGGGTCGCGGAGGTTCACGTGGGATTGTGGTGTCCCGTCGATGACGAGCTCGATGGCGCCGTCGACCCAGCGGTCGGCCTCGATTGACGCGAGCCGGCCCGATGCGAGCCTGACGGGTGGCGGGAGAATCACACCAGCCCGAGCTCGGCGAGCTTCGCGCGCATGTCGGCGTCGCTCGGCTCCACCTGGTGGGTGCCGTCGGGGTAGGTGATCACCGGAATGTTTTTGCGCCCGCTGATGTCTTCGGCGACGTCTGCGGCCTCGGGGGTCTCGACAAGGTCGATCCACTCGTAGGCGACGTTCGCCTCGCCGAACACGCGCTTCGCGCGGCGGCAATCTCCGCACCAGTCGGCGCCGAAGACGCGAATGCCCTGGGTCTCGCTCTGCTGGCTCTCGGCCTGTTGTGTCTCGCTCATGCTGCCAATCTTACGGACTTCCCCCGACATCGGGCCTGAACGCCCTTGGCTGTGGAAAACCACCGCTGGTCACCCCGGCCGGGGCGACCGCTACCGGCCGCGCCTCACGCCGCGCGGCCGCCAGATTCGCTGCGCGATCAGCGCGGCGCAAATCCCGAGAATCGCGCCGGCAACGGTGTCGCTGAGCCAATGCACGCCGAGGGCGGTGCGGCTCCACATCATCGCCAGCGTCCAGCACACCGCCGCGATCCAGATCCACGTGACCGAAGCGCGCGTCACGAACGTGGCGCCGCGACGGTACACCGACGTGACCGCGTAGGCAACAGACACCGCGAGCGCCGCGGCGCCCATCGAGTGGCCCGAGGGGAACGAATAGCCGTCCCACGCGTACAGAGCGTCGATGGGGCGGGGGCGCGCGACGAGAGCCTTCGCGAGCTCCGAGAGCGCGACCCCGAGCACGAGCGCGGTCGCGAGCGCTGCGGCCTCGCGCCCAAACTGGCGGGTGAGTAGCAGTGCGCAGGCGACGGCCCCGCAGGCCGCGACGCCCACAGCCGAGCCGATCTCGGCCATAAACGCCGCGACCGTGAACGCGACGGAGCCCGGCGTGAGTCGCGCGGCTTCGCGCCACGCCTCGTCAAGGGGCAGCGGCCCGCTCGCGCCGAAGTGCAGGTAGGCGCCGAGAGCAGCGACCGCGATGATCCCAAGGATCGCCCAGGCGACACTTGGGGCCGCGGGCTTCGAAGTCATACAACTCACAGTAACGGGCGCGGCTGCCCGGCGCCTGGCAGCGAGCCTTGCGTTTGCTGAGTTCCGCGCCGGTGCGGGGCCCGTGAGGCTACTCGGCGGGTGGTCGCGGCGGATCCGCGGGGTTCGAGCCCCACGGTGTCGGCGGGGCCGGGGGTGCCGGCGGGGTGGGGGGAAAGACCTGCGCGTTCGTATGGCTCGAGTACTGGGGTGCGACCGCGAAGGGGTCTGGCAGCTGCGCGGGCTGGTAGCCCGCGGCGCGGGCCGCGTGATACTGCTGCAGCGAGGCCGCGAGCGGATCGTGCCGGGTGCGGGCGTCGAGATACACATTGGTGATCGCCGTCACGAGCACGGGCAGGAACGCGGCGCTCGCGAGGGAGACCGGGAGCCCTGAGAGATACGCCGCGAGCACGCGGGGGCCGGTGACGCCGATCTCCCAGGAGGCGGCTGGAACGAGCGCCTGCGTGACCGCCCAGAACAGCAGGCTCAGCAGGCCAATGGCGGCGCCCATGACGAGCGCGATAAGCAGGTAGAGCCCAACGACGCGCCAACTGCGACCGCGGGTAAGCGCCCACGACCTTTGCAGCGATGCCCACCCGCCGACGCCCTCGCACACGATCACTGCGGGCGCGAGCGAGATCCGAGCCGCAAACCAGAACAGTGGGATGCCGATCGCGATCGTGAGTAGCACGAACGCCACGATTGCCGGCCCCATAGCGGGGCTGATAGCGGCGGCAATGCCGACGAACAGCAGCCCACCGAGAAACCCGAGGATGCCGGCGACGAAGCCGGCCGCGAATGCGAACCCGAGCACCAAGCCGCCGTAACCAAGGAGCCTGCCGAGCAGGGGGCGGGTCGCGGCCCACAGCTCGGCCGAGGTACCGCGATGCCCGAGCGCCTCGAAGCGCACATTGTTTGCAACGAACCCCTGGAGCACCGCGCCGCCGAGCGCCGACACAACCGCGTAGATGATTGTCGACACCATCATGAGGGCGGCAACGCCGAGCGCAGCTGGGTCGACGCCCGAGGGCGTTGGATCGCCAAGACCGCTTGCGTCATAGAGCGCGGTCGGCACAGCAAACACGAGATGCATCGCGAGCGGCAGGAGCATCGCCCACAGCACGAGCGGCTTCGGGTTCTGCGCGACCGCGCGGAAGCCGCGGCTGAATAGCGTGCCGAAGGTCAGCGGGCCGGTGTGGAGCGGCGGCACCGCTACTCCCGTTGCCTGTGGGGGCTGCGGTCGGTTGTAGTTCGTCATGCGCTTCGGTGCTCCTGAGGCTCGTCGTACGGGGTGGTGCGCCCCCAACGCCCAGCCAGTCTGACACGCTTTTGGTGAAGCTGAGAGTCGATGCAGGTATCTCCTTGTCAGGCGATAACGATGGTGTTACAGTAGAAAGCTGCACTATGGACACGAGTCTGCCTTCATATAGCGGAAGGCCTCGGGAGTTGGCGCGCAGGCGCAGATGAACCCCGTGTGACCGCAGAGCATTTCTTCGCAAGACCAAGTCAACCGGCCCGACGGGGCCCACGGAGGTACTTCCTTGGCTGCTGCGCCCAACGCATCGTCCACTAATAACCCGAAGAACGGTCGCAACCACTCGCGACTCTCATTCGCCAAGATTTCCGACACGCTGTCGGTGCCGAACCTGCTGGCACTGCAGCTCGAGAGCTTCGACTGGCTCGTCGGCAACGACGCGTGGGCTGCACGCGTCAAAGAGGCGCAGGCTCAGGGGCGCGATGACATCGCGCTGAAGAGCGGCCTCGAGGAGATCTTCGAGGAGATGTCCCCGATTGAGGACAACGCTGGCACCATGCAGCTCTCCTTCGAGAACCCGATTCTCGACGAGCAGAAGTTCTCGATCGACGAGTGCAAGGAGCGCGGCAAGACCTATTCCGCTCCGCTCTACGTCGAGGCTGCGTTCTACAACACCGAGACCCAGGTGCTCAAGAGCCAGACGGTCTACATGGGCGACTTCCCGCTCATGACCGACAAGGGCACGTTCATCATCAACGGCACCGAGCGCGTTATCGTCTCGCAGCTCGTCCGTTCGCCAGGCGTCTACTTCGAGCGCCAGCAAGAGAAGACCTCCGATAAAGACGTCTTCTCGGCACGCGTGATTCCGAGCCGCGGCGCGTGGCTCGAGTTCGAGATCGATAAGCGCGACCAGGTTGGCGTGCGCATCGACCGCAAGCGCAAGCAGTCGGTCACCGTGTTCCTGAAGGCGCTCGGCATGACCACCGCCGAAATTCTCGAGGAGTTCGCGGGCTACGAGTCGATCGCGCTCACCCTTGAGAAGGACGGCGTCGTCGAGAAGGAGGGCGTGAACCTCCAGGAAGAAGCCCTCAAGGACATCTACCGCAAGCAGCGCCCGGGCGAGCAGGTTGCGATCGAGGCTGCGCGCGCGCTGCTCGACAACAGCTACTTCAACCCGAAGCGCTACGACCTCGCGAAGGTCGGCCGCTACAAGATCAACCGCAAGCTCGGCCTCGAAGCGCCGATCACCGATTCGGTGCTCTCGCTCGAAGACATCGTTGCGACGATCAAGTACCTCGTCGGTCTGCACGCAGGCACCGAGACGCTCCCGGGCACCCGCGAGGGCAAGGCCTTTGACAACCGTCTCGACACCGACGATATCGATCACTTCGGTAACCGTCGCATCCGCGCCGTCGGCGAGCTCATTCAGAACCAGGTGCGCACCGGCCTCAGCCGCATGGAGCGCGTCGTTCGCGAGCGCATGACCACGCAGGATATCGAGGCGATCACCCCGAACACCCTGATCAACACGCGCCCCGTGCTCGCGGCGATCAAGGAGTTCTTCGGCACCTCGCAGCTGTCGCAGTTCATGGATCAGAACAACCCGCTTGCGGGCCTGACGAACAAGCGCCGCCTGTCAGCCCTCGGCCCCGGCGGTCTCTCGCGCGACCGCGCAGGCGTCGAGGTGCGTGACGTTCACCCGTCGCACTACGGCCGCATGTGCCCCATTGAGACCCCTGAAGGCCCGAACATTGGCCTGATCGGCGCGCTCGCAACGTTCGCGCGCATCAACGCGTTCGGCTTCATCGAGACCCCGTACCGTCGCATCGTTGACGGCACCGTCACCGATCAGGTCGACTACCTCACTGCCCACGAAGAAGACGAGTTCCTCATCGCGCAGGCAGGGGCTCCCGTCGACAAAAACGGCAAGTTCGCCGAGAAGCAGGTGCTCGCGCGCCCCCGCGGCTCCGAGGTGCAGCTCGTCGACGCCGATCAGGTCCAGTACATGGACGTCTCGGCGCGCCAGATGGTGTCGGTCGCAACCTCGCTCATTCCGTTCCTCGAGCACGACGATGCGAACCGCGCGCTTATGGGCGCGAACATGCAGCGTCAGGCTGTGCCGCTCGTGCGCTCGGAGTCGCCGCTCGTCGGCACCGGCATGGAGGGCTATGCTGCCATCGACGCCGGCGACGTGATCGTCGCCGAGCAGGCTGGCGTGATCCAGGACGTGTCGGCTGACGTCGTGACCGTGATGCTCGACGAGGGCGGCACGAAGAAGTACTACATGCGCAAGTTCGATCGCTCGAACCAGGGCACGAACTACAACCACCGCGTTATCGTGAAGGCTGGCGAGCGCATCGAGGCCGGCGAGGTCATCGCCGACGGCCCCGCAACCGAGAACGGGGAGCTCGCGCTCGGCAAGAACCTGCTCGTCGCGTTCATGCCGTGGGAGGGCCACAACTTCGAGGACGCGATCATCCTCAGCCAGAACCTCGTGAAAGACGACACGCTGTCGTCGATTCACATCGAGGAGTACGACGTCGACGCGCGCGACACCAAGCTCGGCAAGGAGGAGATCACCCGCGATCTCCCGAACGCGAGCATGGAGGCACTGAAGGATCTCGACGAGCGCGGCATCATCCGCATCGGCGCCGAGGTCAACCCGGGCGACATCCTTGTCGGCAAGGTCACCCCGAAGGGTGAGACCGAGCTCTCGGCCGAGGAGCGCCTGCTCCGCGCGATCTTCAATGAGAAGAGCCGCGAGGTTCGCGACACCTCGCTGAAGGTGCCGCACGGCGTTGCCGGCACCGTCACCTCGGTGAAGGTATTCGACGCTGAGAACGACAACGACGATGACCTCGGGTCGGGCGTCAACCAGCGCGTGGTCGTCTACATTGCGCAGAAGCGTAAGATCACCGAGGGCGACAAGCTCGCTGGCCGCCACGGCAACAAGGGCGTCATCTCGAAGATCCTCCCCGTCGAAGACATGCCGTTCCTCGAAGACGGCACCCCCGTCGACGTGATCCTCAACCCGCTCGGCATCCCCGGCCGCATGAACTTCGGCCAGGTGCTCGAGGTTCACCTCGGCTGGATCGCGAAGCAGGGCTGGAAGGTCGACGGTAACCCGGAGTGGGCTGCGAAGCTCGCGAAGGCGTCGCTCGAGGCCGCGCCGAACACCAAGGTTGCGACCCCGGTGTTCGACGGCGCCTCGGAGCTCGAGATCGCTGGCCTCCTCGACTCGACCACGCCGAACCGCGATGGCGAGCGCCTCATCGACTCCAGCGGTAAGACCCGCCTGTTCGATGGCCGCTCGGGCGAGCCGTACCCGTACCCGATCGCAGTCGGCTACATGTACATCCTCAAGCTGCACCACCTCGTCGACGACAAGATCCACGCGCGTTCGACCGGCCCGTACTCGATGATCACCCAGCAGCCGCTCGGTGGTAAGGCACAGTTCGGCGGCCAGCGCTTCGGTGAGATGGAAGTGTGGGCCCTCGAGGCCTACGGCGCCGCGTACGCGCTGCAGGAGCTGCTCACGGTCAAGTCCGACGATATCCTCGGCCGCGTGAAGGTCTACGAGGCCATCGTGCGCGGCGAGAACATCCCGGAGCCGGGCGTGCCCGAGTCGTTCCGCGTGCTCATGAAGGAGATGCAGTCGCTCTGCCTGAACGTCGAGGTGCTCGGTGCCGACGGTAACGCCGTCAGCCTGCGCGACAACGACGACGAGGCGCACCGCACCGCCGAAGAGCTCGGTATTAACCTGTCAACCCGCTTCGAGGCAGCCTCGGCTGACGAGATCTAAATTGATCGGCGCCCCGCGATAGCGCGGGGCGCACAGCCGGTCTGATTTTTTTAAGTTTTCATACCAAGGAGAACAATTTGCTCGAGGGTACGAGTTTCAATGAGCTGCAGATTCGTCTGGCGACCGCCGACGACATCCGTGGCTGGTCGTTCGGCGAGGTCAAGAAGCCGGAGACCATCAACTACCGCACGCTGAAGCCTGAAAAGGACGGTCTGTTCGGCGAACAGATCTTCGGCCCCAGCCGCGACTGGGAGTGCGCGTGCGGCAAGTACAAGCGTGTGCGCTACAAGGGCATCGTGTGTGAGCGCTGTGGCGTTGAGGTCACGAAGTCGAGCGTGCGCCGCGAGCGCATGGGCCACATCGAGCTCGCCGCTCCCGTGACCCACATCTGGTACTTCAAGGGCGTGCCGTCACGCCTCGGGTACCTGCTCGACATGGCGCCGAAAGACCTCGAGAAGGTCATCTACTTCGCTGCGTACATGATCATCGACATCGATGAAGAGGGCCGCCACGAAGACATGGCCGAGCTTGAGGCCGAGCTGCGGCTCGAGCTGAAGGCGCTCTCTGACCAGCGCGACATCGCTGTTGCTCAGCGCCAGCAGCAGGCCGAGACCGACCTGGCAGCGCTCGAGGCAGAAGGGGCGAAGGCTGACCAGCGCCGCCGCGCCGAGGCCTCGGCCGAGAAGGACATGACGCTCATTCGCCGCGGCTTCGACGACGACATCGCTCGTCTCGAGCGCGTGTGGGACGACTTCCGCAGCCTGAAGGTTGGCGACCTCAAGCCCGAGGACGCGGTGTTCGCAGACCTCATGGATCGCTACGGCGATTACTTCGAGGCCTACATGGGCGCAGAGGCCATCAAGAAGCGCCTCGAGGCGTTCGATCTTGAGGCCGAGGCCGAGCTGCTGCACCTGCAGATCGCCGAGGGCAAGGGTCAGAAGAAGATTCGTGCGATCAAGCGCCTGAAGGTCGTCAGCGCCTTCCTGCAGACCGGCGCAAGCCCGGCCGCGATGGTGCTCGACGTCGTTCCAGTGATCCCGCCCGAGCTTCGCCCGATGGTGCAGCTCGACGGTGGCCGCTTCGCGACCTCTGATCTCAACGACCTCTACCGTCGCGTGATCAACCGCAACAACCGTCTCCGCCGCCTGCTCGATCTCGGTGCTCCCGAGATCATCGTGAACAACGAGAAGCGCATGCTCCAGGAGGCAGTTGACGCGCTGTTCGACAACGGCCGCCGCGGCCGCCCCGTGACGGGCACCGGTAACCGTGCGCTGAAGTCGCTCTCTGACATGCTCAAGGGCAAGCAGGGCCGCTTCCGTCAGAACCTGCTCGGTAAGCGCGTTGACTACTCGGGCCGTTCGGTCATCGTTGTCGGCCCGCAGCTCAAGCTGCACCAGTGTGGCCTGCCGAAGCAGATGGCGCTCGAGCTGTTCAAGCCGTTCGTCATCAAGCGCCTCATGGATCTCTCGCACGCACAGAACGTGAAGGCCGCAAAGCGCATGGTCGAGCGTTCGCGCAGCGAGGTCTGGGACGTGCTCGAGGAGATCATCCGCGAGCGCCCCGTGATGCTGAACCGTGCACCTACCCTGCACCGCCTCGGTATTCAGGCGTTCGAGCCGCAGCTCGTTGAGGGCAAGGCGATTCAGCTGCACCCGCTCGTCTGTGCTGCGTTCAACGCTGACTTCGACGGCGACCAGATGGCAGTGCACCTGCCGCTGTCGGTCGAGGCTCAGGCCGAGGCGCGCGTGCTCATGCTCGCGTCGAACAACATCTTGAAGCCGTCTGACGGCCGCCCGGTGACCCTGCCGTCGCAGGATATGATCATCGGCCTGCACCACCTCACCACGGTGAAGAAGGGCGCAGTCGGCGAGGGTCGCGCGTTCGGCTCGATCGCTGAGGCAATTCTCGCTATGGACGAGCACACGCTCGACCTTGGCGCGATGGCCAAGATTCGCCTCACCGGGTACACCGACGCTTCGGGCGTTACCTCGGAGAAGCCCGTGCTCGTCGAGACCACGCTCGGCCGTGCGATCTTCAACGAGGCGCTGCCCGCTGACTACGTGTACTTCGAGCAGGTCGCCGACAAGGGCACGCTCTCGACGCTTGTCAACGACCTCGCCGAGCGCTACCCGAAGGTTGAGGTCGCTGCGACCCTCGACCGCATCAAGGACGCCGGCTTCCACTGGGCGACCCGCTCGGGCGTGACCGTTGCGCTGTCTGACATCGTGACCCCGTCGAACAAGGCCGAGATTCTTGCGGCGCACGAGAAGGACGCGGCTGCGGTGCAGAAGCGCTTCGACCGCGGTCTCATCACCGAGCAGGAGCGTCACGCCGATCTCGTGAAGATCTGGACCGAGGCGACCGACGAGGTTGCTCAGGCGATGCGCGAGGCGTTCCCCGAAGACAACACCATCTTCCGTATGGTGTCGTCGGGTGCCCGTGGTAACTGGCTGCAGATCCGTAACATCGCGGGTATGCGTGGCCTCGTGTCTGACCCGAAGGGCGAGATTATTCCCCGCCCGATCATTAACTCCTATCGCGAGGGCCTGTCGGTGGCTGAGTACTTCATCGCGACCCACGGTGCGCGTAAGGGCCTGGCCGATACCGCGCTGCGTACCGCTGACTCGGGTTACCTGACGCGTCGTCTCGTCGACGTCTCGCAGGATGTCATCATCCGCGAGGAAGACTGTGGCACCCGTCGCGGCCTCGATCTGCCGATCGCGGCTGAGGTTGACGGCGTCATCGTGCGCGACGAGAACGTCGAGAACTCGGTCTACGCCCGTACCCTCGCAGCCGACGCAGTGAACGCTGCTGGCGACGTCGTCGCCGCGGCTGGCTCCGATGTTGGCGACGTCGCGATCGACCTGCTCGTCGGCGCCGGCGTCACCGAGATCAAGGTGCGCTCCGTGCTCACCTGTGAGTCGGCTGTCGGCGTGTGCGCGACCTGCTACGGCCGCTCGCTCGCGACCGGTCAGCGCGTCGACATCGGCGAGGCCGTTGGCATTATCGCGGCGCAGTCGATTGGTGAGCCGGGAACCCAGCTCACGATGCGTACGTTCCACACCGGTGGCTCGGCGTCGGCAGACGACATCACGCAGGGTCTGCCCCGCGTGCAGGAGCTCTTCGAGGCCCGCACCCCGAAGGGTGCGTCGCCGATCGCTGAGGCCGCAGGCCGCATCACGATCGAAGACACCGAGAAGAGCCGCCGCCTGATCCTCACGCCAGACGATGGCACCGAGGAGAAGCAGTACCCCGTGCTGAAGCGTTCGACGCTCATCGTCGAAGACGGGCAGCACGTGCAGCTCGGCCAGCCGTTCATTCAGGGCACGCTCGACCCGAAGGACATCCTGCAGGTCGGCGCAACCGAGAACGACAAGCACATTCCGGGCGAGCGTGCCGTGCAGAAGTACCTCGTCGAGGGCGTGCAGGGCGTGTACCGCTCGCAGGGCGTGCCGATCCACGATAAGCACATCGAGGTCATCGTTCGCCAGATGCTGCGCAAGGTCACCGTCGTCGACCACGGCGAGACCGAGCTGCTCCCGGGCGAGCTCGTCGACCGGTCGCGCTACCAGCGCATCAACCGCGAGGCGCTCGTCGACGGCAAGCGCGCCGCGACCGCGCGCCCCGAGGTCATGGGTATCACCAAGGCGTCGCTCGCGACCGAGTCGTGGCTCTCGGCGGCCTCCTTCCAGGAGACCACCCGCGTGCTCACGCAGGCAGCGATGGAGGGATCGAAGGATCCGCTCGTCGGCCTCAAGGAGAACGTCATCATCGGTAAGCTCATCCCGGCCGGCACCGGCCTGGGCGTGTACACCGACGTTGATGTTGCCGCGACCGAGGAGGCTCGTGCAGAGCGCTACCCGAACCGCATGTACGCGGGCGAGGGCACGTTCGACGAGAACGACTTCTCGTTCGTCGACTTCGACACCTTCACCTCTGACGAGTTCAACCCCGGCAACTACAGCTAGCGGGTTCGGCGGCCCGCGAGAGCGGGGCGCCGGTCAGACAGTGGCGCGGGCCTCCACCTTCGGGTGGGGGCCCGCGCTCGTGTGTGCGGGCCTGGCTCAGGCACGGCCTCGGGGCTGCTCGGGCCTGGCTCGGGCACGGCCTCCGGGCTGCTCGGGGGAGGGGGCGGTGTGCGTTGCGGATCCGCACCCCGCGCGCAGCGGCCCTTCGATCGGAGATCTGCGCTCACACGCGCGCACGCCGCGCTGCGGCACCGATAGACGGCAGATCTGCCGGAGTTGCGCAGCGAGCGCCGAGCGGCCCGGCGCGCGGCGGGCAGTTTCGCGCCACACTTCCGCGCGGGATAGCGCATTTTTGACGCATAGCTTGTATCGTGGCGACTGAACGCAAGGCAGTCGAGAGGTAGACCCATGAGCGATGAGCGCGAAACTCCCGTCGATCCCGGCGCGCCGGTAGAAGAACAGGCGGCAAGCGAGGGCCAGGTGCAAGACGCCGTAGACCGGGCGACAGGCATCGTCGACGAGCCCGCGGGCGAGGTCATCGTCGTCGACGCGAGCGGCACCGTGGTCGACCCCGCGCCAGTGAGCGCAGTGAGCGGCGCTGACGCCGATACGACGGCCGTCGCAGCCGGCGCCGAGGCGCTCGCCGAGCGGGCACACCGTGAGCAGGCAGCGAGCGTCGACACCCAGCTCGACCTCGATACACCCGCGGGCAAGGGCCCGCGCATCGCGGCATTTGACGAGACTCCGTCGGCCGCGGCCGAGACCGTTGTCGCTGACGCGGCGCAGCTCGCAGACCCCGCCCGCGACGGCGAGATTCGCATCAGCGCAGACCACCCGATGGCTGCGCTCTACATGCAGTCGCCCATGCCGCCAGACCTCAAGGGCAACCGCGGCGCAGGCGTGCTCATCGCGCTGCTCGGCACGGTCGCGTTCGCGGCGTTGTACGCCGGGCTCATCTCGGCGATGATCGCCCGCGACTTCCCGCCGTCGACGTTTCTCAGCGAGGGGCTGCTGCCGTGGGTGACCTCGTGGGGCTTCATCGCTGGGGTTGCAGCGTTCTTCCTCGGGCTCACCATTCTCGTGCTGATCTTCGGTCGTGCCGGGTGGTGGGCGTACGTGATCTTCAGTTTGTTCGTTGGCGTGATCGTGTGGGTCGCCACGACCGCAACCTTCGCTCTCGCTGGCAGCCCGGTGGCTGACCTCGAGGGCGCCACCGGATTCCTCGCGACCGCGCGCTCGTTGGCCTTCACGCTGCCAACGCTGGGAGCCGCGATTCTGGGGCGCGAGGTCGCGATCTGGTTCGGCGCGTGGATCGGGGCCCGCGGGCGCCGCGTCACCGCGAAGAACGCGGAACTGCTCGCCGAGTACGAGACCGCGCTGGCCGAGGTGCGGGCGAAGCAGTAATGGTCGAGGGCGCGAAGCGGGGAGTCACTCGGGGGTATGTCCTCGGGCTCCTCGGTGCGACCCTGGTCGTGGCCGCCGCCCTCGTCGTCGCCTCGTGGGGCCTGCTGGGCTTCGCGCTCGGGCGCGAGCCCATCGAGACCGAGAACGTTCCGCTGTGGTTCGGCGTGCTGAGTATTGGCCTCGGGCTCGGCATGCTCGGGGTGATGCTGTGGCGGCAGGCGCTGTCGCTGCTGCGCGGTCGGAAGAGCCCAGTTGCCGGGATAGTGCTTGGTGCCGCCTTCGGCATCTACCTGCTCTGGGGCCTCGCGGGCATCGCGGCCGGCCTGAGCATTCGCGAGACGTGGCTGAGCCCGTTCGCGCTGATCTTGATGCCCGTCTGGGCGATCGCCGTGGTGGTGTTCTGGCTCGTGCTCGCCAGGCGCATCTACACCGATCGGCCGACACCGCAGTGGCCGTGGGAGCGGCGCGAGGAGCGGGAGTGAACCTCGTGGGCGTAATCGATAGGCGCGTCAACACCGCGGTTGAGGCGTGGCTTGCATGGCTGCCGAAGTGGGAGCCAGCCGCCTACCGCGCGCGCAGTCGCATCTGCCGCAGGTGCACGGGCTCGCCGGTGCTCGTCGCCTCCGGCATTCCAGACGCCACGCCCCACCAGGTGAAGCACGCGCTCGTTTCGCGGGTGCAGCGCATCGTCGATCGGCTCGTCGATGACTACACGCAGGAGAATTTGCCGATGCTCCACGCGGAATTGACGGGGGCGGATCTGTGGCGCGTTGGCGGCTACGACCCCGCGGCAGGGCTCGACCCCGAGTTCGACGGCCTCGACCCCGACCCTGAGCCGGTGGCCGACGACCAGCCGTTTCTGTTCACGATGGCAGGCCTAGCCGAGGAGTCGAGGCCCGACCCGCCGCTGCCACGGCCGCCCCTCAGCGCCGCTGAGAAAGATCAGTTGCGGCGCGAGATACAGCTTGCCGACCTGCGGGCCGCCGATGTTGGCAACGAGGTCTGTTTCGCGCTCATGGGGCATCGCCCGCGAATCTCGGCGGCGATCGATAGGTTCGTCGAGCCGCAGGTGCGTGCGATGCTCGACGAGCTGTCGCGTCAGCTCGAGCCGCCGGCCTAGCGTGCGGCGCCGGCCTAGCGTGCGGCGCCGGTGCGACCCCCGCGCGGGGGCGCCACCCTTGCGCGGAGGCGCCACAGCGCGTAAAGTTATTCCTTGGTGCACTCCACCTCGTTCGCGCCTGCGCGAATTCGGGGGAGAGCTCCGAGGGTCACTCGCTCCCAGAGCTGATACCCCCACGGCATAGCTGCACTCGGATTCGAAGCCCAGGCCGAGAGTCCAGCAGCTCCGCGCGTGCGCAAGCTCGCGCAAATGCTCGCCCATTTGAAGCATTCCTGTCACCGTGCAGGACTACTAGGAGAATCAGTGCCTACTATTCAGCAGCTGGTTCGCAAGGGGCGGTCGCCGAAGGTCACTAAGACCAAGGCTCCCGCACTGAAGGCGAACCCCCAGCAGCGCGGTGTGTGCACCCGTGTGTACACCACCACCCCGAAGAAGCCGAACTCGGCGATGCGTAAGGTCGCTCGTGTGAAGCTTTCCAACGGAACCGAGGTCACGGCCTACATCCCCGGTGAGGGCCACAACCTGCAGGAGCACTCGATGGTGCTCGTGCGCGGCGGTCGTGTGAAGGACCTCCCCGGTGTTCGTTACAAGATCGTGCGCGGCGCACTCGACACGCAGGCGGTCAAGGACCGCAAGCAAGCTCGTAGCCGCTACGGTGCAAAGAAGGTGAAGTAATGCCCCGTAAAGGTCCTGCTCCCAAGCGTCCCGTAGTTGCCGATCCGGTATACGGCGCACCCATCGTCAGCCAGCTCGTCAACAAGATTCTTGTTGACGGCAAGAAGGGCCTCGCAGAGCGCATTGTGTACAACGCGCTCGAGGTCGTTGCTGAGAAGAGCGGCCAGGATGCCGTGGTCGTACTCAAGAAGGCGCTCGATAACGTGCGCCCCACCCTTGAGGTTCGCTCACGTCGTGTTGGTGGCTCGACCTACCAGGTGCCCGTAGAGGTCAAACCGCACCGTGCGAACACCCTCGCACTGCGCTGGCTGACCAGCTACGCAAAGGCCCGTCGCGAGAACTCGATGACGGATCGCCTCACCAACGAGATCCTCGACGCATCCAACGGCCTTGGTGCCGCTGTGAAGCGCCGCGAGGACACGCACAAGATGGCAGAGTCGAACCGCGCGTTCGCTCACTACCGCTGGTAGTCATCTGAGTGAGGGGCGGGTCGGAACCCGACCCGCCTCTCACTTGCGGGTTCGCCCGCGACCCACACTCTTACATCCCCACCCCGGAGGAGACCCCCGTGGCACAAGACGTGCTCACCGACCTGAGCAAGGTCCGCAACATCGGCATCATGGCCCACATCGACGCCGGCAAGACCACCACCACCGAGCGCATCCTGTTCTACACGGGTGTGAACCACAAGCTGGGCGAGACCCACGACGGTGGCGCGACGACTGACTGGATGGAGCAGGAGAAGGAGCGCGGCATCACGATCACGTCGGCCGCCGTGACCTGCTTCTGGAACAACAACCAGATCAACATCATTGACACCCCCGGCCACGTTGACTTCACCGTCGAGGTGGAGCGTTCGCTCCGCGTGCTCGACGGCGCCGTCGCCGTGTTCGACGGCAAGGAGGGCGTTGAGCCCCAGTCCGAGACCGTCTGGCGTCAGGCCGACAAGTACGGCGTTCCGCGTATCTGCTTCGTCAACAAGATGGACAAGATGGGCGCCGACTTCTACTTCACCGTAGAGACCATCGTCAGCCGCCTCGGCGCGAAGCCGCTCGTCATGCAGCTGCCCATCGGCTCCGAGAGCGACTTCGTCGGCGTTGTCGACCTGCTCACGATGAAGGCATTCGTCTGGGAAGGCGACTCGAAGGGCGACGTGACCCTCGGCGCGAACTACGAGACTCAGGAGATTCCTGCTGACCTCGTGGAGAAGGCCAAGGAGTACCGCGAGAAGCTCGTCGAGACCGTCGCTGAGACCGACGACGCGCTCCTCGAGAAGTTCTTCGGCGGCGAAGAGATCAGCATTGATGAGATCAAGGCCGGCATTCGCAAGCTCGTCGTGAACAACGAGATCTACCCGGTCTACTGCGGCTCGGCATTCAAGAACCGCGGCATCCAGCCGATGCTCGACGCGGTTGTCGACTTCCTGCCGAACCCGCTCGACGTCGGTGCCATCGAGGCACACGACCCGCGCGACGAGTCGGTCATCATTGAGCGCCTCCCGAAGTCGGATCAGCCGTTCTCGGCGCTCGCCTTCAAGGTTGCCGTGCACCCGTTCTTCGGTCGCCTGACCTACATTCGCGTGTACTCGGGTCAGGTCGAGTCGGGCGCCCAGGTCGTGAACTCGACCAAGGGTAAGAAGGAGCGCATCGGAAAGATCTTCCAGATGCACGCCAACAAGGAGAACCCGGTTGACGACCTCATGGCCGGCAACATCTACGCCGTGATCGGCCTGAAGGACACCACCACCGGTGACACCCTCTCAGACCCGAACAACCAGGTTGTGCTCGAGTCGATGACCTTCCCCGAGCCCGTGATCGAGGTGGCTATCGAGCCGAAGACCAAGGGCGACCAGGAGAAGCTCGGCACCGCGATTCAGAAGCTCGCCGAAGAAGACCCGACGTTCCGCGTCAGCCAGAACGAGGAGACCGGCCAGACCGTTATCGCTGGCATGGGCGAGCTGCACCTCGACATTCTTGTCGATCGCATGAAGCGCGAGTTCAAGGTTGAGGCTAACGTGGGCAAGCCCCAGGTTGCGTACCGCGAGACGATCCGCAAGGAAGTTGCGAAGTACGACTACACCCACAAGAAGCAGACCGGTGGCTCCGGTCAGTTCGCGAAGGTGCAGATCTCGCTTGCTCCGCTCGAGGTCGAGGGCGACAAGGTCTACGAGTTCGAGGACAAGGTGACCGGTGGTCGCGTGCCGCGCGAGTACATCCCGTCGGTCAACGCCGGTATCCAGGACGCGATGCAGTACGGCATCCTCGCGGGCTTCCCCGTTGTTGGCGTGCGCGCACAGCTGCTCGACGGCCAGTACCACGATGTTGACTCGTCTGAAATGGCGTTCAAGATCGCGGGCTCGATGGCATTCAAGGAAGCGGCTCGCCAGGCGCAGCCGGTCATCCTTGAGCCGATGATGGCCGTTGAGGTTCGTACTCCCGAGGAGTACATGGGCGACGTGATCGGCGACCTCAACTCCCGCCGTGGCCAGATTCAGGCCATGGAGGATGGCAGCGGTATCAAGATCGTTCGCGCTCTCGTTCCGCTTTCAGAAATGTTCGGGTACATTGGTGACCTGCGGTCGAAGACCAGCGGTCGCGCAGTGTTCTCGATGACCTTCGACTCCTATGCTGAGGTGCCGAAGGCCGTGGCCGATGAGATCGTTCAGAAGGCTAAGGGCGAGTAACATTGCCCCTCGATCTGCGGCGGGGCCAGCCCCGCCGCAGATCACCCGGCTCAGGTCGCGCAGATAGGCCAGAGCTTGTAACATTAAGTACACACCCTGTGCTCGCACCCTCTCGAAACCGTCAAGAGGATTGCAGTGCATGACTGTCCTGAGGAGGACCATAGTGGCGAAGGCCAAGTTCGAGCGGACCAAGCCGCACGTAAACATCGGAACGATCGGTCACGTTGACCACGGTAAGACCACCCTTACCGCAGCAATCTCGAAGACGCTTGCCGACAAGTACCCGTCGGACACCAACGTGCAGCGCGACTTCGCGACGATCGACTCCGCACCCGAGGAGCGCCAGCGCGGCATCACCATCAACATCTCGCACGTCGAGTACGAGACCCCGAAGCGTCACTACGCTCACGTTGATGCACCAGGCCACGCTGACTACATCAAGAACATGATCACCGGTGCTGCTCAGATGGACGGCGCGATCCTCGTGGTTGCCGCTACCGACGGCATGATGGCTCAGACCAAGGAGCACATCCTCCTTGCGAAGCAGGTCGGCGTTCCCTACCTCCTCGTTGCACTGAACAAGTGCGACCAGGTCGACGACGAGGAAATCCTCGAGCTCGTCGAGATGGAGGTCCGCGAGGAGCTCTCGAAGCAGGGCTACCCCGGAGATGACGTTCCCGTCGTGCGCGTTTCGGGCTACCAGGCACTCCAGGGCGAAGAGAAGTGGGTTAACTCCGTTCTCGAGCTCATGGAAGCTGTCGACGCGAGCGTTCCGGACCCGGTTCGCGACCGTGACAAGCCGTTCCTCATGCCTGTTGAGGATGTCTTCACGATCACCGGTCGTGGCACCGTCGTTACGGGCCGCGCCGAGCGTGGCACGCTGAAGATCAACTCCGAGGTCGAGATCGTTGGTCTGCGCGACACGCAGAAGACCACCGTGACCGGTATCGAGATGTTCCACAAGCAGCTCGACGAGGCATGGGCCGGCGAGAACTGTGGCCTCCTGCTTCGCGGCACCAAGCGCGAAGATGTTGAGCGCGGCCAGGTTGTCGTAGCCCCCGGCTCGATCACCCCGCACACCAACTTCGAGGGCACCGCCTACATCCTCAAGAAGGAAGAGGGCGGCCGCCACAACCCGTTCGAGACGAACTACCGCCCGCAGTTCTACTTCCGTACGACTGACGTGACCGGTGTTATCACGCTGCCCGAGGACAAGCCGATGGTTATGCCCGGCGACACCACCGACATGACGGTCGAGCTCATCCAGCCGATCGCTATGGAAGAGGGCCTCGGCTTCGCCATCCGTGAGGGTGGCCGCACCGTCGGCGCCGGCACGGTGACCAAGGTTATTGCCTAGGTTTAAGCCGCGTAGTCTCTGACTACTTCGTAGCCTCGGCTACACCGAGAACCCCGGAGGGAAACCTCCGGGGTTCTTTGCGTCTCACGGGGCGTGCAGCCCGTGCGGCCCTTGCCGCGCGCTATCCTTGAGGATGTTCATAACGTTCGGGTTACGCCGGGCGTTCCGGGGCGAGGGCCCAACCAAGCGAGGGAGAGCGCGTGCGGAAGCCTGCGAGTGGCAGATTTGCACACTTCGTCGAGACCTACGGAGGGCTGTACCTGCTCGACGTGATGGCTTGGGCAGTCGGCATCATCATCGCGCTCGTGCTGCGCTTCGACTTCGTCTACACCCGCATTCACTGGGGGTGGACGCTCGCGGTGATCGGTGTTGCGGCGGCGCTTCAGTTGCTGTTCGGCTGGCTGTTCTGGCTCTATCGCAGTCGCTATCAGATCGGCAGCTTCGACGAGGTGCGCACCGTCGTATTCGCCGTCACCGCGGTGACGCTGGTGACGTGGGTCTTCGCGTTCTACGCCGGGTACGGCAACGGCATCCCGCGATCCACCCTGGTCATCGCCGCCCCGATTACGTTCTCGTTCATGGGCGTCGTGCGCTATCTGCTGCGCACTCTCCAGGAGCGCAGCCTCAAGCCGGCGAAGGCTGAACGCGTGCTGCTCTACGGCTCCGGCTATCTCGGCGTGCAGACCGCGAAGCGCCTGCTCACCGATGCGAAGTCGGAGTACCTGCCCGTTGGCTTTCTCGACGACGACCCGGCCAAGAGTAACCAAGAGGTGCGCGGGGTGAAGGTGCTCGGCGGTATTCAAGACCTCGAGCAGGCGGTTCGCAAGACCGGCGCAACCTCCATTCTCGTGTGCATCGGCGACGCCGACGCTGGCATGCTGCGCAGGCTTGATAGCGACGCCGACAAGCTGGGTCTGAACGTCATGGTGCTGCCGCCGCTCAACCAGCTGCTCGATAACTCCGCTGCGATCTCGAACGTGCGAGAGCTCTCGATCGAAGACATCATCGGCCGTCACCCCGTGCGGCTGAGCACCGAGTCGATCGCCGACTACCTGCAGGGCAAGCGGGTGCTCGTCACGGGCGCCGGGGGCTCGATCGGCTCAGAGCTCTGCCGGCAACTCGTGAACTTTGCGCCGAGCGAGCTCATCATGCTCGACCGCGACGAGACGGCGCTGCAAGAGGTGCAGATCTCTATCGCTGGGCACGGCCTGCTCGACACGAACGACGTCGTGCTCGCAGACATTCGCGACGCGGAGTCGCTCAGCGAGATCTTCCTTGAGCGAAAGCCCGAGGTCGTGTTCCACGCCGCCGCGCTGAAACACTTGCCCATGCTCGAGCAGTACCCTGACGAGGCGTGGAAAACAAACGTGCAGGGCACGCTCAATGTGCTCAACGCCGCACGCGCCGTGAACGTCGGAACGTTCGTGAACGTGTCGACCGACAAAGCTGCGAACCCGACGAGCGTGCTCGGCCACTCCAAACGCGTCGCCGAGAAGCTCACCGGGTGGATGGCGGAGCAGACGGGTGGCAGGTACCTGTCGGTGCGGTTTGGCAACGTCATCGGGAGCCGCGGCTCGATGCTACCGACGTTTCGCAACCTCATCGAGAAGGGCGGCCCGATCACGGTCACCCACCCCGAGGCGACCCGGTTCTTCATGACTATTCCGGAGGCCTCGCAGCTCGTCATTCAGGCGGGGGGCATCGGCCGGCCCGGCGAGGTGCTCATTCTTGATATGGGGGAGCCGGTGCGCATTCTCGACGTTGCAAAGCGGCTCATCGCCCAGTCTGGCAAAGATATCGAGATCGTCTACACGGGGCTGCGCCACGGCGAGAAGCTGCACGAGGTGCTCACGGGTGACGGGGAGGGCAACGAGCGGCCCTTCCACCCGAAGATCTCGCACGCCCACATCGGGGTGATCAGCCCCGACATTCTCGACCACGACGGCTGGGTCGCCCGGCTCGACCTCACCCGCGAGGCCGAGGGGCGCGTGCAGTGACCGCGCTCATTGGTGCGGCTGCGCTCGCGCTCTCGCTCGTGCTGCCGTTCGCGGTGAAGCCGCTGCTCGTGAAGCTCGGCGTGATGGATGTGCCGAACGAGCGCTCCTCGCACGAGAAGCCCGTGCTTCGCGGTCTCGGCCTCTCGGTGCTGATCGCCATCGTCGTGGTAGAGACGGTAGCGGTCGTCAACGTGTTTGCGGTCGACTCCGAGAGCTTCTCGTGGAAAATGCTCCTCGTCATTCTGCTCGGCACGCTCGCGGCTGGGCTGCTTGGCCTCGGCGAAGACCTCAAGGGCGTGAGTGTGCCGGTGCGTAGCGCGCTCCTGCTTGTCATCGCGGCATCAACCTCGGTCGCGCTGATCTGGGTCGTGCGCGCTTACTTTGGCGCGGGCCCCTACTTCGGGTGGAATGCTTCGCAGGGAATGCCAGCACAGGTGCCGTGGGTGAGCCTCATGCCGGCGTGGGTGCTCGTGCTGCTCGCGGTGTACGGCGTGCTGTTCATCTCGAGCTATATCAACGTCGCAAACTTCATGGACGGGCTCAATGGCATCAGCGGGCTCCACGGCGTCATCGCAGGCCTAGCCTTCGCCGCGGCCGGCTACTTCTGGATGGGCGGGGGCTGGCTCACCATCGCCGGCCTCGTGCTCGCGGCCGGGTTTGCCGGCTTTCTGCCCTGGAACCTCACGAAGCCCGGAGCGTTTCTCGGCGACGTCGGCAGCTATCTCCTCGGCGGCGCCGTCGCGGTCACGAGTTTCGCAGCGTTCATCGCCGGCGTCCCGGTGCTCGCCGCTATCGGCCCGACGATCATCTACTTCGGCGATGTCGGGGTGACCCTCGTGAAGCGAGTGCGCAACGGACACAAGTGGGACGAGCCACACAAGGAGCACGCCTACCAGCGGCTGCACCAGCTCGGCATGCCCCACATCGCCGCGTCGGGCATCAACGCTGCGTTCACGCTCGCGGCGTCGCTGCTCGGGCTCGCGTCTATCTTCGTCGCGCCGGTCTGGTGGCTCGTGCTGCTCGTGCTCGGCCTCGCACTCGTGGTCGCGTACCAGCTGCTGCCCGGCGCGCTCGGGCGACGCAGGGCGTCCCGCTAGCGCCCGGTGGCGCCCGCGAGCGCCCGCTAGCGCCCGCTAGAGCCCGCTAGCGCCCGCTAGAGCCCCGCGCACGCCCGGGGCTGAGCGCCGTGAACCCTTGCCTCACCTCCGAGATCGGCACCTGTTTCGCGATGCGAGTGGGTGTTCTCGGAGGCAAGGGTAGGGAAGACGGGCGTGCCGCGGGCCCGAGACCCCGGGCAGCGTGCCTCTATGATGAACCTGTGAGCGAAACCAGGGGATCAGTTTCAGAGCGCCTCGACGCGCTGCCGTTTACCCGCAAGCACCTGCGCGTGCTATCTGGCTCGGGCCTGGGCTGGGCGCTCGACGCGATGGATGTCGGGCTCATCTCGTTCATCATCGCGGCGCTCACGCAGCACTGGGGGCTGACGAAGGGCGAGGGCGGGCTCATCGCCTCGGTCGGCTTCCTCGGCATGGCGATCGGCGCGAGCCTCGGCGGGCTCCTCGCCGATCGCATCGGGCGCAGGCAGGTGTTCGCGCTGACGCTGCTGATCTATGGGCTTGCCACCGGCGCGAGCGCCCTCGCCGGTGGGCTCGCGCTGCTGCTAATCTTCAGGTTTGTCGTTGGCCTCGGGCTGGGTGCCGAGCTGCCTGTCGCGTCAACCTACGTGTCGGAGTTCGCCCCGGCGCGCATTCGCGGCCGCATCATCGTGATTCTCGAGGCGTTCTGGGCTGTCGGCTGGACGGCCTCGGCGATCATCGGGTACTTCGTCGTGCCCGCCTCCGAGAACGGTTGGCGCTGGGCCTTTGTCATCGGCGCGGTGCCGGCGATCTACGCCCTGGTCGTGCGCCTGGGCCTACCGGAGTCGCCGCGCTGGCTCGCCGCGCGGGGGCGCACCGCCGAGGCCGAGAAGATCGTCGCGGGCTTCGAGGCGTCAGCGGGGCTTTCGGCACCCGGCGGCAAGCCGGCGGGTGCGCTCAGGCCCGAAGGCGGCGCGGCCGCGGGCGGTGGCGGATCCGCAACTGCTGTCGGATCCACCGCGGCCGTCGCATCGACCGCGGGCGCGCAGGCCCCCGTTCGCAACCGGCTCGCGGCGATCTGGGCGCCGGAGTACCGCACGCGCACCGCCGCGATCTGGGCGGTGTGGTTCTGTGTGAACTTCGCCTACTACGGCGCGTTCATCTGGATCCCGAGCATTCTCGTCGACGCGGGTTTCGGCCTCGTGCGCTCCTTCGGGTTCACGCTGCTCATCACGCTCGCGCAGCTGCCGGGGTACGCCGTCGCCGCCTGGCTCATCGAGAAGTGGGGCCGCAGGCTGACGCTCTCAGTGTTTCTCATCGGATCTGCGGCATCGGCGATCGCCTTCGGCACAGCGACCACCGAGGGCGCGATCATCGGCGCTGGCATGGCGCTGTCGTTCTTTAACCTGGGCGCGTGGGGCGCGCTGTACGCGGTGACACCGGAGATCTACCCGACCTCGCTGCGCGGAACCGGCGCTGGCTGGGCTGCCGGCTTCGGCCGAATAGCGTCGATCATCGCACCGCTGCTCGTGCCGGTGCTGCTCGGCGCCGGGGGAGCCGGGCTCACCTTCACCGTTTTCGCCGTGTTCTTCATCGTGGCCGCCGCCGCGGCCTGGGGGCTCGTCGAGTACCGGGGGAAGACACTCGACGAGAGCTGAGCTCGGCGGGGTTCGACCCGCGGTCGGGCCGCCGGCGGTCGGTCGATCGCCGCGGGTCTTCAGCCGGGGCTCGCTAGCGGCGGGTCGCCGCGTCTCACGTGACCGGACGCGTTACCCGCGAACCGCCTCGAAGGTGACGACGCGCGTGCTCTCGCTCGGGGCACTGTCGCGCTCGTAGTCGGCGTGCACGCGCACCTCGGTGAACCCGACGGCTTCGAGCAACAACAGCATCTCATTGACGCCCCAGAGCCTCAGCGCGAACTGCTCGAGCTCGGTCTCGGCGAGCGCGCCACCGTGCCAGCGCTCGTACCGGAGCTGCGACATCGTCGTCTGCGCGGCCACGTCGACCGACTCGGTGACGGTCGTCAGGGTGAGCAGGTCGTCGCCGTCTCGCCAGGAGCGCGCGCCTGGTGCAGTCTCGGCGAGCGCGTGCAGCGAGTCGAGGTCGAATATCAGGCGGCCGCCGGGCATGAGCGCCGTGCAGAAGCCCGCAAGGATCTCGCGCGTCTGCGCCGGGTCGAGCACGAGTTGGATCGACCCCGCCGGAACGATGATGGCGGCGTAGCGCGCCTCTGGATCGACGGTGTCGAAACGACCAAGCTCGAGCCCGACCGACAGGCCGCGCGCATCGCACTCGGCGCGGCAGCGATCGAGCATGTCTGCGGAGGGGTCTGTGCCGACGAGTTTAAGCCCGGCCTCGGCGAGCGGCACGAGCACGCGACCGTTGCCTGCGGCCGGCTCGAACACGGGGCCTGTGACGCCGCGCAACAGCTCGGTGTAAAGCTCGACGTCTCCGAACGAGCGGCCGATGGGTTTATCGGCGGCGTACACCCGCGCCGCCAGGCTCCGGTAGCGGTTCACCAGTGAAACGTCAGTCATGCTCTCAGGGTAGCGCGCCCCGTGCTGCCACTGGTGCACCGTGCGGCAGCTCGAGCGACCGGTTTTAGGCGGCAGACAGCTGCTCCCGCACGGGAGTGCCTGCCCCGTGCCCTGCGAGCGATTGCTCATGAAGATCACGACCGCCGCGCCCGTCACGGCGAGGAGTATCGGGCCGCCGAACATGAGCGCCACCTGCGCAGACCCAAGCGCCACCGCGCCTTCACCGGTGCCGGCAAATGAGGCGTTCGTGGTTGCCATGACCGTGTACAGCCCGCCAAGCACCGCGGTACCGGCGAACAGTGGCGTCACCGAAGCAGTGGAACGGCTGAGGTGGTACCTGGCTTCGTGCCTGGCGAGGTACCACGCTGTCGACGCGCGGGCCGGCAGCACCCCCGTCCACGCGCGCAGCAGCACCGCGTAGATTGCAGGGCCAGCTGAGGCGACGACAGCGGTGAGCACCGCTGGAACGAGCGGTGCGAACGTGAAATACTGCTGCCGGTTGGTGACGTTCAGCAGTGAGGCTCCAAACCACGCCGCGAGCGCGCAGACGCACGCAAACACGATCCACCGCCACCACCGCATCGGCTTGGCACGCGGCTCCGGTTCGCGCAGCGCCGACAGCGGCGGTGTGCGCCCGGCGGAACGCGCCGCGCGAGCACCACCGAGGAGCGTGAGTGCAACGGTGCTGCCGACAGTGACAACCGCGGTGAGCGGGCCGGAGATAATCGGTATTTCGGCGAGTTCGCCCGCCCCCTCATCAAAGGCTGCGCGGATGACGGGCTCAGCGATCACCGCCGTCAGGGCGTAGCCGAACGTGCCTCCGGCGAGCCCAACCGCAGCGACCTGGGTGAGCACGATCAACCCGGTTTGCGCGGGGCCAACACCTGCAAGCTGCCAGCGCGCGTAGGCCGCGCGGCCCAAATCGACGGCGAGACGGGCGGCCGCCGCGGTCACCGCGACCCCTGCTGGAGCGCTGAATATGAGCACAGCTGAGGCGCCGCTGGCAAACGCCTCGAGGGTGCCGCCCCCAGCATGCAGCCCGGTCTCGATCATGCTCACCATTTCACCCGGGCTGACCGCGACACTGACCCCGGACAGCACGGTGAGTGCCTCACGCTTACCTACCGGGTAGCGCTTCGTGATGCCGTGAGCTGAGAGATAGTTCATAGTCTTATTGCATCGTGCGGGCCGAGCGAGACACAGCTGCAGCGAGCGAGATCACCGGTAGCGCTGGCGCTACTCTTTGCCGCTCGGGTGACGCGAAGCGCGCCAGGCACCGTAGCCTAGACGCATGACTTCGCAGACGGTGTGGCAGGCGCTCGTGCTGCCGCCGTGGCGGTTTCTCGCGTCGTGGTGGCCGTGGCGAGCCCTGGCATTTGTTGCGACGAGCGCAGTGATGGCGCCGGTGCTCGTCGCGGTGCTCGCCGTGACGATTCTGCTGCTGCCAATCTGGGCGATCTTGGTCGCGTCGGTTGATCGCCGCAGGCTCAGACTGCTCGGCCTGCCACTGCTCGCCAGCGGGCACGTGCGAGTGCCTCCGGGGGAGCGCCAGAACTGGCTCGGGGTGAGGCTCACGGAACCCGCCACGTGGCGGGAGCTCGTGTCGCTCATCGCCGGGTTGGTGTTCGGTGCGGTGTCGCTCCTGGTGCTGTTCGGCCAGGGGCTCACCCTCACCATGATCGTTGGCGTCGCGGTGATGGCGCGCCAGCGCGAGGGCACTATCCACTTCTTCAGCGATTTCGCCGTGCACCTCGGCCCGGAGAACTGGTGGCACCCGCTGCCGCTACTTGTCATCGCGCTGCCGGTGTTCGCCTACATCACCGCGCTGCTCGCCGCCCTGCACGGGGCGTGCGCCCGCTGGCTCATCGCCGCACGCGTGGCCGAGATCGACGAGCGGGTCACCCGGCTCACGCGATCGCGCGCCGCGATCGTCGCCGCGAACGAGGCCGAACGCCGCAGGCTCGAGCGCGACCTGCACGACGGGGTGCAACAGGAGCTCGTCGCGATCGCGGCGCGCCTCGGCATGCTCGAACTCGAGCTCGCGGCCGGCGACGCACGCGCGACCCGTGCGGCGCTCGACGCCGCCCATGCCCAGACCGAACGCGCGCTGGGCGCGCTGCGCGACACCGTGCGCGGGATTCACCCAGCGGTGCTCTCCGACCACGGTGTGCCTGCTGCGCTCAGCGAGCTTGGCGGGCGCAGCGCGATGCCGCTGCGTGTGGTGGATCGCGGCTTCCCCCGCCTCACCCCGGAGCGTGAGGCCGCAGCCTACTTCTTCGTCGCCGAGGCGCTCACCAACGCGGCAAAGCACACCTCGGCGCCGTTCGTGCGGGTGACCCTCGCCTGCGACGGGGGCTCCGCCACAGTCACCGCGACGGACAGCGGGCACGGCGGCATCGATGAGGGGCGCGGGAGCGGGCTGCGCGGGCTCGGGGAGCGTGCCGATGCGCTCGGCGGTCGACTCCTCGTACACAGCCCGGTTGGCGGGCCGACGACGCTGACGCTCGCGTTTCCGTACGTGGAACTGGGGATGCATGCAGAGGAGGACAGTCGTGCGCATTCTGCTCGCTGACGACGCGGCGCTGTTGCGCGAGGCGCTCGGTGCGCTCGTCGAGCGGCTGGGGCACGAGATCGTTGCAACCGCCGCAGACGCCACCGAACTGGTTGCCGTGTACCGCGGCCTCGCGGTCGCGCCAGATCTCGTCGTCACCGACGTGCGCATGCCGCCGACGAGAACCGACGATGGGTTGCGGGCGGCGCTTGAGATTCGCGCGCTTGCCCCGACACAGCCCGTGCTCGCGCTCTCCCAGTACGTCGCCGACAGGTATGCCCGCGACCTGCTCACACTGCCAGAGGGCGGTGTCGGCTACCTGCTCAAAGAGCGGGTGAATCGCGTCGCAGACTTCGACGCAGCGCTCGCCGCAGTCGCCGGTGGGGGTACGGTCATCGACCCAGAAGTGACGCGCTTTCTGCTGCGGCAGCGCGCGCCCGGGCCGCTCGACACGCTCACCGCGCGCGAGCGGGAGGTACTCGAGCTAATGGCCGAGGGTGCCTCGAATGCCGAGATCGGGGCGCGGCTCTTCGTCACCGACGCTGCCGTGCGGAAACATATCGGCAGCATCTTCACACGGCTCGGGATGCAGCCGAGCGACGAGAACCGGCGCGTGCGGGCGATACTGATGTATCTGCAGGCCCGGTAGGGGGTGGGGCTGGGGCTGGGGCTTGGGCTTGGGCTTGGGCTTGGGCTGGGGCTTGGGCTTGGGCCGGTGCTGCGGTAGATCGCCAATCTGCAATAGATAGGCTTCAACGGGCCCGTAGCGACCAGTCTTGTGCAGAACGCTTGTGCTGTGCATTTGGGGAATGGCGGCCCCTGCTGAGGTCTGCTGCGCTCGATCTGATATCTGCGGTGCCAAGGCTGTGAACCCCGTGTTTCGTGCTAGCTGGTGCGGATTGCCTAGCGGACGCCGGGACGCGAGACCGGTGCTGTCAGACGCGTCGGGAACGACAGAGCGGGCAGCTGGCCTGGCTCGAGGCGGCGGTCTGGGAGACCGGCGAGGAAACAATGGGGAGGTCGCTCTGCTGCGAGACTCGGTGGAGGAACTCCCGGTGCGACTCGGTCGCTGCCGCGCCGGGCTGGGCAGTTGGGCGGGGACCGGGAACCGGAGGCACCCGAACCTCTGGCTTTTGCAAAGCTACTATGGGCGGTCAAAGGGCGAGAACAGCTCGCACGCTCCTTTGACGAGTGCTGCGACCTCGGCGTGGTCTCCGTCAACGGCCGCGCTATTGATATGGATTCGTTCCTCGGGCACAGGCACGGCTTGGAAAAACCTGCCTGGATGCACGGCTATCCCCTGTTGACTCAGGCGGGCACAGACTGAATGGTCATCAGGAACCGCTAGCCAGATCGAGGGGCCCGGCGTATTCTCGACGAGGAAGCCATGCTCTCGGAGGGCGGAAGCGAGGAGGTCGTGGCGTTCACGCATCGCCGCAATGAGTGAATGCAGCTCTTGAGTTGCCTGGGCGTCTTGAAGCAGAAAAGCGAGTGCGCCCTGGAGTAGCCGACTCACGAACCGGGTTGAATAGGTTAAGCGCATCCACATGGCGTCGAGCAGTTCCGAGGTGCCGCCGATCACCGCAATGCGCATGTCAGCGCCAAAGAACAGATTGTACGCACGGATTTGCGTGACCTGCTCTGGTAGTACGGATCCCAATGACAGCTGCGAATCGTGAAGGAGCGACAGATGCGACAGCTCGAGTACCGGGAGCGTTGGCGGAATGATCGAGGCGGCAGCGGCTATCCACTTGTCATCTACTGAGCGCCCGGAGGGGAGCGACGCGCCTGGCTGGTAAATGAAGAGCACTGGCTTGCTAATGAGCGCTCGTCGCAGCTCGTCGAGGTCTGGGCCACTCTCGCCATAGTGCACGGGGATAACTCGCGCGCGCAGCGATTCAAGTACATCGAGCACTCTTCCCTGCGTCGGCGTTTCGACAGCTACAGCGTCGCCTGGCTTGACGAGTAGCGAGAGCGCCAGCTCTATGCCGTCCATCAGCCCGTGGACAGTGATGAACTGTTGAGGGTCAAACGACCAACCTTTCTCCATCACGCGCTGGAGTTCGGGTGTGATTGGTGCGGTGAAAGGTTCGTGGAGGTGAGGCTGGCTGACGGACCAAGTGAGAGCACGGGTCAGATCTGGGTAGGTGAGCGAGTCGGTTCGCGTATTCGCGAGGTCTCTGACGCCGGAGAAGGTGCTGCGGATCATGCTCTCGTATCTGATGGCTCGAGGGGTTGGGGGCTTGCCGAGCACGACCGTTCCGCCTCGTTGACGGGTTTCGATCAGTCCTCGCGCACCTAACTCGCGCCAGGCCTCTCCGACGGCCGAGCGGCTCATGCCGCACTCCTGTGCGACCTCACGAACTGTGGGAAGACGATCCCCGTGTGAGAGCAAACCGGCGGTGATCATGTCGGCAACCGTCTGAGTGAGAGCCGAGGTTGTGCGCAGGGTCATGCGGCTGCTGAGGAGTTCGAGGGCGGTGATGCGTGTCATACTGCTCCTAAATGTCCGGGGACATAAATGGCTTGTAAAGCCTCTTTGGCTGATCATATGATCCGTAGCAGGATCAGCCAAGTCCTAACATTTTCCGAAGTCTTGGTCCCAATGACGTAACCCAACTAGGAGAAGTCCATGTCAACAATCCGAGCACCGCGTCCCCGGCGCAGGGTGTCTGCTATCTCTGCCGCAGCGGTCGGCCTCGCCGTCACGATCTCCGCCTGCGCGCCGATGAGCCCGACAGGCGGGGGAGCAGACCCCGCTCCGGTCGCCGAGGTAACCGACGGTGGCACCATTACGATGGCAGCGACATCACCGATCGAAGACTGGAACCCGCTGTCGGCGGCGGGCGATACGACCGGGCAACGCCAGCAGCAGTGGCCGATGTACCCGCATACCTTCCTCAGCCAGCCCGATACCTCAATCGTGCTGAACGAGGCGTTGCTCGCATCAGCAGAGGTGACGAAGACCGACCCCATGACCGTTGTCTACGAGATTCAGGACGAAGCGGTGTGGTCGGATGGGACCCCAATTACCGCCGACGACTTCATCTATACCCAGGCAGTGCAAGACCCTGACAGCTGCGGCGATTGCATGGCCGCCTTCACCGCGGGCTACGACTCGATTGAGAGCATTACTGGTAGCGAAGACGGCAAGACAGTGACCATGGTCTACCGTGAGCCCTTCTCGCAATGGCGTGCTTTGTTCAATTACATTCTCCCCTCCCATGTGGCTACGAAGTACGGCGACCTGGCCACATCATTTAACGAGGGTTTTAGCCGAAACGTGCCTGAGGTTTCTGGTGGCCCCTACCAGGTGAAGGAATACACGGAGGGCATTTCGCTCACGCTCGAGAAGAATCCAAAGTGGTATGGCGACCCCGCGCACCTCGACGAAGTGATTATTCGCTACATTAAGGGCCAAGGCGAACAGGTCACCGCGCTGCAAAGCGGCGAAGTGCAAATGGTGTACATCAACCCAACGGTCGACACCGTTGAGCAGGTGAAGTCGATGGCTCAGATGACCTACTCGATTGGGCCCACACTCACCTATGCGCACCTCGGTATGAAGACGACTGGCGATGTGATGAGTGACAAAGCGCTTCGCCAAGCGATTTACACTGCCATGAATTTCCAAGACATGTATGCTCGCACCGCGGGTCAAGCCGCGCCAGACGTTCCGCTGATGCAGAGTGCTGTGTACGTTCCCGGACAGAAAGTCGAGGGCATCGACGCCTATCGGCCGAACACTGAGAAAGTCGGTATGGGAACCGGGGACGTAGCTGCAGCGACTGCAATTCTCGAAGACGCGGGCTACACAATCGTCGACGGAAAACTGATGCTGCCTGACGGGTCGCCACTGCGCGATCTCACGTTCCTAACATACTCCGCAGACCAGACCCGTATGGATCTCGCGCTGATCGCGCAGCAGCAATTGAAAGAAATCGGCGTCACGATCGTGATCGATCCGGCGGATGCCGCCCGCTACTCGCCGGCGCTGCGTGAGGGTGCATTCGACATCATGGCTACGGGGACGGCGTTGGATCTGGGGCCGTTGTCGCTACAGCAGTGGTACGGTACCGGGGCTGCCCGTTCGTTCGGCTACAGCAACCCCGAGGTGGACGAGTTGCTGGCGCAGGCTGGTGCAGAACTCGATCCCGAAAGACACGTTGAGCTGATGAACGATCTCGACGAACGGTTGCTTGAAGATGGCGTGGTGATGCCGCTGTTTGCCTATAGCAACATGGCTGCCTACGACGCTAAGTATCGCAACATTTATGTCGATCCGAGTAAGTACGGCGTCACCATGAACATCGAACAGTGGGGGATCGCCGGATAGCACCCCTGGGCCGGGCGAGGTCTCGCCCGGCCCCTCAGAGGGGGCGACATCGTGCGCCACCCGCCCTTGGCGACTTCTTGTTACGCGCAGCGACTTCGACGCTGCCTCTCGCAACCTTGCCCAATAATGAAAGGAAATCCGTGTCTACTGATTTCATCGTCGTGACACCCGACGACGCAGTCGAGTTCAACGATGTGTACCGCAACGTGACCGGGAGTGCCGGTTACATCGCATCGAACAACATCTACAGCAGGCTCGTTCTGAACGAGTGGAGCGACATTAATGCCCACCCCGATCTTGCGACGCATTGGGAGTGCCTCGATGGTGCTCGACGGTGGCGCTTCCATCTCAACCAGGCCGCGCGCTGGCACGACGGAACTCCACTCACGGCCCACGACGTCTATTACACGCACACGCACGCGATGGCGCACGGGTACACCGGTGGGCGCATGTTGAAAGACGTTGCGCACATCGAGATCATCAACGATTACACACTGGACTATCACCTCAAAGGGCCGAACTCCGGGTTTCTGGTCATGCTCGGTAACTTCGTCTGGACGCATATTCTCCCGGCTCACCTCTACGAGGGCACCGACTGGGCCACGAACCCGCATAACCTCAACCCCGTTGGCTCCGGCCCGTTCCGCTTTGCCGAGTGGATTCCCGGCGAACACATCATCATGGAAGCGGTCAAAGATCACTGGGGGCCGCGGCCCGAGATCGACCGGTTGATCATGAAGATCGTCCCCGATCGCGACGAGTGCGTTCGTATGCTCGCTCGCGGCGAGGCGCACTACTTCCCGCAAGACACTCTGACTAAGGGAAGGCTGCCGCTTCTGGACGGCGCGACCGCAAATATCGAACTCATGCTCGATCGCGGGCCGGGGCAGGCGCTGCTTGACTTCAATCAAGCCCAGGAACGTTGGAAAGATGTACGGGCTCGTCGGGCGATTGCCCAGGCGATCGACCGTACGGAGATCGACACGCTCGGCGATCCGGGTATCTCGCAAGCCTGGGACCACTTTCTGCTCGCAAGCACCGACTGGGCCTTCAACGCTGAGGCGAAAGCCCCCGCCCACGATCAGGCCAGCGCGGAGGCGCTGCTCGACGAGGCCGGCATGACCCGTGGGAATGATGGCAGGCGCGGGTCGCTCAATATGTACTACATGGATACCTTCGACGGTCACCGGCCCATTGCGCAGATCGTATCCGACCAGCTAGGGCGCATCGGCTTCGATGTTGCCTGGGAAGGCCTCAGCTCAGTCGACTGGGCCGAGAAGATCACGAAGAATCGCGACTTCGACCTCATCATTATCGGCGGGGCGATGACACCTGACCCGGAGATCATGTCGACCAAGTATTCGACGGGCGGCGACAACAATGTCGGCGGGCACGCAAACTCAGATGTCGACGCCGCGTTCCAACGTGCGCGGGAAGCCACGACACTCGCCGAACGTGGGGAGCACTACCGCGAACTACAAAACGTGTTTGCACGGGACGTGGAGTATGTGCCGCTGTTCTGGTACGGCACCTACTTCGCCCGCAGCACGGACTTCTTCGGCTGGTCCGATCAAATGGCGTATACAGTGCCGTGGTGGCACTGGGGCCGGATTCGCCCCGTGACTAGCGTAAACAAGGCGTGACGCAGTGATCGGGACTATTCTGCGTCGGCTGGGCAGCGCCGTGATGGTGCTGTTTCTCTCCACAATGGTGATTTTTATCATTGTTGGAGTCTCGGGCGACCCGCTCGCCGAACTGCGAGACCGGCAACCGCCCGTTTCTGAGAGCGTCATTGCAGCGGAAGAGCAGCGGCTCGGATTAGATCTCCCGATCACCCAGCGATACGTCGACTGGCTTGGCGGGCTGTTCCGGGGGGACTTTGGGCCATCCGTGCAGCCCGCCAGGGACATTGGCGTGGAGCTTGGCAGCCGCATTGGGGTCACCCTGCAACTCGTGAGCACAGCCGTCATCATCGCAATTGTGCTCGCCGCACTGGCCGGAACCATCTCAGCCCTTCGGCAGCGCCGATGGCCAGACGTATTTCTCACACCGACGGCCTTCGTGTTGCTCGCGCTTCCTTCGTTCTGGCTTGCAGTGCTACTCAAGCAGTGGGGCATCGGCATCAACGAAGCGACGGGCTATCAGGTCTTCGCGACAGTCGGGGCCACCTCCATACCCGCGCCGACCGAACCGCTCGCGGCGTTTCTCGACACAGCGGCGCACATGGTGCTTCCGACAATCGTTCTCATCCTGGTGCACTACGCGGTTTGGAGCCGTTATCAGCGAACGGCGGTCGTTGAGAGTCTCGGCAGTGATCACGTGAGGTTTGCGGTGCTGCGCGGTCTGCCGCGGCGCACGGTTGTCTGGTCGTATGTGGTGCGCCCGTCACTCGTGCCCATTGTGACGATCGTCGCGCTCGACCTGCCGGCGCTCTTTTCTGGCGCCGTGATCACGGAAACCGTGTTCCAGTGGCGCGGAATGGGTGTGTTCTTGCTCGAATCCATCACGCTTCGCGACACGAACGCTGTGATGGCTTGGCTGCTCGTCGCTGCCACCGCGGTGGTGCTGTTTAACCTCATCGCCGATTTGCTCTACCTCGTCCTCGACCCAAGGGTGCGCAATGTCTCTCACTGAGAAACCACACTTCCGGCCTAGAACCGAAGCTATTTCCATCGCCGGTGATGGAGTCGGCCAGTTCCGCATCGTGCTGCGGCGCTTCCTCCGACATCGCACGGGCGTTGTTGCCCTCGCGGTGCTGGTCGCGCTGATTCTCGTGGCCATCATCACCCCAAACTTCTGGCCGTATCAACCAGGCGAGATTACTCCCGATCTCTCGGTCAGCCCGAGCCTGCAACACCCTATGGGCACCGATGCGCTCGGGCGCGACCAGTTCGCGCAGGTCCTCCGTGGGCTGCAACAATCCCTGATGATTGCCTTCAGCGTGACCATCGTGGCCACGCTCATTGGCACGGTGCTCGGAGTGATTGCGGGCTACTTCGGGGCGCTGGTTGATGCGAGCATCATGCGCCTGGTTGACCTCGCGCTCACTCTCCCCACTCTTGCGATCGCTGCGTTCCTCGGCTCGGTAGTGCCGGCCGGTGGAGTCTCGTGGGTCGCACTCTCGCTTGTGCTCGGGGTGCTGATGTGGACCTCAATGGCCCGCCTCGTTCGCGGTGTGGTGATGGGGCTTCGGAAACTCCCTTACGTGGATGCCGCGCGCACGATGGGAGCGCGATCTTTCCGTGTGATGTTTAGACATCTGGTTCCGAACGTGGCGGACCATATCATTGTCGCGTCGACGCTGCTGTTCGGAGCTGCCATCCTCGCGGAGACGGGGCTCTCGTTCCTCGGGTTTGGCGTGCAACCGCCCGACACCTCGCTGGGGCGTCTCGTAGCAGACTCGCAGTCTGCCGTGCTTACGCGGCCGTGGTTGTTCTACTTTCCCGGTCTACTGATCATTCTCTTGGTGCTCTCGGTGAACTACATTGGCGAGGGGCTCCGGGACGCGGTGAATCCCAAGTCTGCTCCGGTGAACCCGCTCGATGCCAGGTCGATGAGGTCGGCTCGTGGCGTGCGTTCACGCGCCATGGGCGCAAGCCACCCGGCAACAAGCCCGCGGAATCAGGAGTCAACTGTCGAAGTCAGCACGGGGCGCCCGGATTCGCTCGTTGAAGTTCGTGACTTCTCCGTGAAGTTCGCTGGCCGGCCAGCCGTAGACGGCATCTCGTTGAGCCTCGCGCCGGGGAGCGTGACCGCGCTCGTCGGCGAGTCTGGTTCGGGTAAAACGATGACCGCACTGTCTTTGGTTGGTTTGCTGCCGCCAAAAGCCGAGGCGTCGGGTTCACTCGAATTTGACGGGACCGATCTGATGTCGCTGGAGTTCGAAGACTGGCGGAAGCTACGCGGGCGGCGAATCGCAATGGTGCTGCAAGACCCGTCGACATCGCTGAACCCGGTGCTGTCTATCAAGCGACAGTTCGCAGACCAACTGAAGATGATTGGGCTGCGTGGCCAGGAGATACGCACGCGCGCCGCAGCGCTGCTCGAGGGAGTTTCGATCCGCGAACCAGACAGGGTGCTGAACGCATACCCGCATCAGCTGTCGGGCGGTATGCGCCAGCGCGTCGTGATTGCGATGGCGATGGCGATGGACCCCGACCTGATCATCGCAGACGAACCCACCACGGCACTAGATGTTACGGTCCAAGCGCAGGTGATGAAGACCCTGGCAGCTGCGCGAGAGCGCACTGGCGCCGCAATGCTGTTTATCACCCATGATCTCGCACTCGTGGCAGGTGTGGCGGATCAGGTCATCGTCATGCAAGCCGGGGCGATTGTCGAGCGGGGTGACGTCGAGACCATCTTTTCGCGACCAGATCACCCGTACACGAAGAAGCTGTTGTCGCTTGCCCCTGACCTGAGCCAGTACGGCAGCTCGACATCTCACAGTGAGGGAGGAAAGTGACATGGAACGACTCAGTGAGAGCCCCACGACGACCGCTACGGGCGGCGAAGTGCTGCTGGAAGTGACTGATCTTGTCACGCATTTCCGCGCAAAGCGACGGTCTCCGTTCATCCATGCGTTGTGCGGTGTATCGCTCGAGCTGCGTGCTGGTGAGACGTTTTCAGTCGTGGGCGAGTCTGGATCGGGAAAGACCACGCTGTTGCGGACGATCCTGGGGCTGGAGCGTGCGACGTCGGGGCGGGTTCGCTTCCGCGGTGAAGATGTCACAGGGCTCAAGGGCGGTGCGGGCAAGCGGTTCCGCACCGCGGCATCAGTCGTGTTCCAAGACCCCTACACCTCGCTCGATCCGCGAATGACGGTGGGCAACATCCTGCGTGAGCCCCGCGCGATTCAGCGCGCCCAGCGCAAACCGGGGCAAATCGCAGAACTGCTCGAGCAGGTGCGCCTGCCGCCTGATTCCGCTGACCGCTTTCCGCATGAGTTCTCCGGTGGGCAGCGCCAACGCATCGCAATTGCTCGCGCGCTCGCGGTGGATCCTGAACTCATCATTCTGGATGAGCCGGTGTCTGCGCTTGACGTATCAGTGCAAGCGGAAATCCTTGCGCTCCTCAAAGAACTGCAGCGCACCCGCGGCGTCGCCTATTTATTCGTGTCGCACGACATGGGAGTGGTCGCAGAGATATCAGATCGCATCGGAGTGATGCACGGCGGACAGATGATCGAATCCGGCAAAGCAATGGATGTCATTCGGTCGCCCGAACACCCGTACACTCGCGCACTGCTCGCGGCCGTGCCCGTGCCCGACCCAGCCGCTCAGAAGCAGCGAATGCTGCGGCCGCTCCCGACCTGGCCGACGCTGGACAGCCCGGCGCGGCCGTGCCCAGCTGAGGCATAAACCGTACGGGGCGGGGGCACAACTCCCGCCGCGTATTCGAGAAAGCCCGACGCAGCCGCACCGGGCTCCCACAAAGGAGGACAATGACTGTCGACTTTATCGTGGCTACGCCCCACGATGCTCTGGAATTCAATGACGTCTACCGGAATACGACTGGCAGCGCAGGCTACCTTGCCTGCAACAACATCTATAACCGGGTCGTGCTCAACGAGTGGTACGAGATCAACCCGTTCCCCGACCTTGCGACGCACTGGGAATGCCTCGACGGTGCTCGTCGCTGGCGGTTCCATCTGAACAAAGCGGCACGCTGGCAAGACGGCGTCCCGCTTACCGCCCATGACGTGGCCTACACGCATACCCACGCACAGCAGATGGGGTACACGGGCGCGATGTTCTTGCAAGACGTTGTGCATATCGAGGAGGTGAACCGGCACACCGTGGACTACCACCTGTCGCGCCCTAATTCGGGATTCCTCGTGATGCTGGGAAACTTCATCTTCAGCCACATCTTGCCGGCGCACCTGTATGAGGGAACAGACTGGGCGACGAACCCGCACAACCTCAAGCCCGTTGGTTCGGGCCCATTCCGGCTGGTGGATTGGACCCCTGGCGAGCATGTAATCATGGAGGCCGTGGCAGACCACTGGGGGCCACAGCCCGAAATCGATCGCCTCATTCTCAAGATTCAGCCGGACCGAGACGAATGTGTGCGGATGGTGGCGCGTGGCGAAGCCCACATTGTGCCGCAGGACACGCTCACGCTCGACCGGCTGCACCTCGTGCCGGAGGACTCTGAAGCGGACATCATGACGCGGCAGGGGCCGGGTATGGCGCTGCTCGATTTCAACCATCGCCAGGGCCGGTGGCAAGACGAGCGGGCGAGGCGCGCAATCGTGCACGCTGTCGATCGCAGCGAGATCGAGAAGATCAGCGACCCAGGAGTATCGCAGGCTTGGGATCACTACCTGCTGGGAAGCAGCGAGTGGGCATTCAACGAAGACGCGAAGGCGCCAGGCCACGATCGGGCGCTTGCGGAACAGCTACTTGATGAGGCTGGTTTGCGGCGCGACGCACAGGGGAGTCGGGGTGTTATTCGGCTGTACTACATGGATATGTTCTTCGGCCACAAGCCGCTCGCCGAGATTGTGGCGCGCCAGCTCGAGGCCGTTGGTTTTGCCGTGACCTTTGCCGGGCTCTCGTCGCCAGACTGGAACTCGACGGTACGCAAGGGCGGTGAGTTCGATCTCATCATCGTCGGGGGCTCTATGGCACCCGACCCAGAGATCACCGCGACAAAGTACTCGAGCGATGGCATGAATAATATGGCGGGCCACGCGAACCCCGACGTCGACGCCGCGTATAAGGCCGCCCGTGAAGCGCTGACGCTCCCCGAACGCGGTGCGCACTACCGACGGCTCCAAGAGGTGTGGGCCCGCGACACGGAGTGGGTGCCGCTGTTCTGGTATGGAATGTACTACCCCCGAAGCAAGAATTTCTTTGGTTGGGCCGATCAAATCGGGTTCTCAATCCCGTGGTGGCACTGGGGCCGTATGCGTGAGATCGAGCAGCGCTCGTAGGGTCGCTCGATCTCGCTGCGACGGCAGAGATTCCAGGAGTGTGTGCCCGCCCGCGGGCCGACGCTCGGATGCGATTCTCTGCCGTCGCGCGCCCCACTTGTTTGCAGGGTCTTTAGCGGGGTGCCGAATCGTCTGGGTGTGCCTCGTTCGTGTGCGGGATGATGCGGTCTTCGAAGAAGAACTGCGCCAGGCGCAGCCGAAATCGCTGAGAAACGGATCGCTTGGGCTCGGAGCCTGGTGCGGGGCTGAGCAGTCTGTAGTCGCTGTGATCGGTAAGGCGCCAGTGTTCGTAGGCGTCTACTTCAGTGTGCCGTTCGACATATTCCCCTCCCGGCAGTCGCACAATCCTCCCGGTCTCGCGGCCGTGCAGCAGTACGGACCGGTCCTTCCGTCGCAGCGCTATGCAAATTCGTTGGGTGAGCACGAACGCGATGACGGGCCCGAGCAGCAGCCCGGCCTGCAACGACGTCACGACCGATTCAACAGCGAGCTGAAAGTGCACTGCGATGATGTCGGAGCTTGCCGCGGCCCACATCACCGCGTAGAAGGTCACTCCGGCCGCGCCGAGGCCGGTGCGTGTTGGGGCATTGCGGGGCCTGTCTAGTATGTGGTGTTCTCGACGGTCGCCAGTGATCCAACCTTCTAGCAGCGGATACACGGCTACTGCGCTCAGAAACACGACAAGCACCAGCACCGGAACCAGCATGTTCCACGACCAGGTGTATCCGAGCCACTCAGACTCCCAACCCTGCGGCACGAGCCGCAGTATGCCATCGATGAAGCCCACGTACCAGTCTGGCTGGGTGCCGGCCGACACCGGAGACGGGTCATAGGGGCCGTATCTCCAGACCGGATTGATGCCTACCCAGGCGGCGAGCGCGATGATGACGCCAAAGACGATAAAGAAGAAGCCGCCGGCCTTCGCGGCGTAGACCGGCAACACCGGAAACCCGATCGCATTCCCCTCGGTGCGGCCGGGTTCCGGGTATTGCGTGTGCTTGTGCAGAACGACGAAGACAAGGTGCAGCGCGATCAGCACCACTATCAGTGCGGGAATGATCAATACGTGCAGAATGTACAGCCGGCCGACAATTTCGGTGCCCGGGAATTCGCCGCCGAACAGCAGGAACGAGGCATACGTTCCGATCACCGGGATCGACTTCGCCACGCCATCGGCGATCCGTAGTCCGTTGCCCGAAAGGGTGTCATCGGGGAGCGAATATCCAGTAAACCCCTCCGCGATGGCGAGCACAAATAGTACGAATCCGACGATCCAATTCAATTCCCTCGGCCTGCGAAACGCGCCCGTGAAGAACACTCGAAGCAAGTGCAGCGCGATTGCCGCATTGAAGAGGAGCGCCGCCCAATGGTGCGTTTGGCGCATGAGCAAGCCGCCCCGCACGCTGAAGGAGATGTCCATCGTTGAGAGCATCGCGGCTGACATCTCGACTCCTTTGAGTGGGACATAGGGCCCTGAGTACACCTCTTCGACCATCGACGCTTGAAAGAACAGCGCGAGGAAGGTGCCCGTCAACAGCAGCACAACGAAGCTGTACAGTGCGATTTCGCCAAGCATAAACGACCAATGATCAGGGAACGCCTTGCGCCCGAGGGCTCTGACGCCCGCGGCAATCTTCGTCCGGTCGTCGAGGAACTTCGCGACAGCATGTGTGACCCGGTCACTGCCCGGTCGCTGCGTGACCGGCGGTGTGGTCATAGCTCGAAAGCCTCGACAAGGCTGAATATGCCCGGTTGCGCGCGCGCGATGGTCGCAGCCTGCCTCACTGTCTCGGCAACTGCAGGGTCATGCTGAGTCGCGCGCGCAGCCTCTGCCGTCTCCCACACTACGGCCACAACGACTCGGGTGCGGTCGCTGCTCTCAAGGATTTGCCCAGATACGAAACCAGGTCGCTGAGAAATCGTCGTCGCGATTCCTGTACGCAGAAGCGTGAGTAAAGTTCGCTCCTGCTCAGGCGCGACCTCGAAGAGATTGAAAAAATACGCGTGGGTTGACATACGGTACTCCTGACGGTTGAGGGCTGCGTGGGCCGAGCTGTGCCGGCATGAGAGATGACGACGTAGCCCGGCGTAGCGTGAGGTCTTGCAAACGATGGGGCTCAAAACTCACACTTGTAGGGGCTGCTTCGTCTTTCGTAGCGAGAGGCAGGCTGGCAGGCGCACTCGCGGCTGTGTTCAGATCGTTTCCCTAAGAACTCGGAGTCGGTGTCTGCCACTAGACCGGAGGTACTCATGAGCCTGCAACGGCACGAGACGGTGGCTAACAAGACGGGTGTCGAACCGGCAATCGCGCACCGTCAGTTATTGCTCGCAATGAGTTACCGAATGCTCGGGTCGCTTGCCGACGCCGAAGACGCGACGCAGGAGGCCTACGTCCGTTGGTTGAGACTGAGTGGCCTCGAGCGAGCGGAGGTCGTATCACCGCGGGCGTGGCTCTTGAAGGTTGTTGGACGAATCTGCCTAGACATGCTGACAAGCGCGCGGGCGCGACGGGAACGCTATGTCGGTGAGTGGTTACCTGAGCCGGCTCCTGCCGGGGTCTGGACGAGTCACGGAGCAACGCCGCAGAGCGACCCCTCTGACAGAATCGAGGTTGCCGAGGCGGTTTCGATGGCCCTTCTGGTTGTGCTCGAAACCATGACGCCAGCGGAGCGAGTGGTTTTTGTGTTGCACGATAGTCTCCAGTTCACTTTCAAAGAGATCGCTGCAGTTGTTGGCCGGAGCCCTGCGGCCTGCAGACAGCTGGCAGCCTCTGCGCGTGCACGCACTCATTCATCGCGCCGCTCCGAAGTGTCGGCGCGTGACCTCAAAGAGGCCGTCAGGGCCTTCACCGCCGCCTGGGAGACTGGAGATGTCTCGAGGTTGGTAGCGGTGCTCGACCCGAAAGTCGCACTCGTCGTGGATAGCGGTGGTCGGGTCAGCGCGCCCTCTTCGGTTGTTCATGGCGCGACCGACTGTGCCCAAGCTCTTTGCAGCGTGTTGGTACGTCAGCCAGATGTGCAGTTCGAGCTTCGCAGTGTGAACGGCGCGCCTGGGGTGCGCGCAGCGGGAGCAGACGGCAGCTCGCTTGCCGTGGTGTCTTTCGGGATTGATGCCCGCCATGCCCTCGACGTGATCTGGGTGATGCGGAACCCGGCCAAATTGGTCTACTGGAACTAGGCAACCGCCCCGCGAAACAGTTGCCTGCAGCGCCGTTGCGGGCTGCAGTAGATCGTGGATCTGCCGTTGATAGGGCTGGTGAGGATGGTTTGGGGCGATTGGCGGCAGAATTGCTACGGAGCGCAGGCGCGAGCCGGGTGGCGCGGGCCGGGTGGCGCGGGCCGGGTGACCGAGCCGGGGTAGCCGGCCCAGCGCAGGCAGCAGCGCTAGAGTGCGTCGTGCACGAAGCGGCCGTCAACGATGGTCGCTGCGATCGCAATAGTCGGGAGCTCGTCGGGGGTGGCCGCGATGGGGTCGGCAGCCCAGACAGTGAGGTCGGCGAGCGCGCCGGGCGCGAGCACGCCGCGATCGGAGTGCCCGCGCGCGAGTGCAGGCCACAGCGTGTAGGCAAGCAGGGCCTCCTCGCCGGTGAGCCGCTGCTCTGGCTCGAAGACCGGCGCGCCGGCGACGCCCGGGGTGCTGCGACCGCGCGCCCACGCCATGCCAATGCGTGGATCGTAGTGCGCAACCGGCCAATCGGAGCCGAGCGTGACCCTGGTGCCGGTGTTCAACACGTCGCGCACTCGGTACCCGGTCGCCGCCCGTGAGCCGAGCCGCGTGGCCCAGTTGTCGCTGTCGTCGGCAGCGCGCCACTGCATGTGCAGCGGCTGCATCGACGCGGTGACGCCCGAGCCGGTGAGCTTCACGAGATCTTCGTCAGCGAGCACCTCGAGGTGCTCGATCGAGTGGGCGCGGCCATCGGCCCGCTCTGGCAGCTCGGCGTAGACGTCGAGCACCCGGTTCACGGCGAAATCGCCCACCGCGTGCGTCGCGATGATCATGCCGGCATCGTGGTAAGCGCGCACGACCTCGCGGTAGCGGCCCCAGTCTGGCCAGAATGCGTGCGTGCCGTCGCCGCACGAATCGGGTGAGTGGAGCCAGGCCGTGCCGGTGTCGATCACGCCATCGCTGAACAGCTTGATGCCGTCTGCCTCCCACAGCCTCCCCGCGCGCCCCTTGGCCGCGATGACGGCCGCCACGGCGGTATCGTCGTCGGTGACGGCGTGCCAGTGGTGCACGACGAGCCGCTGGTCGAGCTCGCCGCGCTCCTCGAGCTCCTCGATGAGGTCGACGGTGGCCTGCTTCCCGTCCATAATCGCGCCGCCGGTGAGGCCGGCAGCTGCGAGCGTGCGGAACATGTCGCGCAGCGCGTCTCGCTCGGCGTCGTGCGACCGGGCGGGCACAGCGTCGAACACGAGCTTGTAGGCGCTCGGTTCGCGCAGCTCTCCCGTCATCTCGCCTTCGCCGTCGACGACGACCTCCGAGAGGTCATCGAAGACCGGGGGAGCGCTCACGCCCGCGGCGGCGAGGGCCGCCGCGTTCGCAAGCCCCGAGTGCAGGTCATAGAACATCGCCGCGAACGGCCGCCCGGCGGCCGCCTCGTCGAACAGGTCGCCGCGAACGCCTGCCTGCTCGAAGGGTTCGAACTCGAGGTTCCAGGCGAGCACCCACTCGCCGGGCCCGAGCGTGGCGGCGTAGGCGGCAACGGCCTCTTGCAACTGCTCAACCGTGGTCAGACCCCCGAGATCGACCCCGCGCGTGACGTCGGCTGCCCAGTGCGGGTGCGTGTGCGAATCAAACAGGCCGGGAGTGACTGACGCGCCGCCGACATCGCGCACCGGCCACCCAGCGGCGGCGGCGACCGCGGCGATCTCGGTGTCGTCACCGATCGCGGCGATGCGACAGTGCTCGACGAGCAGTGCGGTCGCGCCGGCGTGCAGATCGGAGTTCGTGATGAGGTGTGCGTTGATCAGCGCGAAGCCGCGCGGGGTGGTGCCAGTCATGGCTATCGTCCTTTGAAGCGGTGCGGAGGTTACGCGGCGAGGCGAGCGGCGGGTGCGCGCCACATCATCGCGGTGCCGACGGCGGCACCGTCGAGCGTGCAGTGCGGTGCGAACCCGAAATCAACGTAGCGCTCGACGTGCTCGGGCGTGCGCGCCTCGAGCGAGGCGAGGCAGCCAGTGCCGTCGATCTCGCGCAGTCGGTGCGCGATGAGCGCGGCCTCGACCTCGGGGACCGGTGTAGCCGGGGTGCCGGGGGAGTGGCGCCGCGACGTGCCAACGCCAATGAGGTGCCAGTGCGGCTCGTCTGGGTGCAGATCGGCCACCGCGGCGGTGTGAGCCTCGAGCACTCTCAGACCGCGCAGCCCGACGCCGCGCAGCACCCCTGGCTTGGCTGGGAGGCCGGGGAGCCAACGCGAGACGTGCCCGGGCGGGCGCCAGAGCGCCACGCCGACAATTGTTTCGTGGTGCGGATCGACCGCAACGTCGACCGTGCGCAGCCCGGTGTGGCGCATATTCCAGACAAAGTAGTCGGCAATTTTGCGCTGCCGGTGCAGCGTGCCGAGCGGCACCATCTGGGTGATGAGCGGTTCGTCGGTGAAGGCTTCGGCGAGCACACGGGCCGCCTCACGCACCCGTTTTGACTCGAGTGTACGAATCTCCAACAATCTCCCCCTCCGCTGACCCGCCATTGGATCGAACCGACGTTCGCCACCATGCTACTGCGAACCGCCCTGAGAGCAACTGTATGCCGCGGCACGGGGCCCGAAAAACAAGCGCCTGCGGCTCGGTGGTGGTGCTGCCACGTCATGGAAGGGGCAGCACCACCACCAAGTGGCTCGGCGAGCTTACTCGGGAGTCGCTGCGCCCCGACGACGCACAACCAGGTAAGCTCCCGCGCCGATGACCGCGGTCGCCACAAGCGCGATTGCTGGGAGGCGGCCGCCAGTTGCGGCGAGGGCCGGCGCGCCGCCAGCACCCGAGCCAGCGTCGCCGGAGTTGGAGCCAGCAGGAGAACCGTTGCCGGTGCCGGTGCCGGTGCCGGTGCCGGTGCCGTTGCCGTTGCCGGGAGTTTCCGTGCCCGTGCCGGGGGTTTCGCCCCCGGTGCCGGGTGCGGCAGTGACGGTGAGCGGCTTACTCAGCTCGCTGCCGTCGGCACGGATTACGACGACCGTGTGTTCGCCCCCCTCGGCGCCAGCCGGAATCGTGAGCTCGGTCGAGATAGCGCCGGCAGCGTCGGCGGTGGCTGCGCCGAGCGGCTGCGGGGCTGACCGCAGTTCGAAGCGGAGCTCTTCGGCCGCGCCGAAGCCGGTGCCGGTGAGGGTGATCGACGAACCCGCGGCGACCGAGCCCGCGGAGAGGGCGAAGTTGGCGGGGGCCGCGGGTGCCTCGCCCTGGCTGACGCGCACCTGATCGACGGCCCAGAACGCGGAGTTGTTGCCCGCGTACTCGAAGTGCAGGCTGGCCGTCGTCGGGAGCTCGCCGGCAGCGTTTCGGGGCAGGTCGAGAGTGAAGCGTTCGATCTTGTTGACGGGGTTCTGCCTGGTGCCGGCGTCGGGGTAGGAGACCAGGTTGAACGGTTCGATGCCCGAGGTCTCGTCGAACGCGACCCAGACCGCTGCCTTCTGGGGGCCGTCGACGGCGTAATCCGAGACAAAGGAGACCTCGAGCTGAGGGTTGCCATTGAGCTCGTATGCCGGGCTCTTCAGCGTCGAATCAAACATGTTTCCGCCGCGCGGGCTGACGTCTGCCCACTCGTCGGAATCGGCGACCGCGAAGACGTTACGCGAGTACACGTTGTTCTCGCGGAACTGGCCGAGCTCGACATTCGAAAAGAAGTCATCGGTCATGAAGCTCCAGCCGCTGAACTCGGGGGCCCCACCCGACGGCATCCGCGAGTTGTCGATGCTCCAGCCCGTTGGTGCGGTCGTCGTCCAGCCGAGCAGACCCTCGGGCCCCTTTTCCTGAGCGGCCTGCTTGAGCTGCGGGCGGAGGGAGTCGAAGTCGTCGGGCACGATGTCGTTGATCACGGAGCCGTCGAGATCCCACTCGGGGGCGTTAGCGAGCCCGAGGTGTGCGAGCACTGTCGGCGCGATGTCGGTGACCTTCACGTCGTGGCGTTCTGTGCCGGGGGCAAACGCGCTGCCGTTGGCCGCGACGAAGGTCTTGCGTTCGAGCTTCGTCGAACCGCCGTGACCACCGGTGGGGGTGTGGCCGTGATCTGAGGTCACGACGATGAGCCAGTCTTCTGCCTGGTAGGTCGGGCGCTGCTTGATGGCGTTCACCATCTCACCGATCTGCCCGTCGGCCTTCTGCAGCGCGTTGCGGTATGCCTCGGAACTCGAGCCCGAGGAATGGCCTGCGCCGTCGACCTCGTCGAGGTGTACGAAGACGTCGTCGGTCGCGGGCGCCTGGAGCGCGCTCACGACGTTCTGCGTGGTGAGGGTGTCGTTGCCGAAGCGGGCGCGGCTGTCGACTGCCGGCCCGAAGATGGTGGTCGAGATCGGAGCCCAGGTGCCAATGACCGAGGTCGTGCGGTCGGGCAGCTGCTGTTCGACTCGAGTGAGGTAGTCGGGGTACTGGGAGTAGTTCGGGTTTGAGAAGTTGTTATCGGTGACCCGGTGCTTCGGTGCCCAGACTCCCGTTGCAATGGTCGACCAGCCGGGGCCCGACACCGTCGGAGACATGGGGCCTCCAGGCAGGTTACTCGTTGCGGTGAGGCCGCCGGCGCGGAGCGCGCTCACCGTGGGCGTGAGGCTCTCGGCCATCACATCGAATGAGGCGCCGTCAACCCCGACAACCAGGGTCTTGGGGGTCTTTGCGGTCGCGGTAGCTGGCGTGGCGGTTGCGGGTGCTTCGGCGGTGATCGGGGTGGCGCCCGCGGGAGCGGCTGCGACGCCGAGGCCGGTGGCCCCGAGGAGCAGAGCGGCTGCCGTGGCCGCGATGGGGGTGTGCTTCACGTGTGTCTCCTGGTGGTCGGTCGGGCCGGCTCGGTAGCCGCCCGCTCATCGAGTTTTCCCTGCGCAAGTTGTCAATACAACAGCCTCGCCAGTTCGACCGAAAGTCTTCAGGAAGTGGTCACGGTGCGTTCGTCTCTGGTTGGGTGCACGGTTACTTAGCGCCGGAAAAACTTCAGCAGCACGGGTTGCGCGGTACCCCTGGGGGGTATATGGTTGCAGTGTTGAAGATACCCGGATGGGGTATGACGAACTGAGAGGAACGCGCTATGGCTACGACCGAGTACCAGGTAACCGGAATGACCTGCTCGCACTGCGAGATGTCGATTCGCGAAGAGGTGAGCGAGATCGCCGGCGTCTCTGACATTCAGGTCAGCGCCGCAACCGGCAAGCTCTCGGTAACCGGTGACGACACCGTCAAAGAGGCAGCGGTACTCGCCGCGGTCGAGGAGGCTGGCTACGCGGCGGTGCGTTCGGCATGAACGCGGGAGCCAAGCTCGCCCTCTACGGGGCGGGCCTCGTCGTCGCCTTCGGCGCATCGTACGGGCTGGCGAGCGTAATCGTGCCAGCGAGCTTCGTCGCCGACTGGGTCGCGAGTGGGGAGACGCACGCAGTCAACGAGCCTGGCGAACACCCCGAGTAGTCCGAAGCCGCGCAGCGGCCCGACACCGCGCAGCGGTCACTGGGCTCGCCCTGATCCGCCGCCTGACGCGGCGATGAACTAGAGCAGAAACGAAGGAACACGAAATGAGCACAGCAGCGCTTCCCGGCGCACACACCGGCGTCGAACTCGAAATCGGCGGTATGACGTGTGCCTCGTGCGCGAACCGTATTGAGAAGAAGCTCAATAAGCTCGACGGCGTCGTCGCGACCGTGAACTACGCGACGGAGAAGGCAAAGGTCACCGTGCCCGACGGTTACGACCCCGCGCTGCTCATCGCCGAGGTCGAGAAGACCGGCTACTCGGCCGCACTTCCCGAGCCCAAGCGCGCGAAGCCAGGCGCGGCCGGCGGCGAGGGCGAGCAAGAGGACGCCGAGCTCGTTTCGCTCAGGCACCGCCTCATCGGGTCAGTGATTCTCACCGTTCCCGTCATCGCGATGGCGATGATCCCAGCTCTCCAGTTCACGTACTGGCAGTGGGCATCGCTCGCGCTCGCCGCCCCGGTCATCGTGTGGGCGGCCTGGCCGTTCCACAAGGCCGCCTGGGTGAACCTCAAGCACGGCGCCGCGACGATGGACACGCTCATTTCGATGGGCACCTCTGCGGCGTTCCTGTGGTCGCTGTACGCGCTCTTCCTCGGCACCGCTGGCGTGCCAGGCATGACGCATCCCTTCGAGTTCACGCTCGCCCCGTCTGACGGTGCGGCGAACATCTACCTCGAGGTCGGGGCCGGCGTGACGATGTTCATTCTCGCGGGCCGCTACTTCGAGAAGCGCTCGAAGAAGCAGGCGGGCGCCGCGCTTCGGGCGCTGCTCGAACTCGGGGCGAAGGAGGTCGCGGTGCTGCGCGGCGGCGTCGAGACGAAGATCGCGGTTGAGGATCTCGCGGTCGGCGACGAGTTCATCGTGCGCCCCGGCGAGAAGATCGCAACCGATGGTGTGGTCGTCTCGGGCACGAGTGCCGTCGACGCCTCCATGCTCACCGGTGAGGCCGTGCCTGTCGAGGTCGCCGAGGGCGACACCGTCACCGGGGCGACGACAAACGTCGGCGGCCGCCTGGTCGTGCGGGCAACGCGCATCGGCTCCGACACGCAGCTCGCGCAGATGGCGAAGCTCGTCGAGGACGCGCAGACGGGCAAGGCCGAGGTGCAGCGCCTCGCCGACCGCATCTCCGGCATCTTCGTGCCGATCGTCATCGTCGTAGCGGCAGTCACGCTCGGCGGCTGGCTCGGGGCGGGCTTCCCCGTCTCCGCGGCGTTCACCGCGGCGGTCGCCGTGCTCGTCATCGCGTGCCCGTGCGCCCTCGGGCTCGCAACCCCGACCGCGCTCCTCGTCGGCACCGGCCGCGGCGCTCAGATGGGCGTGCTCATCAAGGGGCCCGAGGTGCTCGAGTCGACGCGCAAGGTCGACACCGTCGTGCTCGACAAGACCGGCACGGTCACGACCGGCAAGATGACCCTCGTCGACGTCGTGCTCGAGCAGGGGGCGGATCGCGCGGAGCTGCTCCGGCTCGCCGGAGCCCTCGAAGACGCCTCCGAACACCCGATCGCCCAGGCCATCGCGAAGGGCGCGACCCAGGAGGTCGGCGCGCTGCCTACCGTCGAGGGGTTCGCGAACATCGAGGGTAAGGGTGTGCAGGGCGTCGTCGACGGGCACGCGGTGCTCGTCGGGCGCGAATCGCTGCTCGCCGAGTGGTCGCTTTCACTCAGCCCGGAACTCGCCGCAACGAAGGCGCGCGCCGAGGGCGAGGGCAAGACCGTCGTCGCCGTCGGCTGGGACGGCCAGGCCCGCGGCATCCTCGTCGTCGCAGACACCGTGAAAGACACGAGCGTCGAGGCGATCCGAGAGCTCAAAGCCCTCGGGCTGTCACCCGTGCTGCTCACCGGCGACAACGAGGCGGTCGCCCGCCACATCGCCGCCGAGGTTGGCATCGACGAGGTCATCGCCGAGGTGCTGCCGAAGGACAAGGTCGACGTAGTCGTGCGGCTGCAGCGCGAGGGCAAGGTCGTCGCGATGATCGGTGACGGCGTGAACGACGCACCCGCGCTCGCGCAGGCCGACCTTGGCCTCGCGATGGGCACGGGAGCCGACGTCGCGATCGAGGCATCGGATATCACGCTCGTGCGGGGCGACCTACGCAGCGCCGTCGACGCGATCAGGCTGTCGCGCAAGACCCTCAGCACGATCAAAACCAACCTGTTCTGGGCCTTCGCCTACAACGTTGCGGCCATCCCAGTCGCGGCCCTCGGCATGCTCAACCCGATGCTCGCCGGCGCGGCGATGGCGCTCTCGAGCGTGTTCGTCGTCGGCAACAGCCTGCGCCTGCGCGGCTTCAAAAGCGTCGCGCGCTGACCGCCCCACCCAGGCTCACCCACCCACATCAAGAATCACACGAAGGGATCACCACGCATGACTGAACAGCCAGAGGCAGCGTCGAGCTGTTGCGGAGGCGGCGCAAAGGCCGCGAACACCGGCGGAAGCATCGACGCGGGTGGTCGGGCAGATCTGCTCGGCGGAGCCGGAGCGGACACAGCCGCCGATATGACGACCTGCCCCGTGATGGTCGGTAGCCCGGTCGACAAGGAGAAGGCCGTCGCGGCGGGCCTGTTCCGCGACTTCGAGGGCGAGCGCTATTACTTCTGCTGCGCAGGGTGCGGGCCGGCCTTCGACTCCGACCCCGCAAAGTACGCCGCAAACATGGCATAGGCGCCCCACCAAAAGAGCCTGTGGATACACAGGCTCTTTTGTGTGTGCTGCGCGAGACTGGCGTCAGGGTTCGGGTCTTCTGCCCGAACCGTGTCACGGGGAGGGGAGCCCATGAGCAGCACGGCCAGTAACACCAGCACAGCCAGTAACACCAGCACGGCCAGCGCAGCGAGCACCACGACCGACTACGACCTCATCGTCATCGGCGGCGGGCCCGTCGGCGAGAACGTCGCCGACTACGCCACCAAGCAGGGCGCCCGAGTCGCGATCGTGGAGTCAGAGCTTGTCGGCGGCGAGTGCTCGTACTGGGCCTGCATGCCCTCGAAGGCGTTGCTGCGCAGCGGCAACGCGATCCGCGCGGCGAAGCGCCTGCCCGGCGCGCGCGAGGCGATCACCGGCGACATCGAGGCTGGCGCGGTGCTCGCGCGGCGCGACGAGTTCGTGAGCGACTGGCGAGACGACGGGCAGGTTGAGTGGCTTGCTGCTGCGGGCATCGACCTCATTCGCGGCTTCGGAACGCTCACCGGTGCGGGGAGGGTCTCGGTTGACGGGCGCAACTACTCCGCGCGGGCCGTTGCCCTGGCAACGGGGTCGGTGGCCGTCGTGCCGCAGATCCCAGGGCTCGCCGAGGCCCGCCCGTGGGGAACGCGGGAAATCACGTCGGCCGATCACGTGCCGCAGAGCCTGATTATTCTCGGCGGCGGCGTCGCGGGTGTCGAGATGGCTTTCGCTTTCGCCGCGCTCGGCAGCCGTATCACCGTGCTGTCGCGCGGCTCGCTCCTCGGGCGCGAGGAGCCGTTTGCGGGGGAGCTCGTCGCCAATGCGCTCGCCGCAGAGGGCGTCGACGTGCGCATCGGCGTCTCGCTGACCCGAGTCGATCGGGGTGGCGACGGCAACGTCGCCGTGACACTGGATAGCGGCGACACGCTGCACGCGTCGGAAATGCTGGTCGCGACCGGCAGAAAGCCCGCGATCTTGGGGCTCGGCCTCGAGGGGCTCGGCATCGACCCGAAGCTGCCGGTCGACGACACGATGCGGGTCGACGGCGCCGACTGGCTGTACGCCGTCGGCGACGTGAACGGCCGCTCGCTGCTCACGCACCAGGGCAAGTATCAGGCGCGCGCGGCTGGCGAGGCCATCGCGGCCAGGCTGCGGGGGGCGCCCGTGCACGACGCGGCTTGGGGGAGGCACGTCGCGACGGCGGATCATGCCGCGGTGCCGCGCGTCATCTTTAGTGACCCCGAGGTGGCGGCGGTTGGGCTCACCGAGCGCCAGGCGCGCGAGGCCGATGCCGAAGTGTCGACAGTCGAGTACGACCTCGGCAAGGTCGCGGGGGCGGCGCTGCACGCCGACGGCTACGCCGGGCGCGCGAAGCTCGTGATCGACGAGGCACGCGGCGTGCTCGTCGGCGCGACGTTTGTCGGCCAGGACGTCGCGGAGTTGGTGCACTCGGCGACCGTCGCGATCGTCGGCGAGGTGCCGCTCGACCGGCTCTGGCACGCGGTGCCGTCATACCCCACGATGAGCGAGGTCTGGCTGCGGCTGCTCGAGACGTATCGGAGCGAGCGGGCCGCACTCTGACGCGCCGGGATCGGTGCCCGTGCCGGTGCCGGTGCCGCTGCTTCTGTCGGGCCTGGCCCAGGCCGAGCCGCGCATGCTGGGAGCGAACGCAGCCGCATTTTATACCCTCTGGGGGTATGCTGTGGGTGAATGATCTCCGTCGTCCCCGAGCGTGTAAGGAAATGACATGACCAGCACACCCGCCTCGCATGAGGGAACCCACGGCTACATGAGCGACAAAGACAAGTACCTCAAGCGCCTGAAGCGCATTGAGGGGCAGGCGCGTGGCATCTCGCGCATGGTCGACGAAGAGAAGTACTGCATCGACATTCTCACCCAGATCAGTGCACTGACGAGCGCGCTGCAGGCGGTGGGGCTCGGGCTGCTCGATGACCACCTCTCGCACTGTGTCATCGATGCGGCGCGCAAGGACGGGCCAGAGGCGCAGGAGAAGCTCAAGGAGGCGAGCGATGCGATCGCGCGCCTCGTGAAATCCTAGGCCGAGCGCGCAGCAAGACCGGTTTCGCACAGTGAGTGCGGAGCCGGTCTTGCTGTATGCGCGGGCGCGCGGGCGGATCGGTGGAGCGGACCGGCGGGTGGGCTGGCGGGGTGGATCGGAGTCGCCGATCCACCCCACGCGCTCATCGCGCCGTTCGCGTTGCCGCGCCGCTGGAAGCCGCGCGCAGTTCGAATTACTGCGCCGTCGTGACGCCCGAGGGCTTCATTGCGACGGCGGTGACCGCGGCACCCGCGGCGGCGAGGATTGCTGCGCCGACGAACGCGGCCGAGTACCCGGCCGTGAGCTCGAGCTTCGACGGCTCGACGCCCGCGACCCCGTACGCGACCGCGGTGAGGATCGCGAGGGTGAGCGCCGAGCCAATCTGGTAGCTCGTGCTCACAAGGCCCGAGGCGACGCCGGTCTCTGCCGGGGGAGCGGCGTTGATGGCCGTGCCGAGCGACGGGACGAATGTGAGTGACATGCCGAGTGCCGAGAGCAGCGAGGCGGGGAGCACGTCGACCGCGTAGCTGCCGTCGGCCCGAGCGAACGACATCCAGAGCAGGCCCGCGGCGAGAATGAGCAGACCGACGATGATGAGTGGCTTCGCGCCGAACCTGGCCTGCAGCCGCGGCGCGAGGGTGATCATCACGATGACGACGAGGCCGGTCATCGGCAGCAGGGCAGCGCCCGCTGCGAAGGCTGATGCGCCGAGCACCTGCTGCAGGTAGAGATTGAGGAAGAACCACATCGAGACCCAGGCGCCGCCGAGCACGAGCTGGGCGCCGTTTGCCGCTCCGAGTAGCGGCGCGCGCAGCAGCCCGAGCCTGAGTAGCGGATTCTTGCTGCGCGACTGGATGACGAAGAACGCAATGAGGAGCGCCGCCCCGACGCCGAGTGCGCCAATCGTCGTCGCGGTGAGCCAGCCGACCTCGGGGGCGGTGACGACGCCGTAGACGAGGGCCGCGAGGCCGGCCGTGGCGGTGACGGCGCCCGCGACATCGATGGAACCCTTCGCGCCGCGCGTCGTGCGCGGCAGCGCGGTCGCGGTGAACGCGAGCACGATGAGGGCGACGGGGATCGTGGCGTAGAACACCCAGGGCCAGCTCGTGTATTCGGTGAGCACGCCGCCGATGAAGACGCCGGCGGCGCCGCCGATTGGGGCGGCCGCCCCGTAGATGGCGAAGGCCTTCGGGAGGTCGGAGGTGCCGCCGAAGAGCATCATGAGGAGCGTCAGGGCAGCCGGCGCGATGAGGGCCGAGCCCGCGCCCTGGATCGCGCGCCCGGCGATTTCGGCGCCGACCGACCCTGCCGCGCCCGCGACAGCTGACCCGGCGATCAAGATGATCCAGCCGAGGGTGAAGATCTTTCTCGCCCCGAACGCGTCGGAGAGGCGCCCGCCGAGCAGCAGTAGCCCGCCGAAGGCGACGACGTAGGCGTTGAAGACCCACGACAGTGACTCGGGGGTGAAGCCGAGGTCGCGCTGCATGTCGGGGAGGGCGACGCCAACGATTGACGTGTCCATGATGACGATGAACTGGGCAGTGGCGATGAGCGCGAGCCCGAGCCACCTCTGTGCGGGTGATTGTGCTGTCTGCGAGGACATGGTGAGTGCTCCTAAGAATGTGCCGGTGGATCCGGGTCTTTCGGTAGCATATACCCCTAGGGGGTATGGGTATGTAATTTTGTGTAATGCTTCGCCTGCGGTGACTAAGCTGGGCGCATGTCAACCAGGGATGTGCCCGAGCGGGTGGGCGACCTGCCGAAGATCGGCAGGCCCGCAACCTCCGCGCTGCTGCAGCTCGGCGCCACCACCCTCGCGGAGGTCGCGGGATTCTCCCGCGCCGAACTGCTCGCGCTGCACGGCGTTGGACCCAAGGCCGTGCGCATTCTCGAGGAGGCGCTCGCAGCGGCCGGGGCCGGGCTGCGAGATCCGGGCCCGGCGCCGGGGGCCTAGTCGCGAGTGAGGATGTCGCCCGGGAGGCAGCCCAGCGCCTCGCAGATCGCGTCGAGCGTCGTGAAGCGCACCGCCTTCGCGTGATTGTTTTTCAGGAGCGAAAGGTTCACGACGGAGACGCCGACGAGCTGGGAGAGTTCGGTTAGGGTCATGCCGCGGGCCTCGAGGGCCTCGGAGAGTGTGACACGAATTTTCGTCTCGCTCACTACACGACTCCGTCGGCTTCGGTGGCGAGCTTGCCAGTGGTGCGCAGTGCGATTCCCAGTGCAGTCGCGCCGAGCCCTACAGTGACCGGAATGAAGTTGATGCCTGCCAGGAATCCGGGTTCGAGCCAGGGCGAATTCCCCGCGTAGAGCCAGATCGACAGCTCTTCGGCGGCCGTGGTTGCGAGCGACTGGGCTGCGAAGGATCCGACGGCGAGCGTGGTGCCGCCCGCGATGGTGAGGCTGGCGAGGGTGTTCCACCGTAGCTTGCCCGCGAACAGCGCCACTGCCGCGATGAGCGCGAGCAGTGCGACGATCGTCACTGTCGCGGAGTCGGTGAGCGAGGCCATGCGAAACGCTTCGATGAGGTGCGATGGGGCGCCGTTGACGGTGACGTCGGCGAAGCCGCCGGTGACCGAGTCGATGTCGCCCTCCCAAGTGCGCGACATCGTGTCGAGCGCGCCGTTATCGAGTGGGATTGCGGCGCTGATCCGCCCGGCCGAAAGTTCTTGGGTTGCGGCGTTCAGCCCCGTGATGGCGAGGGTGGCTGAGCCGATCGCCCCGAGTGTGGTGAGCGCCGCGGCGGTGACGCTCGCGTGGGTTCGGGCAATGCGAGGCGAGGCTTCTTTATGATTATCGTAATGCTTTTGCATAACGATAATCATAAAGAAGCCTCGCCTGGGAGACCGTTCAGCAAGCGAACGTGGGTGGGCCGCGCTGCTGACCTGGCCGGGCGCGCTCTCGTGGCCAGAGCGTAGCCTTTGCTAGCCAACTTCGGGTGGCGCGAACCGGCGTACCTGCTCGCGTCGAACGAAGCCGAGGCGCTCGTAGAGTCGCTCGCCGTCGGGCGACGCGGTGAGGATCGCGTGGTCGGCACCAAGCTGGCGCCCCACAGCGAGCGCCGCGGCGGTGAGCTGACTGCCGATGCCCCGCCTGCGGTGCGACGGCGAGGTGACGATGTGTTCGACTGCGAGCGCCGCCCCGGTCACCACGGCCGCGCCGCACCCTACGGCGACGCCGTCGATTTCGGCGAGGAGGTGGTGGACCGTTCGATCGCTGCCAAGCCCCGCAGCGGCAAGTGCGCTGAGCGTTGCGGGGTTCGACTCCTCGCCTGACCAAATCTCCTCCCACGCGGCTAGATCAGGTGCGGTCTCGACGCGGCGGATGCACGCGGGGCCAGCGGACTCGGTGACCGAGGCAGCTGCGGAGCGCGCGAGCGACATCACCATCACCGGTTCCTCCTCGACGAAGCTGAAGCCCCGGGCGCGAAGCTGCGCCTCGATGTCGAATTCAGGCCGCTCGGGCCACGAGTGCCAGAGCGCCGCGACTCCCGCGAATTCGACTACAGCGTCGCCAACGGCCGCCGCCGTCGCATAGAGCACGCCGTTGAGCTCCTCGTGCGGGGCGCCGGTGCGAAACCAGGCGAGCTCGTTAGACCGGTGCGCGTCGTTCGCGCGGGCGATGTGGGTAGCGACGTAAAGCGAGAGCGCGTCGGAGGAGCTGATCACGGGCACCTTCCTTTCTGAGGCAGTGTACCTGGGCGGCTGCGAGGGCCGTGAGCGCCGCGACGGGAGCGTCCGCCCGCTACCGCAGAAACTCGGCGCGGTTCAGCGCGTTGCTGTCGCTCGAGGTCGCGACCTGAAACGTGACCGTGTCTGGCAGGTAGCGGTCTTCACCGAACTCGATTGGTGCGCCGCCGCGCGTGAAGCTCACGCGCCGCACCCGGAGGAGCGGGCTGGAGCGGCGAATTCCGAGGAGCTCGGCGTCAGAGCTTGACGCGGGGATTGCGTCGATTGAGTGCTCGGCGTGGGCGGTGATGACGCCGAACTGCGTGCGCAGCGTCTCGACGACGGAAGCCTCATCGTCGGGAATGCTGGCAACCCTGTCTGCGATCCACTCCGGGTAGCAGGTGCGCTCGAGCATAACGGTGCGGCCGTCGAGCGAGCGTGTGCGCGTCACCCGGATCACGCGCGAACCCGCAGCCACGCGGAGGCTGCGCGCCTCGCTCTGGGAAGCCTCGCCGAACGCCGCGAGGTGCACGAGGCCGCCAGGCTCCATGCCCTTGCCTCGCGCCCACTGCGCGAACGATCGAAGCTCGGCGAACGACTGGTTCTGTCTGCTCGAGCGAACGAGCCAGCCCGACCCCTGCACCGGGGTAACGAGGCCGCGCCCCTCGAGGGCTGCGAGCGCGTTGCGCACCGTGCCGCGGGCGGCCCCGTAGTGCAGGCTGAGTTTCGACTCCGAGGGCAGAGCCGTGCCAGGGGCGAACTCGCCGTCGACGATGCGCGCGAGCAGGTCGCGCATGATCGCCGCGTGGGGGCGGGTGGAGTCGGCCGTCATGCTGCCAGGGTACGCCCGAAAGGCGGGGTTGATGGACAGCCGTTCACAGCTGTCCCGCCCTGCGGCGCCTGGGCCCCCAGTGTTCAGCTCTCGTTCACCATCTCGTTGGGAGTTGCATACCCGAACGCGGGGTAATAATCAGGTGATTCAGCAGCCAACCTTCCAGCACACCAGCGCCGCGCTCGGCGCAGCCCTGTTCGATCTCGACGGCACGCTCGTCGACAGCGAGCGCAGCTGGCTCGACGCTATCCGAGCCGCGCTTGTCGCGACCACGGGCGAGGCCGCTGACGAGCTCGTTGCGACCTTCGAGGGTGTTGCCGTTGACGAGGCTGGGCGTCGCCTTGTCGAGGAGCACGGCCACGAGGGCACGCCCGCTACCGTTGCCCGCCTGCTCGAGGAGGGCGCTATCGCGGCCTTCGACGGGCAGCTGCGCTGGCTCGCCGGAGCGGCCGAGACGCTGCACCGGCTGCGCGTCGCCGGCATGCCGCTCGGGCTGGTGACGAGCTCGACGCGCGAGTGGGTCACGGCGGTCGATGGTCTCACGGGCCTTGGCGCCTTCGACACCGTCGTCACCGCAGACGACGTGCCAAAGACGAAGCCCGAGCCCGCGCCATACCTCCGCGCCGCCCGCGCGCTCGGCGTGCACCCCGCACGCTGTGTTGCGTTCGAGGATTCCGAGGTCGGGATCCGCTCAGCACGATCCGCCGGCTGCACCGTTGTGCGGGTGGGAACACCGCGCCCCGACCTCGATCGTCTCGCAGACGCGACAATCGCGAGCCTTGAGGGCATCACCACCGACTGGATCACCGCGCTCCCGCCACACCACCGACCCACAGACTCCATCCGACTCACCCCGATTCACACCCACTCGCTTTGAAAGGCACACCGTGAAGAAGAACACACTCACCCGCGGGCTCGCGCTCGCCGCAGGCATCACGCTCATGGGCACCCTCGCCGCTTGTTCGACGGGCCCCGCGGAGGGCGGCACGAGCGCATCCGAGGGCTTCGCGAAAGACGCAGACACGCTCGTTATGGGTATGGTCCCTGACCAGCAGTCGGTCGAGAACACCTTCCAACCGCTCGTCGACTACATCGCGGCGAAGACCGGCAAGAAGGTCGAGCTCATTCAGTCGACCGACTACGCCGCGCTCGTCGAGGCGTCGATCGCCGGCCGCATCGACATTGGTAGCTTCTCGGGTTTCACCTACGTCGCGGCGACGAACGGTGGCGCCGAGCTCGAGCCGATCGGGGTGACCGTCACGAAGCAGGGCGAGGAGCCCGGCTACGAATCGCTCACAGTCGTGCCGAAGGGCTCAGACATCGCCTCGATTGCCGACCTCAAGGGCAAGAAGGTCTGCTTCGTTGACCCGGGCTCGACCTCTGGCTACCTCTACCCGAGCGCCGAGCTTCTCGCGGCCGGCATCGACCCCGAGAAAGACATCACGCCGATTATGGCCGGCGGGCACGACGCCTCCGCCCAGAAGACCGCGCAGGGCGTCGAGTGCGACGCAGGGTTTGCCGAGGACGCCGTCGTGGAGAAGACGGGCATCGCCGACGGCCTGTTCGCCGAAGGTGACCTCGAGGTCATTAACCGCGTGACCGTGCCCGGCGCACCGATCGTGATGTCGACGAAGCTCCCCTCCGAGACGCAGCAGGAGCTGCAAGAGGTCATGAAAGACCTGACGCTCGCCGACATCGAGGCCGAGGGCATCGAGGTCACCGACGCGTTTAAGGCGTTCTTCTACGAGCTCGTGCCCGTCGAAGACTCCTACTATGACAGCGTGCGCAAGGTCTGCGAGCAGACCGGCGCGGCGCAGTGCCAGCCGTAACACCCCGCTGGGGTTCGGCCAACTCCGGCCGAACCCCGCCCCCGCCCGCCGCGTAGCTTCTGGAGTGAAACCCTCATGCATCATCCCGCCGCCATTCAGCTCGACAGCCTGACGAAGCGCTACGGCGACACCGTCGCGCTCGACGACGTCACCCTCGATATCGCCCCCGGGGAGCGGACGGTTCTGCTCGGCCTCTCTGGCTCGGGGAAGTCGACGCTGTTGCGACACCTGAACGGGCTCGAGCAGCCTGACTCGGGCAGCGTCTCCGTGCTTGGCGCCCCCGTCGCGACGGCCCGGGGGCGTGAGCTGCGGCAGCTACGCAGCCGGGTCGGCTTCATCTTTCAGCAGTTCGAGCTCGTCGGCCCTCGCACGGCGCTCGAGAACGTGCTCACAGGTGCCCTGTCTGAGCTTCGCGGCCCGCGTCTCGGGCTGCTCGCCTACCCTAAGGCGCTCCGGGTTCGCGCTGCCGAGCTGCTCGCCGAGGTCGGGCTCGAAGAGCGAGCGTTTCAGCGCGCCGACACGCTCTCGGGCGGGCAACAGCAGCGCGTCGCGATCGCCCGCGCGCTCATGCAGCAGCCAGAGATCTTGCTCGCCGACGAGCCCGTCGCATCGCTCGACCCCGAGTCGTCACAGCAAATCATGGCGCTCATCAGGGAGCTCGCCGAGCGGCGCGGCCTCGCGGTTGTCTGCAGCCTGCACCAGGTCGAGCTCGCGCTCGGCTGGGGGAGCCGCGTCGTCGGCCTGCGGGCTGGCAAGGTCGTGCTCGATGCCCCAGCGCATTCGCTCGACGAGTCGGCGGTCATGGCCATCTATCAGCGCGCCGGCGACGACAGCGTCGCGCCGCCCGCTCGCCAGCTCGACCTGAACGGGGCAGCTGCGTGACCGCAACGATCACCCCCGCCCGCGTCGGAGCGCGACCGGGGGAGAAACTGCCCCTCCCGTCGCGGAACGCGCTCACCGCCGCGGCGCTGCTGCTCGCGCTCCTCGGCGTCGCACTCTGGTCGCTGTCTGGCGTCGGGCTGTCGTGGCAGCAGGTGACCCGCGGCATCGAGTACGCGGGCAGCTTTCTCGCGCGCGCGGTGCCATTCGTCTGGCCGACCCTGCCCGAAATTCTCTGGCTCTCGGCACTCACGCTCGCGATCGTGTTCTGCGGCACCGCGATGGCGGCGATCCTCTCCATTCCCGTCGCCTACCTCGCCGCCCGCAACACGACGCCGACGCGCTGGGGCGGAGCCCTCGGCAGGTTCCTCGGCGTGGCCACCCGCGCGGCACCCGACGCGATCATGGCGATGATCTTCGCGATGGTCATCGGCCAGGGCGCGCTCGCAGGCGTGCTCGCGCTCGGGATCCACTCGGTGGGCATGATCAGCAAGCTCACCGCCGATGCGATCGAGCAGGTACCCGAGGGGCCCCGCCTCGCGCTGCGCGCTGCGGGTGCGACGAAATCTCAGGAGTTCTGGGGCGCCGTCTGGCCACAGGTGCTCCCGGCGTTCATCGCGATCGTGCTGCATCGAGCCGACATCAACCTGCGAGTGTCGGTCATTCTCGGGTTCGTGGGCGTCGCAGGGCTCGGCCATCAGCTGAGCATCGCGATGCAGACGCTGAACTATCGCGAGGCGTTGCCGTTCGCGATCATCATCTTCGTGCTGTGCGTCGCGTTCGAGATCGTCTCCGCGCTCATCCGCCGGTTCCTGCTCGGCGCCCCCGTCGCCAGGCGCACGCTCGCGCACCGGCTCGTCCGCGCGCTGCCGGGCGGCGCTGGCGCGGGAGCTGGCTCAGGCGCCGGCGAGGCTGCTGGTGCAGTCGGAGCGGCTGCGGAGGGCAACTCGTTCGGTCGCGCGGCGTTCGCCGGTCGCGTGCCGTGGACCGCTGATCGGCTGAAGTCTTCGGCACTCCTGTGGGGCACCGCGACACTCCTCGGGGCATCGATCGCCCTCGCGGCGACGCAGGAGAGCAGCTTCGCGAACTTCTGGAAGAACCTCGGCATCGCGGCGAGTCGGCTCTGGCCACCGTCGCTGCCGCCCGCGAAGTGGGAGGCGACGGCCATCGCGCTCACGGAGACCGTGCAGATCGCCTTCGCGGCGACGCTGCTCGCGCTCGCCGGATCACTGATCCTCGGCGTGTTCTCCGCGCGAAACGTCGCCCCGAGCCCCGCCGTGCGCGGCGCCTCGCGGTTTCTGCTCGTCGTGATTCGCGGGCTGCCGGAGCTGCTGCTTGCGCTCTTCTTCATCATCCTCACGGGCTTAGGCCCCGGCGCGGCCGTGCTCGCGCTCGCCATCGGGGGCGTCGGCCTGCTCGGCAAGCTATTCGCCGATTCGATCGAGGAGGTCGACCGCGGCCCTGAGCGTGCCCTCCACGCAGTCGGCGCGACGCGCACGCAGGTCTTCACCGCGGCGACGTTTCCGCAGGCAACGCCCGCGCTCGTGGGGCACACGCTCTACCTGCTCGATACGAACATTCGCTCTGCGACGGTGCTCGGCATCGTCGGCGGCGGCGGCATCGGGTACATGCTGTCGAGCGCCGCGCGCATCAACCAACACGAATTGCTCGCGCTGCTGCTGTGCGTGCTCGTGATCGTGTTCGCCGTCGAGGGCCTGGCCTCCTGGATCAGGCGGCTCATCGCCTGACGCCGCCCGCGCACCCGCCCGCGCATCCGCCCGCACCACCCTCCCGCATCACTCTCCCGCATCACCCTCCCAGGTGGTGGGATCCCGCATGCCCGCCACACCCCTGAAAGGATCCTCACGTTGAACCCCACCAGCACCCCGACCGCGCCCGCGTGCCTTGCCCGAGGCCCGCGCCGCGCACTGCTCGGCAGCGCTATCGCAGCGATAACCGCGGCCGCGCTCCTCGCCCCGGCGATCCCCGCCCAGGCGGCGCCGCACGGTGAGCGCACCGGCACCCCGCAGGCCGCGGCGGCGCCGGCAGAGGCGATGACGCAGGCGCGCATCGACGCCGCAAACGACGCCTACAACGGGGCCGCGGCTACCCTCGAGTTCATCACGATGTCTGACACCGAGCTCGGCGGCACCGCGACCGCTGAGAAGACCTCCGAGCAGATCGCGTACGAGGGCATCAAACCCCACTTCGAGAAGCTCGCCGGCTGGGCCTCCCAGAAGGGCTTCGACCCGCAGGCGATCGTGAACAACGGCGACGTCGTTGGTGCGAACGACCCGGAGTACGCCGCCCACCTCAAGGGCGACTCCGAGAAGGTCGCAGGCTGGTACCGCGCCGTCGAGCGAGTCATGCGCGAGAGCTTCCCCGAGGCGCAGGTGCTCATGACCCAGGGCAACCACGACATCGCCGACCTTATGGGGAAGACGCTCGACGAGGCCCGAGCCGAGCGCGCGGGCGCGAACGCGCCAGACTGGTTCTACCCGAGCGCCGAAAGCGACTACGTCGGCAACTTCCACACGACGATCGAGGGCATCGACTTCATCGGCCTCGACTACAACGGCAAACACACCTTTGGCTACACCGGGCAGCGCACCGGGTACCAGGAGTACCTCACGAAGACCCTCGCCGACATCGCGGCGAAGCCAGATTACGACCCGAAGAAGCCGATCTTCGTGTCGATCCACAGCGGCTACTCGGGCACCACACTCGGCGGCCCGTTCCACGGTGACTACGACATGGCTGGCCCCGACCTGCAGCGCATCCTCGCGCAGTACCCGCAGGCGGTGCTCGGCTCCGCGCACACCCACTTCTCGTCGAACCCCGAGACGAGCATCTATCAAAAGGACTTCACGGTCTACGAGAACGCGTCGATGAACTACATCTACCAGGATGTACCGGGGGACTTCATCGGGGGCGGCTACTTCGAGGGCAACCAGGGAGACGCCGCGAAGGGAGTGCCGCAGAAGAGCGCGAACTTCGTAACCGTGCTCGAAGACGGCAGCACCGTGATTCGCCGCTTCGACGTCACTCACCAGCGCTGGCTCGGCATGCCCTGGGTCGTCGACACGACGAAGGGCAAGGCCGGCTTTACCTACACGAGCGACAAGCGCAGCAAGATCGCGCCGTGGTGGGACGGCGCGGCCGTGACCGCCCGCGACGTGACCGAGACGTCGGCGACGATCGGGTTCGAGCAGGCGAACGATGACGAGCTCGTCAACTACTACGAGGTGCAGATCTCTGACCAGGCGGGCAACCCCGTCGCGTTCACCGCGAACCAGGTGCCAGACTTCGGGGCGAACAAGCCGAAGGCGTTCACCGGGAACTTCAAGGCCTATTCGCGGTTCTACATGACCCCGAGCACGATGGGCTTCGACATCGGCGGGCTCGATGCCGCGAAGACGTACGCGGTGCAGGTGTTCGCGTACGACGATTTCCAGAACAAGTCTGAGGCGCTTGCTGGTACGTTCCGCACCGCGGGCACGCTCGTGTTCCCCGACTACCCAGAGGCCGGGGCAGAGGTGCCGGGCGGCGAGTTTCTGAGTCTCGCGTTCGAGGGCGACCTCAGCGACTCCGGGAGCGCCGCGGCCACGAGCCCGAAGCCGGCGCCGGTTGGCGCGGTCAGCTACGTGGCTACAGACCGCACGGGTGCCGCCGGGCAGGCCGTGCGCATCGGCAACGGTGCCGGCAGCTACGTCGACCTGGGCTCGCGGCCAGAGTTCGACCTTGGCACCGACAAAGACCTGACGATGAGCTTCTGGGCGAAGGTCACGGGCGTCGGCGGGTACGGTGCGATCATCAGCAATAAGAACTGGAGCAACTACTACCGCTCGGGCGTGAACCTTGCGCCGCAGGGAGGGGACACGGGCAAGCTCGAGTTCACGGTGGGTGACGACAAGAACGGCGTCTACGCCACCGGTGACGTCACGAACTACAAGAACTCCTGGCACCACATGGCCGTGACCGTCGACCGCGAGCGCAACATGGCGAGCACGTATATGGATGGCGAGCTCGTGAAGGAGACGAGCATCGCGTCGATCGGGAGCCTGACGAGCGGGTTGAACATGCTCGTCGGTGTCGACGGCGGAAAAAGCTACGGCGTAGGCCTCGACATGGACGACCTGAAAATGTGGGATTCCGCGCTCACCGCCGACGAGATCGCCGCGCTGCACGGCGCCGACGACGCTGGCGCGGAGATCGACGCACTGGCGAGGGCCGTCGAATACGCCTCCGAGCTGCTCGCGGCGAACGAGGTTGAGGCGGCAAACGGTCGGGTGTTCGACAATGCGCTCACGGGTGCGCTCGCAGCAGCAATCGAACAGGGCAGAGCGACGCTCGGAGCTGCGGCCCCCGTCGAGGCCGAGCTGCGCGCGGGCTACGACGCACTGCGCGCGGGCGTCACCGCTGTGGAGGAGCAGGCGGTGCGATTCAGCTACGCCGCGCGTGCGACCAATGGTGCTGTGACGCCGGCCGAGGGCGTCGCGGAGCTCGGTGGTGAGCTGCGACTCGCGCTCGCTCCCGCCGCAGGGTACACGGCGGTCGACGCGGTGGTGTCGGCCGTGGGAGCCGAGAGCTTCGCTATCGAGGGCGACGAACTCGTGCTGCGAAACGTTGCGGGGCGCGTCTCGGTCGAGGTCGAGTTCGCGAAGGTCGCGGACGGTGGCCCTGGTGACGGCGGCCCTGGCGACGGCGGCCCTGGCACGGGCGGCCCTGGTGACGGCGGAAGCGGCTCGGTGAGCGGCGGCGGGTCGGTCGCACCGGGTGCAGGGGGCGACACCCGAGAGACCATCGCTGCGACCGGTGGCAGCGCGCCAACAACCTGGGTTGTCACCGCGCTCGCCTCGGCGCTCGCCGTCGCTGCGGGCATCGCGCTCGCGATGCGGGCGCGCATGCGGCGACAGTAGGCGGCGCGCGCGAGGGTGCGGTGGGGCGGATCCACGGCGCACCCTCGCGTTCCGGCCCGTGCGGGGTGCCCCAATTGACGCCAGCCAGCCGGCGTGCGCCAGCCGGCGTGCGCCTGGCTGTTCGCCCACCGCCGAATTAAGTTGCACACCTATGTGCAGGTATCGGGTACACTGTTGCGGTGCGGCAAAGTTGGAAGATCTTTCGAAGGGACGTTGGGCGGCTCGCCCGCGTGCGCAAGAGCTGGGTTATCGTCATCGGTATCCTCGTCACCCCTGCCCTCTACGCGTGGTTCAACATCAACGCTTTTTGGGACCCGTACGCAAACACCGCGAACGTGCACATCGCCGTCGCCAACCTCGACTCAGGCGCGGAGTCCGAGCTCACCGGCGCGGTGAACATCGGCGACCAGGTCGTCGAGCAACTCAAGGCCAACGATCAACTCGGCTGGCAATTCATGGGCGAGGCGAACGCGAAAGAGGCGGTGCAGCGCGGCGATGTTTACGCGGCGATTGTCATTCCCGAGGGGTTCAGCGACGACCTGCTGAGCATGACAAGCGGTGAGTTCACGCAGCCCGCGCTGCAGTACTACGTCAACGAGAAGGCGAGCGCGATCGCCCCCAAGATCACCGACGTTGGCGCGTCGACCCTTGACAAGCAGATCACGAGCGCGTTCAAGGAACAGGTCGCGAAAGCTGCGACGGAGGCAGTGAAAGACGCGGGAGACTCGGTCGAGCTGCGGCTGCTCAACGCCCGCAGCGACGCCCTCAACGCCTTCGACCAGACAACGAAAACCCTCGACGAGGCGGCCCAGAACGTAGCCTCGATGCGCGACGGCATCGACTCATCTCGCGACTCGCTCGCCTCGGCGCGTGGCACGCTCACCTCGGTAGGTGCGACCCTCGGAGACGTGCGCACCGCGGTGGGTCAGGCGCAATCGATCATCACCGAAACACAGCAGCAGGTTATTGCGTTTGGTGACGCCGCGACGTCTGCCTACCTCACCGGAACGACGCTCTTGGCCGACGCAGCGGCGTCGGCCAACGCCTCCGTTGCAGAGGTCACGCAGCAGCTGAACCAACTCGGCGGGCGCATCGACAGCTCAATCGCCGACGTGACTGCCCTGGTCGACGCAAACGCGGCAACCATGACTCAGCTGCAGCAGCTTCTCGCGCAGGCAGAACCTGGCTCGCCGGCCGCGGCGCAGCTCGAAACCGCGCTGCAGGCACTGCAGCAGCAGAACGCAGAGCACCAGAAGGTGCTCGCGGCGCTCTCACAGGCGAACACCGACGCTTCGGGGGCGGTGCAGGCCGTCGCCGA